>NZ_SSNI01000011.1 GCF_010015475.1 Pontibacter pamirensis
TATTGAAAAGCATGGCCCTGAACATCGCTCGAAGAAGCGGGTTTCTTTCAATGAAAGACGCTACCATGGCCTTTGCTAATAAAATTACGCTGATGACTAAGTACATTAGAACTTAACGACCCTGCCTTCAAAGGGGGACAAAAGAAATTTCGATTTGTCAGCTACTGCTAAATGATTCACCATGATGAACAACGATAAACGAGCAATAATCAAATTACTTCAACTGCCTCCAGCACCCGCTGAAAAAGCTCGTTTTGTTTGCCGTTGTGCCAGCGCCACACAATCACGATATCGTGCTCCGGGTCTACCCAAACAGTATTTTGGCCTGCTCCCAGGGCGGCATAACTGGTGGTGGGTGCACTTGGCCAAGCTTTTCCTTCAGTATTCAACCACCACAGGTATCCGTAATCCGGTCCAACAGGACCACGATTTGTGGTAGCTTCCTCTATCCATGCCTCTGACACCAATTGCTTGTCTTTCCAGCGGCCGTTGCGCAGGAACAGGTATCCGAAGCGCGCCTCATCGCGGGCATTAATCCAGAGACCGCCGCCCCAGCGGGTACCACCGCTCACCGATGGCATCTCCTGGCCGTCTATCATCACCTTCGAGTTACGGTAAGGTACCCAGCGCCAGGTGTCTGAGGCATTTATCGGGTCCATTACCTCATCCTCCAGTACTTCCGGCAAAGGCTTCTCCCACACACGCAGCAACGACAGGGCAAAGCGGTTTATGCGTACATCGTTGTATTCATAAAAAGTACCCGGCTCCTGCAGTTCCCGTGGCTTGCGTTCTCCGCGGCCATACTCGGCTGTGCCAACAAAATCGCTGTTCTTCCCCCAAAGTTCCCCTTCCCACTCCGTCGTCTGACGGGCATGATGCTCCCAGGTTACCTTTTGATTCTGCTCCGACTCATAACCACCGTCCTTTATATACTTCGCAACTGGATCATGAATACTCTCTATCATGCCTTTGTCTATAGTAATGCCCAGTATAGTGGAGAGAAAGCTTTTTGCTACACTGTAAGTTGGGTCAGGTCGTTTTGTGTCGCCCCATTCTGCCACAATATAGCCGTTCTTCAGGATGATGCCGTTTGTCTCGGCTCTGTCAGCAGGTAATGGCCCGAGCATTTTGCCAAAGATTTCCTCCTGCGTGGAGAAGTCTTTTGGCATTTGCTCTGTTTCCTGGGTCTTGGCCCATTCCACCGCAGCCTGCAGCTTTACCGCATCCAGGCCTAGTTCCTCCGGGTCGCGGTGCTCCCAGTCATCGTCTATACCGGGATAGTAAAATTCTGTTTCAGTTGTTAAAGTGGCCTGTGCAGTAGCAGTTGTAGTAGTAGCCTGTTGAGGTTGTTGCTGGCATGAAAGCAGGCTTGCAGCCAGCGCCAGCGATAGTATAATGTTACGAAGCATAAAGAAAGCTAAATTCAAAGCACACAATTTACTAAAAAATAGCTGTATATACTTCTATGTTTAAACTAAGGAAAACAAATCGCTGGTTAACTGGTACAATAATATAAACAAAATAAGCTCATACATGCTACAGATAAAAGTATACTCAGACTATGTTTGCCCTTACTGCTTTTTTGGTGAGGTGGTGCTGGAGCGGGCACTGCAGGGCCTGGAAGATAAAGTAGAAATAGAATGGATGCCCTTTGAACTTCGGCCATACCCTACGCCCACGCTTAAACCGGAAGAAGACTACCTGCAAACTACCTGGCAAAACTCAGTATACCCCATGGCGGAGCAACTGGACATTAAGATGGTGCTGCCCAAAGTATCGCCCCAGCCCTACACGCACCTCGCTTTTGAAGGCTATCAATACGCGAAAGACAAAGGCCTCGGCGACGCCTATACGCACCGTATGTTCACCGCTTTCTTTCAGGAGGAGCAGGATTTAGGCGATATCCATGTGCTGACTGCCCTGGCGAAAGAGGTTGGCCTGGATGCGGAAGAGTTTAAAACAGCAGTTGAATCAGGCAAATATAAAGAGGCGCACCTGAAAGCGCTGCGCCATGCCTATGAAGAAGCAGGTGTATCGGCGGTACCCACCTTCATCATTGGGAACAAAAAAGTACGCGGGCTACTGCGTGAAGAAGACCTTAAGAATTTAATAGAGCAGGAACTGGAGTAAGTTCCTGCTCCGCATTTACCTACCAGCCACCACCGCTACGTCGTCCTCCAAATATACCTCCCAGTAAACCGCCCAAACCACCTGACTTCCTTACCTTGCCATAGCCTTTTTTGTCGTTCAGCCCTCCTAATATGGAGATGATGGAGCCGAGTCCGCCGCCGCTGCGGTACATACCTCCGCCCATGCCGCCTCCCATCATGCCACCGCCTAAGAGCCCGCCGAGCAAGCCACCGCCCATGCCGCCCATCATACCGCCACCGTATCGGCTGCGCCGCCCGCCGCCTAACAATTTTGCAATCACCAGAGGGGCAGCTATGCCTAAAATACCCTGTACCATTTGTGGTGAGATACCTGCATTTTTAAACATATCGCCAAAGCCGTTCTTGTTCAGAAACGACTGCGAAGTTGGGTCCTCCCCCTGCTTCTGTGCCTCGTCGGCTTTGCTTACATATTGCTCCAGTATGCTGTACTGCTTCTGGTTTACCTGCAGGTAATCAGCCATCCGCTGAATCTCCTTTTGCTCTTCCGGAGAGTAATGCCCGTCAGCTTTCGCAAAGCTGATGATATCAGTAATAAAGGAGAATCGCAGCTGGCTGCCCTTCAGCACATCCAGGCACTTCTGCACGTTTATCTGCGATGGGTTTTTAGCGATATGGATGACCTCCTGCTGTACATTTTCCGGAAGCTCTGCAGCCTCGCTCATCAGGCTTAAAAATTCCAGTTCTTCCTCTGTTGTCTGTCCGTCTGCCGACGCCATTGTGGCCAAAGCACCAAAGTAGGCGCCTTTTTCCTCCATTGAGTAGTCTTTCAATAAATTAGTTTGTTCCTGTTCCATTGCTTTTTGCGGATTTTGTATGGTATACCTCTTTTAGTTTATGCTCTTTACTATCAATGCTGCCACTACTCCACCACCAGCACGATTTTACCGGCGGCATGTCCTTCTTCGCTGTAGCGGTGCGCTTCCGCTGCCTCGCGTAACAGAAACTCCTTATCCACTACTGGCCATACCTTTCCTGCCTCTATCCAGGCACGAATCAGTTCCAGGTCCTCTCCTTTTTCATCGGCCACCAAAACCTTCAGCTTCTTATTATAAAAAACGGACAAGGCATATCCCAGGGCTATGTCCTTGGGATTAGGTACAGTGGTAACATAGCGCCCATTCTGGCATAGGCTGTCTTTACTGCCCAGGTACGTGCTCTTGGCCACGGCATCGAATATAATGTTATAGCAATTCTTTTTTTCTGTAAAATCCTCTTCTGTATAATCCACAACACGGTCTGCCCCAAGGCTCTTCACCAACTGAATGTGATCAGTACTGCATACACCCGTTACCTCGCCTGCCCCCAGTGCTTTGGCAATCTGTATGGCAAAAGAGCCTACACCACTTGAGGCGCCGTTTATCAGCACCCGCTCTCCCTGTGCCAGTTCTCCCTTGTCGCGCAGGGCCTGCAAAGCGGTGAGCGCAGTCAGTGGCACAGCAGCTGCCTGTACGTAGTTCAGGCTCTCAGGCATTAACACGGCCGCTTTATCTGAGATAACGGCAAATTCCGCAGCCGCCCCTCCCAGGCCTGTGTCCAGCATCCCAAACACGCGGTCTCCAGGTTTAAAAGTTGTCACCTCTTGTCCTACTTTTACTACCTCACCGGCGATGTCGTGCCCCGGTATCTTCGGAAAATTCAGACCAGACACCGGAAGCAAGTGCCCGGAGCGGACTTTCCAATCAACAGGATTTACGCTGGAGGCATACACGCGCACCAGTAACTGGTCTTCTTTCACCTCCGGTTTCGGTTGCTCTCCATACTGCAATACATCGGCGTCGCCATACTTTTCATAATAAATAGCTTTCATACGTTTTCGGGTGTCTGTTCGAACTCTGCTTTACGGCCTGTAGGTCTGTGTGTTTTGGCTGTGAGGGAATGGCCACTTTAAATGAGGAGCAGAGTCTTTTTGCGGATGTTTTAGTGCTTAGTGTCATAGAATAAGTGGAAGGGCGTGTTGTTATATAAAACTAATTTTGCCTTGGATTTTGTCTAAGCTGCCGTGGTTACTGTTCATCCAGCGGCATCTCACCCAATGTTCTATGGGACAAGTCTTAGCTCTCAAGGCCGAGAGGCCTCGTCTTCGGGCATCGCGCTGTGTATATTTCCTGCCTTACGGCTGCCACTAGCGTGGCACCGGAAATTTACAAGGCGCTCAACCCAAAGACTGGAAACAGTCTCACTTCGTGCTGAAGGATTAAATTTGTTATTGCTTTAGAGAAAAACTTTAAGGTATATTTGGTATCAAGGGTAAGTTGATAATTTATATATTCTTTGACATTTATAAAAGCAAAAGAGCCGGGTAAAATACCCGGCTCTTTCAGCTTTAAACCCTATTAGTTTCTTGTATGCATTATTCTTTAACCATTTTGATAAACTGGGTGAAACCACCAATCTGCGTTCTGATGATGTAGAGGCCTCTCGGTAAGCCAGCGCCAAACTTCATTTTCTCAGTTGTGAAGCCTTTCTCTACCTGCACCTTACGTTCTATCAGTTGCTTGCCAACCGCGTCAGTTATCACGACCAGCATTTCGCCATCTGTCTCTGAAGAAATATCAAGCGTTATCTCGTCATTGAACGGGTTCGGGAAGGCAATCACTTTGCTTGATACGCTGCCAAACGTCACCATCTTCGGACCGAAGAACTCGAAAGTTCCGGCGTGGTCAATCTGCTTCAGACGATAGTAGCGTGTGCCGTCCTTGCCATTCTCTTTGTCAGTGAACGCATACACCTGCTTCGTATTGGAATTACCGTTCCTGCTTGGCACGAAATCCAGCAGTCTATAATTCAAACCATCCTCCGATACCTGCACTTCGAAACCTTTGTTATCTGTTTCAGAAGCAGTCGCCCACTCCAGCAACACATTGTTGCCTTGCTTGCTGGCGGTCAGGTAGATGATTTCAACTGGGAGCGGAACCACGCCGATGTTTGTCAGCGTGTACCTTACACAGGATGCAGCATTCAGCAGCACGGCTTTTAGTTCTACACCCTCTCCTTCTCTTGAGTTTGTTTCTGTGTATGTAGTTGATGTTCCTGTTTGTACCGGACTTCCCCAATCTGTACCAGGCTTCACACGTCTGTACCAGGTTATTTCTGGACTAGTTTGCAGTCCTAGTTCACCTGACACAAGCGGTTCTTTCTCTACTACTTTTACAAACCACTGCGTCTCATCAGTTGACCAAATCACCTCTAGTATAGGCTCTTCTTGGTCTGTCGGCTGGTTGATGACTACTGTCGTTGTGCCGGATACAGGGCATGACTTATCATCTGTTACCTCCACCTTATATTCGCCGGCTACCGCTGTGTTGAAGGTGGAAACATTCCCCGGGTTATCGGCACCTTGTGGAACAGTCCAGGTGTAAGTATAAGGTGCAGTACCATTAGTTACGCTTGCAGTAACTGTGGCTTCAGACCCAATACAAGCTGGCGGGCTGCTGAGTGTCAGTTCTGGCAGAGCATTAATTACCACTGTTTTACTTCCATTCATCAATTGTGGACAGGGTGCAACAGGCGGATTACTTGTGGTACTGCCTATAGTTGTGGCTAAAACTGTATAAGTTCCTGCTGCAGTTTGGTTACCGAAGTTTATGGGACTACCTGTAATACCTGCTACCGGTGAGCCAACTGCTACATTATTGAGTTGCAGCTGATAGCTTATTCCAGTTTGTGAGTTGTCTAACCCTACCGGTACACCTGTCCCGCCTGCGCAGTACTCTCCCCCACCTGTTACATTATAAGCTATTGGCAGAGGCGTTACATATACGTTTACAGTTCCGAAAACTTCACAGCTACTGCCGCTTGCTGTAATTGGTTGTACAGTGTATGCTCCTGCAACTGTCTGGTTACCGAAGCTGATGGCGTTACCTGTACCTGCAATTGGTGAACCGACTGCTACACCATCGCGAAGTAACTGGTAATTAACTCCTTCCTGAGAGCTGGCAAGACCTACTGGAACACCTGCACCACCTGCACAATATGCGCCACCACCAGTCATGGCTTGTGGTAGAACCACATTTATAGTAACGTTGTTAGACTGATTATTAGCAGCACACTTTTTGGATGTCTCATAATTATTTATGTCAGTCAAGAATCTCAGGTATACCTGGTCTCCATTCTCAAAACCACCTGAAGGACCTGAAGTTGTCAGTGTGTATGTATAGACACCATCAACGAAAGGTTGAGCAGGACCCAAAGGTAGATTAGTTCTGGCTAGCACGAACTCTACTGTTGTGTTTGCATCCAGCCAGTTGAAGGCTGTGTTTAACTCTGCAGTAAGTGTAACAGAACCGTTTTTACATATCGGGTTCGGAGCTACAGCTAAGGTGGCAGAATAGCCTGGTAATTCAGCACTGTACATCCTGTTTGACTGTATGGTAGGCAGTACTGTACCACACTGTGTTAAATTAACATAGACATGGTAATAGTCCTGAGATGAAAGACCAGCATCAGTTGTAAAATACTTGTCATTCTTTCTGTTTACTTCATGGTTCTTACCCCACTGGTAAGTCGCAGCATCACGGCTTACTATTTTAGATTCTAATCCAGGCTTCACAACTGGCTGGAAGAACCTATATGCAAGGTTTTTAATAGCCAACGGAGTATTTTCTGGGAAAGGATAGTTCATGTTAGGTTCCGGGAAACTTGAACTTCCTGTTGGTACTGGCAGCTTAGTATCAGAATAGATAGGTTGCCCATCCGCATCAACTACATATGGATAAATAACATCTCCTGGTTCCAAGTCTCTGTAGATGGTAGTAGTATAAGTCACCTGCACACCACGGCAGAAAGGATGTGGGTCTGCTAAAATAACTGCCCTGTAGGTAGACTTTTTAATCTTGAAAGTTTTCTCTTCCGTTGCAGAACAGTTGTTTGGAGCAGTACCTATAGATATAGAGTACCTGATGGTTACATCTTTTTCTGTAGCTGTACCAAGTGCTGTACAGAGGTTAAGTGTGTTTCCTGATAAGCCGCTAGTACCAGTTGGGGAAACAATGGAGAAGGTACCTCCTGTGGTTCCAGTTGGTACGAATGTAATGCTACCAGCTCCAGAATATACTGTTTGTCCGTTTTCAACACCAGAGAAAGTAGCTACTGGAGTTGGATTCACCCTTACGGTGAAGGTTCTTGGGGTGCCAGGGCAGCCGTTAGCCGTAGGTGTCACCGTCACGGTGGCAGTAACCGCGGTGGTGCCGGTGATGGTGGCCGTGTAGGCCGGGATGCCGGTCGCCATGGTTGTGCTGCTACCGGTGCCAAAGCCTACGTTAGCAGTAGACGTCCAGGTGTACGTGGTCCCGCTCACAGGGCTGCCGAAGGTGATAGCCGCGCCAGGCGCGCCGTTGCAAAGCGTCACATCGGAGATGGCATTAACTGTAGGTGTCGGGTTCACGGTAACTGTGAAGGTCCTCGGGGTGCCAGGGCAGCCGTTGGCCGTAGGCGTCACCGTCACAGTGGCCGTCACAGGCGACGTGCCTGTGTTGGTGGCCGTGTAGGCCGGGATGCCGGTCGCCGGGGTCGTGCTGCTGCCGGTGCCGAAGCCTACGTTAGCAGTAGACGTCCAGGTGTACGTGGTCCCGCTCACAGGGCTGCCGAAGGTGATAGCCGCGCCAGCTTCGCTGTTGCAAAGGTTCACATCGGAGATGGCGTTTACCGTAGTAGTCGGATTCACGGTAACTGTGAAGGTCCTTGGGGTGCCAGGGCAGCCGTTAGCCGAAGGCGTCACCGTCACAGTGGCCGTCACAGGCGACGTGCCTGTGTTGGTGGCCGTGTAGGCCGGGATGCCGGTCGCTGGGGTCGTGCTGCTGCCGGTGCCGAAGCCTACGTCAGCAGATGAGGTCCAAGTGTAGGTGGTCCCGCTCACAGGGCTGCCGAAGGTGATGGCCGCGCCAGCTTCGCTGTTGCAAAGGTTCACATCGGAGATGGCGTTTACCGTAGTAGTCGGATTCACGGTAACTACCACGTTCTGCTCTGGGCCTTCGCAACCGTAGGCGGTAATTCTGTAGATGTAAGTTACATCAATAGGAGCCGTAGTTTCATTTACTAACGTCTCGTTTATAGTCGCACCTGCCACCGGATTTGTCACCGCTGCGTTGCTGATGCCAGCCACAGCCGCACGTGTCCACGTAAATGTTGGTGCTGGTAGGCTTGTTGTAGCTGTTGTAGCGGTGTATGTAAATGGTGTATTGCTACAAACTGCCAACTCGGTAGTGGCACTGTTTAGTACTGGACGAGGATTAACCACAACTGTTACATACTGTAAGGCGCTTTCACAGTTTTCTGGGGTTGTAATTTTGTATACATAAGTAACCTCAAGCGGTCTAGGTGATATGTTAATCAGTACCTCATTAATAGTTCCTGTACCACTGGCTTCTGGATTACTTATGCCATCAACATCAGCGCGTGACCAAGCATAAGTGGAATTAGCTGGTGCATTGCTTGTTGGCGTATAAGAGAAAGTTTCTCCGCTACAAATAGCATCTGGTGTTGTTGTTCCCGGAGTTAATAGTAGCTCCGGCTTTACCGAAATATGAACTGTTTCGGCACTTGTATTGGTACAGCTACCTACAATGGCTTTTCTTCTGTACCATCTATCTGCGGTGTGCGCACCTAGCTGAGTTTGGGTAAGGTTTATGCCTGTAGCACCAGTTAGATTAGTGAAGGTTTCATTATCCAAACTTACCTCCCACTGGTATGTTACCGGGCCTACGGTTGAGGATGCTGTGCTACCTACAATTTCCTCAGGTATAGCATTATAACAAACCTCTTGGTTACCGTTATCGACACCAACAATGTTGTTTCCAACTACCGTTTCCTGTACTGAAATTGTGCTTGAGGTACTCTTACAACTGGTATTGTTGTTGGTTACCACCACATAGTATGTGCCAACCACACCCACTTCAGTGGTTCGGGTATTTGCAACTTCAACATGACCACCAGATTCAATTCTGAACCACGTGTACGAATAACTTCCTGCTTCCTCTGCAGCAGACAATAATGCCGTACCTGGCGAACAGAAATAAGTGTTTGTCCCTTGGGTGATTGTTGCTATAGGAAGCGGGTTAACTGTAACTGTAACTTCATTGCTGTAATTAACGCAGTTACCCGCCCTAACACCTCTTCGATATTCTATTGTAGAGGGGCTTGTTACTTCTCTTGTCGCAGGCTGGTAGTCTTCATTAGTAGTATTTATCCCTTCTGCAGCAGCCCAAGTAGTTGTTCCAGCAGCTCTTTGCTCCCAAAAATACGCCACCTGCAAGTCGCCTGCAGTTGCTGCTGCACCGTCTAGTAACGCAATATCATCGCCGGAGCAAACATTCTGTGTTCCGGTAATTGTATTATTAGCAATTGCTGGTGTTACAGTCACTGCCACTGGAGTTTCGTGGGTTACCGAGCAATTGCCTGAGGTAACGGTTCTTCTATAGTAGGTAGTACCTGCCGTAGCAGTAGAGGGAGTATAGCTCAGTTCGTTGTTTGTACCTGTAGCAGGATCCCAAGGTCCAGCAGCATTAGCGCTCTGCTCCCACAGATAAGTCTTCGAGGTAACTCCTCCCGATACAGTTGCAGTTAACGCAGTGGCAGCTGCTACTGTCTGGTTCTGGCAGAGCTGCGTTGCGCCTGTGATTGAGCCTTGTGACAGTGCAGGTGTTACATTGATGGTAACAGTTTTGGTTGTCGGGCAATTTGTTGTAATACCGTCTACAGTATAAGAGTTACTTCCAACTACAGTATAGGTAGTCGTTGCAGTTGGGGTCACAGTAATTCTTTCACCTGTCGTACCAGCATGTATCGCGCCACCAGACCACACATAAGACTCCGCACCGCTTGCTGATAGTTCCACTGACTCACTCGCGCATATTTCAGTTTTGCTGGCATTAAGTGTAACATCAGGACGTGGATTGACAGTAATCTCTTTAGTAACCTCAGGACCAGGTGCGCCACAAAAGTTGGCCTCAATTACTGAAAGCACGACCTTTCCCGCTGTACTACCAAAAGTAATACGAGGATTTGCGCTTGTTTCGCCTGATACTATTGTTGCATCTCCAGATTTAACTTTCCATGTATATGAGGTGATGTTTGGTCCCGTTTGAACACTAAAAGCGTTAGAGTTTGATGTACTTGCACAAATCGAACTTGGACCTTCGATAGGAAATACAGAAAGGGGTCTAATTTGCTTTGGAAATCCTAAAGAAACCCCATTATTACTTGCAGGAGTTGGATTTGTGACAACAATATCTTTGGTGCCAGAAGTTGCAAATGCAGTTTCAGGTAATGTAGCTGTTATAGTGGTTGGATTCACAACAGTTACTGAACTTGCTGGAACACCTCCAAATGTAACGGTTGCACCAGAAACAAAATTCTCACCAGTGATGGTCACCGTTGTTTGAGGGTCACCCACAGAAAAACAACCACTTACTGCTGTTATAACAGGGCGCGGATTATTTACAGTAAAGGCCGTACTGGTTGCGGAGGTTAAGCCACTACTTGAAGCAATGAGCGTATAGCCAGCTCCTGCTGTGTTTATACTGGCACCTGTAAAGGTTACCACACCGTTTGAGGTAGTTGTTGTACCAGGAGTTAATACACCGGCTGCAGGAGGGTTTGGCCCTATAGCAATAGCTAACGTGTTTGTCGCGGTTATTACTGTATTCCCAAACCTGTCTTGAATAACAACACTTGGACTTGGTGTTATTGCCGCATTAACCTCTACAGTTGTGGGCTGCTGCACAAAGGCCAACTTATTAGGTGCACCTGGAATGAGCCGAAGAGAAATTGGAGATGACGAAGTAACACTTGTTGGAGTTGAATTTGTTGTGTTCAACACTTGCACATTGATTTCCCTTGGTTGCGGTGAGGAAATTACTCCAGTAGTAGGCTTAATCCTGAGATTAGAAATAGTTACTACATCGCGCTTATTTTGATTACCGGGTCCCGCTGTTAAGTTAAATGTTAAAGTGCTGCCGTCCGTACTAAAAACAGGAGCTGAGTTTAATGTAACCTCACCTCCAGTGCCCAGAGTAGCTTGTATATTAGGAGTTGAGTTACTAGTTGGGAAAGCCCATCCTGATGGAGCCCTCAGTACTATGCTATAAGAGTTACCTGAAGCAAAGTCAGCATAATCTTGAGTAGCAGCGCCCTCGCTTACAACTACATTATCAATAGTTGTAAATGTATTTGTTGCAGCATTGTCCGCACTGATATTATAAGAACCAGTACCACTTATAGTTATACCAACAGCTGCCCAAACATAGAGCGACGTCGCTAGAAACAATAAAAAGGCACCTGCCGGAACAGTGTACCTCTTTGCACTCAGAAAATGCGCAATCAATTGTGTAAAATTCTTTTGCATAAAAATAGGGTTAGGGTTTTAAAGCAGGTTGCTAGGGTGTTCGTAGTACTAATAGGTTCTTATATTTAACAAAATCTATATTTTGATTTACAGAGGGGCAAAAGAGGTACTGGTAATGTAATTTCAGCGCGGGTTTAGCGGCATCCATTGCATTACAGACTGGTATACAGAACAATAGCTGTATTAATTAGGCGGAAACAGGGGCGAGTTCAGGTAATGCACCTTAGCGCATTGCCTTTTTCTGTGATTCATTTGATTTTTATGCTTTGTAAAACTGTTTTCAAATAGTATATATTATTCTTTATATATAATGATTTCCTTTATTAAACTACATGTACAGCTAAAAATTAATTTTGTTACACTAATTGCAAAGAAAATACAGTCAAATGTTACAATAAAAAATCCCAATAGGTAAAAAACATTGTAGAAGCTGCTGTAGAGCCTGTAAACAGACAGAAAAATTGATGGAAGGGTCTGTAAAATTTTATAGTGATTTCGGTATATTTGTCTAAATTATCATTTTATGAACCGTAGAACTCACCTAAGCATCCGCAGAGCACACCGCTACTTAGGTCTTTTCACCGGCATCCAGTTTATCTTCTGGACACTGGGTGGCCTGTACTTCAGTTGGTCGGATATAGATGAGATACATGGGGATTTTCAGCGCAAAACGCCAGTGAATTTCAGTAGCCAGATGTCTTTGGCCTCCCCGGCACAGGTGCTGGCGCAGCTGCCGCAGGCTAATTCTGTAAAGTCGGTTAGGCTGGTGGAGATTTTGGGAGAACCCGTTTACCAGGTTATTTTTTTTAGGAATCATAAGGGAGAAACTGTATCGCAAACGCAGCTGGCCGTGGCGCAAACCGGCACGTTACGGGGCAGTTTAACAGAGCAGGAGGCTGTGCAGATGGCCCGGAACAGCTTTAGCGAAAAAGTAGAAGTGCAGCAGGTAGAGTACCTGACGGCGGGGCAGGTCGGGAAACACCATGAGTACCGCAAGAGCCCTTTGCCTGCCTATGCCGTTACCATGCAGCACCCCACTAATACCACAGTGTATGTAGCAAGTGAGCGGGGCGAAGTAACCAAGTTCAGGAACAACAAGTGGCGCATGTTCGATTTCCTCTGGATGCTGCACACCATGGACTATCAGGGCCGCGATAACTTTGGCAACCTGCTGCTGCGCCTGTTCTCTGTGGTGGGCATGGTCACTATCTTGTCTGGCTTTGCATTGTACTTTGTGAGTTCGAAAGGCAGCCGCAGAAAGGCAGCTACCGGCACGACACGCCCTGGTGTAATACGGTAGTTTATTTATGAGCATATATAGCAAAAAGGTGCCTGAATAATTCAAGAGAAGGGCTCTTGGAAGCTTCCTCCCCTAATCAGTACTTTACCGTTTGCAAAAGCCTTCTTAAAAGAGGAAATTGCAGGTATAACCTGATATAAATAACTAACACTTCACCCTCATACATGAAGAATCTACGTGTACTTGCTGTAGCGGCTATGCTGGGCCTGGGCCCGGTGGCGGTGGCACAGCAGACCGAAACCAGCCTTTCTTATTACCTGCCGGCTGATGCTTCGTACAACAACACCATTCCGACTCCTAAAGAAATTCTGGGCTATAACGTAGGCGAGTGGCATGTGAGCCACGACCAACTGGTGATGTATGTGCGCCAGATGGCGGAGTTGTCAGACAGGATGGAGATAGTGGAATATGCCCGCACGCATGAAAATCGCCCCCTGTACCTGCTCACCATCACCTCACCGGAAAACCTCCGCAACATAGAACAGATCAAGGCGCAGCATAAAAAATTGACAGACCCGGCACAGTCCGGCAGCTTGGACATCAGTAAAATGCCTGCCGTGGTATGGATGGGCTACAGCGTGCACGGCAACGAACCCAGCGGCAGCAACGCGGCGTTGCTGGCCCTATACCACCTGGCAGCAGCCCAAGGCCCGGAAATAGATAAGCTGTTGAGCGAGACAGTCATTCTCCTGGATCCGTCTATTAACCCGGATGGCTTAAACCGCTTTGCCAGCTGGGTGAACACGCACCGGGGCAAGAACCTGGTGACAGATGCCAACAGCGCAGAGTTTGACGAGGCATGGCCGCGTGGCCGCACCAACCACTACTGGTTCGACCTGAACCGCGACTGGCTGCCGCTGCAGCACCCGGAGTCGAAGGGGCGGCTGGCGAAGTTTCATGAGTGGAAGCCGAATGTACTGACAGACCACCATGAGATGGGCACCAACTCCACGTTCTTCTTTCAGCCGGGCATCCCTAGTCGCAACCACCCGCTCACGCCTGAAAGTAACTTTAAGCTGACACAGAAGATAGGAGATTTCCATGCAAAGGCACTGGACAAGATCGGCTCCTTTTATTTTACGGAGGAGAATTACGACGACTTCTAC
The DNA here is from genome assembly GCF_010015475.1 of Pontibacter pamirensis. GTDB lineage: Bacteria > Bacteroidota > Bacteroidia > Cytophagales > Hymenobacteraceae > Pontibacter > Pontibacter pamirensis. Next base: position 13,918 of record NZ_SSNI01000011.1, read on the forward strand.
TATGGCAAGGGCTCCACTTACCCAGACGCGAATGGCGCGGTGGGCATTTTATTTGAACAAGCCAGTTCTAGGGGACACGCGCAGGAAAGCGAGAATGGTGTGCTGACTTTCCCGTTCACCATCCGAAACCAGTTCACCACTACCCTCTCCACGTTACAGGCCGCACAAGCCATGCGCGAAGAACTGCTGGCACATCAGCGCAGCTTTTACAAAGATGCGCTGAACGAATCGAAAAAAGCAGGGACAAAGGCGTACGTATTTGGCTCAGAGAAAGACAAAGCCCGGGCGTACCACCTGGCCGAAATCATCAAACAGCACCAGATAGAAGTGTATCGTCCGAAAGAAGCGTTTAAAATCAACAATACAACTTATACGCCGGAGAACGCTTATATCATCCTAACGGAGCAGCCACAGTACAAGCTGATTGAGGCGATGTTCGAGAAACGCACCACATTCCAGGACAGCCTCTTCTACGATATCTCTGCCTGGACTTTCCCGCTTGCCTTTGACTTAGAGCATGCTGCACTTTCTTCCCGAAACTATAAGCCTACCCAACTGGGCCTGAAAGTGGAGAACCTCTCTTTCCCGAAAGGGGAAATCGCAGGCGGCAGAAGCGACTATGCCTATGCTTTTGAGTGGCATGATTACTACGCCCCGCGTGCGCTGAACACCTTGTTTGAGCACGGCATTACGGCCAGGGTAGCCACCGATAAATTCACCACCGCGGAAGGCAAGCAGTATGACTACGGTACCATCCTCATACCTGTTACCGGCCAGTCTATCAGTTCGGAGGCGCTACAGCAAGTGCTGCAGGAGGTGGCAACAAATAACGGCATACGCATACATGCCCTGAACACCGGCTTTAACCCGCAGGGCATTAAGCTGGGAAGCCCAATGATGCAGACGCTGGAGCAGCCGAAGATCCTAATGCTGATGGGCGACGGCGTGAACAGCTACGATGTGGGCGAGGCCTGGCACCTGCTGGACAACCGATTCGACATGAAGCCCACGATGGTAAAGACAAATGACTTTAACCGCATCGGCCTGAACCGGTATAATGTGATTGTGATGGCAGACGGTAACTACAACACCATCTCGAAGGACAAGCTCCGGAACTGGGTACTGCAGGGCGGCACTGTAATAGGTATGGGCGAGGCGGCCCAATGGCTGGCAGATAATGGCATCGGCAACATCCGCTTTAAAAGAACGGAACCGGACACAGCAGCCCAGAAACCGTACGCTGACATGGCCAACACCACCGGGGCACAGGTAATTGGCGGCGCTATTTTCGAAACAAACCTGGACCTGACGCACCCGCTGGCTTACGGCTACACTGATGCACAGCTGCCCATTTTCAGAAGCAACACACTGTTTATGGAGCGTTCCAAAAGCCCTTACGCAAACCCGGTGATGTATACCGCCAATCCGCTGATGGCTGGTTACATCTCCGACCCAAACCTGGAGTTGCTGAGAAATTCCGCTGCTGTAGATGTATCGGCAGTGGGTGCGGGCAAAGTGATTGCCATGCCGGACAACCCTAACTTCCGTGCTTTCTGGTACGGCACAAACAAACTGTTCCTGAACAGCATCTTCTTCGGCCAGATCATCAACAGCCGCTCTGCCCGTGCGGATGAGGAGGCGCATTAACAGAAACAGTAATTCCTGTAGAGCATGAGAAAGCCAGCGCATGTGCGCTGGCTTTCTCATTTCAGGGAACATAAGCAGTTTATTTTACTACACCCGAAACCCCATCTTGCCTCCAGACCCTTTAATATATTAAGCAGGCATCATAAAACAAGCCCTTACAGGCTGCTACCGCTACCTTAGCCACCAAACCACCTGTAGGCTAACAAAGTATAAACCATTACCTTTGCACGTTCAATAACACAAAGAAACCTATGAGCGCTAGAGCGTCGGAGCTATTACTCCAAACAGCCTACGAAAGCGAGCAACTACCTGTGCCGCCGGAAGAGACAGGCAGCATTTACAATGATTTTGAAAAAACTTATAAGGCGTCCATAACCTCGCCGGGCAAAGCAACTGAAGAACTTAACTACTGCTTTGAGCGCCTGCGCCTGCTGCTAGCCATTGCCTTTGTAAAAGCCTTTACCCGCCTATCCAACAACGAAAAGAGCAAAGAAGCGCTGGACGTGCTGCAGGAAGCCCTGCAAGCCCGAAGCACTAAAGAAATCGACAAGGTTATACAGAAAAAAATAGCTGTGTTCGACCAACTCTACCACGAAATGTTTGTAAACGAGCAGCGGGATCAGATTCTGCATTTGTTTGAGCAGACGCTGGATGCCGGCACCAAGGAAGAACTGGACGAGATAATTTTTGGTGGTGTGGCCTTACTGCAGGAGGTAGACTGGGAGGCGAACGAGGAGGAGGACCAGGAGGATACTGACCCACTGGACGAAGACTTTTTAAAAAACCTGTAAAAGCGCGCCTGCCGCAGCCACACTATGGAGATTTCCCTTACCACACCAGCGCTCTTGTTTCCGGCTATCTCGCTGCTGCTGCTGGCCTATACCAACCGCTTTTTGACGCTGGCCAGCCTCATCCGCAGCCTGAAAACCCGCTACGCCACTACCCACAGCCACCTGGTGTACAGCCAAATCCAGAACCTGCGCATACGCCTGAATCTGATTAAAAACATGCAGGCCTTCGGCATCTGCAGCATCTTCGGCTGTGTGTTTTGTATGTTCATCCTTTTTGCAGGCTACAACACACTGGGCAAATATGCATTTGGATTAAGCCTTATCCTGCTCATGGCTTCGTTGGCGCTGGCGCTACGGGAGACGCAAATATCCGTAAGGGCACTAACCCTGGAACTGAATGACCTGGAGGAGGAAACTGAAGAAAGCAAGAACAAGCTCTAAAAGCTACCTTTAACCACAGTGTTACCTGAACGAGAGGTCCGCTAATTTAAACAATCTGGAAGCAGCAGCCATTATTTAGTTTCGTTTTATACTGTAACAGCTTATTACATGATCCGCTACAACAGTCTCTAAAAGAGGAGCTTCAAATCTAATATATATATATAGCACAAGCTTTGTATTAACATAGGCCTAAAGAAGGCATACAAATAAGATGTTCTTTAGAACCTAATCGATCTTGATACGTTTCAAGTTTAATTCTAAGTCCTAACTAACGCCTATCAGGATGAAGCTGCGCTTACTTCTCCTACTATTTTCCCTTTGCTCGTGCTTCAACGCCTTTGCAACCCACATAGTGGGAGGCGAGTTCGAGTTGCAGCACCTGACAGGTTACAACTACAGGTTAATCTTACACCTATACTTCGACGATATAAATGGCGATCCAAATCGTAAAGATAACTTTGTCAGGGCTGGCATTTTCGAAAAGGGCACAGACCGCTCTATTAAGGCCATCCAGCTCCCTATCAGGGGGAGTTCTGCCATCAGCTATTCCAACGTAAGTTGCACTACCAGCGACCTGAAAACATCTAAGATAACTTATTCCGAGAGCATCTATTTAGATCCTGCTATATATAATAGCCCGAATGGGTACTATGTTGCCTCTGAGATCTGCTGCCGTAATTCCCCCATCAATAACATGGCACCGGGGGAGGCTGGCACTACTTATTATATGGAGTTCCCGGCTGTTGTGATGAACGGCATCTTTTTCAAGAACTCTTCCCCACAGCTTCCTCCCCCTATCAGCGACTATGCCTGTGCAGGCGAATTGTTTTACTACAACCTCAGCGGCACTGACGCAGACGGAGACAAACTGGTATATGACCTCGTAACGCCACTGAGCGGCCACAGCAGCCCAGGCGACAACTCCATGCCACCAGCCTCCAGCGCACCCTATCCTGAAATTGAGTGGTTACCAGGGCATAATAAGAATAACCAGATTTTAGGGTCTCCGGCTCTCAGCATCGATAATACTACAGGAAGACTTACAGTAAGACCAGGCAACCTGGGCCTGTTTGTTTTTGGTGTGCGCTGCCAGGAGTTCAGGAATGGCGTAAAAATAGGGGAAGTCAGGAGAGACTTTCAGCTGTTGGTAAAGGACTGCCTTGACAATGAAACACCTCAGGTTTCAGCACTGGTGCCGGGGAGCACGAAGCTTTACCAGGAAGGACAGGTGCTGCGCATAAGCGCAACAGATTCCCGCTGCATCAAAGTGCTTTTTACAGATCCGGACAAAGACGAGCAGATCTCTATCGCTGCACAACCTGTAAACTTTAACAACAGCTACTTTAGCCTGTCGAATGAAAGTGGTGTGGTGAACGGGGGTAACCAGGAGGAGGTATTAGAGGCATTACTTTGCCTGGACAAATGCTTTGACACAAAGGGTGGCATTTATCTACTTAACCTGATTGTTAGTGACAATGGCGACAACGCTTGCAGTTTACCCAAACAAGACACCTTACAACTAAGTTTACTGGTAGAGCCTGTCCCCAACCACCCGCCAGGCATATCGCTCTCTACCACCAAAAGAGTAATGGAAGTTTCGGGGGGGGATATCATCAGCTTTGATGTTACCGGAACTGACCTTGACAATGAAGAAATAACTGTTTCAGCAACCGGCAAGAATTTTGACATCAGCTCCCAGAACATCACATTTGAGGCTAAAAGTGGCATTGGTCAGGCATCAACTCCTTTTACCTGGCAAATTGACTGCGAGGCGCTTCAAAACGCCTCCTATCAGATAGAGTTCACAGTTACCTCTGCCTCCTGTGGCAGCCAGGTAACTAAAACTGAAATTATAGAAGTTATCACCGTCAGGCATCCTATCGGTAACAATTCTGTAACAGATAACCAGGCATTGTGCTTTGGTGAAACTCCGCAACCTCTAACAGGCAGCCTACCTACCGGTGGAAAGGGGCCTTTTATATATAGTTGGGAAGTGAGTACATCCGGCTCGAAGGATGGCTTCATGCCTGCCCCTGGCACCAACAATGAGCAGCATTATACGCCGCCCATATTGGGTAAGACTGCCTGGTACAGAAGGAAAGTCACCTCAGGCTTGTGCAACGAAAGTATCAGCGAAACAGCAAAAATAACGACAGATGTTATAGAGCCGGATGCAGGCGAAGATATAACCATCATACAGGGAAGTGTTGCAGGACTGAAGGCAAAGGGCGGGGAAATCTACTCCTGGTCACCCGCGACCGGATTGTCTGACCCAAACATCCTAAATCCTATCGCCAAACCAGTCGAGACTACTACTTATACTGTAACCATGACAGCCGAATCTGGCTGCACCTACACTGATGAAGTCACCATCACGGTACTGCCGCGTCTTGACCCTACCAACACCATTACGCTGAACGGAGACAACATCAACGACAACTGGCACATCCGCAACGTAGAGTTTTACCCGAACTGCCGGGTGCAGGTCTTCACCCGCTGGGGCGCCCAAATCTTCGACTCGAAAGGTTATCAGGAACCATGGGACGGCACCCAAAACGGAGAGCCGCTGCCCATGGCCGCCTACTACTACATCATTGACCTTGGCATGAAGGAGAAGCCGATTTCAGGCACTATCAACATCATTAAGTAAAGCGCATGAGAGTTTTGATTTGCCTCATATTTTGCTCCTGCTGGTGTGTGGCTGTGTTTGCGCAGCAGCGGCCACAGCATACGCAGTACTTTCAGAACAATTACCTGCTCAACCCTGCTGTGGCAGGCATAGAGAGCTATATGGATGTGCGCTCCGGCTTCCGGAGCCAGTGGGTCGGTATGGAGGGCAACCCCACCACCTTTTACACCAGCGTGCAAACTGCCCTCAACAAAAACGATAGAAACTCTTCCCGGCTACGGCCAGGCAGAACCTATACACCACAAGCTGCCTCCACTGCTAACAAGAACAACCGTTTTTATGTGCGTCCCCACCATGGCATTGGCGCCATCGCCCATATGGACAAGTCCGGCTTGCTTTCCAGCTTCTCCTTTAACCTGAGCTATGCCTACCACCAGCCCCTCACAAGAAGTATTAATCTATCTGGCGGTGTATCCGCGGGGATATTGAAACAGTGGATAAGCAGAAAGGATGTGGACGTACTTATTCCCGACGACCCGTTTCTTAACGGCGAGGCACTCAACAGGAACAAACTTGACCTGGGCCTGGGCCTGTGGCTCTACAGCCGCGACTTTTATGTAGGTGTGTCGGGCATGCAATTGTTAAAGAGCGTGAATGATGTGGGCACCGATGGCTTGCCCCTTGCGGAGCTGCAGCCGCACTACTACGCCACAGCGGGCGTTCGCTTCAACCTCTCGCCCAACATGACCCTGACTCCCTCTGTAATGGCAAAAATGGCGGCAGGGGGCATGTCGGCAATAGACGCCAACGCAAAGGCTGTCTACAACCAGCGCTTCTGGGTAGGAGCCTCTTACCGGCACAACGATGCCGTGGCCGCCATGGCAGGTATCTATGTGAATCACTTCATTGATGTAAGCTACTCCCACGATTTCACCACTTCTGATCTGAACAGGGTCAGCGCCAATAGCCATGAAGTGGTCGTGGGCATTAAACTCAACAACCCACAAAAAACATTGTGCCCGCAATGGGCATGGTAAAGGTACTGAAGATGTGGCACGTGCTGTTTTTCTACTTTAAGCCTAACTCCTTGACAAGGCTTGTTTCTGGTACTATGCTATTTATGCCTTTCCAGTTGCATAAGCTCATTTAAGTCCTGCTTATTGGCTATTACAACATAGATAGTAACTGATACAGGTTAATGAGCTACTTTTAAAACTTAATCAATCTTGTTACGTTTCAAAAAATTATCATTAAGTTCTAACTAAACCCTTTCAGGATGAAGGTACGCTTACTTCTCCTACTCCTTGTGCTCTGCTTTTGCCGCCCTGCTGCTGCCACTCATATTGTGGGAGGCGAGATGGAACTACGGCATATAGACGGCTATAACTACCGGCTGGTACTAAACCTGTACTTTGATCAAATAAACGGATCGCCCGGTGCGAAAGACCCCGTTAACTACATCACCATATTTGAAAAAGGCACCAATAAAGCTGTAACAACAGTTTCCCTGCCTATAAGGGAAGAAAAGCAGCTGAGCTATACCAACATCAATTGCACGACCGGCGAATTAAAAACTTCCCTGATCCTGTACTATGAAGACATCTACCTCAATCCTGCCGTCTACACACATGCAGCGGGCTATTACGCCTCGTGGGAGCGCTGCTGCCGCAATAACACGGTCAGTAATATAGTTTCGCCGCAGGATGCCGGTATTACATTTTATGTTGAGTTTCCAGCTGTTGTTAAAAACGGCAGCGCTTTCGTAAACTCTTCTCCAAGACTATCTCCCCCTCCTACCGATTATGCCTGCCAGGGAGAGCTGTTCTCCTATAACTTTAGCAGCACAGATGCTGATGGCGACGAACTTGTATATGACCTGGTGACACCACTGAACGGCTATAGCACGCCAGGTGTACCTGCCCCACCGGCCTCCAGTGCACCATACCCTGAAATTAACTGGCAGGCAGGGCATGATGTAAACAACCAGATAAGGGGAAGCCCCGCTGTCAGGATAGACAGGAACACAGGCATGCTTGTTGTAAACCCAACGTATGTCGGGCTTTTTGTTTTCGGCGTACGCTGCCAGGAATTTAGGGACGGCGTGAAGATTGGAGAAGTAAGAAGGGATTTCCAGCTCTTGGTAAAGGACTGCCCCCGTAACGAAAACCCAGAAGTGTTTGCCCAGCCTCCTGGCAGCACCAACTATTACAGTGAAGGGCAGCCGATTCAAATCAATGGGACTGATCCGCGCTGCCTGAACGTCTTCTTCACAGACGGTGATAATGATGAGCCGCTGACGCTCTCCGCCAAGGCTGTCAACTTTGACGGCAACGGCTTCTCTTTTACTGGCCTGACCAGCGGTGTTGCAAACGCAGGCGGTATAAAGGGCATGCTGGAGACATCCATCTGTTTTGATCCCTGCCTAGATTCTGAGGGCAAAGTATACTTACTGGATTTGATTGTAAGTGATGACGGCGATCAAGGCTGCAGCCTCCCGCGCCAGGATACCCTACGGCTAAGCTTTGTGATTGCCCCTACGCCGGACCAGCCTCCTGCTATTTCGCTTTCAACACCGAACCGGGTGTTTGAAGTAGTTGAAGGAGACGTTATAAGCTTTGATGTGACGGGCACTGACCCAGACCAGGATAATGTGACGGTGTCGGCTACCGGCAAAGGCTTTGATCTCGGCACGCAGCAAATCACCTTTCCGGCAAATAGCGGCACCGGCCAGGCTACCTCCTCCTTTAACTGGCAGATAGACTGCGCTGCCCTTCAACAGGCAGTATACCAGTTAGAGTTTACTGTTACGTCTATATCCTGCGGGAAACCAATTACCACCACGGAAACAGTGGAAGTGAGAACGAAGCAGGATAAGATTTCAAACAACCGCGTTTCTCAGGACCAAACCGTCTGTTATGGCACCTCCGCTGCTGCTATTACCGGAACTACCCCCACCGGCGGCCCGGGCACCTATACCTATCTTTGGGAAATGAGCACTGCAGACGCACCGGGTGTTTTCGCGGCTGCCCCCGGTAACAACAGCCTGCCCGACTATACACCAACTGCCCTTACCCAGAACTGCTGGTTCAGAAGGAAAGTAACAGCAGGAGCCTGTTCAGAGGCATCTGTGAGTAACGAGATAAAGGTAACAGTAATGCCGCTGCCTCTTGCACCCTCCTTTACTGGCACCACCACGTGCTCCGGCGAAACAGCAACGTTAACAGCTGCTGCTACGGATGCCGACACAATCCTGGAGTGGTACGACCAGCCAACAGGCGGTAACCTGCTGCATGAAGGCACTACCTATCAGACCATGACAGTCAGCACCACCACCCACTATTATGTGCAGGCAGTGAACAGCAACGGCTGTGTGAGTGGAGCCAGAGCCAAAGTTACAGCAGAGGTGCTTGATGCTGCAGCAGATGCCGGTGAAGACCTGACGATCATTGAGGGAGGCTCCGCAGGTTTGAGAGGAAAAGGCGGGGAAACTTACTCCTGGTCGCCAGCCACAGGCCTTTCTGACCCGAACGACGCTAAACCTTTGGCCACACCCACTGAGACGATTACCTACACCCTTACAGTCACCACGAAAAACGGCTGCACCTATACCGATGAACTGACCATCACGGTGCTGCCGCGCCTCGACCCCACCAACACCATTACGATGAACGGAGACAACATTAACGACAACTGGCACATCCGCAACATTGAGTATTACCCGGACTGCCGGGTGCAGGTGTTTACCCGCTGGGGCGCCCAGATTTTTGACTCAAAAGGCTATCAGGAACCATGGGATGGCACACATAACGGGAAGCCGCTGCCCATGGCTGCTTACTACTATAATATTGATCTTGGGATGAAGGAGAAACCCATTTCAGGCAGTATCACACTTATTAAGTAAAGCCGAATGAGAGTATTGTTTTGCATCCTGTTTTGTTTCTGTTGGTGTGTGGCTGCATTTGCGCAGCAGCGTCCACAGCACACGCAGTACTTTCAAAACAACTACCTCCTGAACCCTGCTGTGGCAGGCATTGAAAACTATATGGATGTGCGGTCGGGTATCCGGAGCCAATGGGTTGGCATGGAGGGCGCACCTACCACTTTTTATACCAGTGTGCACACCGCCCTCAACAGGAACGACAGGAATGCTCCCCGGTTTGGAGCAGGCAAGCCACCGTCTTCTCAGGCTGCCTCCACTGCCAACAAAAACAACCGCTTTTATGTGAAACCGCACCATGGCATAGGCGCCATTGCCCAGATGGACAAGTCAGGGCTCCTTTCCACCTTTACTTTTAACCTAAGCTATGCCTACCACCTGCCCCTCACGAAAAGCATTAACTTGTCTGGCGGTATATCCGCGGGGATATTGAAACAGTGGATAAGCAGAAAGGATGTGGACGTACTTATTCCCGACGACCCGTTTCTTAACGGCGAGGCACTCAACAGGAACAAACTTGACCTGGGCCTGGGCCTGTGGCTCTACAGCCGCGACTTTTATGTAGGTGTGTCGGGCATGCAATTGTTAAAGAGCGTGAATGATGTGGGCACCGATGGCTTGCCCCTTGCGGAGCTGCAGCCGCACTACTACGCCACAGCGGGCGTTCGCTTCAACCTCTCGCCCAACATGACCCTGACTCCCTCTGTAATGGCAAAAATGGCGGCAGGGGGCATGTCGGCAATAGACGCCAACGCAAAGGCTGTCTACAACCAGCGCTTCTGGGTAGGAGCCTCTTACCGGCACAACGATGCCGTCGCTGCCATGGCTGGCATCTATGTCAATCACTTCATTGACGTGAGTTACTCCCACGATTTCACTACTTCTGACCTGAGAAGAGTCAGCGCCAACAGCCATGAGGTAGTGCTGGGAATTAAGCTAAACAACCCACAGAGAACAGTTTGCCCACAATGGGTATGGTAAAATACCTGATGAGGTATGCCTGAAAGTGGGGAACCCGCAGTGCAATTTCTCTTGTCTCTGCAATATGCTGGCGCAACCCCCACCTGAAGTGCTGAAACGAAAGCATCTACAAAAACGAGCCCTGGTAAAAAGTTTCTGCTGAACACAACTATCGTAACTTAAAAAAGCTCACGACACAGCTTATTATAATTATTCCACTATTACACAATACTATATTCCTAAAATAAGGCAACCCAGGAATTGCACACTTCACTTTAACAAGCCGCAACCTTGTAGAGTCAAACTGTAAGAAACCATTAGTACTTATCTTCGGAACGTAGTCCATTACAACATCATTGCATACAAAAGAATATAATTAAAAAAATATTAAAATCCCTTTATACCAGAAGTCAAAAAATATTCTCCGGCCTTACTTTGAGCACAATATAGTTTAACTATATTTAGAATTCGAAACTCAGTTTACACCCTTCGCTCAAAAGGATGATACCACGTTTAGTACTTCTTCTTCTAATCCTGTTCTTAAGCTCACAAGCTTTTGCATCGCATATTGTCGGGGGCGAATTTGACTTAAGGCATGTCTCAGACTACAACTACAGGTTGTCTTTTAACTTATACTTCGATGAAATAAATGGAGAAAAGACTGCCAGAGACAAAAATATAAATGTCACCATTTTTGAAAAAGGTACAAACCGCACCATAGAAGTTTTAAGGTTGCCTCTCCGGGAAGAAAGCCTGTTGAATTATAGCAACATCGGATGCACTACCAGCGGCTTAGAAACCTCTAAGCTCCTTTACTACCAGGGCCTATACCTTGATCCTGCCATCTACAACAACCCGGCGGGGTATTATGTATCATGGGAACGTTGTTGCCGCAACAGCACAATCAGCAGCATTCAGTCACCACAAAACACTGGCACTACAGTTTATATGGAGTTCCCGGCTGTTGTCAGGAACGGAGCATTTTTCAAGAACTCATCCCCTAAGCTTTCTCTTCCACCAAGTGACTATGCCTGCCAGGGAGAGCTGTTTTATTATGATTTCGGTAGTGTCGATCCCGATGGTGATCAATTAGTCTATGACATGGTCTCTCCACTTAAAGGGTATAGCTCGACTGATAATTTAAGACCTGCCGCCTCCAGTGCTCCTTATCCTGAGGTAAACTGGCTCCCAGGCTATAGCAAGGACACCCAAATACATGGAGATCCGGCTGTTAACATCGACAGAAACACAGGATGGCTTACGGTAAGGCCAAATTATGTGGGTTTATTTGTGTTTAGCGTTCGCTGCCAGGAGTTCAGAAACGGAGTGAAAATCGGGGAAGTCAGGAGAGACTTTCAGCTTGTGGTGAAAGCATGCCGCTTTAATAATGATCCCATCGTCTCGGTTACGCAGCTTGGCAGCCCCAGCCCTTCTACAGATGGGCAGGTTATACGGATAGACCCGACCGACCCGCGCTGTATCAACATAAGCTATACTGACCCGGAAATAAATGAACCACTTACACTCGATGTAAAACCAGTAAACTTTACCAACGACAATGTTTTCAGCCTTTCCGGCACTACCAGTGGTATAGCAAACATACCTAACGGAGCCAAAACGCTTGAGGCCACAATTTGCTTTGAGCAATGCTTTAATACGGGTGATCAGCCTATTACCCTGGACCTGGTGGTTAGTGATGACGGGGACGATGGGTGCGGCCTGCCGCGGCAGACAATCAAACGAATAAGTCTGATAGTAGAAACGAGAGAGGGTAACCCTCCTGCCCTTTCTCTTTCCACCGGAACAAGAGTCTTTGAGGTAGAGAGAGGAGACCGTATCAGGTTCGATGTAACCGGTAGCGACGCTGACCAGGAGGAGGTCACTGTCTCGGCATCCGGCAGGGGCTTTCAACTGAATGCGCATAACATCAGTTTTGAATCGAAAAGAAAGAACGGGCGGGCAACCTCTCCTTTTAGCTGGACGATTGACCAGCAGGCCCTGCAACAGTCGTCTTACTTTATTGACTTTCTAGTGACCTCCACTACCTCCTGTGGCAGCACGCTCACCAGGACCGAAACAATAGAAGTAAGGCCGCTAAGAAAAGATGACATTGCCAACAACACCATTTTATCTGACCAGACATTATGCGCCGGCGAAGCACCGGCAACTTTAATAGGGAGCCTGCCGACCGGCGGAAGCGGCTCTTTCGACTATACCTGGGAGATGAGCACTACAAATGACCTGACAGGTTTTTCGCTTGCACCTGGCCCACAGAACAAGGCGCAGCATTATACACCGCCAGTTCTTACCGAACCAACCTGGTTCAGGAGAAAAGTAACTTCGGGTTGGGAGGATGAGCTAATAAGCACAGCAGTGAAGATAACTGTGCAGGATGCTATTGACAACAACACCATCTCCAGCGCGCAGGCAATTTGTGCCAGTACCGCGCCTAATCTTCTCACCGGGCCAGAACCAACCGGTGAGGTTGGCACCTATACCTATCAGTGGGAATACAGCACGACTGGCCCGACCAGCGGATTTAGAGCCATTACCGAAACAGGTAAGGGAAAAGCCAAGGATTATCAGCCGGGTATACTCAATCAGACAACCTGGTACAGGCGCGTTATAACGTCTGCCCCCTGCCCCCCTGTCATCAGCAATGCAGTAGAAATCACCGTTACACCGGATATCAGCCAAAATACTATAAGAGGGAACCAGGTAGTTTGTGTGGGAATCACTCCTGGTAAACTGACCGGCCCTGTATTAACCAGTAGCAACGACAGCTTCTCTTATGCATGGGAGTATAGCACAACAAGCGCCACAGCAGGCTTCTCTCCTGCACCCGGCTTGAACACAGCAGCAGATTATACACCCGGCCAGTTAAGCCAGTCCACCTGGTACAGAAGGATTGTTCGTACTGCGGCGGCCTCCTGCCAAAGCACCAGCAACGCTGTGCTGGTGACTATTGAAGCGCTGCCAGCCACGCCTCAGGCGACAGATGTCACCATTTGTCCGGGCGAGATGGCCACGCTGCAGGGAAGCGCACCAGCAGCGGGAGTTATGCTGCAGTGGTATGACAAACCAGCCGGTGGCAAACTTTTGCACGAGGGTGCCACTTACCTAACCGCTCCTCTTCATACCACGACGGATTTTTATGTGCAGGCTATGACCACAAACGGCTGCGCCAGCACCAGCAGGACAAAAGTCAAAGTAACCATCCAGGATGCAATAGAGAACAATACCATCTCCAGCGCGCAGTCAATTTGTGCCAATACCGCCCCTGCCCTTCTATCCGGGCCGGAACCAACCGGTGAGGTTGGCACCTATACCTATCAGTGGGAATACAGCACGACTGGCCCGACCAGCGGATTTAGAGCCATTACCGAAACAGGTAAGGGAAAAGCCAAGGATTATCAGCCGGGTATACTCAATCAGACAACCTGGTACAGGCGCGTTATAACGTCTGCCCCCTGCCCTCCTGTGCGCAGCAATGTAGTAGAAATCACCGTTACACCGGATATCAGCCAGAATACCATAAAAGGGAACCAGCTAGTTTGTGTGGGAATCACTCCTGGTAAACTGACCGGCCCTGTATTAACCAGTAGCAACGACAGCTTCTCTTATGCATGGGAGTATAGCACAACAAGCGCCACAGTAGGCTTTTCTCCTGCACCTGGCCTAAATACAGCAGCAGATTATACACCCGGCCAGTTAAGCCAGTCCACCTGGTACAGAAGACTTGTTCGTACTGCGGCGGCCTCCTGCCAAAGCACCAGCAACGCTGTGCTGGTGACTATTGAAGCGCTGCCAGCCACGCCTCAGGCGACAGATGTCACCATTTGTCCGGGCGAGATGGCCACGCTGCAGGGAAGCGCACCAGCAGCGGGAGTTATGCTGCAGTGGTATGACAAACTAGCCGGTGGCAAACTACTGTACGAGGGTGCCACTTACCAGACTGCTCCACTCCACTCCACAACGGATTTTTATGTGCAGGCTATGACCACAAACGGCTGCGCTAGTACCGGCAGGACCAAAGTTACAGTTACTGTACGTCCCTCTACAGCCAATGCGGGTGAGGATGCAACAATTATGGAGGGCCAGTCTGTAAAGCTACAGGCAACAGGAGGCACCAGTTACTCCTGGTCACCAGCCACCAATATAACGAATCCTACTATACCGGATCCTGCTGTCAGACCTTCGCAAACAACGACCTATACTGTAACGGTGACGTCAGAATTTGGCTGTACCTATACAGACGAGGTGACGGTAAACGTACTTCCGCACGTTGTTCCGACCAACGCCATTACAGTAAACGGAGACAACGTCAACGAAACCTGGTTCATCAAGAACATAGAGTTCTACCCTAACTGCCAGGTACAGATTTTTACCCGATGGGGAAACAAGATATATGAATCAAAAGGATACCGGGAGCCCTGGAATGGCACACATAACGGCATGCCTTTGCCTATGGCGTCTTATTACTACATCATAGACCTGGGGATGAACGAAAAGCCGGTGGCAGGAAGCATCACCCTTATTAAGTAAAGCTTATGAAAATTTTTACCAGCCTGATGTTTTTTGCCTGCATCTGTTTTACCGGCCATGCCCAGCAGCGGCCACAGCATACGCAGTACATCCAGAACAACTTCCTGCTTAACCCGGCTGCTGTGGGCACAGAAAGTTATATAGACGTCCGGAACAGTTACCGAACCCAATGGCTTGGCCTGGAGGGGGCACCTACTACCTATTATACCAGCATCAATGCCTCCCTTGACAAAAACGACCGGAATGTACCGCTTCCCAAGACCAAAAGCAGCTACAATGCATCCGGAGTAGCTGTTAACAAGAATAACCGCTTCCATGTAAGGCCGCATCATGGGTTAGGGGCTATCATGCAACTGGATAAGTCGGGGCTCCTGAATACCTTCTCCCTGAACCTCAACTATGCCTACCACCTGCCCCTCACAAAGAAGATCAACCTCTCAGGTGGCGTATCAGCGGGCCTGCTGCAGTACCGCCTGAACAAGCGTGACTTAAACATGCAGGTATCAGAGGACCCTTTTGTGGCAGGAGATATGCCCAACATGAATAAGTTTGACCTGGGAGTGGGCCTGTGGCTTTACAGCTCAAACTTTTATGTTGGATTGTCGAGTATGCAGGTACTCAGCAGCGAAACGAAAAGCAACAACAACGGACCGCAGGCCGCACTTCAGAATCATTATTATGCTACCGGCGGTATCAGGCTCCCAATCACGAATAACATTGCTTTTACACCTTCGGTTATGGTGAAGGTAGCAGAAAACGGCTTGTATATGGTAGATGTAAATGCGAAGGCAGCTTATGGCCGGCGCTTTTGGGTAGGTGCTTCTTACCGACAGCGCGATGCAGTTGCCGGTATGGCTGGTGTATTCATCAACCACATGCTGGATGTGAGTTATTCCTATGACCTCACCACTTCTGACCTGAACAGGGTGAGCGCAAACAGCCATGAAGTAGTTATAGGAATCAAGTTAAACAACCCGCAGAAAACCATTTGCCCGCAGTGGGTATGGTAAGTGCTTTGTGAAGTACATTGAAAAGCTAAAAGAACAACTTCAATCCCATCTTACAGGATCTTTATATTGAATAATGCTATACAAACAGTCCCAGCGGGACGATCTGTTGATAGATTTAAACACAAAGTCACCCAAGCTCCAGCGGAGCGGCCTGTTAATATACTGTGAACAGGCCGCTCCGCTGGAGCTTGGGTGCTTGTGGATACATTTACTATCAACAGGTCGTCCCGCTGGGACTTTGAACTTTGAAAACGTAAATCTGCTCTTGAAGGAGCACTTTCCCACTAACGTATACACCTTGCGTAAGGCCGGTTATTAAAACAAGCATTACCTTTGCAGCATTAACAACACGTTTAACATGATTGACCCGAAGAAGCTGGCGATAAAGAATTTTGTGTACGAGCTGCCGGAGGAGCGCATTGCAAAGTTTCCGCTATCAGAACGCGACCAGTCCAAGCTGCTGCTTTACCGGCAGGGCCAGATGACAGATCATAACTTTACTGAGCTACCTCAATTGCTGCCACCAAATACGCTGCTAGTTTTTAACGATACTAAAGTAGTGCAGGCGCGCCTGCTGTTTCAGAAAGATACTGGCGGTGCAGTGGAGATTTTCTGCCTTGAGCCAGTGGCCCCTTACCGCGAAGTGCAGCTGGCCATGCAGCAAACCGGTAACTGCATCTGGAAATGCCTCGTGGGCAACAACAAGCGCTGGAAGAGCGGAAAAATAAGTCTTCGCTTTGAAGGCGGTATGCTGCAGGCGGAGCGCGAGGCACAGCAGGAAGGGCATTTCCTGATACGTTTCACGTGGGAACCGGCGGATCTGCCCTTTGCCGAGGTGCTGGAGCGTTGCGGCAAACTGCCGCTGCCCCCCTACCTCAACCGCGATCTCACCCCTGAAGACCATACCCGTTACCAGACCATCTACGCTAACCAACAGGGAGCCGTAGCCGCTCCTACAGCTGGCTTGCACTTTACAGACCGTGTGATGGTAAACCTGCAGGAGCAAGGTATAACCACTGCTTACCTGACGCTGCACGTGGGCGCTGGCACCTTCAGACCCGTGAAAGCCGATGTAATGGAGGAGCATGAGATGCATGCCGAGCAGCTATATCTCACAAAGCCCTTGCTACAGCGCTTGCTAAAGCAATTGGGCAACCCCATCATACCAGTGGGAACTACCAGTATGCGCTCATTAGAAAGCCTGTACTGGTTGGGCGTAAAGGTGCTGCAACAACCGGCGCTGCCATTGCTGGAACTGCACGTGAGCCAGTGGCAGCCGTATGAAACAGAAGAACCTCCTGCTCCGACTGATGCATTAGCGGCATTACTGGCTTATATGGAGCGACAGGGCACCAACTACCTGCACGCCAGCACGCAAATTATCATCGCACCCGGTTATACTTTCCGGGTATGCAGTGGCCTAGTCACCAATTTCCACCAGCCTGAAAGTACCCTGCTGCTATTAGTTTCTGCTCTCATCGGAGAAGATTGGCGCAAGGTATACCAGTACGCCCTGCAAAACGACTACCGCTTCCTGAGCTACGGCGACAGCTCTCTCCTGCTGCCATAGCTCAAAAGACCTTGCAGCGTGCGCAGCTCCTGCGAGCGTCTAATGCCAGAAATTTTGGCTTTGCATAAATTAAAAAGCGCCAGCCCTGCAAAATTGCAAAGCTGGCGCTTTTTAATTTTATGCTAAAGCTGCAGCAAAATCACATCGCCGCACTTTTAATTAATTACAACCCATACTGTGAAATCAGGTAAGCCAGCGATGCCATAGAAGCAGCACCCAATTGCATCTCGCGGCGGTTCACCTGCTCAAAAGTGTCGATTTCGGTGTGGTGGTAGTCGAAATAGCGCTGTGAATCGGGGCGGAAACCGATTAGGGCCACGCTCCCCTGTCCTTTTAGCGGGCCAATATCGGCACCGCCGCCGCCACGTGTCAGGTCGTGTAGGCCGTAAGGAGCCAGCAGTGCCTTCCAGCTAAGCGCTTTGGAATACTGCGCATCTGTGCCATCAATACCAAAACCACGTGGTGTAAAGCCACCTGCATCCGACTCAATAGCGGCAATGTGCTTCTCTCCTTTTGCCTTCGCTACTTCAGCATACTTACGCCCGCCGCGCAACCCGTTTTCCTCGTTCATGAACAGCACCGCACGCACCGTACGCTTCGGCTTAATGCCTAATTCATTGAACAGGCGCAGCACCTCAATCGACTGCATACAACCCGTACCGTCATCGTGTGCCCCTTCCCCTAAATCCCATGAATCCAAGTGACCACCTACTACAATAATCTCATCAGGCTTCTCGGTGCCCTTCAGCTCTCCTATCACATTGTAAGATAACACGTCTGGCAGCATTTCAGAAGTCATGCGCATGTAGAACTTTAGGCTCGGGTCATCCTTTAACAGGCTGCTTAGCTGCTCTGCGTCTCTTGTGCTGATAGCGGCTGCAGGAATCTGCTGCACGCCCTCCTCATAGCGGGTATTGCCGGTGTGAGGCACATCCTGAATTTCGTTTGCCATAGAGCGCACCAACACCCCCACGGCACCCAGTTTAGCTGCTGCCACCGGGCCACCGCCGCGTTGGTCTACAGCACCACTATAAGCAGCCATGGTGTGCACATGCGTGTTATCGAAGGGGCGGTTGAAGAACACAATCTTACCTTTCACCTTCTTCTTGCCCAGTTTCTCCAGTTCTTCAAAGTTCTGGACCTCTACTACCTCGGCACTTATACCCTGTTTGCCAGTGCCCACCGAGGCACCCAGTGCCGCAATGTTCATATCTGCTGAGCCAATTAGTTTGGAGTTATAGACCCGCCCAATTTCTTTATCACCACGCACCCAATGCGGCACCATCACCTCCTGCAGGTACACCGTGTCCAGATTCATTTCCTCCATTACCTGTCGGCTCCACTCCACCGCTGCCGCTGCCTGTGGCGAGCCACTTAGGCGCGCGCCAATCTTCTTAGTGAGGTAGCGCAGGTTCTCATAGCTTTCTGTGCTGGAAAGGGCTTCGTTATAGATCTTTTTGATAGTGGCTGAATCGGAAGCGTAATTTTGTTGTGCCATGGCTGGCAGAGTAAGCGCCGTGGCAGCAGCCAGCATCAGGCTGCGTAGGTTCTTATTAGTTAGCATTATTGGAATAAGTGTGAATTTAAATTCTGATTGCCGTGTGTTTTAGCGGCTATAAGTTACTAATTTTAAATGAATGACAGGAACAGAGATGGTTTTAGCCAACAAAACTCGGCTGTATAGTAAAAGCAAAAGCGACAGAATTAGTTTCCGCCGCTTTTGCTTGTAAAGGTTAATTCCGGGCTTTTTATTTAATCCGCATCAGCTTTTCCATGTTCTGCTTGCTCACCGTCAGCAAACCTACTTCAGGTAAACGGCTGGTGAGTTCGCGCCAGTTATCGTCTTTTTTATACACCTCACGCAGCAGTTTAGCTGCTTCTTCCACCTGGCCGCTGTTGGCCAGCCCAATGGCGTGCCAGTACTTCATCTCGAGGTTGTTCGGGAACATCGTTTCTGCTTTGCCATACTCCTGCATGGCCTCCTGCATCTGCCCCTTCTCAATTGCCAAATCGCCTGCGTTCATGTGCTCGTAAGCGCGGTATACCTTCAGGAGGCGGGCCAACTCGTCCAATGGCTGCTCGTGGTCGTCCACGCGCAGGTCAATGGTGCGGTCGTTCCAGGGTTGGTCGTTCTTCTGCCCCTTCACTACCACCAGCGCGGCTGACTGCCTGCCCCGGATGTCACCGCCTTCCCGCTCTGCTGCCTGCATGGCCAGCAACACACGCTCTGCCAGCGGCTGCCCTTCGCTTCGCTCAAAAGCTTTCGCCATGGCAGGCCATACCTTGTCCGTCAGCATCATGTTGGCCTGCACCGAGAAGTTTTTGCCTGTAATGTGCCCGGCATAGCGGATACACTGTTTCCCGGTGTGGGTGGCCACACGGCCCTGGGCATCCAGAATCGCCACTTGGCGCACCTCCCGGGCTTCATCGTCAGCCAACAGTATGGCCAGTGCTTCTTCGGGTGTTTTCCCCTCCTTCAAAAGCGCCAGGCCGCGCAGTCCAAAGGATTTATTTGTGAACGATTGCGTAGCCACCACGCCAACGCCAGCCTCTACCCAAGGCACCGCAGTGCCCACCGAAAACCAATGGCTTTGTACGCCCACGGCCATTTCACCTGTACCTGGGTCGCGGGCTACGATGGAATACGTGTGTGCCAACGGCTCCTCTGCCTTAAATACCTGCGCCTTTGCCGTACCCAGCGCGGCCACTAAAGATACTCCCATAGCAAATATTGTTGCTTTCAACTTTATCATGTTATCCTTTGTCTATACTCTTATTTTTCGTACTATGCCTAAAGCAGTAATAGAGGCCGATGAAAATGAACAGATTCAGTTGCTGCCACAGTGCACAAACAAATATAAATGTTTTGATTATACTACTGGCAGACTTTCGTAACAACAACCTCTATCAACAATAGCAGTATAACGATATTAGAAAACCACAAAAACAGAAAAGGTGCTCTCCTGCACCCCTACGCAACCCTTAACACATGAAAAACTCAGTACGAGAAAAAAAACCTTCGCGCATGGCCATGCTTATAGATGGCGACAATGCGCAGCCAAGCCTGATCGTAAAACTAATGGCCGAAGCCGGTAAATACGGTGCCACTACCATCCGGCGCATCTACGGCGACTGGACCACCCCGCAAATGAACGGCTGGAAAGACTGCCTGAACAACCATGCCATACAACCCATACAACAGTTCCGCTATACAATAGGCAAAAATGCTACTGACAGTGCTCTCATCATTGATGCCATGGACCTGCTGCACAGTGAATATGTAAACGGTTTTTGTATCATCTCTTCCGACAGCGACTATACCCGACTGGCTACGCGCATACGCGAGGCGGGCATCTTTGTGATGGGCATTGGCCAGCGCAAAACACCGAAGCCTTTCGTGAATGCCTGTAATGTGTTTATTTTTACAGAGAACCTGACGGATGATATTGATGAGAAAAAAATCGCCGCAGCCACAAAAGAGCCTGACAGCAACTCCAGCAAAAGTGCACCTAACCCGGTTCCGCTTTTGAAGGAGGCTTTTGTGATGTCGGAGGATGAGGACGGATGGGCGCACCTGGGCGTAATGGGTGTGAACCTGCGTCAACTAGACCCCAGCTTTGACCCGCGTACCTTTGGCTACGGACAATTGCTGCAGCTCATTAAGGCACAGAAAGACCTGTTCACCATCCGGAAAGAGGATGATAAAGGCCCATCAGCAGTGTATGTAAAACGCAAAGACAAGCCAAGAAGCCCCGCCAGGCGCAAGCCAAAGCCAAAGACAGAGTCTAAACCGAAGGCAGAAGCGCAAAGCAATAAGTAACTAAGCCGGTTAAAGTATAGCCTAAGCACTTAAATATATACAATACATATTTTTTGAAAGCCTGCCCTATAAAGGGTCGGGCTTTTTTATTGTCTACCATTCATACAAAGTGCGCAGGAAGCACGTCTATGCACTACTTCCCGCACTGCAGCATGAGTTGTAGTAAAGCTACTTGCTTTGTAATTCCAGCAACTATATCAACTATTTACCCTTAAAAGGCTGAACGTTAAATAAAAGTTATAGTGCCAACATTGTAGCAGATAAATCCATATTTTTCAGTATTATTAAATAATTAATCTAAAACTATATTCAAGTCCTCCAGCACTGTGAAAACAAACCACTATGAAACAGCTCCTACCTGTCCTTCTGTTCCTGTTAACAGCCTCCTTTCCTATACTAACACATGCTCAAAGCTCAAAAGGTGAGTTGGGAGCCAAGGTAGTGGATGAGTCAAGCAAAGAGGCTTTACCTTATGCCACAGTTTCGGTTTACAATGCGCAGGACACCACGTTGCTCACTTTCAGAATGAGTGATGACAACGGCCTGTTTAAGATTCCGGGCCTGCCCCTGGAGCGCCGCCTGCGGGTAATTATCACGATGATGGGATATGGGGTACACAAGCATGAGTTTACATTGACGGCAGCGCAACCGGCTCTAAATCTTGGAGAAATAAAGATGGCCGCTTCCAGCACCCTGCTGAGCGAGGTACTGATTGTGGCTGAAACACCGCCTATCCTTGTTCGCAATGACACGGTGGAGTTTAATGCCGCTTCCTTTAAAACACTGCCTACTGCACTGGTAGAGGATTTGCTGAAGAAGCTCCCGGGTGTAAGCGTGGATGGCTCCGGCAATATTATGGTAAACGGAAAAGCTGTTAGCAAGATACTGGTAGACGGAAAAGAGTTCTTTGGAAGCGACCCGAAAATTGCGAGCCGGAACCTGCCGGCAAACGTGATCGAGAAAGTGCAGGTGATGAACGACCCGGAGGCCCTGCGCCGGGACCCGGATATGCCCGAAATGGACATTCCGCAGGTCATCAACCTGAAGTTTAAGAAAGGTGTGAAAAAAGGCATGTTCGGGAAAGTGTATGGCGGTGCCGGAACAGACGAGCGCTATGAAGGAGGTGGTATTCTGAACGTGTTCCGGGACACGATGCAGGTAAGCGTACTGGGTTATTCTAACAACCTAAACCGCCCGGGATTTGGCTTTGAGGATATTTCCCGTATTGGAGGCTTTGGCAGAAGCGGGTTTAACTCTGTGATGATCCGGAGCGACGGCGGCTTTGCCCTGAACGGGATTTCATTCGGAGGAACCGAAGAGGGCATCCAGCAATCGTCGGGGGGCGGGGCCAATTTTAACACGGTGTTCAACAACGGCATTATCATGAACCTCCAGTACTTTTACGGTGGCATCAACTCAGATTTAAATCAAGTTATGAATTCCTCCCAATTAGTGGAGCAGGATACCATTACATCCCGCAGGCTGCGGGACCAGTTCAGCAAAAGCAACAGCCACAGGATAGGCGGTAAGCTGAACTGGAAGATAGACTCTCTAACAGATCTGAGCCTGACACCTAATGTAACGATCACTGAGGCGAGGTCTAACCAGATTGCCTTCACAAACACGTACGAGAATTACCCGGAGCTTCTGAACGCCAGCAACAACAGCCAGTTGTACAACAACAACACGCTGAAGCTAAGCAATGAGGCGTCGCTGAGCCGGAACTTCCAAAAAAAAGGCAGGAACCTCACTTACTATGGCTATTACGAGCACAGCACCATTCTGCAGGACCAGGTAAACAATGCCGAAAACATCTTCTACAGACCTGAGCCGGGTATAACGCGCCTGGACCAACTCCGCGACAACGATACATACAGCACCAAAATAAATAATTCTGCGGCCTATAACGAGCCTATTTCAGAGAACATAAGCGCTGTCTTCCGCATCAACTCAGAATATTTTAATGATAAAAATGCCCTCGACACCTACGATGCTGATCCGGAAACTGCCGACTATACGCTGTTGGTACCGGGGCTTTCCAACGAGCTAAACCGTACAGGCTGGCGAAACTACCTCACAAGCGGTATAAAATGGAAGATAAAAGAAGTTACAGTGCAGCCGGCGGTCCGTTTTACCTCCCTGAACATTACCAACACTTTTCAAAAGAGCCCCACCATCCACCAGGACTTTTTTTATGTGTTTCCGACGCTGAACATTCACTGGAAAGCCTTGCGCATCAACTACAGTGTGGACCTGCGGGAGCCCAATGCAACTGACCTGCAGCCGGTAGTTGACAACACCAACCCGCTGTTCATCAACTATGGAAACCCGGAGTTAAAGCCTTCTGTATCAAACTCCATCAATGTTAATTTCTTTAAATTCGACACGAAACGCTCGATCAACTATAGCTTTTATATGCATGGCAGCATCAGCAACGATGCGGTTACCCGGCAGCGCACCATTGATGCTTTTGGCGTGCAGACGTCGCGGCCAGTGAACACAGACGGCAACTGGCAGCTAAACAGCAGCGCCCGTTTAATGAAAGACCTGAAGCACGATAACAACCGGCAGTATTCCTTTGGAGGCTTCATCTGGGCATCCTATACAAGAACGCTGGTTCTGTTCAACGACATCAGCAGTTTCAGCCAGACCTGGAGCCTGAATCCTACGCTGGAGGGGAGGATGAACCTGGATGATAAAATTGAGTTTAACCAGACCTTCACACTGCGCCACCAGCGTAGTTCCTATGAAGACAATGCTTTCCGGAACCTGAAATTTAACACCAGGTCCTCCAAATCCGAAATCATACTACGAATGCCGAAAAAGCTGGTGTGGGAGGCAACGTTAGACTACTGGTACAACTCTAATATGGCACCCGGCCTCCGGAACCACTACACCAGGCTAAATGGTGGTGTTACTTTCCTGTTTATGAAAGACGATCGGGCACAGCTTAAATTGTCTGTATATGATGCGCTGGACCAGAACCTGAGCGCCTACCGAAGTATTCGCGAAAACATCATCGAAGACACGCAAACCGTGGTGCTGAACCGCTACGGCCTGCTGACCTTTACCTACAACATCCGCAACTTCGGAGGTAAAGTTGGCGGCAGTAACTCCATGTTCAGATTCTAAGAACAATGACACTTCATACTTCGCAGGGGCAGGTTGCGACCTGTCCCTCCGCTTGTGCACCAAGTAAGGATGGCGATTATACCCATATACACAATGCTCATTACATAAAACTAAATTCATCAGCCTGCACGGAGTGATTCTGTTTCCAGTCTTTGGGTTGAGCGCCTTTGGAGATTTTTGGTGCCGCTCGCGCGGCAGCGCCCCGGCGCAAAAAACTCCCAGTGCGATACCCAAAGACGAGGCCTCTCGGCCTTGAGAGCTAAGACTTGTACAATAGAACTGTAGGCTTGATGCCGCTGGATGAACAGTAACCACGGCAGCTTAGACAAACCCGCTTTTTACGTACAAAAGTTATAAACCCTAAATCACAGCCCCTATTGGCACAGCGAACCATCCCTCTCCTATTCCTGTTCTTGCATTTCATGCAAACTTTGTCTAAATCTGTAGATTGAAACAAAATCAGCAGAGACGAATCAACCGAACACGAACCTCTTTTACCTTAAAATTAAAACATGCGAACAGCAATACGCGCTGCACTTAAACCACGGCTGCTGCTGGCGGGCACCCTGGCCTTGCTCTTGGCCGGTCAGCCGGCAGAGGCTCAGCGGCAGAAGTTTAAAAACAAAAAAGCAACCACCGCTACTGTTGAACCGGAACTATATAACGGCCTTACCTGGCGCTCTATCGGTCCTTATAAAGGCGGACGCTCTGCCACGGCAACCGGTGTGCCTGGCAAACCAAACCTCTATTACTTCGGCTCGGTGGGCGGCGGCGTGTGGCGCACAACCGACGGTGGTGCTACCTGGGACAATATTTCGGATGGCTTCTTCGGGGGTTCTATTGGGGCAGTGGCCGTGAGTGAGGCCGATCCAAACGTGATTTATGTCGGCGAAGGCGAGAAAACAGTGCGCGGTAACGTATCGTCGGGCTTTGGCGTCTGGAAATCGGTGGATGCAGGTAAAACATGGCAGCATACAGGGCTGAGAGACACCAAACATATCGGCCGCATCCGCATTCACCCAAACAATCCGGATATAGTATATGTGGCTGCCATGGGCGATTTATATAAGTCGAACGAGGAACGGGGTGTGTTTAAGAGCACAGACGGTGGAAAGACGTGGAAGAAAATACTTTTTGCAAACAAAGATGCGGGTGCCGTTGACCTGATCATCGACCCGTCGAACCCGCGCAACCTATATGCTACCACCTGGAATATTCGCCGCACACCGCATAGCCTGCTGTCTGGCGGCTCCGGTTCCGGCATCTGGAAAAGCACCGACGAAGGAGAAACGTGGAAGGAAATTTCCGGTAACGAAGGTTTGCCTAAAGGAACGCTCGGCATCATAGGTGTCGCAGTATCGCCGGCAAACCCGGAACGCGTGTATGCCATGGTGGAAGCAGAAGAGGGTGGCCTTTTCCGCTCCGACGATAGCGGCCTGACCTGGAAAAAAGTAAATGACGACCGTAACCTGCGCCAGCGCGCTTGGTACTACACCCGCGTGTATGCCGACCCGAAAGACGAGGATGTTGTGTATGTGCTGAATGTAGCCTATCACAGAAGCAAAGACGGCGGCAAAACATTTGAGAGCGCCTACGCCCAGCACAGCGACAACCACGACCTCTGGATAGACCCGGCAAATCCTTCACGGATGATCATTGCCAACGACGGCGGTGCACAGGTGTCGGCTGACGGTGGTATGAACTGGAGCACTATGGACAACCAGCCGACTGGCCAGTTTTATCGTGTGGTGACAGACAATCATTTCCCGTACCGCATTTATGGTGCGCAGCAGGACAACTCCGCCATCCGTATCGATCACCGCTCTTCCGGATATGCCATTACCGAAGACAACTGGGAGACAACAGCAGGATCTGAAAGTGCACATATCGCTGTAAATCCAACGAACCCGGAAGTGGTGTATGGCGGTAACTATGGCGGCTTTTTAGAGCGTCTTGATCACAGCAACGGCCAGAGCCGCGTGGTAAACGTATGGCCGGACAACCCGATGGGCCACGGTGCAGAGGGAATGAAGTATAGGTTCCAGTGGAACTTCCCGATCCTGTTCTCTCCGAACGATGCTAACAAGTTATACACTGCCTCCAACCACGTGCACGTCACTTATAACGAGGGGCAGACCTGGGAGACTATCAGCCCGGACCTGACGCGCAACGACTCTACAAAGCTTGGTCCTTCTGGTGGTCCGATAACAAAGGATAACACCAGCGTGGAATACTATGGTACCATCTTCGCCATCAATGAGTCTGCTTTGGAGCCGGGTGTCATCTGGACAGGGTCGGATGACGGGCTGATCCATATTACCCGCGATAGTGGCAAAAACTGGACAAACGTAACGCCGAAGAGCATGCCGGAGTGGATTATGGTTAACAGCATTGATCCGCATCCGACGCAGAAGGGAGCCGCTTATATCGCCGCTACCATGTATAAGTCCGGCGATTTCAGTCCCTACCTGTACAAGGTAACAGACTACGGCAAGAACTGGACGAAGATCACGAACGGCATCCCGAAAAACCACTTTACCCGCGTAGTACGCGCCGACCAGAAGCGACCAGGCCTCCTGTATGCTGGCACGGAGTACGGCATGTATGTTTCCTTTGACGACGGACAGAACTGGCAGCCTTTCCAGCAAAACCTGCCGCTTGTATCTATCACCGATCTCACCATTAAGAACGACAACCTGATTGCCGCCACACAAGGTCGCGGCTTCTGGCTGATTGATGATATTACGCCGCTACATCAGTTAGAGGCCAGCGCAGCGAATTTAAGATTGCAACTGTACAAGCCACTGGATACCTATAAGATTGATGGCGGCAGCAGAGGATCCTCTAAAGCAGCCGGACAAAACCACCCTGGCGGTGTGATGGTGCATTATTACCTGCCCCACAAACCCGATACAGCAACGGTTGTGCAATTGGAAATAATGGATCAAAATGATAAGCTTATTCGCAGCTATGCCAGCAATGCCAAAGAGAAAGATGACAAGCTTGAAGTGAAAGAGGGCCTGAACCGCTTTGTGTGGGACATGCGCTACCCGGAGGCCAGCAAGTTTGACAACCTGATTCTCTGGGGCGGGGGTACACAAGGCCCAAAGGCCACACCCGGAAACTATACGGTGAAGCTAACAGTGAATAAAGAGAGCCAGGAAAAGGACTTTACCATCCTGCAGGACCCACGCACCAAAGCAACGCCAGAAGACCTGCAGGCGCAGTTCGATTTTTTGATGGATGTACGCAACAAACTCACGGAAACACACGATGCCATCAAAGACATCCGCACCATGCGTGGCCAAATTAAAACGCTCACCGTCAACCTTAAAGGCAACGATGCTTACAAAGGCATCATAGAATCAGCAGATGCCGTTGAGAAGAAGATGACGAAGATTGAGGAAACCCTGTACCAGACAAAGAACCGCAGTGGACAGGACCCACTCAACTTTCCTATCCGCTTAAACAACAAGCTGGCAAACCTGGTAGGCCAGGTCAGCTCCGGCGATTTTCGGCCAACCGACCAGGCGTATGCTTTCAAAAAAGAGATAACCGCCCAGATAGACGAGCAACTGAACCAGCTGAAGCAGGTGAAGGAGCAGGAAATACCAGCGCTGAACAAGATGATACAGGAGAAGAACGTTGACTTTATCAGCGTAGAGAAGAAAGAGGAAAAGGCAGCAACCTCCCCTACTTCTTTTGTGAATTAAAACCAAAGCAATATTTTACATTATCAGATAAGGGTCTTGTTTCATTGGAGTAGTGTTATTTCCAATTAAACAAGTCCCTTTTATTTAATTCTTCAGCCATAATTCATGGCCAATACCCCAAGCACCACACAAATGGTAAAGCTGCTATTACTGGCACTCTTTAACTTCATATTCACCTTCTGCGCCACAGCGCAAGGTGGTCAGAAATTGAACTGTGACAATCCACAGACACAGGCTGAGATGTACGCTTGCGCCTCCAAAGCCTTTCAAGAAACTGACCAAAAGCTAAACCAAATTTATAAGGAAGTAATGGCGCAGCTTACTCCTGAACAGAAGACACTTCTGGTGAAGGCTCAGAAAAGCTGGCTGGTGGTAAGAGACAATCACTGTAAATTGTATGAGCATTTCTACGCTGGAGGCTCGATTATGCCGCTGATGGTTTCTAATTGTGCGAGAGAGTTAACAGAAAACAGAGTAAAGGAACTTCAGATGATTCTGGATGAGCTAAATATGCAATAAGTTTATTACCTACAGGCCGAAAGGTTGCAAGCAGCACACCTAGACGTTCATAGCTAGTGTTTAAACAGTAATTATCTTCCGCTGCACCGTCACAATTGGAATTATGGGGCTATTGTAAGATATTGAATGCCTGAACCACAGGAAAAGCATTACAATATCAGAAGAAGGAAGCGTGAGTATTACTACATCAGCAAAAGAGAAGATTAGCCACCTGACAGGTACCCTGCGCGATTACCGCGTGTATCACCGCTACCTCGGGCTGGTGCTGGCGGTGCTGGTCCTGATCAGCAGCGTAACCGGCATCCTGCTTGGCTGGAAAAAGGATGTACACCTGCTGCAGCCGCCTACTCAAAAAGGCGCTACTCCCGACCTCAAACAGTGGATTTCTTTGTCGAATATGGCCACTATTGCCACCGCTGCCCTCGACTCTGCACAAGGCATCAGCACCAACCCCATCGACCGGATTGAGGCGCGGCCGGAGAAGGGCATAGTGAAAGTGCTTTTCTTGGAAGGCTCCTGGGAGGTACAGTTGGATGGCAGTAACGGCAAGGTGCTGTCAGTGGCACAACGGCATTCTGACTGGATAGAGAAAATCCACGATGGCTCCATCATCAGCGACTTTTTTAAGCTCATAACCATGAACGTGCTTGGGTTGGGTTTGCTGGTGCTTACCTTTACCGGCTTTACGCTATGGTTTTACCCTAAAAAAATCCGGAAGCTGAAGCAACCGAACCCATGATGCACTTTATATAGCCGTGAGTTGTAGCAGCAACCAGTAATCCTCCTGCTCGGCATTGGCCCCTGTAAGTTCGGTGCACTGCACCTGCGGTGCATTTCCTTCCGAAATCCCCCGCAAATACTTAGCTTTAGAAACTCAAACGAATCTTACTTTACCTACTCTAATTTTATACAATGCAAAAGCGTATACTTTCGGTGGCGCTACTGATAGCCCTTGGTGGTACTGTGCAGGCCCAGAAGAAAACGAAACAGCCAACAGCCACATCTGCGAAGGAAAGGCTGCAGGCTTATGAGAAAAGACAGCAACTGGAACAGGCCTCGCCTGTAAGTAACCTCGAGCTCCGAAACGCAGGTCCTTCTATTATGAGCGGCCGCATTACTGATATTGAAGTATCGCCTACCGACCCGACTACCTTTTATGCGGCGTTTGCCTCGGGAGGCCTCTGGAAAACCACCAACAACGGCCTCTCCTTTGAACCACTTTTTGATGAGCAGGCGGTAATGACCATCGGGGACATTGCCATTGACTGGGACAACAACGAGACTATCTGGATAGGTACTGGCGAGAGTAACTCCAGCCGCTCCTCCTACTCCGGTGTGGGTGTATATAAGAGCACCGACGGCGGCAAGTCCTGGCAGCACATGGGACTTGACGACACGCACCACATCGGCAAAATCATCGTGCACCCGAACGACCCGAACACACTTTGGGTAGCGGCCGTAGGACACCTTTACTCTCCTAACGAAGAGCGCGGCATTTTTAAAACCACCGACGGAGGCAAAACCTGGAAGAAAACACTGTACCTCGACGATAAGACCGGCGCCATTGACCTGCAGGTAGACCCGCAGAATCCTAATAACGTATATGCAGCCATGTGGCACCGCGAGCGCCGCGCCTGGAACTTTGTGGAGGGTGGCAAAACCTCCGGCATTTTCAAATCCATAGATGGGGGCAACACCTGGGCAGATATCAGCACAGCGCAAACCGGCTTTCCGGATTCTGACAACGTGGGCCGTATAGGGCTGAGCCTGTTTCCTGGCAACCCCAACATCATGTATGCACTGGTCGATAATTATGACCGCCGCCCGCTAGTGAAAGATGCTGATGAGCCCGAGATGCTGGACAATGATCTGTTTGAGGGCATGTCAGCAGAAGCTTTCCTCAAACTGGATGACAAAAGCCTGAACGAGTTTCTGGACAGTAATCGTTTTCCCCGCGAATACACAGCGAAGAGCCTGAAGGCGCAGGTACAGCGTGGTGAGTTAAAGCCTGCCGCACTTTCACAATACCTCACCGACCCTACTGTGGAAACTTATGTCTCTGAAGTGAAAGGCGCTGAAGTATACCGTACCGACGATGGCGGCAAAACATGGAGGAAGACCCACGACGACTATATCAATGATATGTACTCCAGTTACGGCTACTACTTTGGCGTGGTGCGCGTGGCTCCAACCGATCCAAATAAGATTTATATTCTGGGGGTACCACTGCTTTTATCTGAAGATGGTGGCAAGACCTTCCGTAGTATTGAAGGTGATAATGTACATTCTGATCACCAGGCGCTATGGGTGAGTCCGGATAAGCCAGGATACCTTATAAATGGAAACGACGGAGGCATCAACATTACGTATGACGACGGTAAAACCTGGTATTATGCCAATGCGCCGGCTGTTGGCCAGTTTTATTCGGTGGCCGTGGACATGGCCAAGCCTTACAACGTGTATGGCGGCTTACAAGACAACGGTACCTGGTACGGACCAAGCAACTACGAGTACAGCACGGAATGGACGAGCAGGGGCCACTATCCCTATGAGCGTATTGGTGGTGGCGATGGCATGATGGTGCAGGTGGATTGGCGCGATAACAATATAGTGTACCTGGGTTCCCAGTACGGCAACTACACCCGTCTGAATAAACAAACAGGAGAGCGGGTCTTTATCAAGCCAAGCCACAAACTGGGAGAAACGCCGCTGCGTTTTAACTGGGAAGCTCCCATTCACCTGAGCCGCCACAACCAAGACATTCTGTACTTTGGCTCCAATAAATTCCACCGCTCATTGAAGCGTGGCGAAGAAATGGAAACACTCTCTGGTGACCTGACCAACGGCGGCAAAAGAGGAGATGTTGGCTACGGCACTTTAACAACCATAGATGAATCGCCGAAACGCTTCGGCCTGCTTTATACCGGCTCTGATGATGGCGTAATTCAGGTTTCGAAAGATGGTGGTTATACCTGGACCCGTACTTCTGATAAGTTGCCCCAGAACCTGTGGGTTTCTACGGTAGTGGCATCCAATCACCAGCAGGACCGCGTGTACACATCACTCAATGGCTACCGTTGGGATGACTTCACTCCTTATTTATATGTGTCTGAAGACAACGGAAGGAAGTGGGAGCGCATAGGCACCAACCTGCCGAAGGAGGCTATTAATGTGGTGAAAGAAGATCCGAAGAATCCGAACCTGCTGTACGTAGGCACCGACCACGGCCTGTATATCTCTCTGGACAGAGGCAAAGCCTTCGCCGCCATGAGCAAGGGCATGCCTGCAGTAGCAGTGCACGACGTAGTCGTGCACCCGCGGGAGAATGACCTCGTAGTCGGCACCCACGGCCGTTCTATTTACCAGGCAAACGTGGACCATGTGCAACAGCTCACCCCCGAACTCATGAATCAGCCACTACACTTGTTCTCCCTGAAGCCAATGCCTTATAGCGACCGCTGGGGCCAGAAGTGGGGCGCCTGGAGCGAACCGACAGAGCCGGAACTCACGATTCCGTTCTACACCAACACTGCTGGCAGCACTACTATCCGGATAAAGACAGACAAGGGGCAGGTACTGCAGCAAATGCAGGACCAGAGCGAACGCGGCTTGAACTACGTGACCTATGATTTATCTGTAGCAGCAGCCAACACCCAGGCGTACGAAACTGCTTTAAATAACGCGAAGAAAGAGAAGGCAGATGCTGTAAAGGTAGAACCTTCAGAAAATAAAATCATTTATCTGCAACCAGGTACCTATACGGTAGAGGTAATCACATCCAATGGCACTACAAAAACACAGGAGTTCACCATTAAAGCACCGGAAAGGCGAAGCAGAAGCCAAGGCTAGACATCCATTCTTTTTTTCAAGGGCAGCTCTTAACGGCTGCCCTTGTTTTTCATCCACTGTACTTTCTTATCATGAGCCTTTTATAAAAACCCAGCACAACTCCTCTACTTTTTTTATAACATCTTACAACCTTTTGCCCATAGCATGGGTCCCCAAAATAGAAGGCAACAAAAGACAAGCATACCTTTGCCAGCCTTGCTCCAATTTATGGTTTCCTAACAAAAGCTAATCTGTATGAAAAAGAACGCTCTACCCATTTTACAGCAAGTGTTTGCTTTGCTCCTTTTCTTCCCGGCCATGCTGCTTGGTTCCTGCTCCGACGATTGCGAATCCACCGTTACCTATACCGTACAGGAACCGGTATATATGATGCGGGCAGAGTTAAGAAGCGCTTTTAAAATCAATGGTCCGCGTGTGCTGGAGGCGCCTGGCAAAATCTACGTAAAAGGAAGTTACTTATTCATCAACGAGATGAACGAAGGCATCCACATCATAGACAATTCAGATCCGGCTGCGCCACAAACCATCAACTTTGTGGAGATACCAGGCAACATTGATATGGCCGTAAAGGGCAACACCCTCTACGCCGACAGCTACATCGATTTGGTCGCAATGGACATCAGCAATCCGCTGGATGTAAAGCTGGTGAACCGCATCGAGAATATTTTCCCGACACATGGCATGCTGGTAAACGACACAGCCAGCGTTTTTATATCAGAGTTTGTGGAGAAAAAGGTGACACAAGCCTACGACTCAGACTGCAACGGCAACAGCTCTATATGGCGGGGCGGGTTGTTAGAGTTTAATGACGTTAGGGGCTCTTTCACTACAGGAAATGCTTCCCCCACAGCCATGCCGGGAAGCGCAGCAGGACAAGGTGGCTCTATGGCAAGGTTCACCATTTCAGGCAACCACCTATACACGGTGAGTTTGTCCGACATGCAGCTTTTTGACATCAGCGATGAGACTAACCCACAGGCAGGCCAGAAAATCAACCTTGGCTGGGGCATCGAAACTATCTTCCCCTACGACGACAAGCTTTTTATAGGGTCTACCACCGGTATGCATATCTACGATAACAGCAACCCAACCAGCCCGGTGCACCTTTCCACCTACGCCCACGTCAACAGCTGTGACCCGGTAGTGGTAGACGGCGACCTTGCCTGGGTGACACTGCGCTCTGGCAACGCCTGCGCCGGCTTCACCAATCAGTTGGAGGTAATCGACATCAGCAATGCCCGCAGCCCACAACATTTAAAAACATACCCGATGCAGAACCCGCACGGACTGGGGATT
Source organism: Pontibacter pamirensis (assembly GCF_010015475.1). Lineage (GTDB taxonomy): Bacteria > Bacteroidota > Bacteroidia > Cytophagales > Hymenobacteraceae > Pontibacter > Pontibacter pamirensis. The sequence continues at coordinate 47,777 of NZ_SSNI01000011.1, forward strand.
GACCAGTCTACCCTTTTCCTGTGCGAAGGGGAGTACGGCTTAAAAGTGTTCGACATAAAAGACCACCTGAAAGTTGACAAGAACCTGAAGGCGCATTTTAAAGGGCAAAATGCTTTTGATGTAATCCCATTAGGCACTTCGCTGCTGATGATTGGTAAGAATGGCTTATACCAGTACGACTACAGCGACATCAACCAGATAAAGCTGCTCAGCAAGATACCAGTTATGCGCAAGGATATTTAGATGAAAAAACAGTCATCACTACTCACCCTCTTATTGTTTCTGTCGATAGCAGGTCCCTCTACAGCACAGGAAATAGCTCTTGCTGTGGCTACTACTTCACCCGATGCTCCTAAACGCTATATAGGTATGGTAGAGTTTGGCTTTCTCTACGGAAAAACAGGCGATACGAACTTTAGCTCTTCCCTTGCCTCTCCCACTGTGCAGCTGTTTAACGGCTACCGCTTTCACAGATTACTGGCAGTAGGCGGCACTGTAGGCTTTGACTTTTATGATAATGTGCTGGTCACACCCATGGCTCTGGGCATACGTGGGGAGCTTTTAAAAGGCAGAGTAAGTCCTGTATATGGAATAGATGTAGGCTACGGCACCACTTTTCTAAGTGATGAGAGCAATGAGCAGAAAAAGGATGGCGGCTGGATGTTCAGCCCTTCTGCAGGTATAAGGGTGAACACAGGCAACAGCACGGCCTACACGTTTGGCCTTGGCTATAAAACACAAAGAGTTAAAACAGATACCAACTGGTGGGGCGGCAGTAGACAAGACAAGATTAACTATAAGCGCCTGTCGGTGCGCATGGGCTTCATATTTTAACTATGTGCTGCAGGAGCAAAACAGCTGATCCTTACAAAAAAGGAGCACTGCTTTCGTGGTGCTCCTTTTTTGTAAGGATGTACAAGGATTTAACTTTGTCTTATTCCTTCCCCATAGCATAGTTTATTCCGCCCCATATGTGCTGCAGAAAAACAGGATTGGTGTAGCTTTCTTTTGTATGGCCCAGGCCGGTATAAAAAGCGCGGCCGCCATCAAACTCGTGGTACCACACAATCGGGTGGTTGTCATCGTTTTCGCCGCCTTCATAGGTGGTTTCATCTAAGGTTGCCAGAACGTTAATATCCGGATTGATGTCCTTATAGTTGTAGAGTTCATCAAAAATTTCCCACTCATCAGGCAAGTGGCTTGTAGATGGATGGTTTTTATTGCTTACCCTCACCGTAGCATTCTGTTGCTTCGGGTGGCTCAGGAAATAAGCGCCTACCAGCCTATTGTACCACGGCCAGTCATACTCTGTGTCGGCTGCTGCATGTATGCCTGCGTAGCCGCCGCCACCCTGAATGTATTTTGTGAAAGCCTCCTGCTGCTGGTCATTCAACACATCCTGCGTGGTGCTTAAAAAAACAACGGCATCATAGTTACTTAGCGAATCGGGATTAAAGTAGGCTGCATTCTTTGTTGTGTCTACTTGTATGTTGTGCTCATTTCCTAACTTCTGAATCGCACTAATACCATCCGGTATTGATTCGTGGTAGTAGCCACTTGTTTTAGAAAACACAAGAATTCTGGAGGAGTCGGCACTTTCTGTTTCTGCTGCCACAGGTGGTTCTGGATTGGTGGCAGATGAAGAACAGGACTGGATACCGCAGGCAAACACTAGCGTGCATCCGTAAAGAAGCAGTTCTTTTTTCATGTTAAGGGAGTATAGAGTTTATGAACAGAATATGTATAAATGTAACTTTTTACTTTCTTAAATGAAAGCCTCCGGCTACATAGTTTGGGTGTATAGTTTCCTGCTGTTCCTGCGGTAATGTCCGCGCCTGGTGTGCTACTCTGTTTATCAGTTGTAGTTGGATACCCCTTTTTTATAGCCATACCGGCTACTGAGTAATGCCTTTTGCTTCAGAAAGCGCCAACAAGTGGCCAGTCCCGGTGCATTGCAAGTTTAGAGCTAGCTATTGCTAAACCAGCATAGTACTTTAGCGAAGCTGACAAGTGCACGGTTTAAACTCATTCATAATCATTAGCACAGATAGTAGACAGCACTTGCTTATAGGCTGTAGCTTTTTCTTTTAACAGTAATAACTCCTAAAAGCACCAAAGGCAGTACCACTACAATCAAATATTTTGTAGCGGTACTGCCTTTGGTGCCCTATATGGAAATCATCTATTCAACAATTAATTTTTGGGACCAAACAGCCGATGAGGATTGGGCTTTGATGATGTAAAGGCCACGTTGGATAGTTTTGTCAAAATCCAATGTTGCACTGGCAGCGCCTTGCTCGTCCGTCACCACTGTAGTTGATAGTAGTACCCGACCTGCCATATCCTGGAGTGTTATATTAACTGGCTCAGAGTCACCTACATCATTGAGTTCAATAAATACTTTGCCCTTATTACTAGGGTTAGGATAGACCTTTAGTTTTGAATCGTCCTCCGCAACATCCGGGAATATACCCACAGCTGTTGCTACTGTTCCCTCTACAACTTCTAATGCCGAAATAATGGCGTTGTCTTTCACAGAGCTGAGGACTACATCAAGCATGCCATCCACCACTGTCACATTGTTGAAAGTTTTCACGACAGCCTTTCCGGCGCCGTCCTGCGAATAGATATCGTAGTTGCTGAGCACTCTTTGCCCTTCTACATCCACATTAAACACCCGCGCACCTGCCAAGCTGGTTGTCTTGCCACCGGGCGCGCCATAATATGGCTCCACGAAATGAAGCTTCACAGTATATGGTCCTGAACCACTTACAGGAAGGCTGTAGCTGAAAGGAGCCCCGGATAAAGCAAACCTGTACTTCAGGTACAGCTCATCGTCTGTCGTATTCTGAACATCAAAAGACTTGGAACCATTTGTACCTCCCTTCGCATAAGTGTCAGCTCCCCAAGTTAATGACTTGCTGTCCTTATATTGTGGGCCACCGGCATTAACGCGTGTCGCAATAGCGGGCTGGCTCGGTCTGAGTAAAGTTATCCTGGGCTGTCCATCTCCATTGCCATCAAAATACTCAGAAAGATACAGATTACCCGTTAAAACATCTTCGATAACATCAAGAGGGTTTGAATAAGGGCGCCGCAGCCCCGGAATCAGGCTACCTTCTATCGCGCGAACAATATCCATCTTTGTTCCTCCAGGCTCCAGCAGCATCAGGTCATCACCACCACTAAAGCGGCAAACAAGGAGCTTACCTGTAAGCCTACCTCCAAACGCATTGCTTTTGTACTCAATTACCCCATTTGGAGATTTATTCAAGCCAAAGTCGTAGGACCAACCCCGGTAATTTGGCTCAGTTGGGGTACCTACCGGGTAGCCGTACGCCTGTTCGTCGGCCGTCCATACTACTTCGCCAGGATCCACACCAGATGTAGGATTACCTCCGTTCATGATGTACTCGTTACGAAGTACATTTGGATGACCATAGTACCCCCCTTTCACTACCCTGAACAAGTAATCACTTTGTGTAGCCCGCACATTTGTCATACCCGGTATATCAGGGCCCGTATAAACGCTTCCGTTTGACCAGACTGTTCCAGATTTAAGTGCTGGTGTACTTCCACCGGCAGCAGAGCCATTTGTAGGCACGTACAATTGGCCATTCGTATGCCAAACAAGATCATAAGCATTCCTTAAACCCGTAGCATAAAGCGTTAACGGTGCGTTGGTCGCATAAGGATTATAGTTGCCTCCTTCTTCTGTTTTAGCATCTATAGGCAATGTCTGTTGTTCTGCCATTTTTATATCCAGGCGCAATACCGCTGCTGATAGAAGCCTTTCTGGTCTGTCTCCCCAGGATGGGTCAGGTGCCCCCATGGCCGAGTTGCCACCCTGCATAAAGTACATGGCGCCATCCGGACCAAAATCTATGGAAAAGACAGAGTGGTCCTTGATTGAACGCGGCAGATTGATCACATAATCTACCACCTGCGGGCTTGAAGGATTGTTTAAGTTTATTTTCGAAACCTTACTTGACCAATCAGGGGCATCCAAAAACTCAGGAGCAGAATGGCTTACCCAGACAAGCAGATCGTTTTTAGTTGCTGCCGGGTCAAAACGAAAACCTACAATCAGACGTCGGCTTGAACCAAACGGAGATATGGAGAAATGATTAGCAAGTGTTCCATCTGATCTTATATCCCAGCGCTCAATCTTTCCTCCGGAAGTGGTTGCATACAGTCGACGGTCCGGTCCTATAGCCAGAGAGGTAAACCCATCACTTCCAAAATTCCTGTCAATCAGAATTTGCTCTGTAAAAGACACTCCTTCTAAATCAGCCGGTAACTTTTCGGCAGTACTTGTCGTGGTGAAGCTGGATGTGAAAGGGAGCATTGCGTGACCATTCAAGTCTTTCACCTTATCAGAAATCACAAACTCATACTTGGTGCTAAGCGCCAATGTGGCCGTGAGGGTAATGGCATCTCCGGCAGCGGTTGAATTAACGGCTGTTCCAGTTACCTCCGTTTTTGTTCCACTAGCTATTTTGTACAATTTTACTGTGCCTGGATTAACGGTAGAACCATCCAAAGAGGCGCCACTAGGAAACGCTAAATCAACAGATACTGACTGATCCAAGTGAACACCTGTCGCTCCATTTTCAGGTCGTACCGCTGTGACATACGGATTCAATGAATCTGTAGGCATAAGCGTAGCTACGGCAAAGTCGTCAAAGGTATAGGTCACGGGGCTGGTGCCGTTACGGTGGGTGGCATATATTCCGGCATAGGCAGTTGAGGTGGTGAGTCCCATGCCAGAGATGCTCAACGCCGTACCCACGCTCTGCTCCGTTCCTCCGTTCAGCGAGTAAAATCCTGACACCATGCTGGCTGCAGGATCCACCTCCAGCCGCAGCCGCACCAGAGCGTTATTAATGCCGGAAATACTACTTGTAGTACGCTGGTCAGAGGTGGAGGAGCCGTCATTAATTTCCCGGCGCAGTTCCACCTTGTTTCCTACCACCACTAGTTTTACAAACGTTCTGTCGTTGAGTCCCATCCAAAGCCCCCCCTGCTGCGAAGAGGTACCGTAATATGGATTCACCAGCTTCACCTCTAAAGCAAGCATTGAGCGGGAATCCACCCGCACGCCCAGAGCGTTGATCTGGTTATTGTTGTTTATATAGGCAATGCCCTTGTTGGTGACTACCTGCAGCCTGCCAGAGGCAATTGTTAGTTTCGAGGCCTCATAGCCCGGCAAGTTAGAGTTGGAGGGGGTTCCGTCACCGGAGTTGCGCACACCTGAATAGGCATCCACCATTGTGAAGCCTGTGCCCGCACCATTTTTATCTGCCACTGTGCCCGCTACAGGACCGCCGAAACTGAGGTTAAAGGGAAGCGCGACCTGCAACTGGTCGCAAGGGATGGTGCTGTAAGGGGGGCAGCCTGAGCTCGTTGTGGCACTTTGCACCGTCACCGTCACCTGGTCTTCCGCGCTCGCAATATTCTGGTCGTCGCGCACCACCAGCCCAAAAACATAATTTCCAGCCAACAGTTTACTTACCGTAGGCTTAGCAACTGTTGTGCTGCTGAAAGTGGCTGCACCCGGCCCATTAACCTGCCTCCAACTGTAGCCGCTGATCGTACCATCAGCGTCTGCCCCCGAGCCATCTAGTGATACATAGTCTGTAGGTAGTGTTATAGTCTTGTCAGGACCGGCGTTGGCAACCGGAGCCTGATTGGTTGTTGAGGTAGAGCCTTTTGCAATTACAAAGTAGTTGTTCTGTGCCCCTGCCGCCGGGCTCTGCATATTCCCTCCGAGTGTAACGGTACCGGCAGGAAAGCTCTTGCTGTAGAGATTCATATAGCTGATCTTCGAGTCGTTGACTCCCACCCGGTCAGAGAGCTTCTGCCAACCGCTCAGCCAGGTAGGCAGTGCCGTGGCGCGCGGATCATAGGCCACGTACACAGTAGCCTCCTGACTCAAATTAAAGGAGAGCAGCGAAGAACTGTTATTGGTTTTGTCGTCATTAGCAGTCCGAATCATAGTGACACTGCTCAGTGAAGTAGGCACGCTCGTTACCTGGAAAGTGCGATCGGTGTAGTGATATACTCCTACTGCCAAATCTGCCACAATATAACTTCTGCCACTGGTAACAGAGACATTGCTCACCAATCCTGTTGATGATTCAGTTTGGGTAAAGTTGGCGGTAATACTTTTGTTGCTGTCCATCGTCAGCGACAGCGGGTTTGCCGTGCCACTGGCATCTCCGCTCCAGCCACTGAACTTATAGCCTGAGGCCGCCGTCGCCGTCAGGCTGACGCTGGTGCCCGAGGCGTAGCTGGTTTGATCTGGGTTTTTACTCACCCACCCGCTGCCTGTGGTGGAGACAGACAAAATATATTTTCCTGCCTCTACTGCTTTTGCAATTACAAAGTAGTTGTTCTGTGCCCCTGCCGCCGGGCTCTGCATGTTCCCTCCGAGTGTAACGGTACCGGCAGGAAAGCTCTTGCTGTAGAGATTCATATAGCTGATCTTCGAGTCGTTGACTCCCACCCGGTCAGAGAGCTTCTGCCAACCGCTCAGCCAGGTAGGCAGTGCCGTGGCGCGCGGATCATAGGCCACGTACACAGTAGCCTCCTGACTCAAATTAAAGGAGAGCAGCGAAGAACTGTTATTGGTTTTGTCGTCATTAGCAGTCCGAATCATAGTGACACTGCTCAGTGAAGTAGGCACGCTCGTTACCTGGAAAGTGCGATCGGTATAGTGGTTTACTCCTACCTCCAAAAGAGACAAAGTATAACTTTTACCGGTAGCAGCATTTACATTACTCACCAGTTCTGTAGATGATTGCTCCTGTAGCTTTCTTGACGTTACCATCAGGTCAAACACCTCGTACCCCGGTGTATAAGAGCTGGCGCGAGTGTTATCCTGGTTATCGTATGAGCTTGAGCGGGTATCTGCTTTTGCGAAGACCATTCCCGGATAATGGTTACTACTAACCTTATCCAAAACAGAGCCGCTAGATGCTGGGCTATGGGAAGGTAAGACCCGTGTCTGGTTAGTGGCAATCATGTTCCATGTTGGCAAGTTCTGCGCCACTACTGAAACCGAGACAGCGCAGATTAGCACAGCGGCCAGCAACGCATGATATGCATAAAGCGCCAGCAGTCTATAACTAGAACTGGGGTATAAATTCTTTTTCACAATTACTTGTTTAATATAAGTGAGTCATAAACAGAAATGTAGAATAGCTATCTGAGACATAGGGTCATAAAACGACAAGAGAAGTAGGGCTTCTAAGTCAAGAGTAATATCAGGTAAATAACTATTGGAGGAAATTTTATCTAATATTTGTGATCCAAAGCTTTGTATGGTATAGTAAATATTGTTTTTTATATATAAAATTTTATATTTTATCTACAGGACGGATGTACGCATCCTTGTCCATAAAAGATGTAGCTATTCTAATACAGCATGTAATTCAGAAGCTAACTTGCTGTATATGAAGCAATATGTTTTATGGTTTAGGTTTTAGAACAAGCCTAAGGAGCATAGCCTTTACTTACCACGCTCCTTAGGTTCATATATTTACTTTAGAAGCAGCTTTGCACGCACCTCCCTGGTGGCACTTTGTGCTTTAATAATATACATGCCATTTGCTAAATTACTGCTGATGGACATCTCTGTATTGCTCCCCCCCTGCTGATCCGTTTTAACCGCAGTAGCTAGAATAGCTCGGCCAGCCATATCATAAAGGACTATGTTAACCCTTTCCTGCTGTTTGAAACCCTCAAGTGCCAGGTGTACCCGGTCGCCTGTACTAGGATTTGGATAAACCTGCAGCTTTAGGTTCTGGTCCCTTTCATCCTGGACTGTGCTCATAAGCATAGTTGACGTTTCATGAATAACTTCAATAGCAGAAATAATGGCATTATCCTTCACTGAGGTAAAGAGAATATTCAACATACCGTCAGTTACAGACACATCATGAAAAGTCTTTACTATAGCCTTCGCCGCACCATCCTGGGAGTAAATATCGTAGTTACTGACCACCCTTTGCCCCTCTATATCCACATGAAATACGCGAGCACCTGCCAAACCTGTTGTTTTGCCACCAGGAGCCCCGAAAAACGGCTCTACAAAATGCAGCTTCACCGTGTAAGGTCCGGTTCCATCTACCGGCAAGTTATAATTGAAAGGTGCCCCGGATGAAGCATACCTGTATTTCAGGTAGATCTCATCATCAGTAGTGCCCGCCACATCAAAAGACTTGGAGGAGGTTATGCCACCCGAGTAGTAAGCATCTGCATCCCAGGTTCTGGATTGCCCGTCCACATACATGAACCCTCCTGAGTTGATGAGAACAGTTGAAGATGTAGTATTCTGGTTGACTACGGAAAAACTTATTTCTAAGGCACTGCCTGCTGTTCCGCCTCCATTGGAAGAGGAATAGGGGGTTGCTTTCAGCGTGTAACTACCTGCAACTGGTGTCCAAGCACCTTTGTCCCCCATCAAGTCATAAGGAGCCACGTTCTCAGTTACCTTTTTACTTTCTGTTCCGCTTAAAGTAAAGACGACACTACCCACAGTTGCCGGACTGGTATTAGCCCGGATGTTCAGATTAGTCGTCGGTAAAGTAGCCAGGTTTAGAGTAGAACCATCCGTTAGTGTTAGTATATCTTGCTTTGTACTCGCATTGATTAATGTAAAACTCTCTACCTTCTGAGAACTTGTAAGCTGTTCGGGCACACCTTTAAAAGTAGTACTTGAGTTACTCCCACTGGTGTAATAGATAGTGCTGTTCAGGAAAGCTGAAACACCAGAATAACGTGATGAAGGTAATCCTGTAAGGTTTCTCCAAGAATTAGAGGTAGGACTGTATTCCGAAACTAAATTGGTACGCCCACTGTTGTGCACAGTTTCTCCTCCCAGGACAAGTATCCGCTCACCAATCACAATGACTGAAGACGAGATGTGGCCGCGGCCGTTGGTTCCGGTAGGGACAGGCAAATCAGCCACCTTAGTCCAGCTATCAGTTGCTGGTTCGTAACGATGGACCTCTTTTGATGTGCTAAGATGGCTGTCGTGCCCTGTCTGCCCCCCAATAAAATAGATTTTTCCTTCAACTACGGCTGATCCGGCATGCTGTCGAGGGTTAGGTAACGCTGCCAGAGTTTTCCAGCCTGTATTTAAGTTATCCAAGTCCAACACATAATGGTTACCTAAATCTTGCGTACGCGCCTGATTTGTGCCAGCTATGTGATGTAGCTTTCCGTTTAGATATTCTAATTGCCCTGCAGAGATAGGAATGGGCAGATCAGGTAACCTGATGTAACGGTTTTCAGACACTGAATACTTCCACACCTCTTTAGTGCCGAATATTTGTCCTGCCCCTGATGAGTTGGCAGTATAGCCACCTGCAAAGTAAATGTCTGTTCCATCAGTAGCAAAGCCTGCATGCGTAACTCCTCCATAACTGGTGCCATTCATAGGTGGCATAGAAGCGATAGCAGACCAGTTGTTCGCGACAGGATCATACACATAGGCCCGGCTAGTAGGTGTACAACATGATTTCTGACTATCAAAACCTCCAAAAGTATACAGTTTGCCATCGACTACTTCACCCTGTGCTTCACTTACACTAAAAGGTTGACTGGCAGCAGTCTCCCAGGTAATGCTGTTAAAGGCAGGTGCCGCAGTTCCAGCAGATATCGTAAAAGCAACTGTGGCCGTACCATATCCCCCCTCCACATCTGAGGCTTGTATCGTTAAAGAATAGTTTGACTGTGTATGATAATTCAGGCTTTTGGCTACTTTAATGGCACCGGTAGACGAGTTGATGGCAAAGGCACCGTTTGTATTACCAGCTGTAATAGCATACGCAACAGATTTTCCCTCCGGATCTGAGGCTGTTACAGTACCAACAGTAGTACCTATGGCAGCATGATCGGATACAGTGTAAGTATAACTGCCAGATGTAAATACCGGCGGTTTATTTCCTGATGGGGTAGAGCCTTTTACGGAGAAGTCGTCGAAGGTGTAGGTGAGGGAACTGGTGCCATTGCGGTGAGTGGCAAAGAGGCCGGTGTAGGCCGTGGTGGAGGTAAGGCCCATGCCTGAGATGCTCAGGGCTGTGCCCACAGGCTGCTCCGCTCCCCCGTTGAGCGAGTAGAAGCCTTCCGCCGTGCTGGTGGCAGGGTCCACCGCCAGCCGAAGCCGCACCGTCGAGCTGTTGATGCCCGACACAGCGGGGGTGATGCGCTGGTCAGAGGAGGAGGAGCCGTCGTTGACCTCCCGGCGAAGCTCCACCTGGTTTCCAACCACCACCAGCTTGACGTGTGTCTTATCGTTCAGCCCAAGCCAAAGCCCCCCCTGCTGGGAGGAGGTGCCGTAGTAGGGGTTCACCAGCGTCACCTCAACCGTGAGCCTGGAGCGGGAGTCCACCCGCACACCCAGCGTGTTGAGCTGGTTGTTGTTACCCACATAAGCGATGCCCTTGTTGGTGGCTAGCTGCAGCCTGCCCCCGGTCACCGTCAGCTTCGAGGCCTCGTAGCCCGGAGCACTGGTGCTGGAGGGGGTGCCGTCGTCGGAGTGGCGCGTGCCGGAGTAGGCGTCCACCACCGTGAAACCCGTGCCCGCCCCATTCTTGTCGGCGATAGTGCCCGAGACAGAGCCGCTAAAGCTAAGGCTGTAGGGCAGCGAAACCTGCAGTTGGTCGCATGCAAGGGGGCTCAAAGGTGGACAGCCCTGCGCCAGCACTAGGGGCGAGAAAATGTAAAACTGTAGAACAACAAATAACGCCCTCCATACCCAACCTACTGGAACGGATTGCTCAGAAATAGAAGTAGAGCTTTTTCTCATAGGTAACTTAAAATAATTTTGACTTATAGAAAAGGTTTGACTGCGACATCAATTCCTGATGCAGGCTTACAACAGAAAGTAGAGCATTTCTGAAACTGCTATACAATGAGGCAATACCATCACAAGGAAATTTAGACAACGAGCTGAAGGGAGGCTATCACAGCACTCCCTTCAGCTCGTTGTCATTTGTTATTCAATTACCAGCTTTGTTCGCACCTCACCGGACATAGCCTTTGCCTTTATGATGTAAAGACCTCGACCCAACCGTTTGTCTACTACAATCTCATTGTTGGAAGCTCCCTGCCCATTGGCATTTACTTCAGTAGAATGAACCACTCTACCAGCAATATCATAGATGGTGACGTTTACTTTTTCCTGCTGTTTGAAGCCCTCTAATGCCACATGCATCTTATCGCCGGTGTTAGGGTTTGGATACACCTGCATTTTCAGGCCGTCGGTAAGGATTCGCATTTCTCCTGTAGTTGATTGTGCGAGGCTTGCCCCGTATGACGCCTGGAATATCTCGACTCCTGCGATGGCCAGACGGTTAGCTGTTGGGTTAAAATTGATGTTTAGCGTGCCATCATTTACATCTACTACAAAATCCTTCACAAGTGCCGATCTGTAGCCCACCTCGCGATAGATATCAAAGCCAGAGAGGCGTAGCGCGTTTTCCATCTTGATATTAAATACTCTGGCTCCTTCTGCCCAAAAGTAATTTTCCACAAAGTGCATTCGCACCATATAGCTACCGTTGTTTAATGGTATCGCATACCGTGTTTCAGCCAAATCACTCGAAGCCGAGAGGTATGTCTGATAAAGGACATCCTCATCTGTTGCCGCAATCGGTCCGGCAACATTCTGCTTATCTAGTCTGACAGATCCTTGCCTATAGCTCTTATCTGCCTCCCAGGTTTTACCGCTAATTGTTACACTTACATCCGCTGCCCCTTTTATACGCTTTGTTATACCAATGCTTGCGTCATTAGTATTGGCAATGCCATAAAGCGGAATACGAAGAGGAGAGTCTCCACTACTATAATGCACCAGTAAAGCAGCATTCTTAATACCGAGGCTGGCAGGTTTAAAGCTGACTGAGATACCAATGTTATTCTGTGGTGCAAGGGTTGTTGTTGACGGCATGGTTGTTGAAAACTCATTGCTATTAGGGCCTACAATCTCAACTCGATTTATGGTGATGGAAGGATCTTTGCTGCCATCAGCGTATGTCTTACCCAAATTTTTCAGGTTAACTGTCAGGCTTTTGCTACCTCCTGTCATCACTGCACCAAATTCAACTGCTGAAGGTGCTGCCCCTAATTCAGAATAATGGATAGCTCCTGTTTCCGGCCGCACATTTTCCACATAGTACACGTTGTCCTGGTAATCATAGTTTGTAAAATCTGTACCTAGGTAATCGGTGCCAATGATGTATGCATTTGGTATAACGTTGCCATTGGCATCCACAGCTTTCCAGATGCGCATTCCTATCTTACCCTGGTAATTAAGGGTCCTGTCTGAAAAAGCGCTGCTAACTTTAAAGCCAATGGCTCCAGTTGGGTTAAAGGTACCTGAAGAAAGCGCAGTGGTAGTGCCATTCATTTTTGGCAGCAGCGATTGGCCATATAGCCCATCATGCCTGAAAAGCATTCTATAATCAGTAGTGCCTTTGTAATACCAGTTAAAGCTTTCAGTCTGGGAGCAACAGCCGTGGTATGCCGCCATTTGAATTACAGACACAGGCTTGCTTGCATCAGCCCTCACAAAATAAGCCGATAGGATTTCATCAGAGTTAGGTATGATCGTACTTCCTTCATTTCCTCCATCAATTGCTGTATACCCACTTTGAGTCGAAAACCCAAAGGCCTGTATTATTTCCTGTGCATAAGGTTCATTACTTGCTTCTCCCCTGTACTGCCACAATCCATGCAACTTTACTTCTTTATAAGGAACCGTAACATCATTTGATGATATGTAAAGCTTATCATTCAAAATTTTAACCCGACCACCCAGGTCCTTTGCAATAAATTCGATCTCAGCTTCAGCGGAAGCACCTGAATTGAGGCTCAGAGGTAGTGCAGTGTTAGGGTCATATGCAACGCCGTTCAGTGAATTGATCCTCCAGGCAGTGGTGTTAGAAAACTTCAGCTCGTTTACAACCAGTGTACCTGCACCTTTATTACTGATCTTTAGCCTTACCTTATTATGATTTTCATTATACGGTGTGTAGGTGCCATCACTATTTTTGCGCCTCCATGGAATCTGAATGAGAGAAAAGGTCAGACGATCCGGAGCCTGAAATTTATCCATGTTTTCAACCACCATGTAAGCGTTGCTTTGCGTTGATTCGACAACACTAAACTTTGTAACATCAGTAGTAGTCTGGTTCCCATTGCCGTCGGTCGCTCTCCCGCTTATGGTATAATCTCCTATTTTGGTGATCTTGAAAGGTGCGCTATATGCAGTATAAGCACCACCGTTAAGGCTGTACTGCACAGAAGCCAGACCAGAACCGCCTTCATCTGATGCCTGTATAGAGACAGTTACTTCATTGTTGTAAACTCCAGGTGATTGAAGCGCTCCATCCAACTTCACTGCCACTGTAGGTGCAATATTATCCTCTCCGGTCTCTGTCGCTTTGGCGAACACAAAGTAGTTGGTCTGCGCGCCCGCCGCAGGGCTCTGCATATTACCTGCTAGTGTGGCATTACCTGCTGCAAAGCCCTTGCTATAAATATCCATGTAGCTGATCGCCGCGTCGTCTACCCCCACTCTTTCTGTTAGTTTCTGCCAGCCGCTCAGCCACGTAGGCAGCACAGTGGCGCGCGGGTCATAGGCCACGTACACGGTGGCGTTCTGGCTTAGGTCGAAGGAAAGCAGTGAGGAACTGGTGTTGGTCTTGTCGTCGTTAGCCGTGCGGATAAGAGAAGCCCCGCTCACCGAGCTAGGCACGCTCGTCACCTGGTAGGTGCGGTCGGTGTAGTGCTTCACGCCCACCGCCAGGTCTGCCAGCGCGTAGCTCTTACCCGTGGTGGCCGTAACATTGCTCACCAACGCTGTGGATGTTCCCGTTTGGGTAAAGTTGGCTACAATGCTCTTGTTGCTATTCATGGTCACCGACAGCGGGTTTGCCGTGCCCGTAGCATCGCCGCTCCAGCCGCTGAAGGTATAGCCTGAAGCCGCCGTCGCTGCTAGGCTGACGCTGGTACCTGATGCATAGTTGGTCTGTTCTGGGCTCTTGCTCACCGAGCCGCTGCCTGTGGTAGAAACAGAAATAGTGTATGTCCCTGCCTCCGTTGCCTTGGCGAGCACAAAGTAGTTGGTCTGCGCGCCCGCCGCAGGGCTCTGCATGTTGCCTCCCAAGCTTACCTTTCCTGCCGCAAAGCCCTTGCTGTAAAGGTCCATATGACTGATCTTCGCGTCATCAACCCCCACCCTGTCGGTGAGCTTCTGCCAGCCGCTCAGCCACGTAGGCAGCACAGTGGCGCGCGGGTCATATGCCACGTACACGGTGGCGTTCTGGTTTAGGTCGAAGGAAAGCAGTGAGGAACTGGTGTTGGTCTTGTCGTCGTTAGCAGCCTGGATCAGAGAAGCCCCGCTCACTGAGCTAGGCACACTCGTCACCTGGTAGGTGCGGTCGGTGTAGTGTTTCACGCCCACCGCCAGGTCCGCCAGCGCGTAGCTCTTACCCGTGGTGGCCGAAACGTTGCTCACCAACGCTGTGGATGATGAGGTAGAGCCTTTTACGGAGAAGTCGTCGAAGGTGTAGGTAAGGGAACTGGTGCCGTTGCGGTGAGTGGCAAAGAGGCCGGCGTAGGCCGTGGTGGAGGTGAGCCCCATGCCTGAGATGCTCAGGGCCGTGCCCACAGGCTGCTCTGCGCCCCCGTTGAGCGAGTAGAAGCCCTCCGCCGTGCTGGTGGCAGGGTCCACCGCCAGCCGAAGCCGCACCGTTGAGCTGTTAATGCCCGACACAGCGGGGGTGATGCGCTGGTCAGAGGAGGAGGAGCCGTCGTTGACCTCCCGGCGAAGCTCCACCTGGTTTCCCACCACCACCAGCTTGACGTATGTCTTATCGTTCAGCCCCAGCCAAAGCCCCCCCTGCTGGGAGGAGGTGCCGTAGTAGGGGTTCACCAGCGCCACCTCAACCGTGAGCCTGGAGCGGGAGTCCACCCGCACACCCAGCGTGTTGAGCTGGTTGTTGTTGCCCACATAGGCGATGCCCTTGTTGGTGGCTAGCTGCAGCCTGCCCCCGGTCACCGTCAGCTTCGAGGCCTCGTAGCCCGGAGCACTGGTGCTGGAGGGGGTGCCGTCGTCGGAGTGGCGCGTGCCGGAGTAGGCGTCCACCACCGTGAAACCCGTGCCCGCCCCATTCTTATCAGCGATAGTGCCCGAGACAGAGCCGCTAAAGCTAAGGCTGTAAGGAAGCGAAACCTGCAGCTGGTCGCACGCAAGGGGGCTTAAAGGTGGACAGCCCTGCGCTGTAGCGGCATGCAAGTTTAGAAATTGAATAACGAAGATCAGTCCGATGAGTGGCAGATTAACCCATGGCTTTATCTCAGACAAACTTATTGTATGTGCAAGAGTAAAATATTTTTTCATACAGTTTTTTTGTGATTTTTTTTTAGAATCAAGGGAGCTACTATTGTGAATCTGCTTTGAAAAAAGCATCGCTGTCGTTGATGCTCTAAGAAGCAGAAGCACCTCTTGTAGCACAGCAAGGAAGTTCAATGAGAGCTTGTATAAAACTTTCTCTAATTTTTTTAACGATATACCTTTTGTAGTATACAGCTAAGCTAAGTGCGTCTCTCTGAATTTTACACTCGTAGGACTTGTCATTTACAATTTGTCTACTCATAAATTAAATTATAATTATTAAATATATTTTATAATATTTATATGTTCTAATTAGATTTTGGAATGTTGATATTAATATTTTTCATTAGAATTATGCTTTACGGATTAAGAATAAAAATATATGTCCTATCAGCAATTTTATTTTTTTGAAATAGCATAACTTATAACTGACGTTACACAACACCAGTTTATAATCTGTTTTAGATCCCGCCGGGACGACCTGTTAAAGGCCTGATGGCCAGAATCTGTCCTTAGCTCTAGCGGAGCGGCCTGTAAACATATTCCTAACAGATAGCTCCGCTGGAGCTGAAGAATATTGGACCTTTTTTCTATCAACAGGTCGTCCCGCTGGGACTCTTGCGTAAGGTCAGTTATAATTCTATATAGGCTATTAGTGATGACAAAGATGCTTACTGAAATGGTCATACTGCCCCTCTCCCACGATCTCTCAAGCGATTCTTCAATTGCCTGCGCAGTAGTTTTTGCTATTGTCCACTACACTTAGCCTATGAGTTAGTCCCGTTTTCTGTAGGTCCCACATGCCCCAGTTTAACTTGGTTGCAAAGTGCTGCGAGTACACGAACAAAGTGAGTGTCAGCAAGAGCGGTTCCTGAGCTGATAAAGTCATTAAACCTGCAATGGGTTTTTATGAGATTTGTTGCAGTCGGCTGCCAGATGAGTAACGCAACACTCATAGCAGAAGATTGGGAAAGTGTTTGAAAACCATCAAGAGAGACCACAAGCAGGCCAATGGGCAGCACTCCGAAGTAGTTGGAGAAAATGTTTTCGGGATTTCAGCAGCGGCAGGATAGAAAAAGGTAGTGCCTTTGCGGAAGACTGTTAAAAACTGCTCAACGGCCTGCCCGGTGGGCCATACCTAGAATCGGTGGTGAGGTGAGGACGGAGGGCCAACACGAGAAGAAAGGCAAAGCCATGGATGAGACCTGCTTCTACCTTAGCAGTTTACAGGACACGCCGGCGGGGTTTAACGGGCTGGTGCGTAATCACTGAAGTATTGAAAACAGGCTGCATAGGCGGTTGAATGCTGTCTTTCGGGAGAGCATATCTCCGCACCCGACAGGAAAATACGACTTAAGACTTGGCAACTGCTGGCACAGGTCCAGGACAACCACAGCATGAAGAACAGAATAATATACAGGTTGGAACCACTAATACCTGCTTGTGGTCTTAAAGAAAATATTGACAGACAATAAACCTGACATATTCCAGAGCAAGGCTGATACTCTAAAAGTTATGGTTGACTTATGAATTGTTTTGTTGAGTTACCTGTACACCCACCATTTTAACAACCTAAGGTTCTTCATGGACAAACATAAAGCGAATTTCTGAGGCGTTCACAAAATAAATAAAATATCGACAGCTGTAAAACTTCAAAGCTCTTAGCTTATCAGAATTTTACAGCTGCCGATATTTACAGAAGCTTTTTTCTTCTGCCTAAAGTATCAACTTATTATTCTTTTACAAAACGCTGTGTGGCGCGTCCATTTGAAGTAATCACTTCTATAATGTACAGCCCTTGTTGCAATTTAGAAACATCTAATACAGTCTTCATTAAACCTGTAGCAGTTTCCTTCTGTGTCATCAAAACGCTTCCAGACATGCTGTATAAATTAACTACAGCATCTCCATCTCCTGCCTCTCTTAATTCTACATTTACCAGGTTACTGGCTGGATTAGGATAAAGAACAAGCTTAGCTCCAAGAGCTGCAGATGTAGCTGAGTCACCAGATACAGACATTGCACTGGTACTGCTGGATGTAAGTTGATTTATCACTTTGAAACCTATAGTCAGAGAAGTACCAGCCGTTCCTGTTCCTTTGGAGGCCGTGTATGGCGTGGCTTTCAGCGTGTAGCTACCCACTAAAGGAGTCCAGGACCCGCTTCCCATTAGGTCGTAGGAGGCCGTGCTTTCCGTTGCGCTCTTGCTCTGTGTTCCGCTCAGGGCAAACACTACGCTGCCCACGGTGCCCGGATTTGTGTTGGCGCGGATGTTGAGGTACTTTGTAGGAAGGGTAGCCAGGTTCAGCGTAGCGCCGTTGGCAATCGTTAGGATGTCCTTTTTAGTGGAGGCATCAAATAATGTAAAACTTACCACCTTCTGGGTTGTGCTGGTTTCGTTCACTACCTTAAATCCAACGCTTAGCGCAGTACCAGCCGTGCCCGTTCCTTTGGAGGCCGTATATGGCGTGGCTTTCAACGTGTAGCTACCCACTGAAGGAGTCCAGGACCCGTTATCCCCCATCAGGTCGTAGGAGGCCGCGCTTTCGGTCACACTCTTGCTCTGTGTTCCGCTCAGGGCAAACTTCACGCTGCCCACGGTGCCCGGGTTTGTGTTGGCGCGGATGTTGAAGTTCTTCGTAGGAAGGGTAGCCAGGTTCAGCGTAGCGCCGTTGGCAATCGTTTGGATGTCCTTTTTAGTGGAGGCATCAAATAATGTGAAGCTTACCACCTGCTGGGTAGTTGGGCTTGGTGCAGGAGCAGGCTCAGTTGTAGTAGTGCCTGAGTTCAATGCAGATTTTACAGTTTTTGCCATGCTCACTACCCAAGCGTCATAAGTAGCAGCATCATAAACAGTTCCGCTTAAGTGGTTGTTTACACCTGATAGATCATCAAGACGGCGTTCGATACCATCCCACAGGTACAACCCTTTAGCTTTATAACTGTTGTAAGAGTAGTTATATATGTATTTGAGGTATTTCGCATAGACCTCTTTCTGTATAATTTCGCTTCCGTACAGCTTGCTTTGAGCATGGACTTTATGCCATACATAAGGAATAACTGGTTTGTTTAGTCTTTTCCCATATGTTAAAGCGACGTCAAGGTTTTTCCTAATGTACTCCAGGTTCTTCGTGTGGCTGGTTTCCTCATCTGCAAAAAGTATATAAAGGGAAGGAGCTATAAAGTCTAGTTTAGACAGAAGGTTATCATACTTCCCGGAGGGGTTCCAGTTTGTATTTTGTGAATCGTAATAAAAGCGATATGGAATGGAATAATAAGAAAGCTTCAGGTTTGGCCTGTGCTTTCTCACTTCGTTCACCAAGCCGATGAGTTTAGCTTCTGCTGCTTTAAAGCGGCTATCGGTTGACGGATAATTTCTCAGGTCATAGTACGGTCCTGACTCCCAATCAAGTGTAAGCATTCCTGAGCTGTTAGCATCCGGATATGACTTTAATAAAAAGTTCTTCACTTTGGCAGGATCATAATTTGTTTTGTCGCCAGAGTAGACGATACTCCCTTCTGTCATGATACGGGTAGTATTCGTGTCAAAACCATTATTCTTGAAGTACGTCATCGACTGTGTATCGAATCTGTAAGGAAGAATATAAATCTCGAAGGATCCTGCAACCTGGCTATAAGCGATGTTACAGAATACAAAAACTGTAAGGAATAGGGCTAAAAGTTTTTTCATTTTCTTTATATGGAATAATTATAAGTCATTTGTCACTCTGTATAAATCTAACTATTTAAATATATAGATATTAAGATTCATACCACTTTGGCAATAAGAATCTTCTTCCTTGTTTGATCAGGATAAAGCTGTTTATTGAATTCTGTTTGATTGTTTAAGGGTTGAGTGAAGCAGATAAAAGAAATCAGGATCTACTCCAGAAGCGTTTATAACCTACCTGTTTTTACTTTTCAAAGTGTTGCTGAACTCCCAGGCAAGATTATATGGTTAGTAGTTAACTTATTGGTGGCGAGTTTAAAGGTTTAGCAGTTCTAAAAAGACCTGCACTAACACAAGAACTTCTAATTAAAACTAAATTTGGCTGAATGGCTAAAAGCTGATTTCCCATAATCTTTCTATTTTATTTTTTGTTATACATTTATATAAACCAAAACTATACAAAATTTAACACCGTCAAAACCATCTCACCAAGTTCTTTAAAAATTTATATAACATATTGTTTAAATAAACGTAGTTAAACCATTTACACTTATAAAGCATTGCACTTATTCTTGACCCCCCATAAGTTGCCACCTCTACAATAATACAATTACTAATAACAGGAGACAAGTGAAACATGCTTAAAACAAGCCATAACAAGCACTTATACAACAAACGAAAGACAGAAGCACATTGTATAAGACAGTGCAGTAACATAGAACCAAAATAACTGATTGAATTTTTGCACTACTTTCATTATTCTAAATCAATTGGCCTACTATTTATTCTAAGGCTATCTTTTTCAAGTTCAAATATCATCTTCGCAAAAAACACTCTAAATACAGATCTCAAAACAATATATTTTATATATCAGCAAATCAGCACATATTTAAGACAGCCTGATAATACAATTACATAATTAACACAAACCAGGCAACTTTTTAAGAGCAATTAAAGTATAATAGAAAGGGAGATACTATTTGTCGTTAAAATAAACATCTTCCTTACCCCCTCTATTAAGTCATTTTTGTGCCAAAACAACACTTATCTCACAAGAAGCTGTATATCAATCTTTTATATAAATTATTTAATACTTCAGGCCCAAGGCAGTATCACACAGTATGTAGATTATCTCCACACATTGTGGAGTAATTACTCAATTTAGAGTAATGTGTGTAGAAATGCAGTACCCTTTCCCCAATAAACTGGTATATCTAAAAGCAGAGAAAGCGGGACAGAACCGTACAGAATCAAAAGCAAGTTGCTGGAGAAATCAATATTCACCTGGAGTCCGGAAAATTTATTCGCTATCAAGCATTTTGACACAGGCGTTTCTGTAGAAGAGTTTGCCGCAAGGTGGAAATCGCAGAAATCACCTTCATAAAAGAGGAAAATGCAAAGAGGTTTAGGAGCACCGGAACTACGGAAGTTCTAGCTTTAAAGGAGGAAAACTGTTAGTTGAAAAATTTGGCAACTAACTTAGCTTTAATTAGACAGATGCTGCAGGGCATGCTGAACCTGATTCAAACATAAGTTTGCTAGCCCCAAAAGCCCTGAAGCCAAGCTAGTCAAAGGAGCTGACCTCAGGGCTACCTGACAGCTACCGCGTTTCTATCACCAGGCTTGTAAGAGTGTGCTGTTTCACCATTTAGGCTGGTATTACCGCTCCAA
This sequence comes from Pontibacter pamirensis, assembly GCF_010015475.1. GTDB lineage: Bacteria > Bacteroidota > Bacteroidia > Cytophagales > Hymenobacteraceae > Pontibacter > Pontibacter pamirensis. Next base: position 68,527 of record NZ_SSNI01000011.1, read on the forward strand.
AGCATATGACAGTTCCATAATGCAGGAGCGCTCAGGTGCGCATTAGATACGGCTTCTGGAGTGTCATTAACTCATTCAGACCGAAAGGATGGAGAGACAACCATAGGAGCGTATACACAGCCTTTACAGGGAGGAGGAACTAGACCTAAGGAATGGTGCCCAAGGTTTGTCGGCAGGGGTATAACTTGGCTTCCGTCCCATAATTCACTGGATGGTGAATTACTGAAAGAGTGGATGCAAGAAATATAATAAGACCTAAACTCTCTACTTTTGGCCTGCCCCAGTGTGAGGAACTCACTAATCCAGAGCGGCTTTACTAACACAGACTATTTAGAAATAAGACTTCTTTGACTGTCTACTAGTTTTGCTCCAGCATCTTCACTACTCTCAATATTTTTATAGACTACTTCATTTGACAAGACAAAATACAAGGAGAACCACAGCCAACTGGCGCTATAAATAGATCCACTAAATAAATGCTGTATTAGGCTCTGTAGAAATATGATCATTATCCAAGAACTCTCTGGGTTGTTTTTGATAATAATAACGGAGTTCTTAAAGGCCTTGATTATCAAATACAAGAAAGGTATCATTCCTAATATACCTGTTGTCAGAAGAACTTCTATAAATATATTATGTGGATGGTTGCCGGTTTCTCTTACTTCCAGGCTGTCACCAAAAATCGGGTTGTTATAAAAGTGCTCTAAGGCTATATCCCAGATAGTGATCCTTGACGCAGATGAGCTTCCTTCACTGATATCAGATTCTATACCAACAAATCTACTAATTACGGAGCTACCAAAGTATTCACTGAGCGTTACTACTAAAAACGAAACAAAGATAAGAACCAGTAGCAAACGCATGCTTTTTACTTTGTTCTTCTGATAAGCGATGAATAAGAGAAAGGGTACTATTAGTGCTATAACGGAACCTCTCGAAGCTCCAAGAAAGAAAGGGACACAGGATAGTATGGCAACACTGACAAGCCCTATTTTACTGTACTTTGAATTTTCAGTTGTGAACAGCAGAGAAAGCGCAACTCCCATAGACATTGAACCAGAATAAGACAATGCAAGTGGAGACATATAATTTTCGTCCCTAGAAACAGCCAGTGATATTCTCCCTACCGTGCCTATGTACTCTCTGTAGAAAACAATTGTAAGAACCGCAAGTAAAAAGCCTGAAATTAGAACTGCATATTTATACAACTTATAATCAACTGGATAATCCTTTTTGAGGAACAACAGAAGAAAAGGGAAAAAGCCAAAGGAAAGAAAATATAAAAGGAATGATTCGTTACTTATGTGATAAGACGAGCCTTTTAAAATTTCGATTAGTATTCGACCTACATACAGCAAAGAAAAGACGATGAATGAAATTAACAGAGGCTGATGCAAGCTTCGCTTTCTTCCTGCACACAAAAAAGAGACAGCTAACAATAACACTGTTACAATTCTGATTGGAATAGTAAATAGCCGAGAGGATTCTACTCCAATCAAATTGTTAGTTAATATCAATAGCACGTAATACCCCGAGAAAGAGAAGAATATCGCACCAAATAAAGCTGTTACATATATCTTATACTTACTTAAACTCATACATAGCTAGATAATCATTTTCTAAAACTCAGGTTACGCGTACTCCTTACTTAATTCTATGATATCAATCAGTCTATCTACATTACTTTCAACTCCGTAACGCATAGAACGAGACTTAGCATCACGCCCCATCGAAGCCCACCTTTCTCTGGCACCAATGGAATCGTTGTAGGCAAGGGTAAAGTTCTCAACATCTGGCTTAGAAACAAGCCACCCGTTTTCATTATGCTCAACCATTTCTGAGGGCCCACCCAGATAATAGGCAATTACAGGTTTACCAGCTCCTAATGCTTCGGCTACACTAATACCAAAGGGTTCTGCATTTCTACGGCCATTGATTACGATGTCTACGCTAGAGTAAAACATCGGCAAATCGCTTATATCGCCTAGAAAATGAACTTGCTTCCCTAACAGGTCTTTAGCAAGCTTCTGAACTTCACCTGCAAACTCAGAGTCCAGGGGCCCTCCCGCCACTAACAAATGACCTCCCATCTTTGGTATTGCGGACTTAACAAATGCCTCCACAACAACATCCTGTGCTTTATCTTTGTGGAGCCTTGCTGCAACACCATAAACAGGGGCATTTTTGTCTATCCCTAATTTCTCCCTGAAATTAGTTTCACTTTTTTGCACACGTTCTTCATCATACGCCATGTACACCACGTGTTTACATGAGTCTCCCAAAGTGTTTTTAGTATAAACACTATTCCCAATAGAGGTTATACCATACTTATCACAATAGAAATTATAGAATGCCTTAGATACCTTCCCATTTACAGTGTTAGGCAAATGCCAAAAACTTTTAGAGGATATCATTTGGGATAATAAACCTGCCAGATGAATAAAATTAGGCCTGCAATACATGATAGCATCATAGGCCTGGTCTGATTCTATTTGCTCACTTACGAATTTTGCATATTTTACCCCAAACTTATAAGACTTAAGCATCGAATTAAGAATTCTAGGGATAGGTCCTGAATAAAGCGCATCTAAATAAGGAATTTTGTAAGAGATATTGCACAGGCTCTGATATTCTTCTGTTCTTTCTCCTTCCCCAACTATCACCGCATCTACAATATATCCCCTTTTCTTCAGCTCCTTGATGAACTGAACTTCATAAATATAGACTCCACCTCTATCTTTACTATTTAATATCTTTAATATTCTCATAACGTGATATAATTATCTAACCCTGGCGCCGCCAAACATTAATTTAAAGAACTCGAACACTAGTATAAAGTACAAGTAGATGTTTACAGTAGTAACTTTAGCCTTATCTACAAGAGGAACATTTTTTTCGTTAAGAAGCAAACTCCATGTCTTGTTGATCACCAGAACATAAAACAGATAAGGAATATAGAGTATATTTTTGATTATACTTTTAAAATTCAGGTTAAACTCTTTTTTCCCTCCAAATTCTCTCCGCCTCTGGTTCGTGAATTCTTTAAAAGTAGCTCTGGCTGGATGTCCAATCTTCACGTTATCAGCGTAGAATAAGTTAAACCCATGTGTATTCGCTCTTCTGTTCCAGCCAATATCATCACCTGACTTCTTACTTGCATCAAACTTACCCACCTTGTCAAACAGCTCTCTTCTTGCAAAAAAATTTGCCGTAACCGACCCCTTCAGGACCTCTACTGTTTTCTTTTGGTTAAAGCTATAGATGCTTTCGTATAGCTCAATCCAAGTCTTTTTTGAAGCATTCTGATAAAACAGTTCAATTTTACCTCCTAATCTATCGACATTCCCTGTGCTAAACCTTTCCACTGCGTTTGTTATCCAATCTGAATGAGGAACACAGTCTGCATCAGTAAAACCAATAATTTCTCCTTTAGCAACCTCCAAACCAGCATTTCTGGCAGCATAAGAGCCTGCCTTGCCCTCTGATAGTATACTCATGTTACGAGGCAAATAGTAATTGGCGGGCACCTGATCATTCGGATCGTTGTTTACAATAATAACTTCGAAGAATTCTTTTGGGTATGTCTGATTATCAAGCGCCTTAATGCAAAGCGCTAACCTGCTCCAATCATGATAGGTTGGGATAATAATTGAAACGAAAGAATTTGATTTCATGATAGTATTTTTAACACTTATTTAAAGTTGTTTCTCCTAAAAGTGTTTCTGCGAAAAGCTAATTAGGTACTACTCGGCGTGTTTTGAATTCTTTAAGCTCCTTCAGTCTTAGATTAAGTTCTGACCTCATCATCAACCAGACAACACAACAGTAGCTGATGGCTAAGCCCACTGTACATATCAAGTAATGTAACTTTAAATTATAGAGCAGAATAGTCACAGCAAATGCTATCGTACTTGCTACTAATGGGGTAGCCATAGTAAACAGCAAGTCTTTTAAAGAAACGTCTACTAACTTTTTCAGGTAGTATTGTGCAACAACTACTTCCAAGGCTTTATTAAGAACATATGCCCATGCAGCCCCTACAATACCATTCCAGTAAATTCCCAAGGTAATCAAGGGTACATAAAAAAAGACAGCTTTAGAAAATTGAATTTTCATTTCTAGTCTTGAATGACCCAATCCTCTTATCAATGACGCATGGCTGTTCACCAACATATGCACCATAACTGATAGGGCTAAAATTTTTAAAGGCATAATTGCATCACTCCACTTGTCACCAAAGAAGTCATATACAAAAGGTTCCCCAAGCACAATCAAGAAAACCATCACTGGATATATGCAAACGCTGTTATATTTTACTACTTTCAGATAATACCTCTTAAGCAGCACAAGGTCATCCTGCTTTTGCCCATACACAGGGTACATAACTTTTCCTATCATACCCATAATCTGGCTTCTGAAAGTGTCTGTGAGCACAAAAGCCAAAGTATACGTGCCTAAAGCATACGCACTCATCAGTTTGCCTATCAACAGGTAATCTACTTTTGATATTAAGTTGTTAAAGAAATTTGTACCTGTAGTGTAAACTCCAAACCCGAAGATATCAACGAATGACTGCTTATCCCAAACAAGCTTTGGGTACCATTTTGTAGCGTTAAAGTATAACGGCAGAGCTACAAAATATGCAGCAACGGAGTTAAACACTAATGCCCAAACTCCTGCTCCCATATATGCCATCACCAAAGCAACAACTCCTGAAAAGACAGTTGAAACATTATTGATGAAAGCCAGCCTTTTAAAATCCATCTGTTTTGTGAGCCTGGCACTATGAACCAAGCTAATTGCACTTGGAAGCACCCCCAGGCTTAATACAGGAACTATTTCACGAAGCATTGGCTCTTTGTAGAAAGCTGCCGCCAATGGTGCAACAGCAAAGAAAATGAGCAGAAAAATACCTGTTGACCAGACGAGCCCTGTCCAGAATGCTGTATGATAATGCTCCTCTGTTAAATGTTCTTCTTTCCGCTGAACAAGAGCAGCCCCTATTCCTATTTCGTTAAATATTTGAATAAAGCTAATAAAGACTGTCGCCATACCCACTAATCCAAATTGGCTTGGAAATAATAGTTTGGCTAATATAAGCCTGATAGCAAAGCCAAACCCTCTGCTTATGACAAGCTGAATAGAACTCCAGATTATACCGCTGATGACTTTGCCTTTTATATGAGGTACTCCCATTAAAGTGAAGAAGACAGATAAAATAAAAATTAATGTAATCTAATAGAAACAGAAATAAGTGCTGAGGCATTTAGTATATGCCTTTTATACTGACGCAGAGACAGTACTGTATTCGAAGTCTTAGTCAGTTATGGCACATGATGGATTTCGCACTATACTTTTTTATACAGCTACCTCGTTTTTGATTTTATCATTCCACCCTGTCTCATGCCCCTGATCACCATATCCGTAGCCATAGCCGTAGCCATAACCGTTCTGCTTTTTGGCATCGTTTAACACGATCATTGGATGTTTTAACTTTCTGTTTCTATAAATATCATCGATGATTTTCACCTGATCCTTTGCCGTCTTATTATACCTCACGACATAAATACTAGAATCAATGTAAGGAGCTAATGCCAGCGCGTCTGCTACCTGTCCAACAGGCGCTGTATCAATAATGACATAATCAAATACTTCCTTTAATTCATCAATTAAAGTCCCTACTCTAGGGTGCAACATTATCTGTGAAGGATTAGGAGGAATAGGTCCGGAGCCAATCATGTAAAGATCAGGCATATCCTGAGAAGGAACTATAATTTCATCGATGGAAGAGTTTTCTGAAATTAGGTAATTAGTAACTCCTTTGTCGTTCGGTAAGCCTAAGCTTTTCATCAGGGATGGTTTTCTAAGGTCAAAAGACAGCAGAACAACTCTCTTACCAGTAAGTACCAGGCTGGCACCCAGGTTTATACAAAAGAAAGTTTTACCTTCACCACTCATGCTCGAGGTGACCAATATTACTTTATTCTCACTTCCAACAGTAGCAAACTGCAGGTTTGCCCGAATTAGCCAGAACAGTTCGGCAACAGGGCTTCTATTCTTTTTAGTTACAACTATTGCCTCCCTTTTGCTGTTATGAGAAATCTCACCCAGAATTGGGGTCTCCGTTAAATTCTCTACGTCTGTCTTCAACTGTATCTTATCATTCATCAGGTCTTTGATATGGATAGTGGCTATGGGCAGGCCTATACCCAATAAGAAGGCTAAAACGAAGATTAGTTGCCTCCGCGGCAGCGCAGGCTCCTCATCAACCATAGCTTCATCTAAAACTTTGGCGTTTTGTATGTTAGCAGCCAATGACATGGCAGATTCTTCACGCTTTTGCAGAAGGTAGAGGTATAAACCTTCTTTCGTACCTTGCTGTCTGTTTATCTGCAGCAGCTCTCGCTCAATAGAAGGCACCTGTTGCTTTTTGGACTCGACCTGCGCATAGCTCCTTTGCAGATTGTCTCTTGTAATGATCAGTCCCCTTTTAATATTCCTCAGATTCTCCACTATATTAACCTGAAGATTTGCTAGCTGTTCGTTCGTATTTTCAACGAGCGGGTGACTCGCTTGCATGGTTCGTAAAAAGTTTTGACGCTCCAGCTGCAGTTCATTAAACTTCTTAATAAGAACAAGTAATGTCGGGTCCTGGATATTAAGCGAACTTGGCACCAGTTCATACTTGTTTTCATTATTGGTTAAGTAGCTTTCTATTGTCTCTAAAACATCTATTTGCACGTTCCAGTCAGACAACTGCTTGTTGTAATCAGTTGACTTCTCTAAATAAAGCCTAGCCTCCGAACTAACATCTGTAACTTCATATTGGCGTTTATAATTTTCAACGTTTTCTTCCACATCAGTCAGTTCGCCAATCAAATACTTCAGCCGCCCATCTAAGAACTGCAGGTTATTTGCCGCTATGGCCTTCTTTTCACTAATAGCTTCATCGTTATACAGCTCTATCAGCGTACTCATGATATCTAACCCTTTCTCAGGAACGGCATCATAAAGCCTCAACATGACTACGCTGGCATTTTCATTCGTTGGAAACACTTCCAACTTATTATTGTAATCAATTCCTAATTGCTTAACATCATTGAATTGAACTATGATCTTTTTGTGGTCATCAAGTAAGCTATCTGGAGCAGCAACCACAGTAAATGTACCGTATGTAGCCTCTATTTTTTGACCAAACTTGTGAGATGTCACATTTTGATCATTCTCCAGCTCAAAGCTGTTCCCATCTTGTACACGTATTGTTATTGTTTTCTCAAATGCGGAAGGATTGAGTTGATTTACGATAACTCTGATCGGGAGATGTTCCCCGTATATTTCCTCATTCACAAACTGCCCTTCAACAAAATAGGTTGTTTCCATAGCCAGTTCTTCCATAACCCGCTGCATTATGCCTCTTGATTTAAGGACCTCGATTTCATTATCAAGATTCTGACTGTAATTTGTCATCTCGATATCCCCGAAATCAGTACTTATAGGGGCGTCCTTCTTCTTGTCGTCCTTTATCAAAAGAGTACTAGTAACTAAGTACATGGGTGTGGAATACAACAAAAACAGAAAAGCTCCGCCCAAGCACAGAAACAAAGCACCTATAAACAGGTACCAGTGCCTCATGTATTTTAACAGAATTTTTTTCAAGTCAATAGTTTCCGCTTCTAAAGAACGAATGTCTTTCTCTATCATAGCTTTATATTGTTCTATAAAAGTCTCCAAAGAATAAGTGAAACAGTTGAGGTGGCAGCCAAGAATATTGAGATAAAGCGTGTATCAATAGTCGACTGAGCAACCTTAGCACCATTCGGCTCTACATAGATCACATCGTTCTGCTGCAGGTAAAAGTCGGGTGAGTTAAGAATTTCCTTTTTACTGAGGTCAATTCTATCTATACTCCTAACCCCTCCTCTCTCACGTATAAGCAGCACTCTTTCCCTCCTTCCAAAAGAAGTCATGTCGCCGGCCATACCTAGTGCCTCCAGTACATTTATTTTTTCCGATTGAATAGTGAATGTAGATGGGTTTTTCACCTCACCGAGAACTGTTATTCTAAAATTCAGATACCGTATGTTAACAGTAGGTTCTTTCAGGTATTCCTGCAGCCTCCGGTTCAGCATCTCCTGGGCTTCCCGCTTAGTCATACCGCCTAAGTTGATTTTTCCTAATACCGGAAACTCAATGAACCCGTCTCTATCTACTAAATAGCCATCGTTGATGTTGGCCGATGCTACGTCAGAGGATCTAGTACTTGCCGTAGTAAAAACAGTTTTATTGAACAAAGCATTTCCCTCTGGGCTCAGGCTGCTTATGTTAATACTTAATAGGTCATCAGGCTGAATTCTAGGTTCCTTGAAATTGACGATGTCTTCTTTATATCTTCCTTGCTCCCCAATATTGCTGAAATAAGCCAGGTTCCTTTTGCCGCAGGAAGAGAACGAAAGAAGAACTAACAGGTATAAAATATTTAATCTCATCTTTGTTTAGCAGTAAATTCTAAGGGTTTAAGTTTATTAGCGTGTGTGCGAAAAGGGGTTTGTTGCCATTCAGGTAATTCGTTATGTGACACCTCTACGTAAAAACGCTCAATTACACATAATTAATATTAAATAAATATTTAGAATAACACAATCCATTTCATGGATACTTGATTTCTGCTATAAGGTTTGTTCTTTTGCAGTTTTTATTTTAAAAAATTATATATGCATATATATTACTACTACTCACATCCTGCGGATTAATAAAAACCAAGTCTCAGCTATAACAGATTTTTGTTTTAGAGCTGCCTGGGCGTGTAGCGATGTTGCAGCGCGATACCTTCCTCTAAGAAAAATTTCACCACTTATACCCATCAGGACTTTGCCCCATTTGTAAGTCAGACACTTTGTATTAGAAGGAATTTACGCTTGGCCTAGAGTATTTAAAAATGGCGCGGCGCACATCCCTCAGGCGGAGATGAATGCAATGCCATCTTTAGTACCTAAGTAGGAAGCTACAAAGCATCATTTTGATGATCTATGAACTTCCTCTAAAATCTTTAACATTTTACTTGCTAAGTAGTCTTTATCGAAAAATCTTGTGGCAACGTTAAGTGCATTTGCCCTCATTTGTTGCATATCATCAAAGTTATCATGCATCCAGATTAGCTTGTTTGCCAACTGCTCCGGATCGTTGGGGTCAAGCGTAAAACCAACCTCATGCTCGTTTAAGAAGCTTTTCATCCAACCTTGTGTGTTTTGTATTACTGGCACCCCAGCTGCCAGCGATTCAAAAAATTTGTTTGGAGAAGAAGTGTCTAAAACAGGAGTGCCTTTTAAAGGAACTAGTGACACAAATGCATGCTGCACATACCCCACCAGTTGATTTTTTGGCATCAGGCCGAGCCGAATGAAATTAGTTATACCTTCCTTTTTTGCTCTCTCCTCAAGTTCCTCACGCTGCTGCCCCTCACCGATCAGAAGTATTTTAATGTCTGACCTGCCCAACCTCTTCAACACTTTTGCACCTTCTAGCAACCAATTGGAGTTGTTAACCATTCCTATATTGCCAGTATATATGGCATACTTGCGGGGCTCAACTACCTTGTTTGGGCAAGGCACAAGTGTAGAAAAAAGCTTGATGTTTGCTGCGTTGGTAACATCATCAATCCTATCTATGTCGAATCTTCTCTGAATATCCTGTGTCATACCAGGAGATAGGGTAACGATGTAAGAAGAGGCTTTGTAACACAGCTTCTCAAACCAGTAACTTATCTTCTTCATTAACGGGTTGCGGATTACACCTAACTCTATAGCTCCTTCAGGCCAAAGGTCTCTTGTCTCAAAAACGAGCTTTCTACCTCTTATATAGTGCGCTAACAAGCCTGGTAAACCAACTGTAATTGGCCCGGACGAGGCAATTACAACGTCTGCCTTCAAAGTAAGTGCAAAGTAGGAAGACAGTATACTGTACAGTATGAATGTCCAGATCCTCTTGTAGAAGGACTGCTTGTTGTCAATCACCACATTCAGGACTTTTACATGTATACCCTCAAAGTACTGGTCCTCTATTAGTTTTGTAGCAGTTAGGTCAGACTTACTGTATATGCTTGACACTACGGTTACCTCATGCCCTTGCTCTACCCAATCTTTGGCAAACTCATAAACACGAGTACCCCAAGCCCCTTTTGGTGTCGAAAAATACTGGTAGAAGTAGACTATTTTCATACAGACTCTTTTTAGGTAAGTTCTATTTGTGTATTGAGTTTATCTTCAAAAATTACTTTTAGTACTGTGGCAGGTATACGAGTGTTGAAACCGGAGGAAAAATTATAGGTAGCCGTTTCAACTCGAAGTCCGTTAAGAAAATTCATCATACCTACATTATCCAAGTACACTGTATTGCCTTCAACTTGGCAAGCCACGTTGGGGTGCAAGTGGAACAAAGCCACAGCCTCAGTTTGCGCTCTTCCTGCAATTTCATCAACAATTATTACACTAGTGTTATCAAATGAAAAACTTCTACTGTGCCGGACACCAAATCTTTTTGAATAGCCATCATGCTCAGCTTTAAGCTCATTCTCTGATTCGCTTAGTATTGTAACCTGCGCTCTATCACCTACCCTGAAACTTCCCCACACTTCTGACTGGCTGGTATTGTTCACAACAACTGTATTATGTGCCGCAGTTGATCTCTCATAAGAACGTACTGCATCTGCTTCATAAGTAGAGGTACCTGCCTCAACAAAAACAGGAGCACCCTTATAGTGGAGGATAAAGGACAAGGCATCTGCGTGCCCATGTCCAGCCTGGTATTCAGGACCGATATCTGCCACATCAACGACGCACTCATAGCTCCCCCGCTCAAACTTTCTGTATCCTGACTCAGACAAGGCTAATGCTGAAGCTGTGTTGAGCTTTAAATTAGCGGCATAGTCTATAAGTGACTTTGTGTCATAAGTTATAAACGGGGCGCTATCGTTTAAATATGGTATCTCGTTGCTACTAAACGTTATACTTCTAAGCCAGCCAAGCATCAAAGTGGCTTTCCTGCATATATAATCAAAAAAGGCCTCCTCTCTTCTGTCATATGCCTGGTACCAATCAATTAGCTCCAACAGACGATACAGTATTATTTGATGGTACATGGGGCTCAGTTCATAATGCCCGCCATCGTTCAGTACTTGTTCCTTTAACTGTTCAGTAAGTATTTTACATCCTGCTTCTATCCATTCATCGTGGTCAAAGAAAGCTCCGCCCATGAGCAAAGCAAAAGCATTCTCCAACACATGGTTGGCAAGAAGGTGGTACTCAATCCTGCCTGAAAGAAAACTTACTTCTGCCTGTAAAGCAGTGAGTAGTTCTCTGTCGTGAATATGATGCCGGCAAATCAGCCGTATCGTATTCATAACTCTTATTGAAACAGGATAAGGCTCTAGTATGATAGTATTGTTGTTTAAACTATCGTGCAGGTTAGCCAGCCACTGCAGTCGGGTAGCCAAAGGAATTTCTTCCTGTAACAGGTAATAACCGTACTGCAGGTTGTAATTCCATAACTTCCCATGATTTGCGTAGGACCAGTCAATACCTTGGCTGAAGTTTACTTCTTTGTTTAAAAAATTAAATTGCCCAATACCAGTTGCACATGAGGGCGCTGGAAGATAATCTGAAAACAGCAACGCTTTCGTTTGCGCTAAACTTCCCTTATCAGCATAAGCCAACAAAGGCTTAACCTTTAGTAAGCGGTAAATTACCTGATAAACTACCTGCCTTATTCTTAAGTGACGAACGGTATTAAAGTACAGAGACAGTTTCTTCACTTTTTACGTCAAATATCTCACAAATGTGCTTCACAATTCTTTCAGCAGTATGGCCATCCCACAGCGGAGGCACAACACCCTCTTTCCACTTGCCAGCATATAAACGTGTAAGGGCTTGCTCTAAGGCTATTGGGTCAGTTCCTAAAAGTTCATTTGTGCCGAGCGCACAAGTCTCTGGCCTTTCTGTTGAGTTTCTGAGTGTCATGCAGGGCACGCCCATAACTGTTGTTTCTTCTGTTATGCCACCTGAATCTGTGATAACGCCTTTTGCATGCTGTACCAGGTAGTTAAACTCCAGGTAACTGAGAGGCTCCACCATTTTCACCTTTTCTAGCTGTATTCCAAACTTCTGAAGGTTATTACGTGTTCTGGGGTGCACCGGAAATATGACTGGCTGGTCATTCGAGCTGTTTTCAAGGACGCCTAACAAGCTTTTCAACTGTTCAGGATCATCCACATTTGATGGCCGGTGCAAGGTCATGACCATGTATTGCTTTTTCTCTAGCTTAAATTCGTCCCAGAAATCCGGCTTCAAAAAACTAGGCATCTGCTTTAACAGCGTATCAATCATTGTGTTACCCACAAAAAAGACACGTTCATCTGGCACACCAGAGTTTCTTAAATTTGTGTTGGCTACTTCAGAAGTTGTAAAGAAATAATTGGTTATACTGTCCGTTACCAGTCGGTTAATCTCTTCCGGCATCGACCAGTCCCCAGAACGAATTCCCCCTTCAACATGCGCCACCGGAATGCAAAGCTTCTGGGCTGTGATGGCACATGCCATAGTGGAAGTCACATCACCTACTACGATAACCAGGTTTGGCTTGTTCTCTAGAAGTTCTTTTTCAAAACGAACCATAATGGCGGCTGTTTGCTCAGCTTGTGTGCCTCCACCGGCTTCCAGGTTTGCATCTGGCTCCGGAATGCCCAGCTGCTCGAAAAAGTCGCCAGACATTTTCTTATCATAGTGCTGCCCAGTATGAATTAACCTATAGTTAATAGAGTATCCTTCGTCATGTGCTTTCCTGATTGCTTCAATGATAGGAGCAATTTTCATGAAGTTGGGTCTGGCCCCGGCTATAATAGATACAAGCATATTTTCTAGAATTTTATTTATGAAATTAATATGAAGGCTTACATTGATAGTAGTCTTAGCTTTGTAAGGCTGGCATTTTATCTTTTCTTAAGACATAGTTAAACGCCTCTATAAAGCCATGAACCATGATATCTGATCTTAGATTACGGTCGTAATAGTCATAGCTTCCTGCAGATAGCTGTTTCTGTAAACTTCTGTTGTTACAAATTTCTTTTAACAACGCAGCCAGTTCCTCTCCTCCATCCTCATAAAGCAAACTGTTGGATTTATCGCAATACTCGAACTCTGGAGCATGTTTCCTGTTTCTGTTTGTTATCACTGGTACTCCGTAAGCAAAACTATGCACTACCCCAAGCCCTACATGATTGGGAGAAACATATGCAATAGACCTACTAAATGTTTTTTTTAATACCGCCTCATTATAAGCACCGGGCTCAAAGACTACTCTGTCCTGTAAGCCATGGCTTTCAGCAACTTCCTTCAATAATGTAGTATCACCATCCCCAACTATTTTAACCACCACATTTTCAGGAACTTCATTTACAATCGAAGCAAAGGCTTTGATTAATACATCAACACCTTTTCGTTCCTGAATTCTGCCTACATAAAGGAGGTCTGTTTTCTCAACTCCCTCAGAAGGTCCGGCATTTCCTACATGTAAGGTGTTTTTGGCAACAAACATCTTTTCCATCGGGATATTATGCCGATGGAAATCAGCGCACCCACTTTGCGTATAAAAGATCAAGGCGTCTGCCCATTTAGCAAAATAAATTTTAGCCAGCCTGGCTGCCCAATAGTTATTTGTTCTACCAAAGCCCTGCCCCCATAGTATGTATTTAGCTTTTCTGGAAGAAAACAAGGTGTAGAACCAGTTCGGTCTCCAGAGATTGAATGAGAAAACAATAACATCATAGTTATCCTTTAGCTTAGCCACCTCTGGCAGCAACTTAACATTGCCAATAGTCTTAACCTTCGCCTTAAGTTCTTTAAAGTAATACTGCCCATTTGTATGCTCTTCGGTATGAATTACATCACAATGCTCAATGTTCTCATCTCTTGCTATTCTCTCTAATATCGGAATACGGTAATGCAATAAACCTAACTCAAACACAAAAAGTACTTTCATATAAGCTTTGTTATGACCCTCTCTATAAATAATAATTTTGCACTAAGAACCAGCTATCTGACCAAAAGGGCACTTAAGCTACTCCGTCTTATCAGGTAACTCTCAGTGTAACTCCTTCTTCACAGCTGCTGCAAAATCCACTATCATGGCATCATAGGTGGCCGCATCATACACAGTTCCTTTTAGGTGGTTGTCAATACCAGATAAGTCATCAAGCCTGCCGCCTTGATTGTCCCACCAGTAAACACCGCTTGCTTTGTAGCCACTGTGTGAGTAGGCAGAAACATATCTGATGTATTTTGCAAAGACCTCCTTTTGTATGATATCATGAGGATAATCATCACTAGCAGCATGTATTCTGTGCCACACATAAGGAATGACCGGTTTGTTGTGTTTCTTCCCATACACTAGCGCGGGATCTAAATTGTCTCTCAGGTACTGAAGGTTTCTGGCATGCCCTACTTCTTCATCAGCAAACAAAATATAAAGGGACGGGGCAATCCAGTCAATCTCTGACAACAGCCTATCATACTTACCGGAAGGGTTGTACTTCTGCTTTTGCCAATCATACCACGCTCTGAACGGAATACCATAAAACGCGAGTTTTAGGTTTGGTCTGTGTTGCCTAACTTCATTTAAAAGAGCAATAAGCTTATTTTCAGCAGCCTTAAAGCGACTGTCAGTAGCAGGAAAGTTCTTTAAATCATCGTAAGGCCCTGCTTCCCAATCAAGTAGCACCATACTTGTGTTATCAGGATCTGGAAAGTTTTTTAACAGGAACCTTCTTACTCTGGCGGGATCGAAATTGCTTTTGTCATCAGTGTACACAATGCTCCCCTGCGTCATAATTTGGATTTTGTCTGTTACAAAACCATTGTTTCTATTGTTTCTAAAGTACTCTTCTGATTTAGTATCAAACCGGCTGGGATAACAATAAACTTTAAAGGAAGGAGATTCTTGTACGGGCAAATAGCAAAATAGAGCTAATACTATATTTAATAAATAAATAGGGAAGACACTCATTACTTTAAATAAACTTAACAATAAACCATTGAAGTATTTAGATTAGACTTAACGTCTATCTAAAGATTTTGTTTATTATATATATGAAATATTTTGTTTTTATTCTCGTGTGGCATCTGTGGATTGCTCATTCAACTTATTCTGTTTATTTCAGAACTTAACCTTTCTTATTCGAGCAGGGGAACGGAAGCACAGCTTTTAGATATTATTCTTGAGCAGCAACACATAGCGGAAGCACACTGTAATGCTTTAAACACACATGATACAACAGCCTTAACTTTAATAGAGCTTTGTAACGTAGCGTTAACAGGATTGCTATACACACCACACAGGATATACTGACAATGAAAACATTTTGAAAAGATTCAGGTTATCAGACTTCATTTCAGCACTTAGTTAGATTTTGCAACAGAATTGTTGACAATTAATTAATACTTAAATGCAAAAGGTAACTTATCCGGCCATGGCATAAGTATTTGCTTGAGCAGAATTTAACTTCGAAGCAACTGATAATTTTTCCTGCTTAAACTTTAGAATAGCCTTAAAGTTTCTTTTCATGGCACGATATCTTGTAAAACTCAACAGCCTCCCTTTAAATCCCATAAACTTTAGAGTATTTAACTTAGCCTCCTCCGTTCCAGATGATGTAGTTACGCTAGCAAAAAGAACAGGTAACTTTTTAAGAATGTATAGAAGCAACATCATAAACAACTTTAAGCTAAAAGACACCGTGTTCTTACTACCGTGGTTAAGAAGTAATTGGTACGGTAGTAAAACTTCAAAGCACTGAGCTGCCTCCTTAAAATAACGAACATAGTAGTTCCAACTTATCCGGCCATCAGGCATAAAATGCTTGAATTTAAGTCTTTCATCGTACCAAATATCGTATCCAGCTAATGCTATAGCATAACATAGCTCATAGTCTCCACCTGAACTTAGGTTGGAGCCAACTCTATCTGTAAGCATAGGCTTAAATCCTGCTTTATAAATAACTTTATACGCGGATTTGCGCAAGACACAACCAGCCCCATACACAGCATTACGACGTACTTTACCTGATTCCTTAGCCTGAGGGCCATTTGCAAACAAAGGAAGTGCAGTTGCCCAGGAAGGGGGAGAGACCTCATAAACTAGTTCTCCATAGCCTCCTAATACTCCTACAGAAGGATTCTGCAGCATCAGGTCGTAACTTAAATTTACGTAATCAGGATCAAGCCAATTGTCATCATCACAAAACAAAACAAACGCGTAGTGAGAGTTTGTAAGCGCCAGTTCGCGAGCATATGTTAGCCCTTGTCTTGGCTGGTGTAAAAGTCTGAAAGGAGCAGGATTCTGATGCTTCTTCCATTCCTCAAGAATGACATTAGAAGTATTGTCTGTTGATGCATTATCAACTATGATAACTTCCCATGAAATACCAGAATGCACACGCTGCTGCGCGATATGTTTTATAGTTTCTGGGAGAAGGGCAGCCCCATTATAAGTGCATACTACCACTGTTACGCCTAAACTCATACTAAATATATATTCAGCTATGTATATAACTCTGCACCAATACGAATATAGTATAATAGATAAGGTCTGCTATTTAAAAGCGTCTTCTATCTGTATACTTTCAATTACCTTTTCCTAGCCCATCATAATCTTACTTAGAGTTTCTGTTTAAGTACAAAGTCATCTCTAGTTTTAGAAACTTACTCTATTAATCATTGAAGGACAATTCTCCTGAACCAACTCCGCTAAAATCAAAGGGGGCATGTAAATATGACGTATTCAGCTATCTATACATATACTGGAATTAGGTACCTTCTATAATCTAATGTGTTTAAAGTTACCTAATACCTTTATCTGCAATATATAAAAAACACATCAATTTATTCAGGAATTTTTATACGTACTGTTATGGGCACATGTTGTGTCTCTTAAATATTTATAAACCTCCCCGGCACATTCTACTCCTAAACTCCTTGGATTTGTTTACTTATGAGTTGATACAGATTATTTAAACGGGAAACAGATAAAAGCCATTCTTGATTTGTTATACCTAAGACAATAAGGATAGAGTTGTGCATCTAATGCTGCGGCAGTTTGAGCCTTATTGCCTATTTTTAAAGATTTATTTTCTCTGCTTTAAAAAATTTTGTATCCATATTTGTTGCACTGCATCATCTCTGTTTTGAAGGCAATTTGACTCAACAGCAAATATATCTCTCGGAACTCCCAAACTCATAACAACTTAGTTTTTACCACTTTCATCAGATTTTAGAGACCTTTAGCTGAATAAAATCCATTCTAATTTATATAACTTATTTTATCGTAATTTAAAATATATAACATTTTATATATATATAATCAAATTGATTGTTAAGAAATTAATAATACAGATTCTCATACCTATTTTTAACGATGGCGTATATTAGCTTTAACATATAAATATCCTCATAAATCATATATTTTAACCATTAGCTAAACCATCCACATTATGAGTATGGAAGTATATTTACAAACCGAGACTCTTCCAGAAGTTGGAGCCCTTAGAGTATCAAAAGAGTACAGTACAAAAACAAAAAAATGCCTTATAGTGCACCCAGGTGATATGGCATATGAATTTATTAAAGAACCTGGTCTATCAAACTTCTACGCCGTCGACTTCTGGGATAGCAGGAGCAATGAGGATTTAGTAACAACTCTAACTTCCACTAAGTATGATGTTGTGTTGCTTGATCCTAGCTCTAATATCAACCTTAGTAAAGCTCATTTGAAGCATATCAACAACCTGAGGGTCAATCAGGTGGCAGTGTATAATCTTGCTTCATTTCATGAAAACTTTACAAAACGAATACCACTGACTCATTTCAAGACATGGCTTATCAACAGTGACATGTTCTTTGTAAGTTCTCGCAACTTATTCCAGCTTCAAAAAAGAGCTATTGATATTGGAGTTAGTTTTATACTTGCCCCTTTTGCTCTGTTACTAGTGCTATTGGCCGCACTTTGTATCAAATGTACTTCTAAAGGGCCTGCATTCTTTATCCAGAAACGAGTAGGAATGAAAGGACTCACTTTTAGTATTTTCAAGCTACGGACTATGTATCATTCCACCGATGGCGCAAATAACAGACATACAGTGAAGAATGATGCCAGAATAACACCAGTGGGAAAAATACTGAGAAAAACAAAAATAGACGAATTACCTCAACTATATAATGTTCTATGTGGGCACATGAGCCTTATCGGACCAAGACCTGAAAAGGAAGATATCGTATCCATACTTGTTGAGGAGGCACCCTACTATAATCTTCGGCATTCGATTCGACCAGGTGTAACAGGTTGGGCACAGGTAAATTATCCTACGGCTACTCCTGAACAAAACCTTCAGAAACTTGAGTATGATCTTTTCTATGTAAAGAACGCTTCTCTTGCTTTAGACTTCAAGATCATCCTTCAAACCATACGGGTTGTTTTTACTTGTAATAGCTTATAAGCTGCGGGAAAATCAGCGTTAAAACTATCATCAGATCTGCAGATCAATAATTAACTGTTGAAGCAGTTTCATGCTTCAGTTACTTGTAGTAAAAAACACCGCCAGGTGTGCTCTTCATAAGACTAAGATGTTACAGGATAACTGTGTAAACGGGTTCTATTTCAAGTAAATAAAGAAAGGCCCTCCTTTCGGAGAGCCTTTTCACTGTACTATAGATTTTAGAACAAACTGTCTTACCTACCCGCTGCTGCATTCGATTCAGGCACACGATTCGACTTGTCTCTCCAAAGCTCCTCCATCTCTTCAAGGGATTTCCCTTTCGTTTCAGGAATCATTTTCCATACGAACAGGAAGGACAAGAGACTCATCAGACCATAGAAGCCGTACGTAAATGCGCCACTGAACTCCATCATTGACGGATAAGTTGCAGAGATGAAGAAGTTGGCAGCCCACTGTGCCGCAACGGCAACAGCCACCGCTTTCCCCCTAATTTTATTAGGGAAAATCTCCGATATCAGCACCCAGCAAATTGGCCCCCACGACATCATAAAGGATGCGGTGTAGATGATTATGAATACCAGCGTACTGATGCCGATGATTTCATAATAAGCAAGACCGGCAATGGCAAACATACCTATGGCCATTCCTATGGAGCCCACCATCAACAGTGGTTTTCTACCCCATCTGTCTACAGTCAGGATGGCGACAACAGTAAAGATCACGTTTATTAAGCCCATTACCACAGTTTGTAGCATGGAGGCATCTTTACCAGCGCCCATACTTTCAAAAATTCGTGGTGCATAGTATAGCGCAACGTTGATGCCCACAAACTGCTGGAAGACAGAAAGCAGAACACCAATCACAATCACTGTTTTCCCGTAGGAAAGCAGCTTACCGGAATGATGCTGCACAGTATTCTTTATCTCAGCAAAAATTTCTTTTGCACGATGCCTGCCATTTACTTTTGACAAGATTTCTAATGCTTCATCATCTCTGCCCGCCATGCTCAGGTATCTCGGAGTTTCAGGTACAAAAAACAATAAGACTCCGAATAAGCCTGCCGGAATAGCCTCAGATAAGAACATCCGTCTCCAGCCTACATCGTTAAGCCACTCAACAGACTGTCCGCTGGCAATGCCCCAGTTAACGAAATAGACCACTAGCATACCAAAGATGATGGCAAACTGGTTAAGTGAAACCAATCGGCCACGCATGTTGGCTGGCGCTATCTCTCCAATGTATACCGGTACTACAGCGGAGGCCAGGCCTACACCTATTCCACCTATTATTCTGTAAAAATTGAACATGTAAAGCAAACCCATAGTAGGCTCGCCCTCCTCAAAGAACAAAAATTCCGGGTAGCCAGACCCTAGGGCGGACAAAAAAAACAGTACTGCCGCCAGAATCAAGGTTTTCTTCCGGCCTATCCCGGACGCAAAAACGCCTGAAATGGCACCGCCTATGATACACCCTATCAAGGCACTGGAAATAGTAGCGCCATGCACCCAAGTACTAAGTCCCAGTCTATCTACCAGGAAAATCTGCACCGATCGCTCCGCGCCTGAAATAACGGCAGTGTCGTACCCAAAGAGTAAACCACCCAGCGTCGCAATTAAAGTAATCCCGGCGATGTAGGGAATATTCTGCCCCGCCGTTTCTTTTTCGTTCTTTATCATAATGAACTGGGAAAGGTATATTTAAAGGTGGTAGCGCTTAGATGTAGCGGTTTACTACGTTCTCCAGGTACTCCTGTCTTCCGCTCTTCACCTCAGGCTCGCCGTTCTCAACTGCGTACTGGCGCAAATCTTCCAGCGTCAGCTTGCCTTCTTCGAAAGCCTTACCTTTGCCGCTGTCAAAAGAAGCATACCGGTCCTGACGCACCTTCTTGTAATCAGACTTCTGAAGGATGTTGTCTGCCGTGATAAGTGCTCTGGCAAATGTGTCGGCACCTCCAATGTGTGCATAGAACAGGTCAGCCGAATCAGTAGAGTTTCTTCTGATTTTAGCGTCGAAGTTCACACCGCCACCCTGTACACCACCGGCCTCCAGGAACACCAGCATCGCTTCCGTCAGTTCGTTCAGGTTGTTCGGGAACTGGTCAGTATCCCAGCCGTTCTGGTAGTCACCGCGGTTCGCGTCGATAGAGCCCAGCATGCCGGCATCAGCAGCCACTTGCAGCTCGTGCTGGAACGTATGGCCAGCCAATGTGGCGTGGTTTACCTCGATGTTTATTTTAAAATCATTCAGCAGGTCATACTTGCGAAGGAAACCGATAACGGTAGCAGAGTCATAATCATACTGGTGCTTGGTTGGCTCCATAGGCTTCGGCTCGATAAAGAACGTGCCTTTGAAACCTTGCTTGCGGGCGTAGTCTTTTGCCGTATGCAGGAAACGGGCTAGGTGATCCTGCTCACGCTTCATCTCCGTGTTCAGCAACGTCATGTAGCCTTCGCGGCCACCCCAGAACACATAATTCTCACCGTCCAGTGCGATAGTAGCATCCAGTGCCGCTTTTACCTGTGCAGAGGCATGTGCTAGTACATGGAAGTCCGGGTTAGTAGAAGCACCGTTCATGTAACGCTGGTGCGAGAATACATTGGCTGTTCCCCAAAGTAATTTCACACCGCTCTCCTGCTGCTTCTGTTTGGCATACTCCACCATTGCCTGCAAGCGTCTCTCGTTTTCAGCGATGTCGTTGCCATAGTCTACCACATCCACATCATGGAAGCAATAGTATGGCATGTTCATCTTTGTGATGAATTCGAAAGCCGCATCCATTTTATCTTTTGCTCTTTCAACAGGGTCTGACTTCTCATCCCAGGCGAACTGCAGCGTCGGGCCACCAAACGGGTCTGCACCGTTGGCATTAAACGAGTGCCAGTAAGCCACTGCAAAACGCAGGTGGTCTTTCAGTGTCTTCCCTGCTACTACTCGGTTTTCGTCGTACCAGCGGTAAGCCAGTGGGTTATCAGATTCCGGACCTTCAAACTTTATCTGTCCTACACCTTTAAAGTATTCTTTTTCTCCTATCAATGGATTTGCCATGGTTAATGTATTAAAGTTTGTGTATTGAATTTTTATATTTAATTTATTTCCTGTCAAGCTGAGCGTTCAGAAGTGTTTTCCACTCCTGGTAAATAGGCTCATACGCTGCGGTAGCCTGCGGCTCTATCAGTCTGACCGGTTTAAAGTTGCTGAATGCCTCTTCCGGCGAGGCAAATACCGTAGCGCCTATACCGGCACCCAAAGCAGCGCCTACACTGCCATCGTTCTGGTAAAGCTCTACCGGCACATTGGTAGCATCCACAAAAGCCTGTGCAAACAGCGGACTCAGGAACAGGTTGGCCTGCCCCGCCCGAATCACCTTCGGATTCATGCCGTTCTCCCGCATGATGTCCAGGCCATAGCGGAAAGCGAAGACAATACCCTCCTGCACCGCCCTGAAAATGTGGGCCTGCGTGTGCAGGTTCAGGTCGATGTTGTGGAAATGTACCCCCACCATTTTGTTGTTAAGCATTCGTTCTGCACCGTTTCCAAAAGGCAGGATGCGCAGCCCATTACTACCGATGGCTATCTTCTGGGCTGCCTCATTCATGGCCACATAGCCCTTGCCAGCGCTGATGTTGTTCTTTACCCAGCTGTTGAGAATGCCCGTGCCGTTGATGCACAGCAGCACGCCCACCCGCTTCTCGTTAGTGGCATGGTTTACGTGCGCAAAGGTGTTCACCCTTGACTGCTGGTCGTACACCAGTTGGTCGCTTACACCATATATCACACCCGAGGTACCCGCTGTGGCGGCCACCTCGCCGGGCTTCAGCACGTTCAAAGACAGCGCGTTGTTCGGCTGGTCACCGGATTTATAAGTCACCGGAATACCTGCTTTTAAACCCAACTCGCTGGCAATATCCTGCTTCACCTGGCCGTGTTCCGAAAAAACAGGCTTTATTTCCGGAATAAGCGACTTCTCGAACTTGAAGTGCTGAATAACATCTTCCGAGAGCGCATCTTTCTTAAAGTCCCAGAAAACGCCTTCTGATAGCGCGGATGGGCTGGTGGTAATCTCGCCGGTCAGCTTCATGGCGATGAAGTCGCCTGGCAGCATAATTTTAAATATCTTGCTGTAAGTCTCCGGTTCATTTTCCTTTATCCAGGCCAGTTTGGAGGCGGTAAAATTACCCGGTGAGTTGAGCAGGTGCGACAAACTTTTCTCGTGCCCTATGGCATCAAAGGCTTTGTTGCCGATTTCCACGGCACGGCTATCACACCAGATGATGGAATCGCGCAGCACGTTCTGCCCCTTGTCTACCACTACCAGGCCATGCATCTGGTAAGCTATGCCAATGGCGCTGATGTCCTCAGGGTTGTAATTACCAGTGGCGTTTGCCTTGCGGATGGCCTGCTTCGCATGCTCCCACCACATCTCCGGCGATTGCTCTGCCCAGCCCGGCTGGATGGAGGTGATGGCGGTTTCTGTGTCAGGGTACTGCGCCGCAGCAAGCGTTTTCTGCGACTGCGCATCTACCACCGACACCTTAATGGAAGAAGTACCTATGTCTATACCTAATAATAACATATTTGCTTTCGTTTACACAGCTTATCGTTTTCTACTACTGTTTGTCAAATTTATGCCAGCCTTTATGCCAACGTTGGCATAAATTTGACAACTTTTACTTAAATTAACAAGTGTTTACTTACTTAATCTTAAATAAGTGTAGCAAAAACACCTTTTTTTAACTGCGAAAAAAATAAAAGAAGTTTTACATTTGCTAACTCCCTATTTCTGATTTTTAGTAGAAGCCGTTGAAAAAAGTTACCATACAGGATATCGCCAAAGAGCTGAACATCGCCTTTTCAACTGTAGCCCGTGCACTAAATGACCATCCTGCCATTAGTGAGGGTACTAAAAAGCTGGTGCGGGAAACAGCTCAAAAGCTTAATTACCGCCAGAACAAACTGGCCTCCTCTCTCCGCTCCGGCCACAGCTATACCATCGGCATCATAATTCCCAGCCTGGATGTTAGCTTCTTCAGTTCGGTGGTGCATGGTATCGAAAAAATCATGAACGAAAACGGTTACAGCATCCTGCTCTACCAGTCGAATGAGTCTTTTGAAAGCGAAAAGAAAGGAATAGAGACGTTCCTGAACTCCAGGGTGGCAGGCATTATTGCCTCTGTTGCGAAGGAGACGACCAGGTATGAACACTTTTCTGAAATTCAGAAGCGAAAAATCCCGCTTTTGTTTTTTGACCGTATTGCAGAGGCGCTTCAGGTGCCCTCTGTTACGATAGATGACTATAAAGGCGGCTTCCTGGCGACAGAACATTTGATCAGGCAAGGCTACAAACGCATTGTGCATATTACAGCCGGGCAAACTATCGGCATCTTTAAGGAACGACTGCGAGGTTACGTGGATGCTTTAAAGCTTTATGACCTGCCTGTAGATGAGAACCTCATACTATATGGAGACTTCTCGCTCGACTTTGGCCGCCAATGTGTGAAGAAACTATACCAGCAGAAAGTAGCCTTTGATGCTGTTTTTGCCCTCGAAGATTATACAGCAATGGGTGTGCTGCGGCAATTATTAGATTACAAAGTGCAGGTGCCGGAGGAAGTAGGGGTAATCGGTTTTGCCAATGAATCGTTTGGCGCACTGGTTACGCCCGGGCTTTCAACCATCGACCAGCAAACAGTGCCTATGGGAGAAGCTGCCGCTAAGCTATTTTTAAAAATGCTGCGGTCCGAGGATTTATATAATAACCTGCCGGAACGCATTGTGCTTGACCCACACCTGATTGTCAGAGGTTCCACAGATCGCCTGGCCTCTTCCTGGATGCACCTCCGTAACTCACCGGAAACAGGAACGCCTGAGGAGCAGTTTCTTTAGGAAACAATCCTCAGGCGCTTCTTCACCTCCTGATTTAGAGACCACAGAGGCTTGTTAAAACATCTTATTTCGTGGCAACTTCCAGCACGGCATTGTAAGCTGGCTTCGGCTGATACTGGCGGTCGAACAGCATTGGATAGCTGGTGCGGCCCCTAATCGGCCAGTTGTTCAGCCAGGAGTCATTGTCTGTCACGCCCCAGAAGGTAACACGGTCTATTTTATCGCTGTGCTTGCTGAACAGCTCAAAAAGTTCAGCGTAGCGCTGCGTCAGTTGCTGCTGCACAGAATCGGGTAGACCGGTGGTGTACACGTTGTACTTTTCATCAAAGTCAAAGGTAGCGTCAATGTCTGCGCCTGCTCTGCCACTAGGATTAGGCAATACATCAATGTCTACTTCGGTGAAAGACACTTTCACACCCAGATCAGAGAAAGCCTTGATGCTGGCCTCAATATCCTCTAAGGAAGGAGCCTCCAGGCCATAATGCCCCTGCATTCCAATGCCGTCCACTTTGATGCCTTTCTCCTGCAGGCTGCGTACCAGGCGTACCGCGCCATCACGCTTCGCAGGTTTCCAGAGGTTGTAGTCGTTGTAGTACAGCTGCATATCCGGATCGGCCTGGCGGGCAAACTCAAACGCTTTCGCCAGGTACTCTTCCCCAATTATCTCGTGCCATTTGCTTTTGCGGAGGGTTCCATCATCGTTCAGGGCTTCGTTCACCACATCCCAGGAATCAATCCTGCCTTTGTAGCGCCCGGCCACCGCGTTGATATGGTCTTCCATACGCTTCAGCAGCACTTCTTTGCTCACCGGGTTTCCCTGCTCATCCTCAAACACCCAATCTGGCGTCTGGTTATGCCATACCAGTGTATGACCTACCACAAACATATCGTTCTGCTCGCCTAAAGCCACATAGTTGTCTGCAGGCTCGAAATTATAGGTATCAGGTTTAGGATGTACTGATTCCCACTTCAGCAGATTCTCCGGGCTGATGGTGTTAAAGTGCTTTTCTATGAGGGTGACAGCCTGTGGATCTCTGCCACTTACCTGTCTGCCATTTAAAGCAGCACCAACATAAAATTCATCTTTATATGCTTCTTTTAAAGTAGCAGGAACCTCAGTATTTGTCTGCTCTGCCGTTGCCACGTCTGTATTTGCCTCGTTAGCGTCTGCACAGGAAGTTGCCAGACAAGCGGCCAGGAGAGAAGGAGCAATAAATGCTTTGTACAGTTTCATTTTTAAGGATTTTCAGTTTAAGTTGATTTTAATTTGCACAGGAAGCTGTTTATTAAAACCCAATGGAGTTACCGCCATCCACAGGCAGAACGGTTCCGGTTACATAGTTCGCTCCTTCTGTCGCGTAGAAGTAAACAGCATCCGCCACATCTGCCGGCACGCCAAGTTTGCCCATCGGTGTTCTGGAGAGTACTTTGTTCTTACGTTCCGGGTCATTGTTCAGCGCTTTGGCCGACATGTCGGTGGCGATGAAACCGGGTGCTACGCAGTTCACCCGGATACCTTCCGGAGAAAGTTCTACCGCCATGGCTCTGGTCATGCCCTCGATAGCAGACTTGGACGCGGTATAAGCGATTACTTTCGGAATACCATACTGTGAGGCCATTGAACTAATGTTGACAATTGTCCCTTGTTTCTGCGGCAGCATCACTTTCACCACTTCCCTGCTCAGCGAAAATATGGCGGTCACGTTTGTGAGGATGATTTTCTGGAAATCATCATCGGTTACCTCTGTGAAAGGCTTCTTCATGTTGATGCCGGCGTTGTTTACCAGGATATCAATTTTGCCGTACTCCTTCGCAATGCTTTCTACCAACTCAGGGATATCCTGTAGGTTACTTAAGTCGAAGGAAATAATGGAACACAGCTCACCAAAGGCTTCTTTGGCAGCATTCAGCTTTTCCTGGTTTCTGCCAATTACAATCGTGCGGATGCCGTTCTGCACAAATTTCTCAGCAATAGCGTAGCCAAGTCCGGATGCTCCTCCAGTTACAATCGCTACCTTTTGTTCTGATGTGGAATTTTCGTTCATATCTGATATAAGTGTCTTGATTAAATTCCGGGAACAAACTTCGGGTCCAGCTGCATGTAGTGCTCCAGTGAGTGCTCCGGCTCTTCCAGGCCTTTTGGTATCGGTCTTTTAGAGAAAGTCTGGAAGTAGAGCAGACATGCATCGCGCCACCACTTGGCCTCCTGTTCCTGAACAGCCAGTAGCATTTTCACATGGTTGAATCTTTCCTCGTCTATCATTCCCTCCACCGTATCCCAGGTTTGCTGCATCTGCCGCACGGTGTCTACGCCAGCGGAATAGCGGTAGGCCAGTTCATCCCAGAGTATTCTGCCTGAGTTCGTTTTATAATCCCAGGGCACGTGATGGAACCATAGCAGGTACTTCTCCGGCACTTTCTTTATGTTGGCAAACTGCTTCTGCACCGGCGGGAAATACTGCGCCACGGCGTTACTCCCTGTTTTGGTGCGGTCAAACCCAATCCCGTTTTCATCTGCCTGGTGGTAATAAACGGAGGTCCAGTCGGCGCGCGGCTTGTCTTTTATCCAGGGCCCCGGTCCGTAGTGGTGCGACCAGCCCATGAGGTGGTGCAGGCCAAGCGGCGTCATGTAATTCACAATGGCTTCGTGCGAGTTCAGCATCATCTTTTTTACAGGAGCCACAAATTGGTTATTATTCGTGAATGTCATCTTAATCCATTCGTCGGCTATTTCTTCGGAGGAAATGGAGTGGTCCCAGGCAAGGCGCCCGAAGGTATACCAGTTAGACTGTGCGAACTGGTGTCCTGTCCAGTTACGGTCGGTACCAATGTTGCTGACACCTGCTATGGCTGACAGCTGGTGGTTGTCCAGGGTGCCGTCCACTACCTTGGCTACTGTAGAGCCCTTGCCTTTGGCATATGTATCTGACTCCAGCACTTCTTTATACAGGGGGGCCAGGTAAGCCAAATTAGTGCCCTGCCCCAGGTACTCCTGCGTTATCTGGAACTCCATCATGAGCCGTGTGCTGGGCATGGCACCAAACAGCGGGTGAAAAGGCTCGCGTGGCTGAAAGTCGATGGCACCGTTCTTTACCTGCACCAGCACATTATCCCGGAACTTACCATCCAAGGGCTTGAACTCATTGAAAGCCTGCTTGTGGCGGTCATCAGGCGTATGCTCGCTGTACACAAAAGCCCGCCACATCACAATGCCGCCATGGGGTGCCACGGCATCGGCCAGCATGTTGGCGCCATCTGCCTGTGTCCGCTTGTAGTTGTGCGGCCCCGGCTGCCCTTCGGAATCGGCCTTCACCAGGTAGCCGCCGAAATCCGGAATATAGCTGTAAACTTCTTTTGTCTTCTCCTTCCACCAAGCCTGCACCTGCGGGTCCAGTGGGTCGGCGGTTTTCAGTCCGCCAATTTCAATCGGGGCACTGAAGCGGGCGGTGAGGTATACCTTAATGCCATAAGGTCGGAAAGCATCTGCAAGGGCTTTTACTTTTACCAGGTATTCCTTTGTGAGGACGAGGGCATTGGCATTCACGTTCGTCAGCACCGTGCCATTGATACCAATAGAGGCATTCGCACGGGCATAATCCAGGTAACGCTGGTCGATATAGCCTGGTAGCCTGTGCCAGTCCCAGAGCGAGAAGCCGGCATATCCCCGTTCTACGGTTCTGTCCAGGTTATCCCAGTGGTTCAGCACGCGGTGCCGGATTTTGGGGGCACTTGCAACAGATAGATTGCTGACATCCTGTTGCATCTGGAGAAGCCTTAAGAGGTGGAAGGCACCGTATAAAACGCCCACATCCGTATTGGCGGCAATGGCGGTGCTTTTCTTTCCGTTGATGTTCGTGGTCAGCAGCAGGTAGCCATCCTGCCCCAGCGGCTTCAGCCTGTTCTCTAACTGCAGTGATTTTATGAGCGGCGAATTAGCTGGCGTGCCTGCCACAAGCGCTCCGGCTTGTGTCGGTCGCTGAGAGATAGGTACTTCTTTACCCAGCAAGCCACTCAAACCGTTTTTCAGTTCCTTTTGCGCCACCAGCAGGGTAGGTGAATTCCCTTCCAAAACTATCTCCGTCAAGGCTTGCTGATAGCCGTTCAGTTTAGCTGCATTCTCTATCTTATCATACCGCTGCCACAGCCTGTACCCGTCATCGGCATGCAAGGAATCAGTTACAAATAAGAGCAACAGGAGCGGTAGAATTAAAATAAACTTATTTCTCATATCAAGATTAGTGATGGCTATCAGCCTTTAGCTTTTCAGCTATTACTAAATAAAATTATTACAGTGCTATATATACAGCAGACACGGGCCACCCTATACCTTCGTATTTCGAAGAGAAGACCCTCTTACAATTAAATCTGAATGCAGGGTAACTGTATTCGTGATGCTGATGTCAGACAAGGCATCCAGGTAATTAATGAGGCTTCTTACACCTACCTCACCCATTTCATAACCAGGATAGTTGATGGTAGTCAGGTCCGGCTCCACTACCCTCGTGATGGGGTCGTTGTTAAAGCCGACAAGGGCAATATCATCCGGTACTGCTACCCCCGCCTGCTTCAGAGCCTTCATGCAGTTTACGGCACAGAAATCATTAGCAACAAACACGCCATCCGGTCTCGGGTCCATTTGCAGCATCAGCTCAGCAGCTTTCACGCCCGCTTCTTCCGTCAGGTCGTTGGTGATGACGAGAGACTCGTCAAAAGGCAGGTTGTGGTCTATCAGCGCGTACCTGTAGCCCTTTAAACGGTTGGCGTACACGTTGATTTTAAGGTTTCCGCTTATGTGGACAATTCTCCTGCACCCTTGCTCTATCAGGTGGGTGGTGGCCTTATAAGCGGCCTGCACATTGTCTATTACGATGCTGGTGCTTTGCTTATGCTCCGCCACCCTATCGTAGAACAGCACCGGGATGCCCTTTTTGAAGAATGGCTCGAAGTGGTCGATATTCTCTGTATCGTGCGCCAGGGAGACCAGCAGACCGTCTACCCTGCTGTTGAACATGGTTTTAGCGTTTGCTATTTCTTTCTGCGCCGTTCCCATCGACTGGCTGATGATCAGGTTATACCCCGCCTCGTTTGCCACCTTCTCCATACCAGCCATTACTGACGACTGAAAGTTACTGTTCAGGATGGGAACGATCACGCCGATAGTATTAGTACGCTGCCGCCGCAGGTTACTGGCAAACATGTTAGAGCGATACCCCAGTTGTGCTGCTTTGTCGAAGATCAGTTTCTTGGTTTTCGTGTTTACGGCTGGGTGGTCGTTCAATGCTCTGCTCACAGTTGTAGGCGACACACCTACTCCCTTCGCTATATCATAAATGGTTATTTCCTTGTCCATTTGTAAATTTTATTAACCTTAGGCCGGAATCGATTTTAACGCTTCTATACTACATCTGTACTACAACACCTTACACAGCAATCTGCTTTCCTTACAAGAAGCACTGCTCCGGCTCCACAGGTTAAAGATAAGTGCTTATGCTCGTTTATATAACTGGGAAGCATAAACAAAACATTCAAGGCAAAGCTTATTCAAGCGCTCATCCCCCTACAGTGCTTTCGCCTCAAAATATAACCTGGCAAAACAAATTTATGAAATCGGTTGCAATTACCAAAATATATATTCAAGTTTACAACAGTGAGCAGTTACTTACTAAAACATCCCAGTATGATGCATTTAAAGCGATTTTACATATATTGCCTTTAAGTTCAGTCATTTAACAAGCTCTTACTAAGCTCAAAAAGAAAGCCAATGCATCGGTAATAACGGCGGCAGGCAAAGTAACATATTAATAACCTGTGTGAACGCACACAGGGTTTGAAATGAAACAATATTTCATTTCAAACCCTGCTTATTACTATTAACCAGAAAAGCGTTTCTTCCTGAGAAACGACTTCTCTGCACCTCCTTTTCTATTCAGAATACCAGTACATCATCAGTATTAGCATATTTTTCGGAAACCATATGTCTAACTTCCAAAATAAGAAGGCAATGCCCAACATTGAAAACGCTATCAACAGGAGAAATTTCATTAAGGCCACTGCAACAGGAGCTTTAACCACTTCACTGGGAATAAATGGTTTCCCAACCATTGTGCCAGCGTCCGTTTTTGGCAAGAATTCGCCTAGCAACCGAATAAACGTCGGCGCTATTGGCACGGGCCGTATCTCTCTTGGCCATGATATGCCGGGAGTGATGCAGTATGACACTGCCAGGATAACAGCTGTTTGCGATGTAGACAGCAAACGGGCGGAGGCCGGCAAAGCGTTTGTAAACAACTATTACACGAAAAAAAATGGGAAGGCGTATGATGGGGTAAGGGTTTACACCGATTTCCGGGAGCTCATTCAGAACAAAGACATTGATGCCGTCATCATCAGCACGCCCGACCACTGGCATGCTCCCATCGCTATTATGGCAGCCGAGGCAGGAATGGATATTTACATGCAAAAGCCGGCTTCTCTCACCATCAGCGAAGGCAGGGAGATGAGCAATGCTGTCCACCGGACAGGCCGCATTCTGCAGATAGGCAGCCAGCAACGCTCTTCACCGCAGTTCCGCTATGCTGCCGAGTTGGTGCGCAACGGACGGATTGGCCAGCTTAAAACAGTATCGATTGGTTTACCAGGCGACCCGGGCGGAAATGAAGAGCCTCCGATGCCTATTCCGGAAAACCTGAACTACGACATGTGGCTGGGCACTACGCCCTATGTTTATTATACAGAAAAGCGGGTGCATCCCCAAGACAGCATTGAGGCCAGGCCCGGCTGGCTGCGTTGTGAGCAGTTTGGCGCGGGCATGATTACAGGCTGGGGCTCCCACCACATCGACAGTGCGCATTGGGCCATGGATACAGAATACACCGGCCCCATAGAGGTATCAGGATGGGCAGAGTACCCTACCTCCGGCCTGTGGGATGTACATGGCAAATTTCAGACAGAGGCCTTGTATGCGAACGGGGTAAAAATGATCGTCAACAACGAATTCGAGAACGGGATTAAGTTTGAAGGCACCGACGGATGGATATTCGTTACCCGTGGGGATTATGCCGCTACAGCCAGCGACCCGGTGTCCAGCAAAAAAGGGAGCAAAGCCCTTACCGCCAGTAATCCCAAAATCGTCACTTCAGTCATCGGCCCGAACGAGATTCATTTAACTGATAGCAAAGAACACCATGGCAATTGGCTGGAGTCTATACAAACCCGTAAACCTCCCATCGCCCCGGTGGAAGTAGGTCATCGCTCCTGCTCTGCCTGCCTCATCCATCAGATTGCCATGAAGCTGAAGCGAACCGTGTACTGGGATCCGATCAAAGAGCGCTTCAGGAATGATGACGAGGCAAACAGCATGTTATCAAGGCCGCAGCGGTCACCGTGGGCTATAGGTTAGGCAGCTGTTTTTAATCGGATTAAACGCATATCAAATCATGAAACAGTTCTACTGCTTTGTCCTCCTTTTTTTCTTGTTATCAGGAACCTTGGCGTCATTTACCAGGGCACAACCTACCCGTAACGTTGACTGGAAAAAAGTAAATGTGCTGGTGTACACTAAAAACGGGAAGGGCTATGTGCACGACAACATTCCGAACGTTGTAAAGGCCATACAGAAGCTTGGCCAGGAAAAAGGTTTTAAAGTAGATGTGACAGATGACCCAACAGCTTTTACAGAAAAGAACCTGCAGCAATACACTTTTCTCATGTTCCCCAGCACCAACAACGATGTGTTTGACACGGATGAACAACGCGTAGCTTTTCGCCGGTACATCGAAGCGGGAGGAGGTTTTGTAGGCCTGCATTCTGTTACGGGCAC
Source organism: Pontibacter pamirensis (assembly GCF_010015475.1). Taxonomy (GTDB): domain Bacteria; phylum Bacteroidota; class Bacteroidia; order Cytophagales; family Hymenobacteraceae; genus Pontibacter; species Pontibacter pamirensis. The sequence continues at coordinate 100,764 of NZ_SSNI01000011.1, forward strand.
CGAGCGGAACTGGAAATGGTTTAAGACGATGGTGGGAGGCACTTTTTTATGGCATGCCAGTTTCCAACCATTCAAGGTGAAGGTGATTGATAAGGACCATCCTACGGTTCAGGGTTTGCCGGAAGTATGGGAAAGAGCAGACGAATGTTATTTTGCCAAAGAACTATACCCGGGAATTAAAGTTGTGATGGCACATGATTTAAGCTCTTTAGATAAAAAGGAAGAAGAAAAAATTAAAAGCGCCTCCGCCCCTTTCGCAGACTACTATCCTGCCGTCTGGTACCAGCATTTTGACGGTGGCAACATCTGGATAACTACTTTAGGACATGATAAGAAATCTTATGAAGATCCGGTTTTCATAAAGCACATCCTGCAGGGAATGCATTTCGTAGCGAGCCAGAGCAAGAAAGTAGATTTCACGAAAGCGTACGCCACCGCTAAAGACACTCCTCTTCCCTAATTCAGTTCTTATTCTTCGCTTATGCTAAAAGGAATCTCCACTTTCACATTCACGGCGACAGCTTTATTTGTAATGACATCCTGCTCAACCAGAACACAGGACATTACTTCAGAAGCCGTTGCTGCTAATAATGAGACAACGATGGCTTCGCCAGGAAAAATCAAACTGATTACCCTCGATCCGGGACATTTCCATGCTGCACTAGTGCAGAAGAGCATGTATGCCAACGTAGATTCGGTGGTGCATGTCTATGCGCCCGCAGGAGACGATGTAGAGGAGCATCTCAAAAAAATAGAAGCTTACAATACCCGACCGGAAAACCCCACAAACTGGCAGGAGGAAGTATATACCGGGGAAGACTATTTTCAGAAAATGCTGGCCGAAAAGCCTGGCAATGTAGTCGTGCTGGCAGGGAACAACCAGAAAAAGACAGAGTACATTAAAACGTCAGTAGACGCCGGTTTGCATGTGCTGGCCGACAAACCAATGGCCATTGATACCGAAAGCTTCGGCTTACTCAAGGAAGCTTTTGCAGCTGCCGAAAAAAACGATGTGTTGCTCTACGACATCATGACAGAGCGCTATGAAATAACCACCATGCTGCAACGGGAGTTTTCGATGTTGCCCGAGGTTTTCGGAACGCTGCAGAAAGGCACTCCTGCTGACCCGGCAATTACGAAGGAAAGCGTACACCATTTCTTTAAATACGTTTCGGGTATGCCGCTGAAGCGCCCGGCCTGGTTTTTTGATGTGACACAGGAGGGGGAGGGTATTGTGGATGTTACCACGCACCTGGTAGACCTGGTACAATGGGAATGCTTTCCGGAGCAGGTTATTGATTACCAGCAGGACGTCAGGATTACGGACGCTCGCCGTTGGGCAACAAACCTAAGCTCCGCGCAATTCAGGCAGGTTACCGGAATGGCTACTTACCCGGCCTACCTTGCAAAAGATATAGCAAAAGACAGCCTGCTAGCGGTTTATTCTAACGGCGAAATCAACTATCAGGTAAAAGGCGTTAACGCAAAAGTGTCTGTTATCTGGAACTACAAAGCACCCGAAGGGGCCGGCGATACGCATTTCTCTGTAATGAAAGGCACAAAAGCCAATCTGGTGATTCGCCAGGGGCAGGAACAAGGGTATAAGCCCCAACTCACTATTGAGCCTGCCAGCGGCATCGATGTAGATGCTTTCGAGAAAACGCTGAAAGCGAACCTGGCTACTATACAGCAAAAGTACCCTGGGGTAGAAGTAAGCAGGGCCGGGAATGCCTGGATTGTAACTGCTCCGGAAAAATACCATGACGGCCATGAGGCACACTTCGCACAGGTAGCAGAAAAGTTTCTGGAGTATTTAGCAGCTGGCAAAATGCCGGATTGGGAAGTACCGAATATGATTGCAAAATATTATACCACAACAAAGGCACTGGAAATAGCAAAGCAAAAAGGCAATCCTACTTCCAGAAGGTAGCGTATGCTCCAGACACACAACCGGTTTATTTCGAAAGAGGCTTAACTACGTTCTATTTTTTCAAAACTATTCACCAGACAGCATTATGGATATGAAAAGCTCCCAGTCCGAACGTCGCAAGTTTATCAGAGACACCGTTACAACGGCAGCAGGCCTGGCTATGTTTTCAGCCTTGCCGCATGAAGCATTAGCCTCCCCGGAATACTTGGTTTCTAAACCGCTGGGTGAGCAGGAAACCAGTAGCGGAAATACGGCAGCCCCGCGTATCCGCTTCTCTGTTATTGGCATCAACCATGGGCATATATATGGCCAGGTAGAGGCGGTGAAAAGAGGCGGCGGAGAGTTTATTTCCTACTATGCGAAAGAGCCGGATCTTGTGGCAGCCTTTGCCAAACGGTTTCCAGAGGCAAAGCTTGTCCGCAACGAAAAGGAAATACTGGAAGACAATTCTATACACCTTGTGCTCAGCTCCATCATCCCCGATGAGCGGGCTCCGCTTGGTATCCGGGTCATGCGCCACGGCAAAGACTACATGGCAGACAAGCCCGGTATCACGACGCTGGAGCAACTGGCTGAAGTGCGCCGCGTGCAGAAAGAAACCAACCGCATCTACTCCATTATGTATAGCGAACGTTTCGAAAACAGGGCAACCGTGAAGGCCGGTGACCTGGTTAAAGCCGGGGCTATTGGCAAAGTGGTACAGACGATTGGACTGGGACCACACCGTATGAATGCAAAATCACGGCCCGAGTGGTTCTTTGACCGCAAGCATTTTGGCGGCATCATCACAGATATAGGTTCGCACCAGTTCGATCAGTTCCTGTACTTTACAGGTACTACCAAAGCCGACATCTTGGCGTCGCAGGTGGGAAACATAAATCATCCGCAATACCCCAAGTTTGAGGATTTTGGCGACGTGATGGTGCGCGGTGACGGCGGAACAGGCTACATTCGGGTGGATTGGTTTACGCCTGACGGGTTGAAATCGTGGGGAGACGGTCGCCTGACGGTTTTGGGCACCGATGGCTTCATCGAAATTCGCAAAAACATTGACATTGCCGGCCGGGACGGTGGCAACCATCTTTTCCTGACGGACAACAAAGAGACCCGGTACATTGACTGCAGCCAGGTGCCTCTGCCTTATGGTGAGCAGCTGGTAAACGACATTCTGAACCGCACCGAGACAGCCATGACACAGGAACATTGCTTTCTGGCGACAGAACTGGCACTAAAGGCACAGCATCAGGCTCAAATAATGAGCCTGAAAGCATGAAGTCTAAGGTTGCCTCTCAAAGAGCAGGCGCGTTAAGATGAAGAAGCAGTGGAAGTAGCAAGCACAGAGGCATAAGTTAACCACTCATGCCTGTTGAATCCTACTTTATGCTATTAGGAAAAAAATCTACGACACTTGCAGTTTGAATGCTGCCCTGGTAGTTTTGCTGACATTATTTTCAAAGAAGAGCAGCCTTAGGAAGAATAGCATTCCTGCGGCTCATCTCTTTGTAAGTCAACCTTCCGGAAAAAGTATGCGTGCCTTAGGCAGTTTACAGCTAACCTGAGCCTCGCCCCCGCTTGTAATCATTTTGTTTTTGTCCTGCACTATCCTACTTAGGTCTCTTTATAGCATTTTAATCCGCTGAGTAACGCTCCAAAAGCCCTACAGCCTTAAAGCTTTTGTCGCTTTACTTTTTCAGTATAAAAAACATTTGGAAAATTAAAATAAATAACTAAATTTCAGATACATAAAGAATAACTGATTACTCACTTATATAATAATCTATTAAGATTACTTTGTTTGTAGGAAATTCATATTATAGGTGCGGTAACGGAACCTGATGTCTCCTTCACCCTCTACAATCGATCCCAAAGTTTGATGTTCGAGAATGAAGATTGGCAGAAGTAGGTCGCTTCGACAAATGAAAATACATTAATTGCTCTTTTACCCCTATTTGTTCAGAAAAAGTGTAGCTAAAGCTTTACAATCGCATCAAATGGAAAGCAGCGAAGTTTTGATTAGAAAAATCAAATTCAAAACAAGCATAATCTATTTAATCTTGCTGTTGCATCATCTAAGTCAGATGTTAGCTGGTAGGTTCATATTTATTAGCTAAATATTTAAAATATTGACAGTTCGGGAACTAAGATTGCAGAAGAATAATGCTGTTGCAACTGCAATCGATTCCATTATTGCATGCTACCAAACCCTCTGCAGGAGGTGTCTGGCTTATTATTGCGTTTCAGAACCTGCTTAGCTTACCTGAATTGTTTCACATTTTCAATTACACCCTTTATAGTCAATGCTTTATTCATCTTAAACAAACAGTGCATGAAAAAATCTATACACTTATGGCAAGCCAGACTATGCCTCTTGCTTATCGGCATCGTGACGGGGAGCATGTTCTCGCCGGCAGCCTTTGCCACCGAAGCCAATCCTTTTGCGTGGCAGATTACCGGCAAAGTAACACTTAAAGGAGAGGCGCTTCCTGGTGTTGCGGTTGTTCTTAAAGGAACCACAGTAGGAACCTCTACAGACACTGAAGGGAATTACACACTCTCTGTGCCTGAATCTCCCGGCACCCTGATTTTCTCCTTTATCGGCACCACTGCCAAAGAAATGCCCTTTACCGGTCCGGCCACTATTAACGTGTCCCTGACCGAAGATTCTAAAGCACTGCAGGAAGTGCAGGTTGTAGGCTATGGTACTCAGAAGAAAAGCCAGGTAACCGGGGCTATTTCCTCCTTATCCTCCAGAGAGATAAGCGAAATGCCGATTACCAATGCCCGTCAGGCCATTCAGGGCCGGGCAGCCGGTGTAGACGTGGTACAGGCGGGAAGTAAACCGGGTGCCGGACCACAGATCCGTATCAGGGGCCGCCGGTCTTTCAACGCTTCCAACGACCCGCTATATGTAGTGGACGGCATTCCGCTTTCCGGTGGTATCGATGACATCAACCCGCAGGATATTGCCTCTATGGAGGTGCTGAAAGATGCTTCCGCCACAGCTATCTATGGCTCCCGGGGCTCCAACGGTGTCGTGATCATTACTACCAAAAGAGGGGTAGCGGGCAAAACTGTTGTAACGTATGATACATTTGTAGGAATTAACAGCCCCCTTGGAAGAGTTGAAGTACTTGACGGCCCAGGGTTTGCAGAGTATAAGCGGGAGTCAAGAAGAGCTATCGGTCAGTACCCCCTGGGGCCTGCCACCGACGAAGCTGATGAGAAAATATTTGAACCTGTAGAACTGGAGAGCATCCGGTCAGGCCGCAGCACTGACTATGTAGATGCCATGCTGCGCACCGGTATGATCCAAAGCCACCAGCTGGGCGTATCGGGGGGTAGCGAAAAAACGACTTTCAATATCTCCGGCAACTACTTCGAAGACAAAGGGGTAGTGAAAAAGCAGGATTTCTCCCGCTATACCTTCCGCGTTAACCTGGATCATAAAATAAATGACAAGTTAAGGGTGGGTACCTCTTCCCTGTTTGTGTATAGCATCCGGAATGGCGAGAACTTCAACCCACTAGGGGGAGCTTTTGCCGAAAACCCGCTGGGTAGGCCTTATAATGAAGACGGCACTATTAACTTTTTGCCGACAAACGATGGTTTGCGCACCAACCCGCTTGCCGAAATTGTGGACGGTGCACAGGTAGACGAAACCAAGCGCTACCGGATTTTCAACAGTATCTATGGCGAATGGGACATTGCAGAAGGCCTGAAGTACCGGTTAAACTTTGGACCGGACGTGACGGTAAGAAGAAGCGGCCGTTTTACAGGCTCGGAAACCAATGCGCGCCGGGGCGGAGCACCTACCGGAGGCGTTTATGAGGAGTTCGTCCTCAACTATACAATTGAAAACATCCTTACTTATAACAAGCAATTTAACGAGGTGCACAACCTGAACTTCACCGGACTTCAGTCTATTCAGAAAGACCGGTTTGAAAACTCTTCAATAGACGTGTTGGGAATACCGGACGAAAACCAGCAGTATTACCGGTTGGGTGATGCAAACCAGATTCTCGGGTCCAACACCGACCTCCGCACCTGGACGCTGCTATCGTTCATGGGCCGGGCTAATTATGACTATAAAAACAAGTACCTGCTCACCGCTACCATACGGGCAGATGGTTCTTCCCGATTCGGGGAAAACACTAAATTCGGCTACTTCCCCTCTGTAGCATTGGGCTGGAATCTTTCGGAGGAATCCTTTATGTCAGGAGTTAACTGGTTAGATATGGCCAAGCTACGCGTGAGTTACGGGGTAATTGGAAATACCGCTATTGACCCTTACCAGACACAGGCGCTATTGGGTCGCACGTCTTACGCCTGGGATAATACTCCTGCGTACGGTTACCGTCCCAACACCATTGGGAACCCAGACCTGAGGTGGGAAACATCCAAGACAGCCAATGCTGGCCTTGATTTCAGCTTGTTCAGTGGTAGGGTGTCTGGTAGTTTGGAATACTACGTAACAAACACCACCGCCTTGTTGGCGCCACAGCCGCTGCCAACCTCCATTGGTTTTGGTGGGTATTTTACAAACATCGGCCATACGCGAAACCAAGGAATTGAGGCAACAGTTACGACGGTGAATATTGACAAAGGAGACTTCACCTGGTCTACTGACTTTGTCTTCACCCGTAACCGTGAAGCCATCATTGAACTTGCCAACGGAAAAGTAGATGACGTAGCCGCCGGTCGCTTTATCGGGCAGCCCCTTTCGGTATTTTTTGATTACAGAAAGCTAGGGATATGGCAGGCAGATCAAGCCGATGAAGCTTTAATATACCAGGATCAAGTAGGACAAGTAAGAGTAGAGGACGTAAACAACGATGGCAAAATTAATGCGGATGACCGCCAGATCCTGGGCTCTGCCGTTCCGGATTTTGCCGGGGGTATTACGAACCGCATCACGTTCAAAAACTTTGACTTTTCCTTCTTTGTGTTTGGCCGGTACGGACAATTAATCAGAAGCCGTTTCCACGATAGCAACAACCTACTAGCTGGACGCTATAATAACCTTGCAGTAGACTACTGGACACCAAACAACCCCACCAATAATTTCCCACAGCCAGTTGTTACCCAGGAATTTCCTAAATACGCCAGTTCTCTGACCTATTTCGACGGTTCCTTCCTGAAGGTCAGAAACATCAACTTAGGCTATAATGTACCGGCTTCTTTTGCTTCCAAACTGCGGATGGAGAGCCTGCGGGTGTACACCAGCATTCAGCAACCCTTTATTTTCGCCTCATACCGCTCTAAGTACCAGGGTATAGATCCGGAGACATATGTAGACGGGGACCAGGGTGTAGGCGGAGGAGAGATAAACGCTAACGTAGCCCCTGCTACCAAAGTGTTTACCTTCGGTATAAATGCCAGATTTTAATTAAGACTAAACTACAGTAGCCATGAATTTACAGATAAATAAAAACAAAGCTTTGGGTTTGGCCAAAATCGGGCTTTTAGGGGTTCTCCTTATGGGTGCTCCATCCTGCCAAGACACCCTGAACGAGGAAGTAATTTCCCGGATAGGCAATGACTATATGAACACGGCCAAAGGTATAGATGATGCTGTGAACGCCGCTTATTCTTCTTTGAGAACCTGGTATGGCACGGAGCGGGGAAATAACTTCACCATATTCGGCACAGATACTTATACCAATGGGGCAGATGGAGGGTGGAAGTTTATGAATACGTACACCACCCAGTTCGATACGCAAAATGGACATGTAAGGGAACTATGGGATGAGCTTTACCGGGGAATCAATACCACGAACGCTGTCATAGATCGTGCTCCCGCTGTGACTGGCATGACAGAAGAGCTTAAGAAGCAGCGGATAGCAGAAGCTAAATTTATCCGGGCCCATCATTACTTTATCCTGACGCAATTGTTTGGCGGAGTTGACCTACGCCTGACAGAAACACTGTTACCCACCAAGGAAGTTACCAGATCTACGATAGCAGCGCAATACGAAGCGATCATCAGAGATTTGACAGAGGCTATTCCGGATCTGGAGGCATCAGCCAGAGCATCGCAATACGGCCGCGCCACACGTCCTGCCGCTGAGCACCTGCTGGGGAAAGTGTACCTGACCAAGGCAACTTCGGAAGCCAAAGCAGCTGATGATTTTTCCAACGCAATTCCGTTGTTTCAGAACGTAATCAACAACTATGACTTGCACCTTCTTCCTGATTTTGCTTCGGTGCACCAGCAAGGCAACGAGATGAACGATGAAGTCATCTGGTCTGTGCAGTATACCCGCGACCCACTAACGAACGGAGGGGGCAATAACTCCCACGTGTTTTTCCTGATGGAGTATGATGTCCAGCCTGGTATGCAGCGTGATGTGGTGAACGGCCGACCGTTCAAGCGCTATATGCCTACTGAATACACGCTCAACGAGATTTTCACAAACCGTGATATTGACAGCCGCTATAAGAAGTCCTTTAAAGATGTATATTACAGCAACAAACCTGGAACGTACAACACTTCCTTTGACACGACCAAGCCTTCTGTAACCTTTGCCGAGGGTGACACGGCCATTTACCTGCCGGGGTATGAAATGTCAGCGGAGGAAAGAGCGAAGAAGCCGTACCAGGTACTGGTACCCAGCCGGTACGACGAGCGTCTGTTCCCTGCGCTTACCAAGCACTTGGATGCTGGCCGCGTAGACCGGACACAGTTTGAAGGTGGTCGGGATTATATTGCTTTCCGCTTGGCGGATACCTACCTGATGCTGGCAGAGGCGCAGCTACAAGTTGGCCAGACCGCTGAAGCGGTTGAAAACATCAATATGGTACGTCGCAGAGCAGCGTGGCCTGGCAAAGAAAGCGAGATGGAAATCACAGCTGACCAGCTGGACATGGAGTTTATCATCGAAGAGCGGCCAAGAGAGCTGATTGGCGAGCAGATGCGCTGGCTGGACCTGAAGCGATGGGGTGTACTTATCGATAGGGTGAAGGCACACAACGAGGCAGCTGCGCCTAATATCCAGCCTCACCACGTGCTAAGACCGATTCCTCAAACGCAGATTGACCGTAGTGCTACTCCTTTTGAGCAAAATCCAGGGTATTAATTACAAAACTGTGTACCTTACTACACCGCCCCCTCCAAAAGAGTGGGCGGTGTTTTTTTATGGCCTCCTGACTATCGCCTACCTAGTAGCCAGAACAAAGAAAGTGGCTTTTATACCCATTGAGAAGGGGTGGAGTCGCAAGAGCGCGGCAGGAGCACCCTTCTTCGACCTAAAACCTCTTTTTCCCTCCTACATAAGCTACCATCGAGTTTAGAGCCAAAACTGGCAAAGTAACACCTCATGCTTTGTTGAGTTTCTGCAGCCTTACACCTGTACTGCAGAAGAAGGATTGATTCCTGGCTTTTACTTACTTTCAGCACTCTGAACCACCTCTTCCCCCTTTCACTGTCATGATCTTCCTATATCCTGCCTTGTCAGTAACCAATAAATCAGATATTCCGCAATCGGTTTCAAATGATATAGACCAAACCTGGACAAGCCCCTTCCCTTACGCTTCGAAGCCCAACACAGACCCAGTAAAGCATTCATCCAGCTATATACCTCTATAGCAGATACAAAACACTTCAAGCTTCTGCCACTCCACTGTAGGTTATGTTGGCTATAAGATGCTTTATGTCCATCAAAAAGTATCTATTCCGCAACTGTATGCTTCAAAAATCTCACAGGATGGAATTAGTTTCAAAACTATTCATGAAATCGGTTGCATTATTTGATTTATTTACTCAAGTTTACAAAAACAGTGAGCGGTTACTCATTTAATATGACAAATGCAGCTTATATATGCTACGATTTCACACAGGCAATAACACAACATAGATAACTCTATATCAACATGATATATAATTAAAAGAATTAAAGAACTACTCACTTTCGTCACAACAGGCAGCGATCTAATGCTATCAATAGTAGAGCGCAATTCGAAGAAAGCATAGGATTAACTTACACAACGCAGCTAAAACCATTGAAACCGATATCAAAAAAGTCAGCAAAGTTTTGGCATATACAGCCTCAGTTGTTGATACAGCTTGATAAAAACTCAAATGAAAACACCCAAACAAAACAGCCTATGCAGCCTTGCCAGCCTTCAGAAGGCAACAGAGACTGCTACTACTATGAACAGCCACTCCCCACCGCTTTAAGGCAGGGCAGCCTCCGCTTCCGGAAACTTAACCCTTAGACAGCAATACTTTCTCAACTCAAAAACCTAAATTATGAAATGCGATTTTAAACAAAACCTCCGATCAGTGACTTCGCTGGCACGTGTGCCCAAAGTCATTGGAGTTGCCATGATGCTTATGGCTTATCTGCTGGTAAGTGTACAGGCAATGGCACAGACTACAACGGTAACCGGTCGTGTTACAGACGCAGAAACAAACTCAGGACTGCCTGGCGTGACTGTCGTTTTGAAAGGAACATCAACCGCTGCACCTACAGATGTAGAGGGTAATTACTCCATCAATGTGCCCGACGGCACCGGTACTCTTGTATTCTCTTATATAGGCTACGAAAACCAGGAGGTCCCCATCAACAACCGCTCTACTATCAATGTGCAGCTCGGCACAGATGCTCAGGCACTGGAAGAGGTCGTAGTAGTGGGTTATGGCGTTCAGCGGGCAGAAGCGGTGACAGGTTCCGTTGCTTCAATAAGCGCAGAAGAGATTGCCAAAGTGCCATCCGGTAACATCACACAGGCCCTGCAAGGGCGTTTGCCGGGGGTGGAGTTTACACAGTCATCTTCTCAACCGGGTGCCTCCATGCAAATCCGGATTCGGGGCACACGCTCCATCTCCGGCGGAAATGACCCACTGGTGGTACTGGATGGTATCCCTTTTCCAGGGGCTATCTCCGACCTCAACCCGAACGATATCAAGAGCATTGACATCCTGAAGGATGCTTCGGCGACCGCCATTTACGGCTCGCGCGGCGCCAACGGTGTTGTATTAGTAACTACCAAAACAGGGAAAGCAGGTCAGAAGCCACAAATAAGCTACAATGGTTTTCATGGCGTGAAAAATGTTTTTGCCAAATATGACATGATGAGCGGGCCAGAGCTTTTTGCGCTGCGTCAGGCAGCCGGACAGTTTACAGGCCAACTAGGGGTAGATGAGGCTGAGGATGTAGACACCGATTGGCAAGACCTGTTATACAAAACCGGTATCACAACGAACCACGACGTAGGCGTTTCGGGTGGAACTGAGAAAGGCCGCTACAACTTCAGTGTAGGCTATTTTGAGGATGAAGGGGTGATTCCTACGCAGCAGTACACACGTTATTCTATGCGCGGTGGTATTGACCAGGAAATAGGAAAACGCTTCCGGGTCGGCTTCACCACATACAATAACTATAACAAGACAGAAGGCTCTAACGTGGGCCTGTACAATATACTAAGCTTGTCGCCTCTTGCCAGCCCGTATAATGCAGATGGCACATTGAAAAGAACCGTCCGGATGCCGTTGGATGAAACGTGGTTATATACAAGAGACATGTTAGAAGACGGTGGTTTGAGTGATCTATGGCTAAGCCAAACCAGGGCGTTTGCCACCTACAACACCATCTACGGCGAAGTGCAAATCCCGGGAGTGGAGGGATTAAAGTACCGTGCTAACCTTGGCTTGAATTACCGCCAAAGCCAGGGAGGCGCCTACACTGCAGCAGGGATAAATGCTGTTGACCCAAACACCTTTTCAACTGCTTCTGTCAGTAACGCACAAACAGTTAACTGGACCATTGAAAACCTGCTGACATACGATCGTACCTTTGCAGGGAAACATAACGTGAATGCAGTAGGGTTATACTCTGCCTCGCAAGAGCAATATGATAGATCACGCATAGCGGGAAGAGGTATTCCCTCCGACGCCTTCCAGTTCTTTAACATAGGACAGGCTACCGAAGAAATCACAGTTAACCCTGGCGACCAGCACTACTACAAGTGGGGCTTGTTGTCGTGGATGGGACGCGCCATGTACTCTTATGACGACCGTTATATGATAAGCGCTACCGTACGCTCTGATGGCTCCTCCAGGCTGGCCCCGGGTTATAAATGGAACACTTATCCAGCCGTTTCAGTTGGATGGAATATCGCCAGAGAGTCTTTTATGCAGGATGTGAGCCTTGTAAACATGTTGAAATTGCGTGTGGGCTACGGACAAACCTCCAACCAAGCCATTGACCCTTACTCTACCCTTGGGCTTTTGAGCACCAGGCCTTACAACTTTGGCCCAGATGATTATGCAACCGGGTACTATGTAACGCAACTGCCTAACCCTAATCTGGGATGGGAATATTCTAACACATGGAACTACGGATTGGATTTTGCCATCCTGAACAACCGCCTGTCTGGTACACTAGAGTATTATGTAACAAAAACCGAGGATATTCTGCTGAGCCTTGGCCTGCCTCCTACATCAGGTGTGAGCGGCTACACGGCAAATATAGGAGCAACTCAGAATAAAGGCTTGGAGCTTTCGCTTAATGGTGTGATTCTGGAAGACCTTAACGGCTGGACATGGGAAGCCGGTGTTAACATATATGGCAACCGCAACGAAATTACATCGCTTGCTTCAGGAGCAAGTGAAGATAGAGGCAACTGGTTGTTTGTAGGCCAGCCTATCAATGTTATCTACGACTATGAGCGGATAGGACTCTGGCAGGAGGAAGACCCATATCTGGATATCCTGGAGCCGGGTGGCAATGTAGGGATGATCAAGGTGAAATACACCGGTGATTACAACGCCGATGGTACGCCTGTAAGGGAAATCGGCCCCGATGATCGACAAGTCATGAATGCGAATCCAGATTTCCAGGGGGGCTTCAACACCCGCGTAGGTTACAAAGGATTTGACTTAACTGCAGTGGCAGCCTTTCAGAACGGCGGAATCCTCAACAGTACGCTCTACGGGGCGCAGGGCTACCTTAATTTGCTGAGCGGACGCCGTGGTAACGTGGCTGTAGACTACTGGACACCGGAGAACACGGACGCCAAATATCCAAATCCGGCAGGCATAAGAAGTGGCGACAATCCTAAATATGCCAGCACGCTGGGTTACTTTGACGCATCGTACCTGAAGATACGCACCGTCACACTTGGCTATAACTTCAACAGCAGCAACTGGCTGGAAAAAGTCGGCGTCAGTAATCTGCGGCTTTACGCTACAGCGCAGAATCCATTTGTAATGTTCTCACCTTACTACAGAGAATCAGGAATGGACCCTGAAACTAACTCATACGCTGACCAAAATGTGGCGGTAACAGGTGGTACTCCAAGCCGTCTGCTGACGATTGGCACGAACGCACCCGCTACACGCAACTACCTGATTGGTCTTAATGTGACATTTTAAAAAAAGACGAAGATGAATTTTATAAAAAACAAAGCTTTTATAGGAACAGCCTTAATGATGGCGCTGTCCCTGACATCCTGCGAGGATATTCTAGAAGAGCAGCCACGCAGTATTTACGAGCCAGGCTTTTTCCAAACCGAGACAGGTGTTTATGGAGGAGTAACATCCATGTATGCTCACCTGCGCTATATATACGGGCAAGCCTACTATTATAACGCCACCGAAACCGGTACCGATGAAGCAACATACGCACAGAGTGCGGACCAGAACTTCAAGGTAATGGACCTTTCGGGCCAGGGAGAGATTACTGCCACTGACAGTCGTGCCGATGTATTATGGGGAGCCGCGTTCTCTAATATTAACACCGCCAGCGGTGTTATTGAAAATGCGGCCGAACTAGGAACCATTCCGGACGCGGTGGTTGCCGAAGCAAGGTTCTTCCGCGCATTCGATTACTTTCAGCTGGTGCAAACGTTCGGCGGTGTGCCGCTGGATTTAGGCGCGGGGGAGTTGAAGTTCAACAATAACCCTGTGAGATTCTCTGTGCGCAACACAGTGCCGGAGGTATATACCAAAGCCATCTTCCCGGATCTGCGGCAAGCGGTAGAAGAGTTGCCGGCAAACCCACGCCTTACCGGCGGCGCAACGCAAACACTGGCACGCCTTTACCTGGCAAAAGCCTACCTGACCTATGGATGGTGGCTTCTAAACCCGGATAACATTCCTACCTATCCGGAGGCTCCCAGAACTGACCCTGACGGGCATGATGCGCAGTGGTATTTTCAGCAGGCATATGATGTGTCCATAAACGCCATTCAAAACCCTGGGCCTTTCGGTCTGCAACCAACCTACTATGATGTGCACGTGGGCACAAACGACCGTAACCCTGAAATACTGTTGTATGCCGACCACACCGAGACAAGCGAATTTTATAACGGAGCAAGCCTTACTTTTAGCGGTGGCGGTGCACCCGATAACTTCGCCGTTTGGATGATGACCTGGAACTATACCAATATCAGAAGCGCCCTTGATCCAGATTGGACTAATCCTGTAAGTTCTGTTCAGCGTGAAGCCTCACAACACTTGGGGCGCCCCTGGACACGTATGGCTCCCCCCATTGGTGTAATTACAAACACCTTTGCCGACAAAACAAATGACTCCCGCTACGACGGTACCTTTACAACTGTTTATCGTGGCAACTGGCCAAAAGGAGGTGTCAATGCACCAGTGGTGTACAACGCAAACAGTCTACCGGTTGCCCCAGGTGAGCCAATCCTGACTTTCCTGGACGAACAACCAGCAACGCCCATCAATTACCCTAGTGGAGCAGGTAAAAGTAACATTGGTGCAGGTGAACTGCCCGGAAGATCTGATTTTGTGATAGGCCCTCGTGACATCAGCAGGATAGTATATCCGGGTCTTTGGAAAATGGGTACCTACCGTACTGATAATGGCGACGGACTAGGACAACCAAACGCCGCCAGTACCCGTCCTTTTAACATTGCCAAGTTCTCTGAATTCTACTTTATAGCAGCCGAAGCAGCAGTGATGGGCGCAAGCACGATCTCTGGTTATAGCGCCAGAGAGTTGGTCAATGTGATTCGTGCACGTGCCGGCATGTGGCGCTACGACAACAACGGAGACGCTGTTAAAGTGGAAGACAATAGCGCAGAGATGGTTGCTGCCACTCCGGAAGTGATAGATATTGACTATATACTGGCAGAACGTTCGCGTGAATATTATGCAGAAGGTTACCGCTGGTTTGATTTGACCCGCACCCAAAAGTGGGAAGAACTCGCCGGCACTTACCAAATTGCCGGAAGCAACTACGGTGACCATTCGCCTGAAACGATAACGCGCAACATTCAACCGTATCACTATCTGCGTCCTATTCCGCAAGTCCAGCTTGACAGGATGGATATGACCGCCGCAGAAAAAGCGATTTATCAGAACCCGGGATACAACTAATCTGATGAATCATAATAAAAGGTTGGCTGCTCTTAATGGGCAGCCAACCTTTTATTATCCCTGGAGCATGTTTAAAATGCATCATTTGAGGGAGCCATGAACTGAGGCGCAACAAACTCTTTGACTACATGAAGAAGACCCGGAGTTTGGCACGATTAACCCGTTTTACCACGTCATCAAGCTTGTCTGATAGTTTATTGATGAAAGTCACCAACGGGTGGAGTTTACCTCCAGCATCCCTGCACTGGTAGTAAACCTGTAGGCTTTGCATACCATGTCAAGGATTCTTAACTTAACAAATAAAACTTGGCTGCTTCAACAGAGCAGCCGGCTTTAAAACCAGACAAATTAGCCTTAGATAAGGCCGGGGGAGGCACAAAGAATTGACCGCTGTTCTCCTTGATTACTAAAACAACATTGCCATTGCCGCTTCCATAAAACCCTTTTTGCACATTAAAACACCCTTATACAAACATGTAAGTCTT
This sequence comes from Pontibacter pamirensis, assembly GCF_010015475.1. Lineage (GTDB taxonomy): Bacteria > Bacteroidota > Bacteroidia > Cytophagales > Hymenobacteraceae > Pontibacter > Pontibacter pamirensis. The sequence goes on from NZ_SSNI01000011.1 coordinate 116,521, forward strand.
TAACAATTACCTCTAAAATCATTTTTATGAAGAAAGTTATACTATTAGTTTTATTGATGGCCTTTCTGGGGGGCTTTACTTCCCAGGCGCAAAACCTTATCCCCAACGGGGGATTTGAGAATGATCTGGCTAATTGGTGGACCCAAGCCGCCAGTGGCACCGACGCCAGTTTTACGGTTGTGACAGATGAGAAGGCCGAAGGCAGTAAAGCCTTGAAAGTAAATGTCATCACTCCCGGGGCAAATGCCTGGGATGTGCAGGCAGTAAACGATGCATGGGCTTCTGTTACAGGCAAAGAGTATACCTTAACTTTTTGGGCAAAAGCAGCAACAAGCGGAAGTTCTTTTAAGATGATCCAACAGGTTGGGGATGCGTATGAGGAAAAAACATTTACTTTAACCAATACCTGGCAAAAGTATGAGTGGAGATTCATGGCCCAGGCGGCGGACCTACAATTAAAGTTCCACTTCCCGAATGCAGGCACTTTTTATTTAGATGGCATTACGATACCCCAACAGGAACAGGTAGAAAACCTGATCAGCAACGGGAGCTTTGAGAGCGGCAGTGGAAACAGCTTCACCAACTGGTGGACAGGTGCAGGAGACGGGTCAGCTACCTTCACCGCTGCAACAGGCAGTGTGCAGGATGGTGCCAGAGCCCTTAAAGTAGACGTTGCTACACTTGGATCGAACCCATGGGAGATACAGGCGGTAAATGATGCCTGGCCATCCGTAACAGGCGAGGATTACACCTTAACCTTCTGGGCAAAGGCCGCCACCGCCGGCAGCAGCTTTAAGACAGTACTGCAGCTTGGCAGCGCCTATGCCGAAGAAACCTTTATACTAACAGATACCTGGCAACAATATAGCTGGACATTTACAGCCGGGGCAAATGACCTGCAGCTGAAGTTCCAGTTCCTTAGCACAGGTACTTTTTATATAGACAATGTCTACATTCCTTCTGCAGTACAGGTCGAAGAGCTTCTGACAAACGGCGGCTTTGAGAATGGAACAGGTAATAACTTCACTAGTTGGTGGACACAGGTAAGCGGCGGCGGCATTGGCGCTTTCACAGCCGAGACCTCAGATGTACAGAACGGCAGCAGGGCAATGAAAGTGAGCATTACCCAAGCAGGAGGTGCCGCTTACAACATACAGGCCGTGAACGATGCCTGGCCTTCTGTGGTAGGAACAGAATATACTTTAACCTTTTGGGCAAAAGCAGCAACTACTGGCAAGAAGATGAAAGTGGTGCAACAAGCAAGCACCTATGCTGACCAGGATTTCACTCTGTCTGATACTTGGGAGATGTATTCCTGGACGTTCACAGCGCAGGAGGCAGACCTGCAACTGAGACTGAACTTCCCGGAGGCAGGTACTTTCTATATCGACAACATGTCTATTCTAGGTAGTGTGGACAATACACCTGCTCCGCAACCTTACACGCCAACAGGCCCTCCTATCGCCACAGGCCAGCCTAAGTTCCTGGGTAGTGTGTACAGCGCTTCGCAGTTACCTAATTTTACAGCTTACTTTAACCAGGTAGTAGCCGAAAACGCCGGAAAATGGGGTTCAGTAGAAGCAGTCCGCGATGTAATGAACTGGACGGAACTGGACGCCGCCTATAAACTGGCCAAAGACAATGATTTCCCCTTCCGTATGCACGTGCTGATCTGGGGTAACCAGCAGCCTACCTGGATCAAGGACTTATCACAGGCAGAGCAGTTGGAAGAGATAGAAGAATGGTTTGCAGCAGTGGCCGAGCGCTATCCAGACATAGACTTCCTGGAGGTAGTGAACGAACCAACAAACGACCCTCCTATACAAGATCCAAATGACCCACGAAGCGGAGGATATATAGAGGCTCTTGGCGGCAGTGGCACTACTGGTTGGGACTGGGTAATCAACTCCTTTAAACTGGCACGCAAGTACTTCCCTAACACTCCCTTGATGCTGAATGATTACAGCGTTGAAAATTCACTTCAGAATGCCCAGCGTTACCTGAACATCATCAACCTGCTTCAGGAAGAAAACCTGATCGACGCCATTGGCATACAGGGCCACGCGTTTTCAACTCGGTCAGTTAGTGTAGAACTGTTAACGCAAATTCTGGATAACTATGCTGCAACCGGTTTGCCGATTTATATTACAGAATTGGATATCGACGGAAGAACAGACGCTGCGCAGTTGGCAGAGTATCAGCGCATCTTCCCAGTGTTCTGGGAGCACCCGGCCGTGAAGGGCATTACTTTGTGGGGATACCTCCCGGGCCATTGGAGAACAGCGCAAGGTGCTTACCTGGCCTATACCAACGGAGCGGAACGCGAGGCGTTCGTTTGGCTTCAGGAGTATATTCAGAGCAACACCAATCTTCATGTACCGGTCGTAACAGCTGACCAGCGCTTTAGCTTAGACGAAATAACGACTTGCAATGTGTTAGGCACAGTAGCGGCAACAGATGCAGATGCGAATACTACCTTGCAAGGCTGGATGATCACGGGCGGAACAGGAGCGTCTATCTTCACGATAGATGCGGCCACAGGCCAGATCGCCATTGCCAGACCTGACTTACTGGATTTCACACAAACCTCATATACCCTGACAGTGAAAGTGAATGACGGCTTTAGCACTAGTGCTGGAGAGACCGTGACCATCACCATTCCAGAGAAGATTTATGTCGCCCATAAAGGCAAGACTATTCATATAGCCAAGGAGGCTGTACCGGCTCATCTGGGCCATGGCGACTGCATTGGGAAGGAAGAAGCAGCTGTTACATTGGCGGTTGAAAGCAGTGCAAGCAGCCTGAAAGGCATAGAGGCAGAAGCGCTATACGTATATCCTAATCCATCTGTTGGGGGCACGTTCACGCTAGCGGTATCTGATTTTAATATCACTAAAAAGACTGTTTACCAGATTGTAGATGCGGGAGGCAGAAAACTGGCGGAGCAGCAAATGAACAGCAGTACCATCAGCAATAAACTGACGTTGAAGCCAGGTATTTACTTTATCAGGCTCATCAGCAACAACGAAGTGAGGGTTAGAAAAATGATTGTACAGTAAAATAATACAGGTATAGTTTGAGCAATTCATTTGGAAGTTCTTTTCCACGTGAATTGCTCAAACTATTTTAAACCTATTGTCTATTATCAATGGCTTCAGTTAAGTTGTGAGCCTATTCAAACCAAATTAAAACTATCAAGCAAAGCATGTCATTAATTCAAAGTTGGAGATGGTACGGGCCGAACGACCCCGTTACCCTACAGGATATAAAACAGGCGGGTGCCACAGGTGTTGTTTCTGCCTTACACCATTTACCGCATGGCGCTGTCTGGCCACTGGAAGAAATTCAGGAACGCAAGCGCATTATAGAGGAAGCAGGCCTGCAGTGGGTAGTTGTAGAAAGCGTGCCGGTGCACGAGGCCATTAAAACCCGAAGCGCCGATTGCGAAATGTATCTGGAGAATTACCGCCAATCGCTTCGCAACCTGGCGGCGGCTGGCATCAGCACTGTGTGCTACAACTTTATGCCGGTGCTCGACTGGACCCGCACCAACCTGGCCTACGAACTGCGGAATGGCGCCAAAGCCTTGTATTTTGACTGGGCAGATCTGGCGGTGTTTGACCTGTTCATTTTAAAGAGATCGGGTGCTGAGCAGGATTACGCAGAAGAGGTTGTGCAACAGGCAAAAGAGAGGTTCTCTTCCTTTTCACAGCAGCAGTTAGATGAATTAAGCGAAATCATCCGAATGGGTGTTCCGATGGAAGGATTTATTACGCTGGAACACTTAACTGATAGCATCGAAATCTATAAGAACATAGGCCATGCTGGTTTACGTGAGAATCTGGCTTACTTCCTGGAATCTATCATGGATGTTTGTGAAGAGACCGGTATCAAAATGACGATTCACCCGGATGACCCGCCTTACCCCATCTTAGGATTACCCCGCATTGCCTCTAACAAAGAGGACCTCTTATACATTATGGAAAGGGTGGACCGTGCTCCTAACGGCATTTGTTTCTGCACCGGCTCGTTGGGTGCAGGTTCTCATAACAACCCAGTGGAGATTCTGAAGGCAGTAGGACATCGCGTTTACTTTGCCCACCTGCGCAATGTAAAAAAAGACCATCTTGGAAACTTCTATGAATCTGACCACCTGACTGGGGATGTGGACATGTATGGTGTGATGAAGGAGCTTGTCGCTCTAAACGAAGAGCGGGAGCAGCCTATTCCGTTCCGCCCGGACCACGGGCACCAGATGCTCGACGACCTGCACAAGGTTACGAACCCCGGCTACTCCGCCATCGGGCGCTTGCGTGGACTGGCAGAGCTGCGCGGACTGGAAATGGGTATTGCGAAATCAATGAAGGGTAAATAAGGAAATTGCTACAGCAGCCCACCGGCTGAGTTAGATGAATGGGCAGCATGGACAGGACTTCTGCTGCTGCTCATTTTACCCTTCACCATGTATCATTTTAAAGGATAACCACTGCCATGAACGCACCTTTGATGACAGAACAAACCACCAAGAGAGAGAAAATCGGGTCGTACCGCTGGACGATATGTGCCCTGCTCTTCTTTGCCACCACCATCAACTACCTCGACAGGCAAATTATCGGTTTGCTGAAGCCTGCCCTAGAGCAGCAGTTTAACTGGACAGAAAGCGACTATGGCAGCATTGTAATGGCTTTTACCGCCTCGTATGCGCTTGGTATGCTCATCTTCGGTCGGATCATCGACAAGATAGGCACCAAAATGGGCTATAGCATTTCTATTGTAGTGTGGAGCGTGGCGGCCATGTTTCATGCCGCGGCAAGATCCACCTTCGGATTCGGAGTGGCCCGCGCTGCGTTAGGTATCGGAGAGGCAGGTAACTTTCCGGCGGCCATCAAAACGGTGGCAGAGTGGTTCCCCAAAAAGGAGCGTGCGCTGGCAACCGGCCTGTTCAACTCCGGGGCAAACGTAGGGGCTGTGGTGGCCCCGATTTTTGTTCCCTGGATGTTGGGTGCCTATGGCTGGGAAGAAGCTTTTATCGCCACCGGGGCCATTGGTTTTGTCTGGCTGATTTTCTGGTTGATATTCTATGAAATCCCTTCCCGGCAAAAGCGCCTCGGCCAGCCAGAGTATGCGTACATCCACAGCGACAACGAAGACGCCGGAGCTGAAGCGGACAAGACGCCTGTAAAGTGGGGAAAGTTGCTGTTTATCAGGCAGACGTGGGTGTTCATCGCCGGGAAGTTCTTTACTGACCCTATCTGGTATTTCTTCCTGTTCTGGCTTCCCTCCTACTTCAGCACTACCTTCGACCTTGACCTGAGCAAACCAAGCCTGCCCCTCGTGATCGTTTATTCGGCCACTACCATAGGTAGTATAGGCGGCGGTTACCTCTCGTCCTATTTCATCCGGAAGGGTTGGGCAGTGTACAGGGCGCGTAAAACAGCCATGTTTATCATCGCTCTGCTGGTAGTGCCGATTATGGCCGCCCGCTATACCTCCGATATCTGGATTGCAGTAGGTTTGATTAGTTTAGCAGCCGCGGCACATCAGGCCTGGAGTGCAAACATCTTCACAACAGTATCTGACATGTTCCCTAAAAAGGCCGTGAGCTCGGTGGTAGGTATCGGAGGCATGGCAGGCTCCGTGGGAGGTGCCCTGTTCCCGCTCTTCATCGGTTTTATACTGGACTACTACAAAGGCATTGGCAACATTATTGCCGGTTATAATATCATCTTCACAGTATGCGGCAGCGCCTATATAATAGCATGGATCATCATGCACTTCCTGTCGCCTAAAATGAAGCAGGCAGCAATTTAGTAACAGGAGCCGCTGTGAAAAGCGGTTCATAAATTTATACTATCATGAAAGTAAATTCCCTTTATTGTTTCCCGCAAAGGGCATACGTTTCACCGGCGAGTTGGCTGAGGAAGCCTCTTTGCCTGGTGCTGCTGTTCTTATTTGTTTTGGCTGGCCCACAGGCAGTTTTCGCTACCGATGATCTTCCCTCCTACATCGCCACAGAAAAAGGCTTGGACCGCTTTGCGCTTTCTGCCGGTGGTAAGTCTGCGCCTATCTATGTAAGTGCCGAAGATTACCCGGGCGTGGCTCGGGTGGCAAAGCACCTGCAGGCTGATATTAAAATGGTAACAAATGCAGAGCCTCAGCTGACAATAGGCAAGAAAGCACCCAAAGCAAAGGAAATCGTACTGGTGGGAACGCTAGGCAAAAGCCCTCTTATCGATAAGCTCGTGCGCGACAAGAAGCTTGACGTTGCGGGAATTGCCGGACGCTGGGAAGCCTCGCTGATTCAGGTGGTGGAAAAGCCGATGCGCGGTGTAGACCGGGCCTTGGTGATTGTGGGTAGTGACAAGCGCGGCACGATTTACGGCATGTATGACCTGTCAGACGAAATGGGCGTTTCGCCCTGGTACTGGTGGGCTGATGTGCCGGTAAAGCAAAAGCAGAATGTATACATATTGCCGGGGCGCCACACACAGGGGGAGCCTGCCGTTAAATACCGTGGCTTCTTTATTAACGACGAAGCGCCGGCCCTTTCCGGCTGGTCTAAAGAGAAGTTCGGCGGCTTTAACCACAAGTTCTACGACAAAGTATTTGAACTGCTGCTGCGCATGAAGGGCAATTACCTCTGGCCAGCCATGTGGGGAAACGCTATCTATGATGACGATTCGTTGAGCGCACCCTTGGCAGATGAGTATGGCGTGGTGCTCGGCACCTCGCACCACGAGCCTTTAACGCGGGCCCACGACGAGTGGAGACGCTATGGCAAAGGCTCCTGGAACTATAACACGAACAAAGAAAACCTGCAGGAATTCTGGCGAAAAGGCATGGAGCGCAGGGGCACCAATGAAAGCATTGTAACTGTTGGTATGCGCGGAGACGGGGACGAACCGATGTCTGAAAGCAGCAACATTGCCCTGCTGGAGCAGATTGTAGCTGACCAGCGCCAGATCATTGCCGACGTAACCGGAAAGCCAACTTCTGAAACGCCACAAATCTGGGCCTTGTACAAAGAAGTGCAGGATTACTATGACAGAGGTATGCGGGTACCGGATGACGTAACCCTGCTCCTGGCCGATGACAACTGGGGCAACATTCGCAAGCTACCGAAGCCAGGCGAAAAGCAACATTCCGGTGGCTACGGCATTTACTATCACTTCGACTACGTAGGTGGACCGAGAAACTACAAGTGGCTGAACACAAACCCGATTCCAAGAGTGTGGGAACAGATGCACATGGCGCACAAGTACGGTGCCGACCGCATTTGGATTGTAAACGTGGGCGACATCAAACCGATGGAATTCCCGCTGGAGTTCTTCCTCGACTATGCCTGGAACCCGGATAAATGGCCGGCAGAGCGTTTGCAGGAATACACTATCCTTTGGGCAGAGGAACAGTTCGGTAGCCAGTACGCCCAACCCATTGCGGAAATCCTGGCTACCTACTCCAAGTACAATGGCCGCCGTAAGCCAGAGTTACTGGCCCCGGACACCTATAGCCTGACAAACTACAGAGAGGCAGAAAGAGTGGTCGAAGAGTATAATCAATTGGTAGTGAAAGCGGAGAAAATTTATGATGCCTTACCAGCCGAATATAAGGATGCTTACTACCAGTTAGTGCTGTTCCCGGTAAAAGCCTCTGCCAACCTCAACGAGCTGCACATTACGGTTGGCAAAAACTACCTCTATGCAAAGCAAAACCGTGCCACTGCCAACGACATGGCCGCCAAGGTGCGTGAGCTATTCGAGAAAGACCAGGCGCTGATGAAATACTATAATGAGGAACTGGCAAACGGCAAGTGGAACCATATGATGGACCAGACGCACATCAGCTATACCTATTGGCAGCAACCGGAAAAAGATGTAATGCCCACTGTGAAGCTAGTCAACGTGGCATCAGGAGCAAAAATGGGTGTGGCCGTCGAAGGTTCTGATGTCTGGTGGCCAAGGGAAAAGCAGCAGGCAGAATTGCCTACTTTTACACCTTTTGGCCAGCAAGCGCACTACATCGAAATATTCAACCAAGGCAAGGAGCCTTTCACCTATAAAGTAGAGTCCGGGGCTCCTTGGCTGAATGTTTCCTCCACCCAAGGTACTGTGGAAAAGGAGCAGCGCCTGCTGGTAAGCGTAGACTGGCAGAAAGCACCAACCGGCGTACAGCGCGTCCCAATCACGATTACCGGGCCAGACAACACAACGGTAAAAATTCAGGCTGTCGTTAATAACCCTGCTGACTTAAAGCCAGGCGTGGTGAAAGGCTTTGTGGAAAGCAACGGCTATGTAGCAATGGAAGCGGAGCACTATACCCGCGCCGTAGACAACGGCATCATCGAGTGGCAGCTTATCCCGGACCTGGGCAAGACCATGTCAGCGATGTCACCTTTCCCGGTAACAGCCGAAACGCAGAAGCCAGGGGGCGACAGCCCGCACCTGGAATATAAGATGTACCTGCAGAATGCGGGTGAGGTAAAGGTGCATACCTACCTTTCCCCTACCCTTAACTTCAACGCCTCCGACGGCCTGAAATTCGCCATGTCCATTGATGACGCGGAGCCGCAAATCATCAACATGCACAAGGAGAATTCGGAAGGTGCCTGGAACAAGTGGGTAGCGGATAACATTAATGTGCAGGTATCCACTCATCAGGTAGCTACTCCAGGAGAGCATGTGCTGAAGTTCTGGATGGTAGACCCGGGGGTGGTGCTGCAAAAAATAGTGGTAGACACAGGCGGTTTAAAACCATCTTACCTGGGGCCACCGGAAAGCTATTACCAACCTGAAAAAGCAAATCAATAAACAAAAGGCTCCGTTAGTAGAGATGCAACGGAGCCTTTTTCTAATTAGCATATTAAAACGTTACATACTATGAACCGAAGAAATAACATACTGCAAAAGGCTTTTCTATTCCTGTGCAGCCTTTTTTACCTGGCCAGCTCGCCTTCTTTTGCGCAGAATGAGGATACATTTCAAAACCCTATCCTGCCAGGCTTTTATCCTGACCCCAGCATCACCCGTGTAGGAGACGACTACTATATGATTCACTCCTCCTTCTCCTTCTTCCCGGGTGTGCCTATATTCCATAGCAAAGACCTGGTGAACTGGACACAGATAGGCAATATTCTGGATCGGCCTGAGCAGTTGGACCTGGATGCTCTGGGTGCATCCAGGGGAATATTTGCCCCTGCTATCTCTCACCATGAAGGCACCTTCTACATGGTGACCACCCTTATAGACAACGGCGGAAACTTTGTTGTGACGGCCACAGACCCTGCTGGTCCATGGTCCGACCCAACGTGGCTTCGTGAGGTCAGCGGCATCGACCCTTCTATCTTCTTTGATGAGGACGGAAAAGCATACATCTTGTACAACAGCGAAGCTCCTGATAACAAGCCGCTCTACGATGGCCATCGCACCATCCGTATCATCGAGTTCGACTATAAGAACATGAAAACAGCAGGCTCTCCGAAGATACTGGTGAACGGAGGTGTGGATATTTCCCAAAAGCCAGTTTGGATTGAGGGACCGCACATTTATAAAAAAGACGGCTACTACTATCTGATGGCGGCAGAAGGCGGCACCAGCGTCAACCATTCGGAAGTGATTTTGAGGAGCAGGGATGTGATGGGAGAATACGTACCCTACGAGAATAACCCCATCCTCACACAGCGCCATCTACCTAACGACAGAAAGAATCCGATATCTGCCACAGGCCATGCCGATCTGGTGGAAACGCAAAACGGCGAGTGGTGGGCTATCTTTTTAGCCACCCGACCATATGACACCAAAGACAGCTACAACATAGGCCGCGAAACTTTTCTGGCACCCGTCACCTGGAAAGATGGCTGGCCAATAATTAATGCTGATTTCGATGAGGTACAGTATTCCTATAAGCGCCCGAATCTGCCAGCAGCAGACAAGCCTGTGTTTCCGTTGAGCGGGAATTTTGTGCAACAGGAAGATTTTAAGGAGGGCAAATTACCCTTCTACTGGTTGCTCCTGAGAACGCCCCGCTCCCAATGGTATAGCCTGAGCGAGCCTGCCGGAAGTTTGACCCTTAACCTGCAACCAGCCACCTTATCCGGCAAAGAGAGCCTTTCCTTTGTTGCCAGAAGGCAGCAGCATGTTACGGGCAGTGCCAGTACAAAAATGAGCTTTAAGCCGACATCCGCCAATGAGTTTGCGGGTATAGCAGCTTTCCAGAGCGAGAACAATTACTACGCACTAGGTAAAACCATGTCTAACGGAAAGGAAGTAGTACAACTGCTAAAATCAGAGAAAGCAGCAGATGGCACTACGAGCGGAACCACCACCGTGCTGGCAGAGAAGGCACTAGTCAGAAGTGAAAGAGGCAAACCACTTTACCTGAAAACGGAGTTTGACAAAGGTAATATCAGCTTCTACTATAGCACGAAAGAAGGCGACTGGAAACTGCTGCAGGACAACGTAGACGGCACTTTCTTAAGTACGCGCGTTTCCGGAGGCTTTGTGGGCACTACGCTGGGCATGTATGCCACCTCACAGGGCAAACCTTCGAACAACAAGGCCACCTTCGACTGGTTTAGGTATGAAGGCAATGATGCAGTATATGATTCCGCATCAGCTAACAAAGCCAATTAAATTTTCCAATACAGAAAGCTTCTAAAAATCACCTCAAAGAAAGAGGACCGGCATACAGCCGGGCCTCTTCTGTTTGTTCATAAAGCCTATAGCCACACAGGAAATTCTGTCGGTCTATAAAGAGCCGTGCAGGTATGAGTCGGACAAAAGCGAAGACCGCAGAACAGAAAGTGACATATTGACAGAAACAAAATGCTATTTCCCCATTGGCACAAGGGTTGTTATAAGAAAGACAACAAGAAAAATTAGAAATCAGAAATTTATATAATAAAACTATAGAATGGGAAAGATAATTGGTATTGACTTAGGTACAACCAACTCATGCGTTGCCGTAATGGAAGGTAATGAGCCGGTTGTTATTCCTAACAGCGAAGGCCGCAGAACAACTCCGTCTATCGTTGCTTTCTTAGACAACGGAAACGGCGAGCGTAAAGTAGGTGACCCTGCCAAACGCCAGGCGATCACGAACCCGCAAAACACAATTGCTTCTATCAAGCGCTTCATGGGCCACAGCTACAATGAGGTAAGCGAAGAATCAAAACAAGTATCCTACAAAGTGATACAGGGCGGTAACAATACCGTGCGTGTTGAAATCGGTGACAGACAGTATACACCACAGGAAATTTCTGCCATGGTGCTTCAGAAAATGAAAGCTACTGCAGAAGATTACCTGGGCACGACTGTAACTGAAGCGGTTATTACGGTACCAGCTTACTTCAATGACGCACAGCGCCAGGCTACAAAAGAGGCCGGCCAGATTGCAGGTCTTGAGGTGAAGCGTATCATCAACGAGCCAACAGCAGCAGCGCTTGCTTACGGACTTGACAAGAAAAGTATCGATCAGAAAATCGCTGTGTTTGACTTAGGTGGTGGTACATTTGATATCTCCATCCTTGAGTTGGGTGACGGTGTGTTTGAAGTACTTTCTACAAACGGTGACACACACTTGGGTGGTGACGACTTTGACCAGGTAATCATCAACTGGCTGGCTGATGAGTTCAAGAATGACGAAGGCCTTGACCTGCGCAAAGACCCAATGGCACTGCAGCGCCTGAAAGAAGCTGCTGAGAAAGCGAAAATTGAGCTTTCGTCTTCTAACGAAACAGAAATCAACCTGCCTTACATTATGCCGGTAGACGGTGTGCCGAAACACTTGGTACGCAAATTAACCCGCGCCAAGTTCGAGCAGCTGTCTGACAACCTGATTCGTCGCTCCATGGAGCCATGTAAAAAGGCACTTCAAGACGCTGGTCTGTCAACTTCTGATATTGATGAAGTGATTCTGGTGGGTGGTTCTACCCGTATTCCAAGAGTGCAGGAAGAAGTAGAAAAGTTCTTCGGCAAGAAGCCTTCCAAGGGCGTGAACCCGGATGAGGTAGTTGCCATCGGTGCTGCCATACAGGGTGGTGTATTAACTGGTGAAGTAAAAGACGTGCTCCTGCTGGACGTAACACCGCTTTCACTGGGTATCGAAACAATGGGTGGAGTGATGACTAAATTGATTGAGTCTAACACGACAATTCCAACAAAGAAGTCTGAAACTTTTTCGACTGCTTCCGATAACCAGCCATCTGTGGAAATTCACGTACTGCAGGGTGAGCGGCCAATGGCCCGCGACAACCGCACCATAGGCCGCTTCCATTTAGCAGATATACCGCCAGCACCACGTGGTGTTCCTCAAATTGAGGTGATTTTCGATATCGATGCCAACGGTATCCTGCACGTAACTGCAAAGGATAAGGCGACTGGCAAAGAGCAGAAAATCCGTATTGAAGCTTCTTCTGGTCTCAGCGACCAGGAAATCGAGAAAATGCGCCAGGAAGCAGAGGCCAATGCCGAAGCAGATAAGAAGGCGAAGGAAGAGATTGAGAAGCTGAACTCAGCTGACTCTATGATTTTCCAGACTGAGAAGCAGTTGAAAGAGTATGGCGAAAAGTTGTCTGCTGGCAACAAATCGAACATCGAGAACGCGCTGAGCGAGCTGAAAACAGCACATGGTGCCAAAGACGTAGCCGGTATCGACAAAGCTTTAGAAAACCTGAACAATGCGTGGAGTGCAGCCTCTCAGGAGATGTACGCTGCCACGCAGGGTCAAGGCCAGCCAGGTGGTGCCCCAGGCGCTGATGGCGGTCAGGGCAATGGCCAGGCGGGTGGTCCGCAAGGTGCTGCTGCCAACGATGGTGGTGTAACCGATGTAGACTACGAGGAAGTAGACGGCAACAAGTAATATATAATACTTTAACATACATGGAGAACCCCTGCCAAAACCGGCAGGGGTTCTTTTTTTGTTGTCATGCTAACATGCTTCACACAAATCTTTCTCTTATCCTGAAGTTTATCTCACGTAACAAGTCTAATCAGGTACGCACGTAATGAGTTTTCTCATTTGCTATAATGCTCCTTTCGCTTTCATTATAAAACCATAGCAGTCCTCCATCTCGTATAAGGTTCCTGTAACATCAGTTAGAATAAAAGTCCCAAAAATTTGGATAATAAAACATTATGAACGCTGGGTATCGTATCGGCCATACAGCCGGGTATGCGCCTTATAGTTCAATTGCACGGGCTCGTTTCAAAACACAAATACACCTAGAACGCATATAAGCTTTAAAATCTTCCTAAATTGAAGACGCAACATGTGCTCTAACATTAACAGGTTTTCGAGGTATAATGAAAGCTTGATTAATGAATGACAACCTCTACTTCAAAATGCCCTTAAACCTAAAATATGCCAACAAATAAAAGTACCTGGGACTGGGAGATAGGCACAGAGACAAGCTACCTTGGTGCCAGTCCACAGGAGTTCTGGTCCTACCGCCATCTATTGGCAAGCCTGGTAAAGCGCGACTTTCTTCTAAAATACCAGCAGACTGTTCTGGGCCCTTTCTGGATCCTGTTCCCTCCTCTTATGACCCTAGTCACCTATCTTCTGGTGTTCGACAAGATCGTAGGAGTCTCTACCGGGGAGTTACCGCCTGTCCTTTTTTACTTCTCCGGAATAGTGCTCTGGAACTTCTTCAGTAGTGGCTTTGCCGGCACGGCTACAACCTTCCGGGACAATTCGCAGATCTTCAGCAAAGTCTACTTTCCGCGGCTAGTGATGCCTTTATCTGTTATGAGCAGGAACTTCTTTGACTTTTTGATTCAGTTAGCGCTCCTGCTGCTCATGATGGCCTTCTACTGGTTGTTTCTGGATTGGTCGGTGTCTTTCGATCTGGGGCTCCTTTGGTTTCCTATATCTGTCCTTACAGTGGGAGGGATCGCTCTGGGTATGGGACTCGTCTTTTCGGTGCTCACGGCAAAGTACCGGGACATGGCGTACCTCATCAGCTTGGGTGTCCGCCTGCTCATGTTTATCACACCCGTTATTTATCCCCTTGAGGCTGTTCCGGAAGATGTGCGCTGGCTCGCTGTGCTAAACCCCCTTACCCCTTTGTTTGAGGTGTTCCGCCTGTCCCTCTTAGGCGAAGGCACGGTTTCCCCTTACCTCTTAGGATACAGCGTGCTGTTTATGGTAGTGCTGATGGTAGTATCCCTGCTGCTGTTCAACAAACAGGGCGATAAACTAATAGACATTCTATAAAAGAAGCATGGCAGAAACAGTTATCCAAGTAGAGGACTTATCAAAGCTATACCGGCTGGGAGTTATTGGCACAGGCTCCTTCCGGCAGGACCTACAGCACTGGTGGAGCACGTCCGTTTTAAAGAAGGAAAACCCCTTCTTCCATTTAAGCGGTGCGGAGGCCGGCTCTTTGCCTAAAGACCATATATGGGCTCTCAAAGACATTAACTTTGAGGTGAAGCGGGGCGAAGTCTTGGGCATCATTGGCAGCAATGGCTCCGGTAAATCCACCCTCTTAAAGATTGTCTCCCGCATCGTGCGCCCTACCACAGGAGTTGTCAGAGGAAAGGGGAAAGTAAGCAGCCTGCTGGAAGTAGGGACAGGGTTCCATCAAGAACTCACAGGCCGCGAAAACATCTTTGTCAGCGGCTATGTGCTGGGCATGGGTAAAGAGGAAATCCGGGGAAAATTCGACGAAATAGTGGACTTCTCAGGTATCGAGAACTTTATAGACACCCCCGTCAAAAGATATTCTTCCGGAATGTATGTGCGCCTGGCCTTCGCCGTTGCCGCCCACCTCGAGCCGGACATCCTGATTGTTGATGAAGTACTGGCCGTGGGTGATGCCGATTTTCAAAAGAAATGCTTGGGCAAGATGCGGGAGGTGTCCCACTCTGAAGGAAGAACAATCCTTTTCGTTAGCCACAGCATGCAGGCCATCAGCAAACTGTGCGACAAAGCCCTGTGGCTCCACAAAGGCAAGATGCAGGAGTTAGGGGAGGTTTCGGCTGTTGTTGACAAGTATGTTTCCGGCACACAGCAGCTGAAGCTAAAGCAGGAGTGGGCTACACCCGAGGAGGCGCCAGGCAATGACCTGGTCCGTTTCAAGTCAGTGGAGTTGGTACCGGAACTACTGTCACCAGAGGCCCCGCTGGACATCCGGACGCCCCTTAAAGTGAGGTTTCAGTTCTGGAACATGACAGATGATGTCATACTGAACACTGGCCTGCACCTATTCACTTATGGCGACGAGTGCATCTTTGATGTTCCCTCCCCTGTCATGCGCTGCGACAAAGGCTTAGTAGAAGGGGAGTGCTCCATCCCGGGCAACTTCCTGAACGACGGCTCTTATTACTTCTCCATCATCATAGTAAGAGACACCTCGGTGGAAGTGTTTTACTTTGAAGAGTGTCTCTCTTTTGAGGTGGAAGATTACCGCGCGGATTTCCAGTGGTTCGGCAAGTGGTGGGGTGCCGTACGTCCTAATTTCCCTTTCCGGCTCAGACAAAAGGATAGCGTTTATCAGCAAAAGTATAATAGCCACTCATGAAGCGTCACCAGCCATTCTAAAGTTGAGTTCTACTTAACCCTGCTGCGTCTCACATAAACATAGGTTCAATTACCAAACCTTTATACTGTTCGTTAGTATTTTTAAATTTTAAGGTTTTGTTATCTGATTTTACATGAACCGTACTCCTTCTGTACCGCCCGTTATACAACCACTTCCGCCATCAGGAGAGCGGCCTTTGTGGTCAGTGATGATCCCGACTTATAACTGCGCGCAGTTCTTAACCCAGACGCTGGAAAGTGTACTTGCCCAAAACATACCTCAGCAAGAGATGCAGATAGAAGTGGTAGATGATGCCAGCACCGATGCCGATGTGGAGGCCTTGGTAAAGCGAGTAGGCAATGGGAGAATCGGCTACTACA
Organism: Pontibacter pamirensis; assembly: GCF_010015475.1. Lineage (GTDB taxonomy): Bacteria > Bacteroidota > Bacteroidia > Cytophagales > Hymenobacteraceae > Pontibacter > Pontibacter pamirensis. Next base: position 132,421 of record NZ_SSNI01000011.1, read on the forward strand.
GGCACCCCCTGAACGTGGGCAGCCTGCGAAACTTTGAAACCTGCATAAACCGTGCACAGGGCAAATTGGTGCACCTGCTGCACGGGGATGACCGGGTAAGAGCAGGTTATTACAAAGTTCTGGGACAGCTCTTCGAGGACTATCCAGAGGCTGGGGCGGCTTTTTGCAGGTATCAGCCTGTAAATGAACAAAACGAACCGGTTCCGGGTCTTCGATCTCCGGAAATTGCCAAACCAGGGCTTTTAAAGAACTGGCTTCTGCGTATAAGTGAACGCCAGCGGTTACAGTATGTGGCTATCACGGTAAAGCGGGAAGTATACGAGAAGCTAGGTGCTTTTTATGGTATAAACTATGGGGAGGATTGGGAAATGTGGGTGCGCATTGCAAAGCACTACCCTATAGCCTATACACCAGAGATTCTGGCTGAGTACAGGAAGCACATGAGTTCCATATCCGGCCAAAAGCAACTGAGCGGGCAGTACCTCCGGGACGCCGCCTATGTTATTGACCTTTTTCAGCATCATTTGCCTGTTGAGAATAGAAAGGCCCAGCGACACAAAGCCCGAAGGCACTTTGCTCATTATGGTATTATTACGGCTAACAGAATATGGAAATCATCAAAAGACAAAGCAGCTGTAAAAACAAACCTAAGACAGGCATTAGTACTGAACAATGATGCCGTGATATGCTACCGGGCTGCAAAAGTTTATATAAAGATGCTCATTAACTGGTAACAAAGCGAGCTACATCTTTCACTGATACAGCCGTCATGTATTTGCCCGGCAAACTACCCTTCCAGAGCTAATAGTATTCTTTAAGATAAGCAAAAACATCTTGTTCTTCTTTTGCGTGTAAAACCCTGGCTCCCGATAAGGCCGGAAACACAGTTTCGAATTCTTTGAAAATGTGCTCTCTCCCCTGCCTGGAAAAGATAATGTTTGTACCACCAAAATAACTTGCCAGAGCAGCCGTACCTCCATGCACTGATAAAAAGTGATTACAATTCGCGTACAACATCAACTGAAAGTGATTATAATTATTTGCGAGCGAGCAATGCTTCTTGTATAAGTCTCCGGCTAGCAAGACATCGGGTTGTCTTTCGCGGATGTACTTAATCTCATTTAAATTAAGTACATCGCTGTTATCCATCGTTATGTGGGCTGCGGAAGGTCTGTTGTAGATAATCTGATATTTCTCTTTATACGCTGAAATGATATCCATAAGCATTGGAATACTGAAGTAATTAACGGGCTTTCCTCCCCACTCCGTATTATACTTGTTGGCAATAATCAGTATTGGTTTATCAAATACTAGCACATTATTCTGATAGTGTTCCTTCAGAGGTACTCTGGCCCACTTAGATTGGCTGAAACTTCTACAGTGAAACATGTTTGGATATTCAAACTTCTTTCTCGGTAGCCTTGACAGTCTTTTTTCAAACCTCTCCTCATGATTCTTACTAAAGAAGTACAGTTCCTTCGTATACTTGCAGCCTACCGTTTTCTCAAGTGTCCCGTTAAGATAATGCCAGTAAGCAAACGGCAATACAAAAGTTAGTTCCTGCTGGAACTCCAGCCGATACTCAATTACCTTATATCTTTTCTTTATAATATAGTCTCTTATAAAGTACCTGTTCTGAAGTATTCTACTGTAGTAGTTATCTCTGATATGGACGCTTGAGGCTCCGTACTTGTTACCACTACTTACTATAATATATATATGTAAAAGCTTTAAAAAAATCCTCCGCATAGGATTAAACAAGAATTAATGTTGAAGGTATGATAGCCGTTGTAGTTAATCAGACTTATTCTATAGCATGCAATTCAACCTTTAACGGTTGTGCTCTATAGTGGTTATGTATGCAGTCATTATAGTAGCAAACAGCCATGCAGTTATACAAAATAAATTTTGGGCATAACTTTTACCTGTATATACATATTAAATCAATAATATATTATATTTGAATCTAAGAATTTTTTAAAAGTATAATCTGCTTGAAAGAATATAAATTACAACTATATATAATTTATACTATAACCTTACAATAAATGCAGATGCTCCTTTAAAGAGATGGCAGGTGAGGCACTAAATTTAAGCTAATAGGAAGCTTACCTTGTACTATGTGGATGAAAATGAAGGCAAGTATACAGGCAGCGTAGTGAGGGGAAACAAGAGAGGAAGCTCAAACACCTCCTCCTCTTGCTTTTTACTGATTTCTAATCCAAGTCCCGGTCTCCGCGCTTCAACTCCTCCACCGAGCGCATTACCTTATCTTTCAAGCTGTTTTTATACTTCTCCAGCCGGTCTGCCACGGCGGCATTGGTGGTTCCTAAAATCTGTGCAGCCAGTATACCGGCATTCTGAGCCCCGTCCAGGGCCACGGTAGCCACCGGTATTCCACCTGGCATCTGCAGGATAGACAGCACCGAATCCCAGCCATCAATGGAGTTGCTTGACTTTACAGGCACGCCGATAACAGGTAAAGTAGTCAGCGAAGCGACCATACCCGGCAAGTGGGCTGCTCCGCCTGCCCCGGCAATAATCACTTTCAGGCCGCGCTTGCGGGCATTTTCTGCATACTCAATCATACGATGCGGCGTGCGGTGTGCCGATACGATGGTCAGCTCATACCGCACCCCAAGGGTTTCTAAAATTTCGGCGGCGGCATCCATCACCTTCAGGTCAGATTGGCTGCCCATGATGATGCCTACTAAGGGTTGATTGTTTGTGGTTTCGTCAGCCATGTTTATACTTTCACTTTGATTATGTTTCTAATGGATTCGGCTCGCTGCTGCGCTTCTTCAATATTTTGCCCCAGCACTGTGATATGTCCCATTTTGCGGGCAGGGCGGGTATACTTTTTACCGTACAGGTGAATGTATACCCCTGGCACCGCCAGTGCTTCCTGCAACCCCTCATAAGCTGCCTCACCGTCATAGCCTGGTTCGCCGAGCAGGTTCAGCATCACAGCAGCGCTTTGTATTTCTGTAGCGCCCAATGGCAGGTTCAAGATGGCGCGCAGGTGCTGCTCATACTGCGAGGTATAGTTTGCCTTGATGGTATGGTGCCCGCTGTTGTGCGGACGCGGTGCTACCTCATTTACCAGGATTTGCCCATCTTTAGTCAGGAACATCTCCACGGCCAGTATACCCACCATACCAAAGGCCTCGATAACGCGTGTGGCGATTTCGATGGCAAGGCGCTGCAACTTATAAGGTACATTAGCTGGCGCAAACAGCGAGTCCACCAGGTTATGCTCCGGGTGAAAGCTCAGTTCCACCACCGGAAAGGCGGTCACCTCACCTTTTGCGTTGCGCGCTACAATCACGGATATCTCCTTCTCGAAATCAACCAGCTTTTCAAGCACCGACGGTTCTTCAAAAGCTTTTTTAAAATCAGCCTCACTTACCAGGCGCGTCACGCCGCGGCCATCATAGCCTTCTCGGCGCAACTTCTGGAAAGCAGGCAGAAAATCTACATTTCCCTGCAGCGCCGCCTTGTCCTTCAGCAAAACAAAGTCAGAAGTCGGGATGCTGTGCTTCTGGTAAAACTCCTTCTGCAACCCCTTGTCTTGTATGGTGCGCACTGTACGGGCATCGGGGTATACTTTTACTCCCTCTTGCTCCAGTTTTTCCAGCGCGTCCGCATTCACGTGCTCAATTTCTATGGTCAGGATATCGCAGTTCTTGCCGAATTTATACACCGTGTCAAAATCGCGGAAGCTTCCCACATAGAACTCGTTGCAGATGTCTTTGCAGGGTGCATTCTCATCGGGGTCTAATACTAAAGTATAAATATTAAAATCGAGCCCGGCTTGCATCAGCATGCGGCCCAGCTGTCCGCCGCCCAGTATGCCAAGCTTTACTTCTCCTTTCATGCAGTATTTTGTTTTTGTTAATCTTTTCTCAAAAATAAGGATTATGTCCGAATCTCTCCTCCTGTTGCTGTTTAATTATACATTTGCTAAGGCCGAAGCTTTGCTTTTTATTTTGCTATAGCTATATTGAAGGAAACAAATGCAGCTATATATGTCAGAGAAGTTGGTGCGCAGCATGATGGTACTATTCCATGTTCCTTTGTTTTTAATAATACTCCGGATGTTCTGGCATGCGGGCGGCTTGGCAGGCATGGATTTACAGCTGGTGCCATTCCAGTTGCTAAGCCTTCTGTTGGCGGGATACCTTGTGCTTGGCGACAGTTCCCGCGACGAATACTACCCTACGCTGCTGCTATTGCTGGTATATGATCTGGTATTGTACTGGTACATTTTAAATTAATTCTGAGTAGCTTGCGGCTTTTTACGCCTAAAATCACCTATGGAAATCATACTGGCTACTTTTTCTGCCTTGTTCTCTGTTGTAAACCCCTTCGGAGCCATGCCTGTGTTCCTGACCTTAACACAGGATGACACTCCCGCACAAAGAAACCAGCAGGCGCTGAAGGCTTGTCTGTACATGGTAGGCATATTGGCTGTCTTTTTCCTGACAGGGCAGTACATCCTGAATTTTTTCGGCATCCGTATTCACGATCTGCGTATTGCCGGTGGGCTCATGATCATGCGGGCAGGTTTCGATTTAATGACGCCAGGCGCAAACAAGAAAAAGATATCACCGGAGGTTGTGGAAGAAGGGCAGCAGAAAGACGACATCTCATTTACGCCGCTGGCGATGCCCATGCTTTCCGGACCTGGGGCCATCGCGATAAGCATCGGTCTTTTCACTACTTCGCTGTCTGTGCTGGACATGCTCTTTATTTTGGTGGGCATTATACTGCTGGCAGGCGTTTCCTACTTTATCCTTCGCTCTTCATCCCAACTTACGCGCGTAATGGGTAAGTCTGGCTTGGCGGCGCTCTCCCGCATCATGGGTTTTATTGTATTATCCATTGGCGTCAACTTTATCGTGTCTGCCCTTACAGCCCTGTTTTTTGCCGAGCGGTAACCTCTTTGGAATTGTTGATTGTAAATTATTATTTGTTGAATGGCTACATTGTTAAATTGCCAGGAACATGAAAAGCAGCTATTGTAACCATTTAGCAGTTTAACAATTTAACTATCAAACCTACAGCAATCAACAATTCACAATCAACAACTTTCTCGTATCTTTGCGGCATGCAACTGAAGAACGATCTGCTTATAAGAGCTGCCAGAGGCGAGACAGTAGAGCGCACACCTGTGTGGCTCATGCGCCAGGCAGGACGCATTTTACCTGAATACCGCGCCGTACGTAACAGTCTGAGTGGCTTTAAAGAGCTGGTGGAAACACCGGAACTAGCCGCTGAGGTTACCATACAACCTGTTGACATACTGGATGTAGACGCAGCCATTATTTTCTCTGATATCCTGGTAGTGCCGGAAGCCATGGGCTGCACCTATGAGATGGTGGAGAAACGGGGGCCTTTGTTCCCAAAAACCATCCGCACAGAAGCCGACATGAAAAAGCTGCGTGTGGCAGATCCGCACGAGCACCTGCATTATGTGTTCGAGGCTATCAGAGTCACGAAAAGAGCTTTGAATGGGCGTGTTCCCTTGATAGGCTTTGCCGGCGCCCCTTGGACCATTCTGGCTTATATGGTAGAAGGCAGCGGCTCCAAAACGTTCTCGCATGCACGTGGCCTGTTGTATACTAACCCGAAGCTAGCCCACCAGTTGCTCCGTATGATAACAGAAACCACCACTGCTTACCTGCAGGCCCAGGTAGAAGCTGGCGCGAACCTGATACAGGTATTTGATTCCTGGGCGGGTATTCTTTCGCCGGCGCAGTACCGTGAATTTGCCCTGCCGTACATCAGCGAAATTTGCAATTCAATCCGCAATGTGCCGGTAACGGTGTTTGCCAAAGGCGCCTTCTTTGCACTGGAGGATTTCAGCAAACTCAACTGCGACACCATCGGCCTGGACTGGAACATGGATATCAAAACGGCTCGCCAGCAGGTAGGCCCCAACAAAACCTTGCAAGGCAACATGGACCCATGCCTGCTTTACAGTTCCTTTGATACCATTCAGCACGAGACCATTAAAATGCTGAAGGAATTCGGCCCCCAGCGCCACATCGCTAACCTCGGCCACGGCGTATACCCCGACACAGACCCCGAGAAAGTAAAATGCTTTGTGCAGACGGTAAAGGAGTATGGCGAAGCCGTTAAAAGTTAAAAAGCTATTTTAAGTTAGAGGGTTAGAAAGTTAAAGAGTTGTTGCATTTAAAACTTGTATTCTGACCACCATAAAAGAGAAAGGCCCGCCTGAACAGCGGGCCTTTCTCTTTTATGGTAAACCTTTCTTTTGAAATTTTAAACTCTAAAGCTGACTGCAGAACGAAACCCACCCCTACCCCTCCGAGGAGGGGAATTATCTGCAGTATAGAAAATACATCCTCACTCTTCAACTTTTTAACCCTCTAACTTTCTAACTCAAGATAACTTCCTTAACCAACTGCCAGCTGTGTTTCCGGATACTTATAGGCTGTAGAGTATGCACGGGTGCTGAGCGCCAGCGCCAGCGTAAGTGTGCCTACCCTGCCCAGGTACATCGACAGGATAATGACGCATTTTCCCACATCAGAAAGACCTGCAGTTATTCCTGTACTCAAACCTACCGTCGCAAAGGCAGAAACCTGCTCAAAGGCCAGCTTGATGATATCGAACTGTGCATCGCTGATGGAGAGGATAAAGATAAACGTGAGGTTGATGATGGCAGCAAAAGTGAACACAGAAAAGGCTTTGTAAGCCACAGAGTGCGGTATGGTACGATGGCCAATCTCCATATTGCGCTTATTGCGGATAGTTGTGGCGACGGCAAACAGAATAACGGTGAAGGTGGTCGTTTTTATACCTCCTCCCGTTGAACCCGGAGAGGCCCCAATGAACATCAGAAAGATAAAAAGCAGCAGCGTAGGCACTGTAAGCGCCGAAATGTCCACTGTGTTAAAGCCGGCAGTACGCGTGGTCACTGACTGAAAGAAAGAGGCAATGAGTGCTTCAGCAAAACCGAGGCTGGAGAGGGTGTTAAAGTACTCCAGCAAAAAGAAGCCGACTGTACCCAGGGCCAGCAGGAAAGCAGTGGTATAGATAGTGATACGAGAGGACATCTTCCAGTTCTTCCAAGGCATCTCCATACGAGCACGCATATTATTTGGCGATAGCACATCCAGAATAGTAGGAAAGCCAAGTCCTCCAAATATGATAAGTAAGGCAATAACCAGGTGCATGATGTATGAGAAACGGATTGGCTGCGTGTACAAGCCTTCCGGGTAAAGGGAGAAGCCAGCATTACAAAAAGCAGACACCGCATGGAAAACAGAGAAGAAAATCTTACTGCCCAGGTTGGTAAACTGCGCTTCTGCCCCCCAGGTCAGAAACACGGCCACGGCACCGATAGCCTCTATCGTCAGTGTCAGGAAAATGAGTTTGCGCATCAGGTTCTTGGTAGAAAAAAGCGACTCACTTTCCAGCAGTTCGTGCATGGCTACGTGCTGCTTTATACCCACTCCCTGGCGCATAAGGGAGGCAAAGAACGTGGCAAAGGTAAGTATACCCAAACCACCCATCTGTATGAGCAGCAGCAACACAACCTGCCCGGCAAATGTAAAGTAGGTGCCAGGGTCTACCACTGCCAGCCCCGTTACACAGGAGGCGCTCGTAGCCATAAACAACGCGTCCAGGAAACGAATGCCGTCTGGCGCGTTCGACATTTTTGGCAGCATAAACAGACCAGTACCTATCAATATCAGCGAGATAAAGCTAAGCAGGAACGTGATAGAGGGCTTTAACTGAATTGCTTTTAGGTGCACCTGCGTCTCCAGCAATTCCACAATCAACAGCACCAGCATATACAGTGACACCAGTACCCGATAAAACTCCACCGAGAGCGGGATACCAATCCCCTCAAAAACGTTATAAATGAGCGGATAATCCAGAATGTAGGTAGAGAACTCGTTAAGGAAGATGATGCTCATGAGACTCCCTTCAAACCAGGTTCGCCTCAGAAACTTGACTCGTTCAAAGGCATAAAGGATGCGCAGGATGTAAATAAGCACAAAAGTGACAAGGATGGCATCGATAGCGTAAAATAACAACTGCAGTTGAAACGGGCTTTCGACCACCCCATGCGCGTAAACCAGTAATCCTATTGCCAATAGTGTCAGCACATAAGTGCTGCGGCGCATAATAGTATACGCCGTTAACTTACTGCCGTATAAAAATCTATTTAACGACTCTGTGTTCATTCTTTTCAAACAACCTTATCTGTGCGGCCTCTTCAAACAGCCGCGACTTGTTTATGGGAACCACCCCCACCTGCTCGCACACCAGGCCGCCTCCTAAATTGCTGAGGCCCGCCATAAACTCCTTCGAGGTTCGAAGCGCCACACACAGCGCCGCAACGCTGATAACAGTGTCACCGGCTCCCGACACATCGGAGATGGAGCGGCGGTGCGCCCCGATATAGGTCTTTTCTTCCCCATCTGCCACAAATACTCCTCGCTCCGAAAGGGTAACCAGCACCTGCTGTACCTGCAGGCGTTTCTGCAGGTCGGCCACAGCTTCCTCAAAAGCAGGTAGGTTCTCGTCGGTAAACTCAACCTTCAGGCCCTCTTTCAGTTCTTTCAGGTTTGGTTTGAACAAGGTGCAGCCTACGTAGCTGAGGAAATTCTTCTTTTTGGGGTCGATAACGCTGGGGATGTTGCGCTCGTTGGCCAGTTGCAGAAAGCGCCGGATGTTCTGTTCCGAGAAAACGCCTTTATCGTAGTCCTCGAAGATAACGACATCAGACCTCTCCAGCAGCTTCAGGTAACGCTCTTCGAGGTGGCGCTCCTCGTAGTCGGTGAGGTTGTGCTCAATCTCCGAGTCCACGCGCAGCAGTTGCTGTGCCCCGGCAATAATGCGGTGCTTGATGGTGGTTACCCGCTCGGGGCTCTGCACGATGCCTTCCGATGACAGGCCTTTTTCTTCCATCAGGCGAAGGTAGTCTGCTCCGTCCTGGTCGTCGCCTATCACAGAACACAATAACGGAACGGCTCCCATGGCCTCTATGTTAAGGGCGACGTTGGCCGCCCCACCCAGGCGCTTCTCCCGTTTTATGACATTAACAATGGGTACAGGTGCTTCTGGTGAGATGCGCGTTGACTTCCCCCATAGATAGGAGTCAATCATTACGTCGCCCACCACCAGCACCTGCAGCCCATTAAAGGCCTCAAACAAGGCCTTTAGGCTTGAAAATTGATTCATTACTGCAGTTTTGCGAGGCTGCTCTTGATGCGGCGCAGGGCCTCTGTCAGCTTTTCATCGGATGTGGCAAAAGAGAAACGGATACACTGCGGCGCTCCAAAAGCCTCGCCGCCTACAGTTGCCACGTGGGCATCTGCCAGCAGGAACATGCTCAGGTCTTCGGAGTTCTCTATTGTTTTACCCTCGTAGCTCTTCCCAAAATAATCGCTTACATCGGGGAATATATAGAATGCGCCAGCTGGCAGGTATGTCTTAAAGCCTTCTATCTCGTTCATACTGTCGAGCACCAGGTTACGGCGGCGGCGGTATGCCTCTGCCATCTCCAGTGCCGACTCCTTTCCTCCCTGTAAGGCAGCAGCTGCAGCCTTTTGTGAAATGGAGCAGGTGCCGGATGTAACCTGGCTTTGCAGCTTGTCGCAGGCAGCAGCAATTTCTTTGTTTGCGGCCATATAGCCTACACGCCAGCCCGTCATGGCATAGCCTTTGGAGAGGCCGTTCACCGTTACCACGCGGTCTTTAATGGAATCCACGCAGGCCAGGCTGAAGTGTTTGCCCTCGAAGTTGATGTACTCGTAAATCTCATCTGCTATCACATACACCTGCGGGTGCTTCTCCAGTACCTTGGCAATGGCACGCAGTTCATCTTCGTCCCACACAGCACCGGTAGGGTTGCTTGGAGAAGAGTACATCACCAGCTTCGTATTAGAAGTAATAGCCTGCTCCAGCTGCGCAGCTGTCACTTTGAAGTCATTCTCAAGGCTGCCCATAACCGGCACCGAAACTCCCTCGGCCAGCTTTACGATTTCCTCATACGACACCCAATACGGAGAAAAAATGATTACTTCATCACCCGGGTTTACCAGGCACATTACTGCATTGGCTATACTTTGCTTTGCACCGGTTGAAACCACGATGTTTTCCGGCTTATAGTCCAGGTTATTGTCGCGCTTAAACTTATTTACAATCTCCTGGCGCAGCTCCGGGTAGCCGGGTACTGGGGTATAAAAGGTAAAGCCATCGTCAATCGCCTTCTTGGCGGCATCTTTAATATATTGCGGCGTCTGGAAATCAGGTTCCCCAAAGCTTAGGTTGATCACATCAAACCCTTGAGCAGCCAATTCACGCGCTTTTTTGGCCATGGCGATTGTCTGAGATTCAGACAGGGCCTGGATTCTGTCTGACAGTGCTGATCTTACTTCCTCTGTGTTTTGCATTTCTTTTAACATTAAGCTGGCAATTTAGTCATAAAGCCACAGAATTCCACCTTTGTAATTTTTAGCTGCTGCTGCTGCGGCATTAGCAGGTAAATTGGCAAGAAGCCTTGAGAATCAAAAAGAAAACGAAAGAAAAAAGATAACAAGCTGCTTCTGAAGGCAGCAGAGAGTATGTTACAGCTAAAGGTATTCTGGGGATGTATACTCTTATACTGGTAAAGGAGGAGGAAGTAAAGTCTTCTTTTGCAATTTTTTATCCCGGCAAATTATCTGTTCCAGCCTCCTGTAATCTTCCTTAGCTGCCGGAAAGCCTGCTATACTTTGCCGTAAGCAGTTCGTTCCACAATGCTCCGGCCAAGCGTAATCTCGTCGGTATACTCCAACTCGCCGCCTACAGGCACACCGCGCGCAATGGTGGTGATGCGCAGGTTCTGGTCGCGGAGTTTACGGGTAAGGTAAAAGGCTGTAGTGTCGCCTTCCATGGTTGGGCTGATAGCCAGCAGAATTTCCTTCACCTCAGACTTCGGCAAGCGCTCCAGCAGTGATTCTATCTCCAGATCTGACGGGCCCACTCCTTCCAGTGGCGATATAACACCGCCCAACACATGGTAAAGTCCTTTGTACTGCGAGGTATTCTCAATGGCAATCACATCCCGGATGTCGCTCACCACGCACAGCACGCCCTTGTCGCGCAGGGGATTAGAGCAGATACTGCATATTTCTGTATCCGAAATATTATGGCACTGCTTACAATGCTTCACATCGGTGCGCATCTTCACCAGCGATTCTGCCAGCAAAAAAGTTTCTTCCGACTCTTCTTTCAGCATGTGCAATGCCAGACGCAGCGCAGTTTTCCTCCCTATGCCCGGTAGCTTTGCCAGCTCCTCGACAGCATTCTCAATCAACTTCGACGGAAAATTCATTCAGTCTCCTCTTCTACTCAATGTCAGCTGACAAGTCCTTTTGATGCAGGCTGGTACACATACCCATCAGCTCTTCGTAAGAGCCTACTTTTACAGTACACTTGCCTTTGTAATGGATCAGCATGGTGCATTGCTCCGCCTGCTCCTGCGTATGACGGCACACTTTGATAAGCGTCTCTATCACATAGTCGAAGGTGTTTACATCGTCGTTGTAAACCACGAGGTTGCGTAGGTCAGTGCTCTCCTCCAGCAACTCTACCTCAAACTCTTCTTTGTGTAAAATTTCTCTCTCCCAGTTCATAATGCAAAAATACGAATAATTAAGCACTTAACGAAGCTGCTGGCTCTGTTCAATGCCATTTCTTTCAGCTACCGGCTTTCAGTTTAGCTGCTTGTTTTAACAATTCCGGCACCTCTTTGATTCCGGTTTCCACTAAATTACCTGCTGCTCTTTTGCCTCGTAAAAGCAACCTGATTCTAATTTAAAACCTGAAGCTGCTATCTTTACGCCCAACAGTGCTTCTTAAACCAGAAGTGTGGGCTGCCCATAACGGAGGCGCAGCCATTCTCACTTCAAAAAACTAAATACACGCTTATGCCAGCCATCTCTGCGGCCTTTCGCCAGGCAGTAAAACAATTGAGCGACAAAGAAAAAGAAGCTATTATTCTGAAGGCTGCCCGCCGTGATGCCGAACTGTATGAACTGCTCTCGTTCGAGCTGGTAGAGGAGGTAACGCTGGAAGAAGTGTATGAGCAGAGTACAGACAAAATTCATGAGCTGCTGCTGAATGCCAGCGGCCGGAGCTTAGCCAAGTCGCTCACCAAAGCCCTGCGAAAGGCGACAAAGGAAATAGCACGGTTTAAGCGCATCACCAAAAGCAAGAAGGCTGAGATAGATTTGCACCTGTACACGCTGCGCCTCATTTTCGATAACTTCACCGGCCAGTTCGACAGCTACTACAAAGGCTTTTACACGACCACCGCCCGGCTGCTGCTCCGCACCATACAGCTCATCCGCAAAAACCTGCATGAGGATTATCACCTGGAGTATAAATCTGCTGTAGACGACTTTCTGCAGCAGATACACAGCCGCAGCAAGCCTGTGCCTGTTGCGTTGCCGCAGGAGTTTGAGGTGGAGTAGGTTTTATTTTTGAATAATTGGATAAATGACTGAATAGAGAGAATTCAACTATACAGTCATTCAAAATTTACTCGAGCTCCCTCACTTCCACGTTCTCCAGTTTGATTTCTGACACCTTCTCCAGTTTGCCTGCCTCAAAAGCTTTGTCGTAGTTTCCGAGGGGAAAGTTTTCTTTAGAGGTATAATTGGTATAATCCTGGAAGCGGACGCCGCCTACCTCCCGGGGATTGGTGGCCTCCCGGAACCGGGTGCCTATACTCCCGTCCTCTTCCTTGTAATTGTAAGCGAGGTAGTCCATGGTATGGCGCTGCTGATGAAACCAGTACACATATACATCCTCGTGGTCTTCTCCCCCACCCTCTGCCTCAAACGTGACCCGCACTTCATGGTAAGGCTCCCCATTTATCGTGGCCTCGCCTAAATACTCCTTCTGCACGGCGGCATCATTTAAAAAGTAAGGAAGCAGGGCAAAGTAAATTACAGAATTAACAGAAGCACTGAACGCCTCCTGCCGCTCCTGTGGCACATCTACCGGTATATCGTCTGCTGTCCGTTTAAAGCCGCTGTTGCTGAGCACATCGTGTATGCGCTGCCCTGTAGAATCGTCAGTGAACGTGCGGCTGTAAACAAAGGCCCCATTATCGCGAAGGGCTCGGTATTGCCTGTCGCGAAACTCAAAAGCCACCACAGCCTGGTCCAATCTCTCGCCGCCATGTGCAGCAATGGCGGCATCCACGATGGCCTGTGCATCAGCGCTTTCATCATTTGTACAGCCCATGGAGAACAGGGCCAGTAGCAACAGCAGAAAATAAGTATGTCGTATCCGGTTCATCATCAAATCAAGGGTTTGCCTGGGCAAAGGTAGGTATTGCCGCGCAATAGAATGGCATGGGCTAAAACGAAAACCGCTCCGACTCTTCGGAAAGAGTGGAGCGGAAATCGAAATAAAAACAGGTTTATTTAGTTCTGTGCAGTTGCATTAGCTGTCTGCTGTGCAGTCACATCAAATGTAATAGTAAAATTGTCGTCGATGGCTTTGTCACCCAAATCATCGAAGAAACTGTTAGAGCCGTAACGCACATCAAACTTAGAACGGTCTACGGTTACATCAGCTTTTGCAGTGGTAGTGCCATTGTTTACATTGATAACAGCCGGGAAGGAAACCTGCTCTGTCTTTTCTTTAATAGTCAGGTTGCCTGTTACATTGTGTGTTGCCTCACCAGCAGCGGCACTCGTAACTGGCGTCACATTCGTTATTTCGAACGTAGCCGTTGGATACTTCTCTACACCAAAGAAATCATCAGACTTTAGGTGACCTACAAGCTTCTGATTGTCTTCTTCAGCTGTGATATCTGTATTTGTAATCGTATTCATATCGATTACCAGTGTGCCACCAACCAACTGGTCGTTGGCTACTACCAACTCACCGTTCTGTAGCTCGATGTTTCCAGTGTGCTCGCCACCAACTTTCTTGCCAAGCCAGTTTACTTCGCTTTGCTCAGTTACAACGTTGTAGGTTTCTCCGTCAGCAGGAGTAGTTGCTTCTGTTATTACTTCTGAAGTGGTTTCAGTCTCAGTGGAGCCCTCGCTACAAGCTGTGAATAAAAGTGCTGCTGCAAATGAAGCGTAAATAGCTGTTCTTTTCATCTGTTGGATTTGTTTAAGTTTTTCAAATTTTTAAGTTCCGGGCCTTTGCTCTGGAATACACTGCAAATATATGTATCTACATTTAATGTACAAACACTTCACAAGATATTTAGTTCACATTCCTATAAATTACTTGGCACTTTTGCAGAAAATAATTACAAATCAGTAGTTTACAGCCATAAACACCATTTGTAAAACGCACTCTTGCGGTTAATTAATTTGAAAAAATTCTGGTTTCTGCTAATACTACAACTGTTAACACCACTACCAGCTAAAAGTTTTTGCGTTTTGGAGTGAAGCTAGCCTGCCAGTTTTTATGAAGGCTAAAAAAGAAGCTGCCTATACACAGTAGCTGCCAGGCTGTCTTACTGATGAGTTAGAGGCGATTAATTTTTAGCAGTTAGAATAGATTAACCATCAGTTGTGTGATGTGATGGCATAAACTCATCGTTTTTTCCTCCTAACAACTTCGAAATCTATAGTTTAGCTATGATAGGCACTTAAGACCTGATTTTATCGAGCAGATCACTCAACTGCGCCGCCTCCTGTTCTGTGAGGTTGGTTATACCGGTTCCCTCCCCGCTTTCCAAGTTATCCATCTCCTTCAGCAAAGCCAGACCTTTTTCTGTTATCAGCACATCAACGGTCCGACGGTCAGCAGGGCACTGCTCCCGGGTTACAAGCTCTTTAGCCTCCAGTTTGTCCACAATGCGAGAAGCGTTGGATGTTTTGTCCAGCATGCGCTCTATCAGCAGGCTAATGGTGGCAGGCTTCGGGTGCTGCCCGCGCAGAATGCGCAGTACATTATATTGCGGCAGCGTTACGCCGAAAGGCTTAAACAAGCCTGCCTGTGCCTGCTGTACCCAACCGGATGTATAAATCAGGTTTATGTGCGCTTTCTGATACTCACTTTTAAAAGTAGGCTGCTTTATTTCTTCTTCTATCTTCATTCTTAAGACTAAACCCCTGATAGTGTTACAAATATATGTATATACACTTAATGTACAAACAATATACCACCTATTTCAATAATGCTCTAAAATTCAACTTATAACAACAAAAACTGCCAAAAGTTAAGAATCATTGTTCAAACAAACAATAAAACAACAGCGGCAGCGCCAACTTGGTCTACTTCAAATACAAAATACCATCCTGCTCCCGCACCAACTTAAACGGGTCCTCTTCCAGAATTAGGAAGCCGTCGAGGTCTACAAAGTCGAAGGCACTGCTCAATTGCATGGCCGACCAGATCCCAAGGGATGTTTCCACCATACAGCCGAGCATTGCCATCATACCGTGCTTCCGCGTCTCCTGCAGAAGCCTGACGGCATTGAGGTATCCACCTGCCTTCATAAGCTTAATATTGATGCCATGAAATTGCGTTTGCAGCAGTTGGAAGTCGGCTATATCCGTTACAGACTCATCTGCCACAAGAGGAATAGGGCTGATTCCTTTAATGTGGGCATAGGCGGCGGCATGCGAGGCAGGCATAGGCTGCTCCACAAAAAGCACCTGACTCGGGTCCAGTGCATTCAGGAAATTCATCAGTTCATCGGGGCCCTTCCAACTTTCGTTTCCGTCTATCACCACCTTTCGGGGCGTAGCTTTCAACACCTCCTGCACCATGTCGAGCCCCTCCTGGTGGTTCACCTTTACCTTCAGGCTATTGAAGCGGTTCAGGTTGTTGGCACGGATAAACTCCTGCACCAGCCCGGGCTCCATAATAGGCAGCGAATAGCAGGTGGCCTGCTCCCCCGGAGCCTTCTGGCCCAGCATGTGGTGCACGGCAATACTTTTGTGCTGGCAAAAATAATGAAGATATGCTGACTCAATGGCAAAGCGCAGCGAATTTACCGGCAGGTGCTCCTGCAACAACTGTATCAGGGCCTCCATACTGTTAATGTTAGCCAGCCCCGCCATTAACAGCACCTGGTACTGCTGCAACAGCAGTTCAGGGGTTTCGCCATAGCGTATGTTTGGCGCCGCCTCACCAAAGCCACTGAAGGTTCCGTCGGTTACCTGCACCAGAAAATTCAGTTTCTCGTCGCTGGCATTCCGGGCAATCTTCCAGGTGTACTTCAGTTTGAGGTGCAGCACCTCTATGCGCCATGTCAGCATATTTATAAAGTAGTTTAGATAAAATCAGAAAGCATAAATAGCATCTTTTTAGCCTAAAAAGCCATCCTTATTACCTCCAACTTGAAAGGATGTATAAAGTTTCCCTGTGCAGCTGTTTATCGTCTCAAAAAATAGTTTTCGAATCGTATTCCACCTGTTTGCAGATGTGCTTTTTGCCCCTATATTTGCTAAGCTAATGTAGCTGTGCCCTGTCGGCAATTGCTCTTAATAAAGGCTTTACAGACGCATTTCCTACAAAGGCTTTTTCCGGCGGCTGCCATTCTTGGCAGGCGTATTTTACCTTATATACTTTATGAAAAAGTCTTTTTTACCTCTGGCCACGCTGTTGTGCATTACCATCGCGGCCATACTTACTGTGCTGCAGCAGTACGGCTTTATTTCTTTGCCGGCTGAGGCTCTGACGGCTGTACGCTGGGCGGGTATCAGCGTGCTCTTGCTCTACGGCCTGCAGAAACGCACGCTTACCACCTGGATTCTCATCAGCATGGTAGTGGGCGCTGAAATCGGCTATGATTTTCCGACTTTCGCCACAAGCCTGAATGTGCTGAGCAAAGTTTTCCTTAAACTCATCAAAACCATTATCGCCCCGCTTATTTTTGCTACACTAGTAGTAGGCATAGCGGGCCACTCCAACCTGAAACAGGTAGGCAGCATGGGCTGGAAAGCCATTGTTTATTTTGAGATAGTTACGACGCTGGCGCTTTTCATCGGTCTGGCAGCTATCAACATCAGCAAAGCTGGCGAGGGCATCGACTCCAGCGTTATTGCGCAGGGACAGGAGGAGATTGCGGCCCCGGCCAAACAGTCGGCTGCCGACATCATCCTGCACGTGTTCCCGGAGAACATCGCCAAATCAATTGTAGAGGGCCAGGTACTGCAGATAGTGGTGTTTAGCGTGCTGTTTGCCATTGGTCTAGCTATGGTGAACGAGAAAAAACGCAAGCCCATGCTGGACTTCTGCGAGAGCCTCTCCGAAACCATGTTCAAGTTCACGAACATCATCATGTACTTCGCTCCTATAGGCGTGGGTGCAGCCATTGCCTATACGGTAGGCCATATGGGTTTTGGCATTCTGCTGAACCTGTTCCAGTTGCTGGCCACTTTGTATGTGGCGCTCCTCGCGTTTGTGCTGCTGGTGCTGTTGCCGGTGGCCTTGATTGCCCGCATACCTATCAGGCGCTTCCTGAAGGCAGTGTCCGGGCCGGTTTCCATTGCCTTTGCCACTACCAGTTCTGAAGCGGCACTGCCCCGTGCCATGGAAGAGATGGAGAAGTTGGGTGTGCCACGCAGAATTGTGGCCTTTGTGATGCCGACAGGCTATAGTTTTAACCTGGATGGCACTACCTTGTATCTGGCGCTTGCATCGGTGTTTGTGGCGCAGGCCGCTGGTGTTCCGCTAAGCTGGGAGCAGCAGCTGGTAATGGTGTTTACGCTGATGCTAACAAGTAAAGGCGTGGCGGGAGTGCCACGTGCCTCTTTGGTTATACTTTTAGGTACCGTCGCTTCTTTTAATCTGCCGGTATGGCCGGTATTCGCCATCCTCGGTATCGACGAGCTGATGGACATGGCCCGCACCTCCATTAACGTAACCGGCAACTGCCTTGCCACAGCCGTGGTAGCGCGCTGGGAAGGTGAGTTTGACCTGCAGCCGGAAACTGGTTTGGTAGAGACAACTATACCGGAGCTTTTGCAGGATAAGCAGGAAGAGGACCGAACGCCGGAGTTGGTGTAGTTTTGAAGACCTGCCTCTGAACATTGGTGCCATCGTTCATTTTACTGAACACCCGGCGCCAACATCACCATCTAAACAGGAAACCCCGTGGCCTTTTAAGGCAGCGGGGCTTCTTGTTTATAAAAGTTGAAAACGCTCTCCCTGAACTTTGTTCTGCAAGAAAAGAAGAAGGGTCATGGAGGCATCACAATTTCAGGCTCACCTTTTCACCTGTGTTGGCTGCCAGATAAATGGCATCGATGATTTTTAAATCTTTCAGGCCTTCTTCGCCATCTACAGGCACAACCGGTTTTTTGCTTTCCAAAATAATACCCGCCATTTCGTCCATCTGTACAGTCTGGTGCGTCTGGTGGGGCTGATTTAACTCGCCTTTATGGGTACGCCCTTTGATAGGGCCATAGCCTGTAGCCGGGTGCAGTTCGGCATACCCTTGCTGGCCATTCAGGAAAAAGCGGTCCAGGTTCCCCATGCTGTACGTCGACAAACAGGACGCTACTGCTCCGCTGGGGAAGCCCAACTGAAATTGAATGGTTTCGTCAACGCCGGCTTTAAATTTATCCGGGTCTGTTTTGGTTTCCTGTGCCGTTACCCAAACAGGCTCTTCCCCTACCATATAACGCGCCCCATTTACAGAATAAATGCCGATGTCCATCATGGCACCGCCACCAGCCAGTTCTTTGTTTAACCGCCACTGATTAGGGTCCCCTATCTTGAAACCGGTTAAGCCCTGGAAAAACATGATTTTCCCAAACTCGCCTGCTTCCCGCATCCGGATAATCTCCAGTGTCTTGGGCTCGAAATGCATCCTGTATCCCACCAGCAGTTTCACGTTAGCTTTCTTACAGGCATCTACCATTTCCTGCCCTTCTTTGGCGTTCACGGCCATTGGCTTTTCGCAAATGGCATGTTTGCCGGCTTTGGCTACCCGTATGACCTGGTCGTGGTGCAGGCCGTTTGGGGTGATAACATACACCGCATCTATATCCGGATTGTCTTTAATCTGGTCGAAGTTCTCGTAGTTGTAACAGTTCTTCGCCGGGATATTGTACTTGCTCTGCCAGTCTTTGATTTTAGAGGGGGTGCCACTGATAACGCCTACTAGTTTGGCCTTTTGGGAATCTTGCATTGCCTCCGCGACCCGGGTTCCGTAGCTGCCCAGGCCCATAATGGCCACCCGTAATACAGGCCCTTCATAAGGCTCTCTGTAAAACGCAGCCATGTCAGGTGAACCGGACAATGATATCAAGGGCAAGCCCATTGCTGAAAGGGTAAGCTTTTGTAAAAAGTCTCGACGAGAATCCATAGCAGTTTTTTTAGAGTAAGCTTTCGTAAATTTCGAAGCAGTCTAAAATAATAAAATTTATTTTTAAAATGAATTTATCAGGCTATTCCTCTTTCTATTCAATTCAGAGCAGGCAAGTCTGGCACTACCACACCACCTCTGCCCTAACTTTTGCATACAGCTATATTAACTTATTAACTCTTATTTGTTTTTAACAAATAAATATTTTCTGTCAGTTTTGCTGATATCAGTTAAAAATTTATATATTTATGTAATCGTGGTAAAAGAAGCATATGAAACACAGCACCTTCAGTAGCTATTTTGAGGTCATTGGACGCTCTTATAGCTGTGACATTTCATACTGCACTACCCACTAAACCGCTCATACGTGGCAGGTATCATCCTGCTTTTTCCTGATTCCCCTCTTACTTTCACATCAATCAACCACTTATGAAAAAGGTTTACTACCCGCTCCTTCTAGGAATTATGGCCCTCTGCATGAGTTTTTTCCCTGCTGCTTCCTATGCCCAGACCGAGCAGGATGCCCTGATGATGGGCGAGAGAAAACTCTGTGTGGCAGCTACTGTGCAGTACAGCAGTTGGACAAACTATTGGGAAGGCAACTTTAATCGGGACAATGAGAACCTGGGCAGAGTTACCTCGAAGGCCGCCGCGCTCATGCTGAACTATGGGCTGAAGGAGAACCTGAACATAATGGCTACCCTACCCTACATCCAAACAGCCTCCAGCAAGGGTACTTTAAGTGGCCTGAAAGGTTTCCAGGACCTCAGCCTTGCTGTTAAATGGAGGGCTTTGCAGTGGCAGGCCGATAGGCAGAAAGTGTCGGTTTTTGCCGTTGGTGGCTTCTCTACCCCCACCAATCAGTACAATATCGAATTTCTGCCCATGAGCGTTGGCCTGGGCAGTCAGGTTCTCAGCGGCAGGCTCATATCTGACCTGCAGGTGAATAAGTTCAGTTTAACCCTTTCGGGTGCTTACCTGCACCGGGGCAATGTAAAGATAGACCGCTCGGCATATTATACCGACCGCCTCATCAACTCTAATGAAGTAAACATGCCGGATGCCGGGAACTTCCAACTGCGCACAGGCTACCGAAGCAGCCGGACTATTGCAGAGGCCTTTGTCGATAACATGACTACTTTTGGTGGGTTCGACATCCGTAAGAACGACATGCCTTTTGTAAGCAACCGGATGAACAGCACGCGGGTGGGCCTTGAGGCGAAACACTACCTTGCTCGCATCCCTGCGCTGGGCCTCCATGCTGCCGGCTGGCACACGCTGGCTGGCCGCAACGTTGGACAGGCCATCGGCTTCCTGGCCGGGGTAGATTATATCTTTGACTTTACTTCAAACACCGCAAGCAAATAACCACATGAAGAAGCCCTTTACTTTCCTATTATCCTGCCTTTGCCTCCTGCACCTGGTATCCTGCGACAAAGACGTTGTGGAGACAAACGCCGGCTACCAGGCCCTGCAACCAACCCAGACCGACGCAGAGGCCGGCACCTGGACTCCGCTCATCGTATCTTCTGCGGCCGATTTTCCACTTTCTGCTCCTGAGCCTGCTACTTCTGCTGCCTACCTGCAGGAACTGAAGGAGCTCAAAACCATGACAGCCAACTTAACAGCAGACCAGAAACGCATTATAGATTACTGGAAGGTAGGCAGCGTGCTGCGGTGGAACGAGATTATGAGGGAACTGGTAGCCAAGCATAACCTGCCTCCTTATCAAAACCCTGATAAAACCTATCCGATACCAAGTGCCGCCAACCCGTTTGCTTACCCGGTATTCCCTTTTTCCAATCCGCCTTATGCAGCCAGGGCCTATGCCTATGTAAGCGCGGCACAGTATGATGCGCTCGTGATGGCCCATCATTTTAAGAATGAATTTAAACGGGCAGCTCCTTACCATGCGGATGCCTCCATCAAACCAGCTATACTTAAAAGTGAGTTAGCTGCTTACCCTTCAGAGGATGCGGTGGTAGCGGGAGCATCGTTGGAAATGATGAAGCTTTTGTTTCCGGCTGATGTAGCCTATCTCACTAAAATGGCGGAAGAGGAAAAGAACTACCGCCTGTGGAGTGGGGCCAATGTGCGGAGTGATGTTGTAGCGGGCGATTCTCTGGGCAGATGGGTGGCCCGGAAAGTCATACAAAGAGCGAAGACGGATGGCATGGGCGCTTCAGTTGGCACCCAGGAACTCTGGACCAAGTTGGAAGACGATTGCAGAGCGAAAGGTGAAACTCCCTGGCTTTCGTTGGAAACGCCCAAGCGCCCGCCTATGCTGCCTTTTTTCGGTGATGTAAAGCCTTTGCTGTTTGATAGGTCAGATGTGCCTGCCTTGCGTCCGGGTCCCCCTCCGTCTGCTAACTCTGAGCAAATGCGCAAAGAGCTGGATGAGGTGTTGAGCTACACATTAAATCCTACACGTGAACACATGCGCATTGTTAACTTTTGGGCAGATGGAGTAGGCACTTCAACACCACCAGGCCACTGGAATGCCATTGCCACTGAGGAATTTGTAAAGAAGCAGTACAGCGAAGTTCGTTGGGCACGTAACTACGCCTTACTGAATGCCGCCCTGATGGATGCAGCCATTCTGTGCTGGAATACAAAGTTTTACTATTTCAACGCCAGGCCTTGTCAGCTGGACCCGAAAATTAAAACGCTCACCGGAGTGCCGAATTTTCCTGCTTATGTATCCGGTCATTCTACTTTCAGCGGAGCTGCGGCCACTGTACTAGGGCATATTATACCTGAACGGGCAATTGATTTCAAGGCTATGGCACAGGAAGCTTCTGACTCTAGGTTATTTGGTGGCATTCACTACCGGGCAGATTGCGAGGAAGGTTTAGAAGCAGGTAGCAAAGTAGGTGACTATGCTATAGCACGGGCCAGAACAGACGGAGCAGAATAACCACTGAAACAGAAATTCCTCCAGTAATAAGCTTTGCTACTCCGGGTATAGTGTATATCCGGAGTAGCCTGTTTAAAATCAAACCTTTCCGTTTTCATACCCTAAAGCTCGTAAATCACAGTCGCTTTATTACTAGGGCAGCTGATTACCTCGTCTGCACACCACGCAGTACAAAGTTGCCTGCAGTACGATGACAGATAAATTTATACCTGTAAATAAAGCTTCCTGCATTCATCAACCGTATAACTTATTTAATATAAATTTATACTATGTATGATTAATAAAAATCTATAATGATGTCACAGAAGAAGGTAATCGTAGTATTCGGTGCAACAGGTGCCCAGGGAGGCGGTGTTGCGCGTGCCATCCTGCAAGATACGAACAGCGACTTTGCTGTTCGTGCTGTTACAAGAAACGTGGATTCAGACAAGGCGAAGGAACTCGCCAACATGGGTGCAGAAGTAGTAGCTGCTGATATTGATGACAAGCAAAGTATCTATGAAGCCTTACAAGGAGCATACGGTGCCTACTTTGTTACTTTCTTCTGGGACCATTTCTCACCGGAAAAAGAAATTACTGAGGCAAAGAGCATGGCCGAGGCAGCCCGTGAAGCAGGTTTGAAGCATGTGATATGGTCAACATTGGAAGACACCCGAAAATGGGTACCGCTGGATGACGACAGAATGCCTACCCTACAGGAAAAGTATAAAGTTCCGCATTTTGATGCCAAAGGAGAAGCGGATCATTTCTTTACCGATGCTGGGGTACCCACCACCTTTTTTCGTGCCTCATTCTACTGGGATAACTTTATCTTCTTCGGTGCTGGACCTAAAAAAGGGCCTGATGGCAAGCTATACCTTACCATGCCCATGGACGATAAGAAAATGGCTGGCATAGCTGCCGAAGATATAGGCAAATGCGCCTACGGCATCTTTAAAAGAGGAGAAGAACTTGTTGGCAAAACAATTGGCGTAGCAGGGGAGCATTTGACAGGACAGGAGATGGCTGCTCAACTTTCAGAAGCCATCGGACAGGAAGTGCTGTACAACAACATCACCCCGGAAGCATACCGGAACCTGGGCTTTCCCGGGGCAGACGACCTGGGTAATATGTTTCAGTTTTACCGCGACTTCGAGGAAGTGTGCAATTCAGTGCGCGATGTCAAGTTTTCGAAAGAGCTGAACCCCGGGTTAAAAAACTTCTCCATGTGGCTCTCTCAAAATGCACAACGCATACCTCTTGAATGATATTATCTTTTAGTCAACTCTATCATACATCAAGGTTACCACGGCCTGCCGGACCGGGTACGGCAGGCCGTGGCGCTTTCTCCTGTTTCACCGACCAAAGCTTCCCTCTTAACAAGACCATATCTTTGTATACCTACTTCTTTTTCCATACAAGCCATTTTTGGTATAATTTTAAGAGAGCAAACGCCTTTCGGCAAACATAAAAATTTACCAGCAACAGCTGGCCAATGGCCTGAATGTGGTTACGGTACCTTATAACAGTCCGGGCCTGGCGGCTTTTTACATTGTTAATGGCAAAACTCGCCTTCCTGCAATTTGCAGGGAGGCGAGTTTTTTGTGCTGCTGGAGTGATAAGCCAAAGCCGATTCTACCAATTGGGCAGGATCGGCCTCAAAATGATGTATATAATATTATTAATATACACTATATTTGAGAACTCTGTTATTAACTGCTACTAAACTGTAGTTATTTGTGCTTCATACTGGTTCGCTAATATCATCACAAGAAAGAAGGGAAGCGCGGTTAGCTTTGAGTTAATCAAAAAATGATGCCTCCAGTTCAGACTATCTGGCTTCAGGTTCGCAGAGAAGGCGATACTTTGAAGGCACTTTAAAGCACGAAGTGCATCCGACAAGAATTATATATTATACATACTTCTACTATCTTACATGTTTCCTTTTTTAAGCTGCCTGGGAAAAGCTGTTTCGCTTTATTTCCTGATTATAGCACTTCCTTTTTTAAGCCATGCCCAAAGAATCAATAATCCTTCGTTCGAAGGAAGAACAAGTGAGGGATATACACCTGAATTATGGGAAAATTGCGGTGGCCCCTTAAGTACTCCGGATACACAACCAGGCGTTTGGGGAGTTAGTCTCCCCCCAGACCATGGGGTCAATTATTTAGGCTTAGTATTCAGGCAAAGAAACAGCGGAAGTTTCGAGTCGGTGACGCAAAATCTCACTTATCCTTTCCATCAGGACTCTTGCTACACCTTCGAAATAAGTTTAGCGTTTGATCCCGACTATGAAGACGTTAACTCCAGGCAACCTGGTATCTTAAAAATTTGGGGCGGCAACGGTTTATGCGCTACAACTGAGAATTTGTGGAACTCACCGGTTATAGATCATAAAGATTGGCGGACTTACGTTGTAAGATTCTCTCCAGAAGAAAGCCACACATCTATAACCTTGCAGGGTTATTTCTCCCCTAACAGGTATAGCTTTTACAATGGAGACATTCTAGTTGATAATATCAGAAACATAAAGGCACACCGCAAAACGAAGCTCAGTCTTGGGAATGATATTAGAGTTTGTGGAAGCAGTGAGTATACGATTGATGCGTCTTTTGCCAGTGGCCCGTTCCTTTGGCAGGATGGCACTACTAACAGTACTTATAAAGTTACTAAGTCTGGTAAGTATTGGGTGCAAACTTACTTGAATGGGTGTAAAACAGCTGATACAATAAATGTAACTATAGAAAAGCCAATCGAAGTTGATTTGGGACCAGATATACGTTTATGTGAGGGTGAACAAACATTCCTGTCTCTAAGTATTCCTACTGCCAAGTATAAATGGAGTAATAATTCTACCAGTTCAGCTATCAAAGTTACTGAATCAGGTAAATATTGGGTTGAGGTCACCAGGGGTACCTGCACTGTTACGGACACTATTAATGTAACCATTCAGGGATGCAGGTTTTACGTACCGAATATTATTACTCCGAACGGAGACAATCTGAATGATGTATTTGAAGTCATTGATGATTTGCAAGACAGTTGGAGGCTTGAAATATATAACCGTTCGGGCATACTGATATTTTCTGACAACAACTATAAAAATACCTGGGACGGGAATGGCAGCAGTAGTGGTATTTACTTCTATTATCTAAAAAGCAATACAAGTAGTAAAACATATAAAGGTGCATTGACGATATCCCGATAAGCCTGAAGAAGAGCGTGAATAAAATGTATACAGATTGGGAGTATTAATACGGTAACAGAAATTAAAACAACCGACAGCAAAACAACTTTTAAATAACTAAGCATCAACACTTAACCTTCCACAAAGTCGCAGACAAATTAGTCTGCGACTTTTTTTATGCTGTCTACCAATTCAAAAATGTTATCTACTAAAAATACATAGAGAATAAGGTATATCCATCTTGTATAATTATACTTTATATTGATATTTACCAAGTTAATGTCACCCAAAATTAACGCTCCCCAAAATTTAACATCATTAGAAAATTATGAAAAAGGCATTAAAAATTACGGGATACGTGGTAGTTACACTGGTGGCAGTTGCTGTCGCCGGCATTATTTATCTGCAGTACGCCTTCCCGAACGTGGATGCCGCCCCTGTTGTGACAATTGAAAAGACACCTGCACTGGTTGAACGCGGAGAATACATCGCCAACCACGTAGCTATTTGCATCGACTGCCACTCTACCCGCGACTTCTCCCGCTTCTCAGGTCCATTCCAGAAAGGTACTGAAGGCAAAGGTGGTGATAAGTTTGACCACTCTCTGGGCTTCCCAGGTACCTTCTACGCCCGTAACATCACTCCGGACAAAGAAACAGGTATAGGCACCTGGACAGACGGTGAGATTTACCGCGCGATGACAAGAGGAGTGAGTAAAGACGGTGAACCGTTATTTCCGGTGATGCCTTACAAGGCCTACAGCCACATGACGACAGAGGACGCTTATGCTGTAATTGCTTATATCCGCACTTTAGAGCCAATTAAAAACAACGTGCCGAAGTCTGACCCCGACTTTCCGATGAACCTGATTCTGCGCACAATGCCCTCTAACAACGCACCAGCAGTACTTGAGAAAACTGCGCTGAATGATGATGTAAAAAAAGGCGAATACCTGTTCACCATCGCCTCCTGCAACGACTGCCACACACCACAGGAACAAGGAGCCCCGGTGGAGGGCATGCTCCTGGCCGGTGGCATGGAGTTTCCTACTCCGGATGGTGGTACACTGCGCTCTGCCAACATTACCCCTGATAAAGAAACCGGAATTGGAAAGTGGACAGAGGACGCTTTTGTGCAACGCTTTAAGATGCATGAAAACCCTGCCACCGTAACTCCTGGCGGGCCAAATACCATTATGCCTTGGAGCATGTATGCCGGCATGAAAGAAGAAGACCTGCGCGCTATGTACAAGTACCTGATGACCGTAGAGCCTATCAAGAATAAGATGGAGCGCTTTACACCTCCCGCTAAATCATAAATTAACCAGAAGGTCTTACATTCTGAAAAGCTACCCGGCGCATGCGCCGGGTAGCTTTTTTTGTACAAGTGTTCGGTATGTCGTATTATAGCTGTAAAGCCAATTTTAACAGATGGAATTTTACACACAGGAAGAAGACAGAAAGCCTATCCACCTGACTTATGCTAAATTCAGTGTACGCCTGGTAGCTTTTCTAATTGATTGGATCCTGTTATCTATTCTTTCTGCGCTGTTTATAACGGTGCTTGGGCTACCACTTGTCCCGGACATCTATGATTATGAAGCCCGACTGAAGATGAACTTCATCAGCATCGTGATAAGCTGGTTATACTATGCCAGTTTCGAAAGTTCCTCTTACCAGGCCACACCAGGTAAACAAATCATGGGCATCTTTGTGACGGATACGGAGGGATACGCGATCACCTTTTCCCGTGCCACCGGCCGCTTCTTCGGAAGGCTGCTGTCGGGGCTGCTCCTGCTCATAGGGTATATAATGGCCGCCTTTACAGAACGCCGCCAGGCTCTGCACGATTTATTAGCCAAAACTCTTGTGCTTAAGCACCCTGCGCAACAAGAGCCCGTCTGAATTTTATTTCTGGTAGTGATAAGGGAAAGTGTAGCTTATCACGCCTCCTTATAAATACACAGCCAAGGCTAAAAAATCTAAATTTAAAGCGGCGAGGCACCAAATATGCTCCTTTGCTGCACTTTTAACGATATTTTATATGGTTTCAGGAACATGCAGCTGAATCTTCAAATAAAATTATCTGCATTTTTGATGTTCGCACAATAGATATGTTATAAACAAGAAATTATTAAACTAAATAAAGTGCTTTTGAAACCTTGTTCAGCCAGTTAAGTATAAAGTCGGTCGGAGTCATTTTATCCGGCCGACTTTATTTATGTAATGCAATTTACTTATACCCAACAAGATAAAAAGACAGAGTTAGCAAGCCTGAAGACACGGTTAGCAGCCTTTTCCGTTGATGTTCTGCTTATCCTGACATTGATAGGTATAGCTGATTTCCTGACGTTTAGCAGCAATGACGACGCGTTCTTGCTGAAACCGGAACGCCTGCTGCATCTGCTGCTGAGCTGGCTGTATTTTGCCGGTACCGAAACCTGTCCCTGCCAGGCGACTTTAGGTAAATACCTCCTGCACCTGCGGGTAACCACTACTACAAATGAGCGCATTTCCTTTAAAGCAGCCACTATACGCTATATTGCCAAGCCTCTTACCGCAATTGTACTGGTGAAGCAGTTTCTATTATCCACCCTTCCTACTACTCTTCGCACTGTTCACGACAAGCTGGCGCACACGCAGGTTATTCTACGGTAAATTGGATGGATTTCCCTGGTAGTCCAGCACCGTGATATTGAACATCGGGTCGGCATTCCAATTCTGTTCCTTGATGCGCTTGTAGAGCAGGGCACTTACCTGCTGCTTCACCTCTTCATCAGAAAGCGTATTGCTGCGGTTGTAGAGGTACAGCTCGCAGATAACCGGATTCAGATCAGGCAGGGTGCCACGCGTGAAGCGGGCGCTTATCTCTATGGTTTCCACATCCTCCATCTCTTCAAGCGTTGTGTGCATCACCTCTGTAATGAGAGTATTCAGACTTGCCTTCTGCAGTCCTGGAGGACTGGAAAACTGCCAGTACAGCAGCCCTCCTATCACCAGCACCGACACCGCCATGGATAGGTAGAATACATAGGCCTTTCCGCTCGCAAAACGCACCCCTTTAATGCTTACGTTCCCCATAAACCTGAAAACCAGGGCCGCGGATAGCTGAATGCCAGCCAACTGTATTATTAACAGAAAAATACCGCTGCGTATCAACTGCCAGTTTCCGAAGTTAAGCGCCATGCCAATCAAGCCGGTTGGCGGAGCCAGCGAGGCTGCCACCAGCATACCCACAGCAGCTCCGGACACCAGGCTGTCGCGTTCCGATGAGATGATATTTAAACCGCCTGCTATACCGGCTACAATCGGCAGCAAAATCGACAACCGCGAAACCTGGCTTACAGACACCATCATCGGCGTAGCATGCTGCTGATCCACAAAGAAGGAAAGCAGGAACGTAACAATAACAGCCGTACCGATAGCCATAAAGTAGCGCAGGAGGCTTTGCTTCAGCAGCCCCATTTTACCGGAGGCAGCCCCAAGGGCGGCATTCATGGCCGGCCCTGCAAACGGCGACACCAGCATGGCCGCCACCAACAGATAGCTGGTGCCGGTGTATAGCCCAATCCAAACCAGCACTGACCCGGCCAAAGAATATATAATCAGGCCCTTTTTAGAACCAACGCTCTGCACGCCTCCAAGAAAAATCTCAATGGGGCTCCGAAACGATACATCAGCCACCTGGTCAGGCGCCTGGCCTTGGGGAGGGTAAAGCGCGATGATACCGCGCGGGATAAGATTAATTTCAGCCTCCTCATACTTACTCATGGCCTCTATAAAACTGCTCACCATCTTGTTGTTCAGGTTCACGGTCACAAGCTCCCCCCCATCCTCCAGCGACTGTATCATCAGGTTTTTGCCGTTCTTCTCTTTGGCTATCCTCTTTATTTCCTCACCTTCTCCCTCTTTTACTTTGATGGTTAATCTGCGCATAGTTCTTTATTTTCCATACCATCATACGGAGACAAACCCTTTTAGTGTTTGCTCTAAAAGCAGAAGCCCCTGCAGTTTTAGCTACAGAGGCTTCAGGAGGTATCCCAAAGGTTGGCTTCACTTAGTTGCTTGCTGCACCAAACCGGCTCGTTTCCACAGTAGCTGTACCACCTGAATCAACAGTTACTTTAAAAATATGGTCATAGGTGCTGTCTGTTATTTCTGATATGGGTCGTTTCGCTCCCAAGGCCTCTATGATAGGTAGTATAGTATTGGAGTGACCGGCAATCACAACCGTCTCTCCCTGGTGGTTTTGCAGGAGCTGCTGTTTCAGGTTATCGAAATCATGCGCCTCATACTGCCGTACCTCCAGCTGACGGGCATCTGCCAAAGGCTTTAGGGTGTTGATGGTGCGGATGTATTTGGTAGCATACAGGGCATGTACCTCCTGCTCTTCTAACAGCGCACGCAGGGCCTCTGCCCGCGCCACTCCGGCTGCAGTCAGGTCCGGGTCTTCGTTTTTAGGGTCAGCGGTTTCCTTCTCCGCATGGCGCACCAGGTATACTGTAACAGGCTTACTAGCAGCACGGTCTGCGAGTGCCTCTTCATTTGCAGTGGTATTACTGCGGCAGGCAGCCACACTTAAAAAGAGCAGCAGCAGTAGCCACAATTTCAAAAGAAAGTTCAGTTGCATTTTAAAAGGTATGTGTTAAATGATTTTACGCAAGAGCCCAGCGGGACTTAAAACAAAGTATAAACTGGTGTTACATAAATCCGGATGTTAAGTGATGTATGTTTCGTTTAGAGCTTATAACTGCACAAGATTTTCTACGGCAGCCTTTACCTGCTCTGCCCGCTTTTGCTTTCCCTGGCGTTCCAACAGTTGCACCAGCCGCTGCCGCACTTCTGCCATATAAGGGTTCGCCTGCAAAGCCGCCTCATAAGACCTGATGGCTTTCCTGTTTTTGTTCTTTGCCTCCAGCAGGCGTCCGGTGGCAAAATGCAGCTGTGCTTTTTCAAGTACTGTCTCCGGGGCAGGCTGCTGCGCTAACACCGTCTCTGCCTGCTCTAACTCACCTAAATCTGCCAGTATGCCAACTAATTGATACTCTTCCCCACCTACTTCAACCTTGTGGCTAAGTATAGGCTGCATCAGCGCTTCGGCGGCGGCTTTGTTTTTGAGCTGTAATTGGTAGGCAGCCATCCGCATCATATAATCCGGGCGTGCTGCGCCGGAGGCTTCTAAAATGCGCTGTGCCTCCTCCAGTGTTTTGTAAGCCGCTGTATAATCACCCTGCGCGGCCAGCACATCCGCATACTGTCTCCGGAGGCTGTAGTTTTGCGGCTTCCGCGCCACTATTGTGGAGATTTGCTTTACCGCTTCCGGGGCTACCTGGCTCGTGCCTCTGAGCCAGCTGGCATAGGCAATTGCTTCGTCGCGCCGGTCCCGGAGGTATGTGGAGACGATGGGTGCATCCTGCACATAGACTTCCGCTGTAGCAATTGCTTCCGGCACCATGGCATAGCTCTCGTACAACTCCCGGAAACGCTGGTTAGTATAGGCGCGTTGCAGCAGATCATCTTCTAACTCCATCGCTTTACGATACAGCGCAACCTGGCTCTTCAGTGCCTCCTGCAGCGCTAGCGTTCCGGACCGCTTCTGAGCTTCCAGCAATGCTGCTTCGGCCAAATAAATGGGAGCATAACCCGGGTTGATGTCTTTCGCTTTCTGCAGCCAGTCTACTGCGGCAGCGTACTCCTTTTGCTGCTGTTTCACGCTAGCATAGGCTATCAGGGCTGGCTGGTAATGCGCGTCATACGTAAGGGCGGTATCGAGCAGCGTAAGGGCCTTCGGAAAATCTTCTTCCTGCTCAGCCAGGTTCAGATAAACCTGAGCCCAGTTGCTGGCCATAGCGTTTTTATCACCTGCCAGGTAGGCCCGCTGCCGTTGCACCAGCTCATCCAGGAAAGTATACAGCGCCGGGTCTTTCGCTTTGAGGTCGGCGGTGGTGTTGATGGATTTGTGATTGAGCGGGTGCACTTTTACCGGCTCAAAGTAGGCAGGATACGTCTGTGCCAGGTACTCATGCTCGTTGTTGGCAGAGTAGTAGTCTAAGGTGCGGCCCTCTTCCATGGCCTGGTGGTAAAGGCGGCGCACGGCACGTTTCTCAGCATCGGTGAAGACGCTCTGGTGAAATAGGTGCACATACTCATGCAGCACCACGTTCCGCTCCAGGTAGGAGCCGCGCACCACATACTCAATAGCCGCCGCACCGCTGCCCACTCCCCTGATGTCCATCCACTGGCGGTTATCGAAGGTTGTGGCCTGCCGGAAGTAGGGAGAACTCATGGCGATAGCCAGGTCTGTGTGCAGGGGCGGTATCACAAACTTCTCGCGCTGCCTCGACAGAAACGGAAAATACACGATGCTCTCATACAGTTGCGACCACACCATCTGCTGTACCTCCTTACCGGGATAATAAGCCACATCCGGAAACACTTTTGCAAAGTTTACCGGGTCCTCAACTACAGTCTGCGCCACAACCTGCTGCAGCGAGTCGTAGTTGTGCAGGTACGTCAGCTGTTTTTGCTTGATAACGGCGGCTAAAGCATTGTGTGCTGGTCCGTAATGCTTCTTTTTTTGGAGGATACGCTGAAAAATTGCCTGTGCGGAGTCGAGGCGGATCTGCCGGTTCATATCGAAGGCCATGTAATAAGTGGAGCCGCGCAACATGGCAGGCAACACAGAAGCCGGGTACTGTTGCTGCACTGCCTGCGCCGCTTTCAGCGCCTCCTGCAGCCTGTTTTCGGAGATAAGCCTGTCCGCTTCATTCAAGGCCTTCCGTACCTCCTCATCCTCAGGCTGGGCATAATCGGCGTAGGTTAAGTTGGTATGGCCATTGCCCCAGTGCCAGTGCGTGACATAATGCAGCGGGTTCAGTTCCAGCGCCAGTTCCCATTGGGCAGCCATGTCGTTTAGTTGCGTGGCATCCACCCGGCGCCAGATGGCATAGCCGTAGTTAAAGCGGGCATCAGCATTGAAAGGGTCTAAAGTGAGGCTGGTGATGAGCGGCTTTTCGGCCAGTTCCGGTTTCTGATTCCAGAAATACACATCCGACTCCAGCAGGTAAGCGCCAGCATTCTTTGGGTTCCATGACTGCACTTTCTGTGCCCATGCCAGCGCCTCGGTATACTTTTTCTGCAGCATCAGGATACGCCCTACGGTTAAAGCAGCTGCCTCGTCTTTTGGGTTTGCCTGCAGCAACTGCCGGGCGGTAGCAATAGCTTTATCTAACTCCCAGGCTTGTATCTGCAAAAGGCTCTGCAGCAAGAGCGCCTTCCCTTGCGTTGGGTTTTCTTTCAGCACCTCCTGCACGAGGTTCCCGGCCTGCTTAAATTCGTTCTGCAGCATCGCCAGCCTTGCTTTTGCCAGCTTTACGGGTACACCAAGTGTGGCGCTTTCCAGCAACTGCTGCGCAGTCTGCCAGTCCCCTAGTTCCAGCAGCCTCTTTGCTTTGGCGGCGGCATCTATATTTTGCTCCTGTACTATCTCCTGCCGCTCCTGCAGCAGCTTCTCCCGAACCGCAGCCACATCATCAGGGTGCTGGGCAAGCGCAGGTACAGCCGTGAACAGGATAAGGGTACAGAGCAGATATTTTGTAACAGAGGTAAGGTGCATGAGTTGATAAAGTGGGTTTAGGCGCTACAATAACTTTAGAACTGAGCGATTCAATAAACTTAAAAATAAGCACATTGTCGCTTCTATACCAACTGATGCCTGATAAACTGATGTAATCTAAAATAAATAAAGGCAGTTCTGCAGTTTAAGCTTGCTCCTGCTCCACCTTTTTGACAAAGACTTTCTCCAGCCTGCGCATAAAGTATAAGGACAGGATGAGCCATAGGATACCCATGGCATAGCCTGCCAGTACATCGGTGGCATAATGTACTTTCAGATAGATGCGGCTGTAGCCAATCAGGAGTATCAGCAGCGTGAGCAGCAGGGTAAGCAGCCAGCGCCATAGCGTATGACGCACTGTTCGCCAGACCACGTAGATCAACACACCATAAAAAGCACTGCCAATCATGGCGTGGCCACTGGGGAAACTAAGTCCCGATTGCTCCAGCATAGCAAACTCCGGGCGCGGCCGCTCAAAATACCGTTTCATTAACTGGTTCAGGATGGCACTGGACATCGAGATGAGCAGCACTTTGAGCGCAAGCCAGCGCAGGCCTTTAAAAAAGGAAAACACCAGCACAACAAGCGGCGGCACCACCATCAGGTACTCAGCAGAGGCAAAGAAAGAGATACCTATCATAAGTTGTGTGTTGCGCGGAGAGGTGTGGCGGTAGGCGAAGCGAAACAGCGCTTCATCCAGGGCAGTGTCTCGCTGCACAAATACCTCGTTCGCCATAAACAGGAAAAGCAGCAGGCACCCGAAGAATGTCACCCACAGCACGACTATCTCCACCGAAAGCAGGGCTAAAAGGCTGAGTAGTTTTTGTGTCAGGCGCTTCATAATCTGAACAGATATACGCTGTGCTGTTTCCCTTGTTAGCCCTAAACAATGCCTGAATGAAAAGGGTTGAAAACAAAAAAGCCAGTCCGAAGACTGGCTTTTTAAACTTAGTGTGCGCACGGGGAGATTCGAACTCCCACACCCGAAGGCACAGGCTTCTGAGACCTGCACGTCTACCAGTTTCGCCACGTGCGCGAAACTCACTAAAAATTTAACGTCCCAAAACCCTTAACCCTTAATGATTGGGATTGCAAAGGTAACAGCTAGATTTTAATTTGCAATAAGGGCTCAAAAAAAATTGCAGAAAAATCACACTGGTGTTTCCTCTTCCACCACCGGGTCCAGTTCTTTTTTAGAAAGCCGCTCCAGGCGGCGCAAAGCCCACAGCCCGACGACAACCCATATAAAGCCGGCAGAGAAACCCGCCAGCACGTCGGTAGCGTAATGCACCCGCAGATAGACTCGGCTAAACCCGATCAGTATTACAAAAATCACCAGCAGCGCCACCAGCACATTGCGCCATATCTTTGGCTGCACATTATGCCAGACCAAGTAAATTATCAGGCCATAGAAAGAAGCCGCCACCATGGAGTGTCCACTCGGAAAGCTCAACCCGGAAGCCTCTACCAAGGGCATAAGGGGCCTTGGCCTGTCGAAAAAGAACTTGAGGACGATGTTAAGGGTGATGCTGCCCAGCGCCACCACAGGCACCTTCACCGAGTACCACCGGTGCCTGCGCACGAACAGGAAGTAGGCAATAAGCAACAGGGCAGCAGGTGTGAGAAACTGCCTGGAGGCAAAAAAAGTGATAAACTTGATAAAACTGTCCAGGGCAGGGCTGGCAATGTCTGCTGCAAAACTAAAGGCAGACTCATCCACACCTAATTTATCACCCTGTAGTATTTCGGCGCCTATATACAAAAAGCAGATAATGCAGGCCAGAAACAGCAGCCATACAAATACCAGTTCCACTGTAAACAAGGCTGCGCCAGCCACTATCTTTCTAAATATTCGTTGGATCATAAAGTTCGCAATTCATTTAAAATTGTTTACGGGTTTGTACCAAAGCACTCCCTCTTGTACGTACTTCATTTGGTAAAGGCATTGGTACGCTTATATCCTAAAACTATGAAAGACAGCATCAGGTTGTTTGTAGCAGCTGTTTTACCCGAAGCATTAAAACAGGAACTGCAGGAACAACTGCAAGTGTATGACCATCCGTCTATCCGGCCCGTGCCTTCACAGAACCTGCACCTGACCCTCTTTTTCCTCGGTAATGTGCCCGTGCAGCAGCTTTTAACGATACAACAGGCAATACGTGAGGTGGCACAGCGGCATCAGCCTTTTACGCTTGATTTTGAGTGTACAGAACCCGGCCCGAAACCCAGGCATCCCCGGCTGATATGGGCCCGCTTTGCCGCACACCCTGCTTTTGAGGCGCTAAGCCACGACCTGACACAGGCCCTGGCAGACGAGCCGCCCAAAAAGCAGAAGGCAATTCCGCATGTTACCCTGGCCCGCTTTCGCAAAGACAAGCCTGTACCGGAAAATCTCTTCACTATCACGGCAAAGGAACCACTGCAACTGCACGTTTCAGATATTGCTTTGTGGCAATCGGAACTGGCATCGCCTCATCCTGTCTATTCTGTGCTGGAGACTTATCCGCTGGGGTAAAACCTGCCGCTGCTATTTGCAGTATGTATAAGCCTGTGCCAAAACAAAAAATTCCTATGAAGCAAGATGACCTGACAAAGTTGGTGTTGGATTTAAAAGACAGAGGCCTGAAAGTAGCCTTTGCAGAGAGTTGTACAGCAGGATTGCTTGCCTCTGAATTTGTAAAAGCCACAGGCAGCAGCGATGTGTTGTTAGGCAGCCTTGTGGTCTATCAGCCTAAGGTAAAGCAGAAGCTGCTGGGCGTAAGCAAAAGCACATTGAAGCTGTATAGCGCTGAATCGCAGCAGGTGACAAACGAGATGGTAATGGGGCTAAAAAAGCACTTGGATGCTGACATTAGCATCGCCACTACTGGTCTTGCAGGTGAGGGCGGCTCCGAAACTGCCGAGAAGCCCGTAGGCACCATGTTCGTTTCTTTCCTGTATGACGGCAAGGCAGAGGAATTCCGCGAGGTGTTTGAAGGGGATACCAATAGCATCCGAAAGCAACTGGTTGATTATATTTTTGAGAAACTGCGTGGTGTAGTGGACGAGCATTACAACCGCTGATGCTTATCTTAGCAGCCTGACTTTCTGCTATCAGCATTGCCAAACCTCCCCGACAGCGGCTTTCACCGTGTAGCTTCCTTCTATGATCGCCTGGCGCGCCTGGTATATGGCGATGCGCTGGAACAGGCGCAGCTAAGCTTGCTTCCCCACCTGCCGCAACAGGGACGTGTGCTGGTGATTGGCGGTGGCAGCGGCTGGATACTAGAACAACTTTTACTCGCTGGCAAACAACTGGATATTCTTTACTTAGATGCTGCTCCTGCCATGCTGCAGCGGGCCCGGCATAGATTTGAACGTTTCCGGCAGCCACATCAATGCATGGTTTCCTTCAGGCTGGGTACTGAACAGGCGCTGCAGCCCCATGAGCAGTTTGAGGCGGTCATCACTCCTTTCCTGCTCGACCTCTTCCCCCCTCTACGCCTACAGCAGCTTATGCAAACCCTGGCAGCTGCGCTTACTCCCCACGGCCGCTGGCTCTTCGCCGATTTCTGGCCCATGCAGCAGCCCCCACCCCTGCGGCAGCGGCTTCTGGTTTGGAGCATGTACTCTTTCTTTGGATTCGTGAGTGGTGTAAAAGCAAAGCAGCTTCCGGATTATACGGCTCATTTCAACAGCTTAGGTTTTAAGGAAGAGTTTAGTCGAAGTTTTTATGAGGGGATGGTTCAGGCGAAGGTGTTTTACCTCTCCCCGGCCCTCTCCTAAAAACAGGAGAGGGAGTTATATCTTATATTTGGTTATCAAATTTAGGAGTTCTGACAACCTCCACAATATCAATAGCTATTGCACGCGAACGTTGCTAGCCTAATAGCAGGCTCCCTCTCCTGTTTTTAGGAGAGGGATGGGGAGAGGTCATAATTGCACCTCACCGGCACAACCACTATATTTATATCTTGAAAATTATTTTTTGAATCAGGATAAATGAAACATAAACTATACTCCTTGCTGGGCCTTGCTCTTGGGCTGATGGTACAGCCGGTGCTGGCGCAGCAAAAAGTAGACTACAGACTTTCTTTTCCCAACGCAGTACACCACGAGGCAGAGATCCAGATCACCTTCTCCGATATAAAATCAGACACGCTGAAAGTGCTGATGCCGCGCACCTCGCCGGGGCGCTATGCCATTCATGAGTTTGCCAAGAACGTGTACAACGTGCGTGCAACCGATGCAGAGGGCAAGCCCCTGCAGATTTTCCGCCCTCGCACAAATGAATGGGACGTACTGGGACATAATGGCACTGTCACGGTGAACTACACGTTGTTTGCGGATCACGCTGATGGCACTTATGCCGGCGTGGACGAAACGCACGCGCACCTGAACATGCCCGCTACCTTGATGTATGCCGAAACTTTCAAGACATCACCTGCCTATGTCACTTTTGCTATTCCGCATGGGAAAAACTGGAAAGTAGCGACGCAGTTGAAACAGCAGCAGGGAAATACTTATTTCGCTCCGGATTTTCAGTACCTGATGGACAGCCCGACGGAGCTTAGTGACTTTAATTTCGCGGAGTGGACAGTGCAGGAGAACGATAAAACCAAAACGATACAGGTAGCCCTGCACCACCCCGGCACACCAGCGCAGTTCCAGGAGTATGTGGCGAAGACGAAGAAAATTGTAGCAGAACAGCGCGCAGTATTCGGACAGCTGCCGGATTATGATTTCGACCGCTACACCTTTATAGGCTGCTATATGCCGCAGGCTGTCGGTGATGGTATGGAGCACCGCAACTCCACTATCTTAACCAGTTCCCGCCCTTTAGGCGCTGCTACGAATGCTTTATTAAACACAGTATCCCATGAAAAATTCCACGCCTGGAACGTGGAGCGCATCCGCCCAAATAGCCTGGAACCCTTCAACTTTCAAGAGGCGAACATGTCAGAGGCACTCTGGCTGGCAGAGGGCTTCACAAGTTATTACGGCGACCTGACCATGGCACGCAGCGGCATTTTCGACATTAAGAAGTATGCTGCTGACTTGGCCGGAGACCTGAATTATGTGCTGCTGTCCCCGGGCCGCCAGTATCATAGCTTGGTAGAGATGAGCATGCAGGCACCTTTTGTAGATGCCGCCCGCTCTGTAGACCCTGTGAACCGCCACAACACCTTCATTTCCTACTACACCTATGGCAGCATGGCGGGGCTGGCCCTGGATTTGATGCTGCGCCAGAAATACAACAAAACCCTGGACGATTACTTGCAGGCGCTCTGGCGCAAATACGGACAACCGGAGAAGCCTTATACCTTAACTGATCTGGAAGAGACGCTGGCAGAGGTCTCCGGCGACAGGGCCTGGGCAGGGCAGTTTTTCCGCAACAGCGTACAGGGTAGCCAACTGCCGGATTTCACGCCACTTTTAGCTAAAGCTGGCTTTGAGCTGCGCAAAGCAAAGCCCGGTGAGGCAATGATAGCCATGGAGCCTTTGAAATACAGCGAGGCAGGCGCTGAACTTATGTCGGGCACTTTTGTGAATTCTGGTGCTTACAAAGCCGGCTTGGATCGAACGGATGTCATCCTTACGCTGGATGGCCAGAAAATAAAGCGGGAAAAAGACCTGCAGAAAGTACTGAGCCAGCACAAGCCCGGCGATACTATACCGGTAACGTTCAGTCGCCTGGGGCAAACCCGCAGCACCACGCTGGTACTCGACGAGGTGCCCACGCTGGAGGTAGTTCCTTATGAGGCTATAGGCAAACAGCTGACACCGGAGATACAGCAATTCCGCCAGGCCTGGTTGGGTTCTAAGGCAAATGGCAGCGCCACAACAAACTAAATTCAAAGTCGTTGTGTGCTTAGGCAGGTAGGTTTTGATTTGAACTACTTTCCCCGTAACTTAGTATATAAAGATACACCACAGCCATTCCACGTGAAAAACATATTTAAAACTATATTGGCGGCAGGCCTGCTCTTGACCGGCCAGGCAATGGCACAGGACGTGAAGCCAAGCTTAGACGCTGCACCAACACCTGATGTTTCAGCCGCCCCTGCTATTAGAGAAGCATCTACTGCTCCAATGGCAGACGCAACCGCTGATGAGAAGCCAGCCTGGACAGGCCCGCGATTGAGCTATAGCCTCTCGACAGGCGCCAGCTTTAGCAGCGGCCTCGGCAATGCCCAGTTCGTTACGCCCTCTGTACGCTACCACCTAAATAACCGCTTCCGGGTAAATGCCAGCATGACGTACATGAACGTATCATCTTACAATACACCTGCTTTTACACCGGAAGGAACTACTGTGATGTACCGCAACAACGGCGGCAGCCATTATATAGCCAGCGTAGGCGTAGATTACCTTGCCAGCGACAGGCTTGTTCTGAGCGGCAACATCTGGAAAGATTTTTCTAACCTGCCGGCGCAGAACCTAAATTATGGCCTGTATAGCCCCGGCCGCATGGGCGCTGACTTTCAGGCAACGTATAAAATCACTGAGAATTTCTCTGTATCAGGCGGCCTTCGCTACAGAGAAGGCGGTTCTCCTTTTGGCAGCCCGTTCTATGACCCAGGCTTCGGCCCTTACAACCGGACCGGATTTGGGTATTAACTGAAATTTGTTAACACAGCAGAAAGCGCTTCTCCGTTTACCGGAGAAGCGCTTTTTAATTGATGCGGGTGCATGTTTCTTACCCTGCCATACTTTGCCCTATACTCACTGGTTACTTTGACAGCACTACACGCTTAGTTATGGACTTACCTTTGAAAGTCATGCGGCATAAGTATACGCCCGTACTATACCTCTCTCCGTTGAACGTATAAGCATAATTGACTCCGGCCTCTGCCTTGCCATTGTGCAGTGTCTCCAGCAGCTTGCCATGCAGGGTGAAAACCTCCACCACTACCTTCTCCTCGGCCTGATCAAGTGTGAACTCAACTGTCAGATTACTGGAGAATGGGTTAGGGTAAACCTGCAGCGGATCTGCAAACGCTTCCCCGAAAGCTTCCTCAGAATTTAAAACATAAGTAGTCATGCCTGTGCTTTCAGCTGCCAAATCACTCCACCCACGCTTTTTCCAAAGATACTTCCATAGGTAATCCCGCAGGTAATCCCACAGCCAGTCTCCGACAAACGGTCCACCTGTCACCTCAAAGCTTTGTTCTTCCTCAGCGGCACTGTAGTTCTCATTGCCACTCTGGAAGGCTCTAACTGTCACTGTGCCGGTACCTGTCAGCGTAACCGTGCTACCCGAGACAGTGGCAGGACCAGAGACAACCTCAAAGCTCACCGGAAGGCCTGAAGAGGCGGTAGCGTCCAGTTCCAAAGGTGAGTCTGCTAACGTTTTGTCAGGAATATGGGCGAAACTAATCGTTTGACTCGCCTTGGCTACTTCAAAGCTTTGGTCCACATCAGGAGCGGGACTATAGTTCTCATTGCCAGACTGAGAGGCTCTGACAGTAACAGTGCCAGTACTAGTAAAGGTGAGTTGGTCCTCTGAAAGGGTAGCAGGCCCTGACAGCACACTGAAAGTAACAGGCAAACCAGAGGAGGCTGTAGCCTCCAGCGTAATCGGGTCGTCTGCCAGTGTTTTATTCCCGATGGCGTTAAAGGTGATGGTCTGGTCCTTGACTTCGTTTGCCAGCGTTACGTCAAAAGAGGCAAAGCTGGACCTGGGCATTTCACCTACCATGGTAAACTGACCACCAGCGTAGAGGGTGTTGGAAGCTGGGTTATAATGCAGGGCATGCACAACATCGTTGAATTGCGGATTTGTCCCCAGAGGCTCCCCGGTAGCAGCATCCAGCATGGCAAAGTAGTTGGCCTCCCGCTCTCCCGCTCTTGTAAACTGACCTCCTGCAAAAACATACCCCTGCTCCC
Source organism: Pontibacter pamirensis (assembly GCF_010015475.1). Taxonomy (GTDB): domain Bacteria; phylum Bacteroidota; class Bacteroidia; order Cytophagales; family Hymenobacteraceae; genus Pontibacter; species Pontibacter pamirensis. The sequence continues at coordinate 173,308 of NZ_SSNI01000011.1, forward strand.
TGGTAAGGGTCAGTACCGTGTTGTTCAGTTCCGGATTCCAATCAGTCGCCTGCCCATTGGCCATGTGCAGGGAGGCAATATGGCTACGCGGCTGCCCGCCAATCTGAGAAAAGGACCCACCAGCATAGATAAGTGACTCGTCAATGGCCAGCGAATGCACCGTGCTGTCGGCGGAGGGGTCCCAGGAAGTAAGTTCTCCGTTAGACTTATCAAGGGCTGCAATATGACTGCGCTCCTGCCCGTCAATCTCCGTGAAAGCACCACCGGCATATACCGTCGTTTCACTCACAGCAAGCGCATGTACGGCATTGTTGGGTGTAAGCCTCCAGGTAACTGCGCCAGAGTTTCGCTCAAGAGCAGCAAGGTACTTCTCCCGCCAGGGGTGAGAAACCCAGCCGCCGATATAAACAGTAGAGGCATCTACTGCCAGAGCATAAACAACACTATTATTTATCAAGCGGGGAGCCCAGGAGGTATTTTCCCCTGTAAACCGGTTTACAGCACCGACAGCCCCGCGTCGCTCGCCATTAAGCTGGATAAAGCCTCCTCCCACATAGAGGATCGATCCGCTGACAACCAAAACCTCCACACGACCGCTTATTTGTGGGTTCCAGGGCAGTACTTCTCCTGTACTGGCTTTGAAGGCTGCAAGGTTGCGATGTTCCCGAACCTGTAAAAAGTCAAACCTGCCGCCGACAAGCACTTCGTCGCTGTCTACAACCACCGCGTGCACCGGTCCGTTCGGTTTAGGCGCCCAGCCGGTGACCTGGCCTGTGGAGGCATCCAGCGCCGCAAGGTAAGGCTGCTCTTCTCCCCCTATCTGAGTGAACTCACCGCCAACGTAGAGCGTAGAGCCGGCCATGGTCATGCTATGCACCGTACCATTGGCCTGTGGGTCCCAAGTGGCCTGACCCGTAGAGGCATCCAACGCCGCCAGATGCATCCGCTCTTCTCCCCCTATCCGGGTGAACCTGCCCGCCGCGTAGAGGGTGGAGCCGGAAAGAAGCAGTTCTTGCACCCATTCGTTGGGCTGCGGGTTGAATTCCGTGACCTCACCGGAAGACAGGTCCAAGGCCACCAGCCGCTGCCGCTGCCGGTCCTTCAGAAAATCGAAGTTGCCGCCGACCAGCACTTCTTCCCCGCTCACAACCACCGCGTGCACCGGTCCGTCAGGGGCGGGAACCCAGTCGTTGGTCTGGCCTGTGGAGACATCCAGCGCCGCAAGGTAAGGCTGCTCTTCTCCCCCGACTTCGGTGAACTCGCCGCCCACATAGAGCGTAGAGCCGGACAGGGCCATGCTATTCACTGTTCCGTTAGGCTGCGGGCTCCAAGCAGTGGCCTGACCTGTGGAGGCATCCAAAGCCGCCAGATGCATCCGCTCTTCTCCCCCTATCCGGGTGAACCTGCCCGCCGCGTAGAGGGTGGAGCCGGAAAGAAGCAGCTCTTGCACCGCTTCGTCGGGCTGCGGGTTGAATCCGGTGACCTCCCCGGAAGACAGGTCCAAGGCCACCAGCCGCTGTCGCTGTCGGTCCTTCAGAAAATCAAAGTTGCCGCCGACCAGCACTTCATCATCGCCGTTCACGGCAACCACCTGCACTGGTCTGTCAGGGGCGGGAGCCCAGTCGGTTGCCTGGCCCGTGGAGGTGCTCACCGCCCCCAGATGCAACCGCCCGGCTCCCCCTATTTGGGTGAACTCGCCCCCAAGGTAGAGCGTCGAGCCGGAAAGGTCTATATCCTGCACTATACCGTTAGGCTGCGGGTTCCAACCGGTGGCCTGTCCCGTGGAAACGTCCAGCGCCGCCAGGTAAGGCCGGGGCTCTCCGCCTATCCGGCTAAACTTGCCCGCCGCATAGAGGGTGGAGCCGGAGAGTATCACTTTATACACTTCGCTGTTAGGCGAAGGCTCAAAGCTGGTGGGCTGACCGGTAGACAGGCTTAAAGCCGCAAGATAGCGTATACGTTCATCCCCAATAAAGTGGAAGGAGCCCCCGGTATATACTACTCCGGCGCCCAGTGCCAGGGTATAAATCTCTCCGTCAGGGGCAGGAGCCCAGTCGGTTGCCTGGCCCGTGGAGGCGCTCACCGCCCCCAGATACTTCCGTTCTTCTCCTCCGACCTGTGTGAATTCACCCCCAAGATAGAGCGTTGACCCAGACAGGGCCATGTCATGCACGACACTGTTTGGCTGCGGGTTCCAATTGGTGGGCTCGCCCGTGGAGGCATCCAGCGCCGCCAGGTTTTGCCGGGCCTGGTCCCTGATTTGCATGAAGCGGCCACCCACGTAGAGCGTGGAGCCTGAGAGGGCCAACTTGTACACTATGCTGTTAGGATCCAGGTCCGTTTCAGGACCTGGATTGGGGTCGGGGTTCAGAAAGGGACTGAGGTTAGGGTCAAAGCTTGTATCGAGGCTGCCGTCGGAGAGCACATGAGCCAGGTGATAACGGACTTGCCCATCTAACCTGTAGCTGAATGAGCCGCCAATGTACCACCCCCCGCTCCCGTCCGCAACGGCCGTATGCACTGTGCCTGTTACCTCCCGGAAATTAGACATTGTGTTTGTTACCTGCAGAAAGTCCCGATCCGGAACATCTGAGCTGGTGGTGAGTTTGGCAGCGGCTCCTGTAAAGTAGCCTACCTGGGTGAAATCTCCCCCTGCATAGAGCGTGCTGCCGTCGGTGGCGATGCTGCGCACCGGGCTACTGAAGTCAAGGGTACGGGTGGCCTCCCCTGTGGAGGTGCTCAGCGGGGCGAAGTAGCGCTGCTCTATTCCCCCTATTTGAGTGAACTCGCCGCCCACATAAAGCGTCGTACCCGCCAGGTCTATATCCTGCACTATCCCGTTAGGCTGCGGGTTCCAGCTGGTGGCCTGGCCTGTGGAGGCGTCCAGCGCCGCCAGGTAAGGCCGGGGCTCCCCGCCAATCTGGGTAAACTCGCCCGCCGCATAGAGGGTGGAGCCGGAAAGCAGCAGCTTCTGCACAGGTCTGTCCGGTGCCGGGTTAAAACTGGCGTCAATGGTACCGTCAGAGAGCACATGAGCCAGGAACCTACGAAACTGCCCATCAACCTGGTAGCTGAATGAGCCGCCAATGTACCAGCCCCCATTCCCATCCGCAACAGCTGTATACACTGTGCCTGATACCTGCGGGAAGTCCCGGTCCGGAACATCAGAGCTGGTAGTGAGTTTGGCGGCGGCTCCTATCAAATAACCTATCTGGGTGAAATCCCCCCCTGCATAGAGCGTGCTGCCGTCGGTGGCGATGCTGTGCACCGGGCCGCCGAAGTCAAGGGTTCGGGTGGGTTTCCCTGTAGAGGTGCTCAGCGGGGCGAAGAAGCGCTGCTCTATTCCCCCTATTTGAGTGAAGTTTCCGCCAATGTAGAGTGTGGAGCCGGAAAGCGCCATGTCATACAGTGTGCCGTCGGGTTGCGGGTTCCAATTGGTGGCCTGGCCTGTGGAGGCATCCAGCGCCGCCAGCGAAGATCGCGGCTCTCCGCCAATCTGGTCGAAAGTGCCCAGCGCGTAAAGCGTGGAACCAGAGAGTATCAGTTTCTGCACAGGCCTGTCCGGTGCCGGGTTAAAACTGGGGTCGATGGTTCCGTCAGAGAGTATGTGAGCCAGGTGATGACGGGTCTGTCCTTCTAATGAGTAGCTGAAATTTCCGCCGATGTACCAGCCCCCGCTCCCGTCCGAAACAGCCGTATACACTGTGCCATTTACCTGCGGGAAATCCCGATCCGGAACATCAGAACTGGTGGTGAGTTTGGCGGCGGCTCCTGTTTTCAAGCCGACTTCAGAAAATTCGCCGCCTATGTAAACTGTGTCTCCAGACTGCACAATAGTGTTTACGGTGCCATCTGTTTCAATAATCTTTGGCTGAAGGGTTTGTCCGTAGCTATAAGTGATGCTCACCATCAGAAACAGCCACAAGAAAGGTATATTTTTTTTCATCGTTATAGAACTATAATGTTTGAAGTGAAGGAAAAGGCATCAGCATACACAGCAGCGGAAAGAGTTACTGCTTGGCAAACCGATATTGTTGCCATTCATCTATTGTTACAACACCATGTGGTAGGTTATGATGAGTCAAAGATTAAGCTCTCCTGCTTTATCAATTTGAGAATTTGATTTCTGCTTCTAAACCACATGCGCATTTTAACTAACTTATAACTGGTAGGTGCTGTGTTAGCAGAACGCTAAGGTAGAGGTGCACCTGTGACCGGGGTTTCCATTGTAGAGAGCAGGGCATTAGCACCCTGCCTCTCTGGCTAATAAGCAGGAGCGTTAAATTTGAAGATGCTCTACTGCTGTGGAAAACTATTAAGCTTTAAATCAGCTTAAAGCTCCTGTGTGTAGGGTGAGTGGTGCAGGCAAAAGCCTGGGAAATAAGGTTTTGCTTCATTCAGAAGAGGAGTTAAAGGCTGCTTATGAAACAAAAGACCTGTTTTACTCCTCCAATGCCAGCGTTAGTAAGAGTACTATACATATAGATACATACCATGTAAACTTTTTGTTGGTTAATTTGTACATATTTTATAAAATAAATTCATAATTATCTGAGAATATCTAACTGCTGTACAAGGAGTTGACGTGAAAGGTAATATAGCAGGTTAAGCAGCTGCAGTTTTACGGGTTTGGCTTGTAAATATTTGGCGTACAGGATATATTTCCAAATTCCACCTATCATAAATAATGGTTTTTTGGTGAATAAATAACCATGCTTTTATGATAAGCAAGTGCAGTTTTAAATGCTTCGCCTTGTCTCCCCAACCTTAGCAGGCGTTCCTCTGTTATAATAACAGGACAAAAAGAGAATGACCTTGCAGCACAACAACCGCATACGCCACATCAGAAACGAGCGCCTTGAAACGATTAAGAAGGACTACCGGGGCAACAAAACAATCAAGGGCCGCTTTGCCAATGGGGAGGAGGTTTATTATCCTGCATCCATTGATGTACTGCGCTGGCAGCTGAGTAAAAATCCGCAGCGCCTCGAGAAAAAGCGCGACAACTTTGTACCGCCAGTTCATAAGGGGTTTGAATTCGTTGAATCTGAAAAAGACATGGTGGTGTGGCTGGGACACGCTACCTTTTTTATTAGGTTGGGAGGCGTTTCTTTCTTAACAGATCCTGTTTTATACGATGTGCCACTGCTGCCGCGTAGAGCAGGGCTACCTTGCCCGCCGGAGCACCTGCGCAACATTGATTTCCTGCTCCTCTCACACGGGCACCGCGACCACCTCGACAAAAAATCTATTAAAACCGTTTTCGAGCACAACCCACAGCTAAAGGCGCTGGCACCGCTACGGGCCGGAGACATCCTACGTGGTATAAACCCGCACCTGCCCTACCAGGAAGCAGGCTGGTACCAAAAGTATGACTTGGTGCCCGGGGAGATAGAGGTATACTTTATGCCTGCCTCCCATTGGTACCGGCGCGGCTTGCTGGACATGAACAAGATGCTGTGGGGCAGCTTTGTTATCAAAACACCTACTCTTTGTTTATATTTTGCCGGAGATTCAGCCATGGGGCAACATTTTGAGGAGATAGAGGATCTGCTTGGGCCCATGGACGTATGCCTGATGCCGGTGGGCGCTTACAAGCCGGCCTTTCTGATGGCTAAAAGCCACATGAACCCCCATGAGGCTGTAAAGGCTTACAACCTCTTGCGCGGCGGCACCTTCATTCCGATGCACTACGGCACCTTCGACCTTTCAGATGAGCCACCAGGAGAACCCGTGCGCCTGCTGCAGCAGATTGCTGCCGGGGGGATGCTGCAGGGGCTGAAAATACCTGCCATAGGAGAACCAGTACTGCTACAGGAACTGCCTTAAAGGTTCGGGCCTTTAGGCTTTTCAGCTTCTGGGCCTACATAAAACAGGTGGTGCGCAACCAGTTTTTACCGGGTAATTTCATGCTGGCTCCGCTTCTCACTTTCCTTATCCGCTTTAACTTTGTTTTGTGAATTTAGTGTCGAACTTGACTTCAAAGTACTTAGATTAGATACTTTCCTAACTTTACTTGTCCAATGGCTATTTCATTCAAGCTTCTAAACTGGAATTGGCACAGTAATAGCTTTGGAAGGATTAAAATTTGACACCACACATAAACTATAACATGAAGAAAATAGTAGCAGCCTTTGCATTTGTCCTTTCTACAGGAGTTGCTTTTGGACAGAGTGTACAAACGGTACCGCAAAACTGGCACCTGCTGGACCAAGAGACCGATGGAGTTTACGGCATCAGCATTGAAAAGGCATACCAGGAACTACTACACAATAAACAGCCAGAACCTGTCTTAGTCGCTGTTATTGACAGTGGCATTGATACACTGCACGAAGACTTGCGATCTGTTTTGTGGCGGAACCGCCTTGAAGCCGCTGGCGGATCTTTAGACCCGGATAAAAACGGCTATGCCGGAGACATCTACGGCTGGAATTTCTTAGGTGCAGACAACCCTGACAAAAATGTAACAAAAGACTCCTACGAGAGTGAGCGGATTTACTTTAAGTACAAAGACAAGTTTGCAGGTGTAACTTCCGAAAAACAAGTTAAAAGAAAGGACCGAAACCTGTACCAGGTTTGGCTGAAAAGTAAGGCACACGCAACAGAGGTATCAGAAGCCGGCAAGGAGGTAGAGATGATGTACAGCCTACTTGAGATTTTGCCACGTGTAGATGCCTTCTTTACAAGTATTCTTCAAAAAGACACCTATACAGTACAGGATCTGGACTCGCTCAAAGCTGAAGATGCAAGAGTAGAGCAGGGAAAGATGATCTATGGGTTGGTCTTTGAAAGAGTGAAGCCGGGTGCAACCAACAAAGAGCTTCCTGTGCTGTTCCAGCAGTATGCAGACAGCCTGAAAACAAACCTGCAGGCTCCCCAGGCACCTCCAGCAGACTATCGTGGCATGGTGGTAGAAGACGACTACAGCAACTTTAAGGATCGCTACTATGGCAACAATAACATCATGGCCGGTGACCCATCGCACGGCACCCATGTGGCTGGCATTATAGGTGCTGCCAGAGGCAATGGTTTAGGTGTAGACGGTGTGGCCAGTGCAGTAAAGATCATGATGATCAGAGCGGTGCCTGATGGCGATGAGCATGATAAGGATATAGCTCTGGCTATTCGCTATGCGGTAGACAATGGTGCCAAGATTATTAATATGAGTTTCGGAAAGTCATTTTCCCCTGAACGGGAGTGGGTGGAAGATGCTATCAAGTATGCAGAGAAGAATGACGTACTCATCGTTCGGGCTGCAGGAAACGAGAGCAAAAACATAGATGTAGAACCTTATTTCCCAAACCCGCTATCCATCAAAGGAAACAAGAAAGCTCCAAATGTAATTACGGTTGGAGCCAATGGCCCTACGCAGCTTACTTTGATTGCACCTTTTTCTAACTATGGCAAAGACATAGTCGATGTGTTTGCACCAGGAGACAATATCTACTCTACTGTTCCGGGTGGCAACCAATATGCTCCTTTCAGCGGCACAAGTATGGCATCACCAGTTGTTGCTGGCCTGGCGGCAGTTATTAAATCGTATTACCCCCATTTATCAGCCACACAGATAAAGGATGTTATCGAAAGTTCTGTAACAAAGATAACTGAACCTGTAATCAACCCTGGCACTGGCGAAAGAGTAGCCATGTCGGAACTTAGCCGCACAGGAGGCATTGTGAATGCCTACGAAGCGATAAAGCTGGCAGGTACGCTGCAATAATCGAAGTCTTGCAAGCTTCACTGAAACGCGATACCGTCAGCAGACCGGGTTGTTGCATAAAAAAGTTGTTGCAAGGCCTGATATAAAATCTAAAAGAGAAAGGCAGGTGAATTGAATCACCTGCCTTTCTCTTTTTTGATATAACACTTTAATGCTGTTATTCAGGCGTCAGCACTTTACCTACAACGTGAATCACACCATTTTCGCTTAGGATATTGGCCTCTTCCACCTCGGCGCCATTTATAGCTACTGTGTTATTACGCTTTGTTACCTGCAACTGAGCGCCTCCCACCGTATTTAACATGGCTCCATCCTGCAGGTCGCTGGCAGTTAAGGCGCCGGCTACTACATGGTTGTTTACAACCTCTCTCAGGCGTGCCATGTTTTCAGGCTTCATCAGGTTTTCCAACTCATTTTCAGGAAGCGCCTCAAAAGCTTCATTAGAAGGTGCGAAAACGGTATAAGGGCCTGCACCGGCAAGCTGCTCCACAACACCGGCATGCCGTATAATGGAAGCAAATGTGGTGAGATAAATGCCTGAGGTAATATTTTCAGTAATCAACTGCGTCGGCATCATTTCATGTCCACCAATATTTGGGTCTGTTTCGCTCAGGCTTACCCCATCACCATCTGGCGAAACCGCATCCCGGGACGTGCTAGGCTCTACACCTCTGGAATATGCCTCTCTACGGGCATCGGCCTCAGTACTTTCTTCCTGTAGTTCATTCTGTTCGTGGTCATCCGGGCCACAGCTTAAAAGGGTGCAACTTAAGAGTAAGGAAAAACTGTATGTCAATATTCTGTTTCTTTTCATAGCGTTTATGTGCTGATTATGCTTTAAAATAATTCTGGTATGCCGGCTTTGTGCCAGCAAAGCCGAACGTTGTAAAACGACAGCCTTTAGCCTTATTAAACTATAAAATGAGTACTTTTGTTATCAACATTGTTTTACAGATAAAATACTAAACCATGAAAACTGCAGAAATACATACTGGTAAAGGTGTGATGAAAGTTGAGTTCTTTGAGAAAGATGCTCCTAAAACAGTACAAAACTTTGTAGATCTGGCCAAGAAAGGCTTTTATGATGGGCTTACATTCCACCGTGTTATTCCTGATTTCGTGATACAGGGCGGCTGTCCCAATTCACGCGAAGGCGCGAAAGGTGTACCTGGCACAGGCGGCCCTGGCTATAAAATTGACTGCGAACTGACAGGTGAAAACCAGTATCACGACCGCGGTATGCTGAGCATGGCACATGCCGGCCGCAACACAGGTGGCTCACAGTTCTTTATTGTGCACAGCCGTAAAAACACTGCCCACTTAGACCGCAACCATACCGTGTTTGGTAAAGTAGTGGAGGGCGATGAGGTAATTGACCAAATCAAGGCCAATGACAGAATCGAGAAGATAGTTGTGAACGAGGAATAGTCCTCTTCCTGGCTATCAACAAAACAAAAGAAGCCGCTCCGGGAGCGGCTTCTTTTGTTTTGTCCAAATATAATCAATGCACTTATAATAGTTGTAACAGTATCTTTCCCGCTTTAAACCCGCTACCTGAGTAATTTTACGTAGCTTTACCTAAGAGCTGTTCTGTGCCCAAAGGGATGATTCTGCATTACCTGTGCCGTCTTATCAGTAATAAGCTCCTTTAAAACATAATCATACTTTATAAGAAGAGCGTGCTGCCCTGCGCAGTTCCGAACAGAATTACGTATGAAAAAACTTGCTTTACACTGGCAAATCCTGATTGGCATGGCCCTGGGTGTTATTTGGGGAATGCTTGCCAGCTCGCTTGGCCTTGTAGACTTCACCACCGATTGGATTCAGCCCTTCGGAACCATCTTTATTAACCTTCTCAAATTAATTGCCGTGCCACTCGTACTGGTGTCGCTGATTACAGGTGTCTCCAGCCTCAGCGATGTGAGCAGGCTCTCCCGTATCGGCTCCAAAACAATCGGTATTTACCTGATGACTACCGTGGTGGCAGTGGTACTGGGCCTGGTGCTGGTGAATATTACAGAGCCTGGCAAAGCCTTTTCAGCTGAAAAGCGGGAAGAGTTTAACCAAGAGTTTGCTGCCACCACTACGCAGAAGTCCTCTGATGCCGCCGCCGTGGAGCAGCAGGGGCCACTGCAGCCGCTTGTAGACATTGTGCCGGACAATATTTTCGGTGCCCTCACTAACAACGGCGCCATGTTGCAGGTTATCTTCTTTGCGCTCTTGTTCGGCATCGCCCTTATTATGATTCCACCGGATAAAGCCGCACCAGTCAATGATTTTTTTGAGGGTGTTAATCTTGTTATCCTGAAGATCGTGGACCTCATCATGAAAACAGCCCCTTATGGCGTGTTTGCTCTTTTGGCCGGTTTGGTGGTAGAGTTCGCTGGTGATGATCCAGGGTCTGCAGTAGAACTGCTACTGGTGCTCGGTTACTACTGCCTGGTAGTGATTGTGGGTCTGGCCATTATGATATTTGCAGTTTATCCGCTATTGGCCGTGTTTGTTGGTAAAACAAAGTATAAAGACTTTTTCAAAGGTATATTCCCGGCGCAGATGCTGGCTTTCTCCACCTCCTCGAGCGCGGCCACGCTGCCTGTTACCATGGAGTGTGCTGAAAAGAACTTAGGTATAAATAGGGAGATAACGAGTTTCGTGCTGCCCCTGGGAGCCACTATCAACATGGATGGCACCAGCCTTTACCAGTCTGTAGCAGCTGTGTTTATTGCGCAGGCTTATGGTATTGAACTGGATATTATGGCGCAGCTCGGAATTGTGATGACCGCGACGCTGGCCTCTATTGGCGCTGCTGCGGTGCCAGGTGCCGGTACTGTAATGCTCGTGATTGTGCTGCAGCAGGCGGGTATACCCGTTGAAGGCATTGCCCTTATACTTGCCCCCGACCGTATTCTGGACATGTGCCGCACCACAGTAAATGTGACTGGCGATGCCACAGTATCGATGATGGTAGCCCGCACAGAAAACCAGTTGCACCCGCCTACAGAGACAGCAAAAGTATAGCATAGGAAGCCGCCCCGAGCAAGAAAGCCCAATAGCGGCTTTCCCGCTCTTCAGGCAACTCTTCCTTCAGCACATTCAGGATCACTCCCCCACCTATAAAAGCTGTCAGGATAATTACGGTGGTTTCAGAAACTCCTTGCAAGTAACCTACCGTCCAGCCAACTAGCAACGCCAGCACCAGCACCCACTGGCCATATTTTCTGTACTTATTTTTATGGTGCTCCTGCAGGGAGTAATCGTTCACCAGAAAGTGTAGGGCCATTGCTATGGTGAACAGCACAACCGATTGTGTAGGAGCCTCTTCCCGCTGAAACAGGATGTACCCTATTACGGCGTTGTAGAGTGCAAAGGAGCCGATGTGGACCCAGAAGACGCCTTTTGGGGCCTCTGTTTCGCGACTGTCTTTCTTTTTCTGCTCCCGTTTTGCCGAAACAACAGAGCGCTCCAGACCATAAAAAGTAGCCAGACCGATAAGTGCTACCAGGTATACATGGTGTTTTAAAAACTCCTCGGCCCAAAGTATATTTTCCTCCATATGCTCCTGCCCCTCCTGCAGTTCTGGAAACAAGTGCATAAAAACATAAGCTACGGATACGCCTCCTGCCCCTGATAACCAGACACTTCGAGGCAGACCTCCTAAGAAACGTAATCTGGTTCCTAAAAGGTGAATCAGCACCAACACTAGAATAGGCCACAATGAAACATGTCTCATATCTACAAACTACTATATTTTTAGAGTCAGGGTTGCTCCACTTTTCTCTGCTTTAGCCAGATCATTGAAAGTGTTTTAACATTAATTGTTTATCATTCTATAAGATGTCATATTTCAGCCAGTATGTTGTGGTGTTCCATCTGCTGCCAGACTACTGACAGTAAAAAAGCACAAAAACTACCCCTATGAAAACAAATTTTACAGTATGTGCCTTCAGCCTTATTCTTTTCTTCTTACACTCTCCCTTGCGGGCCCAAACGCAGGAAATACAGATTGATAACCCAAACAAGCTTGCCTTACATAGCATTGGAGCCACCTTTGGTTTTGGTGTTGCCGACATCAATGTAGATGCCTTAAACGCCCGCCTTCAAGCAGCAGGCATCGATCAGTTCTATGATCAGTTAAGTAATGGGACAAATTTAGCTTGAAGTATGTTTTTTCTTAGCTATGGGAAAGATACGAACAATAGAGTTAAGTGCGGCACATCGCCAGGAGTTGGAGCAGGGTTACCGCTCAGGCAAGAGCCACGCCTTTCGTCTGCGTTGCCATCTTGTGCTTCTGAAGAGCGAGGGCCGCACATCAGAGCAGGTGGCCCAGATAGTAAAGGTCAACCCGGTAACAGTAAACAACTGGCTTACCCGCTACCAGGCAGAAGGCATGGCAGGCCTGAAGACGAAGCCTGGCAGGGGGCGTAAACCGGTGTTTGAGCCAGCCCGTGACCTGGAGCAGGTGCGCAAAGC
>NZ_SSNI01000012.1 GCF_010015475.1 Pontibacter pamirensis
TTCCCATCCCGAACAGAGAAGTTAAGCCCGGACGCGCCGATGGTACTGGGGTCACACCCGGGAGAGTAGGTGGCCGCCAACCCTACAAAAAGACGCCCCCTGTTAGAGATAGCAGGGGGCGTTCTTGATTTAGCCCGTTTCACAACCCTTGCTTGCCGCAGCAGGACGGGCGTGCGCTGTGCCTTGGCACCCATGCCGGGCGGCAGCCGTGGGTATGTCTTGGGGCAGGATACTCAGGGTATTAGAATGGGCAGGATGTTGTTTTGTTTGTAAAGGCATAGCTTGTTTTGAACAGAGGCTCGCAGGGACAAGTCTCTACCTGTCCGTACGAAGCATGTGGCAGAGCAAATTTATAAGGGAAATTTAAAACGAGAAAGATTGACTTGCTTCATACACTTAGTGCTGCTTTGCTCCCTCTCAAGCCGTACCAAAACAAAGAAGCCTCAGTTTTCGCTGGGGCTTCTTTGTTTTAGATATAGCGTAAATGATATTTTTGCTATCTGTGTTTCATAGTAGGCTCAGGCAAAGGTATTCCCAATTCTTCTGCCGCCTCTAAGATGATATCAGTTGCGTATTGTTTCGTGCAGCGCAACTGACCTGTAGCGCTATACTCAGTGATAAGACTTTGCGTAATTATTAGCCTTGAAGCAAATTCACCATACTTTGACATGATGTGCTTTTGTACAATTGCTAGCTCCTCTTTGCGCTTCTCTGTCTCCGGCGTACGGGGAGGGCGTTGCCAGCGGTTGTTCGGGTAATCATGACTGATGTTTTCTGCCTTAGCTTTACTTTTAGCTTGACCTAAGGCCTCCTCTAATAGCTTTTCATTGCGAGACTTCTTAAGGGCGCCATGTATGCCTTTGGTGTGATTTAACCACTCGTGCACATCAGTATTAGGGTTAGTAGCAAGTTCCACAAGCCCTTCATTCGAAATGACATATGATGAAGGCTTGTTAAGCTGCTTCCCCATCTCATCCCTGAAAGCAAATAACTCTTTCAGGATGTACTGTTGATAATTATTAAGTCTGTAAGCATTGCGGAGTTTCATATGTGGATTTTCCGGCTCTGAATAGAGCAGAGACTCTAGCAAAAGGTTTTCCTCCTGTAGCCAATGCATACGTCCTTCTTCTTCAATCTTTGTTACCAATCTCTCTTTTACCTGGTGCAGGTAAATTACATCAATAGCTGCATAAATTAGTTGAGCTTCCGTAAGCGGGCGCTTGTTCCAGTTACTGGACTGCTGCGACTTATCTACTTCCTGACTAAACTCCTCCTTCATAACCGTCGCCAGCGACGACCGCTCATAGTTCAAAATTTTGGCGGCTACGTCAGTGTCCATTACGCCGCGGATGTTGCAGCCTAATTTATCAAGCAGTAGGATGTCGTTGTTGGCGTGGTGAATGATCTTTGTATACTGCTCATCCTCTAAAAGCTCAAAAAGCGGCTGCAGGCTGGCTATAGTAAAAGGGTCAACGATATAGCAGGTACCGTTTCCATCTGATATTTGCACAAGACACAGGTTGAAACCATAAGTAAAGCGGTTTTGGTCAAACTCGAGGTCCAGGGCTAGCTCCTTGTGTTGTCGCAGATTCTTAATTGCTGCAAGCAGTTCAGCATCTGTTTCTATCAGCCTTATAGTTACGCCATCATGTGTTAGCGTTTTATTTTCCATTCCTAAAGGTAAAAAGTTTGTGGCATATTTGTGCTTCTGAATTCTTAATTTAGAAGATACACTTACTATTTGTTGTAGAACAAAAGGCACAAAAAAAGTCTCTGCCTTTTGAGCAGAGACTTTCTGTAGTTAAACAAAAGCTATATTATTGTACTGGCGGCTGTTCCTCTTCAATCTCATCAGCCACACCATCATTTACAGTTGTATCCTCTAACACCGTAGTGTCTTCGGTTTCCATATCCATTTCTATCTCCTCAGTAGTTTCGAAGTTTTCTGATTCAGTAGTTGTTGTATCTTCAGTTGAGCAAGCCGTAAATGCGAACATTGCAAAGGCGGCAAATGCTGATTTCCATATCTTTTTCATAATCGAAATATATTTTGTTTTGTACTTCTCTATACGAAAAGTGCGAAAAGGTAACGTTTCGATATCGTAAAAGTGTACTTTTTTAAAGTTAGTGGCAGGAAAGCATAAGTAAAGGCAAAAGGAGACGGGTGTTCGCAAAGCCTTGGGTAAACAAATTTATTCTGCTGGAGAAAGTCCGAACTGTATAGCTAAAGGTCAACTAAATAGAACCTGTCTCGCTATAATAAACTTATACTTAGCTTATAACCGGAGTGCCTCCTGTACAGAGTTTGTACAGGAGGCACTCCGGTTTTTTATTGATGTAATAGTTACAACGCTCTGGTGCTGTCTGTAGACGCTGCCAGTGAGGCTTCACGCTTTGCTTTGAATTCGGTGCCAGGTTTCCATTCCGGCAGCCTCTCAGTATTGGCCACCCTATACCCAACGCGTAGGAAGAGTTGGAGGTCTTCTACAGCACCTTCCAGGTTCCAGTCGTCGCGCACCTCATCTGATAGCTTGTGGTAATCGTTGGCAGTATAGTTATCGCTCCATTGCTGTACATAATCAGCTGGTTGGTTCCGTGCTACTACTCCTGACTTTGCATACAAAGCCGGCACGCCCTGCTTCGCAAATTCGAAGTGGTCTGAGCGGTAGAAAGAGCCTTTCTCTGGTGAGGCCTCCGGTACAATCCGGCGGTTCTGTGTAGCGGCTTCCGCTGCAAGTACGTCTTCAAGAGTAGAGTTGCCATAACCGATAACCACCACATCCTCGGTAGGGCCATAAGCGTTCAGCACATCCATGTTGATGTTAGCTATCGTTTTGTTCAGCGGGTAAAGCGGGTTCTCAGCATAGTACTTAGAACCAAGAAGCCCTTTCTCTTCCGCAGTAACTGCCAGGAAAAGGATAGAGCGCTTCGGCTTGGTTGGCATAGCAGCATAAGCCTCTGCCAGTTCCAGCAGGCCTGCAGTACCCGTTGCGTTGTCTAAGGCACCATTGTAGATCTGGTCGCCCTGTAACGTTTCGTCCTTACCGAGGTGGTCCCAGTGAGCAGAGTATACCACATATTCATCCTTCATCTCCGGATCAGAGCCTTCCAATTTAGCAACCACGTTCTGAGACTGAATTTCACGCAGCTTGTTCTGTATGCTGAAACTGGCGGTGGCATTCAGCGGCACCGGCTTGAAATCTTTCTGACGGGCTGCCTGCTTCAGTTGCTCCAAGTCTTTGCCAGCCGCCGAAAAGAGTTGTTGGGCTTTATCATTTGTAATCCAGGCTTCCACGGCAGCGAGGTCCATGTTTTTGTTCGCCTTTTGTATATCAAAGTTCTCACGGCTCCAACTGCCCGATACCACCTCGTATGGATAGCCGGCAGGTCCCGTTTCGTGGATTATAACAGCGGCAGCAGCACCTTTCTCTGCGGCAATCTCATACTTATAGGTCCAGCGGCCATAGTAGGTCATAGCCTTGCCGCCAAACATGGCCGAGTCCAGTTCACTTGCATTAGCGGCACTTGGTATAGGCGGGTCGTTGATGAGCATCACAATTGTCTTGCCTTCTACATCCAGGCCCTTATAATCATCCCAGCCATACTCTGGAGCCACAATGCCATACCCTACAAACACCATTTCTGAATTATCGATGTCGATGTTGGGCACAAAGCGGCGGGAAACGGCTACATAATCTGAAGGAAAGTTGAGCGGAATGGTTTTGCCTCCGGCCTGGAAAGATGCCTTAGGCTGGGCCGTAAAACCGACCATCGGCACTTTCTGCACATAAGTGCCATCAGGGTTACCAGGCTGTAGCCCTATCTGTTTGAATTGGCGGGTGAGGTAATTCACAGTAGAGTCTTCGCCTACAGTGCCCGGGCCACGTCCTTCAAAAGCGTCGGAAGCCAGCACAGTGGTATGTTTTAGAACATCGGCAGCATTAATGGTTTGCAGGGCGGGCTGCAGGTTGGTGCTATCTGCGGCAGCAGCAGCAGCTTCGTCTGTTTCACTTACTTGTCGGGAGCTCTCATTGCATCCCAATGCTAACAACCCCATCAGGCCGAGCAGCGGAAAATGTTTCTTCATAGATGTTGGTTAAGGAAAGATTCCTCAATTTAAAGATTTTTTTGGAACTAGAGACGAGGCTTTTCTATTAAGCAGCTACTTCCCAACTAAAGGGCACGCCACGGTGCAGTTGTTGAATTAAGGTAAGGCTGCCAGCCAGATCCTGTTGCAACTGGCACTCCCAGATTACAATGCGCTGCCAGCCAGCTTCCCGATACAGTTGCTGGTATCGGTTATCACGGCTTTTGTTCTTTTCAAACTTATCTTCCCAGAAATTAACGTTCGTTTTCGGTAGGGAAGGCTGGCAGTAGGGGCAGCGGTGCCAGAAGCAGCCATGTATAAAAATGGCCAAACGGCGGCCAGGGTAGCAGACATCTGGTTTGCCCGGGGCCTTAGGCCAGTGCACGCGGTAGCCGCGCAGGCCCGCATGCCAAAGCGCGCTGCGCAGGGTAAGCTCAGGCTTCGTGTTTTTACTTTTATTGCCCCGCATATAGCGGCTTATTTTTTCCGCTGCTGTGAGGAGCGGTAGTGGGGCGGTGTACTTCTTTTTCCTGCGTTTTGCTGCCAATGTGCTGCATGCCTTTATGCAGGGGTATAACAAGCAGCAGGTGCAGATAGTGCCGCGAAAGGCAGGTCAAATGCGGTAGTAGATGCGGTTCATGGAGCTGTTGTACGGATCATAGCCGGGTCTTTTTTTGCAGAACCTGTCATCCAGCAGTTTTACGTTTTCCATGTTACTGAACAGGAAGCAACGCCAGCCCGCTGCTGTATTGGCAGCAACAGCAGGCTGGCTGTCGAGCCAGGCACAGAGGCAGTCCTGGTTGTGATGATTTACGCCTACTAAATGAGGCTCCACTATATAATTTTCGCCGCTATAGTCGAACTGTATGAGCAACCTTGCTCCAACTGCTCTGGAAAGCTCTTCTAAAAGATAACTATACATAGCGTACAGGTTTAAATACCACTAAAAGCCTTAACCTTGTTTTTGTCGCAGGCTTGCCTTTAGATAATGTTGTTTTATGTTAAATAAATCTAACTTATTATTTATGTTTTACATAGGAAACAGCGCTATGTAAAGTAACATAGGAAACAGAGAGCATTAGGAGTAGTAGGGTTAAACATAATGGCCCAGCATGTTATTCCGGCGGATGTATGGTTGATTAAAGCCAAGAAAAGTAACACAGGCAGTTGCTTGCTGGATTTCAGTATTAGGCATGTGTGTATCCGACACGAGCGAGGCTGTTACAGGCAGCAGGTATTTTTCTCAAGGCATTCGAGCTAATTGAAGTGGCAGCCCAAAAAGAACTACAGGCGGAGGTGCTTTATATATGTCTGTTCAGCTGGCGATGCGAATCTATGCAGGTACAGTGGCTGCTCTCACAATAACCTCTCCTGAATATACTGTTGCGCTATATATTTAACGGGTACCTACTTACTGAAGATTCTATAAACCGGTATAGGATATCACCGTTTATACTAGTTATGCTGACTTAATTTCAAAGCACCTTGAGGAGCGTCACGTGCACTTCTTTGCTGCATAGAAGTGATTACATAATCATTGAGCTAAAATATGGGAGGTTGTACAGGTTTTCTTTATCTTACGACGCGAATACTTTATAACAAACTGCCGTCATGCCCACAGAAAAAGTAGGTGCAGTTAATGCTTGATCGATCTCAAGGTATTTGATTTATAATATTATTCGTTTAAGCGAATACGCAGTATTCGTTATTTATATAATACGTTTAACTTTACCTTTGATAAAAGGCAGTAAATAATTATGGATAAATATAGCTATATCGCTAACGCGCACGGCGATTATATTGATGAGTTGTACAAATCTTATCAACAGGACCCGGAATCGGTAGAGTTCGGGTGGCGTAAGTTTTTTGAAGGATTTGATTTCTCGAAAGCGTACGGTGAAAACGGCCATGCTGCTGAAAATGGCGCCGCCACTACTGCCCCTGCTAAAGGAGGTGTAGCTGTAGCACAAGGAGAGTCAGAAAAAGAGGTAGCGGTGCGTAACTTTATTTACGCTTACCGGAGCCGTGGCCATCTGCGCTCTAAAACCAACCCGGTGCGGGAACGCAAGGACCGCAAGGCCATGCTAGACCTGAAAGACTTTGGTTTGTCTGGAGCCGATCTGGATACTGTATTTCAGGTAGGTGAAATAATCGGAATCGGGCCTGCTAAGCTACGTGACATCGTAGCAGCGGTGCAGAAAATCTATGAAGGTGCTATTGGCTATGAATACATGTATATTCGTAACCCGGAGGTACTATCATGGATTCAGAACAAGATAGAGAACGAATCTCTGAACTTTAACCCGGGCATTGAATATAAGAAACGCATCCTGTCTAAGCTAAATGAGGCAGTAGTGTTCGAAAACTTCCTGCACACTAAGTTTCTGGGGCAAAAGCGCTTTTCACTGGAAGGTGGCGAAACAACAATACCTGCACTGGATGCCATTATCGATAAGGCTTCTGAGCTTGGAGCAAAAGAAGTAGTCATTGGTATGGCGCACCGTGGCCGCCTGAACGTGCTGGCCAACATCATGGGCAAAACCTACGAACAGATATTCTCTGAATTTGAAGGCACTGCCGTTCCTGACCTCACAATGGGCGATGGCGACGTGAAGTACCACATGGGCTTCTCTTCTGAGGTGAAAACAGCAGGAGGAAACACTATCAACCTGAAGCTGGCCCCGAATCCATCGCACTTAGAGGCGGTGAACCCAGTAGTAGAAGGTTTTGTGCGTGCAAAAATCGACTGCATGTATGAAAAAGACTCCCGCTCCATTGTGCCTATCCTGATTCACGGCGATGCTGCCGTAGCTGGGCAGGGCATTGTGTATGAGGTAACGCAGATGGCGAACCTGAGCGGTTATAAGACAGGTGGTACCATTCACTTTGTTATCAACAACCAAGTTGGTTTCACCACCGACTTCGAAGACGCCCGCTCTTCTATCTACTCTACTGATGTTGCCAAAATAATAGATGCGCCTGTGCTTCACGTAAACGGCGATGATCCGGAGGCAGTTGTTTTTGCGGTGCGTATGGCAACAGAATACCGTCAGAAGTTCGGCAACGATATCTTCATTGATATGGTGTGCTACCGCCGCCATGGTCATAACGAGTCGGATGAGCCGAAGTTCACGCAGCCACAACTATATAACTTGATTTCAAAGCACGCAAATCCGCGTGAAAAATATAATAAAGAACTGATTAGCAACGGTTCGGTAGATGCAGAGCTTGCCACAAACATGGATAAGGAGTTCCGCCAGATGCTGCAGGACCGCCTGGACATGGTGAAGCAGAAGCCTTTGCCATACAACTACCAGGTGCTGGAGAAAGACTGGCAGGAGCTGCGCCGTTCCACGCCGGAAGACTTTAACCAGTCACCTGAAACAGGAATATCTGCCGAGGTGATAGAAAAAGTAGGAAAAGCTCTGACCACGCTCCCACAAGGCTTTAAGCCGCTCAAGCAAATTGAGAAGCTGATAAAAGAGCGCAAAGAGATGTTCTTTGAGACAAAGCAGCTGAACTGGGCAGCCGGCGAGTTGCTGGCTTACGGCTCAGTTGTGCAGGATGGCAAAATCGTGCGTTTCAGCGGGCAGGATGTGCAGCGTGGTACGTTCTCGCATCGCCACGCCGTGTTGCATGATGCCGTAACAAGTGCGCCTTACAATAACCTGAACCATATTGACGAAGAAGGTACTGGTTCTTTCGAAATTTACAACTCGCTGCTGTCAGAGTATGGCGTGCTGGGCTTTGAATTTGGTTACGCGATGGCAAACCCGAGTGCCCTTGTTATCTGGGAAGCACAGTTCGGTGACTTTGCCAACGGTGCCCAGGTGATGATCGACCAGTTCATTACGGCTACTGAGTCGAAATGGCAGCGTATGAACGGTTTAGTGATGTTGCTGCCGCACGGTTACGAAGGGCAGGGACCGGAGCACTCCAATGCCCGTCCGGAACGTTTCCTGCAGCTGGCTGCCGAGAACAACATTTTCGTTACTTACATCACCACACCGGCAAACCTGTTCCACATGATGCGCCGCCAGCTGGCGCTGCCTTTCCGCAAGCCCGCTATCAACATGTCGCCTAAGTCGTTGCTGCGCCACCCACTGGTAAGCTCTCCAATAGAAGACTTTACATCAGGAGGCTTTAAAGAAATAATTGGCGATGATTACGCAGATGCCAAGTCTGTGAAGAAAGTGCTGCTTTGCTGGGGTAAAGTGTACTTCGACTTACTTGAAGAGCAGCAGAACAACAACCGTAAGGATGTTGCCCTTGTGCGTATGGAGCAGTTGGCGCCATTCCCGAAAGTACAGCTGGATGCTGAACTGGCAAAGTACCCGAAGGCCAAAATTTACTGGGTACAGGAAGAGCCGGAGAATATGGGTGCCTGGACGTACATCCTGCGCCTGATGCGCAAGCAGGTAGAAGATGTGGTTGCCCGTAAAGCAAGTGCCTCGCCAGCTACAGGTTATCTGAAAGTGCACGTAAAAGAGCAGCAAAACCTTGTGGAGCGCGCCTTTTCAATATAATTAGTGATGATGCGTAATGGACTAAAACAGTTAATTTTAGCTGTTTTAGTCCATTACGCATGTTTCATCCGTAATTTATAATTCGTAATTCATAATTGATTTAAAATATATGAGCTTAGAAGTTAAAGTGCCTGCCGTAGGTGAGTCAATCACTGAGGTAACGATAGCCCAGTGGCTAAAGAAAGACGGTGACCGTGTGGAGATGGATGAGGTGATAGCTGAGCTGGAATCTGACAAAGCCACATTCGAACTGCCAGCCGAAGGAGCAGGCATTTTACGCATAGTAGCACCCGAAGGCGAAACAGTTGAGGTAGGTGCGCTACTTTGCAGAATTGAAGAGGATGGTGCGGGTTCTTCTGCTCCTGCAACTCCGGCTGCCGAAGCATCTGCTGCCCCGCAAGAGGCTGCCCCACAGGAGGCCGCTCCTGCCGCAGCACAGGGTGGTGGCGAAACTATTGACATGGTAGTGCCTACTGTAGGAGAGTCCATCTCTGAAGTAACCATAGCCAACTGGCTGAAAAACGACGGCGACCGTGTGGAAATGGATGAGGTGATAGCTGAGTTGGAATCAGACAAGGCCACCTTCGAACTTCCGGCAGAGGCCGCAGGTACCCTTCAGATTGTAGCGCAGCAAGGCGACACCGTGGAGATTGGAGGTTTGCTTTGTAAAATTGTAGCTGGTGCCGGTGGAGGTGCTGCAAAACCAGCCGCACAGCCAAGTGCTCCTGCCGCACAGCAGGCAACAGTACCGGCAGCTGCATCCGGGTATGGAGGAAGCCAAACTTATGCTTCCGGCACACCATCGCCGGCTGCAGGTAAAATTCTTTCTGAAAAAGGCATCAACGCAGCCGATGTGCAGGGCACAGGCCGCGATGGCCGCATCACAAAAGAAGATGCACAGAGCGCACAGAAGGCTGCTGCCAAGCCAGCGGCTGCCCCTGCTCCGAAGCAAGAGGCAACTGCGGCTTCTGAGGCACCAGCTGCAAGTGGCGAGCGCAACCAGCGCCGCGAGAAAATGAGCTCGCTGCGCAAAACAGTTGCCCGCCGCCTGGTGCAGGTGAAAAACGATACGGCGATGCTAACTACCTTCAATGAGGTAGATATGAAGCCGATTATGGACATCCGCACGAAATACAAGGAGAAGTTCAAGGAGAAGCACGATGTAGGCCTTGGCTTTATGTCGTTCTTCACAAAGGCTTGTACCGTTGCCCTGCAGGAGTGGCCGGCAGTAAACGCCCAGATAGACGGCACCGATATGATTTTCAATGATTTCTGCGACGTATCCATTGCGGTTTCATCTCCAAAAGGCCTGGTAGTGCCGGTTATCCGCAACGCGGAGAGCCTGTCGCTGGATGGTATTGAGAAAGAGGTGATTCGTCTGGCGAAGAAAGCCCGTGACGGTAAATTGTCTATTGAGGAAATGACAGGTGGTACCTTCACCATTACCAACGGTGGTGTGTTCGGTTCTATGATGTCAACGCCAATCATCAATGCACCGCAGTCTGCTATATTGGGTATGCACAACATCGTGCAGCGCCCGGTGGCTATCGACGGTCAGGTAGAAATCAGGCCGATGATGTACCTGGCCCTGTCTTACGACCATCGCATTATCGACGGTCGCGAGTCCGTTTCCTTCCTAGTACGCGTGAAAGAGCTGCTGGAAGACCCGATGAGACTACTCCTTGGTGTATAATTTTTTGAAGTAAGTGTGAGGAGGAGAGGCTGTAAAAGTTACTCCTCCTTTCTTTTATAGCTCTTACAGTACCGTAACCCATCCCTGCCCCTCCAAGGAGGGGAGTTTCTGTAAGAGTAGAGAATTCCCCTCCTCGGAGGAGTAGGGGTGGGTTTGCATTGGCAGAGAAAACAAATGAAAAACGAGAGATTACTCTCCATAAAATATAAAACACATGAAATACGATGTAACCGTAATCGGTTCTGGTCCTGGTGGGTATGTAGCGGCAATACGCTGTGCGCAGCTGGGCCTGAAAACCGCTATCATAGAAAAATATAATGTACTGGGTGGAACCTGCCTCAACGTAGGCTGCATTCCGTCTAAAGCGCTGCTGGACTCGTCTGAGCATTACCACAATGCGGCGCACGCTTTCAAGGAGCATGGGATTGAACTGGATAACCTGCAGGTGAACCTTCAGCAGATGATCAAGCGAAAGGCAGAGGTGGTGAAGTCGAACAACGATGGTATCACCTACCTGATGAAAAAGAACAAGATCGATACTTACTTCGGCCTTGGTTCATTTGTAAGCAAAAACAAAATCAAGGTAACGGATGCAGAGGGAAAAGAGCAGGAGATAGAAACAGATAAAACTATCATTGCTACCGGTTCCAAGCCTACTTCGCTGCCATTCCTGCCAATCGATAAAAAGCGCGTTATCACCTCTACAGAGGCTTTATCGCTGACAGAAGTACCGAAGAACCTAATTATTATTGGTGGAGGTGTGATTGGCCTGGAACTAGGTTCGGTATATGCGCGCCTTGGTGCTAAAGTACAGGTGGTGGAGTATATGGATTCTATTATTCCGACCATGGACCGTGCATTGGGCAAAGAACTGCAGCGTATACTGAAGAAGACGCTCGGCTTTGAGTTCTTCATGAGCCATAAAGTAACAGGTGCTACCAACGAAGGAGAAACCGTTAAAGTAAAGGCTGAAAATCCAAAAGGCGAAGAAGTTACGTTTGAAGGTGATTACGTGCTGGTATCTGTTGGCCGTAAGCCGTATACCGAAGGCCTTGGCCTGGAGAATGCCGGTGTGCAGATGGGCGAGCGCGGTATGATTGCCGTAAACGACCACCTCGAAACAAACGTGTCGGGCATCTATGCCATTGGCGACGTGGTGCGTGGTGCCATGCTGGCGCACAAAGCCGAAGAAGAAGGCGTACTGGTGGCAGAGCAAATTACAGGTCAGAAGCCGCACATCAACTACAACCTGATTCCGGGTGTGGTGTACACCTGGCCGGAAGTGGCAGCTGTCGGCTACACCGAAGAGCAACTGAAGGAGCAGGGCCGTGCTTACAAATCAGGTTCTTTCCCGTTCAAAGCCTCTGGCCGTGCGAAGGCATCCGGCGATACAGACGGTTTTGTAAAGGTGCTGGCAGACAAAGAAACGGATGAGATTATAGGCGTGCATATGATTGGCCCGCGTATCGCCGACCTTATTGCGGAAGCGGTGACAGCCATGGAATTCCGTGCATCCGCCGAGGATGTAGCCCGTATGAGCCACGCGCACCCAACTTATGCGGAGGCTATGAAAGAAGCCTGTTTAGCTGCGACAGAAAACCGCGCTTTACATATCTAAGCAGTCTGTAGTTTCTAATATATTGGCCGCGCCACCTCTATCTGGGGTGGCGCTGTTTGTTTTATACGTGATGTCGCAGGCCTGGAGATGCTATGAGGTCTTGGATCGGCCATGAAAAATCTTTAAGAAAAGTAACAATTTCTCTCTAGTCTCATATATAAGAAAACTATATCTGGAACTTTATCGCAATGGAGAAAATTACGCTGCCTGAGCTACCTGTCTTAATCGATTTTGACCTGTTCCTGACCTTCTTACGGACCCATCGGCAGGTGCCGGTCACCGGGAGCAGCTTTCATCTGAAACAGGCAGACCTTTTTCGGCTGAATGCGGAGATGTACTTTAAAGCCAGTTGGGTGTCAGAGAAAAGCAGGCAGCCGCATTACCCTTTGCTGGACTTCTTCTATCATGTGGTGATAGCCAGTAAACTGGTGCGGGTGCACCACGAGAAAAAGGGGGTATACCTGAAGGTAGTTCCGGAGCAACTGGAGAAGTATGACCTGATGATGCATACCGAGCGCTACTTTTTGCTGCTCGAGACGCTGTGGTGCCACATGAACTGGGAAGAACTGACGGGCGCGCGAAGCCTATACTTTGCAGAAACAGTGTTAGAGGTGCTGGAACTGATGGCGCTGAGTGACCCCGGACAGGTGTTAGAGGTGCGGGACAGGTCTGTGCAGGTGCAGGCTAACAAGCCGCCGCTCCATCTAATGAGCCGGAAAGCGTATGAAGTGCTTTGGTTTCTGGGCTTCTACGATTTGGTGCCGGATACTACGTTGACTAAAAGGCCGGAGAGCCATGAGTTTCCGTATACAAAGTTTATTTCAAAGGAACTAAGCCAGTACCTGGTGCCGGTGCTGCTGGAGCAAAGACCACTGGAGTTTTGGAACCTATCTGCCAGCCAGGAAACCGATATATTCAGTGAGCTTGAGGGCATAATGGACTTGTTAGTTTATAAGCCGGAAGTGGAAATACCGGAAGAGGAAACCACAGAAAAGCCAGACGAGCCTTTTATAGAAGCATTCAAGCCGCTGTTTGCGCCAGAAGATCTCTCCGAGGATTTTTATGTCCAGCAGGAAAGTTTTGAAGGCGGTCGCTACACCATCCGAATTGCGTTATCTAAGAAAGTATACCGGACTATTGCTATCGGGGCCTCTGCTACACTGGAAGATCTGCATTTGGCTATTCAAAAGATTTACAACTTTGACGATGACCATTTATATGCCTTCTACATGGATGGCAAAGAATGGTCGGAGTATGGCATCTATAGCCCAGACAGCGACAGGCCTCCTTTCACCAACGAGGTAAAGTTGGGCGAACTAGACTTATATACAGGTAAACGCTTTGTGTACCTGTTTGACTTTGGCGACCGCTGGCTGTTTGAGTTAGTGGTGCAAAAGATAGAACCGAAGGTTCCTGAG
This sequence comes from Pontibacter pamirensis, assembly GCF_010015475.1. Taxonomy (GTDB): domain Bacteria; phylum Bacteroidota; class Bacteroidia; order Cytophagales; family Hymenobacteraceae; genus Pontibacter; species Pontibacter pamirensis. The sequence continues at coordinate 13,343 of NZ_SSNI01000012.1, forward strand.
CCGGGCAAAGCCATCGTGATAGAAGAAAAAGGTGAGGCACCCCCGCAGTATTGGGAGGAGGACGAAGACGACGATGACGCTTGGTGATGTTTGAATATACATACTTTAACAGAGAATTCATGGTAAAGAAGAAAGCTTTGAGAGTATGGCTGCCCACACCTCAAAGAGCCTCGAAACCAAAGATTCCAGAGGCGGAGAAACAGCAGGTGGAGGCGCAGTGTCAAACTTTCATAGAATTGAAAAAGCCATCATGGGTGCAGCCTCCGAACGATAGGTGGGGTTACGTAAGCGATGTGTATGGAAAGTGGTACCGCAGCTATTTTTACTTCTGCGCCACCTACAGCTGCAAAGCGCCTGATGCCATTATGCCGGAACGGGAAGTAAAATTTACCCGGCTTGAACATGCTGGCGCGGGCAAATTTCACCTGGCCTATTTCCGCCATACCGGGCAATGGTGGCAGGTGTACGAAAACCTGACGCTGAAAGACTGCCTGCACACCATTGAGCAGGAGCAACTTTTTTGGCCATGATGTAGAACAGCACCCTCATCATAGCACATTTTTGTTGAGGAGGTGTAGCAGCCTCAATTTGGGGGCGCTGTTTGTATTTAGCCCTGACCTCGCAGCGTGCGCAGCTCCTGCGAGTGTTTGATGTACAGAAAGCAGACACTCGCAGGAGCTGCGCACGCTGCGAGATCTAGTCCTGCTTCCGAAGGTAAATATCATTGCTGATGCTTTCCAGGCTAATCAAAGAGCCGCCGCCATTCACGTTGCCTTTGAGCTCGTATCCTACCATGGGAGCATCTTCTCTTCCGTTCAGGAAATCAATACCCAGGTCAGAATATACTTCACCGGTGATGGTCTCTAAGGAGACGGTCGCCCCTTTTTTTTCGGACCAATTCATGTCTACGAAGCCGCTGATGGATTTAGCCTGAACAGGTCCGGTTAAGCCTCTTAATTCAATATTGCCATTGATGGTCTCCACAGATAAGTCGGCATCACGGGGTACAAAAATCTCATAATCAATATTGGCGCATGTATAGGTGCGGTATCCGTTGTCTTGCATGCTATAGCCGTTATTGTTTTCCGGGCAATCTTCGGCCTTGCCATTTTTCAACAGTTCTTTGTCCAGGTCTACTTCAGCGCGTGCGCTTTTGTCATCAGATTTAAAGTTAAGAAGCAGCGCGTCATTCAGCTTTCCATTGTTAATATCATAGGTAACTTTAATGGAAGCCTCATTTTCATCCCAGGCGGATATTTTAATGTTGTTACCAAAGGTAAGCTTCAGGTCAACTTTTTTATTGGCGGGCACAGCCAGCGTTTTCTCTACCGTTTCAGATTGTGCCAGTAAGCTGGTGGTAAATGCAAACCACACTAAGCTTAAGATGAATACTTTTTTCATAGTTCAGGTCTCTTTTATAAGTTTTTGATTATTTACTCTTGCGGATAAACATATCACCGCTAATGGTATACAAGCTCATTTCTACTCCACCACCGTTCGTGGTACCTTCTATGGTGTCGCCTCCGGCTACTCTTGGCAGCCCGCTTTTGGTGTTTTTCCCTAAGTTCATGTCGAAGTCAGAATAGATTTCTCCCTGTATAGACTTGAGCTTAAGATTTGCTTTGGTGTTAGGCGGTAAAGTAACGTCTACTGCGCCAGCCACGGACGAGATAGCGCTGGGTTTGGCCTGGTTAAGGCTGGAGAACTTCACGATAATATCGCCAGCCGTTGTATTGGCTATAACAGGGCCGGTAACATTCGTCAGCCTGGCGGTGGAGTTGTTGAGCTTTAGCTCTATTTCTCCGTTCATGTCTGACAGTGCTAAATTGTCGCCAGTCCAGTTTGTCTCTTCATACACTACTGCAGCATTCTTGGGAATCCTGATAACATAGTTGCCATCCTGGCGGGAGGCTTTGCTGATTCTTAAGGTGTTGTTGTCTTTTGTTACAGCCAGGCCTAAGCCTGTGTTATCTTCTGCCGAATTATAAAGCGGTTTAAGTCCTTTGGCACGTGCTGGTGGAGCTTCATTACCACCCTCTGCTTCTATGATAACTTCATCTCCGTTATGCCCTATTACCTCGACACCACTATTGAACACGCTGATAATCACGCGACTGTCCTTGCTGTTCGCTAATTTTACCCTGTGCGTGAGCGGCTTGTCCTGCGCTGCTGCTGCCTCCTGAACTGTGTCATCGCTATTCCAAAGAGTTAGAAGTTCAGGGTCCTTTTCTGTGCTGCTGTATGGTGCGAACACTATAGTCGCGCACACAGCTTTGTTGGTGAGCATCAGGCACACTGATACCAGTAACATTATCTTTTTCATGTTTTACTTTATACTAAATGTCAGAATTGATTTATATAAGGATGCCGATTCCTTCTTCGGCCTTGTTCTTCACAATTGGTAAAACGTTTTCTTTCTCCGCCAGCCTCTGAAGCTGCTCCAGCGCTTTTTTCTCTTTAAGAGTCACCAGCATGTCTATCAGCGTGATTTGCATCAGCGGGTCTGTCTGTATGGGCAATGACCTGATAAAGGCATTGCGTACCTGCTCATCGTCTTTGTACCGGTAGAGGGCTTCGCTGGCTGCCAGGCGCACGTTTACGTTCGGGTCGCTGTTCATGGTGCTGATGAGCAGGTTGATGACCTCGTAGTCTTCGGGGGTTGCACTAAACTCCTGGCTCACCACCTTAATGCGGTCACTGGCCGAGTAACCTGCTGTGGTGCCGGCTGTGAGTACCTGTTTCATCTCCTGTACTTCCTGCCGCAGCGCAGCTATTTCCGGGGTCTGCTGTTCTATAGAGGAGCTCTGCATGTATTTGGCTCCAGCCCAGAAAGCACCTACTAAGAGCAAAATACTTGCTGCCACGCGCCAATAAGCGGCTGCCTGCTGCATCACCGGGAAAAACAGCTGCTTTCCCTGTTCAGGTGTCTGCTGCGCCTCTATTTTCTCAAAGAACCAGTCGTCTGCCAAAAACTTATCCAGTTGCTCTTCCTGCTGTTGTGTGTAGCACTGAAACTGTGCCGCGTGCGGCTGCAAATGCCTTGGCAGCTGCTGTTCCTGGGTAAAGTAATCTTTCAGTTGCTTCTCTTCTGCCACGGTGGTTTCGCCATCGTAGTACTTTTGCAGCAGAGCCTCTATGTTATCCCACTTCATAATTTTCCAGCTTTAAGAAACCGTCTCGGACACTTTTTCGGGCTCTCGAAAGGATAACCCGGATGTTGTTGACGGTTAAGTTTGTTATCTGCTCCATCTCCTCAAAAGAGAGACCTTCCACATCACGCAGATGCAGAATGAGCTTTTGCTGCTCTGGCAACCCTGCCAGTAAGCCCTGCACTTTACTCACGCTGTCAGCCTGTTCGGTTCGCTGGTAAGGAGTTGCCTCTCCCGAGCCTACCTCTAAGCCTGTTACATCTACTGTGCGCTTTCGCTTGCTGGTTTTTATTTTGTCCAGGCACAGGTTTTTGGTAACGGTCATTGCAAAGGCCTCGATGCTAGTGTAGGCGTGCAGCTTGTGCTTATTGGTCCAGAGTTTCAAGAATACGTCCTGCAAAATGTCTTCTGCTTCTTCTTTATCCCGAAGCATAAAGACAGCCAGCCGATACAGCTTTTGCTTTGCAGGAAGCACCTTGCTTTTAAACTCTTGTAAGTCCATTCAATAACAGAGACGACCTTGGTGGGAAAACATTACAGTAAGCTATAAAATATTTTTCTGAGTGTGTGAAGGGCTGCCTCACAAGGTGCAACTCAACCTGTAAAACACCTGCTGAAGCACCTTGAGCTACATAAATCTGAATGTATAGCTTGTCAAGAAACGCCTTTTTGTGCACTCTCTACCAGTTTGTTACATTTTTCTTCCCCTACAGAAAAATATTTTTTACAAAATGCTTGACAATATGAAAACCATTTATACCTTTGTAGTGTACTATGTAACTAATACACTAACAAGGTAAAACTATGATAGCCTTAAAAGACATTCACTTCCGGTACAAGAAGAACAAGCCGCTCTTCGAGAACCTGAACCTGACCCTGGAGCCGGGCTTTATTTATGGGCTGCTGGGCAAGAACGGCGCCGGTAAGTCGTCGCTGCTCAAACACATCTCCGGCTTGCTGTACCCGGACAGCGGCCAGTGCACGGTGTTTGGCTTTGATGCTTCGGCACGCAAGCCCGCCATGCTGGAGGATATCTACATGATACCGGAGGAGTTTAACCTTCCGCCTATCAGCCTCAGCAACTATGTGAAAACAAATGGCGTGTTCTACTCCAAATTCAGCAATAACCAGCTGCAGGCTTACCTGGCGGAGTTTGAGCTGGATGAAAGCGCCAAACTCTCCACGCTGTCATACGGGCAGAAAAAGAAGTTCCTGATTGCCTTCGGCCTAGCCACCAATGCCCGCCTCCTCATCCTGGATGAGCCAACCAATGGCCTGGATATTCCTTCCAAAAGCCAGTTCAGAAAGATTATGGCGGCCTCTCTGGACGAAGAAAAGATCATCATCATTTCCACGCACCAGGTGCGCGACCTCGAGAACCTGATTGACAACGTGGTGGTGCTGGAGAAGGGAAACATCGTCTTCAACCGCAACATGGGCGAAATTTCAGAAAAGCTGGCCTTTGAATACAACCTGAGCGGAGTACCCGCTGAAGAAATTCTGTATGCGGAGGATATGCACGGCCGAAAAGCAGGTATCGTGAAAAATATAGCCGGCCACGACGCACGTGTAGACCTGGAACTGCTGTTTAATGGCATCGTGAAGAACGCTGCCGGCATAAACGAACATTTTGCTAACTACAAGTATGAATACTAAACTAACAGCAATGCGCTACCAACTTAAGCAGCTACGCATGAAAGGAAGCTCGCTGTTGATTGCCTTCGCAGCTTTTGGCTGTGCCTTCCTGGTAGAGACGGAGCAGGTAGACATTAAATATCCTTTAGAACTTGTTCTGAAGAGCTTTACAAACGACCCAATATCTTTTCGAATTTGTTCTGAAAGGCCTATAACCGACCCAATTATCCTAACCATTAGTACAAAATAAAACTATGAATACAGAACTGAACCTGAAACGGCTGGGCTTCTTCTTAAGAAGGCAGCTGTACTTAAACTTCAGCACCATGTGGGTTGCCATTGGAGCAATTCTCGGACTGCTGCTAATCATCTCTGCACTGTTTGCGTATTTTAACCGCGATGTCGAAATAGTTCTAAACCTGCGTAACCTGCACCTGGTGGTGTTTATGCTGGGTGGTTACATTTTCACCAGCAAGGTTTTTGATGAGATGCACGCCCCGCAGAAAAGCTATATGTTCCTGACGCTGCCTGTGTCGGCTACAGAAAAACTGCTGGCTGCCTGGTTTATCACTTCTCCGGTGTATGTAGTAGTAGCCGGGCTTATGGTGGTAGTGCTCTGCTTCATTACTTCGCTAGTAGCGGGGCACCTGGAGGTTCTGCCACACTTATTTGATGAGGTTTTCTTCAACTGTATAAGAGTGTACATGGTTACACAGGCCGTATTCTTATTAGGAGCCGCCACATTCCGGAGCAACAACTTTTTAAAGACGGTGCTGGCGTTAATCCTGGTAGCGATGCTGATTGCTGCTTACAGTGGGGGCCTGGGCTACCTGTTGTTTGGGAGCGGTAATTACAACGTAGACGAAAGCAGCGAACTTGGAGCAACTGCAAAATTCATTTTCGATACCATTATCCCGATGCTGTTCTGGTGGGTGCTGGCTCCATTCCTGTTAGTCGTATCTTATTTTAAATTAAAAGAAAGGCAGGTGTAAGATGGAATTTAAAGAGAATCAAGCTATATATCTACAGATCGCGAATCGCTTTTTTGAGAACATACTCCAGAAGAAGTGGGACAGCGGCGAGAAAATCCCCTCCATCCGCGACATGGCCGTGGAGTTTGAGGTGAACCCGAACACGACGATGCGAACGTTTAATTACTTGCAGGACAAGGGCATCATTTACAATAAGAGAGGTATTGGTTATTTTCTGGCCGATGATGGGTTCGAGAGAACCATCGCTATTAAGAGAGAGCAGTTTTTGGAAGAAGACCTGCCGTTATTCTTTAAAAACATGCAGCTGCTGGGCATTAAGCTAGACGATTTAAAGGCTTATGCAAATCAGAAGCCGGAACTGAACGTGTAGTAAATAAAAACATTGTCTTCATCATTAAAGCACGAAAAAATGAATACGAGCAATAAACTTTTGATGGGCCTGCTGCTTACTGTCCTGCTTTTTATAACAGTGACCGTTGTGACAGCCAGGATGTATGCAGAAAAGAGAGAACCTGGTCAGGAACTTGTAGCGCCTCCTGATACGCCTGCCGTACCGGAAACCCCTGCGCCTCCTGCTGCCGAATAAGTAACTTTTACCGACGCCCGCTGACATGGAAAGTGCTGCGGGCGTCGGTGCTTTTTCTGTTTTTTTCGCTTCATCAGGCAACCTTTCCTCAAGGAGTCTCATCTATTAGGCAAACATTACCACAGAATGTAGAACCTTTAACATAAACTATGATGAGAAAAGTACAGGTATTATTTGTGTTGCTGTTGTTACCGTTGCTGTCGTTTGGGCAAACAAGAGTGGATGCTTCGGAGGTTCTTCAAAAAATTAATCGGGGAGAGGCTGTCTCCTACCAAAACGCTGAAATAACCGGCGACCTGGACATGACAAAACTGCAGAACATGAAGCTGAAAGACGGGAAAAATGGGGATTCAAAAGAATACGTCAGTACCGTGACCAGCCCTGTTACCTTTGTCAACTGCACATTCAAAGGCGATGTACTGGCTTACTATAATCCGGATAACGTAACATCCGGCATCTTCAATAACAGCTCTAACGAGGTTTATAATACTAATTTTGAGCGGGATGTGCTTTTTGAGAACTGTAAGTTTGAGCAGGAAAGCGCCTTCAAGTATTCAGAATTCGATGGTTCAGCCTCCTTTGTTGGCAGCCGCTTCTCAGAAGATGCTTTGTTTAAGTATACCAAGTTTGCGAAAAATGTAAACTTTAGCAATGTGCGTTTCCAGGATGAGGCTAACTTCAAGTATGTGAAATTTCCGAAGGGAGTCAGCTTTGCCGGCGCTACCTTCGAAGAAGAAGCCAACTTTAAGTACGCCAAATTCGAGGAAGGCGTAAACTTCCAGAAGGCGCGGTTCGATGGCACGGCTAATTTCAAGTATGCCAAGATAGCAGACAACTTTAACATCAAGGGAGCTGATTTCCGGGGCGGAGACGACTTCAAATACACCAAGCTGAATGACAGGTCTGTTTCACTGTCTTCGCTGCAAAGCATGAACAGATAAAGCTATAAGCCTAAACGGCGCTACCTCCTTAGGTGGCGCTGTTTTCTATCAGCGCAAGCATGCTGCCAAGCCCTTCGCTCAAGCTAAGGTCTTTGACAGGTGGCAGCGCCAGCCACTCAGCCCGCACTTTATTGATAAAATGCACATCCATCGCAGCACTTTCACCGCGTTTATTTGCAGTTATTACGGCTGCTATGGCTGTTTTCAGCACATTCGCCTTTACGCGGAGGGTATACTTAGCATAGCGTGCGGGATGCAGGTGTACATATCGGTCTTCCACCACGCCCCAGCGCACCACCCAATCGGTACCATCAGAAAGCGAAATCAGCCTGTAAGCAGCACCTGCGGTGGCCAGATAGTGTTGATAGGCGGCTGGCTGTTGCAGGTGGCGCTCCTGTAAGTACTGCAGCATCTCCGTCGCAATTTGCAGCGGCGACAGCGAGCCAGTATACAGATCTAACTGCGAACCACCGATAGTTCGTAAAGCAGCTTTTAGTTCTGCTTCCGGAGTAGCGGTGCTGCATTCTACGAACGATTTTATAAAGCTTAAATGGTGCTTAAGCGGGTGGAACAGGATGGGTTCAGGGAGTTTTGCTGAAAACATATATGCCTGTTTGTACCGCTGTTGGCTGCTTCTTGTTTACAAAAATTGCGCTCAACTGAATGATGCTGATCCGGTAAACCCTCCTGATTTATGTATCTCACTGTTACATAGTAGTCTAAGTAGCTTTACTTGTTTCTAAAGACGCTGCTCTTGTTTGTCCCGGATTGTTGTCTGCTTATTAGACGCATCTTTAAAAACATCAGTTTCGTCGAGGATGCAATGCTGTAAGTCGATAGAAATAGGTTGTAAGTATAAATTGATCAATAAAAAGTATAATAGGCGGTACCTTGTATAACAAACTACCGTTATTTATAAGGAGTTAGCCACCTAAAAGCCGCAGCTTATGATCCAGCTCAACAACATCCATAAATACTACGCCATGGGCCATAACAAGCTGCATGTGCTGAAGGGAATTGATATGCATGTGCGGGAGGGCGAGTTTGTGTCTATTATGGGCTCCTCCGGGTCAGGCAAGTCCACGTTGCTCAACATCCTGGGCATCCTCGACGACTACGACAGTGGCGAATACACCCTCGCCGGCACACAGATAAAGAATCTGTCGGCCTCTAAGGCTGCTTTTTACCGGAATAAGTTTCTGGGCTTCGTGTTCCAGTCTTTTAACCTGCTCTCGTTTAAAAACGCGATGGAAAATGTGGCGCTGCCGCTCTACTACCAGCAGGTAAGCCGCAAGCAGCGCAACAAAATGGCGCTGGAGTACCTTGATAGGGTGGGGCTGAAGGACTGGGCGGAGCACTCACCTAATGAAATGTCGGGGGGGCAGAAGCAGCGGGTAGCAATTGCGCGGGCGCTTATCTCACAGCCTAAACTCATCCTTGCCGACGAGCCAACTGGTGCCCTGGATAGCCAGACATCTTATGAGGTGATGGACATTTTTAAAGATGTTAACCGCAAAGGCATGACGGTGATGATTGTGACGCATGAGAATGACATAGCTGACCAAACACACCGTATCATCCGCCTGAAAGACGGACTCATTGTAAACGATCACGGCCTTCCTGAAACTGCCGAGGCAGTAGTCTCCGGAGAGATAGCAGGCTAGCCAGCACCGCCCTGGAACAGCAATCAACAATCCAACAAACAGCAAAAACATGTTCGACCTTGATAAATGGCAGGAGATAGGTGCTACGATGCAGAAAAACAAGCTGCGTACGTTCCTGACAGCCTTTGGCGTGTTCTGGGGTATCTTTATGCTGGTGCTGTTGCTGGGCGCAGGCAAGGGGCTGGAAAACGGGGTGTATAACCGCTTCGGGGATGGTGCCAAGAACAGCATTTTTATATGGAGCGGCAAAACAGCAGTAGCGCACAAAGGCCTGAAGCCGGGAAGGGAAATCAAGTTCACAAACGAGGACCTGCGGGCGATCGAACGCGAGGTGGCCGAACTAAACATGATGGCGCCCCGCAACAGGGTTTTCGGGGAATACACCATCAACTATAAAAAGCAAAATGGCTCTTACATGGTTTTTGGGATATCGCCGGAATACCAGGAGATGAGTGGGGAGCGTGTTTACCGTGGACGACTGCTGAACCAGTATGATGAGGCCGAGAAACGGAAGGTGGTAGTGCTCGGGGAAATGGCCAGTAAAGTGCTTTTCGGCGAGCAGGACCCCATAGGAGAATACGTCAATATCCGGGGCATTCATTTTAAAGTGGTAGGTACGTTTAAAGTATCAGGCAACAACAGCAGTCGCCGCGAAGAGCGGGCTTATATACCTTTTTCTACGCTGCAGGGTGCTTTTAACCAGCCGAACCAGGTGCAACTGATGTTGCTGACAGCGAAGGACGGTGTGCCTGCCGCCGTAATGGAAGAGCGCCTCCGGGACCTGCTCTCGCAGCGGCACAAATTCTCTGGTGAGGATGATATGGCCCTGGGCGTGGAGAACACAGAGGAGGAATACCTGAAAGTACAGGGGCTGTTCAATGGTATCAAAATTTTCGTCTGGATTGTGGGCATTGGTACACTGATAGCTGGCATTGTGGGCGTGAGTAACATTATGTTGATCATAGTGAAGGAACGCACCCGCGAGATAGGTGTCCGGAAAGCACTGGGTGCCACGCCCTTCTCTATTGTAAGCCTGATTCTGCAGGAGTCGGTGGTTATTACGGCATTCTCCGGCTATATGGGTTTGCTGGCAGGAACCGGGTTGCTGGCGCTGATGGAGTATATGCTGGTGTCGTCGGGGGCAGAGATGGCTTTTTTTGGCAGCCCTGAGGTAGATTTTGGTGTGGCATTAGCGGCTACCGTATTGCTGGTTTTGTCAGGTGCCATCGCCGGGCTGGTGCCAGCCCTGAAGGCCGCCAACATCAAGCCCATAGAAGCCCTGCGGGCTGATTAATAACTTAATTTTGAATAACAGAATAACTGAATCATAAAAGAATTATTCAACCATTCAAAATTCAGTCATTCAAAATTGCAAAGCCATGATAGACATCGATAAATGGACCGAGATTTATAACACCGTAAAGAAGCACAAGCTTCGGACGGCGTTGACAGCCTTTGGTGTGTTCTGGGGCATTTTTATGCTGGTGGTATTATTAGGAGCGGGTAAAGGACTGGAGAACGGTATCACGAGCGAATTCAATATTGCCAAAAATGCTGTCTTTATCTGGACGCAGCGCACCAGCGTTCCTTACATGGGGCTAAAAGCGGGGCGCTTCATACAGATGACAAACGATGATGTGGCAGCCATAAAATCAAACATACCGGAGGTAGGTGTGGTAGCGCCCAGCAATCAGCTTAGAGGTGACTTTGCCGTAAACTACAAAGACAAAAGCTCTGCTTTTACCGTGAATGGCGAAACGCCTGAAATGTTATCCGTGAAGCCGATGAAAGTGACCACCGGCCGTTTCGTGAACAGCATTGACCTGCGGGAAAAGCGCAAAGTGGCTGTGGTAGGACCGCGTGTGCTGGAAGTGCTGTTTCCGGGGGAAGAGCAGCCTATCGGGAAGTATATCAGCATTAAAGGCAGCTATTTTCAGGTGGTGGGCACTTTTGAGCCTGTCGGCAAAGGGGAAGACATTGTGGAGGACTCTAAAGTGATTTTTATACCACAAACCACGCTGCAGCAGACATACAATGCTGTAAACAAAGTTGATTTTATGGCGCTTGTTCCCAAGCCCGGAGTGCCTGCCGTTGTGATAGAAGATAAAGTGAAGGCCCTGCTGATGCAGCGCCATAATGTTGCCCCTGAAGACCTGAAAGCATTCGGTTCCGCAAACGTGGAGAAAGAGTTTCAGGATGTGCAAGGGCTGTTTGCCGGCATTGCCGGGTTTAGCTGGCTCGTAAGTATCGGCACCATCCTCGCGGGCATTATAGGTGTAGGCAATATTATGCTGATTGTGGTGAAGGAGCGGACAAAGGAAATCGGGGTGCGGAAAGCATTGGGCGCCACACCATGGTCCATCATCAGCTTAATCATTCAGGAGTCAATCGTGATAACAGGCATGGCCGGTTATATGGGGCTATTGACAGGCACAGGCATTATCGCATTAATAGAGTATTTCATGCGCAAGTTTGATGTACAGGCGGGCTTCTTCGGTATTCCGGAGGTAAACTTAGGTATAGCCGTTACGGCTACGGTGCTGCTGGTTTTCACCGGTGCCCTGGCCGGGTTAATACCTGCCACCAAAGCTGCCCGCGTGAACCCAGTAGTAGCTCTGCGCGACGAGTAGGCAAAGATTGGGAATTTCTCCCCGTTGTCATCCTGAAAGGATCTTGTGGGCAAGCCGCAACAGCTTAGCCTCAATTCAAGCAAGATAATTTCACAAAGATAGAGGGATGAGTTTGAGTACGAATAAACTATTATGCAACAACGAAACATTAAATATTGCATTCTATGAAAAAGGTATTGCTTGGCGTTTTTGTCTTAGTTTTTTTAGGCCTATCTGTTTGGTTGGGCTATTACTTCTACAACAAAGCGAACACGGACCCTGTGGTATACAAAACAGAGACGCCGTTTGAGACAGCCATTGTGAAGAAGACCGTTGCCACCGGCTCTATCGTGCCGCGCCGCGAGGTGCAGGTAAAGTCGCAGGTGTCAGGCACTGTGGAGGAACTGCACGTGGAGGCCGGACAGGTTGTAAAGAAGGGACAACTGCTGGCTAAGATCAGGATAGTACCCAACATTGTGAGTGTGAACAACGCTGAAACACAGCTGCAGACGGCTAAACTGAATTTTCAGGAGGCGGAGCGTGAGCTGGCGCGATACGATAAGCTATATGAGCAGAAAGTAGTGCCAGAGCAAGAGTACCGCAAATACAAAGCAGACTTCGCCCTGAAGCAGGAAGCGATGCAGGCGGCAGAAAACAACCTGCAGTTGGTGCGCGAAGGCTCCTCCCGCAAAAAAGGCCAGGAATCATCTAACTTAGTGTACTCCACTATAGACGGTATGCTGCTGGATGTGCCGGTAAAGGTGGGTACGTCCATTATCGAGCGCAACAACTTTAACGAAGGCACTACCATTGCCACCGTGGCCGATATGCGCAGCCTTATCTTTGAAGGTAAAATTGACGAATCGGAAGTGGGCAAACTGAAAGAGAACATGGACCTGCTGCTAACCATCGGCGCCATCGAAGGCCGCGTGTTTAATGCAAAACTGGAATATATCGCTCCGAAAGGTGTGGACGAGGAAGGCTCCATCAAATTCCCTATACGAGCTCAGGTGGTGCTGGATGAAAAAGACTTTATAAGGGCGGGCTACAGTGCCAACGCCGACATTGTGCTAGACAAGCGCGATAAAGTAATTGCCATCAAAGAAAGCATGCTGCAGTTTGACAAGGAACAACCTTATGTGGAGGTAGAAACGGCTCCTCAGAAATTTGAGAAACGCATAATCAAGACCGGGCTTTCAGATGGTATAAACATTGAAGTTGTCTCAGGACTTGATAGAAAAGAAAAAGTGAAAGTGCCTGAAGTCGGCATCGCGCAGATATAAGCAGCAAACTAAAACAGGAAAAGCGGGTGCCACCCGCTTTTCCTGTTTTGATGCGTTTGAACATTTCCTTGCCTGCGTAAACGCCTTAGTTAAAAATCCATTTCAGCAGAAAATGAGAAGGCAGGATAACGGCTGTTGCCCAGATAAGCATCACGCATACAAGGTATAAACCTTTCGGAATGGTCTTTTGCGGTTTACTGCCAGGGCCAAAAACCCAGTTAATGTTCTCCTTCGGGTCTGTCACTAAATAAGTAACTGGCAGCACCACCCACGTTAGGGCTGTTTGCCAGTAGATGGCGTCTGTGTCATATCCCCACTCTATCAGCAGCCAGATAATAATGGCGGGCAGAAACACATGGAAAAGAGACAGGCCCCGCAAAAACAAGCTTTTCTCTTCGTCAAACATATAATCACTTAGCCCTACCAGTTGCTTGCCTGTGAATAACCGCCCGAAGTAATCCAGACACCACATGAGTTCCAGCGCCAGCACCCCTACAGCCATCATACTTACTAGTAATTTGCTTCCGGTCCAGAGGGCAATACCTACTGAAAAGAGCGTTATATCCGAAAACCAAAGAAAGTTGGCTGGCCCATACCGCTTCCAGTATACAGGTATAAGTACCAGCACAAACAAGGTATAGCTTAGCTGTAACCAAAGCGGAACAGTAGATTCCATACTGCAAAACAGAATTATCTTTGAAGAACGGTTTTATCATTTTGCCCCATAAATGGATGAACCCATTATGTGAGCACCTGTAAAAAGTAAAGCGGTAATTGCCTGGTTTAGCTTAGGGTAATCTTGAATTTTGGTAACATGTGTCTACGCCTCCTCCGCTTATAAGTTGATGCCAGCCTACGGGAATGGCAGTTCTGTATGTGCAGGAGCATTTAGAAAGCTTAAAGCCAACTGTTAAATTTGCAGTTAAACCTTAAACAGCTACCACAATGCCACAGCACTATACTATGCCGTCGTCCATCCAGATTGTAGATTTCAACCCCTTCTACGCAAAGGCGTTCTATGACCTGAATCACGAGTGGATTTCGAAGTACTTTGTGATGGAGGAGGCCGACGAGGAGTCGCTGGGTGATCCACAGAATTACATCATCAACAAAGGAGGGCACATCCTGATGGCGCTGTTTCATGGAGAACCTGTTGGTGCCTGTGCCTTGCTGAAAGAAGAGGAAGGGGTATACGAAATGGCCAAGATGGCTGTAACGCCTCGGGCCCAGGGGCTTCATATTGGCAGGCTCTTAGGCGAGCGGATTATTGAGAGAGGAAGAAAAGCCGGTGCCCGCAAAATCTACCTGGTTTCAAACCGAAGACTCACCACTGCCCTCAGCCTCTATACCCGCCTTGGTTTTGTGGAAGTGCCGATGCCACCCAGCATCTACCAGCGGGCCGATATTAAAATGGAGCTGAACCTGGAAGAGTTGGGGAGTTAGAAAGTTAGGAGAGTCAAACTAAATGTGCATACAATGAATAAGAAAGACTTCCTAATTTTCTTACTCGGGCACAGGTAGAATGATGCTCTGCTGAGAAGCAGCCTGAAGTAGATAACGCGATTTTCTTATATCAAGCTTATTTCTGCACCTGGCTCCATGCGGGCAATGCCTTCGGTCATCCAGCAGCCTTTGTAGCTTCCCCTGCGCTGTTTTGAAAGTATAAACATGTATACCTCCTCCCGACCGTCCCGGCTATCAATCACGACAAGCTGATAAGCTGTGTTGTCAGTAACCACTAGCTGGCCAGTTTTGTAATTTTTAAAGTTTAACATGGATCGGTACGCGGGGTCCCGGACGAGGACACGAAAGTGGTTGAGAGGGCCGATGTGTAGTTTATTCTTTGGAGATGAAAAGTTGAACATCGTGATAACACCACTGTCGCTTTGATCGTTTTGTTGCAGGGCACGCAGTTGTATACTGATTACTTCTTCCGGAGAAAATGCCTTATCTGGTTTTAAATAAGTCCATTTAGACGTTGAACTAGTCTCTTCAGCAGGCGTCATGTAGGAGGCATAGTGTTGCTGCTCTACTGTGGGCATAGCAGGGAACTGTACCCAGAATAGTATCAGCAGGAGAACCCCTATTACGAGCATTATCTTGTCAAACACGTTATCTTTACCCTTCATATAAATATGTACTTTATATAGGTAGCCAAGGTTGTGGAGATGCTCTTTTTTGGGGTGTACGGCTACTATGAGATAGGCAAGAGAGAATATCAGCAAACAAACCGGAGAGCCTGCGTATACGGTTAGCAATATATTCTTATGAAGAACGTCCTGACCGGTCATGTCAAGCAAGCCGTTGTCTGGCTAAAGCATCAGCCTGTTATGCTGCGGCTCCGGCAACGTTATCCTGAACTGTCGCAGTTTGTTGTGAACCGTTTCAATACGAAGGTATTTGTCGGGCTGCCGCTTACGCTCGTGCTGTTGGCGTTTGGGGTGAACATGGTGCTTCTGTCGCACCTCACCGAGAGTGTTCTAGAGATGGATTGGATCGTGACTGTCGATAGAGAATTTACCTTCCTGCTTTACAATGCACGCACCGATGCCTTGAGTATAGTATTCTATACATTCACCCAACTTGGTGAGCGGGAGGCTGTATTCCTGGTAGGTGGCGTTGTATCAGCTGTTTTCCTTTACCGCAGAAATTATGTGGCGCTGTTGGCTTTCTGGCTGACGCTTGCCGGGGTGGGGCTCTCTACTAGGTATGGCAAAACCCTTATTAGCCGGGAGCGCCCCGCTGATGTGGCCTATTATGTTGTAGAACACTTTTCTTTCCCGAGTGGCCATGCCACCACAGCAATTGCGCTGTATGGCATACTGGCCTACTTCCTGTACCGGCATTACCACACGCATGCGCAGCGGCAACTGCTGCTTTGGCTGGCGGCAATTCTGATTCTGCTGGTAGGCTTCAGCCGGATTTATTTAGGGGTACACTATCTGTCCGATGTATTGGCAGGTTTCCTGTTAGGTGCACTGTGGTTACTGGTGGGTATCAGCCTGGTGGAAGTAATGCTGTACCGGAAGAAGAGGCATACTATGAGGAACAGCCTTTAAATCCACACCTTTTTGCAGGAGAAGCGTATATGTCATATATACTATATGGATATAAAAATATATAAAAGGCTTTTCTGCCTCGCCCTCACGTTTTGTATGCTGTTAACCACTGCACCTGCGGCTAATAGCTATGGCATCCTAGCGCATCAAGCAGTAATTGATGCGGCCTGGGAGAAAAGCCTGAAGCCGCTCCTGCTGCGAAGGTTTCCTGATGCCACCGAAGAAGAACTGCAGAAGGCGCATGCTTTTGCCTATGGCGGCTCTATTGTGCAGGATATGGGCTATTACCCCTTTGGCAGTGTCTTCTTTACTAACCTGACCCACTATGTACGCAGCGGCGACTTTGTGCTCAACATGGTAAAGGCCTCCGAAACTTTAAATGAGTATGCTTTCGCGCTGGGCACTATGGCCCACTTTAATGCAGACATTTACGGGCACCCCATTGGCACCAACCAGGCAGTGGCTCTGGTTTATCCGGAAGTCCGCGAGGAGCATGGCGATACGGTGACGTACGAGGAGAATCCAATTGCTCACATTAAAACAGAATTCGGCTTTGATGTACTGCAGGTTGCCCGGGGCGGTTTTGCGCCGGAGGCATACATGAATTTTATTGGGTTTGAAGTGTCA
Organism: Pontibacter pamirensis; assembly: GCF_010015475.1. Taxonomy (GTDB): domain Bacteria; phylum Bacteroidota; class Bacteroidia; order Cytophagales; family Hymenobacteraceae; genus Pontibacter; species Pontibacter pamirensis. Next base: position 29,888 of record NZ_SSNI01000012.1, read on the forward strand.
GAAGAAGTGCTGAAGCAGGCTTTTGTGGAAACATATGGGCTGGAACTGAACAAGGTGTTCCTGGATTTGCCGCTGGCCATCGGGAGTTACCGCTATACCGTCCGGAACTTATTTCCCAGGCTCACGAAAGCTGCCTGGCAGGCAAAAAAGTCTGACATACAGGAGGCGCAGCCAGGAGTAACCCGCCGGAAGTTCGTCTACCGCATGAGCAGGGCGAAGTATCATGAGAATTGGGGAGGGGATTACGAGCGGCCAGGGTTTTTTACCCGCATATTGTCTTGTATCATAAGAATGCTTCCTAAAATTGGTCCGCTTCGCCCCCTTGCTTTCAAGCCACCAACTCCGGAGGCAGAGGAATTGTTTCTGAAAAGCTTCAACACGACAGTAGATAATTATATCATCATGTTAAACCAAGGGGGGCAGGGAGAGCATACTCTGGAGAATATGCAGCTGGATACAGGTAAGCCCATAGCGCCAGGGCAATATGAGTTAACAGACGAAACCTATGCTGAGCTGCTGGAAGAATTAGCAGATACCGGGTTCAAACACGTGACCCCTGCTCTACAAACGCATCTGCTGCAATTCTACAAAAAAGCCCGTGCGCCGCATCAGAAAAAGGAGATAGAAGACTGGGAGGAGACACAGGAGCAACTTGCCAGGTTGGCAGCCATGGAACTCTAAACAGTATGGAGCTGAATATTGAATTATCCTGATGCAATTACTGAAAACAACGACAGCTGGTATAGTATGCAAAATGAAGTAAACGAAGCTGCAGAAAGGCAAAAATTCAGCGCCGGGTGTAACTATATCTGGAAACACACGATAAACTAATTTAGGCTCCTGGCAAAAACCGGAATGATCCGAAACCTATGCCAGGGGTGCTTAAATTGTACTAAACTTTAATATGACTAAAACCATGGAAAACAACTCGAATAATAAATCAGCGCAGAATAATAACAACACATCTAACCAAGGGGCCTCTGCATCAGGCAGCACAAACAGCAATCAGTCTACACAGGGCAGAAGCAACCAGCAGGCAACATCAGGCAAGGACAGCATGAAGAGCATTCAGAACAAGCTGCAGCAGTACTCAGGCCCGATTGCTAAAAAAATCAACGGCCTTACAACTACTCAGAAAATAGTGGGTGGTTCTATTCTTGCCCTGGGAGCAGGTTGGATTGCAATGAATTCTGGAAACAAAGAGAAGCTCAAGAACAAAGCCAGTAAACTGACGTCTAAGGCAAACAAAGAGAAAATTAAGAATAAAGCCAACGAGCTTGCGTCTACTGCCCAGCAGAAGATGAACGAAAACAAAGGCAGTAATTCGAATGATAACGCTACTAACCGTAGTTCTTCCGGCAGTAATTCTTCCAGAACCGGAAGCTCTTCTGTAGATGCAAGAGTAAAATAATCTTGTTGCCGCCCAATAAGAAGCGACAACTAAATCAAAAAGAGCCGGGCTTGTTAGTCCGGCTCTTTTAATTTGGAAGATCGGTCTTACCTAAAATTATTTTAGGTTGCATCAGGTCGGCAAGCTATCAGCCAGCAAATCTGTAAATACCGATGGAGGCCTGCTACGTACAAAGGTTTACGTTCAAATAAATTTAAAAAAGCTGATGACTAACAAAATAATGCTTCAGTTTGACCCGCAGCAATGTATCAATCCTAAAGGGAAGCATGTGCGTGATGGCCTGTCCACTGTGCTGCGGACAGAGAATAATCTATGGCTAAGTTGTGATGAGAGCACAAACATTGAGCGCCTCTCCCTCTCCGATAATGGCTCCTTTGGCGGGCACCAATCTTTTGACCTGACAAACTACCTCGACCTGCCTGACGCCGGCAACAGCGAGATTGATATAGAAGGAATGGGTATGGGTGATAACTACCTCTGGATTGTTGGCTCGCACAGTTTAAAGCGTAAGAAGCCCCGCCGGCACGATACTATAGAAGACCAGATGAAGCGCCTGTCGAAGGTGAAAAACGACCCTAACCGGTACCTGCTGGCACGTATCCCTATCTTAATTGATAAAGCATCCGGAGACTACGTGCTGCATAAAGAGTGTGAAGACCCCGAACAGCCGGGGCATATGCTGCGGGCGGCACAACTGCACGGCGACAGCGACAGCAGCATTCTGACGGAGGTGCTAAAGCACGATGAGCACATTGCACCTTTTATGCGCATACCCGGTAAAGACAATGGTTTTGATGTGGAGGGACTAACAATCAGTGGTAAGCGCATCTTTATTGGCCTGCGTGGGCCTGTACTCAGAGGCTGGGCTATGATTCTGGAGATAGAGACGGAGGAAGACGAAAAGGGCATGCTCCACCTGAAGCAGTTGACGAAGAACCGACCGTATAAAAAGCACTTCCTGAACCTGCGGGGCAAGGGCATACGGGAACTCCGCGCCTGCGGGGATGATATCTATATTCTGGCTGGCCCTACTATGGACCTGGATGGCGTAATAGCTATTTACCGATGGCCTGGTGCGCTCCTGAACGAGGAGGAGGCCATGGTGCATAATAACGAACTGGAGCACCTGGCAGAAGTTCCGCATGGCAGAAATGAACAATCTGGCAAAGACAAAGCGGAAGGACTTGCAGTTTTTGATGAAGAGCACGTACTGGTGGTGTTCGACAGCCCGACAGATGCCCGTAAGGAGGGAGAGGACGTAGTGATAGCCGATTTGATAAAAGTGCTGAAGTAGCACTAACTGAAACCTTATGGACGGCAGAAGGCTATAACGGGTAAAGCAGCCAAAGTAGAAACCTATAAATCCGAAGAAAATGAACAATATGATTAAAGCTTTTGCAGGTGGCCTTGCAGGTGCCTGTGTCGTGACGGTAGTGCACGAAACTCTGAGAAGGATGATGCCTGATGCCCCGCGCATGGACGTGCTGGGCATGCGCTCTATCTCTGAATTGATGCAGAAAGCAGATATGGAGCCCCCGCAGGACAAGGATGAACTGCACACTTGGGCTCTGGCAGGCGATATAGTTTCTAATTCGTTATACTATAGTCTGGCTGGCACGGGCAAAGATGCCTGGTGGCGCGGGGCTGTATTAGGCGCTGCTGCCGGAGCAGGAGCAGTACTACTGCCGGGGCCGCTGGGGCTGGGCGAAGAGCCAAGCAACAAAACAACCAGAACACAGGTCATGGCTGTTGGGTACTATCTGCTGGGTGGTTTAGTGGCCGCTGCCGTAGGACATGCCCTAAGTGACGAATCGTAAGCCATCGCTTTAAAAATGCAAAGGGAGACACAATTTCGTGTCTCCCTTTGCATTTTCTATAACTATACTCTGCTAGAAGCCATTGTCGGTTGCAGGTGTAGTAGTGCGGGGAGTGGTAGAATCAAGGGTGGTGTCAGCACCAGGGTTGTTTGCCGTGTCCAGCGGGCTAATGTTATCTTCCGTTATAGCACCGCCTTCCGGGTCATTCAGGCGGCCGTCCACTTCGTTGTTAGTAGTTTCGGTGTCCACGCCGGTAGTGTTTTCGCCGGTGCAGCTTATCAAACCTCCGCTCATCAGCATAGTTCCTGCCACTATAAAAGCATATGTCTTTTTCATAGAATTTCTGTTTTTAGTTTTCTGAATAGTTTTCTTGTTTACGATGAAAAGAGAGAATTCGATAGTAAGCACCACTTGCGCCGGCTACCTTTCAGGCTCATTGGCACAGATGCAAAGCACTTCCCGCGTGGGAATGGGCACCTGGTAATCTGGTAGAGAAGGCTCTTTCATGTATACCACCTGCAGTTGCGTAATTGGCTGCGTTGGATGATTTTCGTTCCAGCGGCGCATCAGGTAGTTACAGTAGTAGGGACGCAAATATGCGTTGCTTACAAACAGATAGTTCTCGGAGTACTTGCGCCAGCGGTCGTTCTTAAACAGCGACATGACTGAGGCCGGCTTCACATCGTCTACCTCCTTCCCCTGTTGGTTCAGGTCAATGGCTTTGCCGGTAGCTGTTTGCCCTTCCAGTATATACCAGCCATCATCCCGGAAAACAATCGGCGCAAACATTCCCCAGTGCTGGTCCAGGCGCAGGAGATAGCCAAACCACCTGCTGTTGTTCGGTAGCTTGTGTATCGGCAGGTGTGTTCCGCTCAGGTTCCACCAGATGCAGTAGAGCAGTGTTGCGGAAACAAAACCGTTGCGGAGCTGTGGTAGCAAGTGCACTGGCACCAGGGGGCGGTTCAATTTTACCTGTATACTCAGCAGGGCGGGCTGCCGGAGCCGTTTAAATACTTTTTTGAAATGGCCGGTATTAGGCCTTCTGAAAGAGGAAAGAAGCCGCCTGTCTATCCAATCCATAGCAGGAGGAGGAAGAAGTCCAGCCACAGAGGCAATGTTGATGAGGTAGAACAAACCGACAAACAGCGTCAGGCTAATGCCAACATGGAAGCTCACCAATACGCCTACCACCACCATCCTGAAGAAGTTAGTGTAAACCGGGATGAGCAACAGGAAGGGTAGTAACAGCTCTGTGTAGTAGGCAGAAAGTGTTAACACCCGCAGCAGTTCCGGGTAAGGATAAATGAGTCTGCCCACGGGCATCAGAATCTGGTCCAGGCTCAGAGCATAATAGAGAGCTGTGCCGTCTGTGTGCCACTCCGGAGAGTTTTTAAGTAAAGCGGTGCTAAAGTAAACCAACCCAACCTGCAGGATATATGCTGCTGTGGCGGCGCTAAAATAGGTTGTATCAGAGGAGGGACGGGAAAGATGCTGACCTTTCCTGGTCGCATCGTATGAATATAATCTGCCCCAAGGCAGAAATATACCCCAGAAAAGGAGCATCCGAAGGAGGTCATCTCCGCCCTGCCCTATCACGAGGTTCCGGTTCTGCAGCGATAACAGCAGGAGCCAGCTAGCTATAGTTGCAAATCTTGTTTTATAACCTATCAGCAGGCAAAAGGCAAATACAGCAGCTATGGCAAACAGTACCGCCTGAAACTGCCACAAGCCACTCATAATGTGGAAAGAAAATAACTGAGGCAGCCACAGGTGCTGGTGCAGCACATGCAGTGGCAGCACACCCATGTTGGAGTAATGTGCCTCCAGGTCAGTTGCTCTGATAGCAAGATCGATGAGGATAATACCTGCCAGCCAAATCCGCATGATAGCCAGCGCACGCAGGTCCACCGTGAAAACTTTACGAAAATATAGAGCAAGGTACTTCATCCGTTACGATGCTAGAGTGTTTAAAAGCAAAAAGGCAAAGACCTGATGGTGTTTGCCTTTTTGCTTTTATGTCATGTTAAATATTGCATATAGCCACACTACTACATAGTTGTGGTACCCGCAGTTGTTGTCCCTACAGTAGTTGTTCCTACAGTAGTAGTACCTACGGTTGTACTGGTCGTAGTACCTACAGTTGTACCGGTCGTAGTACCTACAGTTGTGCCGGTAGTAGTACCTACAGTTGTGCCGGTAGTAGTACCAGTCGTCACACCAGTTGTGGTGCCTGTAGTAACACCTGTTGTTGTACCAGTAGTTATTCCGGTAGTCGTTCCTGTAGTCACACCTGTGGTTGTACCGGTAGTAGTACCAGTCGTCACACCTGTAGTAACACCGGTAGTAGTACCAGTTGTCATTCCAGTAGTAGTACCAGTCGTCATACCTGTGGTTGTTCCTGTTGTCACACCAGTGGTCGTGCCGGTGGTAGTTGTTCCTGTTGTTACACCAGTAGTTGTTGTGCCAACTGTGGTAGTGCCAGTGGTCATCGTTCCAGTTGTTGTACCAGCCGTCGTGCCATAATCATCAGTGGTATCTACACCGTCAGTGGTTGTGTCAGTAGTTGTGCAGCTGGACAATAAGCCTGCTACCACAAATGTTGATGCACAAATATTTAAGAATGTCTTTTTCATAGCCTTAGTTTTGTTGTTTGCTCAAAAGTTAACTTGCTTAAGTTGTTGAACTTCAGATATGCTTTTACGAACTCTTAGGAAAGCAGGACAGGATTTTGTACAATAAATACTTATTATTAAGGGATTGTAGCTATTTACAAGGCCAACAGTAGTAGTAAATTGTTAAGAGGAGGAACAGTAGCGACCCATAAGTAGTACAATGATGCGGATTATGATGAGTCTTTGCCTTTTAAAAGTATATTTGACTCCTCCAGGTAATCCTGTTTAGCACCTTCCAACTCAGCTATAATCTCCTGCCGCTGCTGCCTTAAGTCTGATATCAGGTCCTGCCGCTTTGTAAATAACCGGAACAGCAGCCAATGCTCCTGTGTGTGCTGTAAGGTTTTCCAGTAGTGCAGGGTAAAAAATCCGCTCAGGGGCAGGCTCAGGAAATAAAGAAGCGCCCATGGCCATGTCAGGTCCAATAGGTCCACTACCAGCCAGCCTGCTATCAAGTAAAATAACGGAAACGTGAAAATGCCCACCGTCAGCATAATGGGCGCATACCATTCTTCTTCCTTTGTTACGGCTCTGGCTACCCTAGATGGAATAATATAGGGGATGTAGTTGTGCAGCAAGCCATAGAGGTATGCCGGGAAGCCCATGACGAGGTAAAGCAGGCTCAGCAGGCTTTGCTGCAGTATGGTGGTGCTTTGCTTTCCCATCACAGCATCCTGCAGGCGCAGGCGCTTCAGCTGCAGCATATAGTTATTCAGCTTCTGTTTTAGCGCCAGTACACGGGCAGGTGCTGTCTGGCTGAAGTACCCGATGCTTTTCACGATGGCTTTGGTGAGCAGGAAATCCTGTTCGTGAGCTGGTACATCGGGAGGGGCAGCCGCTGCCAGCTGCTCTTTATAGATTGCCTCTACCTGCCGGGCCAGCTCGTCTTCCTCATCAGTCGGGGTGTGGATGATGAGGCTCTCCAATCGCTGCCTGATCTCCTCTGTCAGGGCCAGTACAGCCGCCTGCCCATCCTGCTGAAAGGCTGCGGCATAATCGGCTACTATAATGGGCTCTCCTATGTTAACAAACACATCGCTCCGGAAGCGGGTGGGGGCAGCATAGTTGAGGCCTACCGGCAATATCTTTATGCCTAAACGATAGTTAGCATCCGATTCAGCGCCCAGGGCTATGCGAGCCGTGCCTGTCTTTATCTTGCGCAGGCGTCGCTGGTTAAAGCTGTTCCCTTCTGGGAAAATGAGCAGCGTCTTCTTTCGCTGAAGTGCCTCAAAGCTGGCGGCAAAGGCTTCTTCGTTGCTTACAGCCTGGTCTGGGTTGTCCTCGCGGCGGTGAATCGGAATCAGGTGCATCTGGCGCAGCATCCAGCTCTGAAACCCGGAGCCGAACACCGTGCTTTTGGCAATAAAGTATACCGGCTGGCGCAGCAGCGAGGCTGTCACAATCGGGTCCATAAATGTGTTCGGGTGGTTCGAAACTACTAACAGTGGCCCCTCGTCAGGCATCAGGTGGTGGTTGCGTACCTCAAACCTGTGGAAAAACACCTGTAGTCCCGTCTTATAGATTAGTTTTAGGATAGCGTAGAGCATGGCAGCGTTAATTGGCGTAAGCCAGCATAAGTTGTGGCATCATATTAATCACTATAGTATAAATGTAATGTGGCTTTACTTTTTCTGAAAAGCAACACCAGCATTCGTTTCAAATGGCAGTACTGCTTTTCAGAAAGATGAGAATGGCTGTTTGTATCTCCTTCTTTTGTTTTGGAAATTGTGCCGAAACCTTCGGCGCTGGTGGAGGTTTAAGGGTTTACCACCTTTTAAAAAGTAAATAAAGTGAAGAAAGCAACACTACTGTATATTCAGGATGCCTTGTGCGGCTGGTGTTATGGCATGAGCCCTGTCATACTGCAACTGTATAAAGCGCACCGGCAAGACTATAACTTTGTGGTACTGAGCGGCGGTATGGTACGGGGCAGTAACGTTCAGCCCATCAGCGGCATGTCCAACTATATCCGGCAAGCATCAAAGCAGCTGGAGCAGGTAACTGGCGTAAAGCAAACGCAGGCCTATCATGAAAACATCCTGGACAAAGGCACCTACATCACCAATTCAGAACCACCTGCCATTGCCCTGCTGATACTAAAGGAGCAGTTTCCGGAGCAGCAGGTACTTCTGGCAGCTGCCATTCAGAACGTGCACTTTGTAGAGGGGAAAGACCTGAACGAGGTAGAAACCTACCTGCCTGTGGTAAGGCAGTTTGGCGCCAGTGAGGAGGATTTCAAAAAGAAGTTTACAGACAAAGATTATACTGACATGGCCCGACAGGAGTTTGAGCTGGTAGAGAAATGGGGCATCAGCGGGTTTCCTGCAGTGGTGTGCGAGGCTGGAGAAAAGCTATACCTGGTGGCACAGGGTTATCAGCCATACGACCAACTGACCGAAACTCTGGAGCGCATACAGCAGGAGGCATCGGAAGCAAAGTAAAGCAGCTATGCTTCTACGGATAGCAGCCATTCATAGGCAGAGGTCAGGTCTTCGAACACCTGCGCCTCAAAAGGGAGGGGATACTGCTTACTATTCAGGAAATGAACCAGCTGTTCTGCCGCTACTTCGTCGAAGGAGTTGATGGCGGCAAAGCGCTTGAGCGGAAGCTGGCAGAATTCCGGGAGGAAATCCTGAGCAGTCCATTGAATGTCCTCCCAGGGGAGCGGGGGGAGTAGGCGCCTGTCAGAGATAGCGAACGGGATGCGTAAGTCTTTGATATATTGAGACGTAATGGTAACAGCTGCTCGGTATTGCTGGCTGCTACACCCGCCGTACCACTGGCTTACCAAAACGTGGTGTGCCGCGTAATATTCTAAATGTATATACTCAGTGTCAAACAAGACCATAACCGGCGGCATTAAGAGGTATTTACATATTCTAATATTACTAATAACATTCTTAATAACAAATACTTTTACTCATTTAAAGTGATGTTTCAAGCATAAAAAAGCAGGCTTTGGGATAGCTGCCGCTTTAAACGGCAGGATTATAGCGCTGTGCCTGCTCATGCATAAGCCCCGGCTAAAGAATTTTCTTTAGCCGGGGCTTATGCATGAGCAGGCAGGTATTTAAAGTGTCTTATTTAGTGCGGAGCGTATTGGCGTTGCTACCGTCCAACTTACGGGTATCCTCCTCGTTTTTGGCGGCTGCGTTACCCCCTTCTTCTTTGCCCTCAAAGCCTCTCTCCTCAATATCTGTTTCTTCTTTCTTCATGCCTGTTAGCGGTTCGGGGTTCTCGTCCGGCAGGCGCTTGCTTTCGTCTGAGTTGGTGATGATATTGTCGTCTTTTGGTGTCATGGCTGAAAAATGTATGGTTATAGTATAGTTTACGCATACGGGCAGGTTTGTTTGCTACCACTCAATTAATACTTCCATTCAGCGTTAAGAGAAGTGTAAAAGAGAGACTTATGATGTTGATGAAGTATGCGCTGTTGTGGCTGGTCTTTTTGATGCCACAGGTACAGCGGGCAGATGAGAGCCTGAAGTCTGCTGCTAAAGCAAATTTTGAAGAACTGAACGCTGTGCGGCAAAACCCGAAGCTGTACGCCCAGAAGTATAAGCTGCCGGCACTGGCTAAAATATCACCACGCGCCCCCTTTACCTGGGACGACGCACTGGCAAAGCTGGCCCAGCAGAAAGCCGAGGACATGGCCAGGCACAACTACTTCGGCCATATAGATAAAAAAGGCAAGGGTTTGAATTATTACCTGTGGCAGGTAAACTACCCGCTTCCGTCTTATTACTCGAAAGAAGCCCGCGCTAACAACGTAGAGTCCATTGCGGCAAACACAGAAAGCCCGCTGGTGTTTGTGCAGCAGCTGATAGAGGACCAGGGTGTGCCTTCCCTGGGCCACCGCAAGCACCTGCTCAGCCTGAACGAGGAAAGTACACCCGCTACGCACATCGGCATCGGTATTGCTTATAACCCCAACTCAAAGTATAAATACTACTGCAGCATTCTGATAGCGCCGAAAGTGGAGGTTCCGTAAGGAATAAATATGTTTTGATACTAAAATGTGCCAGAGCGTTAAAAAACGGCCATATAATTTGACTAATTTCAAATCAACACATTTTTACTTTGCCTCCTATAACTTTTAGCCTTAACTTTGGGCAATTTATACATACCAATCCAAATGCCTAAAGACACCAGTATTAAATCCGTTCTTATTATTGGTTCTGGTCCCATCATCATCGGCCAGGCCTGTGAATTCGATTACGCCGGCTCCCAGGCCGCCCGCTCGCTACGCGAGGAGGGGATAGAAGTGATACTCATCAACTCCAACCCGGCCACGATTATGACGGACCCGGTGACGGCGGACCATGTGTATCTCAAGCCGCTGGAGAAGAAGTATATCGTTCAGATATTAGAAAAGCATAAAATCGATGCGGTGCTGCCAACGATGGGCGGCCAGACAGCATTGAATCTTGCCATTGATTGTGATAAAGCCGGTATCTGGAAAAAGTACGGCGTGCGCATCATCGGTGTGGATATCAAAGCCATCGAGACGACGGAGGACCGGGAGCAGTTCCGGCTGAAAATGATAGAGCTTGGCGTCAATGTTTGCCAGGGCGAAACGGCCACCTCCTTCCTCGAAGGGAAAGAAATTGCTCAGGAGATAGGATTTCCGCTCGTAATCCGACCGTCTTTTACATTAGGCGGCTACGGTGGTGGCTTTGTGCATACGGCGGAGGAGTTTGACGCGGCTCTTACCCGTGGCCTGCATGCTTCTCCCACGCACGAGGTGCTGGTTGAGAAAAGCATACTTGGCTGGAAAGAATACGAGCTCGAACTGCTGCGCGATAACATCGGCAACGTCATCATTATCTGCTCCATCGAGAACTTTGACCCGATGGGCGTGCACACTGGAGACTCCATTACGGTGGCCCCGGCCATGACACTGCCGGACACGGTGTACCAGCACATGCGCGACCTGGCCATCAAAATGATGAACGGCATCGGGCAGTTTGCAGGCGGCTGTAACGTGCAGTTCTCTGTGAGCCCGGATGATGATAGCATCATCGCGATTGAGATTAACCCCCGCGTTTCCCGTTCTTCTGCCCTTGCTTCCAAAGCCACTGGTTATCCTATCGCGAAGGTGGCTGCAAAGCTGGCTATCGGTTATAACCTGGATGAACTGAAAAATGCCATCACAAAGACCACGTCCGCCTACTTTGAGCCGGCGCTGGACTACGTGATTGTGAAGATACCACGTTGGAACTTCGATAAGTTCCCGGGCGTGAACCGAACGCTGGGGCTGCAGATGAAGTCTGTGGGCGAGGTGATGGGTATTGGCCGTACCTTTCAGGAGGCGCTGCAGAAAGCCTGCCAGAGCCTTGAAATCAAACGCAACGGTATAGGCGCCGACGGCAAAGAGAAAACAGGCTACGACGAGCTGATCGACAGCCTGAAGAACCCCAGCTGGAACCGCCTGTTCAGCATCAAAGATGCCATGCGCATCGGTATCCCGACCAGCACCATTTACAACCTCACGAAGATCGATCCGTGGTTCCTGGCCCAGATTGAGGAACTGGACGTGATGGAGAAGGAAATTGGCAAGTATAACTTAGCCAACATACCAGCCGGCCTGCTGCGCGAAGCGAAGGTGAAAGGCTATGCCGACCGCCAGATTGCCCACCTGCTGCGCTGCAAGGAAAGTGAAGTGCACACCAAACGCACTGAATTAGGTATCAATCGTGTGTTTAAAATGGTGGATACCTGCGCCGCTGAGTTTGAGGCCAACACACCTTACTACTACAGCACCTTCGACGGCGAAAACGAGAGCATCGTAACAGACAAGAAGAAGGTAGTGGTGCTTGGCTCCGGCCCTAATCGGATCGGGCAGGGCATCGAGTTCGACTACAGCTGTGTGCATGGGGTGCTGGCGGCGAGAGAGTGCGGCTACGAGACCATTATGATCAACTGTAACCCCGAAACGGTGAGTACAGATTTTGATATCTCTGATAAACTGTACTTCGAGCCGGTGTTCTGGGAGCATATTTACGACATCATCCTGCACGAAAAGCCCGAAGGTGTAATTGTGCAGTTAGGCGGACAGACAGCCCTGAAGCTGGCAGAGAAACTGGATCGCTTTGGCATCAAAATCTTCGGGACCAGCTACCAGGCCCTGGACCTGGCAGAAGACCGTGGCTCTTTCTCCTCACTGCTGCGTGACCTAGGTATTCCGTACCCGCCATTTGCTGTTATTGAGTCGGCTGAGGAGGCACTGGAACTGAGCAAGGATCTGAAGTTTCCGCTGCTGGTGCGCCCGAGCTACGTGCTGGGTGGGCAGAACATGAAAATTGTGATAAACAATAAGGAACTGGAAGCCCACGTGATCGACCTGCTGAAAGACCACCCAGGTAACAAGGTGCTGTTAGACCATTTCCTCGACAATGCCATTGAAGCAGAGGCCGACGCTATCTGCGACGGTGAAGATGTGCATATCTGCGGTATTATGGAACACATTGAGCCAGCTGGTATCCACTCCGGCGACTCTTACGCAGTGCTGCCTCCGTTTGACCTGAGCGAGAACGTGCTTAACCAGATTGAAGAGTATACCAAGAAAATTGCGGTAGCGTTGCGAACAGTTGGTGTCATCAACATCCAGTTCGCCATCAAAAATGAAACGGTATACATCATTGAGGCCAACCCGCGTGCTTCGCGTACATTCCCGTTCATCGCGAAAGCGTACAGAGAGCCGTACATCAACTACGCCACCAAGATTATGCTGGGCGAGAAGAAGGTGAAGGACTTTGAGTTTAACCCTTACAAGCACGGGTATGCCATCAAAGTGCCGGTGTTCTCTTACAACAAGTTCCCGGAAGTGAATAAGGAGCTTGGCCCGGAGATGAAATCAACCGGTGAGGCCATCTACTTCATTGATGACCTGGATGACGATTACTTCACCCAGGTATACTCTGAAAGAAACCTGTACTTAAGTAAGTAACTCCAGTAGCTAAACCAAAATGCAAAGCCTCCTCAGCAATGAGGGGGCTTTTTGTTGCCGCTGGTTCAAAGGCTGTAACTTGGTCTTCAAAGGCGCTGCCTTTATGAGGCTCTGTGAACAATAAGATATGACTGGTTATCTCTTCCAGGAACTAACCCGATCGCAAATGCATTTTAAGGTATACTTCCTATCTTTGCGGACATTACGCCAAAAAGGCATATAACAAAGTTTTGGCAGAGGAGTTGTAAGTAAATATGGGTACTGTTTTTGCAGTATGTACCTTACGTAAGAGAGCTTTATCATGATCAAATTCATATTCACCGTACTACTCATTATTTTCTTCATCCGTATGGTTGCACCAGTGTTGTTCAGGTGGCTGTTGGGGATGTTCATTAAGAAGAAAGTGCGCAACGGCACCTTCTTTTACTCTAACATGCACCAGCAGCAACGCCAGCAACAAGCCCCCCACAGTAACGGCAGCCAGCAGAACGGCAGAGCTAAGGGCAACGTGAAGATCGACTATATTCCAGAGAAACCGGAGCGGAAGGATTTCAACGGTGGGGAATATGTCGATTATGAAGAAGTGAAATAAAACTGTTATCTTTCAACCTCTATTCTGAGGTTTTTGAAAGTTATGACAACCACTTCCTTCGATTTTAAGCGGGATGCCTTACCACACATCATCGCTGTTCTTATTTTCCTGATTTTAACGGCCGTATACTTCTCACCGGTTCTTTTTCAGGACAAAGGCCTGGCGCAGAACGACATCCAGCAGTTCCAGGGCAGCGCCAGAGAAATACAGAATTACCGTGAGACTACTGGCGAAGAGGCGCTCTGGACGAACTCCATGTTCAGCGGTATGCCCGCCTACCTGATCAACACGCACTTCCCCGGCGACTGGTCCCGATACATTCACTCTGCTTTGACTTTTAACCTGCCAGCCCTGGCGGGTAATATCTTTGCGACACTGATTTGTGCTTACATTCTGCTGGTGGCTATGGGCATGAGCTCGTGGCTGGCCATTGTAGGCGCCATCGCCTTCTCCCTCACCTCCTACAACATCATTATATTAGAGGCAGGCCATAATACAAAGTCCTTAACAATTGCCTACATCCCGATGGTGCTGGCTGGCCTGATTTACGCGCTGCGCCGCAACCTCTGGATTGGAGCCGCGCTGTTTGCCGTAGGCCTGACGATGAACCTGCACTTCAACCACCTGCAGATGACGTATTACATGCTGCTGCTGATAATCGTTTTTGCGGTGGTAGAGATAGTCTACGCCATCAAGCACGGCACCTTTGCAGAGCTTCTGAAGCGCGGACTAGTGTTGGCAGTAGCGGCTATACTGGCTGTGGGCGTTAACTTCGGAAGACTGTACACTACTGCTGAATACAGCGAGCACAGCATTCGGGGCAAGTCAGAACTGACACAGCCAAACAGCGGAGAGCGTGTTGGCAGTGGCTTGGACAGGGAGTATGCCTTTAACTGGAGTTATGGCATCAGCGAAACCATGACCCTGCTTATCCCCGACTTTTACGGCGGTAGCAGTGCTGCTTCCTTAGAAACAGACTCAGAAACCTACAGTGCCTTTACCAGAATGGGCGTGCCGCCGGTGCAGGCAGAGCAGATCGTGAAACAGGGCTTGCCGATTTACTGGGGCCCTCAGCCAATGACCAGTGGGCCTGTATACGTGGGAGCCATTGTATGCTTCCTGTTTGTACTGGGCATTTTTATTGTGAACAAACGCTGGGTGAGTTGGCTGGTAGCCGGCACCATACTCTCCTTTATGCTGGCGTGGGGAAAGAACTTTGAAGCCTTTAACTACTTCATGTTCGATTATTTCCCGGGCTACAACAAATTCAGAGCTGTATCCTCGGCCTTGGTTATTGCCCAGATTACCATGCCCTTCCTCGCGATACTGGCTCTCTGGAAACTCATCAATGAAAGAGGTCGCATAGAAGGGCTTGATAAGAAGCTCCTCATCTCAGGCGGTATTACAGCAGGAATTTGCTTGCTCGTGTGGCTTTTCGCCGGAACAGCAAGCTTTGTAGGTGGCTCTGATCAGCAACTGATGCAGGCCCAGTTCCCTATTGATGCAATTCGTGCCGACCGCGAAAGCATGATGCGCAGCGATGCCTTCCGTTCCTTTGCGTTTATCCTGTTAGCTGTAGGTTTACTGTACTTCTTTGTAAAGAACAAGCTTTCTGCTACTGTGGCCATTGCAGGTGTTGGTGTACTGCTGCTGGTAGATTTGTGGAGCGTAGACAAGCGTTACCTGAACAATACTGATTTTAAGCAAAACGTAGTAGCCAACTACTTCCAGCCTACGCCAGTCGATCAGTTGATTATGCAGGACCAGGACCTGAGTTTCCGGGTTATTAACCTGCCGAACCCATTCAACGAAGCCCGCACCTCTTACTATCACAAATCGATTGGAGGTTACCACGGTGCGAAGCTGCGTCGTTACCAGGACCTGATTGATCGCCACATTGCACGTAACAACCTAGAAGTTTACCGCATGCTGAATACGCGCTACGCAATTACAGGTGATCCAAAACAGCCGGTGCAGCGTGTGCCGGGTGCCTTGGGCAATGCCTGGTTTGTGGAGGAAGTAAACCCGGTGCAGTCGCCGGATGAAGAGTTGGATGCCCTGACTATGTTTGATGCTGGCACCACCGCTGTGGTAGACGTAACGAAGTTCCCTGTTGAGGAGCGTAATTTTACGGCTGATAACGCCAACATTGAACTAGTGGAGTACCAGCCAAATTACCTGAAGTATGAGTACCAGGCAGCGGAAGGAGGCCTGGTGGTGTTCTCTGAAGTATACTATGCTGATGGCTGGCAGGCTTACCTCGACGGCCAGCCCGTAGATCACATCCGTGCCAACTATGTGCTGCGTGCGATGCAGGTGCCTGCCGGGCAGCATACCATCGAGTTCAGGTTTGCTCCAAAGGCTTATACGCTGGGCAACACTGTCTCACTTGTGTCGTCTATTCTGTTGCTGCTGGTGATAGTAGGAGCCATTGCTTACGGTGTGAAGAAGAAACCAACAAAAGAAGTACCTGTAGTAGAGAAAGTGTAAGTGAGTTGAAAAGTTAGAGAGTTTGGGAGTTAGAAAGTTAGAGAGTTAGAAAGTTGAGGGAGGTATAAATCACATATTGAGGCAAATCCTAAATATCCTTCTTTCACCCTGTAAATCCTGATTCAGACAATAAATAAGAGCCTCAGCCAACGCTGAGGCTTCTTTTTGAAACATGGAAACACCACTGCAACAATTAAAAGACTCACTCCTGCAGGAACACCAGGTAGCGCTTTGGATAAAGCGGGAGGACTTGCTGCACCCCGATATATCAGGCAATAAATGGCGTAAGCTGAAATATAACCTGCAGGAGGCAGAACAGCTGCAACACCACACACTGCTGACCTTCGGCGGTGCCTACTCTAACCACATTGCGGCTACAGCGGCAGCGGGCAAAGCGTTCGGCTTCAAAACAGTCGGTGTTATCCGGGGAGAGGAGCACCTGCCGTTGAACCCCACACTCCGCTTTGCCACCTCCTGCGGCATGCAACTGCAATATGTGTCCCGCGAAAAGTACCGGCAGAAAGATGACCCTGCTTTTCTGCAGGAGCTGTCGGAACAGTACTATCAGCCTTATGTACTACCAGAGGGAGGCACTAACAATTTAGCGGTAAAAGGCTGCACCGAAATCATAGAAGATATTGCCATTGACTATGACTACATATGCTGCGCATCCGGAACAGGTGGCACAGTGGCAGGCATTATAGCAGGACTGGCGGGGGAGAAGCAGGTACTGGCATTTTCGGCGCTAAAAGGTGGTGATTTTCTGCAAAAGGAAATACAGCAGCTGATTTACAAATACAGTGTTCAAACCTATCACAACTGGCAACTTATTACTGACTACCACTTCGGCGGCTACGCAAAAGTAAAGCCGGAACTGCTGACTTTTATGCAGGCCTTTCAAAGTCAGTACCATATCCCGCTGGAACCAGTCTACACCGGCAAAATGATGTACGGTCTCTTCGACTTGATTCGGCAAGGCTACTTCCCCAAAGGCAGCCGCGTTGTGGCTATTCATACCGGTGGCTTACAGGGCAACGCCGGTTTCAAGGAGCGGCTGGGGGTGGAGGTATAACTATCGCGAGGTTCCGGTTTTCCACTTTTCAATTTGCCAGCTTATTCCTGTGGCTCCAAAGGCGAAAACAATGAACACGATACTCATCAGGAAGCGCCCGGTTTCGTTTTCGCTTGTAATGGTAGTGATGAATGCCTGCTGTAGCACCAGTAACACGCTAAATATCCTGATAGGTAGCGGAATACGGTCTTTCAATAGCGCAATAGCTCCGAACAAATACAAGGGGTAGAGAAGCAGCGCAATCATGGTGTTATGGAATACTGAAAAGAAAGGCTTTACATTTCCCCAGAAAAGCAGAAACCGCAAGGCAGACATCCGAAAAAAGTAGGAGGTATTGTCGCGTACAAAAAGGTAGAGCTTTGTAAGCGGGGAGGCGTGCTCTGGAGGCATGATGATGGGCTTATCTGAATGCACCAACAGGCCCTTATACAGGTAAATCACCTCTCCTTTTTCATAGGTTTCTACTACTGTAAAAGACTGCAGCAGGTACTGGTCCACAACCAGGATGGAAGCAAGCGGCACAACAAGAACGACCAGTAAGAGCAACCGGCGGGCCTGTTTAGTAGGCGCTGCCAGATAAGCTATCGTAATCAGGTATGCCATATAGGCGACCAATGCAATAAAACCATTTGGCCGAACCAGCGCCACATAAAGCAGCACCGGAACTGCCCAAAGCGACTGCCTCACCGAGTCCGCTTTCACAATTAGGTAGAACGCAAACATCAGCAGGCTGACATACAGTGACTCCGTCATAATAAAGGCATGAAACAGTTGCAGATCATACCATATAATCAGCACAAAAGTGGCGAGGGCAGGAGCGAGTGCGTTGCCGGCCAAAAGTTTTGTCGTGCGGTAGAAGAACATAGTGGCAACACCTGAAAGTAAGGTCTGCACAATAATGACTCCTTTCAAACAAAGACCCAGCTTAAACAGAAGTGCGAGAAACAGCGGGTAACCCAGGTGCTTAATGTAGTAGTTGTTAGCGAAGTAAAAGTCGTCTGCAATGGCGTGGGCATAGGTTAAGTACTCCCTGGAGTCATCGGTGGTGCGGACGCCATATTTCCAGAAAAGCACCGTATGCAGCACTATCCAAAGCACTGCTAGCGCCACCTGGATTCTCATTTCGGCTGCGGGGCTTAGCTGGGGGTGAGGCAGCACTGCCTGTAACTTATTGGGCATGATTTGTGTTGAAATAGCGTAAAAGTAATATAATTTCACGCGCATCTAAAAAACTTATTCCTCTACATGCCCCTGCTCCGCCTCCTGTTTAAACTCATTCCCTGGATTCTTATCCTTGTGGCTGGTATTTTTTTCTGGCGCATCTTCGGAAGCTATTTTGATAAAGATGAGAAGGAAAAGGTGCCGGAGGTGGTGGTAAACTTTAATACGGTGTTGACCTCAGTGGAAGACATGGGCCGTATGGAACTGGTGCGCTACAATTTTAAAGACGTGGTGGAGTATGAGAAAACCGTCTCCCGCTTTATACCTAACTCTAAATTGGTGCTCATCGTGTCTGGTGAAGCCGTGGGCTGTGTGGATTTTGCCAAAATCACGCAGGCTGATATCCAGTTTCAGGGAGATACGCTGGTGCAGGTGGCTTTGCCTGCCCCCGAAATCTGCTACTATAAAGTAGACCACAGCAAATCAAAGGTATTCAGCAAAGAAAACACTTACTTTCAGGATGCAGAGTTGGTGGAGGAAGGGTACAAGTATGCCGAGCAGAACGTAAAGAAGGCCGCCCTGAACTCCGGCATCCTGCGCCAGACGACAGTAAATGCTGAGAAAATACTAAAGCCCATGCTGGAGGAAATCACCGGCCGCCGCGTCGTGCTGGTGCCGCAGCGCAGAATCCAAAACCCGCAAGTGCCGCCGAAGCGTTAGAGGCGACACACGTATCATGTATTTCGTAGCACGAGTTTGATACTGAAAACTATATATAATTTAGGACAGCACGGGGCAGGTGCAAGGAACTCTCTGTCTGTTTAGCAGAGGCTATAACGGGAAACTAGCTTTTAGGAGAGGGCTGGGGAGAGATTATTTTACACAAGTGATTTTAGGGACTCAAGCCTACGCTACGTCACCGGTTAGATACCGGCGCCAGTAGTTCCTTTTCGACTTTCTAACTTTTTAATTTTCTAACTTCTTCAACGCGTCCTGCACCAAGTCATTTTCATAGCCTTTGCTCATCAGGAAATAGCTTAGCTTCTGGCGGCGTGCGAAGGGATTTTTTTCTTTTTCAGTGGCATTTTTCTTTTCCAGTAGGTTCAGGAGATTTTCCTCATATACATCCAAGTCAATTTCTTTCATGCCCTGTTTGATGCAGTAGTCGGAGATGCCCTTGCTTTTCAGGCCCTGCGTAATTTTGCGGCGGCCCCACTTTTTCAGGCCATACTTGCCGCGTACATAGCTCTGCGCGTAGCGTTCCTCGTCAATCAGCTTCTCCTGGCTCAGGCGCACGATCAACTCTTCCACGTCGTCCGGCTCCAGGCCGTAGGAGTAGAGCTTTGTCCGGACCTCCTGCTGTGTGCGCTCCTGATAGGCACAGTAGGCTGCCGCTTTTATTAACGCTTCTTTAGGGGTATAATGCTTCTGTTGCTTTTGTCGCTCCAAATCTGTTGGGTGGGTTAGTTGTTCAAATATAAACAAACTGCCGGCGTACATGGTTCTGAGCAGAATTTTAAGTTAGAAGGTTAGAGCGTTAGAAAGTTAAAAAGTCAAAATGGTGCGGTTATGTGTTTAGCCTCTCTTTCTAACAACACCCAACCATTTAACAATTCAGCCATTTAACCATTAAGAGCAACTATTAGCAATCAACAATACTAATCAAGACCTTTGCAGCCTTGACTTGAGGTATATGCTTTCCAAAGGAGTTAAATACATGTTGCTGTCCACGCTGTTCTTTTCGCTGATGAACGTTAGCGTGAAGCTGGTGTCGCATATACCGGCGGTGGAGGTGATTATGTTCCGATCTATCATTTCACTGGTAATCAGCTACGCCTACTTGCGCAGGGCTAATGTGAGCGTGTGGGGGAACAACCGAGGTTGGCTGATTGCACGAGGAGCAGTGGGGGCAACGGCACTAATTCTCTTCTTCAACACTCTTCAGAATATACCGTTGGCCACGGCAGCCATGGTGCAATATATGTCGCCCATCTTCACGGCAATACTGGGCATCTTTATGGTGAAGGAACGGGTGCGACCCTGGCAGTGGGTGTTTTTCCTGTTGTCGTTTTGCGGGGTGCTGGTGATTGAGGGCGTGGAGACAGATGTGGATACATTCTACCTTTGGCTGGGAGTATTAAGCGCTGTTTTCTCCGGCATTGCCTACACTATCGTGCGAAAGCTTAATACACAGGAGCATCCGCTGGTTATTATCTTTTACTTTCCACTGGTTACCTTGCCGGTGGTGGGGAGTTATACTCTGTTTAATTGGGTGCAGCCCGAGGGCTGGGACTGGGCGCTGCTATTGCTGGTGGGCTTGCTTACACAACTGGGGCAGTACTACATGACGATGTCATACCAGAGCGAAGAAATCTCCAAAGTAGCCAACCTTAACTATATCGGTATCATTTACGCCTTAATCCTAGGCTATATCCTGTTTGGGGAGACGTTTAATGTATGGTCGTATATGGGAATGGCGCTGGTGCTGCTGGGTGTGGTGCTGAATATGCGCTACAAAACCAGGCTGACAAAGCAGGAGGCCCTGGCGCAGGCAAGCAAACCCTTTGAAAAGAACGGCTTATAGCTAAAAAGTAAATCTTGTATAAACATATTGTGTAGATTTTTGCGTTAACTATACAAATCTTTGTCCCTGTTTTAAAACCCTTTGCCTCATAGCTTTGCCCACCTGCTTAGCTAAAGCGCCAGAAACCCTGCACATGCGTCACTATTACCTGCTCTTTCTACTCTTTCTGCTGCCGGCCCTTTCTATGGCTGGTGTACTACGCGGGCGTATTACCGATGAAAATGGAAAGGGCCTGCCATTTGCGAGCATCTACATCAAAGAGGCAGCCAGCGGCACCGCATCCAACGATGAAGGCTACTACCAACTGCAACTCAGCCCCGGCACCTATACTTTTGAGTTTAAGTATGTTGGTTACCGCGCTAAATTCCAGACGGTCACCATTGGGGAGGGCACGCAGGAACTGAATGTGCAGCTACAGCCGGAGGTGCTGAACCTGAAGGAAGTGATAGTGCGCGCATCCGACGAAGACCCTGCTTACGGCATTATGCGCAACGCCATCCGGCTGGGGAAGTATCACCAGAATGAGGCAAAAGCCTGGAGTGCCCGCGTGTATATGAAAGGCGTGTACCGCCTCGACAAAGTGCCGCCAAAGGTGCTGGGTATAAAAGTGGTAGATGTAGATACGGGTATAGTGTATTTGTCGGAGTCGGTGTCGGAGCTGAGCTTTAAGAAGCCGAACAAGATAAACGAGCGCATTATTTCGAGCAAGGTAAGCGGCCAGAAGAAAGGCTTCAGCTTTAACCAGGCCTCCGAAATGAACATCAGCTTCTACGATAACCTGATGAAGGTGGAGGGCCTGAGTGAGCGGGGCTTTGTATCGCCGCTGGCCAACAACGCGTTTTTCTACTACCGCTTCGAATACCTCGGCACTTTCCAGGAAGACGGCCGCACCATCAACAAAATCAAAGTCATACCACGCCGAAAAAACGACCCAGTGTTTTCTGGCAATATCTACATCGTAGACGGCAGCTGGCGCATCCACAGCACAGATTTGAAGTTAACGAAAGACGCTGGCATTGACTTTGTGGATTGGATCCGGGTGCGGCAGGTGTATGCACCGGTGGCGGAGCAAATTTGGCTGCCCGTGTCGCAGCGCTTCAGTTTTGAGGCGGCGGGCCTTGGCTTCAAGGGCGGTGGGTATGCTATGGCGGTGTACTCAAAGTATAGGGTGCAGCCAGCCTATGCAAGACCTCCTAAGTTAGAGGAAGTAGAGGCGGAGCCAACTATCACGGCAGAAGAAACTACGGTAGCGGAAGCCAGACCTGCGAAGAAGCCAAAGATTAAGCTCATAGAACCACAGGAGGTGGCACCTGAGGCGCAGCAGCCCATTCACGACGACAAGCTATTCAGCAAGGAGATCCTGGTGGTGGAGAAAGAAGCCAATGACCGGGACTCAGTCTATTGGGCAGAAATCAGGCCGGTGCCGCTGACACACGAGGAGGTAACGGATTACCAGAAAAAAGATAGCCTGGAGGTCATAAAAAAATCGAAGCCTTACCAGGACTCGCTGGACCAGGTACGGAACAAACCTTCTATTGGTAGTTTCTTTATCCGGGGATACACCTATTCCAATACCTATAAGAAAAGATTCTATAGTTTTAACCCGCTGCTGAGCATAACAGGCGGGCCCAGCATTTTGCAGTACAATACAGTAGAGGGGGTAGTGGCCGATGTGCGGATGGAGTATACCAAACGCTTCGAAGACCGCACCCGCTACGAGATTGCCCCTGCCGTGCGCTACGGTTTCTCAAATGAGAAGCTGAACGCGAAGCTGCGCCTAACCTATCAGTATGAGCCTATCAAAAACAGCACAGTCACAGTGGAGGGTGGGCGCTATGTGGAGCAAATCAGCGCCGTAGATCCTATCTCGCCGTTTGTGAACTCTATCTACACGTTAGTGGCCGAACGAAACTACACGAAGCTGTACCAGCGCGACTTTGGCCGCATCAGCTACCGCAGCGAACTGCTGAACGGCGTGTACTTTAACGGCTGGGTGGATTATGCGCATCGTATGCCGATGCAAAACAGCACTGATTATACCTTCCGAAGTCGGGGAGGAGACACAGAAAGCCGCTTCACCTCTAACGTGCCTGTCAATGCCGAACTGGCAGATGCCTCTTTTTCGCCGCACGAGGCCCTGACACTGAGCCTGAATGTGAGCATACAGCCGGGGCAGGAGTATATTACCCGTCCGGATAACAAAATTAACCTGGGCTCCAAGTATCCGACCTTTGCGCTGGGTTTCCGAACCGGTATAAATGCCTTCGGTAGCGATGTGAACTTCAGCACTGCCGCCCTCCGCATCAGCGACGATGTGAGCTTGGGCCTGTTTGGCCGCAGCAAGTACAGCGTAACGGGAGGCACTTTCTGGAATAAGCAGGAGATGTACCTGATGGACTACAAGCACTTCAACGGCAACCGCACCTTGTTTGCCGGCGTATATGACGGCTTTCAGCTTTTAGACTACTACCGCTACAGCACCAATAACAGCTATCTGGAGGCGCACTATGAGCATCACTTCAACGGCTTCCTGTTCAATAAAATCCCGCTGTTCCGCAAGCTGAAATGGCAGGAGGTGGTCAGCCTGAATTACCTGAACACGCAGGAGTCGCGGAATTACCTGGAGTTGGGCCTTGGTATTGAGCATATCTTCAAAGTAATACGGGTCGATTTTGTGACTTCGTTCCAGGAAGGCAACAAGGCCAGAACCGGTATTATGTTCGGGTTCGGCTTTTAGGTGCTGGTTGTGGTTTAATTGCTGCATTGTTAGATTTTTAATTGTTGTTGAGGAGTTAGAGAGTCTGTTGAAACTCATTCAACAGACTCTCTAACTCCTCAACTCTCAAACCCCTCAACTTTCTAACTCTCTAACCTTTTAACCTTCTAATTCAAAAGAACTCTCTAACTCCTCAAGCTTGCTTGCATATAACCTATTAGCGCTGTGCCCGTTAAAAACAGTACAATAACCAATTGAAAAAGAGACATGAAAATGATATCAAATATATTCAAAACAGGAGTTGCAGTGGCCTTTGCTGCTGTTATAGGGTTTGGCTGTGGCGAGAGGCCGGCATCTAACCCTACCGACGATACAAGTACCTCAGCGGCCATTGTAGAAATGTCTGATGCAGAACACCTCATGGAGCCGCGACCATCAGCCATCGGTGATACTGCCGTAACAGGTGAGCAGGCCGACCAGTTTGGCAATTTGCCTTCTAACGTGGATACAGCCGCACGTCGCCTGCATGAGCAGAATATGCAAAGGCAGCTTGAGGAGAATCCGAACCAGCGCCCAATACCAACTACGCCTCAAAACCGGGATATTGACGGACAATAATTTGTAACCAACAATTAAAGAGAAGCCCCGCAAGCTATAGCTGGCGGGGCTTCTCTTATTTTAAAACCGCTGCAGTGCCTACAGGTGGTATGACCAGGCCATTACCCCGCTTTTTACGGCCTTTAATGTTCAGGTTGTAAATAATCACTGAGATAAAAATCAAGAGGTACGCCAACAGTTTCGTTGGGGTCGTCTGCTCATTAAAGTACAGGAACGCCATTATAAAGTTGATAATAGGGTTGATGTACATCAGGATGCCGATGGTGCCGGAGGTAAGCTCTTTCAGCGCAAAAAGATTCAGGAACAGCGGCAGGACCGTGAAGCAGGCACTTAAAACCGCGATATTCAGGAAGAAGTGATTGTTTAGCGCCACCGTGCTTTCTCCTTTAAAATAGGAGTAAAAGGGTGCCAGGAGAGCAAAAGAGAGCAGCAACTGCAGCGTAAGCAGTATAATTTTATCGTAGTTCTTCAGCAGGCGCTGCGTGATGAGGTAAAAGGCGTAACTCAACGCAATAAGCAGGCTAAACAGCAGGCTCGATAATTCTCCGGTGCCTACCAGCACACAGCTCAGGGTGCTGAGGGCGATGGCCAGCCATTGGTTGGTCCGTAATTCCTCCTTTAGCAATATGAAACCGAGCACCGCCGTCAGGATAGGGCAAAGCAAATAGGAAAAAGAGCCTGTCTGTATATTGATATGGTTAATAACATATATAAACGCCAGCCAATTAATAGTAAGCAGTGCACCGCCCAAAAAGGTATACAGCAGAAACAGGCGCTTCTCACGAGCTGCTGCGCCTTTCACCTGCGCCAGTGTTTCCTGTAGCTGCCTGCGCCGGAACAAAACCGAGATGAGCAGCAGCAAAACTATGGAGAACGCTACCCGGAAGCACAGAATCTGCCCACTCGGATATGCCGCCAGCGCTTTGAGCGGGAAAGGTATAAAGCCCCAGATAACGAAAGCTGCAATGCCAGCCGCGTAATATGGTTTGGTATTGGTTGTTTCCATAAAGTGGAATCATTTAAAAGAGCGCAAAGGTAAAGAAAGCTGAAGCAGATGAAGTGTAAGAAGCTGTTTTTTTGTAGTGAAAAATGTTAGCAGTCTCAATTCGCTAATCCTTTAACTTTCTAACTTTAGAGCGCTTTACTTTATCTTTGGCATAAGCCTTATATTGAATTCATGCTTACATTTCAGAAACTCACTTCTATCGTACAAGGCCATGTTGTCCAATCAGTGCAGCCACTGCCTGTGGTGCATCTGCTCACCGATAGCCGCAAACTTTCGCAGCCTGCGGGCACGCTGTTTTTTGCCATCCGGGGCAAGTACAACGATGGGCATAAGTACCTGCCGCAGCTGTATCAGCAGGGCGTAAGGGCTTTTGTGGTAGAGCAGGGCGAGGATGAGGAGTTGAAGCAGCAGTATCCGGAGGCAAGCCTGCTGCGGGTGGACAACAGTCTGGAAGCGCTGCAAAAGCTGGCGGCATGGCACCGGGCAAAGTTCCGGATACCAGTCATTGGGATTACGGGAAGTAACGGCAAAACGATTGTGAAAGAATGGCTGGCGCAGCTGCTGAGCCCCGACGAACTGGTCGTAAAAAGCCCGCGCAGCTACAATTCGCAGTTGGGTGTGCCGCTGAGCGTGTGGCAGATGGAGCAAAACCATACCTTCGCCATTTTTGAGGCCGGCATCTCACAACCCGGCGAGATGGAGAAACTGCAGCAGGTCATACAGCCAACCTTAGGCATATTCACGAACATCGGCAGTGCCCATGACGAAGGCTTTACATCCCATCAGCAGAAAGCGGCTGAGAAGCTGAAGCTGTTTAAAGACGTTAACCTGCTCTTTTACTGTGCCGACCATGCGCTGGTGCATGAGGCGGTGCAGGCACAGGGTATAAACGCTTTCACCTGGGCCCGAACCCAGGCGGCAGACATAACCGTTACAGCCACCACTACGGTGGGCCATAAAACAATTGTAGTCTATACCTGGCAGGGCGTGAAGCAGCGGCTTGCAATTCCGTTTACCGACGAAGCCTCTGTAGAGAACGCACTTCACTGCCTGGCAGTGCTGCTGTACCGCAATCTGCCACTCTCAGAGATTCAGGACCGGCTGGACCGCCTGCACCCTGTAGCCATGCGCCTCGAAATGAAAGAAGCCATTAACGGCTGCTACCTCATTGACGATACCTACAACAACGACCTTGCTGGATTAGCTATTGCCCTTGATTTGCTGGCAAACCAGCCGCAGCGGGGTAAGCGCACCGTTATACTTTCTGATTTGCTGGAGTCGGGCCTGCCGGAGGAGAAGCTGTACAGGCAGGTAGCAGAGCTGGTGCAGGCGCGAGGCGTGGAGCGGCTGATTGCTATCGGCGAGAAAATCAGCAAGTATAGCAGCCTGTTCAGTATTCCGGTAGTATTTTACTTTTCAACTGCAGATTTCCTGTCACAGTTTAACCCTGCAAGTTTCCGTGATGAGCTGATTCTGGTGAAAGGTGCGCGCGTGTTTGAGTTCGAGAAGATTGTACAGGCTTTCCAGCAGAAAGTGCATGGTACGGTGCTGGAAGTAAACCTCGACGCGCTCGTGTACAACCTCAATTACTACCGCTCTAAGCTCGCACCGGATGTGCGGCTGATGGTGATGGTGAAAGCCTTTGCCTATGGCAGCGGCAGCTCCGAAGTAGCAAATCTACTGCAGTTTCACCGCGTGGACTACCTGGCAGTGGCCTATGCCGACGAGGGAGTGCAACTGCGCGAGAACGGTATTACGCTGCCGATAATGGTTATGAACCCATCGCCGGATAGTTTTACTAAGCTGCGGCAGTATAACCTGGAGCCGGAGATTTATTCCTTGGAGCAGCTGCAGGCTTATGTCGCCTCCCTCTCTGGCGCTGCCACCTATAAAGTACACCTGAAGCTGGATACTGGTATGCACCGCCTGGGTTTTACGGAGGAGGACTTTGAAGTCCTGTTCAGCTTGCTGAAACAATACCCGCAGGTGCAGGTGATGAGCGCCTTCAGTCACCTGGCCGGTGCCGATGAGGCCGTGCACAACGATTTCTCGCAGCTGCAAATCCAGCAATTCATAGCGATGGCCAATACCGTGGAGGAACAGTTGGGCTATAAGGTGATGAAGCATGTGCTGAACTCAGCGGGTATCGTGCGTTTCCCGGAGCATCAGCTCGACATGGTGCGCCTGGGCATTGGCCTTTACGGCGTGGAGGCTACAGGAGCAGAGCAGGAGGCACTGCGCCCGGTGAGTGTGCTCAAAACCACTGTGTCGCAGGTGAAGAAGGTAAAGCAGGGCGATACAGTAGGCTACAGCCGCAAAGGGGTAGCAGACTCAGACAAAACCACTGCCACCATTGCCATCGGTTACGCCGATGGCTACGACCGTCGCTTCAGCAACGGTATCGGGCATGTTATCATCCACGGGCAGCGCTGCCCGCTTATCGGCAACGTGTGCATGGACATGTGTATGGTAGATGTGACAGAAATCGATGTAAAAGCCGGGGATGAGGTGACTGTGTTCGGCCCGCAACTGACACTGGTAGAATTGGCTAAGCGCATCGGTACTATTCCTTATGAGTTGCTCACCAACGTAAGCACTCGTGTAAAACGAATTTTCTATTCAGAGTAAAATTTGATCTGAAAATGAGGAGGTATGGAAATTTGCTGCCGTTGTTGATGTTTTCACCGGCAACACATACTGACACTGTGTAATAGTAGGTGCGTTTTTAAGGTAGAATCAGTAAATCCTGAAATTTGAGGATGGTATCCTTTGCGCTCATCTCTAAATTTTTTTCATCTCTTAACCTGCTTATTTATAGATACTCATGCCTGCTTGCCTCCAAATCTTTAATTCTTTTGCTTTCCTACTGAACACCTTGTAACTTGCAGTTGTTTATAATAAGTCTAAATAAAAAAAATAAGAGGTGCGAAAAACGGAAGAAGAGCGGCAGGGGCAAAAAAGCGTGCGCGACCTGAAAATAGGGGAGAGCGGCGTGATATGCGGCCTCAATGACCCGGAAATGGGGCTGAAGCTGCTCGAAATGGGATGTATACCCGGCACGGAGGTGAAGCTGAACAGCCGCGCCCCCTTTGGCGATCCCATCACAATTATAGTGAATGACTATACCCTCTCACTGCGTTTAGACGAAGCCGAGACAATTTTGCTCAAGTAGTAAATTTATTTCATGACTGTCGTTACTACCCAACCTGATATACCGCAGGTCGAGAGATCTCCTGTGCAGCCAACCATGGCAAAAATTGCCCTGATTGGTAATCCGAACTCAGGAAAAACATCTCTTTTTAACCAGTTGACGGGCCTTAACCAGAAGGTTGGTAACTTTCCGGGTGTTACAGTAGATAAAAAAACAGGCTATAGTCAGCTTACGCCAAAGTTAAAGGCGCAAATCATTGACCTTCCGGGCACCTATAGCCTATACCCTAAGTCGCTGGATGAGCGCGTTATCATCGACTTGCTCTACGATCCGGCGTCCAAACACTATCCAGACATCGTTATTGTAACTGCCGATGCTTCTAACCTGAAGCGCAACCTGCTGTTGTTTTCGCAGCTGGCAGATTTGCTGATCCCGTCGGTGCTGGCACTGAACATGGTGGATGTAGCCGAACAGGAGGGTGTGAAAATTGACATTCCTGCTCTGCAAAAAGAGCTGGGGGTGCCGGTTATACCTATGAATGCCCGCAAGGGGTTGGGTGTGGCAGCCCTGAAAATTGTAATGTCACAGCAGTTGGAGGCAACCAAGGCTACCTTTTTTGAGGTGCCGGCGGAGCTAAAGTCCTTGTTACAGGATATAAAGTCCAGGTTTAGTCTGAACAATGATTACCTGGCGCTGCAGTATGCCCACCATTATAAAAGCCTGAAGTTCTTGTCGGAGCAGGATGTGGCCTGGATGGATGCGCTGCTGCAGGAGACAGGTTTTCATTCCATCACGCAGCAGGCCAACGAAACAGTAGCCCGCTATACCCGCATCAACGAAATGCTGCTGGACATTGTGCGGGTGGAAAAGGCGGATAAAGCAGAGAAATTCAGCAACCGCCTCGACCAGGTTCTGACGCACAAGGTTTTCGGCTACCTTATTTTCTTTACTATTCTGTTCCTCATCTTCCAGGCGGTGTTTGCCTGGGCAAGTTATCCCATGGACCTCATTGATCTGGGAATAGCTAACCTGAACCTGCTTATACAGGAGAACTTTGAAGGACCCCTGGTTAACCTGCTCACAGAAGGTGTGATTGCAGGCCTTGGCGGAGTGCTGATTTTTGTGCCACAGATTGCCGTGCTGTTTGCCTTTATTGCCATTCTGGAAGAAACAGGCTATATGGCGCGCGTGACCTTTATGATGGACAAAATCATGCGCAAGTTTGGCCTGAACGGAAAAAGCGTGGTGCCGCTCATTTCCGGAGTGGCTTGTGCTGTGCCAGCGGTGATGTCGGCCAGAACCATTGAGAACTGGAAGGACAGGATGATCACCATCTTCGTGACACCGCTGATGAGTTGCTCTGCCCGCATACCGGTGTACACGGTGCTGATTGCGCTGGTGGTGCCGGAGAAGTACTACTTTGGTTTCCTGAACCTGCAGGGGCTGGTGCTGATGGCGCTGTACCTGATAGGCTTTTTAGCGGCTCTCTTCTCTGCACTGCTGCTCAAAACTATCCTCAAAGCCCGTGAGCGGAGTTACTTTATCATGGAGTTCCCTGTGTATAAAATGCCGCGCTGGAAAAACGTGGGACTCACGATTGTAGAGAAGTCGAAAGCTTTTGTGTTTGAGGCCGGTAAAGTGATCGTGGCTGTGTCTATTATACTTTGGGTGCTGGCCTCCTACGGACCCGGAGATAATTTTAAGGAAGCCCGGCAAAAAGCCCTGGCAGAAGCACAGGCGCAGAACCTGAGTGAAGTGCAGACAGAGAACCGGATTGCCTCCTACCAGTTAGAGTCTTCCTATGCCGGCATTGTCGGCCGCTCCATAGAGCCCGTTATCCGGCCGCTGGGGTATGACTGGAAAATAGGCATTGCTTTGCTAACCTCCTTTGCGGCCCGTGAAGTGTTTGTAGGTACCATGTCTACTATCTATAGCATAGGAGAGGAGGAAAATGTGAGCACTATACAAAATAAGCTGAGGACAGAAAAGAACGCCAACGGAGATCCCTTCTTTACGCCTGCCCGCGCCTTCTCGCTTATGATCTTTTACCTGTTCGCGATGCAGTGTGTGAGCACGTTGGCCATTGTGCGCCGCGAGACAAAGAGCTGGCAATGGCCTTTGGCACAGCTGCTTTATATGAGCGGCCTGGCTTATGTGATGGCGTTTATTACTTACCAGGTTTTTAGTTAGGGATCAGGGGCTTTTAATAGTGGAACTAACAGTTGTTAGGAAAATGCTTTAATATTTTAGGATAAATTTATAGCTTAGGAGTGTTGTAAGTTCCTTTCATCTCCCGACTATGAAAAATCGCTTGTTAAGTCTGGCAGCTATATGCTGTTTCATGTCTTTGTTGGTAACTTCATCTGTTAACGCGCAAATCATTTACATTGGGGATCCTTCATCTGCCGCCACCCAAAAAAGGTTTGATGAATTATTTAGCCAGAATCAAGATTCAACGTCTGTGCCTGTGGCCTTAGCTAAACTGCATCCTGACAACACTGTAAATACGGCTGATCTGGCTAAAGCATATCCTAAGTACAAAATACCATTTGAATTATTAACCCTGAGCTTGCCTGAACTGTCTGGTTACACTGATACATTAATTGTCTTGTGGTACCTGCGCAAAGCAGAACGCGTAAGGACCGGGGCTGTTAACGTGATGCTTATTGCCCTGGATGAGAATCAAGAGTTGTCTTATTTTATTGATAGAAACAATAACCAAAATCTGGCAGACGATGGCAGTCCTTACCTGTTTAAGGAGGGGGAGCAACAACGACAAGTCAATATAGAGGACAGGCGAATTGGCACCTTAAGTTTTATGCTGCAGAATTTAGAAGCTGCCATCGCGGCTCCTGTTCAGCCTGAGTCTCTTCACAAAGACATAGCTTCTGTGCCTGAGAGCCCTGTGTTGACCCGGGAGAGAGAAGCGTTTGCCCTTCATTTTATTTCTAGTTTGTCATCAGGCGGTGGCAAGGCTTCTTTAAATTACAGGGAGATGCCAAGGCCGGACTCTGACGAAGAAGACAAAAAATATACTTATGGGGCTTCCTACTACGCCTCCTTTAATACAACGATAGGAGTTGCCGCCTCGCTATATAATTTTTATGTAGGCGTAAGCGGCAGTGTAGAGATGTTTGAAGTGGGGGAGCAGCATCTTATTAAAGAGTTTAATAAACGAGGTGAAGCTTTCAGACAGGTACAGCCCAATACAGGATACTGGCCAAGCAAACGCATAAACCTGAGTGGCTTTATCGAATATGATTTTCTTATTGGCAGCAGCTTACGCTTTGCACCTACCCTCAGTTATACGCGCTATAACTTTATAGAGAGCCACTCCTTTGTCTACAATGGTGAGAGAGATATAAATCAGTACTTTACCGATCGCTATTCCTATTCATTTGGTGGCAAAATAAAATACAGTGTGACTGAGAAATCCCTGCTGTTTTTTGAAGTCTTTAAAAGGTATAACCATTTTGATGGCAGCTCCTACTTCCCTAATATAGAGCCAGAAACCTTCAGCATGAAATTTAATCAGCT
The DNA here is from genome assembly GCF_010015475.1 of Pontibacter pamirensis. Classification (GTDB taxonomy): domain Bacteria; phylum Bacteroidota; class Bacteroidia; order Cytophagales; family Hymenobacteraceae; genus Pontibacter; species Pontibacter pamirensis. The sequence goes on from NZ_SSNI01000012.1 coordinate 61,664, forward strand.
TTACGGCGGTATTGGGTTTCAGCTAAAGCTGACCTCCCTGAATTAGAGCTATAACTCGTTAGCGGACTATAGCTTATAGCAACTTCCCTAAGATACAAGCTTTACCCAACCATGCAGTATTTTTATCGTATTGCTATTGAAGCTGTAAAAATTACAATGATATCCTTGTATAAATACATGTTTTGAGGGTGTCTTTTTTTAAAATGGAATTTTCTTCATTCATAATAAAAAAGTTGTATAGTAGATTAAAACAACATTAAAAATTAGTTGAAGTGAAAAGTATTTTTTAATTTTAAATTATTCTCACCTTAACCGAAGCATACTATGGAACTACTTCTCCTCTCTAAAGGCTCTCCCCGAGCACATTACAAAGCGGTGATACCTGGGTAGCTTCGGTGTCAAATTTTTCTGCTTAAGTTCTCTAAGTAATATATCAGCTTTCATTCTTTTTTTGCTGTTCATGCTGCATCCTGTTCATATAGTAGGCATGCATAAGGACTCTCTGTGCATGTATACTGTGGCTGCTCTTATTTGAAGGCAGCTTTCTGTTACTGATAGATGTAAGTCAATAGTGGCATTAGGGCAGAACAGGAACTAAGTACTTAGGAAATTAGCCGTTACGGTTGCTTTAAACATGATTCAAAATCTTATTAATTCTTTTCTATTTTTCACCTTAAAACAATAACATGAAAAAAACAATACTACTTAGCATGCTCCTTGTAGTGGCGCTGCTGCAGCAGGCTATGGCACAAAGCAGGCCTGTGTCTGGGCAGGTGTTAGATGCAAATACAAACCAGCCTTTACCTGGGGTTACTGTGCTTGTGAAGGGAACCACAGTAGGAACTGCCACAGGACCAGAAGGTAATTTTACGCTTAGTGTGCCGGAAGACAGAAACACGCTTGTTTTCAGGTACATTGGTTACAAGACTGTTGAACGCAATATTGGGAATTCCAATACTGTAAATGTGCAGATGGGGCTTGATTCCGAGCAACTTAGTGAGGTGGTGGTAACTGCCCTTGGTATTGAGCGTGAGAAGAAAGCACTGGGATATGCCATTCAGGAAATAGCTGGTGAAAGTGTAAACCAGGCCCGTGAAACAAACGTGGTAAATGCCCTTTCCGGTAAAGTAGCGGGTGTGCAGATTGTAAACTCCAGTGGTGCGGTAGGTTCTTCTGCCCGTATTACACTTCGCGGAAACAACTCACTTACAGGTGACAACCAGCCACTCTTTGTAGTAGATGGTATTCCTATCAACAACAGCACTAACGCTAACGATGGTTATGGTGGCGTAGACTATGGTAACGCTGCTTCTGATATCAACCCGAATGATATCGCATCTATCTCTGTGCTGAAAGGTGCCAACGCTGCCGCATTATACGGCTCACGTGCTGCCAACGGAGTAATTCTTATAACTACAAAGTCTGGTAAAAATGCGCAGGGCCTTGGTGTTACAATTGACCACAGCACGACACTGGAAAGCCCGCTTGTGCTTCCTGATTACCAGGATGAGTATGGCCAGGGGCTGAACGGCTTATTTGAATACGTAGACGGCGCTGGCGGTGGTGTTATGGACGGTGTGGATGAAAGTTGGGGCCCGCGCCTGGATGGTAGCAACAGAACGCAGTTCTTTGGAGAAGGTCCTTGGGAGGCAAGTCCGAACAACGTGAGAGACTTTTTTCAGACAGGTATAACCAACAACACGAACGTTGCTATTACCGGAGGAAATGAAAAAGCAAATGCCCGCCTTTCATTAGGCTATATTGACCAGGAAGGTATTATTCCGAACACGGACTTAACCCGTTACTCTGCCAGCCTGAACACGAACATGACACTAAGTCCAAAACTGAGTGCTGCTGCCAGTTTCAACTATATCCAGAACAAGAGCAACAACCGTCCATCAAATGGATATTCAGGTGACAACATCATGCAGCAGTTTATATGGTTTGGCCGCCAGGTTGATATCGACAGGCTGAGAGACTACAGAAATGAAGACGGCACACAGTTTAACTGGAACTATAACTACCATAATAACCCTTACTGGATTCTTTATGAGAACCTGAATGGCAACCAGCGTGACCGCTTGTTCGGTAATGTTTCGTTAAAATATGAATTCACTGACTGGTTAAACCTGATGGTGCGTGGTGGCGGTGACATGTTTGCAGAAAACCGTAAGCGCGTTTGGGCTGTAGAAACGTTAGGCTTCCCACAGGGCCGCTTCTATGAGTCTGAAAGATTCGTGAGCGAGACAAACTTCGACTTCCTCTTTGCTGCTGATAGAGATCTCTCCGAGGAAATCTCTATTGGAGCTACTTTTGGTGGTAATACCAGACGTAACAACTTCAGAATGAACGATGTGCTTGTGAGAGCGCTTGCAGTTCCTGGAATTTACAACGTATCGAATGCGCAGGGCAACCCTTCTCCTAGCAACTTCAGAAGCGAGCGCGTTGTAAACAGCTTGTACGGTACGGCTACTATTGGATTTAGAGACTACCTGTTTTTAGACTTAACAGCCAGAAACGACTGGGCCTCTACACTGCCAATCGCGAACAACTCTTTCTTCTACCCTTCTGTATCTACCAGTTTAGTTTTCACAGATGCTTTTGGCATTGATAGCGATGTGCTTTCTTATGGTAAACTGAGAGCTTCCTGGGCGCAGGTTGGTAACGATACCGATCCTTACAGAACAGCAGGTACTTTCTTTTCCAATGACCCTTGGGACGGAACCCCTAACCTGTCTTATACAAACACATTGGCTAATGCCAACCTGCAGCCTGAGCAGACAACTTCCATCGAGGTTGGTACTGACCTCCGCTTCTTCCTGGATAGAGCTTATGTAGACTTTACCTATTATAAAAAGAGGACGGTAGACCAGATTGTGCCAATCAGTACTTCTGGTGCCTCAGGATTTACGTCACAGGTTGTGAACGTGGGTGAAATCGGAAACGAAGGTATAGAACTCCAGGTGGGAGGTACTCCAATTCAAACTGCTGGCGGTTTCAACTGGGAGGTTATCGTAAACTTTGCCAAGAACAGGAACGAAGTGGTTTCACTTACAGAAGGACTTGATGCTTTCCAACTGGGTTCTTACTGGGGGCTGAGCCTGGAGGCAAGACCAGGTGAGACTTATGGTGTGTTTTACGGTACTGGCTACCTGAGAGATGATGCCGGTAATATTGTGGTTGATGCAGTTGGTCGCCCGAGAAAAGACCCGGAGCGCCGTGTACTTGGTGACATTCTTCCTGACTGGACAGGTGGTATTCGTAATTCCTTCTCTTACAAAGGCTTTAACCTGAGCGCTCTGATAGATATGCGCAAAGGTGGTGATATCTTCTCAGTGACTCACATGTTCGGACTTTATGCCGGTGTACTTGAAGAAACACTGGAAGGCCGTGAAGAAGGCATTGTTGTACCAGGTGTGAAAGACATGGAAGGTACTACAAATGACATCAACGTTTCCTCTCAGCGTTATTTTCAGTCTCTTTATGGTACGCATGAAGCGCATATTTTCGATGGCAGCTTTGTGAAACTTCGCGAAGTGACATTAGGCTATGAACTGCCTCAGTCTTTAGTAAGCAAAGCCAAATTAAGAGGTGTCAGCATCAGCCTGATTGGCCGTAACCTGTTGCTGCTCCACTCTAACATTCCGCACGTTGATCCGGAAAATGCTTTTGGTGCTGATATCGCCAGCCAGGGCTTTGAGTTCGGTGCTTTACCATCAACAAGAAGCTACGGTGTAAACCTAAGACTGACGCTATAATAGAGTTGTAGTTTAAATCATTAACAAATCCCTGACATGAATATAATTTCAAAATATAAACTTTGCTTTGCACTGCTTCTCGGCCTCGGCCTGAGTTCATGTGACAAAGATTTCGAAGAAATCAATGTAAACCCCAATGCACCTGAGGATGTGCCCGCGGCCGTAATTCTGCCGGCGGCACAACAGTCAGCCGCTAGCCGGTTGTTTGGTGCAAGCCTTAACTTAACGTATGCTGAAACCTGGGCGCAACACATAGCTAAAATTCAGTACATTGATGAGGACCGTTACGAGTTCCGTCCTGATGCGATTGCAATACATTGGGATGCGCTTTACAGTGGGCCGCTGTATGATACACAACTCATCATTCAGAAGGCTGAGGAAAACGGGAACCAGGCCATGGAAGGTGCAGGACGCGCACTGCGGGCCCTGATTTACCAGAACATGACGGACCTGTGGGGTGATATTCCTTATTTTGAGGCCTTACAAGGAACAGAAGGTAACATGACACCGGTATATGACGAACAGGAAGCTATTTACATGGACCTGTTGCAGGAACTGGAAGCTGCTAATACACTACTTGCTGCTGGAACTGGTACCATAGGTGGCGACCTGATGTATGGTGGTGATATAATGCAGTGGAGAAGGTTTGCTAACTCGCTTCGTCTGCGCTTGCTCATTCATATGGCTGATGTAGCTCCTGCTATAGCTAAAGAAGGTATTGAGCAGATTGCAGGTAACCCGGATATGTACCCCATCTTCGAAAGCAATGATCACAATGCTGAACTGGCCTTCTTAGGTGCGCAGCCTTACCGTAACCCATGGTTTGAAAATGCTGTTACACGAGATGACCATGCAGTAAGCCAGACACTGGTACAGTTGCTGGGTGCCAAAGATGACCCACGCCTGGCAGTGTATGCGAAACCTGCTGCCGAGCCTGTTGCAGGTGCAGGAGTGCAATTCAGAGGAAACACCTATGTAGGTCAACCTAATGGTGCATTAGTTCAGCCTTCTCTGCCGACAGTATCTCGTATTGGAGACCTGTACCGTGGTACAGAAACACAGCCTATGTATGTGATGACGTACAGCGAGGTAATGTTTATTCTGGCAGAGGCTGCAGCACGTGGCTGGAATGTTGGTATAACTGCTGCTGAAGCTTATAATGAAGGTATTATGGCAAGCATGCTTCTGAACAGAATTACGGATGAGGCTGCCATTTTGGCTTACCTGGCACAACCTAGTGTTGCTTATGCTTTGCAGGCTAACAAAATGGAAGCTATTAGTGAGCAGAAGTGGTTAGCGCTGTTTGGTAACGGTATTGAAGCATTCACCGAAGTAAGAAGAACAGGATACCCTGATGAAGTAACAGAGCCTGTAGCTTCTGCTTATCCAGGTAGAGGTGTGGCACTTCGCTTCCCGTATTCTATTCAGGAGCAAAGTACGAACCGTGCCAATGTTACCGCTGCAAGTGCAGGAATAACAGATTTCCTGTTCGGGGAGCGTCTGTGGTGGGATGTTGACTAAGCAGTAAGATAAAGTACTTTGCAGACAGGTGATTTACCTGCTGCATTAAAAGAAAGGCTCCCGGTTTCCGGGAGCCTTTTCTGTTTTATCGAAACAAACTGGAGTGGTGAAGGCTAAGCCACCACAGTTCACTTGTAAATCAGAAACACTGCCGGCTGTTTGTGAATATCCGGGAGCTTCCCATTCCACTGCTGAATCGTTTTCGTCTGTATAAACTCATGCTCCGGCGAGGTGATGTTCGCGGCAATGCACAGTCTCGTTTCCGGGTGCAGCGTCTGTACAAGGTCCTCCAGAAGCTTGTTGTTGCGGTAAGGGGTTTCCATGAAAATCTGCGTCTGGTTGCGCTGCTGCATCTCCTTCTCAAGCGTTCGGAGCGCCTGCAGCCTGTCCCGCTTTTCGATGGGCAGGTAGCCATGGAAAGCAAACTGCTGTCCGTTAAACCCGCTGCCCATCAGGCTAAGCAAAATGGCTGAAGGGCCGGCAAAGGGCACTACTTTTATATTCTTCTGGTGCGCGTATTTCACTACTTCTGCGCCTGGGTCTGCCACACCGGGGCAGCCTGCCTCCGAAATAATGCCGGCATCTTTTCCCTCGTCTAACAGTGGCTTCAGCGATGCCTGCACCTGGGCCGGAGTGGCATCTTTGTCTACCTGCACAAAAGTGAGCTGCTCTATTACCAGATCCGGGCAAATACTCTTTACATAGCGCCGGGCGGTCCGCAGGTTCTCCACTATAAAATACTGCAGGTGCTGCACCGTATCCTTTACCTGCGGCGATATTACCTGGTGGGCTGTGTCTTCAGCGAGTATAGTCGGAATTAAATAGAGTGTGCCGGTCTTTTTCATAGTGCAAAAGTATAAAGTATAACGGTGCCGGAAACAAAAAAGCTGCCACGGCTAATTTGCAGTGGCAGCTTTTTGTCAGAATCAGGATTTGTGGGATAGTAGGATGCTTAGGACGATATTATCTAAAAATCATGTGTTGAGCAGCAAAGGGTATTCTCACGGTTTCGCTTTTTTAGTTTTCATTATGCCTGCATCCTGTATATTCAATAATCCTGCATCCCCTCATTCTGACAAATTTATTCTGTGCTCAGGAAAGTAGTCACCAGGTCGTATACTTCATCAGGCGCCTGGGCATGTACCCAGTGCCCAGCCCCTGGTATAGTTTCTACCTCTACCAGCGTAAACAGGTGCTCAATGCTGCCATATATATCTTCGGGCTGTATGTATCTCGACTTGCCGCCTTTGATGAAAAGCGTGCTTTTTTTGAAAGGAACATCTGCTGTGATGCCAGCTGCTATATGCTCATAGTTCTTCTCAATCGCGTCTAAATTCATGCGCCAAGCCAGGGTCTTGTCTTCCTGGCGGTGGAGATTCTTCATCAGGAACAGGCGTACATACTCTTCCTTTATATGCTTGGCCAGCTGTTCGTCCACCTCACTGCGGCTGGTAACGCCTTCTAAGTTCACCGCTTGCAAGGCGTCGATAATCTCGTCGTGGTGCGGGGGGTACGCTTTGGGGGCTATGTCTACTACTATCAGCTTGGTAAGACGCGTAGGGTACTTCAGTGCAAATTTCATTGCTACCTTACCTCCCATAGAGTGACCCATGATGGCAGGTGTGGGAATCTGCAGTGCATCTATGAGGCGCAGCACATCATCGGCCATCACGTCATAGTTATGCTCCTCGTTGTGCGGAGAGCGGCCGTGGTTGCGCAGGTCTACCAGGAATACATTGTAATGCTCCGCTAAACGCTTCGCCAGTGTTTGCCAGTTATCTAATGTGCCGAACAAGCCGTGCAGAATAAGCAGCGGCTGCCCATGGCCCATTTCTTTATAGTGTAGTTTCATATGGTCAGGTGTCAATTATCAGTAAACAATGCTCATTTTATAAGAAGTACGGAAGTACGGTGGAGGTTGATGAAATTTCCAGACCTTCAAAGCGCCGAACTCCTCCTTAGATTACCCTTATTAGTTTCTCCTCTGCCTTACGCTCTTTCAGTACCCCAAACGGCTGTAATTGTAATCCAAACTCCTCAAAAACCTGCAGCACCTCTTCTTTGTCGGCCGGGTCTACGGCTACTAAAAGGCCGCCGCTGGTTTGTGGGTCGCAGAGCAGGTGTTTCTGGTCTGGCGTGAGTTCGGCTATTTTGTGGCCGTAGCTGTCGAAGTTGCGGTGGGTGCCGCCGGGTATGGCTTTCTGCGCCATGTACTCCAGTGCCTCGGGCAGCACCGGTACTTTGTCAAAGTATACCTCAGCAGACAAATTGCTGCCTTCGCACATCTCAGACAAGTGCCCTAGCAAACCAAACCCAGTTACGTCGGTCATGGCTTTTACTGCCTCTAGTAGCCCCAATGTTGCCCCTATTTTGTTTAGTTGCATCATCTGCTGCGGTGCGAGCTGCGTGTGCTGCGGCTTCAGTATACCTTTTTTCTGCGCCGTCGTCAGCATGCCTACGCCTAATGGTTTGGTCAGATAGAGTTCGCAGCCGGCGGTGGCGGTGTCATTTTGTTTCAGGTTCACGATGTCGACCATACCGGTTACCGCCAAGCCAAAGATTGGCTCAGGACTGTCGATGCTGTGGCCGCCTGCCAACGGTATGCCCGCTTCGTGGCAGATGCTGCGGCTGCCTTCAATCACGCGTTTGGCAACTTCCGGTGCCAGTTTGTCTATCGGCCACCCCAATACGGCAATGGCCATCATCGGTGTGCCGCCCATGGCGTACACATCCGAAATGGCGTTAGCAGAGGCAATACGGCCGAAGTCATAGGCGTCGTCCACAATTGGCATAAAGAAGTCGGTGGTGCTGATGGTAGCGCGGCCATTCCCAATGTCATATACTGCGGCATCGTCGCGGGAGCTGTTGCCTACAAGTAAGTTCTTGTTCTCGGGATAGCTCATATCCGTGTGAAGGATAGTATCGAGTACTTTGGGTGAAATTTTGCAGCCGCAGCCGGCGCCATGGCTGTACTGCGTTAAGCGTATTTCGTGTTCTGAGGTTTCTTTCATAATCAAACTAAATTTTGGCGGCTGGCAAACTCCAGTATCCGCTGCGCATTTTCTGCTGGATCCATGCTATTCAACGCCAATGGCAGCACCTGCTGCTTATTAGCCAATTGATAGGTATACGCCTTATCGTAATAGGAGAGGGCGATGTCGACCATTTTCTCCATGTCTCCTGCGGCAATTGCTTCCAGTGCCTCTTTTGTGGCCAGGCCACCCAATCGCTTCTTTATTTTTAGGATGGCAGCCTCCAGTAAAACTTTGTCGGTGCGGCAGTATTCTTCGGCCAGTTTCTGCACACGCAGCTGCTTCGGCAGCTCAAGTACAATGGTTGGCGCTGCCTGCATCCGGTCGAAGAGCTGCTTGGGCATGACCACGCGGCCAATCGTAATGCTCTCGTCCTCCAGCCACAGTGCCTGCTGCTCGTCTATCTTCAACAGCTCCATGCCCAGCAGGTTCTCAAAATGTTCGGTGCTGGGCTGTGGCGGCATACCGATGCTCCCGAAAGCGGAGCCTTTGTGGTTCGCCAGTCCTTCTAGATCTACTGTTTGCTGGCCTTGCTGTTGCAGGTGGGGGAGGATGTCTGTTTTGCCGCTGCCGGTCAGGCCACCAACAACCAGCAGGGGGCGCTGCTTCTGGAACTGCTCCTGCATCAGGTGCCGGTAAGCTTTGTAGCCGCCCTGCAGCAGGTGTACTTTATAGCCGGAGAAGTTGAGCAGCCAGGCCATGGCCCCGCTGCGCATGCCGCCGCGCCAGCAATGCACCAGCAGTTCTTTGTCCTGCGCCAGCTTGCCTGCGGCCTTTACGAAAGCAGACATCTTTGGGCCAAACAGGTCCAAGCCAATGAGCACCGACGGGTCGTGGCCCTGCTGTTTATAGGCTGTGCCAATGACGGCACGCTGCTCATCATCAAAAATAGGAAAGGAATGCGCTTGTGGAATATGTCCCACCGCGTACTCTTTCGGCGCGCGCACGTCCAGCACAGGCAGAGCTTTTGCCTTCTGAATAAACTCTTCTATCGTTATGGTATTCAGCATCGGTTACTTAAGTTGGCGCAGGTACAGCTGGATGGTGTTTTCCAGCCCATAGTACAGTGCATCGCAGATAAGCGCGTGGCCAATACTCACCTCTGCCAGCTCCGGCAGGTTGTTTTTCAGGTATTTGAGGTTGTCCAGGTCCAGGTCGTGGCCGGCGTTGATGCCAAGGCCAAGCTGATGCGCTTTTTGTGCCGCCTTTACATAAGGTGCAATGGCCTTCTCAGGGTTATTACGGTAACCAGTAGCGTAGGCTTCCGTGTAAAGCTCAATCCGGTCTGTGCCTACCAAAGCCGCGCCCTCTACCATGCCCTTGTCCGGATCCACAAAAATAGAGACGCGCATACCGTGCTCCTTTAGCTCAAGTATGGTTTGCGTCAGGAAATCTTTGTGCCGGATGGTATCCCAGCCTGCGTTGGAGGTGATCGCATCGGGTGCGTCAGGTACAAGTGTCACCTGGTCCGGCTTCACTTCCTTTACCAGTTGCAGAAAGTCTGGCGTTGGGTTTCCTTCTATGTTAAATTCTGTGGTTACCACTTCTTTTAAGTCGTACACGTCGCGGTAGCGGATGTGGCGCTCATCGGGGCGGGGGTGCACCGTGATGCCTTGTGCTCCGAATCGCTCACAATCTTTAGCCGACTGCATAACATTTGGCCTGTCACCGCCACGGGCATTCCGTAAAGTGGCTATTTTGTTTATATTTACACTCAGTTTAGTCATCGGGATGCTGTTATATCTGCTGGAGCTTTTACGCGCCTCTTTTCAAATGACTAAATTAACGGAATTTTGTTTAAGATGCTTTAAGTGGCGCCGGGCATCATGGCGTATAACAAAGCATTGGCGGTATAAACCGTTTTGATCTACATATAAAAACATCAATAAAAGAACTATGACACTAAAAGAACGCGTTGACGCTGACATCAAACAAGCCATGCTGGCGAAAGATAAATCCCGTTTGCAGGCGCTGAGAAGTATCAAGTCACAGATACTGCTGGCAGAAACTGAGAAAGCTGGCACGGAAGGTATTTCAAACGAAACAGAATTGAAGTTGCTGACAAAGGCTGCTAAGCAGCGCCGCGAATCAGCGGAACTGTATGCCAAACAAGGCCGCGCCGATTTAGAAGAAGTAGAGCTGGCGGAACTGGCTGTGATAGAGCAGTACCTGCCACAGCAGCTGGATGAAGGAGACCTGCGCGTACGCCTTTTGGAGATTATACAACGTGTGGGAGCTACCGGCCCATCAGACATCGGCAGAGTAATGGGCGTGGCCTCCAAAGAACTGGCTGGCCAGGCTGACGGACGCGCCATCTCAAGTGCAGCTGGTGACCTGCTGAACAACACTGATTTTTAAATTATAGCTCTTTCAACCGGGGCTCCTCAGGAGCAGCTTCGGCTGAAAGAGCTATAAAACATTTAAGGTGTAACAATTACAAGTGTGGAGGCAATGCCTTGTGCCCTTCATTTTATATCTTGTTTCTTAACATGAGTACATTCGATTTTTTTCTGGCAATTCCCATTGCCTACGGTGCTTTTCAAGGCTTTCGCAAAGGCCTGTTGCTGGAGCTGGTGTCGCTGGTGGCACTGGTGCTCGCGATTTTGGGAGGCTTAAAGCTATTGGACACCGCGCTGCCCATGATGGAAGGTTTTGTGGGCGACGCCCATGGCCTGCTGCCGTATGTCACTTTCCTGATTGTGTTTGTAGGAATTATCCTGCTGATACACCTGGGCGGCTTGCTGCTGAAAAAGGTCATTGACTTTACTCCGTTCGGCTTCTTCGATAATTTTCTGGGAGCCATTCTGGGAGCACTAAAGTGGTGCGTGGCGCTGAGCCTGCTGCTTTACGTGTCTGACATGGCCGGCATCAGCGTTTCTACGGACACAGCGACAACCTCTATGGTATATCCAGTAGTGCTCAAAACAACGCCGTACGCGCTCGATATCCTGAGTTACGTGCTTCCGTTTGTGAAAGCACTCATCAACTCCTTGAAACATCATTTTTAAAAGTTAAAAATTTAGAGAGAAGGTTAAAAAGTTATAAGGGTGATTGGTTTCACCTAAGGTTAAGCCTTTTTATGCTTAGTTGTCTGGCGCAAAGCTATTGTTTTGCTGAGAATTTCAACTTTTGAAGTTATTTCTTTCACCAGACGAAACTGCCACTTACATCTTTGCACCAGCGAGTCTGGAGACTCGCACTTATTGTGCGTCACGGGAAATATTCCCGCGCCAGTTAAGGATTTTGTAACCCTTAGTTTGGCAAGAGCAGTACAACTCTAACTCTCTAACTCTCTAACTCTCTAACTCTCTAACTCTCTAACTCTCTAACTCTCTAACTCTCTAATGCTTCTCCTGCTTGATAACTTTGACTCGTTTACCTATAACCTCGTAGACTATTTCGGGCAGTTAGGGGTAGAGGCAAAGGTGGTGCGGAATGATGTGCCGCTAGAGGAGATACAACGATTACCCGTAGAGGCCATCGTGCTGTCGCCGGGGCCAGGCGCACCGCAGGGGGCTGGTAGTTTGTTGGAGGTGGTGCGTTATTATCATGAGAAAATGCCGATGCTGGGTATTTGTCTGGGGCACCAGGCCCTGGGAGAGTTCTTCGGGGCTACCTTAGAGAAAGGCATCCGGCCGATGCATGGGAAGCTCTCAGAAATAATCTGCGAATTGGATCCTATTTTTGAAGGGCTTCCACAGAGAATGCCGGTAGTACGCTATCACTCCCTCGTATTGCGCCATACCCCGGAATGCCTTGTTCCGCTGGCACATACACAGGAAGGGGAACTGATGGCTTTCCGGCACCGGGAACTGCCGCTATATGCATTGCAGTTTCATCCGGAGGCCGCTTTAACTACTTATGGTTTGCACATGCTCCGAAATTGGCTTACTATTGCTAATATTGCACATTAAAATGATCGTATACCTCTAGAAATACGTTTCTTTCAAAAGTTTCTAAGCTACATGAATTTACAAATCAGGCAAGAAGGCGGTTTCCAATACATTGACGAAGGAGAAGGAGAAGTACTGTTGCTGTTGCACGGCTTGTTTGGCGCGCTGAGCAACTGGAATGGCGTTGTGGACCATTTTTCAAAGAACTACCGTGTGGTGATTCCGCTCATGCCTATCTACGAAATGGCGTTGCACAAGGCGGGAGTGCCTGGTCTTACGGCGTTTGTAGAGGACTTCGTGAAGCTGAAAAAGCTTAAAAACCTGACAGTTCTGGGAAATTCTCTTGGGGGCCATGTTGGCCTGGCTTATACTTTAAAAAATGCCGACATGGTGCAGCGGCTTGTCCTAACCGGCAGTTCCGGCCTGTTCGAGGATTCTATGGGTGGTTCATTTCCAAAGCGCGGTAATTACCAGTATGTGCAGGAGCGCGTGGGCTATACGTTTTACGATCCGAAAACCGCTACCAAAGAACTGGTAGATGAAGTTTTCTCTATCACCAACAGCAATGCCAAATGCCTGCGTATTATTGCTATCGCCAAGTCGGCACAGCGACATAATATGGCCAAAGATATCACAAACATAAAGGTGCCAACGTTGTTAATCTGGGGACTGAACGATACCATCACTCCGCCGCTGGTAGGGCATGAATTCAACAGGCTCATTGAGAAATCAGAACTTTATTTCATTGATAAGTGCGGACATGCCCCAATGATGGAACATCCGGAGAAGTTTAACAGTATCTTAGAAAAGTATTTAGAGAACACACCTATAACCGCGACAGCTACATGATTGCAGAAGAACTCATCAACCAAATGATCCCGCCGCTGAAACTCTATGACACCGTAGAGAAGGCTTTGCGTTGGATGGATGAGTTCCGGGTGAATGAATTGCCTGTTGTGAGCAACCGCAAGTACATGGGCTTGGCTTCTGAGCTGGGCCTGATTGAGTTGAACGATCGCAGCCAGGCTTTAAAAGGGCTTGAGCTGGAGCATCAGGAAGTGCATGTGATGCAACACCAGCACTTTTATGATGTGATGGAGGCGGCAATAAAGAACAAAATACAGGTGGTGCCTGTGCTTGATGATGACCAGGAATACATAGGTATCATCACCATAAACGATACTTTAGCGGCCTTTGGGCAGATGTCGGCGCTGCAGGGGCAGGGAAGCATTCTGGTGCTTTCGATGCCGGAACGAGACTATTCGCTTAGCCAGATCAGCCGCCTGATCGAAGAGGAAAACACAAAGATCTTGAGCGCCTACGTCTCCCCTGATGAGATGGACCCTTACCAGATAAAGCTTACTCTGAAGCTGAATGCCACTGATCTTTCCCGTATCATAGCTACTTTAGAGCGTTTTGAGTATCGTATTACGGCTCAGTTCAACGACAGTAGCACCGACAACGATGTAGGCCGTGATCGGTTAGACATGCTGCTGAAGTACCTCGATATTTAAATCTGCGCAGTGATGCAACTGCGTGCGTCTATCTTCTTTATTTTTCTGTGGATAAGTTTGGCTGCACGGGCCCAGGTCTGTGAGGAGCCTCAATTGGTCATTGCGGATGTGAAGCTGGCAGGCAATGAGGTTACTAAACAGCAGGTAATGCTGCAGGAGCTGACTTTTGCCACCGGCGATACCGTACGATCCGATGAACTGGAACAACTGCTGGAGAAGAACCGCAGGCGCCTGTTTAACCTGCGCCTTTTTCATCATGTAAACTATACCTATACCTGTGACCAAAGCAATGTGCTGGTACAGTACGAGGTGCAGGAGCGCTTTTATCTATACCCTGTTCTGATTTTCGATTTTGCAGACCGTAATTTCAACGCCTGGCTGGAGAAGAAGGACTGGAGTCGCATAGATTACGGTGCCAGTCTGGTGCGCCGGAACTTCAGGGGGCGAAATGAGGATGTGCGGGTACGGGTGCAAAGGGGCTTTAACAAGCGGCTGGAGTTTTCTTACCGGATACCTTACATCAGCCGCAAACATAATCTTGGGGCTGAGGTTGGTGTAGCAGACTACAGAAGCCGCACCATCAGCTATACCAACCTTAATAACAGGCAGTACTTTTATGAAGAGGAGGAGGGGCTGCCCATTCAACGCACGGCATTGTCTGTAGGGTTGATACACCGGCGTAGCGTGCAGCGGCAGGAAGGCCTGCGTTTATCATACCTTCAGGAAAGCATCTCAGACTCGGTGGTTCACTTGAACCCGGAGTACTATCATAATGCACTGGACGAGCGGCAGTACCTGCGGCTGGAGCTATTCAAGGTAGCTAACCTACGGAATAATTTTGCCTACCCTCTTTCCGGAAGTTATTTTGAGGCCGGTGTGGCACAGAACTTCTTCCTGAAGGATTCAGGTACTCCCTTCACCACTCTCTGGTCGAAATACGCGCATTACAGTAAGCTTTCAGAAAAGTATGCCTACATGGTGGGGGCGGAAGGGCAGTTGCGGCTATCGGAGCGGTATGCCTTTGCTGATAACCGGGCGCTCGGTTTCAGGTCACTTGTAAGGGGCTATGAACTTTATGTGGTGGGGGGGCAGCACTATGGCATTTTTAAACAAAGCTTAACACGGGAGCTGCTGCAGATTAAAAGTATTAAACTTAATTTTATCCAAAACCCTAAGTTTAATAATATACCTTTGTCTGTATATCTTAATGCTTTTACAGATGCAGGCTATGTGGTGGATAACGTTTTTCAGGAGAGGAACCCACTCACAAACCGCCTGCTAATAGGCGGAGGGCTGGGCGTGCACCTGGTTACTTTCTATGACATCGTGTTGCGATTGGAGTATACTGTTAACAGGGAAGGAGGCAGAGGCTTATACTTCAGCACTGGGTTCCCATTTTAATAAATCAACTATGAGAATAGCTATCCTTGGCAAACCTTTTAGTGACACCATCGCACCTTTCATTCAGATGCTCTTCGACGAGTTACAGCGGCGGAAGGCAGAGTTGTTTCTGGTGGAGCACTTCCACCAGTTCCTGAAAAACACGCTTAACCTACCTGCCAACATACAAACGTTTAGCAGGGGCGACAAGCTGGAGGGCGTGGATGTGGTGCTCAGCATCGGTGGCGACGGCACCCTGCTGGATACGGTGACCTATGTGGGAGAGCAGCAGATTCCAATACTGGGGATTAATACTGGAAGGTTAGGGTTTTTGGCTACCGTGCCTTACGACAGCATTACTGTTGCGCTGGATGCGCTTTACAAAGGGCACTATACCTTAGACGACAGGGCTTTGATACGGGTGGATTCTGACCAGGAAATCTTTGGCGGTATCAACTTTGGGTTAAATGAGTTCAGCGTGCTAAAACGCGACACCTCCTCTATGATAGTGGTGCACACTTACATAGACGGAGAGTATCTGAACTCGTATTGGGCCGATGGTTTAGTGGTCGCAACACCAACCGGATCTACAGGGTACTCGCTTAGTTGTGGAGGCCCTTTGGTACTGCCCCAAACTAACAATTTTGTGATCTCACCCGTATGTCCACATAACCTTAATGTTCGGCCCATGATTGTGTCAGACAGAAGTGTGATATCCTTTGAAGTGGAAGGACGCAGCAGTGCTTACCTCGCTTCGCTTGATTCGCGTTCTACTGCTGTTGACATGAATGTGCAACTGGCGGTACGGCGCGAGAACTTCGCAGCCAGACTTGTGAAGCTCCACCATGTCAATTTTCTGAAAACACTGCGCAGTAAACTTAACTGGGGTCTGGATAAGAGGAACAATATAATAACGTAATATTAAATATATATAATATAAATTTATTTAATTCAGGATTATCACTATTTTTGTTACAGCTCATGTTGAAGATTATCAGTCTGAGTCAGAGTGATAAAGCTGATACCATACTTTAGATTTCGATTACTATGAAGAGATTATGTACTCTTGTACTCTTGTTTGTTTTCACGCTTACCCTTGTTGCTATTGATGCCGAAGCGCAACGTTTTACGCAACGTAAGAGGTATGGCTCTATTGGTTTAACGCTGGGTGCCACAAATTACTTTGGTGATATTGTGCCGGAACCAGATTTTACAAGCTTCCGCTTTAAGTCTACGCGCCCGAACGTAGGCCTTAGTTATACTTACCGGTATTTTCCCCGTGTTTCATTTAGAGGGGCTTTCCATTGGGGGCGCATCATGGGTGATGACAGACTGAGCGCTTCTCTGGATGAAGGCGAAAACGCTGGCCGTTTCATGCGAAACTTATCCTTTAGAAACGATATCAAGGAGTTAAGCGCTGTAGCCATCATTGACTTATTTGAAAACCGCCAGACATATGCGCGTCGGCCTGATTTTGTTCCTTATGGTTTTTTTGGGGTAGCTGTTTTTCATCATAACCCAAAAGCGTACTATGAGAGTGGCGTACGCGAAGGTTTATCTCCTGATCAGGATATCCCAACCGGCTGGTATGAATTGCAGCCTTTAGGTACCGAAGGGCAATATGTGGATGGCGGAAATTATCCTGATCCGTACAGCCGCGTGCAGATAGCCATTCCGTTTGGTTTAGGTGTGCGTTATAAGCTCGACAGAAACTGGGATCTAAACATTGAGATTGGCTGGAGAAAGACTTTTACGGATTACCTGGATGATGCCAGCGGTTCTTTTGCCAATAAAGCTGATCTTCTCAATAACAACAGCGGAAGCGAAAACCCTGTGGCGGCAACTATTCTTCACGACAGGAGCGGGGAGTCTGGCTTTGCTACTTTCCCGGACCCAAATGGTACACCTTATCAAATTGTGCCAGGTTTTGGAACGCCTGCCAACACTAAACGAGGTAACGCATCAGACGACGATTGGTATATCACAACAGGTATTACCCTGAATTATATTTTAACACCTCGTATCAGAAGTCCGAAGTTTAGATAATATATTTGGCGGCACATCGTTGCTCAACTAAACTCCGCTTAAACTACATGGCATTACATAATTTTAAAGCCGCACTCCTTATTTGTTTAATACTGCAAATAGGGGGTGCTTTTTTTGGCTACGCTTCTTATGCACAAAGCAAAACTCCTATCACTACATCAGAAATAGGTATAGGCATTGGGGGTGCTAATTATAAAGGTGAGGTTTCTCCTAACTACCGTTTGCTTAATAACCAACCCGCACTCACCGTGTTTTACCGCCGCGACATGTCTGACGCGATCACGTTGCGTGGCGGGCTGATGGGTAGCCATCGCATCTTTGATGACAACACTTTTAGTGATGAGGCCTATGCGGATGACCGTCCCTACCATGAATACCGTCAGGCAGAGCTTCGCCTAAGCCTCTTTGAGTTTTCAGCAGTAATGGAGTATAATTTCCTCGATTACTACGACATGAAGCAGAACCCGCGCATCTCTCCCTATCTTTTTATCGGGGCGGCAGGCTTGCTTTACAATGTAAAACTGTATTCAGATACACATACGCCGAACCGTAGCGACACAGGCAACAGCCTTAACAAGGAGTTTAATACCAAAATCCTGGTTTCCGTGCCTTTTGGTTTGGGGGTAAAGTATGCCCTGAGCAAACACTGGAACCTTGGCCTGGAGTTTGGCGCACGCAAACTCTTTACTGATAAATTTGATGCCCTCTCTGAGGATGACCCTGCCCACCTGGCAAACCCTAATGACAACGACTGGTACTACTACAACGGTGTCAGTATTTCCTACACTTTTTACCGCAACAACTGCCCTCCTGTGTACAAGAAAAATCCCGGCCTCCTAGATTAAGTTGCAATGTTTCATAAATTTATGATGCTTTTTGTAACTTGCGGGGAAATTGAGTTGAATGAATCTTAAGGACAACGTAAACTTAGGCAATTTACCAAGGCATATAGCCGTTATCATGGACGGTAACGGGCGTTGGGCAAAGCAAAGAGGGGGGCTGCGGATATTTGGCCATCAGAATGCTATTAAAGCAGTGCGCGACACTGTGGAAGGCGCAGCTGAGCTAGGGGTGGAGTATCTGACCCTTTATGCTTTTTCTACAGAGAACTGGTCGCGACCTAAGGCGGAGGTTACTGCGCTGATGACGCTCCTGGTATCTACCATACGCAAAGAAACCGCTACCCTTAATAAAAATAATATTCGTCTGCAGTCTATAGGCGATACAGCCAGTTTGCCGCAGGCTTGCCAGCGCGAACTGCTGGAGGCTATAGAGCTAACAAAGCAGAATTCACGCATGACGCTGGTGCTTGCCCTCAGCTACAGTGGCCGGTGGGATATTACACAGGCGATGCAGAAAGTTGCTTTAAAAGTGGAGCAGGGCCAGTTGCAGCCTGCTGACGTGAATGAAACTACTGTGGCGAAGCATCTTTCCACGGCAGGCATGCCTGATCCGGAGCTACTTATTCGCACCAGCGGGGAACAACGCATCAGCAATTTCCTGTTGTGGCAATTAGCTTATACTGAACTTTACATCACAGAGTTGCTTTGGCCTGATTTCAGGAGAGAGCAACTCTATGAGGCAATAATATCTTATCAGAACCGCGAGCGACGATTTGGTAAGACAAGTGAACAAATTATAAAGTGATAAAAACACTAATGGCAAGATTTATCTGGATGCTCGTATTTATGCTTTTGGCAGGTACGGCTTCTTCTCAAGTATTAAATACCCCTGTTCAAACGTCTCCTATCGATTACGCCGAACCAAAGCAGTACCGCATTGGAGGAGTTGAGATAACAGGTGCCAAATTTCTGGAGCCTGTGGCGCTTATTTCTGTTATAGGCCTGAAAGAGGGAGATGAAATTACAGTGCCAGGGGAAGACATCAGCCGTGCTATCCAGAAACTGTGGCAACAGGGCATTCTGGGCGATGTGGAAGTATTCGCCCGCACAGAGGGAGATCTGATCTACCTTACTTTTGATCTGAAGGAACGCCCCCGCTTATCAGAATACCGATTTTCAGGCATAAATAAGACACAGTCAGAGGCACTCCGCGACAAGGTGCCGTTGCAGCGGGGTAAAATTGTAACGGATGCGGTGCTAAACAGCACCCGCAACGCTATCCGTAACTATTACCTCGAAAAGAGCTTTTTGAATGCCAAGATAAATATCACGCAGCGCCCTGATCCTACATTGCCGAACAGTGTGATATTAAACATTCATGTGGATAAAGGCAATAAAGTCAAAATCGAAGAAATAGAGTTTGTGGGCAACGAGGCATTCGCTGATAAAAAGCTGCGTCGCCAACTCAAGAAAACGAAGGAGAAAAAGTGGTACACATTCTTCACCTCTTCTAAATATAACCGAACCGAATACGAGAACGACAAACAGTTATTGCTGGACTTCTACAGCACAGAGGGGTATCGTGATGCAACCATTGTTTCAGACAGTGTGTACCGCATCAGCGATGACAGGCTCGGCATCCGCATTACAGTAGATGAGGGGCAGCAGTATTACTACCGAAATATCACCTGGAACGGCAACTATATTTATGACGATGCTTACCTCTCACGGGTGCTTGGCATTGCAAAAGGGGACGTATACAACAAGCAGGAACTGGACAAGCGCCTGAACTATAATCCTGCAGGCATAGATGTGTCTGCTTTGTACCAGAACGACGGTTACCTGTTCTTTAACATTGACCCGGTAGAGGTGCGTGTTGAGGGCGATTCTATTGACCTTGAAATGCGTGTTACAGAAGGACCGCAGGCAACTATCAACAAGATAACCATCACGGGTAACGACAAAACCAGCGATCATGTGATTCTGCGTGAGATACGTACGCTGCCAGGCCAGAAGTATAGCCGCGATGACCTGATTAGAACCCGTAACGAACTGGCGGCCTTAGGTTATTTTGACCCTGAAACTATTGGCCTGAACCCGATTCCGAACCCTGTGGAAGGCACCGTAGATATTAACTATAGTGTGGTAGAGCGGCCGAATGACCAGATAAGCTTGTCAGGTGGCTGGGGTGGTCCGATTGGTGCCGTAGGTACGGTAGGTCTTACCCTGAACAACTTCTCTACCCGCAAGATGTTTGACTTATCTGAGTGGAGACCAGTGCCAACAGGTGATGGGCAGCGGCTTTCCCTGAATGTGCAGGCGAACGGTAAATACTACCAGTCATACTCTCTTTCCTTCACAGAACCGTGGTTAGGTGGCCGCAAGGCGAACTCCTTAACCGTTAGTTTATTTAAAACTATCAGAAGATTCCCTGGTGGTGAAGGGGCAGAAAGCCGCCTGAATGTAGATGGAGCAGCAGTAAGCCTCGGTAGAAGGTTGAATTGGCCAGACAACTTCTTCTTCATGAACCACTCCTTGTCCTTTAACCGCTATGATGTAAGTAACTATAATATCGGAGGTCTGACCAACGGTTTGTCTAATAGTATTTCTCTTACAAACACATTAGGGCGCTCCAGTATTGACAACCCTACCTTCCCTAGAAGGGGATCTTCGTTTACACTGAGCGTGAACATGACACCGCCATATTCTTTGGTTGCACAGAATATAGACCCAACGGAGTACATCGAATTTCATAAATGGATGTTTGATGCCTCGTATTTCATAAACTTGGCAGGGAATTTGGTATTGAACACAAGAGCGCATTTCGGATTCCTGGGTACTTATAGTCAGGATAGAGAACTGGGACCATTTGAACGATTTAAGCTAGGTGGTGCCGGTTTAGGTGGCGGTAATATTTTTGTGGGAACAGAGTATATCGGTTTACGCGGTTATGACGACGAAAGAGTTGTAAACTCAACAGATCAAAATTTGCTTAATGCAGGTGGTATTGCCTATAACAAGTTTGTGTTTGAGGCACGCCAACTGATTTCACCTAACCCAGCCGCCACAATTTACGGCTTGGCGTTTTTGGAGGCAGGTAATAACTTTGGAACTTATGCAGAATACAACCCATTTAAGCTTTACCGCTCTGCGGGTGTAGGAGCCAGAATATTTATGTCTGCGTTCGGTCTGCTTGGATTTGACTACGCCTGGAGACTAGATGATTTACCAGTAGGTGTTCCTGGAGATAACAGCAAGCGAGGCATGTTCCACTTTATTATCGGACAGCAAATCCGTTAATGCAAAGGAATTAGTATGAGAAAGTTTTTGTTCGTCCTTATAGCAGGGGTTTTACTGACGTCTGTTTCGCATGCACAGAAGATTGGCTATATTGACTCAAACTTTATCCTGAGCAAAATGCCGGCTTTTAATAAAGTGCAGCAGGAGATGGACAAATATGCTGCTGGATGGCAAAAGGAAGTGGAGACTTTGCAGCAGGAATCAGACAAACTGAAGCAGGATTACAAAGCTGAAGAAGTGCTGCTAACAGAGCAGATGAAGAAAAAAAGACAGGCTGAAATAACTAAAAAAGATAATGAGCTGCGTGATTACCAGCGAAAGGTTTTTGGGTATGAAGGCATGATGTTTAAGCGACGGCAGGAGTTGATGCGACCGGTACAGGATGAAGTATTTGAAGCCGTTGAGAAAGTATCAAAGTCTAAAGGCGTGCAGATGATGTTTGATAAGTCAGGAGATTTAGTCATGATTTATACAAACCCGGTGCACGATTATACAGAGTACGTGTTGGAAGAACTTGGTTTAGCATCGGATAAAAAAAATCAACCTGGCCAGACACCAGCCGATAGTATTGTAGATGACCCAGCCAACTTACCGGATATAGGTGCTGAGGAACAGCAGGAAAGTCAGCCTGCTGTAAAAGCAAACAAAAAGAAGTCTAACAACTAACTAAAACTAACATAATTACTAATTTCCCAACCAATGATGAACAAAATCAAAACATTAGTAGCAGCTTTTTTACTGATTAGCTTTGCGTCTTTCGCACAGACCAGCGACCAGCCGCTTAAAATTGGTTATACAAATGTAGAGTACATTTTGCTGCAAATGCCTGAGAGCAAGCAAATCGAGTCTGAGCTTAAAACTCATAGCACTCAGTTAGAAAGCCAGCTGAAAACAAAATATGCTGAATACGAGACCAAGCTACAGGCTTACGAGAAAAGTGCCGCTACAATGGATAAAGTAGTGCGTGATGACAAAGAGAAAGAGTTGATGAACCTGAATAACTCTATCCAGGAGTTTCAGCGTAACGCACAGGCTTCTTTGCAGCAAAAAGAAAAATCTCTTGTAGACCCTGTTATCTCTAAAATCGACAAAGCTATCAAAGATGTAGCAAAAGAGAATGGCTATACGTACGTTATCAGCAACCAGGCACTGCTTGCTGGTCCGGAAGACGGCGATATTTCTCCAATTGTTTTGAAGAAATTAGGTGTTGACCCAGCCAAAGCACAGCAAACGCCAGAGCCAGCTGCTGCTAAACCAGCTGCCGCTACACCTACAGCTAAAAAGAAAAACAAATAAGCTGAACTTCTTTGTATAAGTACAGGAAAGCCGATGTGTATACTTCGGCTTTCTTTTTTTGTTATACCCTTTCGTATACCTGATTCACGTGATAGACTATACTGAAACAGAAGAAAGCGCTGATGACTCCGACGAACTTTACGAGCATCATCGCATTGTAGTGGACAAGAGGCAGGCACTGCTACGCGTAGATAAGTTCCTGATGGACCGCCTGCCTAATGTAACCCGCAACAAACTGCAAAGCGCTATACGCTCAGAATCGGTACAGGTAAACCATAAGCCGGTAAAGGTAAGCTATAAGGTAAAGCCCCAGGATGTAATCACCATTACACTGGCAGAGCCGCCACGTGATACGGATGTAGTGCCGGAAAATATTGCGCTGGATATTATGTATGAGGATGAGGAACTGCTTTTAGTAAATAAGCCTGCGGGCATGGTGGTGCACCCTGCTTATAATAACTGGAACGGCACACTTGTAAATGCGCTCACGTACTACCTCCAGAACCTACCAACTTCACGTAACGGAGAGGGCAGACCAGGACTGGTGCACCGTATAGATAAAGACACCTCTGGTCTATTAGTAATTGCCAAGACAGATTATAGCATGGCTTACCTGGCGAAGCAGTTTTTTGACCATACCATTGAGCGTACCTATTACGCTTTAGTTTGGGGGGTGCCCAAAGAAGCAGGTGGCACCATTACAGGTCATGTAGGGCGTAGTGCCAAAGACAGGAGGGTGATGGTTGTTTACCCTGAAGGAGACTACGGCAAGCATGCTGTAACGCATTATAAGATACTCCGGAGCTTTAAGTATGTGTCGCTTGTCCAATGCAACCTTGAAACGGGCCGAACGCATCAGATACGGGCGCACATGAAGCACATTGGCCATCCACTTTTCTCTGATGCTATGTACGGTGGCAATAAGATTCTGAGCGGTTCAACAAATGGTTCTTATAAGTCCTTTGTTGAGAATGCCTTCAAACTAATGCCAAGGCAGGCACTACATGCCAAGTCGTTGGGGTTTAAGCACCCTATTACAAAGCAGATCATGCAATTTGAAACGGAGCTACCAGAGGACTTTGCCGCTGTGCTGGCTAAATGGGGGTTATACGAGGGGCAGTAATTAAGTTTATTTGCCCTTATCTGCCCTTTAGAGAAAACGTTCAACCTGGCATACATCTAGTCTCTAATACTTTTTAAGTGCTGCATATATTTTAAATCAGCCTCTCTTTACAGGCTACGCTACCTGAACAAGCTTTCGGGTTCAGCACCTGTACTTTAAGGTTTACCAGCACGAAGTGAGGTTGCTTAAAGTCTTGTGGCTGAGCGGCCTGTGGTATGAATCCTTATGTCAGATTTTTGCTGCCGCTAGTGCGGCAATACAATGTAACATGTAAAGCAGTGTTACATGCTAAGGGTTTAATGATACTGATAAAACAGAAAAGCCTGCTCAACTTGAGCAGGCTTTTCTGTTTTATCAGTATTAGCGCTTACTTTTGCTTCGCGCTTTTTCCTATTTCATTAAGAGCGGCTTCTGCCTGAGGGTTAGCAGGGTCCAAAACTTTTACTTCCTGCCAATACTTCATGGCGTTATCTCTTTCTCCTTTGAGGTAGTAGTAGTAACCTAAGTAAGAGTTTGCCTCAATCAAGTCTCTCTTGTACTTATCTTTGTCTTCACCAGCAATTTTGATGAACTCCTCATAATGAGGTCGTGCTAATCCTTCCTCCGTTTCAGGGTCTTGGCTGGCTTGTGCCCGCGCTCTCCATAAGTGGCCGTAAGCATACGTAGGGTTCGTTTCAGTTACTTTACCATATGTAGAATCAGCTTGCTGAAAAAATTGATTGGCTGCTGTTCTGTCATTAGCTGCTGCCTTTTCTTCACCGGCCATCATATAGATGTTACCCATGTAGTAATAGTCAGCGTTGCTCGGCTCTACGTTGGTACGCTTTCTCTCGTATACTTCGATAGCCTTATCGTACTGATTATTGTTTGCGTAAGCATTAGCCAGTTCAGCATAGAGCTCTACGTTGGCATTGTTCATCTGCAGCGCTTTCTCGAGATTAACGATAGCTTTCTCAGACTGCTTGTTCTTGTTCAGGATACGGCCGTAGTATTCATAATCCTCCGCAATCAGTTTGCTTTGGTCTACCTTCTGCATGTATTCTTCGATAGCCTGCAGTGCTTTTTCCGGCTGGCCAAGCTCCATGTATGAGTAAGCTCTCAAACGGTTCATTACTGTATTGTCTGGCTGCGTCTGCAGTACTTGCTCAGCTTCCTGCAAAGCTTTATCGTAGTTCTTCGTCAGGAACAGGAAAGAGGCATACTTTGCACGGGTTTCCGGAGTGTCTTCTGCCATGTCTACATACTTCTGGAATGTAGACAGCGCTTGGTCATACTGGCCTGCAAAATAGTAAAGTTCACCCAGGTCGCTGTATGCAGGAGCAAAGTTAGGGTCAATTGCAATTGCCTTCTTGAAAGCCTCTTCTGCTTCGTTATAGTTGCGTGAGCTAGTATACAACTGACCTCTTCTCAAGTAAGCAGTAGCATAATTTTCATCTAACTGAATAGCTCTGTCGTAGCTACTCATGGCCTCACCACCTTTTTTCAACTGAAGGTAAGCATCTCCTAAAATAACATTTGCTAAAGCATTATCTCTATCACGCTCTAAAGCTTGCTTTAAGTAGTCAATACCTTTGTTGATATCAGCCTCGGTAGCATTCGGTGCATTCACATAGGCATCACCAACCATGGCAAGCACATACGGATCTTTTTTGCCTCTCCCGCTTAATGCATCATCGAAGGCTTGCTCGGCTTTTGCTCTGTTTCCCTGCTCTAGGGCAAGTTTGCCAAGACCCACATGGTTTATATAGGACCTTTTGTTGTTCGCAATGCCTCGGTTAAAGTAATACGCAGCTGAGTCCGTATTTTCGGTTTTTAAATAAATATCACCAAGAGCGAAATAAGCATTGTCAGCAGAATTCTTGTTTCCTAATTGTGCTTTATAAATTGATTTTGCTTCTTCGTAGCGCTCTAAGTCAACTGCTCTTCTACCAGCATCTCCTGTTTGAGCTACAGCTGCTGTAGCAGGAAAAGCAGCAGCCATAAGGGCAATATACTTCCAGTTTCTTGTCATTAGTATTAAAGTTTAGTTGTTTGTTGCTGAATTATAATCAATTTTTATGCCGTTTCTACTGGTTTCGCAATCCGATAACTCGTACTGGCATAGTGGCTGGCACAAGTCCTGATTTCAGTATCATTCGTTGTCCCTGGTCTCCGCCAAGGAAAGATGCAAAACCTGTGCCAAGACCTGTACGGCCTTCTGTACTAATAATATACAGGTTACGTCTAAGAGGGTAAGCCTGTTGTGCTATATAAGCCTGATATGGCTGATAAAAGCTTCCAGTTGTCAAAGGCGCTGGATCTTCACTGATGCCCACCACTTTTATTCTGTTTAGAAAACTCACAGCCGTTGTGTCATCAAGGTCGCTGATCCAGTTAACTCCTATCACCCCGAGTGCATTCTCGTTCTGTGCCACATAATCAATGAGTGCCTGATGCGAGTTAGCGGCAAAAGTGTTCTGTGGGAGCTTCTGATCTGTTGTAAGAGAGTCCCGCACATAACGCGCTGTGCTCGAGTTGTTGTTGTCGAAAACAATGGTGATTTCTCCTGACCCTGTACTTCTCTCCAGTTCACTCCAGTCTTTCACTCTCCCGCTAAAGATGTCTTTTACTTCATCCAGTGTTAGCAGTGAGTCCGGGTTGTTTGGGTTTGTGATGAGTGCAACGGCATCTATGGCAATTTTAGTACTGCGTGGGATACGCTGGTTTTGTTTTATAGTTGCTACTTCGTCGGCTGTCAGTTCTCTTGAAATGATGGCTATCCTGGTGCTGTCGTTCAGGAGGTCCTTTACAACTTCTCCTTCTGGCTTATAAGCCGCATCTATATCTGCACGCTCATAAATCCCCTCAAAAGTATTTACCTGTGATTCTATTATAGGTTGGTATGACTCATCCACACTTATATTCGTGTTTCCTGAGGTAGGAGTGCTCAGAGGAGTATCTGAAGCGTTACCGCAGGAATATAAACCTAGCAGACTTGCTACTAACACTATACTGTGTGCTTTAATCTTCATCTCTGTTGTTGCTACTGCGTTTGAAGGTTTGGTAAACTCTTATAAATCTAACAATTCCGTATAATATCAAAATCCCACCTAGAAAGTATCTAACCTCAACGCCAATACTTAGGTTCAGATTATCACCGGCAAAAATTATGAACAAGCCCAGTGCTACATAGACCAATGTCATTACTAAGCCAAAAATGCGGGCAAATTTATTATATGCGCTTACTGTTGGTTTTTTATCGTCTCTTTCCGGTCTCAGCATGTTATACGCTTATGTAGTCGTGCTTATTGTTTAACCCATAAAAATAAACCAATTGCTCATAAAAAGAAAGCAGTTGCTAACAAAACTGTGTTTGTTGCTTCTGCTTTCTTTGCTATGACTAAGAGCTTATTGTATATTAAACCTGATTGGCAGTGTATACCTCACTGGCACATTTCTGCCGTTTTGTTTTCCGGGCTTCCAGTGAGGCATTTTGTTTATAACACGCAGCGCCTCTTCATCTGTTCCAAAGCCTAAGCCTTTCACTATTTCAGCCTTGGTAATGGCGCCATCTGTTGCTACCACAAACGTTACTACTACAATTCCTTCCACACCGACACGCTGTGCCTCGGCCGGGTAGCGCATCTGTTTGCTTAAGTATGCAAACAAAGCTTTATCTCCTCCCACAAACTCCGGCATTTCTTGTACGTGAATGAATTCGGCAGATGCCTCTTCCGCTTTACCAGTAGCTATTCCTGTTGCGGGTGCTTCATCTAGTGTAACCCCTGGCACCTCCGGAATATCGCCTTCTATAGTATTCTTGCCGATGTTGACTTTACTCAGCAAGTCCTGATCCGGCACTGTTGCTGTTTCCACCTGCGCGTTGTCTGCCACTACTTTCGTCGTTACAAACTTCTCGGTTTTCACCTTTTTCTCCTGCTGCGGTTCTACGGGTATAACCTCCTTCTTTGGCGGCTCAGACAATTTAGGCAGGTTTGGCTGAACAAGAATGAACGGTTCATTGATTTCATACACAGGCTTTACATATTTAACCTGATCTGCAAAAAAGATACTTTCAACTAACGGTGCGACCAGTGCCCCTGAAAAGATTGCTGTTGCTATGATGGCTGCAAGTGTCATATGCTTGCTGTAAACTCTGCGAAGGACATATGCGCCGTACGCTTGATTTCGGCCTTTGAACACAACATTGTTGAACGTCATGCTTAAAAAATAGCTCTTTTTCATGGGCTGTGGGTTTTAGGTTTATAATATCATTTTAGTTGTAATGGGTTTATTAGTTTTGATAAGTGTCTTTATAGTGGTTAGATAATATACGCTTAAATTTATTATTAGTATGCATGCTGAGTATCTTTTTGTAACGACACATAAAAAAAGCCCAGTCATTTCTGACTGGGCCTCTCCATTAAGCTTTAATATGCTTATTTAATTGTGTAACGAACCGGCAGCGTATAGCGAACAGGTACTGTTCTACCATTCTGCTTACCTGGAGTCCACTTTGGCATTGATTTTACAACACGTACAGCTTCTTCGTCGGTACCGCCACCCAGTTTTTTGATGACTTCAATTTCAGATATTTCTCCTGTTCTGCTTACCACGAAAGAAAGTACAACTATACCTTCTATACCGGCACGCTGTGCAGCTGCAGGATATCGGATGTTCTTACCTAAGTATCTGAGCATCTCTGTTTCTCCACCAGGGAAAGTTGGCATCTGCTCAACATACGTGTAAGGCTTCTCCTCCACAACTTCTGCTACCACATCACTGGTACCATCAATCTCTCCAAGGTCCATTGGAGCATCAGGGTCTCCCTCAATAGTTTCGATACCAGCATCAACTTCTTCCAGTACTTCAACATCCGGAATTTCCTCTTCTTCCTGCACTTCTTCGTCACGCTTCACTACCGGTGGTGTATACTTAACAGTTGCACGCACTGGTGGTGGGGGTGGTGGAAGATCTGGTGGCGGCGGCGGCGGCGGCGGCGGCGTGGCCTCATCAATTGGTGGCGGTGGAGCCAGGTCTACTTCTGTAACTATACGTTCAACCACTACTTCCTCTTCTTCACCTTCTATTATTCTTGCTATCAGTGGAATACTGATAAAAAGAAGGAATAGCACTGTGGCAATGATAGCGGCTTTCGTGATATGATTGTTGTACAGTCGGCGAAGTAGATAGGCACCGTATGCTTTGTTTCGTCCCTCAAAGACGATGTCGTCAAGCGATGCTTTAGCTGCTAAGTTACTGTCCATATCTTATTGTCCTATGTTTTGTTGTGCTAATAATTCTGCGTCTGCATCTGAAAAATCAACAAGCGCAAACTTTCTGGTATCTGTAATTTTCAACTCGTCCAGAATATCTACAACATTCTTGTAACGCGACGTTTCCATTGGCTTAATCATGACGGTCATCTTATCATTAGACTTCACCTGAGGTGACACTAATACTTTTCTGATGCCGTTTGCTGAGTAATCAGCCTCAAGCACATCTGGATTGTCTGCCGCAAGGCCGAAGTAATAATATACGTCATCATCCTCACCCAGTATAATAGTCAAGGCGTTACTTGCCTTCAGCGCAATCTGTTCTTCTGGATTGTCTGGGTCCACAGGCATATTGATTTCCATTGTCTGTGGCTTGCTGAAGGTTGTTGTAAGCATAAAGAACGTAAGTAGAAGGAAGGCAAGGTCCACCATTGGAGTCATATCCAAATGAACGGACATTTTTTTGGCTCTTTTCTTCCCCCCTTTACCGGAGTCAGCTTTTTCTTGAATTTCTGCCATATCTTATCTCCTTTCTAGTTATAGGTTACTTGGTTTAGCTTCCATGTCGGTAATCAGGTTAAACCTGTTTACCTTCTTATCCTGCAGGATATCAATAACCCGCTGAACTGTCGCATAATCTGAGTCTACATCTCCTTTGATAGCGATAACCACTTTAGGATTTGATAAACGTGTTTGCAACACCCAATCACCAAGTTCATTGTTGGTTGAGTCAATAGGAATGCCTGGTTGCTCTACTTCTTTACGTGCATTTGGCTCCATTGCCAAATAAGACTTTAGCTGGTTCATTGGAACACCGAAGTTGGATAACAGAGTGAAGGTTCTTATTTCTTCTTCTGTAAAACCGACTCCATATTTACCTGCCATCTTATTCAAGAGCGCTTCCTTTGTTTGCTGACCATCCACTCCGTAAAACACACGGTTATCACTGCCGATTGTTAATGTTATTACGTTAGATTCAGGCAGTTTGATTTCCGAAACAGAAGTAGGGGTATCTACCACTACCGACTCCTCCGGGGCAAACTTGGTTGTTAGCATAAAGAAAGTAACCAGCAAGAAGGCTAAGTCCACCATTGGCGTCATGTCCAATGAGGGTTTGGTTCTTTTTACTTTTACTTTAGGCATAATTTATTTTTTGATACTGTTAACTAAACTATACAGTTTGTGTTTTTACTGGAGCTGCTGTGTCATGCTGTGCTGCGAAAGTAGAGATGATGCTGAAACCTGCCTCATCAATGCTGTACGTAAGCTCATCAA
This sequence comes from Pontibacter pamirensis, assembly GCF_010015475.1. Classification (GTDB taxonomy): domain Bacteria; phylum Bacteroidota; class Bacteroidia; order Cytophagales; family Hymenobacteraceae; genus Pontibacter; species Pontibacter pamirensis. The sequence goes on from NZ_SSNI01000012.1 coordinate 91,899, forward strand.
TTTTGCTTGTAAAGTAGTTGTAAGCAATAATGGCAAGAGCAGAACCAGTAATACCAAGGGCTGTGTTAATCAAGGCCTCAGAGATACCGTTTGCAAGACCTACTGCATCTGGAGCTCCACCTTGTGCAAGGGCCGCGAAGGCCTTAATCATACCAAGTACTGTACCAATCAAACCTACCAGTGTAGAGATAGAGGCGATTGTAGAGATAATTACCAGGTTCTTCTCAAGCATTGGAAGTTCCAGCGAAGTAGACTCCTCAATTTCTTTCTGAATAGCGGCAATTTTCTCAGCCTTTAGCAACTCAGGCTCGTTCTGCATCTCTTTGTACTTCAGCAAACCTGATTTTACCACGTTTGCAACAGAACCTTTTTGTGCGTCGCAGGCAGCAATTGCACCATTGATGTCACGCTGGTTCAACTTAGCAGAGATGGTTCTTACGAAACCGGCAACACTCTTATTTCCTTTTGCTTTGCTGATAGTGAGTGCACGCTCAATAGCGAAAATAAACACCATTAGTACAAGCGACATCAGGATAGGTACTACCCAGCCACCTTTGTAAACAATGCCTAAATAGTTACCAGGAAGTGGATGGCTTTCCGGATCTCCACCTTCGAAGTTAGCAGGGTTACCTAGTATAAACATGTATATAAGCACACATACTATAATAGATATCGGAATAACAATTGTTGCAAATATACCGCCTACTGGGCTTGCTTTTTTTTCTACATTAGCATTCTTGCTCCCTACTGCAGTCTTTTTTTCCATTTTTTTAAAAGTTTAAAGTTTAGCTGTTTGTGTTGTGATTAATTGTTTGTGTAAGTGTGAAATGTAATTTGATTGCTTTTAGTTCTTTAATGAAATCGCAATTTCTGCTTTTTCTCAAATTTTCAAACTATTAGGGCGCTTATATTTTATGGAAAGTATCAGCTTCTGCCTCTTCAGCACACTAATTTAAGCTTTTCTCTTTTTAAATTCCAAATCTTAGCCTCTCTTCTGTCTGAAAAAAATAACCTAGCCATCTTCTGTCAAAGTATAAACATTAATATTTTGAAACGTGTTACCTGCTGTTTTTGCTGCTGAGTTGCTTTGTACAGGCAGCAAAAACCTGGTGCTTAAAACATGTTAAACCGTTGTTAATATGGTAGTTATAATTTAAGGGTAACAATACTTTGTCAGAAAATGGTTGCATCTGTTGTGACTAACTTAAGCAAAATTGTTTTGATTTGTAGCTTTTACACTTAAAATAAGTGAATTAAATCAAATTAAAGTTTCTGATAAACGCGTGTAAGGCTAGCGTTTTTTTGCCTTGTTCCAGTAAAAATCCATCTCAGTCAGGTTCATATCCTGAAGCTTTTTCCCATCTTTCGCCGCCTCTGTTTCCATATACTGGAAACGATCAATAAACTTGATGTTCGTGCGCTCCAACGCTTCCTCAGGATTTATGCCGGCAAAGCGGGCAAAGTTTATAAGTGAAAACAGCAGGTCACCAAACTCTGCATTTGCCTTCTCCTGATCTATTGTAGCTGTGTGTTCTACGTTGAACTCGTCTGCAAACTCTTTTAGTTCCTCCTGCACCTTCTCCCACACCTGAGACTTATCGTCCCAATCGAAGCCAGCGCCGCGGGCTTTCTCCTGTATGCGCATGGCTTTTACGAGTGCGGGCAACGAAGAGGGTACGCCACCAAGCACCGATTTGTTCCCTTCCTTAAGTTTGAGTTTTTCCCAGTTCTGCTTTACCTCCTCCTCTGTGTCGGCTTTTGTGTCGCCGTAAATGTGCGGATGCCTGAATATGAGCTTGTCGCACTGTGCGTTGAGAACGTCGGCTATATCGAATGCATTGTGCTCGGAGGCTATTTTTGCATAAAAAATCAGGTGCAGCATCACATCGCCCAATTCTTTCTTTATTTCCTGCATATCTGCTCTTAGAATAGCATCAGAAAGCTCATAGGTCTCCTCTATAGTAAGGTGGCGCAGGCTTTCAATCGTTTGTTTCCTGTCCCAGGGGCACTTCTCCCGGAGGTCGTCCATCACATCGAGCAGGCGGTCAAAGGCCTGTAGCTGCTTGCCCCGAGGGCTATTGTCAAAATTAGTCTTATTCATAAGGGCAAATATAATAAAAACAATGGCAAGCCGTCTGAACAGCTACAGGAGGCAAGTTGGTGGAGTATAAAACGCCGAAAGCTTCTGAAAGTATAAGTTAATTGCTACTTTTGCCTTCGGAAAAAAAATAAACAAGTGGCTTTAATAAAATCAATTTCAGGAATACGTGGAACGATAGGCGGGCCGGCAGGTGAAGGACTTACGCCGGTTGATGTGGTAAAATTCGCTGCTGCTTTCGGAACATGGGTGCTTCAGACCACCAATATTAACAAAATTGTAGTTGGTCGTGATGCCCGCCTTTCCGGCGAAATGGTAAACAAGCTGGTCTGCGCTACGCTGCAGGGGCTCGGTATTGATGTGATAGACGTAGGGCTATCCACAACACCTACCGTAGAAATGGTAGTACCGGAGAAAAAAGCAGGTGGCGGCATTATACTTACTGCCAGCCATAACCCAAAGCAGTGGAATGCACTGAAGCTGCTGAATCAGAAGGGAGAGTTTATTTCTGATGTGGAAGGCAAACTGGTGCTGGAGATTGCAGAGAAGGAGTCTTTTACTTTTGCGCAGGTAAACGACCTGGGTAAGTACAAGCAAACCGATACAGCTCTTAAAAAGCACATTAAGGCAATTTTAGAACTGCCGCTGGTAGATGTGGAAGCCATAAAAGACAAGAATTTCAGTGTAGTGGTTGACGCCGTGAACTCAAGCGGAGGGATTGCCGTGCCTATGCTGCTGGAGGCTTTAGGTGTAAGAAAGATAGAGAAGCTGTATTGTGAGCCAGATGGTAACTTTGCCCACAATCCGGAGCCGCTGCCAGAGAACCTGCGCGAAATCTCGAAGATAATTGAAAAAGGGAAGTTCGACCTGGGCATTGTGGTAGACCCTGATGTAGACCGCCTCGCGCTGGTAAACGAAGACGGCAGCATGTTTGGTGAGGAGTATACGCTGGTGGCTGTGGCTGACTATGTGCTCAAGAACCAGAAAGGCAATACGGTGTCTAACCTGTCCTCTACCCGTGCGCTGCGCGATGTAACCGAGAAAGCCGGTGGCGAATACTACGCCGCTGCCGTTGGAGAGGTGAACGTGGTGAACATGATGAAAGAGCAGAACGCCATCATCGGTGGCGAAGGCAATGGTGGTATCATTTACCCTGAACTGCACTATGGCCGCGATGCCCTTGTTGGAATCGCACTGTTCCTAACGCATCTGGCGAAGGCAGGCACTAGCATGACGCGCCTGCGGGCATCGTACCCGAGCTACTATATCTCGAAAAATAAAATTGAACTGACGCCGGACGTGGATGTGGATAAAGTGCTGCACCAGATGCAGGAGCGTTATGCCAAACAACCTGTTAACACCATTGATGGCGTGAAGATAGAGTTCGACAAAGAGTGGGTGCACCTGCGCAAATCCAACACCGAGCCTATTATCCGCATTTATGCAGAGTCAGACAGCAACGCCACAGCAGAGCATCTGGCAAATAAAATTATTGCCGACATCAAAGAGATCATCTCCGAGAAAGCGTAATGTGCATGTGTTGTTGTCCTCTTTATAATAACTAAGAAATAGATTTGCGCCAGCGGAGACAGGTAATTCCTTCTGCTGGCGCAACTTTTTTTTATACTCATACAGTTCAGATAGAACAGAATCAGAATTTTAAACCTAATTATATGCGTGTTTATTTAGATAATGCAGCCACCACTCCACTGGATAAAGAGGTTTTTGATGCCATGGCTCCCTATATGCTGGAGCATTTCGGGAATCCGTCTTCTATCCACTCGCATGGGCGCGAGGTGAGGTCGGCCATCGAGAAAGCACGAAGAACAGTGGCCACCTTACTAAATACCTCCCCCGCGGAGATTTTCTTCACATCAGGAGGCACAGAGGCAGACAACATGGCTATCCTAAGCACCGTCCGCACACTGGGTTTGAAACATGCCATTTCCACAAGGCTGGAGCACCACGCCGTGCTGCACACCATGGAACTGCTGGAGAAGGAGGGGATACTGGTAAGTTACCTGCGCCACGATGAACGCGGCAACCTGGACCTGGAGCACCTGGAGGCACTACTAGCAAGCCAACCGCAGACACTGGTGTCGGTGTTGCACGCCAACAATGAAATCGGCAACCTGAACAATGTGGAGGAAATCGGCCGTATCTGCAAAGCGCATAATGCCATCTTCCATTCTGATACGGTACAGACCATAGGGCATTACAAGCACGACCTGCAGACCCTGGGCGCGAACTTTATTGTGGGGTCAGCGCATAAATTCCACGGCCCTAAAGGAGTGGGTTTTCTGTATGCGGATGCCGGAGTTAAGATTCAGCCGCTCATACAGGGTGGGGCGCAGGAGCGTAACATGCGTGGCGGCACTGAGAATGTGTATGGTATTATCGGCTTAGCGAAAGCGCTGGAAATTGCCTGCCGCGACATGGAGGAGCACCAGCGTCATATACAAGGCCTGAAGGATAGAATGATTTATAGGTTGAAGGAGCAGATGGAGGATGTGAGCTTCAACGGCATGTCAGCGTACGGCGACAAGAGCTTATATACGGTGCTGAATGTAAGCCTGCCTGCATCTGACATCAACGAGATGCTGCTTTTCAGCCTTGATATCAACAAGATTTCTGTTTCCGGAGGCAGTGCATGTAGTAGTGGTGCCAACACTGGTTCTCATGTGCTGCGTGCCTTAGACTGTGATCCAGAGCGCGGTTCTGTCCGTTTCTCCTTCAGCAAGTATAACACGCCGGAGGAAATTGATTATGCTGCCGAGACGCTGGCTAAAATGTATAAGAAAATGCCAGCTTAAACTTACAGGCTGTTGCACCAAGTAAAGGGCTTTGGCAGAAACGCCGGAGCCTTTCTTTATTTCAGACTCATAAATTAAAGTTAAAATGAAAAGTATTGGTGTTTTCTGCGGCGCCAACCATGGCAAAGGACATGTGTATCAGAATGCAGCCGCAACGTTAGGCAGCTTAATGGCAGCGCAAAATATAGCCCTTGTGTTCGGAGGCGGTAAAGTAGGTCTGATGGGTACTATAGCCGATGCAGTTTTGGCGGGAGGTGGTCAGGCTATTGGTGTGATACCGCAAAGCCTTGTAGATAGAGAAGTCGCACACACAGGCCTTACAGAACTGCACGTGGTCCAGACCATGCACGAGCGAAAGGCGCTGATGGCATCCCGTTCCGATGCTTTCATAGCCATGCCCGGCGGTTTCGGCACGCTGGATGAGGTGAACGAAATCATCACGTGGAACCAGCTAGGCATTATCCGTAAGCCCGTTGCCTTCTATAACGTGAACGGCTACTACAACAAATTTATAGAGATGATAGACCATGCTGTAGCCGAAGGTTTTATTAAGCCCGCATACCGCAATAGCCTGATTGTAGAGGAGGATGCGGCGACTTTGCTCCGGAAGGTGGTAAGCTATGCCGATGCCACCTCAGATGCTGGGGTTGATTTTAAGCGGATATAGGTGCTGCTTAGTTCTTAAATTTCAGAATGGCTGCATGGTTGAATTGTTAAATGGCTGGATTAAAAGAGTACAAGTTGATTTCAGCCATTCAACAATCAAACCATCAGCAATCAATACTGCAGCACCATCTCCTTTACAGCCTCCACCCACATCGGCTCTGAGTTAAGGCTTTCCACCAGCTGCCACTTCTCGCCGCCGGCTTCCATGAACATCTCCCTGAATTCCTCACCTACTTCTATGGTGGTCTCTAAGCAGTCCGCTACAAAGGCAGGGCTAAAGGCCAATACTTTATTGATACCATTGGCAGGAAATGTTTTTAGCACCTCATCGGTATACGGCTGCAACCATGGATCTTTCAGTAACCTCGACTGGAATGTTACAGTGTACTGGTCTTCGCGCAGGCCCAGCTTTTCAGCCAGTAACCGGGAGGTGGCGAAGCAGGCAGCACGGTAACAGTATTTGTTGCGTTTGTTGTAGGTATTGCAGCAGGCACCCAACTGGCAATAGCCCTTGTCGCTGCCCTTCAAAACCTGTCGCTCCGGCAGTCCGTGGTAGCTGAAGATTACATGGTCATAGTTGTCTTTAGCCATGTGCTGCTTGCCCAACTCGGCAAAAGAGTTGATAAAGCCAGGATCGTCGCAGAAACTGGAGATAAAGTTGATGCTCGGTATAACCCACCAATCCTTCACAAGCTCCATTACCTTATCCTGCACAGAGCCGGTGGAGGCGGAGGCATACTGCGGGAACAGCGGCAGCACGATAATACGGTCTACGCTCTGCTCCTGCAATTCCTCTAATGCAGATTTAATGCTGGGGCTTTGGTAGCGCATCCCGAAGGCCACGTGGTAGCGGTCTCCGAGCGCTTCCTGCAGCTTTTTCTGGAGGTCAAGGCCGTGGAAAAGCAGCGGAGAACCTCTTTCGGTCCAGAGCTCCTTGTATACCTTTGCTGACTTTGGCGCCCTGAACGGGGCAATAATGCCGTTGATCAAGGCGTAGCGTGCAACGGCAGGTATATCAATCACGCGTTTGTCCAGCAGGAACTCACGCAGGTATTTTCTTACATCAGGTGTGTTAGGGCTGTCTGGAGTACCGAGGTTTACCAGCAGAACGCCTATTTTACCAGTGGCTTTCTTACTCATTTATCTTCAATGCTTTTCAATTACAAAGATACGAAGTATAATTTGTTTGTTTTTATCTAAAGCTTCTATGGATCATAGAGGGGAACTTATCTCTGTAAAAGCAACAGGAGCCGGAATTGTTCAGTTGTTCTGATAAGATAAATCTCCCTTGCCCCTAAACTGGCTCAGACCTCGCAGTGTGCGCAGCTCCTGCGAGCGTCTGGCGGAACTGCGCATCCCGAATTTAAATTTTTCGCCCCCTGACTCACTATTTATCTATCATTCTGGGTATCAATTATTCAGGCATCGCTATTTATCCGTAATAAAGAAGTACTTTTGCAACCTCAAATTTTAGCGTATGGCCGAAACATCACATAAAGCTGGTTTTGTAAGTATCGTGGGCAAGCCGAACGTGGGCAAGTCCACGTTGATGAACGCGCTAGTGGGGGAAAAGCTCTCCATCATCACGTCTAAAGCGCAAACCACGCGGCACCGAATCATGGGCATTCTGAACGGCGATGACTTTCAGGTAGTGTATTCTGACACGCCGGGTATCATCAAACCGCAGTATGCCCTGCATGAATCGATGATGAGTTTCGTGCGCACCTCGCTTGAGGATGCCGACGTCATTCTGTTTGTAACGGATATCTATGAAAAGCACGACGAGGATGATGTGATCAAGCGGCTGCAGCATGCGGAGGTGCCTATCCTGCTCCTAATTAACAAGATAGACCAAACTACAGAAGAGGAGCTGCATGAGAAAGTGGCTTACTGGGAGGAGAAGATGCAGCCAACGGAAATACTGCCTATCTCGGCGCTGCATGGCTTTGGGCTGGAGCATTTGTTCGCACGCCTGCTGCACTACCTGCCAGCGCATCCACCTTATTTTCCGAAAGATGAACTGACCGACAAGCCGGAGCGTTTCTTTGTGTCGGAGATGATCCGGGAGAAAATCTTCCTCAACTATAAAAAGGAAATTCCCTATAGCTGCGAAGTGGTGGTAGAGGAGTTCAAGGAAGAAGAGGACATTATCCGCATACGGGCCGAGATAAGTGTGGAGCGCCGCAGCCAGAAAGGCATTGTGATAGGCAACAAAGGCGAGGCACTGAAAAGAGTGGGCACACAGGCCCGCATCGACATGGAGGCGTTTTTCCAGAAAAAGATTTTTCTTGATTTGTATGTGCGCGTGAACGAAAACTGGCGAACCGACCAAAAGCTACTTCGGCGCTTCGGTTACAGCGAGTAAGTAGGCGCACAGCAAAAGAGCAGAGTTTATTCCTGCTCTAAAGCTTCGGGGCACGGTGCTCCGGGGGCACTTTAACTATTTTATTCTTTACGATGTCAACAAACATCATTGCAATTGTAGGCCGTCCCAACGTGGGCAAGTCTACCCTTTTTAACCGCCTGATTGGCCAGCGCAAAGCCATTATGGACAATGAGAGCGGTGTTACCAGAGACAGAAGCTACGGCCACGGGCAGTGGATTGGCAAGTATTTTACCGTAATCGATACTGGTGGCTATGTGCATGGCTCCGACGATATTTTTGAGGAAGAGATAAACAAGCAGGTGGAACTGGCCATCAAAGAGGCCGACGTGATTCTGTTTATGGTGGATGTGGATGCCGGCTTAACGGGCCTGGATGAGGAGTTTGCCAACGTATTGCGCCGCTCCGACAAGCCTGTTTACATCGTGGCCAACAAAGCAGACACAACAGCGCGTGCCCACCAGATGAGCGAGTTTTATTCTTTGGGAGTAGGCGAGGAAATTTATCCTGTCTCCTCACAGAACGGCTCCGGCACCGGCGAACTGCTGGATGCGGTGGTAAAGCATTTCCAAGACGAAGGCGTGGAAGATCCGGATGCGGGTATTCCGAAGCTGGCCGTGTTGGGCCGTCCGAACGCGGGTAAGTCTTCGTTTGTGAACCTGCTGCTTGGCGAGGACAGAAACATTGTAACCGCCGAAGCAGGTACTACCCGCGATGCCATTCATTCGCGCTACAAAGCCTTTGGCAAAGAGTTCATCATCGTAGACACTGCCGGGCTGCGCCGCAAGAGCAAGGTGAGCGAAGACATTGAGTTTTACTCTGTGATGCGCTCGGTGCGTGCCCTGGAGGATGCTGACGTGTGCATCGTTATGCTGGACGCCACGCGCGGAATCGAGTCGCAGGACGTGAACATCATTACGCTGGCCGAGAAGAACCGCAAAGGCATTGTAATACTGGTGAACAAGTGGGACCTGGTGGAGAAAGATACGCACTCTACAAAGGAGTTTGAGGAGGAGATACTGAAGCGAATTGCGCCAATCAAGTATGTGCCGGTTATTTTCACTTCCGTAGTTACAAAGCAGCGTATTCTAAAGGCGGTGGAGAAGGCGATGGACGTGTACGAGAATAAGACGCAGAAAGTACCTACGTCAAAACTCAACGACCTGCTGCTGCCCGATATCGAACGCAACTCTCCGCCGGCTATCAAGGGTAAGTTTGTGAAGATTAAGTACGTGACGCAGTTACCGACGCACAATCCAACCTTTGCGTTCTTCTGTAACTTACCGCAGTATATCAAAGACCCGTACAAACGCTACCTAGAGAACAGCATACGCAAGCACTTCGGTTTTGAGGGTGTTCCTATTAACCTGGTGTTCCGGAAAAAGTAATTTACATAAAAGAGCTAAAGGCGCAGGCATGCTATGTTTGCGCCTTTTTTTTAGTGCATGCAGGCTGTCTATTTATCCCTCCGTGCCTTACTTTAACGATGCTGACTCGCTGCTCTTAATCTTTAAAATATGCTAGCGCATAGCCAAGGAAACTGAAAGACACCAATACAGGATGTCTTTCAGTTTTTGGAATACTTTATAAACTATATGCTGGTGCTGCCGTATTCGTTGGGATATCACTCGTGTAACTGGTGGTGCCAGGCTGCCCACTTTTGAAAGCCTGAAGCATGAATTAGCATCATGAAAGCTGACAAGTTTATGAAAAAGATAGTATTTGCATTCGCGGTAGCCGGTCTTTTCGGCTTTGGATCCTGTGACTCACCTGCTGAAGAAAGAGTAGAAGAAATGGAGGATACAGCTGAGGAGAGAGTTGAAGAAATGGAAGAGTTAGCAGAAGAAGAGTATGACACTTCCGCCGTTATAGAATAGGTGGGGGTATAAGAGAAATCCTTAATAAGATAAAATCACAAGCAAATTAAATTTAAAACCATACATATGAAAAAGCCAATTTTTATGCTGCTGGCAGCAGGTTTATTTACCTTTGCCTCCTGTGAGTCTACTACAGAAAGCAGAACAGAAGAGCAGATTGATGAAGCAGGAGATAACATAGAAGAAGGTGCTGAAGAAGTTGGAGAGGACATTGAAGAAGGCGCTGAGGAAGTAGAGGATGAAATTGAGCGCTAGTAGTAATAGAAAATAATGTATCAAAGCAAAAGGGACCTGTACAGGTCCCTTTTGCTTTTTTGTTGCAGTATGAGTGGAGTTGCATAAAGCAGGCACGGCCTGTTTGGCAAATGTGCAAAGCCGTAGGCGTACAGCTTTTTAAAATTGCATCCGTATACCATAGATGAATGGCTATTTGTTATTTATAAATTATCAAAATATATATATGAAAAAAATATTATACATGCTGATGGCAGGAGGATTTCTAACCTTTGGTTCCTGCGACTCTCCGGCTGAAGAACGAACAGACGTAGTAGATGAGGCTGAAGATTTAGCAGATGAGCGGGCAGAGGGGGACGTGGAAGATGTAGTAGAAGAGAGACGGGAACTGAATGAAGAAATTGGAGAGTATAATGAAGAAGTGGCCGAAGAAGTGGATACTACTATTATAATACAATAAAAGTGAATTAAATTTAAAGGAACTATGAAAAAGATAATGTATATGCTCATGGCCACAGGCCTGTTAACCTTTGGTTCTTGTGCTTCTTCTGAGAATGCTGCAGAAGAAATAGAAGAGGAAACTGAAGAAGCTGTTGAAGAAGTAGAAGATGAAATTGACCGTTAAATAGTAGAGAGATTTTTGAAAATCGTCAAACAAATAGGGACCTGTTTTTATGGTCCCTTTTTGTTTGACGTTGATAACTTATGGCCCCAGCCGTTTTTGAATCATACCATTCACAAAGACAAATAAGCGCTTAGGGGTAAAAGTGCGCCAAGGAATATTGTCCAGGCTGCCTCCATAGTTAATGTAGTAGTCCAGGTTATAGTTTTTCATCTCGCTCATCACAAATTCCTGGAAGCCAAGCGCAGCAATCCAGCCATCTTCAATATCTTCAAACCACTCCTCATAATAGGCATCGTCGGAGCCATGGAAATTAAACACATTTTCCCCGATGATGATGAACTGGTGAACGCCCTCGTTCACCAACGGGTCAATAATATTTCGCTTCAGATGCATGATGTCGTTGTGGATCGCATCATTCCACTCCCCAATAAACTCGATGATGGTAAAGCCTAAGTCGTAGTCGGTGTAAAGTATCTTTAGGAAGAGCGTTTCAGATTCAATGTCATCCCATTGCGGATGTATATAGTACCCATAAATAGTATTGGTGTATTGCAGGAGATTGCTCTCAGTGCCAAACAACGGAGAGCGCGGATCCTCGGCGGAAGAGTATTTATCAATCCAGTTATAAAACGGTTCTATGGTATGCATAAAAATTCAAGCGTGTTGGTAGGGCCTGTATCAGACTTGTTGCTTCGTGTACTGGCAAGGCTGCTGCAAAGTTGAGGCTTTTCCTGCTCTTTTGCAGCCCAATTGCCTCGAAACAAAGGATCAACTAAAAAAGCTTTCATTATTATTTAAGATAATGTAATTTTCTGATGCAGGCACTGTTTTGAAATAGCGTGCACTATAGAAAGTATAAGCGCCACCCTTGTAGTTCCATTAATTGATATTTCGTTTTATGTACCAGTGTTCACCCCAAAGAGAGATTCTGCTGCTATCTGCTACCTTTTGCCGTTGTGCCACCTTTATCTTGCTGGTGTTTTGCCTGCAGGCATGTGCTACATCCGGAGTGCCGGAGCAGGCAGAGGTGCCGGACTATACAGAGGTGTACCACCCTGTTATAAATGTAGCAGAGCTGGAAATTGTAGAAGGAAATTACGAGGAGGCGCTGGCTGCCTACCAACAGGCTTTTGCTGCTGTGCCCACTCCTTTTGCCCGTGACTATTATAACGCTGCCGTAAGCGCAGTGAAGCTTGGGGATGAGAAGCAGGCCTTCGATTACCTGGAGCAATTGGTAATAAAAGGGGTAAGCTTGCCTTACCTGGAGCGGCAGCAGGTGTTCGATTCGTTGCAGACATCACGGCAGTGGAAGAAGTTTGAAAAGCAATACCCAAAGCGACGGAAGAGGTATGAAGAGGCTGCCAATCTTATACTGCGCGACGACCTGGATGAACTGTATGCCCGAGACCAATACTTCCGGCAGGCGAAAGGAGGTTTGCGTGTGCACGGCGACACAATACGCCAGATAGAGGCCGATAATATAACTAACCTGCTGAACTGGATCAACGATTACGGTTACCCCGGTGAGGCATTGATTGGGGTAGCAGACACCTTAGAGGAATTACCCCGCTTTAGTATTGTGATTCAGCGGCAGACTGCGGCCAGAAACGGGTATGATTTTAAGGGCATACTGTCAAAAGCTGTGAAAGAAGGACGTATAGCACCGCAGCCTGCGGCTTATTTGCTGGATCAGCAAGCCGGGAATATTATGTACGGCTCAAGGGCCTTTGCCAAAATCAGCTGCAGAAGATGCAAAGAGAATGACAAGAATTATGAGAAGATACAGAGCCTGTTGTTGGAAAGTATGAGCGACGAGGAGTTGGCGCAAACAGATAAAAGAAGGAAACAACTAGGGCTCGAGCCACTGCAGGAATACAGGAAGAAGGTATTGCACAATGCAGAAGATGCGCAGTTTAAGCTCAATTATGATTGGTCTGTTAAGAATTATGTTGCGCCAAGCAGTGAAGCCGCTGATGTGTTGCTGGAACGCTTAACAGTAGCGGAAGACTAACCCATAATACAACAGAAAAGCGGCTGCCGGAAAAATCTTCTTGCAGCCGCTTTTCTGTTGTATAGCTTCTGTGACTTACTGTGCCGGATTATCGCTGCCCCGGAAAGCCTCCATGGCAGCCCGTACACTACCATACTTTTTGAGCAGAGCGCCAGCCTCCGTGTTTTTGAGGTTAAGCTCTTCCATCAGCATCCGGATACCCCTATCCACCAGTTTATGGTTGGAAAGCTGCATGTCTACCATCTTATTGCCTTGCACGCGGCCGAGTTTGACCATGGTAGCAGTGGTAAGCATGTTGAGCACCAGTTTCTGCGCTGTGCCAGCTTTCATACGCGTGCTGCCTGTTACAAACTCCGGGCCTGTGATTGCCTCTACCGGATAGTCTGCCTTAGCGGCAACGGCACTGCTGGGGTTGCAGACAATACAGCCTGTGGCAATGCCGTGCCGGCGGCAGGTATCAAGACCTCCGATTACGTAAGGTGTTGTGCCAGAGGCGGCAATGCCTACCACAATGTCTTTCTGACTGATGTTATAGGCCTGCAGGTCTTCCCATGCCTGCTCCTGATCGTCTTCTGCATACTCTACTGCTTTGCGTATGGCACTGTCGCCGCCCGCTATCAGGCCTACTACCATGCCATGCGGCACTCCATAGGTAGGAGGGCACTCGGAGGCATCCAGTATACCCAGCCGGCCGCTGGTGCCGGCCCCGATATAAAATAGCCTGCCACCTTGCTGCAGCCGCTCCACAGTAGCCTGCACCAGCGCCTCCAACTGCGGAATTGCTTTTGCTACCGCCTGTGGCACCGTCTGGTCTTCATGGTTAATGTTCTCTAACAGTTCCCGCACGCTCATCTGCTCAAGGCTGTCGTAATTAGAGGTTGATTCGGTAGTAGACACTCTTTTTTAATTTTGAAGTTGAATGAAAAGTTCTGAATGGGCAGAAGAAAAGCAGGGAAAGAAAAGGTTTAATGCATGTACTACAGCAAGCCCTTTCACCTTCAATCCTGTGTCCGAACTGCTCTATACGTTTTGAGACAGCAGCTCCTGGTGGTAGGCGATTAGGCCTTCGCTTGGGCTTATGATAATTGTGCCGATGCGCGCGCCATACTTTTTCGCCACCTGGTGTAGTGTATCAGAGAAGTGATAAGCAATAGAGCCGATAAAGTTTACGGGTACTTCTGTGTAGCCCTTATACTTGCAGACATGGCGTTCAAAGAACTCATCGAAGTTCTGATAAATCATAGCATGAATCACAGGGTCTTTACGCTTTTCGTGCATGAACTTAGCAAAGGTGGCCAGGTAGGTGCTTGGCATATCAGAGAGATACACAGCGTCCAGAATGCTGTCTTTTGTAAGGTTGTAGCGGTTCTTCAGCGAAGTAGCCAGTTCCTCCGGCAACTCACGGTACATGTACGCTCTAATCAGCATTTTACCTAAATAAGCACCACTGCCTTCATCACCCATCAGGAAACCTAGTGAGGGAACATTGTCAACAATGTTTTCGCCATCGTACAGGCAGGAGTTTGAGCCGGTCCCTAGGATACAGGCCACCCCTGGCTTCTGGCCGCAAAGGGCACGTGCTGCTGCAAGTAAATCGTGGTCTACAACAGCCTCACTGTTAGGGAAAATCCTTTTCAATGCCTGCTCTACACGCAGGTTCCGGTCCGGAGAGCTGCAGCCTGCGCCATAATAATAAATAGCACTTGGGTTTTTCTCTCTCAAATGCGGAAGCAGCTCTGCTTCAAAGATGCTGTAAATCTGATTTGACTCTAAATATTGAGGATTAATACCTGCCGTAAGTATATGTTCATGAACACCTGTGGCATCTATCATACGCCAGTCTGTTTTGGTCGCGCCGCTATCAGCTATTAATATCATGCTATCTTAAGTTTTTGGTTTATGAAGTCTTACTCCCCAATTTAACAGTAATTTATTACAGGTTTTCACTGCTCCCCGATTCTACGAACTGAGTGCCTTACAAGGCCCACTACCTCAAATTTATCAAAGACATTGGAATTATGCGGTGCATCTTTTAATTCTTCTGTCAGATCCTGCCCGGCCCAGTGCTCATAATGCTTGCCGTCGCGCCACATCCTCGATTTCCGGACATCATATATTACACCTTTATATGCCACCCATATTTCATCCCGGTCCTGCCCGTTACGCGAGGCCAGCTGCTGCAGCGTATATTCTGGTAAAGTCATAAAAATCACCCAATCCGTGCCTGCGTCAGCACCCAGCGGTTTGGAACTTCGCCCTCAATGGCCTGCAGGTAGTCTTCGTAGCTGCAGGGCACAATGCGGCTGCTCTTCTCGTTGCTGAGCGGCTCTACCTCCAGCCACCATTTCTCACCGCTCCTGCTCTTATAAAAAATCATGCGGTCCGGGTGGTCGTTGTTAAAGGCAACGGCATAGCGGGTAAATTGTTTGCTGGTAAAGTCAAGCTCGTTTTTGCGATGGTAAAAGCCCTCTATAAAGTACCAGATCATCGTAGCAATGGTCATGGCTGTCAGATCCCGGTCGTCCAGCGCAGGATCGTACTCATAGATGCCTAGCGAGGTCAAATTGTCGTTCAGGCCGGCATACCAGCAGAGTTGACAAGCCTCTTCTCCTGTAAGCCCGAACGGGTTAGCTGGTTCATAGCCAGGGGCATCCTGGTGGCGAATGGCGGAAATGTCGAATGTGAGGAGATCAGCTATGCGCACGACAGGTTCCATCTCCTGCACCCCACGGTGTACTTCGCCTACCCGGTGCGCCTCAAAGTGTAGTTTCTCCATTGTTGCCATCACCTCCGGCTCCACCAGGTACGATTGATAGCCAATCTGCCCCAGGCTAAAGAGGTAGTTCGGCTCATGCATCAGAATCTGGCGCAGTTGCTTTTTATTGGGTGTGGCAGCGGCATCCTCCGTCATGTCGACACTATTGTCTACGGTTACCATGTTCACCACGCGCTCCAGGTGCTCGTAACCCAGGTACTGGCCATACTCCAGGTCATGCGAACCGCCGATAATGACAGGGATGGTATTGTGCGAAATCAGAACCTCAACTATTTCTTTAAGCCGTAAGTAAGTATCTTCTAAAGTTATGCCGGGGCGCAGGTTGCCGAGATCTACAATCCGGCAACGGCCTGTTCCCTTGTTCAGGTTGTAAAGCCGCTGCCTTACGGCGCGCGCAGGCGCATTGGCCGCAGTAGGCGTTTCTTCATTGCGGCCCCTGCTCTCATTTACACCGAATATGGCGATGTCGGCACTCCGCCAGTCCGGGGATTTGCTTACAAAGCGGCTGATGTAGGCGCCTAAGGTGCGGGGCTTATTAAGCGTAGCATACACGTCCTCGTTTAGCGGCTCAAAAAAGATTGACAGGTTCATAGGATTCATCTGAAAAAGTCAAAAATAGCTAAAATTTGGTTTTCAACAGGTGACTTCGTCCGCAATAGCAGGCTGAATTATGAGTTGTAAATATAAGTTATTACAAATATTCTGCTTTTAGCAGTGACAGATTTAGAAAAATTAGTTAAAATGCATAGAGGTACAGAAAAAGGGGGTGATTACATACTTTCTGTTCCGCAGCACGTAGTTTTTGAAGTAAAAGAGACCTGACTAACTAACATAACATGGATATTAACCGAACATTAGACCTTCTTCCTTACCAGTTGCAGCACTTTCCGCAGCCCGACTGTCTTGCTGCCAAAGTGAACGGAACCTGGCAGAAGTACAGCACGCAGGATGTGCAGGACTATGCCAACAAAGTGAGCCTTGGATTGCTTAAAATGGGCTTAGGGAAAGGTGATAAGGTCGCTATTATCTCGTTTAACCGCCCGGAGTGGGTGCTGGTTGATTTTGGTATACAGCAAATAGGCGCCATTAGCGTACCGCTCTACCCAACCATCACCACAGAAGACTATCGCTATATTCTGAATGATGCCGAAGTGAAGGCGATTTTTGTCGCTGACAACACACTCTATAACAGGGTGGCGGCAGCTACAGAGGGAATGAGTGGTATAAAAGAAATTTATACATTTGATGATGTGAAGGGAGCAAGACCCTGGACAGAAGTGCTGGACATGGGCACCGGCGGCGATGTGCAGCAACTGGAGCCTCTGAAGGCTGCTGTACAACCGGACGATATACTCACCATCATCTATACTTCCGGCACCACCGGCAATCCGAAAGGGGTGATGCTGACGCACAGCAACCTTGTGAGCAACGTAACAAGTATTTTTCCTATTGTGCCTGTAAACCAAACGCACCGGGCGCTGAGTTTTCTGCCGCTTTGCCACGTTTTCGAGCGTATGCTGCTGTACCTGTACTTCAGAATAGGAGTGTCTATTTACTATGCCGAAAGCATCGAGAAAGTAGCGGATAACCTGAAAGAGGTGAAGCCACATATCTTTACTACAGTGCCACGCCTGCTCGAGAAGGTATATGACAGGATTGTGGCCACAGGTATGGAGCTAACAGGAGTAAAGCGCAGTCTGTTCTTCTGGGCGCTGGAACTTGGCCTGAAGTACGATACACAGAAAGACCATGGCTGGTTTTATAACCAGCAACTAGCGTTGGCCAATAAACTTATCTTCAGCAAATGGCGTGAAGCGCTGGGAGGCAACATCATCGCTATTGTTTCGGGTGGTGCTGCCCTGCAGCCGCGTCTGGCACGGGTGTTCTGGGCTGCCAATATGCGAATAATGGAAGGGTATGGCTTAACGGAAACTTCCCCGGTAATTGCTGTGAACAGGTTTGAGCCTGAGAATAACATGATCGGCACAGTAGGACCTGCCATTGATGGCGTGGAGGTGAAGATAGCTGAAGAAGACGGTGAGGTGCTGACGCGCGGCCCGCACGTAATGAAAGGCTACTATAAAAAGCCGGAGCTAACAGATGAAGTGA
Source organism: Pontibacter pamirensis (assembly GCF_010015475.1). Classification (GTDB taxonomy): domain Bacteria; phylum Bacteroidota; class Bacteroidia; order Cytophagales; family Hymenobacteraceae; genus Pontibacter; species Pontibacter pamirensis. The sequence continues at coordinate 109,491 of NZ_SSNI01000012.1, forward strand.
TTGATAAAGACGGCTGGTTCCACACCGGAGATATTGGTACGATAGAGCAAGGTAAGTACTTAAAGATCACAGACCGTAAGAAGGAGATATTCAAAACATCAGGTGGTAAGTATGTCGCGCCGCAGCCAATCGAGAATAAGCTGAAGGAGTCGGTTGTAATTGAGCAGGCGATGGTGGTAGGGGCTGGGCAGAAGTATGCTGCCGCGCTTATTGTGCCGGCATTTATTGGACTGCAGGACTGGTGCTCGCACAAAGGCGTTAAGTATACTTCTGATGAGGAGATGGTGTCTCACCCTGAAGTGATTGAGAAGTATAAGCGGGAGGTGGAGAAAACCAACGAGTCGTTAGCACAGTTCGAAACCATCAAGAAGTTTAAACTGGTTCCGAAAATGTGGACGGTGGAAAGTGGTGAACTGACGCCAACGCTGAAAGTGAAGCGGAAGGCAATCACCACCAATTATCAAAACCTGATCGACACCATGTTTTAGAGTTTGTCGCTTAAGGCAACGCGCAGCACCAAGTACAGAAAATCCCTGCCAAACACGGCAGGGATTTTTTTGTTGCCTTTTATTTTGGAGCTATTGCCTATAAATTCCGCTGTTCTATAAGCATATCACTAAAACTTGCGTACTAAATTTTATGCATGCAGCTAAAATTTTAACTAAAGTAGTATGCAAGCATAACATTATTTTATATATTTGGTATACACCATTGATATTACATGAAGCCGGAAGAAACTGTAGACTACAACTTTAAAGTATGTTGGCACGCTATCTCGCGTATGTACAACACGGAGGCTGCAAAGAGCGGAATCACCACATCAATAGGGTTTGTGTTGCTCAACATAGACCAGCAGCAAGGTACACCTGCCACTAAAATTGCCCCGCTCCTTGGCTTGGAAGCCCGCAGCCTTACCCGTATTCTCAAGAGCATGGAGGATGATAACCTAATCTATAAAGTATCAGATGCGCGTGATAAACGGCTGGTTCGCATCTTCCTGACAGAGAAAGGCTTGGAGAAAAAAGAAATCTCCCGCCAGACAGTAAAGAAATTCAATAATAAGGTGCGCCAGGAAATACCGCAGGAAGAGCTGGATGTGTTCTTCAAGGTATGTGCCCAGGTGCAGAATATGATAGAAAATAAAGCGATTTTTTAATCCATAGACAACTATAGCCATTCTATGAAAAGAATAATTAAAAAAGTAGCGGTACTTGGCTCCGGCGTGATGGGCTCCCGGATTGCCTGCCACTTCGCCAACATTGGCGTAAAGGTGCTGCTGCTCGACATCGTTCCTAAAGAGCTGACGCCGGACGAGGAGAAAAAAGGACTGACACTGGAGAACAAGAATGTGCGCAACCGCATCGTGAACAGTTCCCTGCAGGCGGCTGTCAACTCCAACCCGTCGCCGTTGTACCGTAAGTCAGATGCAAAACTGATTCAAACGGGCAACTTCGAAGACAACATGAAGGACATCGCCACTGCCGATTGGACCATTGAGGTGGTAGTGGAGAACCTGAAGATAAAGAAAATTGTGTATGACCAGGTAGAGCAGTACCGCAAGTCGGGCACGCTGATCACCTCTAATACATCCGGTATTCCCATCCACCTGATGCTGGAAGGCCGCTCCGACGACTTTAAGAAGCACTTCTGCGGCTCCCACTTCTTTAACCCGCCCCGCTACCTCAAATTGCTCGAAGTTATTCCGACGCCGGAAACCGACAGCGAAGTCGTTGACTTCCTGATGCACTACGGCGACCTGTACTTAGGCAAGACTACGGTGCTGGCAAAAGACACGCCTGCTTTTATCGCGAACCGCGTGGGCATCTACGGCATCATGCAGACGCTGAAGGCCATGGAGAAAACGGGTTTGACCATAGATGAGGTAGATAAGATTACCGGACCTATCGTTGGGCGTCCAAAGTCAGCGACGTTCCGCACACTGGATGTGGTTGGCCTGGATACTACCGTGAACGTAGCCAATGGTCTGTACCAGGCAGGAGAGAAGGATGAGTCCAGAGACCTATTTAAGATTCCGGAGTATGTGCAGAAGATGGTGGAGAACAAGTGGCTGGGAGATAAAACCGGCCAGGGTTTCTACAAAAAGACGAAGGACGCCAAAGGCAAAACCGAGATCCTGACGCTGGACCTGAATACCATGGAGTACGGGCCAAAGCAGAAGGTGAAGTTCCAGAGCCTGGAGGCATTGAAGCCGATTGATGATCTAAGGAAACGTATAAAGGCATTTTCTAGCCAGACAGATAAAGCCGCCCAGTTCTTCAACGAGACGCTGTTCGGCCTGTTCCAGTATGTGAGCAACCGCATCCCTGAAATTTCCGACGAATTGTACCGCATCGATGATGCCCTGCGTGCCGGCTTTGGTTGGGAACTTGGGCCATTTGAGTATTGGGATGCCATCGGTGCCCGCGAAGGCGTGCAGCGTATGAGAGAGGCAGGTTATGAACCGGCACCTTGGGTGGAGGAGATGCTGAACCAGCAGAAGGAGTCTTTCTATATCGTGGAAAACGGCACCCGCCGCTACTACGATATCGACAGCAAAGAATACAAAGCCATACCTGGAGCCGAGAACTTTATCATACTAAATAACCTGCGTGGCAGCAAAACAGTGTGGAAAAACAGCGGCGTAACCTTAACAGATATAGGCGATGGCATCCTGAACGTGGAGTTCCACACGAAGATGAACACCATTGGCGGTGATGTGGTGGCCGGCTTGAACAAAGGAGTGGATATTGCGGAGAAGGAATTCAGAGGCATGGTAGTAGGTAACGATGCAGCTAATTTTTCTGCTGGTGCAAACGTGGCGCTTATTTATATGTATGCCCTGGAGCAGGAGTATGATGAAATCAACTTCATGATAAAGCAGTTCCAGGACACCATGATGCGCATGCGCTACTCGGCAATACCGGTAGTCGGCGCGCCGCACGGCCTTACGCTGGGCGGTGGCTGCGAACTGAACCTGCATTGCGACCACGTGCAGGCTGCTGCTGAAACCTACATGGGCTTAGTGGAGTTTGGCGTTGGCCTGATACCAGGCGGTGGCGGTACCAAAGAAATGACTATGCGTGCTGCCGATATGTATGCCGAAGGCGACATTGAGTACAACGACCTGAAGAACGTGTTCCTCACCATTGGTATGGCCAAAGTGTCTACCTCAGCGAAGGAGGCGATTGATTTGGGGTATATGCGCAAGAGCGACGCCATCACGATTAACAGCAACCGGCTGATTGCCGATGCCAAAGCGCAGGCTATCCTGCTGGCGGAGGAGGGGTATACTCAGCCAGTGCAGCGCACCAACATCAAAGTACAGGGTAGAGGCGCGTTAGGTATGTTCCTGACAGGAGCCAATGCCATGTATACAGGCCGCTACATGTCAGCGCATGACCTGAAAATTTCGCAGAAGCTGGCATACGTGATGTGCGGTGGCGATTTGTCTGCCCCAACAGAGGTGAGCGAGCGGTACCTGTTGGACCTGGAGCGTGAAGCCTTCCTGTCGCTGACAGGCGAGCGCAAAACGCTGGAGCGCATCCAGAGCATCCTCACCACAGGCAAACCGCTGAGAAATTAGGAACTATAGTATAAACTATAAAAGAGCATCAAAATGAACAATGCATATATCGTAGCCGGATTTCGTAGCGCGGTGGGCAAAGCGCCCCGCGGTGTTTTCCGGTTTACCAGACCCGATGACCTGGCTGCTGATGTCATCAAGCACTTAATGAGTACGGTACCTGCCCTAGACCCGGAGCGCATAGACGATCTAATTGTGGGGAATGCCGTGCCGGAGGCGGAGCAGGGCCTGCAGATTGGACGTATGATTTCGCTGCTGGCGTTGCCGATGTCGGTGAGTGGTATGACCGTAAACCGCTACTGCGGCTCCGGCCTTGAGACCATTGCCATTGCAGCAAACCGTATCTCGGCGGGTATGGCCGACTGTATCGTAGCGGGTGGTACCGAATCGATGTCGATGGTGCCAACGGCTGGCTGGAAAACAGTGCCCAACTATAAAATAGCTAAAGAAAACCCAGACTGGTACCTGAGCATGGGCTTAACAGCAGAAGCGGTGGCCAGTGATTACAATGTTTCACGTGAAGACCAGGATGAGTTTGCTTTAAAATCACACCAGAAGGCGCTGAACGCGATCGAGAAAGGCTACTTCAAAGATCAAATCGTGCCGATTACGGTGGAGGAGACTTACTTAGACGATAACGGCAAGAAGAAAACCCGCTCCTATGTGGTAGACACAGACGAAGGACCTCGTGCCGATACCTCCTTAGAGGCGCTGGCCAGGCTGAAGCCGGTGTTCGCAGCAGGTGGTACGGTTACAGCTGGTAACTCCTCCCAAACATCAGACGGCGCTGCCTTTGTGATTGTTATGAGCGAGCGCATGGTGAAGGAGCTGAACTTAGAGCCCATCGCCCGCCTCGTCAGCTATGCCACAGGTGGCATTGACCCGCGCATCATGGGTATGGGCCCAATTGCTGCCGTGCCAAAAGCACTAAAGCAAGCTGGCATGACCCTAAACGATATCGACCTGATTGAAATGAATGAGGCCTTTGCCGCACAGTCTATTGCCGTGATGCGCCACCTGGATTTCGACCCGGACAAACTGAACGTGAGCGGTGGTGCCATCGCGCTCGGCCACCCGCTGGGCTGCTCCGGCGCCAAGCTAAGCGTGCAGCAGTTTTCCGAGCTTCGCCGCCTAGGCAAGAAGTATGGCATCGTCACTGCCTGCGTGGGCGGCGGCCAGGGTGTTGCGGGAGTTTATGAGCTTTTGAAATAGACACAAGACACAGGAAGTAAGACACAAGACTTTTCAAGTGCATAATTTTAAGGAGTTGATTATTTGGAAGGAGGCAATGGGGCTGGCGAAGTCTGTTTACCAAACTACTTCCTCGTTTCCGGCAAATGAAAAATATGGTCTTACATCTCAGGTTAACAGGTCAGTTGTGTCTATACCTTCAAACATTGCTGAAGGAGCAGGAAGAGGTTCTGACAAAGAGTTTAATCAATTTTTAAATATTGCTTTAGGCTCTGCCTTCGAGCTTGAAACGCAGTTGCTCTTAGCTCAGTCATTTGGGTTTATTGAAGAGAATAGGCTAAATGCCCTATTGGAACAGCTTCGCAAGATTCAGAGAATGATTGACGGGTTTAAGAAAAAATTAACTAAGCGAGAGTAGGAGCAAGTCTTGTGTCTTGTGTCTTATGTCTTGTGTCCAAAAAACATAAAAGATAAGAAAATGGCAAATACAACAGAAAACAAATCCGCTGTCATACAGGGCGGCGAATTCCTGATAAAGGAAACCAATCCGCAGGATGTGTTCATTCCTGCCGAGTTTAATGAAGAGCAGGAGATGATGGCGCAGACCTGCCGCGACTTTGTGCGTGAGCAGGTGTGGCCGCTGCTGGAGCGACTCGATAACCACGAGGAAGGGCTGATGGAGAACCTGATGAAGAAAGCAGGTGAACTGGGGCTATTCGCTGTATCTATTCCGGAGCAGTACGGCGGCCTGAACATGGACTTCAATACAGCCCTGCTGGTAACAGAGTCTGTAGGAGGAGGGCATTCTTTCCCGGTGGCTTTCGCGGCACACACCGGTATCGGTACACTTCCGATACTGTACTTCGGTACGGAAGAGCAGAAGCAGAAGTATGTACCGAAGTTGGTGAGCGGCGAGTGGACTTCAGCTTATTGCCTGACAGAGCCTGGCTCTGGCTCTGACGCACTGGCGGCTAAAACCAAGGCTGTACTGAACGAGGCCGGCACCCATTATATCCTGAACGGCCAGAAAATGTGGATCACTAACGCCGGCTTTGCCGATGTGTTTGTGGTGTTTGCGCAGATTGACGGCGATAAGTTTACTGGCTTTATTGTGGAGCGCGGCTACAAAGGCGTGAGCTTGGGTAACGAGGAGCACAAGATGGGTATTAAAGGTTCTTCTACGCGGCAGGTATTCTTCGAGGACTGCGAGGTTCCGAAAGGGAACGTGCTGGGCGAAATTGGGAAAGGCCACCTAATTGCTTTCAACATCCTGAACATAGGCCGTATTAAGCTATGCGCTGCTACACTTGGTGCTTCCAAGCATGTGGCGGACCTGTCGGTGAAGTACGCCAATGAACGCCACCAGTTTAAACTGCCAATCTCTAAATTCGGAGCTATCAAGTATAAACTAGCTGAGCAGGCTATCCGCATCTATGCAGTGGAGTCTGCCCTTTACCGTTGTGGTATGGACATTTACCGCAAAGAGCAGGAGCTGATGGCCGGTGGTGCAGACGAGAACGAAGCACTGTTGGGGGCTGCCCGTGAATTTGCCGTGGAGTGTGCCATGCTGAAAGTAGAAGGCTCTGAGGTGCTGGATTACGTGGTAGACGAAGGTGTGCAGATATACGGTGGCTATGGCTTCTCAGCTGATTACCCAATGGACCGTGCTTACCGCGACTCCCGTATCAACCGCATCTTTGAGGGCACGAACGAAATCAACCGCATGCTGACAGTAGACATGATCCTGAAGAAAGCCATGAAAGGCGAGCTGGATTTGATGGGCCCTGCGCAGGCAGTGCAGCAGGAGTTGATGGCGATACCGGATTTTGGTGCGGAAGAAGAGCAAGGCCTGTTCACCGCAGAGCACAAAGCTATCCGCAACCTCAAGAAAGCCATTTTACTAACAGCCGGTACGGCAGTGCAGAAATACATGAACTCACTGGCAAAAGAGCAGGAAGTGCTGATGAATATTGCGGATATGGCCATCAAGACTTATGTGGCAGAATCAACGCTGTTGCGGGTAGAGAAGCTGGTGAGCCAAAAAGGAGAAGAAGCTGCTGCCAATAAAATTGATATTGTGCGTGTGGTGGTAAACGATGCCGTTGACACTACTTTTAAGGCAGGTAAAGAAGCCATTGCCGCTATGGCAGAAGGAGACGAGCAGCGCCTGTTGTTCATGGGGTTGAAGCGTTTCACCAAAAGAGACCTTTATAACACCAAAGAAGCCCGTCGCCGCATCGCTGCCGCTATGATAGAGGCAAATGAATTTGTTTATTAATCTTAACCATTTATAGTTGGAAAGGCTATCACCGTTGGTGGTAGCCTTTTTATTTTTTATGGTATAATTAGGGTGTTTTGCTATAAAAGCACTAAATTTTTTTCTGATATTTGAGATCTGGAAGTTTAACTACCGTACTGGATGGATAAGCACTCTAAGCATTGAAAAGAAGCTATGAATGTAACATGTTTAATTCCCTTTTATAACGAGAGGGAGCGCATTGCGCATGTGCTGAAAGTAATCACACAGATTCGCCAGATTGGGCAGATTCTGTGTGTAGATGATGGGTCAACGGATGGTACAGCAGCTTATGTTAAAGCTAACTGGCCGCAGGTACAGGTGGTGCAGTTGCAGCAGAATCAGGGCAAGGCTGCTGCTATAAAGTATGCTTTAAAGTTTGTGAAGCATGAGCTGATTCTGATGATGGATGCAGACTTGCAGGAACTCAGAATAGAGGAAATTGAGGCTGCCATTGAAGCCTATCATACGGAATCGGTTATCGACATGATTATACTGCGCCGCATCAATTCCCCCTGGTTTGTGCGCTGGTACCGCAGCGATATCTTGCTGTCTGGTGAGCGCCTCATCAAAAAAGCCGATTTAGAGCAGGTAATGAAACTGCAGGTGCACCGGTACCAGTTAGAGGTAGGTATAAATCGCTATATGTTGCACCACAAGAAGGTGGTGCGCTGGATGCCCTGGTCTGCCATGAACACCTATAAAGTGGACAAACTGGGTGTGCTGGATGGCTCTAAAAAGGAATTTAAAATGTATGTGGAGATTGTTTCTTTTGTGGGGTTCTCACACATGATGCTGCAACTGGCTTCTTTTACTAAAAAAATTCACCAAAAGCAGCACGTGAGCAATCCAGTTGAATCTCAATCGCCTTATGAACCAGACTTCCGGGACATAAAAACCTACTTTAGCTGAATTTTGCTTAGTCTTAACTCATCTGCCTTTCGGCTTGGCCGCGCTACTGCTATAATATTCTTTTCGCTGAGCCAGGCAGTGAAATCTTTTACATAAGCCAGATCTTTGTCATTGGCAATATTCAATCCAACAGCTTTCGGCGCACTGGCTTCTCCTGAGTTGGCATCTACCTGGCGCAAGTACAAGTCATGCTTTCCTTTAAGCTCTTCCAGTGTGAGCAAGTGCAGCGTATTGCCGCTGAGGTAAGCATTGTACGAGATGCTTGAGAAAGCTTCGTCAGCAGGTGCTTGCTGGTGCTTCATCAGTACAGAATTCCAGTCCTTGTTCATGTACTCGTCATATGTGAACAGGTGTAGTTCTTTGGCAAAGTAAGGGGCATCTTTTCCTCCCGCTGTATACTTCTTTTCGGCCATTACAATAAGCTGCTGCTCAGGTGTCAGGAATAAGTCTGAGAGATAAATATCCTCAAGTTGTCCTGTTTTGCCGCCGCTGCTCTTGTCCAAGGCGTTTACCTGTGAGATATAGTCCGGGGTAAATCTGAACTCCTCTGCAAATATCATGTCCTCCGCCTCAAAGTCAAATTTCACTGTTTTCAGGCTATAGTAACGGCCGCTGGGTTCCTCAGCCGTCATCACGGCACCGTAAAGCGTACCATTGTGCATCAGCTCAAACTTAGAGTCCAGGATGTATACTGTTGTTCCGCTGAAAACACCACCCACCAGCACCGACATCACCCGAACTTCTTCGCTGCCCGGGGTATACAGCCGCGAGGTCAGGCGTTTCATGTTGTCAGAAATCAGGCTGATGTATTGCTGTCCGCTGTTGCTTACCTGCACGTCTGCTGAGAGTATGTTATAAGTGTCCTGCAGGTTGTAGCTTGTGTAATCGATTTTCTGAAGCTTGCCATCATACAACGTACCACTGATATCCTGTATCTGATGGCTGCTGTTGGTATAGTAGCGGTAGGCCAGCAGTTTAGTGGCATCTTCAGAGATAGATACACTTGCCCGGCGACTTTTGACTGATGCCTCCAGCAACAAGACACTTTCCTGCTTTTTGCCTGTGCGCAGGTCAACGCGATGGCCGTAGAGCTGTTGCTGCCCCTGGTCATTGTCTGCACGGTGTGTTACCACGATAGCAGCCTCCTGGTTCGCTGCAAAGGCTTCCAGCGTCTCCGTGCCTGCCAGTTTTACCTCTGCAGTCCACTGCTTTTTCAATTTATCGCTATATTTTTCTACTGTGTAGGCATCTGCTGAACTTCGGCTCAGAACAACAAACTCATCGTTGCCTACAGCTATAGTTTTGTGGGGAACGCGTTGGCTGTAGCGTGCCTTACTCTCGTCAGGCATATAGGAAAAGGCTACAGATGCTTTTCTGTTAAATTGGGCATATGTTGCCGCAGGTTGCCAAAGAAAGCTCAGGAACAGAAGCGGAAGTATGAAAATCTTTTTCACAGGTAAATAAGGGGTGAATTTAATTCTGAGTAAAGAACAGCTACCAATATACCAAAAAACCTATTGTTTCTCGTGGAACGATACAATTCGTGCGCCTTTATAACGCCTCTTCGGGAAATAAAGGTATAAACGAAAACATAGTTTCTGCACTATATGCCGTGTTATATTGAATACTATATGTAATTGCTTTCCGGAGTATACCATGCCTGCCTGAGATTCTGGCAAGCCTTAACTGATACGGCTCCAGTTGACAGTGTTAGCACTAAGCGATTGTATGTGCTGCCGTATATTATGGTTTTGTGATTGTTCCAGTAGTGGGTCGGCCTCCAGCACGCGCTGCGCCGCCGCCCGCGCCTCCTGCAGAATGGGCGCATCCTTGGCTAAATCGGAGATGAGCAGGTCCAGCACGCCGCTTTGCTGCGTACCCATCAAATCGCCAGGACCGCGTAGCTTCAGGTCGATATCGGCAATCTCAAAGCCGTTATTAGTGCGCACCATAGTCTCAAGGCGGGTTTTGCTGTCTTTACTGAGCTTATAGCCCGTCATCAGAATACAATAACTCTGCTCGGCACCACGGCCCACACGTCCCCGCAGCTGGTGCAGCTGTGATAAGCCAAAACGCTCAGCACTCTCAATCACCATAACAGAAGCATTCGGCACGTTTACGCCTACCTCAATTACCGTAGTCGCCACCATAATGTGCGTTTCGTGCTTTACGAATTGCTTCATCTCGTAGTCTTTGTCCTGCGCCTTCATCTTGCCGTGCACCATGCTCACTTTATACTCAGGGAAAGCCCGCTTCACGCTTTCGTAACCATCCATCAGGTCCTTGTAGTTCTCCATCTGCTCCGACTCTTCAATGAGCGGGTACACGATGTATATCTGCCTGCCCAGTTTAATCTGCTCCCGGATGAACTGGAACACGCGCAGCCGGTGCGAATCAAAGCGGTGTACGGTCACAATCTCTTTCCGGCCTGCAGGCAGCTCGTCTATTACTGACACATCCAGGTCGCCATACAAGGTCATTGCCAGCGTGCGTGGTATGGGCGTGGCCGTCATCACAAGCACGTGCGGGATAATGCGCGGGTTCTTGCGCCACAGCTTAGAGCGCTGCTCCACGCCAAAGCGGTGTTGCTCATCCACAATGCAAAGGCCCAGGTTTTGAAACTGCACCACATCCTCCAGCAGGGCATGCGTACCCACAATCATCTTCATGTCGCCAGCCCGCAGTTGCTCGTGCAGCACCTTTCTGTCTTTCGCTTTCGAGGAGCCCGTTAGCTTGCCTAGGTTTATACCCAGGCTGTCGGCATAGGCTTTCAGGCCCACATAGTGTTGGTCTGCCAGAATCTCTGTAGGCGCCATCAGCACCGACTGTGCGCCGTTGTCTGCCGCAATCAGCATGGTGATAAAGGCCACAATGGTTTTGCCGGAGCCCACATCTCCCTGCAGCAGGCGGTTCATCTGTTTGCCAGCGGTCAGGTCTTTGTAAATTTCTTTCACCACCCGCTTCTGGGCATTGGTCAGGTCGAAGGTGAGGTGATTTTTGTAGAACTCGGTGAGCGTAGGCACCTGGTTAAACACCTGCCCCTTCAAGTCAGCTTTGCGTACGAGCTTATGCCGGAACAGGCGCAGCTGTATGTAAAAAAGCTCCTCGAACTTAAGCCGGAAGGTGGCCGCCTTATACTTCTCCGCTGATTCCGGAAAGTGAATGTTAAGCAGCGCGTTTCGCTTGTCCATCAGCCGGTAATGGTCAATCAAGTCCGGTGACAGTGATTCCTGCACGTTAGGCAGCGCCACCTTCAATAGCATCTCCATCATTTTACTGATGACTTTGCTGTCGATGCGGTGGGCTTTCAGCTTTTCGGTGGTATGGTATACGGGCTGTAGAAAGGAGGTGGTTTGCTTCTCCTCGCTCAGTTCCTCCAGTTCCGGGTGGGCCATGTTAAACCTGCCGTTGAACTCGGTTGGCTTGCCAAATACGATGTAATCAGTGTGGTTCTTCAGCGTTTTCTGCATCCACTTCACGCCCTTAAACCACACCAGCTCCATCTGGTTCCCATCCTCATCCACCAAGGTTGCCGCCAGGCGTTGCTTTCGTCCTTCCCCAAGCAGTTCCTTGCCCCGCACGCGGCCGCGCACCTGCACGTATGGCAGGCTTTCGTCCAGTTCAGCAATCTTGTAAAATTGTGTGCGGTCGAGGTAGCGGAAAGGGTAGTGCTGTATGAGATCACCATAGGTAAAGATCTGCAGCTCTTTTTGCAGCAGCTCCGCCCGCATTGGCCCCACGCCCTTCAGGAATTCAATCTTAGTATGGAAGAAGTTGTTCAATGCCTCTGGCTGTCTGTGAATTTATGGCAATTTCAGAAAGCAAAAATAAGCAAAAGCCCCAACAGGTGTAAGTGCTGTCAGGGCTTTATATCGCTTTACTCATACATATACCTGATGACCTTGCAGCGTGAAAAGGTCATGCCAGTGTTTTGCTAGCAACAAAGTACCAACTAATAGTAGTCGGACACTCGCAGGAGTTGCACACACTGCGAGGTCTTAAAGCACTACTGCTTCTCCTTCCACTCCAACGTGTTCAGCAGGTGCACGATGTCTTTTTTGACATACTCGATGATTGGAGCTAACGAGTCGTTCTGTGTGGCGGTGCGGAAATATAGAGCACCGCGCAGAAAATGGTCTGTGGAGTCAGTCACGTAGAACTGAAACTGGCTGGGCACCTCGCCCTCCAGTTCGAAAATAGATGCTAAATCTCCTGCAGGTGTTTTAATCTGGCTTTCCTCAATCGCGTAGGCCTTGATCTGGTGCTTTGCCGTCAGCTTACGAGAATCCTCCATCAGGTCATTCAGCATCTTATCGCTGTCAATACCTTTGTACGTAAGTTGCACATTGGCTCCCAAGCTTGGATAAATAATGTTTATCCAGTGTGGTTGCGCAATGCCGGATGAATCAGGGCGTATTTTGGCGTGCTCTGAAAACTCAAAGGTATAAGGGTGCGCTTCCTGCAGCGGCTGATAAGCCGTTTCCGGGAGGTCTATGCGATTAAATCCTTTTGGTTTTGGAGTATACTCTGCTGTTCCGCAGGCTGCCATGGCCGTTGCCAAGCATGCCCACAAAAGCATCTGTAGATTAGCTGACTTTCTGGTAGTGCTCTTTTTTACTTGCGACATTTATCTTAACTCGTTTTACACGCTTAAAGTCCGCCGACTCTACGGTGAAATAAAACTGACCGTAAGAAACTTCCTCGCTTACCCGCGGAATGCGGGAGAACAGCGACAGCATCAGCCCGGCAACTGTTTCATTCTCCTCTTTTACCTCGTCAAAAGCATCGAACGGTACTTCTGCTATCTTGCAAAAGTCGTGCAGCGATGTTTTTCCATCAAAGATAAAAGTATTTTCATCGAGTTGAGAATAGATAATGTCATCGTCGTCGTCATATTCATCGTTGATCTCGCCAACAATCTCCTCCACAATATCTTCTAGCGTTAATAAGCCGGAGGTGGCACCGTACTCATTCACCACGATGGCCATGTGCACGTGTTTTGCCTTAAACTCTTGGAACAGGGCAGAAATGCGCTTGTTCTCGGGCACAAAGAAAGGCGGCCGCACCAGTTGCTGCCAGTTAAAGTCGGCGTCCTTGTTCAGGTGAGGAAGCAAATCTTTTACATAGAGGATGCCCTCAATCCTGTCGTTGCTTGTAGTGTAAACCGGAATTCTGGAATAGCCCCACTGCACAATTAAAGGCAGCAGCTCTGGCAGCGTCATACAGCTGCTAAAGGCATTCATATCAATGCGTGGGCGCATGATCTGCTTTACCGTGATAGAGCCGAAATTTACAACGCCTCGTAGAATCCGTCGCTCTTCCGGTGATGTTTCCTCGTTGGTTAAAGCTAAATCCAGGCTTTGGTGTAGGTTCTCAATGGTTTGGTTATAGCCATTTACCATGTAATGTTTATCGAGGTAGCCACTAATAAACATCAATAGCGATGTGAATGGCTTAACAGGAGTTTCGAGGCGGTGCAGGATAGAAGCAGTTCTGGTCAAAATACTCAGCCGCCTTTTCTGAACATATACCTTCGGAAGCACCTCACCACAAAACACAATGAAAAAAGTGGCAAATAGCATACAGGCAACCATTACACCTGCGGGCAGGGCCATAGTGCCAAACACCTGCCAGGCAACATACGCGAAAAGCGTAATGATGCTGACATTGATGCCGTTGTTAAGGATAAGGATGGTGGTAAGGAGCTTGCGCGGGTTCTGTAAGAGCTGGTATACACGCTGCTTTGCAGGCAGTTTGCTGTTTTTGCACTGCTCCAGCTCCTGCTCTGAGAGTGAGAAGAATGCGGCCTCTGCCCCCGAGATGAGGGCAGAGAGCAGCAGTAATATCAAGCCGGCCAGTATGGCGGCGATGTATTCAAATCTGAGTTGTGTAAGCGAACTTTGTAATAACTGAAGTAAACTATAACTCAGGGGGTCTCCGGAATCTAAACTGTCCAAGATTTATTCATTTAATGAAACATAGGTTAGAACGGCAGGTCGTCCGGCTCGTCGTTCTGGAAAGCCGATGCTCCGCCGCTGGTGGCTGTTGCGCCACCACTGTAACTGGCACCTGAAGATGAAGCAGAGGACGAAGAGGATTCCTGATAATTGCCTCCACCGCTGCTGCCATTGTCGTTTCGGCCACCCAACATGGTCATGTTGTCGGCAACGATCTCGGTGCTGTAGCGCTGGATGCCTTCTTTGTCCTGGTAATTGTTTGTTCTGAGTCTGCCTTCAATGTACACAGAGTTACCTTTTTTCAGGTATTTCTCGGCCACTTCGGCCAGGCCTCTCCACACAACAATGTTGTGCCATTCTGTTCTTTCCTGCTTCTGACCGCTTCTATCTTTAAAGCTTTCAGAGGTAGCCATTGGGAAACGGGCGACAGCTACACCGCCTTCTAAGTGACGTACTTCCGGGTCTTTGCCCAGGTTTCCGATCAAAATCACTTTGTTTACACTTGCCATGTCTTTTTACGATAATATTTAGTTAAATGGGCTACTCCAGCAACCAAGCTGGAGGCAAAATGGCTTACTAAAACTGATAATGCTTTTGCCAGTATAATTAGTTTCAGTCTTATAAATATACTAGAATCTTAGCATCTTTCAAATAGCTGTTAATTAAAATTGGCTTTGGCAGGGCCTCTATTTCTTCAACGTTGAAAGGAGCTAATCTTGTTTCTTTCAGTACCTCCTCTTTTAAACGTGAAATAAGCCTTATCCGGTAAAAACGCGCTGTAATTTTTTGATGGCTCAGGATATGTTTGTAGTCTTTCTGGGGAGATTGCAAGTACGCTGAATCTGCCTCAAGGCCAGCTTGTTGTAGCTCCTGCACTAAAGTTTCGATGGGCAGGTTTTTACCAGGGCTTTCGTACAGGTAGAAGTCGTAAAGGCCCTGCCAGATGTCGCCTTCCAGCCGCTTGCGCAGGTAAAAATCCCCCTCATGCTCCAGCACAATGTAATGGAAATAGCGTGGCCGCGCTGCCTTCGCCTTCTTCTTAACAGGCAGTTCCTGCACCATGCCGTTGTTAAAGGCGAAGCAACTTTGCTGCAGCGGGCAGAACAGGCAGTCGGGCATAACAGGTGTACACTGGATAGCGCCAAACTCCATAATAGCCTGATTATAGGTGTCCGGCGCATCGGCAGGTACCAGTTCATCAGCCAGCTTCTGGAAAACTTTTCGTGAGGCAGGTACCGCTATATCATCAGAAATACCAAATAAACGGGCCAGCACCCGGAACACGTTCCCGTCCAGAACCGCCACCTGTTCCTTAAAAGCGAAGGCTGCAATGGCAGCGGCTGTGTAGTTCCCCACCCCCTTCAGCTTAAGCAGTTCCGCAAAGCTGTCAGGAAACTGCCCGCCATACTGTTCCATCACAATTTTGGCGGTGTGGTGCATGTTGCGTGCTCTGGAGTAATAGCCCAGACCCTGCCACAGGCGCAGTACCTCGTCTTCAGGTGCTGCAGCCAGTTGCTGCACGGTAGGGTAGGCTTCCACAAATTTCTGGTAGTAAGGCATGCCCTGTGCCACGCGCGTTTGTTGCAGGATAACTTCTGATAACCAGATATAATAAGGGTTGGTGGTGTCGCGCCACGGCAGCGGGCGCTTGTGCTGCCCATACCAGCGAAGGAGCGTGTTGACAAAATATGCCTGGTTGGGAGTAGCCATGGTTAAAAGTATAAATACAAAGGTTTTAAGTTGATGGAACAGGTCAAAGAACGTAAATGTTTACCCATGGTACAACACTGATTTATGTTGCCTGAGGCTGAAATATAAACCTTTGCATCGCGTTATGGGGTGGTGCCAAAGTCATAAGAAGGAGTTTCAGAAGGCTAAAGTAGTGCGTATGAGGGACTAATAATTTATCGGGAATGCTTTTACTTGTCGAAAAGTAAATTTACCTTTGTGCCCCGAAAACGACGAAGCGAGCTATCTCGCTGACACTAAAGTATTGAAAGTTAACTTATTATTAATTATATAAATCTAAGAAAGTGACTAAAGCAGAAGTAATATCAGAGGTTGCTGATAAAACAGGGATTGATAAGGCGGATGTACAGGCTACAGTAGAGGCTTTTTTCAAAGTTATTAAAGACTCTATGGCTGATGGTAACAACATCTACGTGCGAGGTTTTGGTAGCTTTGTGAACAAGAAGCGTGCGAAAAAAGTAGCTCGTAACATTTCTAAAAACACATCTATCATCATCGACGAGCATTTTATCCCAAGCTTCAAGCCATCGAAGACCTTCATCCAGAAGATCAAAAACAGCAAGAAAATCCAGGAGTTAGCTCATTCTTAATTTTTTGTATCTTTGCTGATCTAAATTGCTTTACATCAGCATACAACCTTTAGGTAAAAAGAATGTCACGGTCACAAATATTGATAGTTGTTGCAGCCATCGTGTTGGTAGCGGTTATGTTCTTTTTGCCTAAAGTAATTGTAAACGAAGAAGACAAAGGTAACTTTGCCACAGGCGAAACCGCGGCAGCTACGCCGGAAGGTCACTCAGAAGATGATGGACATGACCATGGAGCAGCGGAAGGTGGTGCTGCAGATGTGCACGTGACCGCTTCTCCGGAGCAACTGATGGAACTGGCTACAGCACGTGCCAGGTTTAACAAGACTACCGACGCGCAGGCACGTATGCGAATAGCTACAGAGTTGGCTGAGGCTTATGCTACTGCTAACAAGTACGACAGTGCCGGATATTACTATGAAGTTGCAGCAGAAGCCCGTGGAGGCGAGAAAAGCTACAAGAAAGCCGGCGATGCGTACTATGAGGCATTTACTTTTGCGGCAACGCAGGACCGTGCCGGTCAACTTGGCGCTAAAGCACGCGAAATGTATGAGCAGGTGCTGAAGAACAATCCTTCAGAGCTTGATGCAAAAACAAACCTGGCAATGACGTATATCGCCAGCAGCAATCCTATGCAGGGGATTACACTGCTGCGGGAGGTTCTTGCATCAGACCCGAATAACGAGAAGGCGCTGTTTAACCTGGGCATTCTGTCTATCCAGTCCAGGCAGTATGACAAAGCTGTAGAGCGATTTCAGAAGCTTGTGTCTGTTAACCCGTCACACTTAGAGGGAACCTTCTACCTAGCCGTGTCGTTGGCAGAGACAGGGGAAAACGAAGAAGCGAAGGCCTTGTTTAACAAGGTAAAGAGTATGAGCACCGACCCTGCACTGGCAGCCTCCGTGGATGAGTACCTGGCAAAACTGAATTAGAGAATTTAAAAAAAAATTATACAACGAAAACTACAAGACTATGCCTTGCGGAAAAAAAAGAAAAAGACATAAAATAGCTACTCACAAGAGAAAGAAGCGCTTAAGAAAGAACAGACATAAGAAGAAGTAATTTCTTCTAGTGTTTTAAGGCCCACTTTGCTTTGCAAATGTGGGCTTTGGTCTTATACATCCTAAATAACCATTTGAGAAAAATTGAGTAACGAACTGATTATCAATTCTACTCAAGATGGGGAACGCATTGCGCTTTTACAGGACAAACGCCTGGTAGAGTATCACTTCGAGTCGAAAGACACAGATTATACGGTAGGTGATATTTTTCTGGGTACTGTAAAAAAAGTAATGCCTGGCCTAAACGCTGCTTTTATTGATATTGGCTACCAGAAGGATGCATTCCTGCATTACCATGATCTGGGAGCGAATGTGAGAACACTGAACAAATATGTTAAAGCAGCGCAAACACAGAAGAACGCATCACCAAAGCTCAACCAGGCAAAGTTTGAGCCCGAGATAGACAAACTCGGAAAAATGGCTGATGTCCTTAAAAAAGGGCAGCAGTTGTTGGTGCAAATCGTAAAAGAGCCAATTTCTACCAAAGGCCCGCGCCTTTCCTGCGAGATATCGCTGGCTGGACGATACCTGGTCCTCGTGCCGTTTTCGAATACGGTAAGTGTGTCCAAGAAAATCGTGAGCAAGGAAGAGCGCACGCGCCTGAAGCGACTGATCACCTCCATTAAGCCAGAGAATTTTGGCGTAATTATCAGGACAGTGGCAGAAGGACGTGATGTGGCAGAGCTCGACAGAGACCTGCGCAACATGGTCGCGAACTGGGAGGAAGGCTTTAAAACGCTTCGGATAGCAAAACCAAATGATAAAATTATTGGTGAGCTGAACCGTTCTTCATCCATCTTGAGGGATTTATTAAACGAGAGCTTTGACAACATAGTAGTAGACGATACGGCGCTCTATGACGACATCAAAGCATACATCAGTAGCATTGCCCCGGATAAGTTAAACATCCTGAAGCATTATACTGGTAAAACCAAGACCTTTGAACACTTTAACATTGAGAAACAGCTAAAGTCTGCTTTCGGTAAAACAGTGACCATACCAGGCGGCGGATACCTGGTGATAGAGCACACCGAAGCACTGCACGTAGTAGATGTTAACAGTGGGAACAAATCCAATACCGAAACCGATCAGGAGGCGACTGCGCTGAACGTGAACATGACGGCAGCCAAAGAAGTGGCCCGCCAGATGCGCCTCCGGGATATAGGTGGTATCATTGTAGTGGACTTCATTGATATGAAGTCTCCGGAAAACCGCCAGAAAGTGTATGAGGTGGTGAAGGAGGAAATGAAAAAAGATCGATCCAGATCGACTGTACTCCCCATCTCAAAATTTGGCCTGATGCAAATTACAAGACAGCGTGTAAGGCCTGAACAAAACATTGTAACCGGGGAAGTTTGCCCTACCTGCAACGGCACCGGTAAAATAACGGCCAGTATACTGGTGACAGATGAAATTGAGGCAGCGGTAGACGACCTGCTGACCAGCCACAACCACAAAAGCCTGACGCTTTACCTGCATCCTTTCCTGTATACCTACTATACAAAAGGATTGATGTCACGGCAGATGAAGTGGTTCTTTAAATACTTTAAGTGGGTAACGCTTGTAAAAGACACTTCGCTGGGCATCATGGATTTTAAAGTGATGGACGACCGGGGGGAAGAGATTGAACTGCGCGCTGCATTAGCAGAAGTGAGTGTAGTAGCAGATGAAGTATAATATTGTAGTAAAAGAAAAGCCGCTCCGATAGTTAATCGGAGCGGCTTTTCTTTATTGATGTATGGTATAGCTGCTAAAACTTCACCCCAAAATCGATGGAAACACCATTGTTTTTCAAAGATATGTTCTTGTCACCAAGCCGATCTTCATAAAAATTGTCAATGTCAGTAAGGCCACGGTGGTAAGTAAGGCCACCAAAGAGTTTCGTGCTCTGGCCAAGTTGAAACTCAACACCACCTCCTAACAAAACATCAGCCTCAAAAATATTAAAGCGTTTGATAATCTTTTCGCCATTAATTACTTTTTTGCCATCTACCTGCGCAGCTACTTTTGTATTAAGGGATCCTCCTACCTGGAAGTAGGCAATAGTACCTGGCGCTATTTCGTTAGTAAATAGCTTTAAAGAAATTGGTAATTCAATGTACTGTATTGTTAAATCGTCTTTTTCCGTGAAAGGGTTCCCATTAGTATCTGTGTCAGTAAAAGTAATCTCCGCACCTTTGCCACGGTAAATCAAACCAGTGCTAAAAGCATAGTTCTGTGCAAAAAAGTAGTCCGCTACTACTCCTACACCAAGGCGCAGGTTGCTACTTTCCTTTTCAAAATTGTACCTGTCTTCTGCAATAAAGCGGTTGCCAGCTATAGTTGGCGATACCATCAGTCCAATCTCAATCTGCGCCATCGCCGAAAATCCAGCGACTAAAAACAGCATGAGGAGTGTAAGTTTTTTCATAAGTGTGGTTAAATTATTCTATGTGTTACTCTAATACGAAGGAACCCCCTATTTTTGTACAAAGATACGCAACAATGTATTACAGATTTCTATTATTAGCAACACTTCTAGTCGCTTTCGGATGCAAAAACGAAGGCTGTGAATTACCTGATGGAATAGCCAATGTACCCGTAACGGTGCAAATTGAACGGCTGGAGAAACCATTTTTTGACGCGAATTCCCCGCAGGATGTGGCAGCTTTCTTAAAGGCTAATCCGCTTTTCGCTGAAAAGTACCTACAGGCAGGCAATCAGCCCCCGGATTCCCCACTGCTCACTTCTTTGTACGATATGGCCACGAACCCGGCCCTCGACTCCCTGGCCCAACAGGCTTCCCAGCGCTTCGGGGATATGGAGGAGGAACAGCAGCAATTGGAGAACGCGTTTAAAGTGGTGAAATTTCACTACCCAGAGTTTTATGTGCCGGAGGTAAAGACGTTTGTAACAGGGCTTGGTACGATGGGTAACGACTTGTTTGTGTCAGACAGCCTGCTGGTTTTCGGATTGGACTATTTTATCGGTAAATCTGCTAGCTACCGCCCGCAGGTGTATGATTATATTCTGAGCCGCTATGAGCGGGAGAAAATGGTGCCGGCGGCGATGCTCCTGCTTTCGGACCGCTACAATAGAACAAATGTTTCTGAAAGAACACTCCTCGCTGAAATGCTGAACATAGGAAAGGCATATTATTTTGTAGAAACGGTATTGCCCTGTACGGCTGACTCAGCCATCATCAGCTATACGAGTCAGCAGATAGCAGATGTGAACCGCAACGAAGGCCGCATCTGGGCGCACTTTATTGAAAAGAGCCTGCTATATGAAAAGGCACCTTTTGTAGTGAATAAGTACGTCGGGGAGCGCCCTAATACACCTGAAATAGATCCAACTGCCCCGGGGCGTATCGGGGCATGGGTGGGCTGGCAAATTGTGCGAAAATACATGGAGCGAAACCCGGAAGTAACGCTGCCAGAATTAATGGCCGATACTGACTACCGCAAGATATTCAACCAATCGAAGTATAAGCCGGAGAGACGGCGATAAGCTTGATTCTTGATTGCTAAATAGCTTAATTGTTGAATTGTTAAATAGTTGGATTATGTAGGAAAAAGATTTTAGCTCAAGAATGCATCAGAACAACAATTTGACAATCAAGCAATACAACAATTTATAATGCACATTGCCGTACTAAACCAGCACCACAACACTCCTGATTGCCCCGCTACCGCCCGCCATTATACCTACCTAGAGTACCTGGCCCAAAAGCATCGGGTTAGCCTGGTGGCAAGTGATGCATGGCGGAGAACATGTATTGCAGATAATCATACCTGGGTGCCGGAAGGGGTAGAACTACACGAGAGCCATGTGCCCTACGAAAACAAAATGGGTATACGGCAGCGCCTGAAGTCCTTTGTAGGTTTTGCCGGCAGTGCGTTTAAAATGACGATGCAGTTGCAGAAGCCTGATGTCATCTGGGCTGTTTCTACGCCACTTACTACACCCTGGGTAGCAGCGCAGGTGGCAAGGTTACGCGGGGTGCCCTGGGTATTTGAGGTGCAGGACCTCTGGCCCAGCTTCCCGATTGCGATGGGCGCTGTAAAAAATAAATGGATGCAACGGAGGTTGTACAGGTTAGAGAAAAGCCTTTACCGCAGTGCCAGCCATATTA
The DNA here is from genome assembly GCF_010015475.1 of Pontibacter pamirensis. Taxonomy (GTDB): domain Bacteria; phylum Bacteroidota; class Bacteroidia; order Cytophagales; family Hymenobacteraceae; genus Pontibacter; species Pontibacter pamirensis. The sequence continues at coordinate 130,941 of NZ_SSNI01000012.1, forward strand.
TCACGCTCTCCCCGGACATGACAGAGTATGTGGTTGGGCGGGGCATTAGCCGCGAAAAGATTACCACCAACTACAACGGCACGAACCTGGAGATGGTGGAAGCTGTGCGGCCGGAGGAGGTGGAGGCATTGCGCCATAAGCATCAGCTACAGGATAAGCAGGTGGTGTTGTACGCCGGCACATATGGCCGGGCAAATGATATGCCCACCATGCTACAGGTTATAGAAAGCTTAGCCGGGGAGCAGCAAATTCGCTTTGTGTTTGTCGGTGCCGGGTACTATGAGCCGCAATTGCAGGAACTAGCGAAGCGGGTGCCCAACTTGTTGCTTTTACCACCACAGCCCCGCACTGAAATATTCAAACTATTTAAGCTGGCTGACCTTTCGGTCGTTTCCTTCAACGATCTGCCGATATTAGCTACCAACTCTCCGGCTAAGATGTACGATAGCCTTGCCAGTGCTACTCCGGTGCTGGTAACGAACCCCGGCTGGACAAAAACGTTTCTTGAAGAGCATAGCTGTGGCTGGTTTGCACCAGCGGAACAACCTTCGGCTATAGCGCAGAAGGTAAAGGAATTGCTGGCGCAGCCGCAGGAGTTACAAGCAGCAGGTGCACGTGGTGCAGCCATCGCCAGAAAGTTATTTGATCGGCAACAGCTGGTACGGCAGGTAGAAAAGGTGCTGGAGCAGGTAGCCCGGTGATTTTTTTTAACTGAACGCACCTGTTGTTACTAAAAAGAGAGCAGGCAAACCTATTGCAGCCTACCTGCTCTGGAATTTATGAAAATGTTACCGTTCTCTTTTCTTTGTGGCTCTGAATAGCTAGCTCTATCACTTTGATAGTGTCACGTGCCTGATCCGGCTTTACCTCAAGTTCTTCATCACCTAAAATAGCGCTATACACATTTTGATAGAAGGCGGTATAATCACCGGTTTCGCTTTCTACTTTGCCAATGATGTGCAGGCCTTCAAAATCTGTGTTCAGCTTTCCCCAGATTTTTTCCGGTTCTACACCCCAATGAGCGTTGCCCTTCGGAGACTGGCCTTCTTTTAAGGCGGCTTCCTGCACATCCAAACCATATTTCAGAAAGGAACCTCTATCTCCGTATATCTTATAGCGGGGGCCTTGCTCCCGAACCAGCATACCGGCTCTTAGAATTACCCGCAGGTTAGGGTAGTACAGCATCAGGTGAAAGTTGTCTACTATCTGGCTGTCTTCCCGCTGCGTCCGGAGATCTGCAGAAACTTCAGAAGGCAAGCCAAAGAGGCACAGCGCCTGGTCAATCAGGTGCGAACCAAGGTCATACAATAAACCTGATCCGGGAGCGTCTTCTTCCTTCCAGGTATTAGGTTTTAGAAAATTGCGGAATCTATCGAAATGTGCTTCGTACTCCACCACCTCTCCGAGCAGGTTCTCTGATATTATTTTCAGGATGGTTTTGAAGTCGCTGTCCCAGCGCCGGTTTTGGAATACGGTTAAAAGTTTGCCCTTGCTCTCAGCCAGCACAATCAGTTCGTCGGCTTCTGCGGAAGTAACAGTAAAAGGCTTTTCCACCACTACGTGCTTGCCCGCTTGCAAAGCTTCTTTTGCCAAGCTTAGATGCGAACTGTTGGGGGTGGCCAGCACCACCAGGTCAATGGCAGCATCTTCAAAAATGGCTTTTACATTATCTACAATCGTAGCCTCCGGGTACCTTTTGTTCGCAACAGCGATGTTTTCCGGGCGGGTTTCCCTGATTTTAGAGAGGCGGAGCCCCTGTACATTGGTGATGAAGGGGGCATGGAATACGCTGCCAGCCATGCCAAAGCCGATAAGGCCAACATTGATAAGTTTGCTCATAATACGAATAGGGTGTAACGAATAGGTTGTAGAAAAGATGCGGCTGTTAAGTTAAGCAGAAATTTTATATTAATGCAAAATGCAGCTTCTAAAAAAAATTCTATTTACTTTCTTCGTTCATGGAGATCAGTAGGCCTGTAACGCCGTTTACCACGTCTCCCATTCTTCCAAAGTCCAAAGTGTCGATGGTGTCTGTTGGCATATGATAATGCGGATTCCTCAGGAAGGACGTGTCATTGACCATCACAGCATTGAAGCCATGCTTTATATAACTCCGGTGGTCTGATAAATTTGCCAGGCCATTTGTTACCGGGAAAGCGACCGGGTATACGGGAATGGTACAATGCTCCTGCATCCGGGTGGCCAGGGTTTCAACTACCTCACTCTGCGAACTGTGGCCTGCTATCACAATAAAGTTACCGGTGTTGGGAAACATACTTTTCAGGGCAGGATCTGGAAAATTCTGAGAGTTGGGGGCATCGCTGAAATAGCCAATCATCTCGTATGCTATCATGTATTTAATTGGTACCTTTTCGTCCAGCATCCGGCGTGCATGCACTGCGCTTCCCATTTCATCTGTTCCGAAAAAGGGAGGCTCCTCCAGGCAATAGCCAACGAATTCCAGTGTATAGTTCAACTTTTCTTTCTGTTGGTATTCATGTATGAGCCTTGCCGTTTCCAGCATGCCGGCTACAGCACTTGCATTATCGTCTGCTCCGGGCTGGTCTCCGCATACGTCGTAATGTGCCCCAATAATGATTCTGTCTTCACGCAATCCTTTATAAAGTGCAGACACATTTCTATACTTTTCTCCGCTCCCGACGGTAAACTCCTGGTAATCTATTTTGTCGAAAGACAGCTTATAAAGCTCATCGTAGATATGGCGCGAGGCAGCTTCCAGAGACTGCTTGTTCCGGTAGTTTCGTGCTGGTTGTAGAGAGGTAAAAAATTCTACATCCTGGTAAAGTCGCTGTGTGTGCGATGTATACGCCATAAGATTGCAGTTAAGTTATGAAGTTTTTAGTAGAAGTATACCCTAAAAACAAGCAGCCTGTTAAGAGGCTTACTCCATAACAGGCTGTTTATCGTCTTTGATACACCACAGATTTATCCTCCCAGTTTATTCTCCGGGTCATCCGGGATATTAGGGAAATTTTTCTGAAAAAAGGCGCAGAAGTGGGTCAGGGGGCATTCCTCGCACTTAGGCCTGCGGGCCACGCAGATGTAGCGGCCATGCAGAATAAGCCAGTGATGCGCCTTGGAAACCAACTCCAGGGGCAGGTTCGCCACCAGTTGCTTCTCTACCTCCACAGGCATTTTTGAGGTTTTCGTTACCAGGCCCAGCCGCTTGCTTACCCGGAACACATGGGTATCCACGGCCATGGCAGGCTGGTTCCAGATAACGGAAACAATAACATTGGCTGTTTTACGGCCTACACCCGGCAGCTTCACCAGTTCCTCCACAGTGCTGGGCACTTCTGAGTTAAACTGCTCTACCAGCATCTTGCCCAGCCCTGCTAAGTGCTTGGCTTTGTTGTTAGGGTAAGAAATGCTCTTGATGTAAGGCAGTACCTCTTCAGGTGTGGCGGTGGCCAGATGATCCGGTGTAGGATAAGCCTCGAAAAGCGCAGGCGTTACCATGTTCACACGCTTGTCTGTGCACTGGGCACTCAGCACCACAGCCAGAATCAGCTCATAAGGGTTGTTATAGGCCAATTCTGTTTCCGGCTCCGGGAAATGCTGCGTGAAATATTCTATCAGGAGCTTGTAGCGTTCCTTCTTTTGCATAAAAAAAGTTTGCAATCAGTTAAGACTGCAAACTAAAGCTTTTTGAGTAACTTAATATGTTGTCAATGGCACGCTGATGAGGTGCTTTGGCTGCACCATCCAGCAACTGATGAATCATTAGCAAATCGGAGCAGCTCTCAGCCAGCTCAAAATCTTGCGTTAACGCTAACTCCAGTTGCTCGCAGGCATCGTCTGCCAACTCGTTATACACATACTGGATTAGCTCATTCTGAGTAGAGGTTTTTATCATACGCTATGTTGTTGTTTAGCATCTTCTTCCTCAGGTTGATAAGCGCATAGCGCATACGACCCAAGGCAGTATTGATGCTCACACCGGTAGCGTCTGCTATCTCCTGGAAGCTCATTTCTGCGTAATGCCGCATCATAAGCACCTCCCGTTGCGTTTGGGGCAACGTCTGGATAAGCTCGCGTAAACGGGCATGCGTGTCCTCTTTTATCTGGAGGGACTCCGCAGAATCCTCCGAAAAAGACATGTTGTTGAACACATTGCTGCCATCTTCCAGCGTGATCATCGGGCTCCTTTTCTCTTTACGGAAATGGTCGATTGCCAGGTTATGGGCAATGCGGCAAATCCAGGAAGAAAATTTACCTTCCTCGTTATAACGGCCGCTTTTCATTGTATGGATGGCTTTGATAAAAGCATCCTGAAGCAGATCTTCGGCTGTATAAGAGTCTTTTACTATTAAATAAATTGTTGTGTATACTTTGTTCTTGTGCCTGTTAACTAGTTGTTCAAACGCACTCTCCTTACCTGCGATGTAGAGTGAAATCAAAGCAGAATCACTCAGCTGGGTATTTGTATTCATCTTAAAGCTACATTAGGTTAACGTAAAGCTTTATATCATATTGTTGCGTTTACTAGTTAGAACAAATTTTTTTCAGAAGTGTAAATCAAATATAGAGAATGCGTTTTTCATGTGCAATAGCTGGTCCTGCTATTATGGAAAAAAAATCGAAAAATTATACAGTCGTCCATACCCTTGTCGTTGTGCCAGTATTTATGCCTACAATTACAAGGCGTACAAAAACAGCGCCAACTAGAGCAAACTCTTTTGCTAAATCTTAAGTTAAGACAACTTAATGAAATAAAACAGCTATGCTATTGCACTGAAAAGCCCCATCTTTATCTGGAAAACTCTTGCGATGCTGGTGGCTTTTTGTTTGGCCTCGGTCGCCTTATTACCTTCAAAAAGAGTATCTACAGTATGGGTAAAGAGGCTAATCCAGCGATTAAAGTGCTTTGCTTCTATAGGGAGGCGCAGGTGCTTTGGGAAAGGCTGCCCTCTATAAGCCATTTTCCCCAGCAGTACAGTGCTCCAGAAGTTATACATGACAGGCAGGTGAGTTTGCCAGTTTACCTGGGCAAAGCCGTTGAAAACAGGCGACAGAAGTTCGTCCTGGTTTACTTTATCGTAAAATGTGTCTACCAGCAGTATTATGTCTGCCTCGGTTTCTATGTCTTTCTTCATCTCAGATCCTCTACTTATTATGTGTCATGAGTTCAGGATTTTAAAGTGCGATTTTATACACATCTGTGCTTAAAAAAAATGACGTGCATCACCTTAGGCAAATCCAGTGCACAAGTTGTGTAAAAGCAAAAGGAGATTAGGCGAAAAAGAAGAGAGTTCCTGTACATCATGCGCCCGATGAAAGAAATAGCGGGACATAAAAAATCCTTCGAAAGAGCTGAGAAATCTTACCGAAGGATGGTTGAAAAAAATACCAAAAAAATTATTGTCTTCTGCTGTAACCTTTAATGCGGTTTAGAATCAGCAACAGGCGGCGGTTAATGTCACGCTCCTCTACAAGTGAGCATTGGGCTGAAATGTGTGTCGGCTTTTGAAGTTTAGCCTCTACGTTTTTCAGGTGCTCCAAGTAGCACTCCAAAGTAGAGCAGGAAATATTCTTGTAGACGTCTTCCTCTGGCTTATTCTCCTTTTTGTACTTCAGATTTATAGCCTTTGCGATTTCCGTATTGATAAGTTTTGTTACAGCTACGTCAGTTGTAATCTCCTGTTGAGACACCTTTCTTTCGATGTTCTCCAACAGGTTTCGAATATCAAGTATTTCCATGTATTCAATCGTTTATGTTAAAAATAATTACTGTGCCCGATAAAGGTACGCATAGTTAATATTTGTGTTCCCTTGGAAAAGTATTGTTTACAAAGAGATCATACAGAAGCCTTTTTGATAACTTTGAAATATAATATTGATTATATTTCCTTAATTTAAAGCGGGTAGAAGCCTCTGTGGTACCTTTTCCCGGGTTGACATTATCGGGGAATTTTTATACTTCTGTTTTAACCGTTATGTTACGTTAATTAGCTTTTTATTAGTCTGCCCTCTATTAATCTGCCTTCTTTTAACCCGATGCGGAAGGTAAAAGTGCCCGAACGGCAAAAAGGCGTGAGGCACTTTTCTAAGACACTATCCGGACGCGGCAGCCATACAGCCACTCCAATGCATCGTGCTCATTGGTAAAATAGTGCACCGTCAGAAAAAGGGAATACTTAACAGGTTCATTTTCTCCTCCTTGCTTAACAGGCTCATTTACTTTTGCTTTTTTCTGCAGCAGGCACTCACGCTGTAACGGCGACACCAGGTAAGCAATAAAATTACTGCCGCCTAAAAGCTTATTTGCCGCAGGCACAAAAGTGTGGGTAAACCAATGGCGCTCTTTTTTGCAATAGGTGTTGCGCAGGCGCAGGTCGTGCAGCCAGAAATGAGCATCCAGATGAGATGCAAACTGCAGTGCGGCCATATAGCCTTCTGATACCTGCACTAACTCCACAGGCATACGCCAACGGCAGAAGAGCACACATAAATCCTTCTGATAGTAAATGTGCAGGTAAGGCAGGTCTGATTTTTCAATAATAGTCATCGGCTAAAACGTTCATAGGCTGTTTTCTGGCATCATCTAACCTTGCGCAGTACCGCAGCAGTTCCTAAGTATTACTTAGAACCGACATAACGTTGAAAGAATCTTTTATAGAATATGTATAAACCGTAATCTTTCAGCTGTCTGAAGCTGAAGAAACAAAGGCTTTGAAACAGCCTAAACAAACAGGTACTATGGAACTTACGCCTAATTATGTTATACGTCATAAAAACAACTTGGTATACCTTATTTAGAAAATTAACCAGAAATTTTATGATTAATTCATTTACAGTTTTGTGGTGCCATTGCTGTAGTTTTGTCTTTTAAAATGAAAGGCAGCATGAAAGAAGAGGCACGAGGCAAGCATGATCCGTATGCTGTGCTCCGCCTATCGGAGTTTCGCTTATACATTGTAGCGCGTTTGTGTATTACACTGGCCATGCAGATCCAGGCGGTAATAGTGGGCTGGCAGATGTATGATATAGCCCAGGACCCGCTCTCGCTGGGGCTGATTGGGCTGGCGGAGGCTATTCCGTCTATTGTGGTGTCGCTATACGCGGGCTACATAGCAGATACAGTGTCGCGCAAAAAGATTATCATGGTGGTGGTAACGGCGCTGCTGTTTTGCTCTGCGGCACTGCTGTATTTTACGCTGGATATAAGCAACGTGCTGGCGCGGTACGGTACGCTACCCATATATCTTGTTATTTTTATCAGTGGCATTGCCCGGGGCTTTATGGGGCCGGCGGTATTCTCTTTTATGCCGCAGTTGGTAGCGAACAAGCAACTGTACGGCAATGCCATTACCTGGAGCAGCACTACCTGGCAGGCCGCATCTTTGGCGGGGCCGGCTGCCGGTGGCCTTATCTATGGCTTTGCCGGTGTCACGGCTGCATATACTACCGATGCAGCCCTGGTGCTGCTCTCCCTGGTGGCTTTTGCTTTTATTGGTGCCAAACCCTTACCGGAAAACATAAACCCGCAGAACCTGAAAGAGAGCCTGCGCTCCGGCATTAAATTCGTTTTCGGGAATCAGGTGATTCTGAGCGCCATTTCGCTGGATTTGTTTGCAGTGCTGTTTGGCGGGGCAGTGGCCCTGCTGCCTATCTTTGCGTCTGATATTCTGGAAACCGGGCCGCAGGGGCTTGGTTTCCTGCGGGCTGCTCCGGCTGTAGGCTCTGTGTTAATGGCGGTGTTGATGGCCTATTATCCTATCAAAGCGGATGCCGGTAAAAAGATGCTGTGGTCCGTGGCGGGTTTTGGTATGTGCATTATCCTGTTTGGCCTTTCTACCAGCTTCTGGTTTTCTCTTGTACTGTTGGCCTTGAGTGGCGCCTTCGACAGCATCAGCGTAATTATCCGCTCCACGCTCATCCATACCCTTACACCCGAGTACATGAAAGGCCGGGTATCGTCAGTGAATAATATTTTCGTGGGTTCGTCTAACGAGATTGGCGCTTTTGAGTCTGGTTTCACGGCGAAGCTGATGGGGGTGGTGCCTGCCGTGTTGTTTGGGGGCATCATGACGCTGGTAGTCGTGGGAGTGACGGGTTTGAAAGCAGACAAGCTGCGCACACTCGACCTCAGCCCGGAATCAGAGATGGAACCTGCCTGAGCAGATGAACTTTCATGAAATCAGAAAGCACCGCTCTCCTGCTTGAAAGGATAGCGGTGCTTTTTGTCTGTGGGTTTAAGCTGTTTTCTACTTTGCAGCAGCAGCGGTTTCTTTAGGTGCAGATTGGCCTGTAGATTTGTTTGCTTTACGAAGGCGTCTGTTGCCGTAAGTTCCTTTTGATATTTTCCCTTTTCTTGATTTTTTATCTCCTTTTCCCATAAAATAGATTTGTTTAGATAATAGTTGATAACTCTTTCATACGGATAGACCACCGCCCTAGGTTCAGTTTATTCTATGGAGCCGGCAAACCTGCCGGTGTTCTGCTGTTGGGCCTGTTAGGCAGAGAGCCTTCGTAATGGCAAGCAACAGCAGCGAAAGCATGAAGGCGACAATTCAAAATGAAGTGTGCTGCTGAAGCAGGTAACTAAAAGGCCGCGGCGATTGTTGAACACCACGGATCTACCTGCTGAGAGTGGTGTAACAAAGCCCTTCAAATTGAGTTTATCTATTCGTATCTTTGCAAATTAACTTAATAAGAGAAAATGGCTTCTAAAGGTTAGCTTAACCTTTTCTCCGGCCGCTTTTTATATGGCAAACATTCCTGACTATAACCTTGACGAGCTCGACGCCCGCCAGAACATTATCATCAAAGGGGCCCGAGTGCATAACCTCAAGAACCTGAGCGTTGCGCTGCCCCGCAATCAGTTTATCGTTATCACGGGCTTGTCCGGCTCCGGCAAGTCATCTCTCGCTTTTGATACCCTGTATGCCGAAGGGCAGCGCATGTATGTGGAGAGTTTGAGTTCTTACGCGCGCCAGTTCCTGGGCCGCATGGATAAACCGGATGTGGACTACATCAAGGGCATCAGCCCGGCCATTGCCATAGAGCAGAAGGTAAGCATCAAGAACAACCGCTCTACTGTGGGCACCAGCACCGAAATCTATGATTACCTGAAGCTGCTCTATGCCCGCATTGGCAAGACCTATTCGCCGGTGTCAGGGGAGGTGGTGCAGAAAGATTCTGTGGCCGATGTGGTGGACTTTATCTTTTCGCTGGAGGACGAGGCGCGTGTGATGATACTGGCGCCGCTGCACCAGCACACTGACCGTTCATTGGCAAAGGAGTTGGACCTGCTGCTGCAGAAAGGTTATTCCCGCATCTACGCCGATGGCCAGGTATACTTTATTGAGGAGTTGCTGGAGCAGAAGAAGCCGAACCTTGGCAAAGAAGTCTATATACTGGTAGACCGTGCGGTTATTTATAAGTCAGATGAAGATTTAGCTTTCCGGATTGGCGACTCCGTGCAAACTGCTTTCTTCGAAGGGCACGGGGAGTGCCGTGTTATTTTCGGCGAGGAGGAGCGCGTCTTCTCCGACCGCTTTGAACTGGACGGTGTCGTGTTTGAGGAGCCCTCGGTCAACTTCTTCAGCTTTAACAACCCCTTCGGTGCCTGCCAGACCTGCGAGGGCTTTGGCAGCGTGTTGGGCATAGACCCTGACCTGGTGATACCAGACAAAAGCCTGACGGTGTATGAAGGAGCCATCGCGCCCTGGCGTTCCGACAAGATGAATGAGTGGCTGCAGCCGCTGGTGAAAAACGGTATCCGCTTCGACTTCCCGATTCACCGGCCTTACAACGAGCTGACAGAGGCAGAGCAGGAGTTGCTGTGGACAGGCAATAAATTTTTTGAAGGACTAAACGACTTCTTTAAACACATACAGGGGCAGACGCACAAAATCCAGTACCGCGTCATGTTGTCACGCTACCGGGGCCGCACCACCTGCCCGGAGTGCCGCGGCTCGCGCCTGCGCAAAGACGCCTCCTACGTGAAAGTGAACGGCAAAAGCATCACCGACCTAGTGCTGATGCCACTGACGCAGGTGCTGCCCTTCTTCCGGAACATAGAGCTAACGCAGCACGAGCGGAATGTGGCCGAGCGCCTGGTGACAGAAGTTGCCAATCGCCTGAGTTACCTGGAGCGGGTGGGGCTGGGCTACCTTACCCTCAACCGCCTTTCCAATACCCTGTCGGGTGGCGAGAGCCAGCGTATTAACCTGGCTACTTCGCTGGGCAGCGCTTTGGTGGGGTCTATGTATATCCTCGACGAACCCAGCATCGGTCTGCACCCGAAAGACTCGGAGCAACTGATTGGAGTGCTGCGCACGCTGCAGCAACTGGGCAACACCGTAATTGTGGTGGAGCACGAAGAGGAGATGATGAAGGCTGCTGACCAACTCATCGACATCGGGCCTGAGGCTGGCTCCGGTGGCGGTAATTTGATGTTCCAGGGTACTTTCGAGGAAATGACCAGGAGCACTGACACCTACACCGCCAAATACCTTAGCGGCAGAATGGAGGTGCCGGTGCCGTCGCAGCGCCGCAAGTGGCGTAATGCCATTGAGGTGACGGGTGCCCGCGAGAACAACCTGAAAAACCTGAACGTGAAGTTCCCGCTGGGCGTGATGACGGTAGTGACAGGCGTGAGTGGTTCTGGTAAATCCACCTTAATTAAAAATATACTCTACCCGGCCATGCAGAAGCTGCACGGTTCCACCGCCGAGGCAACCGGTAAGTTCGACAAACTGGGCGGCGACTATGGCAAAATTGACCATGTGGAGTTCGTGGACCAAAACCCGATCGGCAAATCGTCGCGCTCTAACCCGGTTACTTATGTAAAGGCCTACGATGCCATTCGGACCTTGTATGCGGATCAGCCATTGGCGAAGTCCCGTGGGTTTAAGCCGTCACATTTCTCATTTAACATTGAGGGCGGACGCTGCGAGGTATGCCAGGGCGAAGGGCAGGTGAAAATAGAGATGCAGTTTATGGCCGACATCTACCTGACCTGCGAAAGCTGCCACGGTCACCGCTTCAAGCAGGATGTGCTTGACATCAAGTACAAAGAGACAAACATCTCCGAAGTGCTCAACATGACGTTGTCCGACAGCATTGATTTTTTCTCTGATCAAACGAAAATATCAGAGCGCCTGAAGCCGCTGGATGATGTAGGCCTAGGCTATATCCGCCTGGGGCAGTCGAGCAATACCTTATCGGGTGGCGAGGCGCAGCGCGTGAAGCTGGCGTCCTTCTTAACCAAAGGCGCCACTTCGCATCACGAGAACATCCTGTTCATCTTTGACGAGCCCAGCACCGGCCTGCATTTCCACGACATCAGCAAGCTGCTCACATCCATGAATGCACTCATCGAGAACGGCAACACCGTCGTTATCATCGAGCACAACATGGACATCATCAAATCCGCTGACTGGATCATAGACCTTGGTCCGGAGGGCGGCACAAACGGCGGCCACCTGCTATTTGAAGGCACCCCGGAAGACATGGTGAAGCTGGAGGACAATGATACAGCCCGTTTCCTGAAGGGGAAGGTGTAAAGAATTTCGAATATAGATTTGATGAAGCCGCAGGTACTTGTTGTATCTGCGGCTTTTGTTTTGAAATAGTAGTTCCGGGTCAAATCACCCCTGCCCCTCCTTGTCCAAGGAGGGGCAGGGGGTGGTTTGACACGTCTGCCTACAAACTTTAACTTTATCTATCCAAAGAAAACACCCTCTCCTGTTTTTAGGAGAGGGCGGGGGAGAGGTAATTTAGAAATTGTTAAATTGCCACATTGGTAGCTAAAATTCTGAAACGGAGTATATATAACTATAAAAGATCATCACCAAAAAACACATAAAACATGAGAAAGAAAATTGTTGCAGGTAACTGGAAAATGAATAAAAGCTATGAGGAGGCGCTTTCGCTGGTATCGGAAATCGATAACATGGTGAAAGACGAAGTGAACGGCGATGTGGCCGTGATCGTGGCGCCGCCTTTCCCTTACCTGCAGAGCGTAGGCAAGTTGGTGCAGGGCAATGATAAGATGCACCTGGCAGCTCAGAACGTGAGCGAGTACGAAAGCGGTGCTTATACCGGTGACGTATCAGCGAGCATGCTGAAGTCGGTGGGCGTGGAGTACGTGATTATAGGCCACAGCGAGCGCCGCCTATACCACCACGAAGATGCCCAGACGCTTTACAAGAAAATGAAACTGTCCATTGCCCAGGGCCTAAAGCCAATATTCTGCTGCGGTGAGCCGCTGGAGGAGCGCGACGCAGACCGCCACTTCGAGTATGTGGGCCAGCAGCTGAAAGACAGTGTCTCTTACCTGAGCAACCAGGAGTTCGACCAGATTGTAGTAGCCTACGAGCCGATTTGGGCGATAGGCACCGGTAAAACGGCCAGCTCACAGCAGGCGCAGGAAATGCACGCCTATATACGGGAGCAACTATCGCGCATGTTCGATGCGGAGGCTGCCTATAATTGCACTATTCTGTATGGTGGCAGCTGCAATCCGGGCAACGCGCAGGAGCTGTTTGCGCAGGAAGATATAGACGGAGGCCTGATAGGAGGTGCCTCTCTCAAGTCCAGAGACTTCACCGACATCATCAAATCCTTCTAAATTGTAAAATAAAGTGCAAAAAAGGCTGCCAATTGAATTAATTGGCAGCCTTTTTTGTGTAACTTATAGTTATATTTGAGGCAATATCCATATATTACAATGTATATACTTTTAATTTTCTGGATGGCCCTGCTGCCCCTTCTTAATTTGCCGGCAACTGCTCCTGCACCAGCTAGGGAAGCGACCGTTGAAAGGGATTATTGTGACATTTACGGAGCAGTATACCTGGAGCGGGACCCAAGATATAAGAATGATGCATCTAAAATCGTTTATCTAAATGAGGACCAGGCTTTTGCGAATCTGGTGGTATACCGTGAGAGTAACAAGCTCTTTGCCGATGGTATAGGCATCTGGTTTATTACTCCCAGCAAGGCGTTTGCGAATCATATTCTTTACGTGACGGAACAACGCCACCAGGCTGATTTTACTGTGTCTTTTACTGATGTGCGTTCTTCTGCCACTTGTCGTGATTAATGTTTTAAGATGGATTTTATAGAAGTTGCTTTAAAGGTGAACGCGGATTACGCGGACATACTTACTGCCGAGCTCGGAGAGCTCGGCTTTGATGCTTTTGTGGAGACTGAAGATGGCTTTAACGCCTATACAGAAGAAGACCGTTTCAGCGAAGCGGCACTGCAGGAAACGTTGCGGCATTACGCTGAATTTGTGACAGTTACGTATGAAGTACAGAAAATTGAGCGCCAGAACTGGAACGAGGAGTGGGAGCGTAATTTTGAGCCTCTGTTCATTGGGTGGAAAGTATCCGTCAGGGCTTCTTTCCACCCAAAGCCGGAGCAGGCGAAGTACGACATCGTCATTAATCCGAAAATGTCGTTCGGCACAGGCCACCACGAAACCACCACGCTCATGATTGAGAACCAGCTGACGCTGGACCACCAGGGCAAGCGCGTGCTGGATATGGGCTGCGGCACAGGCATACTGGCTATTATGGCCGGCGAACTGGGCGCTTCAGAGATTGTGGCGGTGGAGATTGAAGACTGGACTGTGGAGAATGCCCGGGAGAATGCGGAACTCAACAACTATGGCCATATTGATGTGCGTTTAGGTGGTGCCGAAACAATTGAAGGAGAGAAACCTTTCGACATCATACTGGCCAATATAAACCGCAACGTGTTACTGGAAGACATGCCGGCTTGCAAAGCTGTGCTGAAGCCGGAAGGCTGGCTGCTTTTGAGCGGCTTTTATACCGAGGACTTACCCGTACTCCAGCAGCGAACAGAGGCGCTGGGGCTGCAGTACATATCGCACCGGGAAAAGAATAACTGGGTATCCGCCCTGTTCAAAGCAAAATAATCCATACCCTAAGCTGTACCCTTATGAAACGACTTTTACCCCTTATCTTTCTATTGGCAGCTTTGACGGCGCAGGCGCAGACAAAGCTTTCCAACAAGCCCGCAGATTTTATAGGAGATGTAAAAACCCTGTTAACAGCAGGGAAGGTTGATGGTGCTGAGAAACTCTCTGCTGACATGGAAGAGGTATGGAGCAGCGGAAAGCTATCTTCTAAGCAGCAGCAGCAGATTATGGACATCAGCCAGCTTATGTACCGCAAACGTATAAGCAGCGCACAGTTTGGACAGTTCTATACCATGGTTGCGGCAGGTATCAACAACAAGGGCATGCGCGCTGACCAGCTGGACAAAATGCTGGAGGTAACTGAGAAAGCCGTACAGCAGGAAGATGCAAAGCGCCTGGGTCAGTTCCTGACTACTTCCAGCTTATACCTGAGCAATAACCTCCTCTATCAGAATTCCTATTATAAGCTGCTTTCCTCAGGCGGCAGTTTCAGCTTTGCCTATGAGGGGGCCAGCAAAGCCACAGCCGAAGAAGCTGATGGAGGCAATGGCTGGGACAGTGTATCCTGGGACGATGAGGAGAAAACCCAGGAAGAGGCAGTGGAGGATGATGGCTGGGGCATTGTAACGGCCACTCCTAAGAAAGAAGACAAGAAAAAAACAGCGCAGGCACGCAAAGAGAGCCTGAAGCAACAGTTTTTACCTGCTCAGCCCAAAGTGTTGGGCCCGGTGTTAAAGCTAGAGAAGACAGACCTCACTTTTGTCACCCCCTGGGATTCTACTTCTATCAGCAACACTCAAGGACAGCTGATGTTGGTCAACAACCTGTTTGTAGGAGAGGGCGGTAAGTTTGAGTGGCAGCTAAAAGGGGAGCCAGCTTCGGCGGAGCTCCGCAAATACAACTTCAATGTATCTTTTGCCGGTTTCAAGGCGCCGGATGTTACGGTAATTTACCCGGCTGTGCTGGCGGCACCTGTTGATGGTGCTTTTGAGTGGATCAGCAGCAAGCGCAAAACCAATAGCTATCCTTATCCTAAATTTAACTCCTTTACCAGCGACGCGAAAATAAACAACTTAGGCCCCCATGTTGCCTACAAAGGCGGGTTCTCGCTGGTAGGTAACGCTATCGGGAGCAAGCCGATGGATGATAGCCCATCCGAGATCGTAGTGTCACATAATGGAGAGCGTAAGTTCCGCTCCTTAGCCAGAAGCTATTCGTTTGAGGATTCACTGCTGCTGGCGAACCGTGCGGCTGTTGCTATCTATCAGCAGAAAGACTCGCTTGTGCACCCGGCCATGCAACTGCGCTACTCCCGCGTAAACCAGGAGCTGACGCTAACAAAGGATAAAGGAGCTTATGCTGATGCGCCTTTCATCGATAATTTTCATCAAATGGAAATTATGGCAGAGCGCCTTCAGTGGAAACTGAATGAGCCGAACGTAGAGTTTTCAGTTCTGAACTCAAAGACACTGGTGCCGGTGCAGTTGGAGTCTATGGAGTTCTTTTCTAATAGCCGTTACCAGCGGCTGGTGGGGGTCGCGCAGTTTCACCCCTTGCAGGTATTGGTTGGTTATGGGCTAAAGGCTAAAACAAAGGAGTTTTATGCCTCTGATGTAGCCAAAGCCACTAAAATAAGTGAAGCGGCCATTAGAGAAGCGGCGCAGGCTATGGCTTACCAGAGTTACCTGAGTTATGAACCGGCTTCCGGCTATATTGAGTTAAAACCCAAAGCCTTGCATTATGTGGGTTCTTCCCGCGATGCAAAAGACTATGACCATATCATCATCAAGTCTGTGGTACCCTCAGGCCGTAATGCCACCCTTAATCTGGACGACAACAAACTAACGGTAAGGGGAGTGGATCGCATAGTCTTCAACAACGACACGGCCAGCGTATACATGCTGCCGCGCGGAAACGAAGTCCGCATCCTGCAAAACCGCGATATTGAATTTAACGGGCAGGTATATGCCAGCAGCCTTGCTATTAAAGGGTCTGATTTTAAATTCAACTATAAGGACTTTACAATAGAGCTTGCCAACATAGATACCGTGGCACTAGTTACAGGTAAGCGGCGCGGCCGTAACGGCAACGTGACTGACCAGGTGCTGACGAGTAACAAAGGAGGTATGTCGGGTACGCTGTATATCAACAAGCCCGGTAACAAATCAGGCAGGCAATATTTCGCGGAGTATCCTAAGTTTGATGCTGTGTCGGGGGCGAGGGTTGCTTTTGCCAGACCAGATGTGGCGGGCGGTGCCTATGACAGCACCATATATTTCGAAATGCCGCCTTTCAAATTAGATAGTCTGAGCTCAACCAAAAACGCTATCGGGTTTGATGGTACATTTAATTCCGGAGGTATTTTCCCGCCCATTAAAACAAAGATGGTGATGATGCCAGACGAAACACTTGGTTTCTATTATCAGCCGGGGGAGAAAGGTTTACCGGCTTACGGTGGCAAAGGGATGGTGTATGATACTATCATGATGAACTCAGGCGGTATCCAGAGTAAAGGAACGCTAACCTACCTGAATGCTACGCTTGAGGCTCCGGCATACACGTATTACAAAAACGGAGTTACAGTAGAAGGAGGAACATCAGTAACCATGAAAGAAGGCCAGCACAATGGATCAGAGTATCCGGTAGCCACCCTACAGGGGTTCAGCATGAACTGGCAACCACTGGCCGACACCATGTACCTGCAGACTGTAAATGAACCGATGAAACTCTACAAAGAGGGCTTTGCTCTTACAGGAGTAGCCAAGCTTACACCCGGAGGCTTACAAGGCAGCGGAGTGGTAGATAACCCGGTAGCAAACGTTACCTCTCAGGAACTGACCTTTAAACAGCGTAGCTTCAGCGGCAACCATGCTCAGATGCTCGTGAAGTCTGACGTAGAGGGAAGGCCAGCGGTAAAAGCACAGGATGTTGCCGTTGCTTATGATATGGAAGGAGGCTTTGTGGACTTTGAAAGTGAGCAAAAAGGTGTTGCCAGTGTGGAGTTCCCGAAAGCGCAGTATAAAACCTCCATGAGCAGTGCCCGCTGGGATATGAAGGAGCAGAAGGTGGCCCTGAAAGCCGATGAAAATGGCGGTAAAAACTGGTTCTATTCGCTGCACCCTGCCCAGGAAGGCCTGCGTTTTATGGCTGCAAGCGGAGAGTATGATTTGAAGAGTAATAATTTATTGGCGGGCGGTGTGCCTTACATTGCCGTCGGCGATGCCCATGTGGTGCCAGACAGCGGCAGAGTGGCTGTGGCAACTGATGCTACTATACAGACACTGCGCAATGCACTTGTGTTTGCTGACTCTGCGCAGCAGTACCACAAATTTTACAAAGGAAATATTGATGTGCTGTCGCGCACAGCTTTGAAAGGAAATGCCGTGCTTGATTTTTATAATGCCGCCGCCGACTCATTCCAACTGCAGTTCTCTGACTTTGTATATGGCAACCCGAAGAGTGTGGAAGGTAAAAAAGAGAAAAAAGAGAAGATAGCCTACACGTTTGCCTCGGCTAACATGGAGGAAGGCAAACCATTTTACGTTTTCCCACGCATCCTGTACCGTGGTAAGGTGATGATGCATGCCCCTATAGAACACCTGGATTTTGATGGAGAGCTAAAACTGAATTTTACCGGCAACCCGGATGACTCGGATTGGTTCCCCTACAAGAAAGATACTTTGAACCCAACGAATGTGCGCATACCTATTATTGAGCCGAAAGCTGCCGATGGTACAATGCTGCACACCGGACTGCACATGGGAGCCGGATCAGGCAAGATCTACAACACATTTGTATCCAGAAAGCAGGCGGAGGAGGACCTTGACCTGTTTACAGTAGATGGGCTGCTCTCTTACAACAACGACCGGAAGGAATTTAAGATCGGGCATGAGAAACGTGCTTATGGCGATGCCTATGAAGGTAGTATGCTAATCTACAACGAAGAGGCCAAGGCGGTGCACTTCGAAGGTAAGCTGAACCTGCTGAAGCCGGTGAAGAATTTTGCTGTAGAAGCATCCGGTAGCGGCAATGCCCAAGTAGACAGTAGCAAGTATGACCTAGATGCATTCCTGGTGTTCGATATGGAAGTGCCTGAGAAAGCACTTGCCGCAATGGCTGCAAACCTGCGTGCCGGTGCTGCCGGCGCCGCACCAGCGATTGAAAACAGCGATGCCATGCTGTATAAGTTAGGAGAATTTGTTGGTGATAAAGAAGTTCGCCGTTATGTGCAGCAAAGTGCCACGTCCTATGTGCCACTGCCAAAGTTGTCAAAGAAACTGGTGCGCAGCCTGATACTAAGCGATGTAAAGCTACAGTGGTCGGACGACCACAGGGCATGGTACAGCGCAGGCGGCATTGGCCTGGCCAGCATTCTGAAGGATGATGTGAACACGCGCATGAACGGCTACATAGAAATGCGCGAAGACATGAACGGTTTGCCGGCTGTAAACTTATACCTTCAGTCGGACCCTTACACCTGGTACTACTTCAGCTTTTTCGAAAACGGTATGACCATGGCTTCTTCAGATGATAAGTTCAACAAGGCTGTAGAGTCCAAGGCAAGAGGTAGCCGGGGATCTACCAGTAGCTATGGTATATATGCTGGCGCTCCTATCGAGAAGAATGAGTTTGTACAATACTTCCGCGATAATTATTTGAGCGGGGAAGAAGGGTTTAAAGTGGCCACAGAGCAAGTGACAATAGAACCGACCGGGAACTTTGACTACCTGGAGGATGAGCCCAAAAAGAGTAAGAAAAAGAAGAAGAAAAAGAACCAAAACGACCCGAACGAGGAAGAGCCAGAAATAGACATGCAATAACCAGGAACTATAAGCCTACCGTATAGAGTAGAGGGAAACTTAAATTTTGGACTGTAGAACAAGATTTGCCTATATTTGGGCCTCTTTTCGCTCTTAAATTACCGTGCTTTTGCCTTAGGCAGGCAGGTATCCTGTAAGAGCAAGTCCTGGGACAAAACAGATAATTCATGGATATACTTTTAATAGCTGGACTGTTTGTAGCTGCATACCTGATTGGGTCTATCTCATCGGCAGTCTGGATTGGTAAAGCCTATTATGGCATCGATATCCGGAAGCACGGCAGTGGTAATTCAGGCGCCACTAACACCTTCCGGGTGCTGGGCAAGAAGCCGGGTGCCATTGTCATGCTAATTGATATCTTTAAAGGGTGGACTGCCACCTCACTCGCCGGCTTCCTGATAATTTATGATGTTGTGGCACCGGAGAACCTGGTGATCTATCAGCTCATTATGGGAGCACTGGGCGTAGTCGGACATATTTTCCCGGTTTACGAACGCTTCAAAGGTGGTAAGGGTGTAGCTACCTTGTTGGGTATGATGCTGGCGATAGAGCCGGTAGTAGCGCTGATGTGTATTGCTATCTTCGTTATCGTGCTGTTTACCTCTAAGTATGTTTCCCTCGGCTCTATGATTGCAGCGCTGGCTTTCCCCATATTGCTGCTCTTGCCACGGTTCCACCCCGAGAATCCAATTCTTATTGTGTTCGGGTTTATATTGTTTGCTGTTGTGGCGCTCACACACCGTAAAAATATCAACCGCCTGATTGCAGGGGAGGAGAGCAAAGCAAACATTAAGCTGGGGCGCAAGCGCTAAAAGTGCTGTTAGCTATTAAAAAAATAGAAAGAACAAAAGCCATCCTGCCTCGCACGGATGGCTTTTTTGCAATTTAAATCAAAGTACCTTATAAACTATGAACAAATATATTAACGACAACAAAGACCGCTTTATAAACGAGCTGCTGGACATGCTGCGCATTCCGTCGGTAAGTGCCGACCTCAAGTTTAAAGAGGATGTGCTGCGCACGGCAGAGTTTGTAAAACAGCGCCTGGCAGAAGCCGGTGCTGACCATGTGGAACTATATGAAACTGCCGGCAACCCGGTTGTGTATGGCGAGAAAATAGTGGACCCAAGCCTGCCAACGGTGGTGGTATATGGCCATTACGATGTACAGCCGGCAGACCCCTACGAACTGTGGAACTCTCCGCCCTTTGAGCCGGTCATTAAAGACGGAAAAATTTATGCCCGTGGCGCCTGCGACGATAAAGGACAGATGTACATGCACGTGAAGGCTTTTGAAACGATGGTGCAGACGGGTAACCTGGCCTGCAACGTTAAATTCATGATTGAAGGTGAGGAAGAAGTAGGCTCCACCAATCTGGCTACCTTTGTGAAGGAGAACAAAGACAGACTAACAGGAGATGTCATTCTTATTTCCGATACAGGCATGCTGGGCAACGACACGCCTTCCATTACCACTGGCCTGCGGGGGCTGAGTTATGTAGAAGTGGAGGTAACCGGTCCTAACCGCGACCTGCACTCTGGTCTGTACGGCGGAGCGGTAGCGAACCCTATCAACATCCTGTGCCAGATGATAGCCTCGCTGCACGACGAGAACAACCATATCACCGTGCCGGGCTTTTATGACAATGTGCAGGAGTTGAGCCAGGAGGAACGTGCAGAAATGGCGCGTGCCCCTTTTAGCCTGGATAAGTATAAGCAGGCGCTGGAATTAGGCGATGTGCACGGTGAGGCAGGATATGTGACGATGGAGCGAAATTCCATACGGCCTACCCTGGACGTAAACGGTATCTGGGGTGGCTATACCGGTGAGGGTGCTAAAACAGTAATTGCCTCCAAAGCCTATGCCAAAATCTCAATGCGCCTCGTGCCCAACCAGTCGTCTGAGGAGATTACAGGAAAGTTTAAGAGGCATTTCGAAAGCATTGCTCCCAAGAGTGTAAAGGTGGTGGTGAAGCCGCACCATGGCGGAGAGCCAGTGGTGACACCAACAGATTCAGTAGCGTATCAGGCTGCTTCAAAAGCTTACGAAGAGACGTTTGGCGTGAAGCCAATTCCGGTACGCAGCGGTGGTTCTATTCCGATCGTGGCAATGTTTAAATCCGAACTGGGCCTGGATTCTGTGTTGATGGGCTTCGGGCTTGATACAGACGCCATTCACTCCCCGAACGAGCACTTTGGTGTGTTTAACTTCATGAAAGGCATCGAAACAATTCCACTGTTCTACAAGCATTTTGCGGAGTTGAAGAAGTAAGGATCGGGATGTGAGGTGTTCAACAAGAGATTAATGGCAAGAGTAAGAGGCTTCTACAAAAGTCAGCTGAAAGCAACTGGCTGCACGTTGGCTCTGTGGGAAAGACCTTTGTCTTATGTCCCTTTTCACATACATGTAAAGAGGCCCGGCTGTTTTGCAGCCGGGCCTCTTTTGCTAACGCCGCATCATGTCTACGGCACTGGGCGGCTGTATCAGGTAGCCGAAGGAAAGGTTAAAGCCGAAGTTCTTCTGGTCTAAGTCTTTGGAGAAGGATCGGAAACCGCCTGTGTTCCGAAAGCTCATGAAGAAACCACTCTCCAGCATAATGCCTATGCCAGCTGTATAACCATAGTCGAAGCGATTTATGTTATCTGAGTTATACGTAATAGGCTGTCCCGCGTCAGGGTTTACACCTGTTGTACTGAAGTTAATGTCAGAGTTGGTGGCCACCAGGTAACCTGCGTATGGTCCGGCCTCCGCAAACAAGCCTCCCTTCTGGATCTTGAGCAGCAGGGGAAGTTTTACGTAATGCAGCCGCAAATCTCCGTTCGCCGTTACGCTGGGGTTAACGGCATAGGCATCATAAGTAAATCCTTTCTGGTCGTAAAGCAACTCGGCCTGCACTGCCAGCCGCGACACAAACTCATAGCTAACGACCGGCCCCGCATGGAAACCGGTAAAATAGTTCATATAATCATTTGAGCCGTCGTCGCCCAAGGCTCGGGTAAAACCGCCGCCCGCCTTTCCGCCATAGCGAACATACTGTGCCTGCGCCATTAGTATAGGAACAAGTGTGATGCATATAAGAAGGAGTATCTTTTTCATGGTATGGCCTGTAAAGTTTGGGAATTGCTTAAGCTTGTTTACTATGGCTGGCCGCAAAGAGTTTATACCTACAGGAGATACCACAAAAAAGCCAGCCCCACCCAATAGGCGAGGCTGGCTTTTTTATTTGTTAAAGGAGGTTACCGGCCGAAAGTAAAGCCTACAGTTGCCATAATCGTCGAATGACGGGCATTTGTCAGGTCTCCCTCAAAGTATTCTTCAGGATTTTCGTTGACAAAATCTGATAGGCTGCCGTTGTAGCGTATGCCAAGGCTGATGCCACTGTTTGTTGCAAAGCCAACACCAGCCGCATACCCGACTTCAAACCTTCTCAGGCCATCTACATCTCGCTCTGTAGTCGTAGACGAATAGCGCTCGCCATTCAGCGATTCGTTAATCTTGTTATTTACGCTGAGCAGGTAAGATGCTTGCGGACCAGCCTCGAAGTAAATAGGCCCAGCCTTAATTTTCGCTAGCACCGGTAAATCAAGGTAGTTGTAGTTCATACTGCCTTCTCTTTGGATGGTTCCGGTAGGAAGCGAGATTTCTGAATTCTCATACTTAAATCCTTTTGTGGAGTAAAGTAACTCTGGCTGTATGAAGAAAAAATTATCTACAATACCAACGCCAAAGGTAATACCACCATGAAAGCCGATTTTATTCTCAAACCTGGACTCATTTCTCAGATCTCCTTCAAGGTTAGAAAAATTAGCTCCACCCCTGATACCTATACCAGACTGGGCCTGCGCTGCCATAGACGCGATCAGCACAAAAACAAAAATGGATAATAGCTTTTTCATAATCATAGTTGGTTTGTTGTATCTGCCCTAAACGAACAGTATACATGTTAATTAAAATTTTTTCTGTGAATTAATTATTTAACAAGCTAAACCTGCTGAGCCTATTTAAAAGAATAAACACCTCAGGTTATTGCCTGCTGGCTTTTGCATGCATGCCAATGAGAACGTTACAACAAACAGGCCATAGTATAGTTTTGCACTATATATAAATGAAAAGTATGTGAGAAGGCTATTTATGAGGGTAAACATCTACCGGGCTAGGGTAACAATGAAAAAGCCCGACGGTGAGACGGGCTTTTGGTTTCATAGTTTTATGTTGTACTAAGGCAAGTCTTGTTCGTATTCTGTTTCGACCTCTGTTTCTACTGGTTGTCGCTTTCTGCCTGGGAACAGGTAGCTTAGTGTCAGCTGAAACAGATCACTGCGTATATTAGGGATGTCGTCGTTGTTGTTTAATTGCGATATTTCGCCGTTGTAACGTACGCCTATACTTAAGCCAAGTTGGGTAGCAGAAAAGCCTACTCCAGCCACATAGCCAAAGGCAGTACTCCTGAGAAGCTCTTCACTATTTATGACATCATCTCTGTCAGCAGTTAGTTCATCTCTGACTCTAACAGATAACTGCGGCCCTCCCTCAAAGTAAATAGGGCCCGCATTTATTCGGGCTAGAACGGGCACGTCAATATAACCAAGCTTTAACTCGAAGTTACTATCCTCCCTTTCAGCTCCTCTTTGAGAATAAAGTATCTCTGGCTGGATTGTCAGGAAACTATCTGGTGTCACGATAAACCGAGAGGTAACACCTGCGTGAAATCCATAAATTCTATCTAAATCATCAATGTTACTACCTGAAATGCCGGAGTAGTTAACTCCTGCCCGAAATCCGAACCGTGGTCCCTGCGCCTGTGCAGCTACCACGGTGGCTACCATCAAAGCAAAAAATATAAAAAATCTCTTCATTCACTTACTCGTCTATCTCGTTCGTGAAAAACCCTAAATGCATCAGTTTCAGCCTAAAAAGTAAGCTTTTGCCTGATGTAAAGCTATTACGCATTGAGTTTAGAAAAGTCTGAAACTTGCCTTGATTTTTGGTGACAAATAATTGTCAGTAAGGTAAGTCTAGTACTGGATAAAGAATTAAATGTCTGTCAGCTTTGTTAATCTGCCAAAGGAAAAATCGAGGAGATATGGCAGAGAGGTATAGACTGATTTTAGCAGATGAAGAGAAAGGTTATCTCAGGGGTATCATAAATAAGAAAAAAGCATCGGCAAAGCGAGTTGTTCGGGGGCAGGTTTTATTGGCTGTAGCAGAAAATGGTCTGAACAAAGATGATTCTGAAGTCTCGCAATTGTATGGGTTAAGTACCAAGAGCATCGAGCGTTTGCGCAAGCGCTGCTGTGAGGAAGGCTTGCAGGTGGCTCTGGAGGGAAAGAAGCGGGAAGTATTTAAGGAGAAGAAACTCACTGGAGAAGTAGAGGCTAAGCTTGCAATGCTTGCCTGTAGCGAACCACCAGAGGAACGTGATTCCTGGACTCTACAATTGCTGGCTGACAAAATGGTAGAGCTCAACTACATTGATAGTATCAGCCACACGAGCGTAGGCACCCTTCTAAAAAAAATGAGCTTAAGCCCTGGAGAGAGAAGATGTGGATAATACCAGAGGCTTCGCCAGAGTTTGTCTGTCAAATGGAACAGGTGCTGGATGTATATAAGCGGCCATATGATGCAAAGCATCCGGTGGTTTGCTTGGATGAATCTCCTAAGCAGCTTATTGAAGAAAAAAGAACACCGGTAAAAGCCAGTAATGGGACTACTTTATATGACAGCGAATACATTCGTCACGGAGTAAAACAGTTATATATGCTCTTTGAGCCCTTGGCTGGAAAGAGAAATGTAGAAGTAAGAGATAGCAATAATCGATTGGAATGGGCGAAAATAGTAGCAGATTTAGTGGAGAGCCAATATTTATCTGCCAGGAAAATAATCCTGGTGCAGGATAATCTAAAGGCTCATAAACCAGCGGCTATGTATAAAGTGTTTGAGCCGGCCAGAGCCAAAGCTATTCTCGATAAGATAGAATTTGTTTTCACTCCTAAACATGGCTCATGGCTCAACATGGCAGAAATTGAATTCTCTGTCATTAAAAGGCAGGCAATTAAGAACAGAATAGCTGATAAAGAAACCCTTGAGAAGAAAATAGACTTATGGCAGAAAAAAAAGAAACCAGGAGCAGGTAAAGGCAAACTGGCAGTTTCAATCCAAAGACGCCAGAGTGAAACTCAAAAAGCTTTACCCGACTATTTAACCTTTATGATGCACTAGTAATGTTTGAGTAAACAAGAAGAGCGGCTTCATAATGAACTGCTGCTCTTCTTGATCGATATTCTGTAAGTGCAAAGGTGATTTGGTTTAGCCAGCCCAGCCTTCACGGTCGAGGCTGCGGTACTGAATAGCCTCTGCCAGATGTTCTATTTTGATTGTGTCGGTTCCGGCGAGGTCGGCAATCGTCCGGCTTACTTTCAGGATACGGTCATAGGCGCGGGCCGAGAGCCCGAGGCGTTCCATGGCTGTTTTCAGCAAGGTGCGGCCTGCCTCGCTAATCTGGCACACTTCCTTCACCATCTGCGAGGGCATCATGGCATTGGAGTGCACCTGCGGCGTGTCTTTGAAGCGCTCAATCTGCAGCTTGCGTGCCTGCTCTACCCGCTCACGCACAGAGGCGCTGTCCTCTGCTTTACGGGTGGCCGTCATCTCGTCGAAAGTGACCGGTGTTACCTCCACGTGCAGGTCAATGCGGTCTAATAACGGGCCGCTTACCTTGTTCAGGTAGCGTTGCACTACACCCGGCCCGCACACACATTCTTTGTCAGGATGATTGTAATAGCCACAGGGGCAGGGGTTCATGCTGGCCACCAGCATGAAGTTAGCCGGGAAATCAAGGGAAGTCTTAGCTCGTGCAATGGTAACACGGCGCTCCTCTAATGGCTGGCGCATGACCTCCAGCACCGTACGTTTAAACTCAGGCAATTCATCCAGGAAAAGCACACCATTATGTGCCAGTGATATTTCTCCGGGCTGCGGATTGCTGCCTCCGCCCACCAGGGCTACATCAGATATAGTATGGTGCGGCGAACGGTAAGGGCGCGTTGTCAGTAAAGAGGCTGCCTCACCCAGCTTGCCCGCGACAGAATGTATCTTTGTCGTCTCCAGTGCCTCGTGCATCGAGAGGGGCGGGAGGATAGAGGGCAGGCGCTTGGCCAGCATCGTTTTACCGGCACCCGGCGGACCGATCATAATCACATTATGACCACCTGCTGCGGCAATTTCCAATGCACGCTTAATGTTCTCCTGCCCCTGCACATCGGCAAAGTCAGCAGCATATTGATCTACCGTCGTTTGAAAAATATCCCTTGTGTTGATGACCACCGGCGTTATCTCCCGTTTCCCATCCAGGAATTCAACAGCCTCCAATATGTTGTTCACACCGATGACATCCAGGTTGTTTACAATAGCGGCTTCTGTGGTGTTCTGGGCAGGAAGTATGATGCCTTTGAAGCCTTCTTTCCGGGCTTGTATGGCAATGGGCAGCACACCCTTGATCGGGCGCAGCGAACCATCCAGCGACAGCTCTCCCATGATCATGTACTGCGATACTTTATCGGAGGATATCTGGCCGGAAGCAGCCATCATTCCCATGGCAATGGTCAGGTCATAGGCAGCGCCTTCTTTGCGGATATCGGCAGGGGCCATGTTGATAACCACCTTCTGCCGAGGGATTTTGTAGTTGAACTGCTTTAGCGCAGACTCAATACGTTGCTCGCCTTCTTTTACTGCGTTATCAGGTAGCCCTACAAGAAAATACTTTGTGCCGGCGCTAACATTTACTTCTATGGTGATGGTATAGGCATTAACGCCCTGAACGGCGCTTCCGTAGGTCTTAATGAGCATGTATTTCCGCTTTATTGTATATGATTTTATGAATACTACGTGGCGGAACATCAGGTAGGTTCAATAGATTCCGAATCAGCTTCAAAAGAATAAAAACAGCTCACTACCTTCCCGTAGTCAGGAGATATTTTAAGCACAGTACTTCACAGCACAACCTAGGGTGCAGCGGAATGTAAAAAGGCCACGGCTATAATTGCCTGTGGCCTTTGGTGCACATAACTTCATACAGCTATAAAGCTGTTGAGAAGGTATGAACTATGTCAGTTTCTGCTCCAGAAGCAAGATCAGGATATGGATTACTTTAATATGGATTTCCTGCACCCGGTCAGCGTAGCCGGAATGCGGTACGCGCACCTCCACATCGCAGAGAGGGGCTAGCTTGCCGCCGTCTTTGCCTGTCAGGCCCACTACCTGCATGCCTTTGGCTTTGGCTGCCTCCGCTGCCTTAACAATGTTGCCGGAGTTGCCGCTGGTGCTGATAGCCAGTAACACGTCTCCGGTGTTTCCTAATGCCTCAAGATAGCGGGAGAACACGGCATCATAACCGTAGTCGTTGCTTACGCAGCTCATGTGGCTCTGGTCTGCGATGGCGATGGCGGGCAGGGCGCGGCGGTCGTTGCGGTAGCGGCCTGTCAGCTCTTCGGCAAAGTGCATGGCATCGCACATAGAGCCGCCGTTGCCGCAGCTTAGTATCTTGCCGCCGTTGCGCACTGCTTCAGCCATGGTGTTTGCTGCTTCTTCAATAGAGGCAATGTTGCTTGTGTCAGACAGAAAAGCAGTGAGCACTTCCTGTGCCTGCGTCAGCTCTGCCAGTATTGTATTGGATGTCATCTTTATGTATCGCTTCTCTGTTTAATATTTTTTATTCGCCTCAAGCCTATTGCTGCTGAATTCCTTGCACCCTTCCTAAGGGTGGAGTACAGCGCAGTTATTTGGAAATTGCCTGCTGGCGTTTTTCTTTAATAATGGCTAATGCAGGAGGTCAGTAGCCTTATGCTGTTAGCTGCATCTGTGTCAGTTTCGAGTATAAACCCCTATGCTGCTGAAGCTCATTATGGGTGCCGCGCTCTACTATTCTGCCCTGCTGCAGCACCAGTATTTCATCCGCGTGTTGTATCGTGCTCAGGCGGTGTGCAATCACAATAGAGGTCCTGTTCCGCATTAAATTTGTAAGCGCCTCCTGTACGAGTTTCTCTGACTCTGTGTCGAGTGCGGAGGTAGCCTCATCTAAAATAAGAATAGGCGGGTTCTTCAGTATGGCCCTGGCGATGCTCAGGCGCTGCCGCTGCCCGCCTGAAAGCTTGCCGCCACGGTCTCCGATAACTGTATTGTAGCCCTGCTCCGTATTGATGATAAACTCATGGGCATTGGCAATCTTAGCGGCGGCTATTACCTCTTCCTCTGTGGCATCTACTTTGTTGAAAGCGATGTTGTTGTAAATGGTATCGTTGAAGAGGATAGACTCCTGCGTAACCACCCCAATCTTATCTCTTACCGATTCCATGGTATAATCCCGGATATCGTGGCCATCAATGTAAATGGCTCCTGCTGTAGGGTCGTAAAAGCGCGGTATCAGGTCGGCGAGGGTAGACTTGCCGCCACCCGAAGGACCTACCAGCGCTACTGTTTTCCCTTTCTCGATGGTGAAGCTAATATCCTGCAGCACATGCTTGTCGCCATAGCCAAAGCTTACCCGTTGAAATTCAATCTGGTGCTCAAATTCTGGCAGTACCTTCGCATTTGGCTTGTTCACGATTTGCGGTTTGGTGTCTATTACCTGCAGCACCCTTTCACCTGAAACAAGACCGCGTTGTATGTTGCTGAATGCTGCCGACATGGCTTTCGCAGGCACTAGTACCTGCGAGAAAAGAATGATGTAGGCGATGAACTCTGCCGGCTGCAGCTCTGATTGCTGGTTCAGCACCAGGTTCCCGCCATAGTATAGCAGCCCCGCCACCACTGTTACCCCCAAAAACTCAGAAAGCGGCGAAGCAAGGTCGCGTTTATTAGCGATGGAGCGCTGGATGCGGGCATAGCGGTTATTCTGGTCATGGAACTTGTCGAGTATAAAAGGCTCCGCGTTAAAGGCTTTCACCACGCGCATGCCGCTCAACGTCTCATCTATAATGGTTAGAATAAAGCTGAGGGAGCTTTGGCCTTCCTGGGCTTTTCGCCTCAGCCGTTTAGAAATACCCGCAATCACACCACCAGACAAAGGCAGCAGAATCAGCGTAAACAGCGTCAGTTTCACCGACATGGTAAAAAGCACTGCAAAGTATGCGATAATGGAGATAGGCTCTCTGATGACCACTGTTAAGGTATTCACCACCGAGTTCTCCACCTCCTGTATGTCCACTGTCAGACGGGTCATCAGGTCACCTTTGCGCTCATTCGAGAAATAGCCTAAGTGTAGTTCTGTTACGCGCTGGTATATCGCGTGGCGCATTTTCTTTACCACATGCGCCCGCAGCGCCCCTACTATCCGGAAGGCGAGGTAGCGGAACAGGTTAGCCAGGAAGATAGAAACCACGACGACAACGCACACAAACAGCAGCGCCCCTTCGCGGCCTTCCTCCAGAATGACCTGCCCGAAGTAATAGTTAAAGAATTCAGAAAAGAAGTCGATGCTCAACCTGAACTCCGGCCTTTGCGTCACCATACTCGCTGCATCTTCGGTGCCAACCTGGGCGAACAAAACGTTCAGCAAGGGGATAATCAGCACAAAGTTGAAAATGCCGAAGATGATGCCTAATACGGTATAAAGGGAGTAAAGCGGCACAAACCGGCTATAGGGTTTGGCAAACTCAAGTATGCGTAGGTAAGTCTTCATGCTGGTATGGGATGTCGCCTGCCACGGCTTCTGCACAACGTCTTTCCTGCAGGCGGGCAACTTATGTAGTAACACCTGCTGGTGTTAAACTTTGGTTTTATGATACTTATACATTGGCAAAGGCTGGTGTTTACTTCCCTCGCCGCCGCAAAGATACTTATTAATAGATAGAAAGAGTATACATACAAAAGGCAGAAAGTCTCCTCTCTGCCTTTTGTATGTATATAGGTATCAGTGTGCTCCTAAAACTCATGCAGCCGCTGGGCAATATTCCAACGGAGGGCGAACGAGGTGAAGAAGGTATTCTGATCCAAAGCGTCTACTTCCGCATCAGAGCGGCGGACAACCTGCTTCAGGTCCAGGAATAAGTTGTACTTTAGCTGATAAGTGGCCGTCATATCAAGATACAGTTGGTCAGTCCTAATGCCCTGGCCAATCTCATTGCCGTAGTTATCTATACGATTGAGGTAAGAGAGGAGCACATTGTTACCGTAGTTCAGGGTGTCAGTGGCTGTCACAATATCCTGGCCGTAGCGGGTTGCAATGGCCTTTCCTGTAAGCATCAGGCGAGGTAGAGGCTGGTAATATGCTGTTCCTATCACCTCGTACAGGTTAGCACCGATAGGGTGCGCCAGGGGCTGGTTATAGTGCTGGTAATTTGAGAACTGGTCCTCGTGCTGATAAGTGTAGGGGCGAATAACATTGAGCTCGCCCTGCAGGTCCAGGTTGTTTATCCCAAACGCATCAATGTACTTTGCGCCAATCTGCCCGGCAAATTTATTAGCCCACCAGCCTTCTCGTTCCTTAACCTTTGCCAGCAGAAACTCATCCAGCAACAGTTGCC
Organism: Pontibacter pamirensis; assembly: GCF_010015475.1. GTDB lineage: Bacteria > Bacteroidota > Bacteroidia > Cytophagales > Hymenobacteraceae > Pontibacter > Pontibacter pamirensis. The sequence goes on from NZ_SSNI01000012.1 coordinate 161,198, forward strand.
CGTAAAGCTGCACACGGTTCTGTACATTCCAGCGGAAGTCTGCGCCTAGCAAGGCATTGTCCTCACTACCCAATGCCAGTTCAACGCTTCTGTAAAAGATGATGGGGTTCAGGTACTGCAGTTCGAACCGCCCTTTGCCACGGGCAAAGATGATCTGTTCAAATACCCCTATGTTTAAATTATCAGTTACGTTAATTCCCAGGCGGTGCAACGCCATGTACTTTTTAGGGAACAGCAGGTCACGGTCCTTACGGCGGTACTCAGCGGTCAGTTCCTGGAACAGGTTCATATAATGGATCTTCCAGACGCGGGTGTTCAGTTTCAGGAAAAAAGAGGGAGGAGCGTAATCGGAGTAAATTAAAGAACGATAGCCATCGCCGATAAACTGACGGTCATGCCCCAGGAGTATCTCTACATGTTTGCTTAGGGCGTAGTTGATGTAGCCACGGGCTGTGCCAAAGTCGTAGGCGTCTTCTTTAAAGTCTTTCCAAAGCGTTTCATGCGGCACTACGTTATCGCGTTGAATGCGGTCCATCACATAACCCGGAAAACGGGCCTGAGTTTCTCCTATAAAAGCATAGTATCCGAACTTTTCATCAATGGTGCCTTCTACCTGCACCCCACGCGTGTTTATATAACGCACACCATCTGTCTGGTTGTCCAGCCCCACCTCCAGGTGCAGCACCGGGTTTACGCGCACCGTAAAATGCTCGTTCTGGAAATGGTACAGGTCCGTCTTGTTCCGGTAGAAATAGTTAAGGATAGGCCTTCTGCTGTCGTTGCTGTCCAGCTCGGTATAGTTCCAGTTATCGTTCAGCAGGTAGCGGGTGTTAAACTGGTCAACGGCAGTGGTGGCATTGCGGGCGCTTACCTCGGCCAGGTCTGCTACATCCGCTCGTCCGTATGGCCGGGCTGCTGTTTGTAGTTGTGGCACCTGGTCGCCATACTTTATCTGGTACCGGTCTATCCAGTGGTACACGTCCCGGTTATAAGGTACATACACATCCTGCGCCTGTGCTGCAGACCAAGCGGCAATCGTTAGGCCCAAAGCACAAAGTACACGTTTCATGAACATAAAGCGATTAGGGAAAATCAGTTAAAAGATATGCGAATGTACTGTTTTGTACTTAATTTTTCTGGTAAACGACCTGAATTATACGTTGGCAGAAATGTTTATTCCTGAAAAGCGCCTCCTGCTGCGCTACCCGCTCACAAGAGGAAACAGGCAAGCCGTGAAATTATACTCCAATCTTGGTGGAACGCCTGTACCTTACGTATCTTTAAACGAACAACACACGCCCCGGTACTTCTCATGGAAAAAAGCAATATTCATATTCTGACGCAAACACCTTCGTTAGCAAATCATTTTATAGCCGAGTTGCGCGATGTAAAAGTGCACGGAGACAGCATGCGCTTTCGGCGCAACCTGGAGCGCTTGGGAGAGTTGCTGGCTTATGAAATCTCTAAAAAGATGCAATATAAACCTGCAACACTTACCACACCGCTGGCTGATACCCAGACAATGCTGCTGGCGGAGCAACCGGTGCTGGCTACTATTCTCCGGGCTGGCCTGCCGCTGTACAATGGCATGCTGAACTATTTTGACAGGGCATACAGTACGTTTGTAGGTGCTTACCGTGTAGAGGAAGAAAATACAGAATTGCAGATTATGATGGAGTACCTGGCTTCCACCAACCTGCACGATAAAGTTCTGATTCTGGCAGATCCCATGCTGGCGACAGGCCGTTCATTGGTGAAGGCCTATAAAGGAATGCTGCGCCATGGCAAACCAAAGCAGGTGCATATTGCCGCAGCCATTGCCTCGCCGGAGGGAGTAGCCTATGTACAACAGGAAATGCCAGAGGCCATACTTTGGTTAGGCGCTCTGGACGATCACCTGAACGAACGTTCCTACATCGTGCCCGGCCTCGGCGATGCCGGAGATCTGGCTTTTGGGCCTAAAATATAGCCTGAACCTTTGCCAGTACCCGGCTGTTATTTACAACCAACATAAAGTATTCTGATATAAGCGATTATCTTAACAGATTATTGGAATTGTTATGCGAATGTCTTTTGGATGATGCGTATAAAGGATGTCTTAAAGTGATAGTTGATTCAGAATACAATTTTAGCCTTAGAATGTGTTAATGGAGCTGTTAAAATACCTGTCTGTATACCTGTTGAGTATGGTGAAGTTCCTTTGGGGGCCATTAACAGGTATATCCCTTGGTTTGTCTTACCTTGAGACGGTACTGCTGACAGTGGCAGGTATGATGACGAGTGTCCTGGTGTTCTCTTTTGTAGGCAAAGCTGTGTCAGAATGGTATTCTAAACGCCAGCGAGCCAAGCAGAAGCCCCGCTTTACTAAAAAGAACCGCCGCATTGTGCAGGTATGGACGCGCTTTGGAGTATCTGGCGTCGCTTTTCTTACACCACTCCTGTTTACACCTATTTTCGGGACCATTGTAGCCGCCTTACTGGGGGCTCCACGCAAACTCATCTTCATTCATATGTTCTGGAGCGCTGTTTTCTGGAGCGTTACCTTAAACTTAATGGTGTTTGAGTTTGGGGATGTATTGGCGAAGTACCTTTAGTTTACTTACCGCTTCTTACTGCCTTTCTTCTTCGTCTTTTTCCAGAACGATGCCTTTGGGTCTCCTTTACTTTGCTTCGGCTTGCCCTTCGGGATTCCTTTTTTCTCATGGAAAGCACCCTTGAAATCTGGGTTCTCCTGGCGCTTCAGGTGGTCAATGGATTTTGCTATTTCCTGCTGCTCTTCAAAAGGCGTTTCGAACACTTCTACTTCTGCCGGTATAGGCAGCTGCGGAATCTGCATCCGTATCAGTTTCTCAATCTTACGGATGTGGTACATCTCTGCTTCGTTGGCAAACGTAATCGCGGCACCGGCATTTTCTGCGCGGCCCGTGCGACCAATGCGATGTACGTAATCCTCGTACACAAACGGCACATCGAAATTGATTACGTGGCTTACCATGGTCACATCAATTCCCCGTGCTGCCACATCAGTAGCTACTAAAAAGCGTACATCACCGCCTTTAAACGCCTCCATCGAGTTGATGCGGGTGTTCTGCCCCTTGTTACCATGTATGGCTCGCACCTCACCATAGTTCCGGTGCTCAATAAACCTGGACACGCTTTCAGCGTTCTTCTTGCTCCTAGTAAAGATAATGACGCGGTTCAGCTTTTCTGTATCCTGAATCAGGTGCTCGAGTAAAGCAATTTTAGTACGCAGGTTCGGGACCTGATACAGCACCTGCGTCACGGTTTCTACTGGGGTCGCTTGTGGTGTCACCTCCACACGTGTCGGGTATTCCAGGAACTCCTCTGAGAGCTCTACTACTTTATCTGGCATGGTGGCCGAGAACAAAAGGTTCTGCCGCTTGCGCGGGATCACCTCCAGTATCTGGCGGATCTGCGGCATAAAGCCCATGTCCATTATTTTATCAGCCTCATCCAGTATCAGCGTCTTCATCTCTTTCAGAATCAGCTCCCCTCTAAGGTAAAGCTCCATCAGGCGCTTTGGTGTGGCTACAACAATATCGAGCCCCTGGTTTATGATTTCAATCTGCGTTTTGGGTCCCAGCCCGCCATAGATGGCGGTGTAGCGCAGGTCAGTGTACTTGGCCAGCAGCCCGATACTTTCTTCTATCTGCATGGCCAGTTCACGGGTAGGAGCTATAATAACCGCCCTTGGGTTCATACCCTGTGCATACTTCACCTTCATGAGGAGGGGCAGGAGGTAGGCAGCGGTTTTTCCTGTGCCCGTCTGGGCAATGCCTAAAATATCCTGACCCGCCATAATAAGCGGAATCGCCTGCTGCTGTATGGGGGTTGGCTTTTCGTAACCAGCTTCTTCAATGGCATTCAACAGTTGTTTGTTCAGCTTAAAATCTTCGAATGTGGTTATTTCTTTTTCTGCTTCTTCTGCCATGGTTGTGCCAATTACTTTTTGCTTTATCTACAAAGTTACGGTAATTAAATGGCTGAAAGGCAAGGAAGGTTCAGAATCGATCAGCTGTATTCCTCGTCTCCATCTTTGCCGAGCACAAAACCAAAAGGCCTTAGCCGGTTTATGTTGTCAAAAATAACCTTCGCAATGCCCAGGTAAGGCACAAACAGAATCATACCCACTATACCCCATATGGCACTTCCGAGCAGCAGGACCATGAGTGTGGCCATCGGGTTGAGCTTTACCTTGGCACCCGTAATGTTGGGTGTGAGAATGTAGCTTTCTATTTGCTGCACCACCAGAAAGAAAATAGCTACAACGAGCGGCGTCCAGAGCGAGTCTTTGGTTAGCAGTGCGAACAGAACAGGTATAAGGCTGCCTACAAGAGAGCCGAGGTACGGGATGATGTTCAGGAGGCCGGCTACGAGCCCAAATAGCAGGGCATGGTCGATGCCAATCACCATCAGCCCGGCTGTGTTGATGGCTGTCAGGATCAGGACGACCAGGAAAACACCCGATATATAGGAGCTGGCGACAGTTGTGATTTTGCTTACAATTTCACGAGCGTTTGCATCGTAGTTGGCGGTAAGGCGCGCGATAAAAGCTTTTAACCTTCCCCGATAGAGTAAAAACAGCAAGGTGTAACTCATCACAATGATAAAGCTTACCACCAGGGAACTTGCAAAAAGAAATAAGCTCCTGAGGTAGACGCCAGCATACTGCAGTGAACTCCTAAAGCTTTGCTGTATGTACTCGTTTTGTTTTTTTCGCGAAACATCAAAGGTCTCTTTTACATACCTGTGTGCCTCGTCGAGTAGTTCCGTGAGCTTGTAGTCGAGCCGTGGCAGGTCATATGCCAGTGCCGTCAGTTGATCAATCAGTACGATTATCAATAAGACGAGCAGGACAACTACGGCCAGCACACAGACTATTGCTGCCACCATACGAGGAATGCCCCATTTCTCTAGCTTCCGGCAGGCTGGGGAAAGCAGCATGGCGAACAACCCACCTATCGCAACCGGCACCATAAAATCCCTGGCTAAATAGAGAATTCCAAAAAATAGTAGTAGCGCCAGCAGCACCTGGTTAAATTGCCGGAGGGAAAAGCGTCGGTTCATTTTTGATTTTATACAAATTAGCTTCCGCTTGTTTACTATAGCTTTGGTTTATCTGTTTCGGAGCGTGTGTTGGTTGCTGCTGTTATAGCCCTTCAGTGAAGGCAGCGTTCTGTTTATTTGCTTTTATTTTGTTGATTACGGGTAGCATCCCGTATCTTAGCTTCATGAAAAGTACGCTTATAAAGAACGCACAGCTTGTAAACGAAGGAAGTACAACCATTTCCGATGTATTGATCAAAGACGGACGCATTGCGCAGATAGGCCAGAACATAACAGCCGAAGCCGATGAAATAATTGATGCCACCGGGCTGCATTTGCTGCCTGGCATTATAGATGACCAGGTGCACTTCCGGGAGCCGGGCCTCACCCACAAGGCAACCATAGGGTCTGAAGCGAGAGCGGCTGTGGCAGGCGGCGTGACCTCGTTCATGGAGATGCCGAATACTGTTCCCAATGCCGTAACGCAGGAACTGCTGGAGGACAAATACAACATAGCCGCTGAAACCTCACTGGCTAACTATTCCTTTTTTATGGGTGCCACCAACGATAACCTGTCGGAGGTACTGCTGACAAACCCGAACACGGTGTGCGGCATCAAGATATTTATGGGATCCTCTACAGGCAACATGTTAGTAGATAACGTGGAGACGCTGGAGCAGATCTTTTCTAAAGCCAAACTGCCTATAGCGGTGCATTGCGAAGACGAGCAGATTATTCGCGATAACATGGCGCTTTATGAAGAGAAGTATGGGGACGATATACCTGTAAAGTGCCACCCGGAAATCAGAAATGAGGCGGCTTGCTTTAAATCTTCTTTTATGGCCGTGAAGCTTGCCGAGAAGCACAACACGCGCCTGCACATTCTGCACATCTCCACCGAAGAAGAACTAAAGCTGTTCCGCAACGATATTCCGCTGGAGCAGAAACGCATCACAGCAGAGCTATGCGTGCACCACATGTGGTTCGACAAAGAAGATTATGATGAGTTCGGTACACAAATCAAATGTAACCCTGCCATAAAAGAGGCACGGCACAAGAAAGCGCTGCTCCAGGGGCTGCTGGATGATAAGTTAGACATTATTGCCACAGACCATGCACCGCATACCTGGGAGGAGAAGCAGGGCACATACAAGAAAGCGCCATCGGGTGTGCCTTTGGTGCAGCACTCACTGCAGATGATGCTGGAGTTTGTGCGGGAGGGCAAGCTGACGCTGGAGAAAGTAGTCGAGAAAATGTGCCATGCCCCAGCCATATTGTTCAATGTGCGGGAGCGCGGCTATATCAGAGAAGGATACTGGGCCGACCTGGTGCTGGCAGATTTAAATAAGCCCTACACCGTTAGTAAAGACAACATCCATTATCAGTGTAACTGGTCACCGTTCGAGAACCATACCTTCCAAAGCACCATTACCCATACCTTTGTGTCGGGGCATTTGGCTTTTGCCAACGGCGCTTTTGATGAGAGCAGGAGAGGGGAGCGTTTGCTGTTCGACAGATAGAAACTGCGGCAGGAAAGCAGGTAAATATTCAGGGAAAATATATTTCTGATCTGTAGTATCTTAGCCTTTTGTGCTGATTTTAGGGATAAAAAAGTGCGTCAGGTTATTGCTTTGTATGATTTCCTCTGTATATTTGCACACTCAAACGAGACACGGTGGTTGTAGCTCAGTCGGTTAGAGCACCAGATTGTGATTCTGGGGGTCGTGGGTTCGAGCCCCATCTTCCACCCCAAGCCCTTGAAGCTAACTTCAAGGGCTTTTTTTATTTCAATGGTTATATTGCTTCATGGTTAAATTGTTGAGTTCAAGTATGAATTAACAAGGCCATTCAACAATTAGACAATCAACAATCCAACAATTAAAAAATATGAGCTTAGTAGTAGTAGGTTCGATGGCGTTTGATGCGCTGGAGACACCCTTCGGGAAAACAGATAAAATTGTAGGTGGTGCAGCCACATATATTTCTTTGTCGGCTTCTTATTTCGTGGAGCCTGTGAACGTGGTATCCGTAGTGGGCGGTGATTTTGACCAGGACCACATTCAGTTGATGCACCAGCGCAACATCAGCACCGAAGGCGTGCAGGTAAAGGAGAACGAGAAGTCATTCTTTTGGTCTGGCCGCTATTTTAACGACATGAACAGCCGCGAAACGCTGGTAACAGAGCTGAACGTGCTGGGCGATTTCGACCCGATTATTCCAGAGAGCTACCAAGGCTGCGAGTACCTGATGTTGGGTAACCTCGCCCCGCAGGTGCAGCGAACTGTAATCGAGCGTCTTAACAAGCGCCCGAAACTGGTGGTAATGGATACCATGAACTTCTGGATGGACATTGCCCTGGATGCGCTGAAAGAAACCATCGCACTGGTGGATGTACTTTCTATCAATGATGAAGAGGCACGCCAACTGAGCGGAGAGTACTCTTTAGTAAAAGCAGCTAAAGTTATCATGGCGATGGGGCCTAAGTTCCTTATCATCAAAAAAGGCGAGCACGGTGCTCTGTTGTTCAACGAAGACAAAGTTTTCTTTGCGCCAGCCCTGCCTTTAGAGGAAGTGTTCGACCCAACCGGAGCCGGCGATACTTTTGCAGGAGGCTTCATTGGGTATATTGCCAGCACCGGCGATATCAGCTTTAATAACATGAAGCGCGCGGTTATCTATGGTTCGGCTTTGGCTTCGTTCTGTGTAGAAAAGTTTGGTACAGAGCGCCTGAAAAACCTGACGCAGGAGGAGATTGACGCCCGTGTGCAGCAGTTTGTGAACCTGGTGCAGTTTGATACTGTGCTGCAGTAGTTTAGCAGTGCTTATATGTATGGGAAAGGGAGGTTTTATCTCCCTTTTTGCATTTTATGAAGTTGGTCTACGAAGGTTAATTCTACTAAAATGTAACGAAATGTATGCAGAAGGCGTATAAATAAGTATACAACACAAGGAGATAGGACTATGAGCGAAGATAAAAATAATAATAAAGAGAGACTGCAGAAACAGTCAGAAGAAAACGTTACTTCGAAAATTGAAAACAAACGACAGCAGGAAGGGTATACAGAAAACGTAGCCATTGACCCTGCTAAGAAAATACAACAAACTGACGATTCTAAAGTACAGAATCCTAACCGCAACTTAGCACAAGGCGGTAACAACATGCCATACGACAAAAAGTAAGGCATTAAGCGCAAAATAACAACTATGAAAACATAGAAGGAGGATAGCCTAAGCGGTTATCCTCTTTTTTTGTGCTTCCGGGTGTGCAGCTCAGGCCTTAAATCTCTATCTTTCGTTTTGTTCATACCATATTGCATGTACCAAACTGATATCTGTATTTTGGGGGCTGGCCCGGGAGGCGCAACGGCAGCGCTGCACTTAGCTAACAAAGGCATCCCATCTCTCCTGGTCGACAAGGCCACTTTCCCTCGCGATAAAGTCTGCGGCGACGCCCTGAGTGGCAAAGTAGTAAATGAGCTGCGGCGCATTTCTCTGGAGCTGCCCGCTTTGTTCAGCCAGCAGCAGGAGCAATTGCCATCCTGGGGTATACATTTTATCTCACCTGGGGGGCAGCAACTGAGTGTGCCGTTTAAGTATAATTACAACAAGGCGCAGGATTCTCCTGCAGGTTATATAGCCAAGCGTATCCATTTCGATAACTTTCTGATTGAGCAGGTAAGGCAGCGCCCGGAGGTGCAACTGTGGGAGGGCGTGGAACTGACGCAGTATGAACGGCAGCCGGATGGCAGCTTTATACTTTCAGGCAAAGACGGGCAGCCGCTGGTACAGGCAAAGCTGCTGATTGCTGCCAATGGAGCGCAGTCGGGGTTTGCGCGGCATGTGGCCCAACTGCAGCAGGAGCCGGAGCATTTCTGTGCCGGTTTGCGTGCTTATTACCAGGATGTGGCAGCGCTGGATAAAGATAATTTTATCGAACTTCACTTCTTCAAAGATTTTCTGCCGGGTTATTTCTGGATTTTCCCGCTGCCAAACGGCCACGCCAACGTAGGGGTGGGCATGCTGAGCAGTGCCGTGAGCAAAAAGAAAGTGAACCTGAAAAAAGAAATGCTCCGCATGATAAAGGAGCACCCGGAGCTGCAAAAGCGTTTTGTCAACGCCCAACTCATTGGCAACATTAAAGGATACGGCCTGCCACTGGGGTCAAAGAAAAGAAACATCTCCGGCGATAATTACATGCTGGTGGGTGATGCCGGCGCTCTCATTGACCCATTTACGGGCGAGGGCATTAGTAACGCCATGATCAGCGGAAGATGGGCAGCTGAGCAGGCGGCACAATGCCTGCAGGAGCAAAACTTCTCTGCCGCATTCTTGAAAGCGTATGACGCAGCCGTATACAACCGCCTCTGGAAAGAGCTGAAACTAAGCCGGAAGATGCAGCAGTTGCTTCATTACCCCTGGCTCTTCAACCAGGTAGCGGCCAAAGCCTCCAAAAACAAAGCCTTAGCCGAAACCATCTCCTGCATGTTCAACGACCTCGACCTGCGCGAGCGCCTCAAGCAGCCATCGTTTTACCTAAAGCTGCTGTTTAATTAGACAAAGAACCTTTAAACAAAAAGACAAAGGATATCTTTTTCTGACATTTCATTCTTTTGTCATCTCGACGATAGGAGAGATCTTCATTGTATGCTAATAGAGCACACCTAGCTTATTAAATGGCATGGATGTTTTTGTGTCTCATCCTCCTTCTAAACCTCAACAACATAAACAGATCTCTCCTATCGTCGAGATGACAGTAATGAGGATGTAGATTCAGCAAGTTCTTTGCATTCTCCTACATATGTCTTTGTCTTGTATCCTCTGTTCAAATTCTCTCCTAAAAGTCCTGCTTCAGCCACAGCTTAAAGTGCTGCTTCTGCTCCGCAGTGGCGTCTGCGCGCTTTTCAATAGTGAATTTGCTGTAGTAGCTTTTCTCATCTTGCTGTAGCTGCACTACCCGCAGTTGCTTCTCCCTAAACAAGGTCAATTCTACCCCCACAGGCTTTAGTGACAGTAGTTGCTGCAGGTTGTTCTCCAGCTTCCGACCATTCAGTGCTATCAGCTCATCCTCTATACTGAGCACCTTGCTGGCAGAAGCATCCGGTGCAACGGCCGTTACTTTCACCACTTGGTCTGAGGATACCTTGAAGCCATACCTGCCTTCATGCAGCAGCGGGTTTTCCTGTTCTTTTAGCATGCAGCCAACAAATCGAAGCGCTTCATCCAGAGCAGGTTCAAGCGGCGCTGTGCCATTTATGTACTCATCAAAATAAGACCGGAACGATTGACCCGCTACCTCATCCACCAGTTGCGCATAGTCTTGCTCGGTATAGCCCACGTCTCTTCTTCCGAAGTTCTCCCACATTTTGCGCATTACCGTGTCAAGAGAGGCGGTGCTGCGTGTTGCCTGGCGCAGTTGCAGGTCCAGCAGCAGGGCAGTGAGCGCTCCTTTTATATAGATGGATACTTTGCGGTCGGGGATGCCAGGTTTATAGCCATCCAGCCACAAATCAAAGGAGGAGTCGGCGACGGAGAGGTGGTGGCGGCCGTAGTCTGCAAAGTAGCGCTGCAGCGTAGTATTCAACTCCTCGAAATACTGTGCTGCCGTGAATACACCCGAACGTGCCAGCATATAGTCGCCGTAGTACGTGGTGATGCCTTCCGCCACATAACCCGCTCTAAAGTAGTTTTCTTGTGCAAAGTTGTAAGGCAGCATCTCTTTAGGGCGTATTTTCTTAATGTTCCAGGTATGAAACAGCTCATGCGAACTCACCCCAATAAACTCTTTGTACAGGCTCGGCTGCATCAGCAGCTCTCCCGGACCTAGCGTGATAACGGTGGAGTGGCTGTGTTCCACGCCGTGGTAGAAGCGATAGGGCAGTATCTCGTTCAGGTAATGGTATTCCGGCACCGGAAATTCACCGAACACCTCCAGTTGCTCTTTTGTGAAGGCGGCAAAGTTCTGCTTTATCTTCTCCCAACCCGGCTTGCAATCGCCTTGTACCCATATATAAAAGGGAATATTATTCACCTCGAAAGTTTCCTTCTTCAGGCTGCCGCTGGCTATCAAGGGGCTGTCGACAAGAGCGTCGAAGTTGGCAGCTTCCAGCATGTGCTTTTCTTTCTCGGGTAAGCCGCAGGCAATCTGCCAATCGGTGGGTATGCTGAGTTGCAGTTGACAAGGCTCCTGCTCACGCGCCTCCACCGCCATCAGGCAATTGATAGGGTTCAGGTACAGCTGCTCCTCATCCAGCCACGACCCGCCGGCATCCATTTGCCGCGCAAAGAAGCTGTACTTTATCTCTATTGTTTCAGTTCCGGCAGCTTTTACCAGCCAGCGGTCTCTTGTTGTTTTACCTATAGGTATAGGTTCTCCGTTGGCGCTGGCGCTGATACCCCTAAGTTTCTGAGCAAAATGCTGCAGTTCATAACGGCCGGGACGCCAAGCAGGCAGTTGCAGGTAAAGTTCCTGTTGCCGGTTCTGGGGTATGGTCAGGGTGATGTCGACGAAGTGCGTGAGCGGATTTGTGTACGAAATGTGGTAGTTTATCATGTTTAAAAGTAGTCGTGCATTAAAAAAAACATCCTCTGTTGCTGCTTTAACGCCGTTTTAGTGCATTTCGGTAGAGTTTTATGAAGAATGTTGGCCACTGACATTGCTAATTTACAAAAGGTTGCCTAATTTTGCAGGCCATAATAAAACCATTGGCATACGATGAAAAGAACATTCCAGCCTTCTCAGAGAAAAAGAAGAAACAAGCACGGTTTCAGATCAAGAATGGAAACCGCTAACGGTAGAAGAGTATTGGCCAGCAGAAGAGCCAAAGGCAGAAAGAGAATTTCTGTTTCTGACGAAAAAAGACATAAGGCGGCTTAGTCCCTAACGGGGATAGCTTCGCTTAGTCGTTTCCGCTGATGCACGTAGAGCCAGCAGGCGAACATAAAGCAGAGCGGCCAACTCTCTATACATTTTCAAAAGAAGAACGCTTGTGTAGTAAGCGCCTCATCGCGCTGCTGTTTAGCAAGGGTTCTTCTTTTAATGTATACCCGTTGCGGTTTGTGTACTACGCACCGCAAGATGCGCCTCCTGGCCAGCCGCAGGTGCTTATTTCCGTTTCTAAACGCTACTTTAAGCGCGCCACCGATCGAAACCGCCTGAAGCGGCAGATACGGGAGGCATACCGCCTGAATAAGCATATCCTTTACCAGAACCCAGCGCAGGCTCCGCAGCTTCTGGGTATCCTCTATATTGGTAAAGAAAAAAAGTCCTTTGATTCTATTCAGAAAAAACTAATTTCAGGTTTGGAACGTTGTTTGATTAAGTAGTCTCTCCACGTCCTTAACCTTGAAATTATGTACAAGAAATATATAACTGGCCTCCTAATCGGTACGCTGGGCCTTGGTCTGTTCTCTTTTAAGTCTGAATCTGACCGCTATTTCGAGATCGCTAAGAATCTTGATGTCTTTGCCACTTTATTTAAAGAGGTAAATACATACTACGTAGATGATGTGCCCCCGGCACAGATGATGCGTATCGGCATAGACGCGATGCTCAAGTCGCTGGACCCCTACACCAACTATATTCCCGAAGACGATATTGAAGATTTCCGCACCATGACCACTGGTCAGTATGGCGGTATCGGTGCTATTATCGGTAGCCGTGATGGAAAAGTAGTGGTGCAGATGCCCTATGAAAACTCCCCGGCCCATAAATCAGGCCTGGTTATCGGCGATGAAATCCTGAAAATTAATGGCGTATCCGTTACAGGTAAGTCTACCGGTGATGTAAGCAAAATGCTGAAGGGGCAGGCAAACACGACCGTTAAATTAGAGGTGCGAAGCTATGGACAGACGAAGGGCAGAACAGTAGAGCTTACCCGCTCCAATATTATGGTGGAGAATGTGTCGTATGCTGGCATGATTGACGAAGAAACAGGCTACTTCCAGTTGTCGGGCTTTACGGTGGATGCTTCGAAAGAGGTGAGAATGGCAGTGCAGAAACTAAAAGAGCAGGGGGCTAAGAAGATTATCTTTGATTTACGCGACAACCCGGGTGGTTTACTGCATGAGGCGGTAAACATTTCGAATGTATTCGTGGACAAAGGAAAAGATATTGTAAGCACCAAAGGCAAAGTAACGGATTGGAACAAAACCTATAAGTCGCTGGATGAGCCGTTGGATAAGGATGTACCACTTGTAATATTAACCTCATCCCGAAGTGCTTCCGCTTCTGAAATTGTAGCAGGCGTGATGCAGGACTACGACCGGGCTGTACTGGTGGGAGAGCGCACCTTTGGTAAAGGCCTGGTGCAAGCTACGCGCCCGCTTTCTTACAACTCTCAACTAAAAGTAACAACAGCTAAATACTATATACCGAGCGGCCGCTGTATTCAGGCAATTGACTATGCGCATCGCAACGAAGACGGTAGTGTTGGTAAAATTGCAGATTCGCTGCGTGTTGCTTTCAAAACAGCGAACGGGAGAGTGGTATATGATGGTGGCGGGGTAAGACCTGATGTGGAGGTAGAACAGCAGGCATTTTCAGATATTACAAAAGCCATTGCTTCCAAAGGTCATTACTTTCAGTATGCCAACAAGTATAAAGCCGAGCATGGTGCCATTGTGGCTGCTAAAGAGTTTAAACTGACAGACAAAGAATACCAGGATTTTGTGGCTTACTTAGCAGATAAGGATGTTTCTTACCGCACGGGTATTGAAAGCGAACTGGAAGACGTGGCCAAAAAAGCGAAAGAAGGCAAGCACTATGATGATATCAAAGCAGAACTGGAGGCAATCCAAAAGAAAGTGTCTCATAATAAAGCGAACGACTTGATGCGTTTCAAATCAGAAATAATGGAGGTGCTTGAGGCTGAAATTGCTTCTCGCTACTATCTGCAGAAAGGATACATTGAGTCAACTTTTGATGATGATCCAAATATCCTGATGGCAAAACAAGTATTGGATGACCAGCAAAAATATAATTCCTATTTAAAAGGAAATTAAGGTATTAAAAATAAAGGAGAGGGTGGTGCAGTAATGTGCCACCCTTTTTTAATTCTAAACACGGTCAGGGAAGATTTTTGGTTACTTGTTGCTTTCCGCTAATTTTGCAGAAAATCATATTTAAAATATGCCACTTTTACTCGCACTTGAAACTTCTACCACTGTTTGTTCCATTGCCTTGTTCAAAGACCAGCAGCTATTAGGTGCTTCGGAATTGCAGATAGAGAAATCGCATTCATCGCACATCACCGTTATCATATCGCAACTGGTGGAGAATTGCGGAGTGACTTTAAAGGAGTTAGATGCAGTGGCTGTTTCAGGAGGACCAGGCTCTTATACAGGGCTCCGGATTGGCTCTTCCACGGCGAAGGGCCTGTGTTATTCGCTAGATATTCCGCTGCTGGAGGTGTCAACACTCTATGGGTTGGCGGCGCAGGTCGTGGCCGCCACTCCTGATCCGGGGCGTTTCCTGTTCTGCCCTATGCTGGATGCCCGTCGTATGGAAGTGTATACCTGCCTGCTGGACAGCATGCTTCAGGAGGTGAGCCCAATAGAGCCGGTGGTGCTGGAGGAGCATACTTATGAGGATAAGCTGAAGGATAAGCCTATTCTCTTCTTTGGAAGTGGTGCGCAGAAGTTTAAAAATCTGGTAACAGATGCAGGACATGCGTTGTTTATAGATGACATACTTCCATCAGCTAAAACGATAGGACAACTGGCGCTAAAGAAGTATGAGCAAAAAGCATTTGAAGATGTGGCGTATTATGAACCCTTCTATCTAAAGGATGTTTATATAACAAGTGCAGGGAAAAGCACAAAATAAAACAGAACTATGTCAGAGTTGATAAATAAAGTAGCGCAAAGCGCACTGGTAACATTAAACCTAGAGGAGCTGTTGCACCCGGGGGAGCGCGTAGTGTATGATATAAAAGATAACCTGTTTCATGGGCTTATTCTGAAGGAGAAAGATTTTCGGGCGTTCGTAAAGGAATTCGATTGGTCTCAGTACGTCGGGAAAAATGTGGCTATTATATGTAGTGCAGATGCCATTGTTCCCACCTGGGCATATATGCTGTTGGCATCAAAGCTGCAGAATCATGCAAACTATTATGTGTTCGGAGATTTGGAAGCGCTGGAGCAGGCAATGATGCAGGAGGCGATCGACAATATTAATCCGGAAGAATACAGAGAAGCGAAAGTAGTGATAAAAGGCTGCGGAAGCATACCTGTGCCTACTTATGCTTATGTAGAGGTAATGAGAAAACTGCTGCCTGTAACGAGTAGCCTGATGTATGGGGAACCCTGCAGCACAGTGCCGCTGTATAAGAAGCCGAAGAACAGTTAATTTAAAGCTGCAGCGTGTTAAGAGGGGCAGGAAGATTACTTCCTGCCTTTTTTGTGTCTGCATCTTTTAGCTATTCAGGTTAAACAAATAGGTAGTGTAAATCCAGAGGAGAAAGCCCAAAGAAAGAATGAAATGCACGAAAACTACCAAGACTTGTATTGTTGTTTTTCTTTAGTGCCTGAGCAGCGGGCGCTGTAGGGAGAAGCTTAAAAAATTTCCCATTCCTTCAGGAACTTCAAAGTCCTCTATTGGTGTTAATCTCAAGTGCCCGCAAAAGTGAGGCCGTAGGGCTTCAAAGGGCTTCAAAAAATTTCCTAACAGAGCCTCAGGAACTTAACTAGTCTGGCGTGGAAAAACAAGCGGTTTTTCAGCCTAGCCGCTTGCGGATAAAGGAAAGATTACTACTTTTGCATCCCCGTTCGGCAGGGACGGGACAAGAGAGGGTGAGAGGGCAGCGCAGAGAAATAAAACTTCCCCTGCTGCTTGCAAATCGGGAAAGAGTTCTTACCTTTGCATCCCGTTTGGGCAGGAGGCGGTCAGGAAGAGGGGTTGTTAACACGGGCCCCACGGACTAAAGAAGAAGGAGAGAAAGAGAAGAAAATACTTCTCTTTGGGTATTGCGGAAAGGGAAACATTTCGTACCTTTGCAACCCGCTTCAGAAGGAAGGGGAAGAAAAGAGAGACAGGAAAATAAATTCTTCTTTTTTATTGCAAAGAGAGAAAAGGTTCTTACCTTTGCATCCGCTTCGGGAAACAAGGCGACAGGCCCTTGGGGAAGAGAGAGAAACACCGGCATCGGATGGTGCCACAAGGGAAGAAAGATGTTCTTCACTACGTTCTTTGAGAGATTGATTGAGACAGAAAATTTAAGGTAAACCGCGCGGGTGATTGGAAAATCAGCTGCGTCAGCTCCTTTCCCTTCGCAGGGAGAGCGAGTAATTTTAGGAAAGCCGGGGTCGGACGAACACATGAACAGCTTCGGCTGTTTGAAGTAATTCATTACAATGGAGAGTTTGATCCTGGCTCAGGATGAACGCTAGCGGCAGGCCTAATACATGCAAGTCGAACGGATTCAGAGACTTCGGTTTCTGGGTTAGTGGCGCACGGGTGCGTAACGCGTATGCAACCTGCCTTCTATTGGGGGATAGCCCACCGAAAGGTGGATTAATACCGCATAAGACAATAACACGGCATCGTGTAGTTGTT
>NZ_SSNI01000013.1 GCF_010015475.1 Pontibacter pamirensis
CTGGCTCGGAAGGCTTTGTGCCTGTCAAGTGGCGATGGGTCAGCGAGAGGACCTTCGGCCTGTTCAACTTCTCTAGAAGGCTCGACAAAGACCATGAAAAGACCACTAAAAGCGCAGAAGCATGGGTACTATGGCAGAATTGTCAGCTCATTCTTAACCGGATTGACTAAAAATCAGAACGTTACAAATTTAAACATGCTCTAATACCTGTTTGCTGCTGCGGTAGCCGCCACAGCCTGTACCCAAACCCCATCAGGTTCTGCCACCAGCACTGTTGCGCCAGGTCAGCCAGCCCTTTCAGCTATCAGCACAGCAGAATTGCGCGAAGACCTTTTTACCTTAGCCAGCGATGACATGCGCGGGAAAAGAGCCGGAACAGTAGATGAACTCAGAGCAGCTGCCTGGGTAGCAGAGCAGGCACGCGCAGCCGGTTTAGAACCTGCTGGAGACGACGGCACCTATTTCCAGTTTTTCCCCATCAGCCGGACGCGCGTAGCGGATAACAGCACCATGGCTATCAGCGGGAAACCCGCTGCCCTGTGGCAGCAAGTGTGGCTTACATCACCCACAGAAGCACGCATTGAAGCACCTGTTGTATGGCTTAATGCCTTGGCAGATACTGCCCGGCAAAATTTGGAAGGAAAAGTAGTGGCCATGACGCTTCAGCCACCAACACGCATGCCTGCAGCGGGAATGAGCCTGTGGAACTACCGCTATGTTGCCTCGGCGCTACGCCAGCAAACAAACGCCCTGAAAAACCAAAAGGCTGCCGCCATACTGTTGGTGACGGACTCTACAGCGGAAGCGGACTTTGGTTTTATAGCCCATGTTTTTGAGGAGGGCACCTACCTGCTGGAAGGCGATGCCAACCGGCAAAATAATGCTGCGCCTGTCATGCTTGTGCATGCTGCTTTAGCGCCCGCACTTAAGAAGTCAGGCGCAAACCTGACAGCTAACATCAAAGTAGACAACTATACTTACCCGTCGATGAACGTGGTGGCCAAGGCTCCCGGTTCAGACCCTGAACTGCGGAAGGAGCATGTGCTATTCAGCGGCCATCACGACCACGATGGCATAGGGGCAACTGTAGACGGAGACTCTATTTATAACGGTGCCGACGACAATGCCTCTGTTACGGTGGCGCTCCTGGCCATTGGCAGAGCCTGGGTTCAAAACCCCGGGAAGCGCTCCGCCCTGTTTGTGTGGCATGGCGCAGAAGAACGTGGTTTGCTTGGCTCCCGTTATTATGTAGAGCACCCTACGGTGGAGAAAGAATCGATAGTGGCCGTGCTGAACGGAGACATGATTGGGCGAAATGCACCTGATTCTGCCGCCTTGCTGGGTGCCATACCACCACACCGCAACTCCACCGCTTTAGTAGAGATGGCCATGCAGGCGAATCAGCAGTTCACAAACTTCACCGTCGATACTTCCTGGGATGAGGCGAGCCATCCGGAGGGATGGTATTTCCGCAGCGATCACCTGCCTTATGCCCGCGCCGGCATTCCCGCTATCTTCTTCACAACGCTCCTCCACCCGGACTACCATACCCCACGGGATGAAGCAGAACGCATTGATCTGGAGAAACTAACGAAGATGACGCGCTGGATGTATGCCACCGGCTGGGCTGTTTCAGAAGCTCCGCAACGCCCAACCACAGACCCGGACGCGAAGTTGGAGCGGTAAGCTAGTTACAGCGAAAAGAGTACGATAGCACGTTGATTTACCTTTCCTCCGCCTCAGAAACAGCCTGTTTTGCCCAGGGCCAGCCATCGGCAACAGGTCGTGGCGTTACCCATTCTTTTGCGCCCCATGTATAAGGCACTGAAGCCAAATCAACATTAGGATCCACGATAGGGTGCAGCGGATAACCGTTGAGGCTGAGCCTGGAGATAGCGTATACCTCTGGGTTTTTCATTCCCTGCTTCTTATACTCTTCTTTTATAATCTGTGCAACCTGCCATATTATATCGGGGTGCTTCGGGAGCTCCTTTAGCTGCTCCTTTGCCAGGTATGTGGAAGGGCTTACAGTTTCTGTTCTTTGCGTGGCTGCATCACGCACGGTGTAGTACACGGCTCCACTTTTGGTGCGCAGCATCATCCGCCACGAGAAACGGTGCCCTTCTTCGGTCCAATTTACGTCGCCGGGAATGAAGAAGTGCCGCAGCGGGAACACCAACTGCCAGCTCAGGTAAACAATAAAGAACTGAATGCCCAGGCGCTGCTGCCATTCCGGCTGTTTCAGGGGCATTCGCTGCAAGGCTGCGGGAGAGACTTCTTTCCTGAAAAACCAACGGGCAATCTGCTCCGGGCTAAAGAAAAGCACATTGGCTGCAATCATGAAATACGGAAACACGCCTACATGAAATACTGCTGAGTTGAAGATATGGAATACAAAGGCCACCCAGAAAGCAGCCATGCGGGTGCGGGGCCACAGCAGGGCAAAGCCTATCAGAAAGTCAAAAATCACACCTCCCCAGGCAACAAGCCAAATCATGGCAGGCGTATTCAGGTAAGGGCCGATGATGTAAAAATGGGTTTTGTACGACATCCAGATGCTCACCGACTTAGCTGCCAGCCAGTCAGGCTGTATTTTAGCAACGCCAGCATAAAAGTAAACGAACAGCAACTGAATCCTGAAGAGCCACAGCGTCCACTGTGGTGCCACATCGGCTTCCAGTTCTGGCTGCCGCCGCACATCCAGCGATAATTTCCGGTGTGCAGGCAACAGCACCATCAGCCCGCTCATCAGAAAAATAAGGTAGTGGTGGTTCAGGTAGTGTGTCTTTTCGCTGAAGAAACTATAGCCAAACAGCAGAAAGAACAGAAAGGAGGTGACTTTGTAGCGCCAGCCTAACATTATTAGGAAGCCTAGCAGCGCCATCAGCAGGTAAACGTACACCATGCCATACCCTGGCAGTGGCTTTATCCACTCCAGGCCAATATAGCCAATATGGTAAGTAGGCTCCACATAATGCTCCTGCACCCAGTTGATCAGCACAGCGCCAATTCCTTCGCAGAACATCAATAACCCAAACAGGATCCTAAAATAAACAAGCGGATAAATGGATATCGGCTTGAGAAGCTGTTGCATGACTCCTAAATTGAAGTAATCAGACCTTCTACTTATAAAGGCTGCTCTTTTAGAAAGTAATATCACAAAAAAGCAGCGAAGAACCTTACTATTTGAAAATTACGAGACAAGAAAAAATCTGCAGCGGGCACATATACATCCGTCATCTCCAGGATTCTGAAAACAGAAAGGCCTCTGGTGCAGTTGCACCAAAGGCCTTTCTGTTTTATTAAAGGAGAATCATCTCAAAATCTTCAAATCTTCAGATTTACTTCTGAATCATGTTCACGATATCTTCCGAGATACCCATGTTGCTGAAGCCACCGTCGTGCATCAGGTTCTGCATGGTAACCATTTTCGTCAGGTCTGAGAACAGGGTGATGGTGTAGTCTGCGCAGGCTTCGGCAGAGGCGTTGCCAAGCGGCGACATTTTATCAGCATATTCGAAGAACGCATCGAAGCCGCCTACGCCTGTACCGGCAGTAGTTTTAGTTGGTGACTGCGAGATAGTGTTTACGCGCACATTTTTCTGCTTGCCTAAGCGGTAGCCGTAGTTGCGGGCAATGGACTCCAGCACCGCCTTCGCCTGCGACATATCGGTATAGTCAGGGAACACACGCTGCGCCGCAACATACGATAAAGCCACAATAGAAGCCCATTCGTTTAAAGCATCCTGCTTTTCTGCCACATGCATTACCTTGTGGAAAGACAAGCCAGAGATGTCCAGCGTTTTAAGAAACCAGTCGTAGTTCAGGTCTCCGTAGGTTTTGCCTTTGCGGATGTTCGGGCTCATGCCGATTGAGTGCAGCACGAAGTCCAGTTTGCCACCCAGAATTTCCTGTGATTTGGTGAACAGGTTCTCCAGGTCTTCTACAGAAGTAGCATCAGCCGGCACAATCTCGGCGTTGCACTCTTCAGCCAGTTTCTTTATTTCTCCCATGCGCATGGCAAGCGGCGCGTTCGTCAGCACGAACTCGGCACCTTCTTCATGGGCACGCTTTGCTACCTTCCAAGCAATAGACTTCTCGTCCAGGGCTCCGAAAATAATTCCTTTCTTTCCTTTTAGCAGATTATAGGACATGTCTTTTTTATGTTGTTGTTTGTTTATGACGGCATTTAAGGCAGCAATATAAGCATATCTCTCTAGAGTGAAAGCAACTCTTTCGCACTTTGATAGGCATTGGCGCTTGGGTTGGCCCCTGCAATCATGTGTGCGATTTCATTCACGCGCTCCTCCTCATCCAGTTTCCGCACGCGGCTGATGGTTCGCTCTTCAGTGTCTTCTTTATACACAAAGTAATGAGAGTTGCCCTGAGCCGCAATCTGAGGTAGGTGCGAAATAGCAATAATCTGGTGCTTCTGCGCCATCTGCTGCATCATCTTGCCCACTTTCACAGCCACCTCACCGGATATACCGGTGTCAATTTCGTCGAAAACTATCGTTGGCAATGCCGTTTTATCTGCGAGCATATACTTAATACTGAGCATCAGGCGCGAGAATTCACCACCAGAGGCAGCCTTAATTAGCGTCTGCGGCTGTGCCCCTTTGTTGGCGCTGAACAGGATGCTAATATCATCGGTACCTGTGGCTGTTGGCGCAACTTCGTTGTGCTGAATAACGATGCGAGCGTTTGGCATACCAAGGTCAGCAACGAGAGTATACAGTTCCTGCTCAAAAGTATCGAAAGACGCCCTGCGGCGCTCCGACAGGATAGCTGCTTTTTCGTGCACCTCCTTCTCTGCCTGCTTCATAGCCTTTTCGGTGCTGGCGATGGCATTGTCCAGGTTTAGAACGCTGCCCACTTTATCCTCCAACTCACGCTGTATTCCCAGCAGTTCAACTATGGTAAGCACCTGGTGCTTGCGCTGTAGGGTATAAATCAAGTTCAGGCGCTCCTGTACCTCCTCTGTCCGCTCCGGGTCGGCTTCGGTGTTACGCTCAGCGTCCTCCAGTTCCCCGGCGATGTCGTTCAGTTCTATCATGCAGCTTTCGGTGCGGGTACGCAGCTCCTCATACTTAGAAGAGAATTGCGCCAGTTGCCCGATAAGGTAGGCTGTGTCTTTGAGAGACGAGGTGATATTAAACTCCGACTCCGTGAGGCTCTGCACTGCCTGTGTCAGCTTCAGCTTGATGTCTTCGGCATTCTCCAACTGCTTCAACTCTTCCTCCAGCTCCTCCTGCTCTTTTTCCTGCAGGTTCGCCTCTGCCAGCTCGTTCAGCAGGAAAGCGTGGTAATCATGCTCCTTCTGGGCCTGCGCCAGCTGGTCGGTCAGCTTTTTGTAGTCGCTCTCCAGCTTTTTAAACTGGCGGTAGCGCTCGTTGTACTTGCGCAGGTACGACAGGTTGCCTGCATATATATCAAACGTAGTGTTGCCCATGGCTGCCGTGTTACCGGCATATATATCCAGAATGTTCAGCTGATAGCTGGTGTCGCCGAGCTGCAGCGTGTCGTGCTGCGAGTGGACGTCCATCAGGTTCTCACCTATCTTCCTGATTACGTCCAGCGTTACGGGCGTGTCGTTCACAAAAGCACGGCTCTTCCCACTCGGGCTAATCTCGCGGCGCAGAATGCACTGGTTGTCAAAATCCAGGTCCTCTTTTGTGAAAAGCTCCTGCAGGTTGTAGCTCGATATATCGAACACTCCCTCTATCACGCACTTTTCATCCTGCTTAAAGAGCAGTTTTGTATCGGCGCGGTTACCCAGCAGCAGTCCAATGGCCCCTAGCATAATGGATTTACCCGCACCGGTTTCACCCGTGATGATATTAAGCACCGGCGAAGGACGCATCTCCAGCTTCTCAATCAGGGCGTAATTTTTTATTTTAAGATCTATCAGCATAAAGAGTGAAGACAAAAGACTTGCAGACAAAAGATATAAGACTTTTTGCCTATGCTAAAGTTCGGAAATTCTGTTGAAATGTAAGATAATAAAAGCGACACAAGTATTATGACACACGAAAAACGACTTCTGATTTTAAAGCCTGGCATACTGCATCTTCCCAAAGCATCCTGTTACCAGAGAACCGGCTAAAATTCACTAATACGCCGCCACCACATCATATATAATTTCTTCGATGTCGCTCAAAGATATTTCGTGCAGGCCAAAACGGTGGTCTTTCAGGTGTAGCTCCTCTTCTGTAAGCTTTATGATGTAGCCGTTTATAACTACTTTACTGCGTAGCACCACCTGCACTGATTGCCGCACCAGCAGCTCCTGAATACGGTGCTTTATGTCATTCCTGAAAATGCGTTCCTGCCGCTTGCCCATAAGGGATATAGGTATAAACCCGACTTTGCTGCCGGGTGCGTGAAGATACGCTGTTTTAGCGGAATTCTAAAAATTTTAGTTTTTTAGCAAAATCTCGTATTTCGCGTTGTTGGTGGGGTCTACCTGCGATAAGACAGTGAAAGCCTGCTGCTTCTGGGCAGGGGCAGCCGTTTTGAACATGTTTACCAGTTCATCAGACTTCGCATCGAAGAAAGCACGCAGCACGGCAGCGTTTGGCTTTTGCTGCTGCAGGCGCTGCAGGTCTGCTAAGAAACCCAACATCGTTGTCCGTGCCTTTTCAGGGTCCTGCGCCATAATGTCCAGCCCTTGCCGGTGCATGTTGTACATGCCCTCGCGGTAAGGCAGGAACTGCGGGTCCTGCAGGTTATCGATCAGCCAATAGCGGTTACGGTTGCCGTCGAAGGCTTTCCAGCCTATATATCTTGCCCCTTGTGAGGCAGCAATGTTCAGTACGTTTCTTGCCCTGTCGAAGGCAGGTGCGCCACCCAAACGACCGAAGCTGTCGTTATCCATCCCCACTATCATATAGGCATAGAAAGCCAGCATGGAGGAAAGGTTGGAGGTATAGTTGTTTTCAGAGAAGTCAAGTGGTTGGGCGGTGTTGAACTGAAAAGTCCAGTCTTTGTCGATGAACGAGAAAAGAACCGTCTCGTAGCCGGTGCCATAGGTTGGCCGCAACGACACCACCTGCACGTTCGCCTGGAAAGTTCCTATCTCCGGCATGGCCGTCAGGTTAATCAGCACCCGGCACTTAATGCGCTCATCCGGCTGGTAAGGTTGATCTGTCCAGCGGCGGTTGTTCATAAACTCAAAAATGCTGGTCTGCATATCCGAGAAGAGCTGCCGGTCGGTGTACTGTACCTGCTCGCTGTTTACCACTACATCACACTGCAGTTCCTGCGCCCTGGCAGTCCAGGCCGTACAAAACAACAGCAGCAGTACAAATACTTTCTTAACCATGTAGCCTGTCCCAGATAAGGTTTACGATATCCTGTGCCACCTCGCTCTTCGGCTTCAGCTTAAAGGCGGTGGTGGCTTCCTGTTCAATAACAGTAATTTTGTTTGTATCGTGCCTGAAACCTGCCCCCGCATCATTCAGGGAGTTCAGCACAATCATATCCAGATTCTTCTTATGCAGCTTTTCACGGGCGTTTGTATTCTCGTTATGGGTTTCGAGGGCAAAGCCCACTGAAAACTGCCCCAGCTTTTTACGCTGTCCCAGCGCCGCTGCTATATCAACGTTCTTAACCAGCTCAATCGTCAGCTCGTTCCCTGATTTCTTGATTTTTTTTTCTGCGGTTACTTTTGGCTTGTAATCAGCCACGGCAGCGGCAAATATAAGAATATCAGCGGCATCAGCATGTTGCTGTACGGCGGCATACATTTCGTCGGCCGTTGTTACGTTTGTAACAGTAATGTTGATGTGGTGGGCATGGAGGTTGGTGGGGCCTGCTACCAGTTGCACGATAGCGCCGTGCTGTGCAAAACGTTCCGCCAGGGCGTAGCCCATTTTACCTGTAGAGTGGTTTCCGATAAAACGAACCGGATCTATAGGCTCCTGGGTAGGACCGGCCGTTAAGAGTACTGTTTTGCCTTTAAACGATTTTTGATTCACCTCCAAAGAAGTTCTGAAGTACTTGTACAATTTCTTCCGGCTCGGCCATACGCCCCTGCCCTACCAGGCCACTTGCCAACTCGCCGTAACCTGCCTCTATGATGCGGTTGCCATACCCCTGCAGCTTTACAAAATTAGCCTGCACCGCCGGGTGCCGGTACATATCCAAATCCATGGCGGGGGCAACAAACACGGGGCAGCGTGCCGAGAGATAAGTGGCAGACAGGAGATTATCACAGAAGCCGTTGGCAAATTTTGCCACAGTGTTGGCACTAGCCGGGGCTACCACCAGGGCATCGGCCCAGAGCCCGAGGTCCACGTGGTTGTTCCAGGTGCCTGTGTCGTCTTTCACAAACTGGCTGAGCACCGGTCTTTTGGAAAGCGTGGCCAGTGTGAGAGGGGTTAAAAACTCAGAAGCAGAAGCAGTCAGGATGACTTGTACTTCTGCTTCTGCTTTTATGAGTAGACGGGTAAGTAGCGCTGCTTTGTAGGCCGCGATACTTCCGCAAACTCCCAATATGATTTTTTTGCCCTGCAGCATCCGCCTGTATTACAGGTTGATGTCCTCCTGTGTTTCCTCTTCACTCGGGTTTCTTACGTAAACCTTCTTCTCCAGGAACTCCTCTACTGCCAGGTTTGTAGGCTTAGGAAGGCGCTCATAGTACTTAGAGATTTCGATCTGCTCGCGGTTCTCGAACACTTCCTCCAGGTTATCTACAGTTGTGGCAAATTCAGCCAGCTTAGAGTTCAACTCCTCTTTCAGCTTCACAGAAATCTGGTTTGCTCTTTTAGAAATTACTGCCACAGACATGTACACGTTGCCGGTTTGCGCTGCAAAGTCGGCCATGTTGCGGGTAACGATAGATGATGAAACTGATGCCATATGTATATTCTTTATAAATTCGCTTGATTGTTCGTATTCTTTCTGATTTTTTCGAGCTCGTCTCTTGCCTGATCGTAGACTTGCTCTGCATTACGCTTAAACCTGCTGTCAGGATACTGATCCACAAAACTCTGAAAATAGTCTACTGCCTCGTCGAAGCGCTCTTCCTGCTTGCTTGCCACACTTTCCATCGCATAGCGATACTGTGACTCAAGCTTTAGAAAAGCTGCCTCCTCGCTGTAAGGAGAAGAAGCATGCTCCCGCTGAAAATTATTGAAAGCCACCACAGCGGAGCGCCAGTAACGCAACTGGTAATATAAACGCGCCTGGTTAAACTCCTTCCTGTCAAGCTTTAAGTAGAGTTGTTCAATTCTACTGTTAGCCTCCGGCACGTTCTCGCTATTAGGAAAGCGCGTAACAAACTCCTCAAAAGCCGTGATAGCGGTGATGGTCGGTGTCTGGTCTTCCTGGTAACTTGGCGACTGCTGATACAGCGACTGCGCCTGCATATACATTGCCTCCTCTGCTAAGGGGCTTCGCGGATACGTTGTATAGAAATTACGGAAATACGCATCGCTCAGGATGTAGTTGCCCTGCTGATAATGCGATTGCGCCTGATAAAACAGGGCTTTCTCTGACTCCCCCGTACCAGCTAACAGCGGTGTTACCTGGTCTAACAACTGAGAGGCACGGTAATACTCCTCCTTCTCGTAATACTCGAGGGCTGCCTGGTATTTCTTTGTGACATCGTTACTCTTCAGAAGTTTCTGAAAATTGCTGCAGCCACTGGCCAGCAATAACAGGCAAAAAAGTGCGACGGTATTTAAAAAGCCTTTATTCATGAACAGGCAAAATTATGCAATATCAGTATGATTTACAAAAATGAATTTAAGATAGGCCGGATGAACGAGTAAACATTCATTTTTTCTTCTTAGCCGCTTTCTTTTTCCCGGTTGCCTGTGCTGTAGGAGCTTGCTGTTTCGGTGTTTCCGAGGGCTTTACCACAACAGCACGCTTTCCTGTTACCTCCTGCTTCGTAGGTCGCAACTCTGCCATCCAGGTAAAGCCCGCTAAGGCTTTGTCTTCTTCCTTCAGTTCATGCGGCGGCACAAAGTTGGCATCTGGCTGCACCAGGAACGAAATTGTCTTCAGTTTATTTTCAGCAAACTTTAACACCATGTCGCTGCAGATGGCTTTGTTCATCCCCGTCATCAAGGTGTCTCCCTGCAAGGCATAGTACAGGCTTTCCCCATTCCCGTTTACATTCACCCGCTTTATCTTGCCATCCTGGAAATAGGCCGTCATGTCGCGGCCTTTTACCTGGTTGTAGTTCTTCAGCGAGTCTTCTGAGGAAATGAAGGCATTGCTGTACATATACATCCTGTCGATGGTCTTGTTGCGCAGCTCCATGTGGATAGTATCTGAAACCATTTGACTGTTGTCACTCCAGAGCACAGGCGCTATATTCAGGTGCATCAAAGAGTCCGTGCGGTTATAACTCAGCGAGTCGGCCTTTCCCTGCAGGTCAGACTTGAAAATTTTCACGTTTGGGTAGGCATAAATCATACTGGCTGCCTTCGCATCCTTCGCTTCGCGGGAGTAAAGTGTATCCGCTGACAGATAGAGTGTATCCTGGTCCAGGAAAGTTTCCATCACCGGGTTGCCGTATACCTTGGCTTCTCCTTTCCCGCGCCAGTAGCGGCCCACCTGGCCGTATATCGTCACATCGTCCTTCAGCGACCGTAAGGTCACATTTTGCTCTGCGTATCCATACCCCGTGTTCTGGTCGTAGAACAACTTGTCTCCGCCCAATCGGTACTCAGGCGTGAGGATGTAGGCATTGCGCCCGAAATTAGAAATCTTGGTGAGTGTGTTGTAATTGCCCTCTTCGGCATATAGATCCCCCTGCTGCCCTTTGATGACAGTTGGCCCCTGAAAGTACACCACTTTGGTAAGCGTGTTATACTTCATGTTTTCAGAGGTGATGTTGTAGTCTTTGGTGGTCACCTTCACGTTCTGCTGGAAGGTATATAGTTTATTGTTCAGGTCGTAGGAGCCTCTGCGGCTTTCCAGTCGGTTTTCCGGGTCCACAATAACACCGCCCTCGGTATACACAGCGGTTTTAGTATTCAGGTCATAGTCCAGGCTCGGCGTGGTCAGAGTCATGCGCGGATCGCGCATGACTACGTTGCCGGTCATTTTAGCGGTTCGGTTTGTGCCATTATATATCATATGGTTACCTGTCAGGGTAACTGTGTCAGCCTGGTTGATGCGGACATTGCCAAAGGCCTCCAGCATATTGGTGTCGTCACGGTACTGGTACACAGAGTCGGCATACAGCAGAGCATCGTTTTGTTTAAACTTCACATTGCCGATAAGCTTTACGATTTCGCGGCCATTAAAAGTACCGCCTATCAGGTCCTCAGCTCCTTGTAACTGTACTTTCTCTGCCTGCCCTTGTGGTGGCTGTGGCCGCTGCTGCCCTAAAACCGTTAAGGTCATCAGGGTAAAGACAAGGGAAAACAGTAGTTTTGTGCTATTCATTTAGTTTTATACAAAAGACAAAAAGACGCAAGGCAAAGGACGGTGGAAAGAAAAAACCTTCCATCCTTTATCATATCATCTTTCTTCATCCTATTCATTTCAAAATTAGAAAAAATTTACCAGTCGCTGCTTTATGCTACAGAAAGTTTCAGGTTTCATACAATTCCATCAGCTCTGCCAGCCTGAGAGCAGAATATTAGCTGCCGTTAGCGGTGGTATCGACTCCATCGTGCTCTGCGAAGTGCTTCACCAGCTGAAGTATACCTTTGCTATTGCCCACTGCAACTTCGGGCTGCGTGCCGAGGATGCCGAGGCTGATCAGCTATTTGTCAAAAAGCTGGCCAAAAAGTACGATGTCCCCTTTTTCACAGAGAATTTTAACACCCGCGCCTTTGCCCAGCAGGAGAAACTATCCACGCAGATGGCAGCCCGCACCCTTCGCTATCAGTGGTTCGAAACCATTAGGCAGGAAAAGGCTTATGACTACATTGCGATAGCCCACCATAGCAACGATACAACCGAAACCATATTGCTGCACCTGACCAAGGGCACCGGTATTGCAGGGCTGCATGGCATTCCCGCAAAGAACGGTTACATCATCCGTCCACTGCTGCAGGTCACCAAAGACGACATCTATGAGTTTGTAACCACCAACAAACTTATTTGGCGCGAAGACAGCTCGAATGAAACCACCAAGTACCAGCGCAACAAAATCAGACATGATGTAATTCCGGTACTGAAGGAAATAAACCCGAGCCTAGAGGAAACCATGCAGCACACGGCTGAGCGGGTAAGCCATGCCGAGGCCATTGTGGCTCTTTATATAGATCAGCTGCGCCAGCAATGTACAAAAGAAGCAGAAGAAGCTATATATATCGCGCTGCCCCCCCTGCAGCAGGCAACAGGCCTGCCAGTGGTGCTGCACGAACTGCTGCGCCCCTACAACTTCAGCTATAGCGTGGTGCTGGAACTGGTAGCGGCACTGGAGGGCATCTCAGGCAAACAGTTCGACTCCCCCACCCACACCCTCGTAAAAGATCGCGACCAGTTGGTGATTACCCCGAAGAACATCAGCAGCTTTGGGAGTATAATGATAGCGGAGGGAGAAACGACTGTAGAAGCAGGCAACATGAGCTTCAGCTTTCGGTATGCAGATGCCGCCAGTTATAAACTGAACACCAAGCCGCACGTAGCAGCCCTGGATGCAGACCAGCTGAAATTCCCATTAAAGTTGCGTGCGTGGCAGGAAGGCGACTGGTTTGTACCCTTGGGCATGAACGGGAAAAAGAAAATCAGCGATTTACTGATAGATAAGAAAGTGCCGGCTAACCTTAAGCCACAAACACTGGTATTAGTATCTGAGCAATCCATTGCCTGGGTAGTGGGGCTGCGTCCCGATAATCGCTTTAAAGTAACTGATAAAACACAGAAGGTAGTGGAAATCACGATGCAGCGTAAGCCGTAGCTTTTTCACGAATCACGTAGCACGTATTAAGTAGCACGACTTCTAAGTTAAGCTTTAGGCAATATAATAGAAGGGCTGATACAGTTGCTCCTTCAGCACTTAATGCGCTTCAAGATTTTGTCGTGATACGTGCTTCGTGGTACTTAACACGAAAAGTGATACCTGATACGAAAAAGCAGATTGCCGCTTGTTAATACTTGGATTTTCTTAGATTTACAGAAGTTAACCGAATCTCAAACCAAAATAAAACATATCTGAAATGAAAGTAACTGTAGTTGGAGCAGGTAACGTTGGGGCAACATGCGCCGATGTGCTGGCTTACCGCGAAATCGCAAATGAAGTAGTTTTAGTGGATATCAAAGAAGGTTTTGCTGAGGGCAAAGCGCTTGATATCTGGCAAAAATCACCTATCAACTTATATGATACCCGCACCGTTGGCGTAACAAACGATTATTCCCGCACTGCTGACTCTGATGTAGTCGTGATTACGTCCGGCTTGCCAAGAAAGCCGGGCATGAGCCGCGATGACCTTATTTCGACCAACGCGGGCATCGTGAAGTCAGTAACGGAGAATGTTGTAAAGCACTCACCAAACGCTATTATCATTGTAGTGTCTAACCCACTGGACGTGATGACGTACCAGGCGCACCTTACGTCTAAACTGCCACGCACCAAAGTAATGGGTATGGCTGGCATTCTGGACACTGGCCGCTACCGCGCTTTCCTTGCTGAAGCGCTGAATGTGTCTCCAAAAGATATACAGGCAGTGCTGATGGGTGGCCATGGCGACACCATGGTTCCGCTTCCGCGTTACACTACCGTGGGCGGTATACCGGTAACAGAACTGATAGAAGAAGACAAATTGAACGCCATTATTGAGCGCACTAAAACAGGTGGCGGCGAACTGGTGAAACTGATGGGCACCTCTGCCTGGTATGCCCCGGGCGCAGCAGCTGCCCAAATGGTAGAAGCCATTGTGCGTGACCAGCGCCGTGTGTTCCCGGTTTGTGTGAAACTGGAAGGCGAGTACGGCATTGATGGCGTGTACCTCGGCGTACCGGTTATACTTGGCAAGAACGGTATCGAGAAAGTGATTGAGCTGCAACTGAACGATGAGGAGAAGCAACTGCTGGAGGAATCTCGCGGACACGTGAAAGAAGTGATGGACGCGCTGGATAAGATGTCTGCTAACGCTTAGGCGTTTCCAACTTTAAACTAAAACAGCAGCGGCGCTATCTGAAGAGAGCGCCGCTGCTGTTTTATGTTGTACAGGTATATGGTTCAATGGCTAGCCTTATAAAGGTATATCCAGCCACTCGTGCGGGTTCCAGGTAACAGGCCTTGCTCCTACTGGTTCATAGATTATCTGCGAGTCATCTACCTGCAACAGGGTCAGTAGCCGCTCCCCGAGCAGCAGGTGCCATTGCGAGGCTTTGGATAAAATATCGAGTAAAATCTGAGCCGTTTCGTTTTCCAGCGTGTCGAAGTGGTGCAGCACCAGCACCATGCCTTTGCCGGTGATATCTATTTCCTTCAGGCTATCTTTTAAAGAACTAAAGCTGCTTGCGTAAGTATCTTTAAACCTTAGCTTCTGCTTCAGCTCGTCGTGCATTTTCTGCTCTTCCTCCCACCTGGAGCAATCAAGTTCATGTACTCTGTAGCGCTCTTTCCGGAACCAGCTGATGTCTATGAGCAGGAACTCCGGGCGGGAGTAAAGGCAAACGTAGCCATTCTGCAGGATAGACCAATCCAGCCGCTGCCATTCTTCTGGTGTGTTTTGGAAAACAGGCATAGAGTAGGTCTTACATCTTCAGGATAACGTTTGGCTTTAATCTTTCTGACTTGCCTGAAAGAGCTTCTGCTTCTCATCTTTCGAAAGGCTTTCGTAGCCGGAACTTGATATTTTATCCAGGATACGGTCAATCTCGTTCTGGCTGGGCTTGCCTGCCTGGCCAAAAGTGGACTTGCTCCCGTTAGTGGGATTAGTGGGAGTAGAAGAGGCCGTTGTTGAACGGCGGTGTGTTACCTTCAGGTTTGGCCTGCGTTTAAACAAGCCAGAGAAGAAGTCAATAACAGCATGTATCGGCCGGCCCATGTCATTGCCTCGCTGCAGTTGCTTGATAAACGCCCAACCTAGAACGGCTCCTCCTATGTGGGCAATGTTACCACCGGCATTATCGCCAACGGCACCGGAGATAGACAATAGCACCAGGAAGGCAGCAATATACTTTATCTTGATAGGGCCAATCAGGATCAGGTTAAAGGCATAGTTAGGCAACAAGACTGCAGCTCCTACCACAACGGCCAGCACACTGGCAGAGGCTCCAATCATCATAGAATAAGCGGCACGGTCAGCAAAATAAGGTATAAAGTTGTAGCAGAGCAGGTACAGCACTCCTCCCGCTAAACCACCCAGCACGTACAGGCTGAGCAGCTTTTTCTCGCCCAGGTACTCGCGCACTATCTGCCCGAACCAGTATAGGTTCAGCATGTTAAAGATGATGTGCAGAAAGCCCTCATGTGTAAAGAAATAGGTAATCAGCGTCCAGGGACGGGTAATGAAGGTGAGAGGATAAGAATTAAGCGCCAGGTAGCGCATTATCAGGTCGTATATCCCTGACCCGCCTGTTAAAACCAGGATCGTACGCAACACAATCAGCACCACAAATACAATGACATTGATGATGATGAGTTGCTTCAATGTGTTGCTGGACTGACGGAAATTGTACTTTATATCTTCAAGGATGCTCATTGTTTTTAAAAATTATCCTGATAATCGTTTCGCTGCCACATCTTCACAAGTATATACGCGAAGAGCATACCTCCAAGGTGCGCAAAGTGTGCTACGTTGTCTCCAGGCATCCGGTTGAAGCCCGAGTATAACTCGTAGGCACCATAAAACAGCACAAAGTACTTCGCTTTTATAGGTATAGGCAGAAACAGCAGCATCAGTTCCAGGTTGGGGAACAGCAGGCCAAAGGCCATCAATATCCCGAAAACAGCGCCTGAGGCCCCCAGCATCGGGCTGTTATACATCCGGCTGAACACATAACGCACGGCTTCCTTGCTTTCTTCTATATAAGAAGGGTTATCGGGATTGCGTCGGTATTCTACGGCAAACCCCTGCTCATAACCACCAGAAAAATGATCCTCCATATAATTATAAAAGCGTGTGGGGTCAGGGTTAGCAATATAGCTCACTGTTTCCTCCTCCAACTGGTTTAGCTCGTAACCACGCACGCCCGAGTATAAAAGGCTGGCGCCTAAACCTGTGATTAGGTAAAAGGCCAGAAACCGCTGTGGCCCCCAGAAACGCTCCAGCATAGGCCCGAATATAAACAAGCTGAACATGTTGCTGAAAAGATGCCCCCAGCCGCCATGCATAAACATATGCGAAAACAACTGAATGGGCCGGAAATAATCAGAGCCAAAGTAATGCAACGCGAAAGTTTCGATACTGATTACGCCACTAAGTTGCAATAAGTACACAACCACATTAATGATCAGGAGATTCCTGACCATTGGGGTAATATTAAACATGCGAATTTTCTTTTAGAAATATAAATCCCGCCTCAGTGACAACTTAAAGCTGGTACCTGTTCAAAATATTGCTTTGGAGATTCTGAAGCAGGTTTGGCCTTTATTTTTGATGCTGCAAATGTATGCTTTCAAAACAAAATTTAAACCTGCTCTTAACCCGGTTAGGGTTTCCAAAACAACAATTTAACAATCAACAATGATGCAATCTAATTCAGCCTTTCATAAAAAGATCGTGCAGCTGGCCAAGCTGCATGATAACCAGCGTTTTCTGCCCACCCGGGGCATAATTTGGCACCTGGCAGGCAAAAAGTTTATCTACGAGAGAATTCATCTCAAGGTCCGACATACGTGATAGAGACCTTGATGCAAGACGCCGGGCCATAGACCGGGCCAGGTTCTCACGCTTATCAAGCTTTAAGGAGGTCAAGTTGTTTTTATACTGCTCAATTAATTCTTCCAGCAGCTCTTTTTCGTTTACAGCATGCACATCGGCTGGTATACCATTAAGAATGATAGTGTTACCACCAAAATCCTCGAACAGGAAGCCCATGTCTTTGAACTCTCCCGCCAATTCATGCATCAGGTTGGCATCCGCCGGAGAAAGCTGCACCGTCTGCGGAAACAGCAGCGCCTGCGAGGCGCCTGTTTTCTTTTGCAGCGAGACCATGTACTTCTCATACAAGATACGCTCCTGCGCCGCCTGCTGGTCGATGATCATCACCCCGGACTTTACCTGCACCAGTAAATACTTCTGGTGTATCTGTATGGCTTTGTTTGAAGAAGCGGCCGGTATGTCCGTTGCAGCGAAGGCATCATCCAGCAAGCCCATTCCGGAGGAGGCCGAAGTAGTACCTTCCTCCTCCAGCGGCTGCTCCCGCATAGGTTCATAAAGTTGCTCCCAGCCTTTAGAAGTAGCTCTCCTGAAAGAAGCAGGTGGCGTGAAATCGGGGAAAGCTGTGCTCCCGCCGCTTCTGGGTCTATTATCCGGGTCAAATTCATTAAAGCCACCCTGCACACGTATCGGTTGCAACGGGGCAAAGTTCACATCGCCTTCAAAATCCAGCGATGGGGCAATATTATAAGCACCCAAGGCTTTTTTCACAGCAGCATGCACAATGGCATACACTGTTTTCTCGTCCTCAAACTTTATTTCGGTTTTGGTTGGATGTACGTTGATATCAATTTTCTCCGGATCCAGCTCGATAAACAGCACATAGAAAGGGTGGTTCTCTTTCGGCACCAGGCCCTCGAAAGCCGTCATAACGGCGTGGTTCAGGTAGCCGCTCTTCACAAAGCGGTTGTTTACAAAGAAGAACTGCTCTCCCCGTGTTTTCTTCGCGTGCTCTGGCTTGCCGATATATCCCTTCACCGTCAGAAAGGTGGTATCTTCCTCACAGTAGGCCATCTGCTCTTTATAGTTGCTGCCAAATATGCTCACAATACGCTGGCTTAGCTTACCGGCAGGCAGGTTGAACACCTCTGTATCGTTATGGTGCAGCGTGAAAGTTACTTCAGGATAGGCCAACGACACCCGCTGAAACTCGTCCAGGATATGGCGCATCTCTACTGCATTGGTCTTCAAGAAATTGCGCCTGGCTGGCACATTATAAAACAGGTTCTTTACTGCAATGGAGGTTCCTCCGGGCACTGCGGCGGGCTCCTGCAACACTACCACTGAACCCTCGACCAAGAGCTTTGTTCCGGCTTCGGCGCCTTGTGGCTTTGTTTTAAGCTCTACCTGTGCCACCGCCCCGATAGAGGCCATGGCCTCGCCCCGGAAACCCATTGTCCGGATGCGGAAAAGGTCCTCGGTAGTGGCAATTTTAGAAGTGGCGTGGCGCTCAAAGCACATACGAGCGTCTGTCTCTGACATACCGATGCCGTTGTCCACCACCTGTACTAACTGCTTGCCTGCCTCCTTCACTATTACCTGAACACTGGTCGCTTTGGCATCCACGGCATTCTCCAGCAGTTCCTTCACCACCGAGGCAGGGCGTTGCACCACTTCACCGGCAGCAATCTGGTTGGCAAGGAAATCAGGCAGTAAATGTATGATGTCGGGCATCCGGTTCTCTAACTCCTTATTTATATATATTATTTTCTAGCTTTATTAGTTAATTCAGGCTTTTACGGCAGAATTATTGCTCTTACTAAATATGTAAAAACAGAACTTATTCGGAATCAAATTTATTATTAAATTAGAGACCGAATTAAAAAAAGGCAGGAACATCAGCTAACGATTTGCTTTCATTTTCGTCTATATATATAGCAAATGTGCATGTGTCGATGCTGGGGATCGTGGCGTTAGCTTATAAAGCTACTCTTTGAAGCCGCGTTCGCTTACAGGCAGGCAATAGGTTCTCTGCCTTTTATCAGACTAGTGAAAGAAATGTGTATCACCTCTGAAAATTAGTCTGTTTTTCCGAGCCGCCTTTTGCAAAATTAGGCTTAATTTTGACTTGTTCCAATTATAAATAAAGTAGCACAGGATGTTGAAGAGTTTTAGTTTAGGGTTGTTGATACTCGTTTTTCTCGCAGTGGGGCCACTGATGTCGTTAAAGCCGTCAGAGGAAGTGGTCGTCAATGAAGAAGAGAAAAACTGGGTTGACAGCGTCATGACGACACTCTCTCCTGAGCAGCGCATCGGCCAGCTGTTTATGGTGGCTGCCTATTCTAATAAAAACGAAAAGCATTTCCGTGGCATAGATACCCTTGTGAGCCGCTATGGCGTTGGGGGCATCATGTTCATGCAGGGCGGCCCTATGCGCCAGGCTATTCTTACAAACCGTTACCAGCGCCAGGCGAAGGTACCTATGCTCATTGCCATGGATGCGGAGTGGGGCCTGAACATGCGCTTAGACAGCAGCATGCACTTTGCCCGCCAGATGACCCTGGGCGCCATTACTGATGAAAAGTATGTTTACCTGATGGGCCGCGAAATTGCCCTGAAGATGAAGCGCCTGGGCGTGAACGTGAGCTTCTCACCGGTGCTGGACGTGAACGTGAATGCCACGAACCCGGTTATCGGAAGCCGTTCCTTCGGAGAATCCACAGAAGAGGTTACCCGCCACGGCATTGCTTACATCAAGGGCCTGCAGGACCACGGTGTAATGGCGGTAGCCAAGCACTTCCCCGGCCACGGCGACACTGACACCGACTCCCACCTCTCCCTGCCCGTTGTGCCGCACGATATAAAGCGCCTGACAGAGGTAGAACTTCATCCCTTCAAAAAATCCTTTGAAGCTGGCGTAATGGGCGTGATGGTGGCGCACCTGTATATGCCAAGCATTGACTCCACCCTCAACCTCCCCACTACGCTGTCCCGACCACTGGTAACAGGCCTTTTAAAGGAGAAGATGAAATACAAGGGCTTAGTGTTTACCGATGCCCTGAACATGAAAGCGGTGAGCCGCTACTATAAGCCGGGTGTGGTAGATTTAAAGGCGCTGATGGCTGGAAATGATGTCCTGCTCTTCCCGGAGGATGTACCAACCGCCATTACAAAGATAAAGGAAGCCATTGCCACTAAACAACTGACGCAGGACGAAGTAGACCAGCATGTAAGGAAAATTCTGCATGCTAAGTACTGGGCGGGGCTTAACAACTACAAGCCAGTTGCACTGGATAACCTTCAGGAAGACATAGACCGGCCACTTAGCACCGTTGTGCAGGAGCAGCTTTATGAGCATTCTGTAACAGTAGTAGAGAACAAAAGCAATTTGCTTCCTTTCCGCAACCTCGACACCTTAAGTATTGCCTCCGTAGCTATCGGTGCTCCTGCAAACAACATGTTCCAGGAAACACTGGGAAATTACGCACCACTGAATAAATTTACTATACCTGATCGCTTTGCACCTGACTCCGCTTTCACGAAGGTTATTCCGCAGTTGAAAGACAATGACCTGGTGGTGGTGAGTATTCATAACATGAACTTCACACCTGCCAAAAACTTTGGTATAGGTGTTGGCACCCGAGCCTTTATTAAGTACCTGCAGGAGCGCACCAACAAGAAGGTCGTGGTAGTGGTAATGGGCAATGCCTATAGCCTCAAGTTCTTTGAAGGTAGCAACTGGCTCGTGTGTGGGTATGAAGATAACCCTGTTGCGCAGATGCTGGTGCCACAGGCACTATTTGGTGCACGTGCAGCCAAAGGCAAACTTCCTGTAACTGCCTCAGCTGCTTATAAGTCAGGCACTGGCGTTGCAACACAAGCGATAGGCCGCCTGAAGTATGGCACCCCGGAAAGCGTGGGCATGGACTCAAAAGTATTACAGCAGATTGACAATATTGCCACAGAGGCGATAACCTATGCCGCCACTCCGGGCGCACAGGTGCTGGTGGTAAAAGACGGAACCGTAATCTTTGACAAATCCTACGGCCACTATACCTACGAAAAGCAAAAGCCTGTCACGAAGCATACTGTATATGATGTTGCCTCTATTACAAAAGTAGCGGCTACCTTACAGGCTATTATGTTCCTGAAAGACCAGGGCAAAATCAACATTGATGCAAAAGTATCTACTTACCTTCCAGAGTTGAAAGGAACAAATAAGGAAAGTATTGTGCTGCGCGACGTACTGACGCACCAGGCGGGTTTACTGGCTGGTTTGCCTAACTGGCAAAAGACATCAGCCTCTTTGGAAACCAAGAATATGTTTTATGCCAGCAACCGCTCAGATTCTTACCCGAACGAAGTGATTCCAGGTTTTTACTCTATCAAAACAATGGAAGACTCACTCTGGACCTGGACGGTGAAATCCAGGATGCTGCCAGCTAAAAAAGGCGGAAGGGGCCATGAGTACAAGTATAGCGACCTTGACTTCTACGTGCTGAAGCGTGTGGCAGAGAGAATGCTGAACCAGCCGCTGGATGAGTTCATGGATCAGAACTTTTATGCCCCTCTTGGCTTGAGTACTATGACGTATAAGCCACTGCTTAAGCACTCCCGCGATGTAATTGCCCCGACGGAAGATGACAAGTATTTCCGCCACAACCTGATTTGGGGTAGCGTGCACGACCAGAGTGCAGCTATGCTGGGCGGCGTGGCCGGGCATGCCGGGTTGTTCTCCAACGCCAACGACCTGGCCGTTCTCATGCAGATGAACCTGAACAACGGCAACTATGGCGGGCACAAGTATTTTAACTCTAACGTGGTCACAGAATTTTCACAGCGGAACTCAAAAGATAGCCGCCGTGGCGTTGGCTGGGATAAACCAGAACCGGAAGGCCACGGCCCTACCTCAGACCTGGCTCCTATGAGTACGTTTGGTCATACAGGCTTTACAGGAACAGGTGCCTGGGTAGACCCGGAGAACAAGCTCATCTACATCTTCCTCTCTAACAGAGTATTCCCGGATGGCGGCAATAACAGACTGCTGAAGTATAACATCCGGACCAGGATACACGATGTGGTTTATAAAGCGATGATTCCTAAAACATAAAAGATAATTGGTAGTTTAGCAGGTGCAGTCACGTTAGTTGGCTGCACTTTTGTTTTTTATATATTCAGAAAATGAGAATCGGCATAGTTTGTTACCCTACATTTGGCGGTAGCGGCGTGGTGGCCACAGAGCTTGGCAAGGCGCTAGCTCTGAAGGGCCACAAAGTGCACTTTATTACA
This sequence comes from Pontibacter pamirensis, assembly GCF_010015475.1. Lineage (GTDB taxonomy): Bacteria > Bacteroidota > Bacteroidia > Cytophagales > Hymenobacteraceae > Pontibacter > Pontibacter pamirensis. The sequence continues at coordinate 22,032 of NZ_SSNI01000013.1, forward strand.
TACAGCCAGCCTGCACGCCTCGACCTTTTCAGCGAGAACCTTTTTTACCACGAAGTATTTATACCTACTTACCCGCTCTTCCAGTACCCACCCTACGAACTGGCACTGGCCAGTAAAATGGTGGATATCGCACGCTTTGAGAAGCTGGACCTGCTGCACGTGCATTACGCTATTCCGCATGCTTCAGCGGCCTTTATGGCGAAGCAGATCCTCAAGACAAAGGGCATCAGTATTCCGGTTATCACCACCCTGCATGGCACAGATATTACACTGGTGGGCAAGGATGCTTCGTTTGAGCCGGTGGTTACCTTCAGTATCAATCAATCGGATGGAGTAACAGCGGTTTCTGATAGCCTGCGCTCCGAAACTTACGACTACTTCGACATTGAGCAGGATATTGAAGTGATTCCTAACTTTATCAATCTTGAGAAGTTTAAGCGCCAGAAGAGAGAGCACTTCCGTATGGCTATTGCCCCGAGTGAAGAGAAGCTGTTGGTTCATACTTCCAACTTCCGGGCGGTGAAGCGCGTGGAGGATGTTATTCGGATTTTTGCGAAAGTGCGCCAGCAAATCCCAAGCAAATTACTTTTGGTGGGCGACGGGCCGGACCGACCCAAGATGGAGAAGCTTTGCCGGGAGCTGCAGATTTGCCAGGATGTGCGCTTTTTAGGGAAACTGGATGCCGTGGAAGAAGTACTCTCTATAGCAGATTTGTTCCTGATGCCTTCTGAAAAGGAAAGCTTTGGCCTGGCCGCACTGGAGGCAATGGCCTGTGAGGTGCCCGTAGTATCCACTAATGCAGGCGGTATACCAGAACTGAATGTTGATGGCGAAACAGGATTCACAAGCCCGGTTGGCGCTATAGACGAAATGGTGGAGAAGGCCTTATATGTACTGGATGATGAAAACCTCCCTCGCTTTAAAGCAAACGCTTTGCGGCGTGCTAAAGATTTTGATGTTGATAAAATTGTGCCGCTCTATGAGGATTTTTATCAAAAAATCATCAATACACAACTGGCATTACTATAAATTCAATCATCTGATAAAAAACTTAAATTCAAAAAGAACTGGCATCTTATAAGTTGCCAGTTCTTTTTTTTATATTTATGCCCTCTTACCCTTGTTGTTATACCTGCGCTTTTAGGTATAGCCTATATTCCTTATTACAGACATGAGCAAAGACAAATACTTCATCATTGATTTTGACAGTACTTTCACCAAAGTAGAAGCCTTGGACGAACTAGGCGAGTTATCACTTGAGGGAGACCCTCAGAAAGAAAGTATACTGCAGCAGGTAAAAGAACTGACAGACAGCGCCATGGCCGGGAAGAGTTCTTTTGCAGAGGGTTTGCGTAAGCGCCTGGACCTGCTAAAGGCACATCAGAAACACCTGCCACAGCTTATTAATGTATTGCAGGATAAAGTCTCTCAATCCGTGCGCAGAAACAAAGAGTTCCTGAAAGAGTACTCAGACCAGATTTTTATTGTATCAAGCGGGTTCAAGGAATTTATCACGCCTATTGTAACGCAATACGGCATCAAAGAAGAGAATATCTACGCCAACACCTTCAAGTTAGACGACAACGGAAATATCATCGGCTTTGATGAGAAAAACGTGCTTAGCCTTGATAAAGGAAAAATCAAGCTGCTGGAGCAATTGGCACTCACGGGCGATGTCTATGTTATCGGTGATGGCTATACAGACTATGAGATCAAAGAAGCCGGGCTAGCTAACAAGTTCTATGCTTTCACTGAAAACGTGTCCCGCGACAGCGTGCTGGCGAAGGCAGAACACATTGCCCCAAGCTTAGATGAATTTCTGTACCAGAACAAGTTGCCAATGGCTATCTCCTACCCCAAAAACAGGATAAGCGTACTGCTGCTGGAGAACATTCACCCAAGGGCAGTAGAGATGTTCCGGCACGAAGGGTACCAAGTAGAAACCATTGCAGGTGCCCTGAGCGAGGAGGAGCTTTGTGAGAAAATACAGAATGTTTCGATACTGGGCATCCGGAGCAAAACACACGTAACCCGCAAGGTGCTGGAGCATGCCAACCGCCTTATGAGCGTTGGGGCCTTCTGCATCGGCACGAACCAGATTGACCTGGATGCATGCCTCAAAGCCGGCGTAACGGTATTCAATGCACCCTATAGCAACACCCGCAGCGTAGTGGAAATGGCTATTGGAGAAATTATTATGCTGAGCCGTGGCATTGTAGACAAGAGCAGCAAAATGCACGAAAGTACCTGGGACAAGTCGGCCACAGGTAGTTATGAGGTCCGCGACAAGAAATTGGGCATTATAGGCTACGGCAACATCGGGGCACAGCTATCCGTGCTGGCGGAAGCGATGGGCATGGTGGTGTACTACTACGATGTAGTAGAGAAGTTGCAGTTGGGTAACGCGCGCAAATGCGACACCCTCCGTGAGCTACTGGAGAAGGCTGATTTTGTGACACTGCACGTGGACGGCCGCCCGGAAAACAAAAATATTTTCGGAGCGCAGGAGTTTGCCGCCATGAAGGACGGTGCCATTTTCCTGAACCTGAGCCGCGGCCACGTCGTGGACATTCAGGCACTGGTAGAGAGCCTAAAATCAGGCAAGTTGCGCGGCGCAGCCGTAGACGTATTCCCGCAAGAGCCCGCCACAAATAGCGAGCCTTTTGTGAGTGAACTGTGCGGCCTGCCCAACGTGATTCTTACCCCACACATCGGTGGCAGTACGTCTGAGGCACAGGTGAATATTGCCAACTTTGTGCCTAACCGCATTATGGACTATATTAACTCAGGCAATACCTACCAAAGCGTCAACTTCCCGAATATCCAGTTGCCGGAACTGAAAAACGCGCATCGCCTCATTCACATACATCAAAATGTGCCAGGCGTGCTGGCCGACATTAATAATGTGCTGGCAAAGAACCAAGTAAACATCCTGGGCCAGTACCTTAAAACAAATGAGCATGTAGGTTACGTGATTACTGACGTGAATAAGAAGTATGACAAACAACTGGTTAATGACATGCGGGGTGTAGCACACACCATCAAGTTCCGCATGTTGTATTAACAAATCAGGTAGCACGTATCACGACGCAGGAGAAATGAACAACAAAGTATACTTCACCCCCGGGCCATCGGAGCTGTACCCTACCGTGCCGCAGCACATGCACACGGCGTTAGAGGAGAAGATTGGCAGTATTTCGCACCGCAGCAAGCAGTTTCAGGAGATATTCGCGCATGCGGTGGAAGGGCTACGACAGCTGTTGCAGCTGCCAGATAACTATGAAGTGCTGTTCCTGGCATCAGCGACGGAAGTATGGGAACGCGCTATTCAGAACACGGTGCAGCAGGAGAGCTTTCACCTGGTGAACGGCTCATTCTCGGCACGCTTTTTTGAAACGGCGCAGGAACTGGGGCTGAAGGCGCAAAAGCACGAGGTGCCGTTCAGCGAGGGTTTTGACGTGGCAAGTATTACAGTGCCTGCATCCGCGGAATTGGTAGCGCTTATACAGAACGAAACAAGCTCCGGAGCCGCTATGCCTGTGGCTGAAATCAACCATTTCCGGGAAAAAGCTTCTTCGGACGCCTTAATTTATGTAGATGCTGTTTCTTCGCTGCCATACCCTGCTTTCGATTTTTCGAAAGTAGATGCTGTTTATTTTTCCGTGCAGAAGTGCTTCGGCCTTCCGGCTGGTTTGGGTGTATGGCTCCTGAACGACCGTTGCATTGCTAAGGCAGAAGCCTTGGCTGCTCAAGGCCAGACTATCGGCTCTTACCACAGTATACCAGCTGTGCTGAGCAAAGCCAAAGTTAACCAAACGGTGGAAACACCCAACGTGCTGGACATTTACCTACTGGGCAAAGTAGTAGAGGACATGAACAGCAAAGGCGTGGAGGCAATCAGAAAGGAAACAGAAGCCAAAGCCAGCCTAGTATATAATTACCTGGAGCAGAGCAAGACATTTACGCCCGCGGTAGAAAACCCGCAACACCGCTCTCCCACTACCATTGTGGCCAACACAACTGTACCGGCATCGGAGGTAAACAAGCGTTTAGCTGAGTTTAACATGGCAGTAGGCAGCGGCTACGGCAAGTACAAAGAAAGCCAGATCCGCATCGCCAACTTCCCCGCCCACAGCCCCGAACAGGTAAAGGCCCTGGTAGAAAAGTTAAAAGAGCTGTTTGAGTAATTAAACTGAAGGATATGACAAGAAAGGGAAGAGGTAGAACGTGAGCCGTTCTACCTCTTCCCTTTTTTTAACTCTCTAACTTTCTAACTCCCAAACTCTCTAACTCAAAATACCTGCCCTATCTCCTGCTTCACATAAGTGAGCGCGCGGGAGGTCGGGTCCTGTTCCGTTGCCAGCACAGTCTCTAGAATGCGCTTGGCCAGATCTGTGCCACGGGAGTTTTCAGGCAGTTCCTTATATGTTTTGTTAATCAGGTTTACCACATCTTCACGGGCATGCTTTACCTGTTGCCAGGCCTGCTCCGTCATGTACACCTGCTGCGACATATTGTGGTTAAACTCATTTCGGATTTCGTTGAGCAGCACCCGGTGGTATTCGGCAGCCGTCTGTCCGGCGCCACCTACCCGCAACAGCAGGTTACTTGGCGTGATACGCTCCAGCAACAGCACAATGCGCTCATAGGCCTGCAAACGAATCGGCAGCACTACCTCTGCATTTTTTTGCCTCAATTCGAGTAGCTTTATCTTATGATCCCGCTCGTAGTGCTTTTTCACGAGGTAGTACATGGCTAACGCCACGATAATAGCTGGCAGGGCGATTTTTAATAGGTCTATAATAAAAATGAGAAATTCGTTCATGTTAGTTGTCTGATGAAAGCTTAAATATCGTAAAAAATTAACGGAAGATACATGAATCATTCAGCTGGTTTGGCTGTTAAATGAGTAGACAAGATAGCCATGCAGCATAATTCAGGAGAATTGTGTAAGTTTGTGGCTACAAATAAAAGAGCATACACTATGGCAACAGAAACTAAAACTGCACCTATCACTTTGACTGAAAAGGCCTTAGCGGAGGCTAGAAATATAATGCAGGAAAAGAATGTACCAGCAGAATACGGCTTGCGCGTTGGTGTGCAAGGCGGCGGATGCTCCGGCATGTCTTACCTGCTTGGCTTTGATAAGCCAAAGGATTCTGATGAGACTTATGATTTAGATGGACTGACCCTTATCATGGACAAGAAGCATGGCATGTACGTGATAGGCATGGAAGTTGACTTCCAGGATGGCCTGAACGCACGAGGCTTTACGTTTAGCAACCCGCAGGCGAAGAGCACTTGCGGTTGCGGTAGCTCTTTCTCCGCATAAGCAGAAACCTTCTTTCTCTTCAATAAGCAAAGCCCGGCCATTTGGCGGGGCTTTGTTGTTTTAAGGTTATCAGACCTCACAGGAGCTGCGCACGTTGCGAGGTCTTGTTTTTGAGCAATAGCAATGAAGCTCACTAGAATGTCCGTGTCATGCTGGCGGGCACTACAATTATAAAGTCTGCTTTCGCTTTATTTTCCTTTGATAGTTTGTCTAGGTCCTCTTGCAGCACAGTGGTAATGGTGCCCGTTTTTAGCTGTGGCTGTCCCTGCTTCAGATACCAGCCAATGCCTTCAAAATTATCTGAGTGATAGGCGCCGTTGATGTGGAGCAACTTTTTACCTTGCTTTACCTGCTCTAGTATAAAATGCGCCATGGTGGCATCTTTCAGCGCCTGAGCCTGCACTATGTTCTCGCTTTTTGTATTGCCGTGCGTACTGCTCCCGAACATACCCATCATGCGCTTATATCCCGGCAGGTTTGTGTCCATCTGTATCGGCAGCGGCGCGATGTATTTTTTGGCTTCCTCCGAAATACCTCCCAGCGCACTTAAACTACCTGCTGATACCATGGCGGCATAACGACGCGGTACGTTGGTAGCTATAACTGGTATACCCTTCTCTTTGGCATAGCGCAACACAGGCCTGTAATCTGTCGTGTAGTTGGGCCACGGCCGCGACTCCTGTTCAAAGTTGCTTTCCGGCGTCAGGTTTGCCAGGTACTCGTTTAGCACCAGTTGCACATCTGTCTCGAACATCTCTACTCCTATGGCAAAGTTCTGCGGGTGTGCCTGGTGTAAATCCTTCGCCAGTTCCAACTGCAGCCAATGCGCAATCGGGTCATTGTGCTGCTCCCCGAAGAGTACTACCTCGGCCTCCTTCAACTTTTTCAGCATCTTGCCATAGTTTACACTTTTACCGCTCTTCGTGAAGAGCCGATAGGCAGGCTTGTCTTTATCTTGAGCAGAGGTAACAGCTGTAACCATGAGGAGTAACAGTATTAGGATTGACAGTCTTCTCATTCAGTTAATGATAATTATCCACACAATTTACAAAAAAATAGCCGGCACCTCAGGCACCGGCTATGCTTATACTTTATTTGGTTTCTATCAGCTATTTATACTCTATAGAACAACCACTTCGACAGTTCTTTGTAGTTGATTTTTTTGCCATACATCAGGATACCGACGCGGTAAATGCGGCTCGCAATCCAGGTGGTAAATATAAAGCCAGCTATCAGCAGCGCCATCGAGAGCAGCAGTTCCCAGGCGGGCACGCCAAAGGGCACCCGCACCATCATCACAATCGGGGAAGTGAGCGGGATAATCGACATCCAGAACGCCACCGGTCCATCCGGGTTTTTCAGCACGACAGAATACGACATGATGAACGCAATAATCAGCGGAATCGTGATGGGCATCATGAACTGCTGCGTGTCTGTTTCGTTGTCTACGGCTGCTCCAATGGCTCCGAAGAGGGATCCGTAGAGTAGATAGCCTCCCAGAAAGTAAAAAAGGAAGCAGCCAAAAATCAAGGCAATGTTCAGGTTAGCAAAACTGCGTTTTACATCGCTGATGGTGTTAGCCACCTCGTTCTCTCCTGCCGGGTTGTCTACCGTAGCTGTTGCTGTTGACTCTTCCTCCCCTTGCGCGGCGGCCTGCCCTGCTGCAAACTGTGCTGCCGGCGACGGCGCGGCATCTATTCCGAAAGCAGCAGAAACAGCTGTTACGGCTATAAAGGAAAGTACAATCCAGAGCAGAAACTGTGTCAGGCCTACCGCAGCAATACCCATAATTTTACCCATCATCAGCTGAAAAGGCTTCACAGACGATATCATCACCTCCACAATACGGCTTGTTTTTTCCTCTATTACTCCCCGCATAATCTGGACGCCATACATAAAAATGAAGAAGTAGATGATAACGGCCCCGGCTACTCCGGCAATGGAGGTAATAATGGCGTTGTTGTCTCTCTCGCCTTCATCGCTTAAGTTTATAGTGTTCAACTTTACATTGGCCTCAATTTTATCCAGCGTCTCCCGGTCTAGGCCGGATGCCAGGAAGCGCTGGTTCTCTATTTCTTTCTCCAGCGTGTTCTCCAGTCGAACCTGTGTTTGCAGGCTGGTGTTTTTCTTCCCGTACAAGGTAATGCCCTGCGGATTGTCAATCGACATCTCAGGGATGTAAAGCAGGGCTGTATAATCCGTTTCCTGATAAGCCATTTTCGCCTGCTCCAGCGACCCTGCCAGCGGAATAAACTTCAGGTCCTCTTTGTCCTGCAACTTATCTTCAAACAGGCCGCTTTCGTCCAGCACCATCACCGTCTCCGTGTCACCGGACATGGTGATAAGCAGACCCGGCAAAATCATGAAAGCAGCCAGCAGGATGGGTGTCAGCAGCGTCATGATGATGAAGCTTTTTTTACGGACACGCGTCAGGTATTCCCGCTGTATAATCAACCAAACTTTAGACATGATGTGTCTCCTTTACTTTTTGAATGAAAATATCGTTTATACTCGGCACCAGCTCTATAAAAGAATGTATCTCCACGCGCTGAATCAGGTAACGCAGCAGGTCATTGGGTGTCGTGTTATTCAGCAGCCGGATATTAGCCCTGAAAACGCCATGGTTATCGTGCTGCTCCATCACCTGGAAGTCCGGAGACGTAATCAATAGCCTGCCGTTCCCTATTACCTGAAACGTATCGGTTTTATAGGTGTCTTTTATTTCCTTTACAGGCCCGTCCAGCACTTTTTGCGCCCTGTTGATGAGCGCAATATTATCACAAAGCTCCTCTACCGACTCCATGCGGTGCGTGGAGAAAATAATGGTGGCTCCGTTATCGCGCAGGCGCAGGATCTCGTCTTTTATGAGGTTGGCATTTATAGGATCGAAGCCGGAGAAGGGTTCATCAAGGATGATAAGCGCAGGCTCGTGCAAGACAGTAGCAATGAATTGCACCTTCTGCTGCATGCCTTTCGATAAGTCTTCGATGTTCTTGCCGAGCCATTCGCGTATTTCAAATCGGTCTACCCAGGCTTTAATACGCGCTGTCGCATCAGATTTACTCAGGCCTTTGAGCTGCGTGAGGTAGAGCAGTTGCTCCCCCACCTTCATCTTCTTGTAGAGGCCACGCTCCTCCGGCAGGTATCCTATGTCTTTAATGTGGTCTGGCTTGAGCCGCTCTCCCTTAAAGAATATTTTGCCACTGTCAGCCCCTGTAATTTGGGTGATGATGCGGATGAGCGAGGTTTTCCCGGCACCGTTTGGGCCGAGCAAACCAAAAATACAGCCTTTCGGAATTTCAAAGCTGACATTATCGAGTGCCACGTGGTTAGCGTAGGTTTTAGTTACGCCTTCAATTTTAAGAATGCTCAAAGCTGATATTCTTTTAGATGTGTCCAAAATTACCTTTCTATATTGAAAGCAGCAACAATATAGACATTCCCTTGTATTTATATCGACAAAGGCCGTTTATAACCAGATGAAATTAATTAAATTACCTTATACAGGTTCAACTATGGGAAAAACGCCTATACATCTTATCAGATAATACCCTACTGGTCGAGTATCCTTCAGCGTAGAGCCAGCCAGAGTGAAATAATAAATATACCCCATTGTATAGAGTTTTTCACTAAATAATTTATATTATATAGTGAAAAAATTGAACAGTGACAGAAATTCCTTTTATATTTAGATTTAATACTACAATGGCATATTCAAGAGTGAAGGGTACAGCCCCCTACAGCATAGTTTTATTACTTCTATTGCTGATGAGTTGCAAAGATGAGGAGCCTGAAGCCAGAGTGCCAGTTGACTCATTTTCGATGGAGGTAAATGATCGGTTATGGACTCCTTTCCAATCAAAAGAGGATACGTGTGTTAGTACCTATTCTTATAGTTTTTCTCATTACGGGAGTGCTCCTGTTTACACTATTTATGCCTACCGCGACCCAACAGGAAGAGCTGATGCCTATAGCGAAAACCTGCTTCGCATGCGGGTGATGAACGTAACGAAACCGGGCACCTATCCTTTATATGGCTCTTATAAAGAGGGTATAGATGCGTCATACATTATCTTCCAGATACAACAGTCAATGGGAAATCCCAAGCGATATGTGAACGACCCTTCCAGAAGGCCATTCATAATTCAAGTCAATGAAATTCCTCTAAAAGAACGGAGAACCATCCCAGGCATCAAAGGCTCTTTTTCAGGAACTCTTTATAATGAAGATAATCTTTTAGATTCATTAGTCATCAAAAAAGGAAAATTTACTTTTAAGTACCCGGGGAAAGACCACTGTGACTTCTAACTCGCCTTTGTCTGGAGTTACTGTCATAAAAGTAAGTGAAGAGGTATGATTTATTTAACTTTGCAGCCGTGAAAATAGTGCTTCAGACGACACGTCAGACGAAAGTCCATCCTGAGTAACCCCGGCTAGCCCGAAGTTACTATTTTACTTGCTGATCAAAAGACACAGCAAGAGCGTGCACTGTGTTAAGCCAGTAAAACAAACAGGCCATGCTCCTCACCGAAAGAAACAGGGCCTGTTTTATATATGACTGCTACTTACTGGAAGTAGTCTTTCACCTTCTCAAAAAAGCCTTTCTCGTTTTTGCCCGGGTGTGGTGCAAAGTTGTTGGAATCGCGCAGGCCTTCCAGCGTAGCTCTTTCCTCGCTACTCAACGACTTCGGCGTCCATACGTTTACGTGAATCAGCTGGTCGCCTTTTCCGTAGCCGTTTATATCCTGCACACCTTTGCCACGCAGCCTGAAAATTTCTCCGCTTTGCGTACCTGGTTTGATAGTGATTTTCACTTTGCCCGTAATCGTCGGTACTTCTATTTCTGCACCTAAGGCCGCATCTACAAAGCTGATATACTGGTCGAAGATAACGTTGTTGCCCTCACGCTTCAGCGTTGGATGTGCTTCTTCCTCAATCTGAATAAGCAGGTCGCCTGGTACGCCGCCACGCTCCGGCACATTACCTTTGCCGCTCATAGACAGCTGCATGCCATCCATTACACCGGCCGGTACATTAATGGAGATAACTTCTTCCTGAAGCTCTCGTCCGCTACCGTTGCAGGTTTCGCAGTTATGCGTTACAATGCGTCCTTCTCCGTTACAGGTTGGGCAGGTAGCGGTAGACACCATCTGGCCCAGCATGGTATTCACTACTTTGCGCACCTGGCCAGAACCCTGGCAGGAGTTACAGGTTTGCATGTCGGTGCCGTTCTTCGCGCCGTTACCACCACAGGTGCCGCAGGCTACGTAACGCTTCACCTTTATCTTCTTCTCTACGCCGTTGGCTATCTCCTCCAGGTTCAGCTTCAGCTTAATGCGTAAGTTGCTGCCTTTGCGGGTACGGCGCCCACCACCAGAGCGGCCGCCTCCAAAGAAGCTCTCAAACGGGCTGCCACCACCGCCGCCAAAAATATCGCCGAACTGCGAGAAGATATCCTCCATGTTCATGCCACCGCCGCCGCCGAAGCCGCCGTTCATACCCTGATGGCCGAACTGGTCGTAACGCTGGCGCTTTTGCTGATCGCTCAGCACCTCGTAGGCCTCTGCCGCCTCTTTAAACTTGTCCTCGGCAGTAGGGTCGTCCGGGTTCTTGTCGGGGTGGAATTTAATGGCGATTTTGCGGTAAGCTTTCTTTATCTCATCCTGGCCTGCGCCTTTGCTTACTCCCAAAACCTCATAATAATCTCTCTTAGCCATAGCTTACGCTCCTATTATTACTTTCGCGAAACGGATTACCTTATCATTCAGGGTATATCCTTTCTCAATTACATCTACTATTTTGCCTTTCATCTCTTCTGATGGGGCGGGAATCTGGGTTACAGCTTCGTGCATGTCGCTGTCGAAGCTGTCGCCTGGTTTAATTTCCATCGGCTTAAGGCCCTTCTGCTGCGTTACGTGCTTCAGCTTATGAAACACCAACTCGAGCCCCTGCAACATCGCGTCCACGTCTTTAGTTGCTTCTATAGACTGGCGTGCGCGCTCCATGTCATCAATCACCGGCAGCAGTTCGCTCATCAGATCTTGGTTGGCTGTTTTGGAAAGGTCGATGCGCTCTTTGGCCGTTCTGCGTCTGAAGTTTTCAAACTCAGCCATCAAGCGAATATATTTATCTTTCATTTCTGCCAATTCTGCAGTTGGTCCGCCATTCTGTGCGCCTTCTGTAGTCTCAGCTTCTTCTGTGTCAATCTCATTTTCTTCCTGAGCATCTACTTCAGTAGTACTGGCAGTAGTATCTTTTACTTCTTCGTTCTCCTGCTCTTTCTTAATATCTTTATCTGACATAATGCCTTAAAAAGTTAGGTTAATAAGTCTTCTTTGCTTTGTCAATTAACTTGCCAAACCCTCATTTGTGCCATTCTGACATCTGAGAATTTTGATTATCTGAATTTTGAATGACTGAATGTGCTTACAAGGCTTTATACTTAAGTTAGCAGAACTATAGCCTCCGCCGTTGTTGTGTGTTCTCACCAACAACTATGACTGCCTTTGCTTTAACTCCAACCGTTTTGGCTTTAGCTGCCTTAGCCCCCTCCTCTGCTGTTATAACTTAAAACAGTTACCACACCTTCTGCCGATTAAGTTGTTGTTGAGGACATACAACAACGGCAAGGTTTTACTGCCATTTAACCATTCACTATAAAAAAATCGGTAGACAACTTTGCAGCTCTCTACCGATCTTGCTTTTTATAATTAGAAGCTTCAGCTTAGCTGTTTAGCGCCTCCCAAATCATGTCTTTCAGTTTAGGAATGTTTTTCCCGCTGATGCTGGAGATAAATACGGCAGGCAGATCGGCAGGCAAAGTTGCCCGCATTTCAGCCTCCAGCTCATCATCCAGCATATCAGACTTGGTTACAGCCAAGATCCGCTTTTTATCAAGGAGCTCCGGGTTAAACGTTTGCAGTTCGTTCAGAAGCACTTTATACTCTTCTGCAATGTCGGCACTCTCGCAAGAAATCATAAACAGCAGCATAGAGTTCCGCTCAATGTGGCGCAGGAAGCGCAAGCCTAAGCCTTTGCCTTCTGAAGCACCCTCTATTATACCTGGTATGTCGGCTATTACAAATGATTTATAGTCGCGGTAGGCTACCACACCCAGGTTGGGCGCCAACGTGGTGAAGGCGTAATTCGCTATTTTAGGTTTAGCAGCAGAAACAACAGATAACAGCGTCGATTTGCCTGCATTCGGGAAACCTACCAAGCCAACATCAGCCAGCAGTTTCAATTCCAGCACCACCCACTCCTCTATTCCTGGCTCCCCAGGTTGGGCATAGCGCGGAGTCTGGTTAGTAGCAGATTTGAAATGGGCGTTTCCCAGGCCTCCACGTCCGCCTGGCGTCAGGACTATCTCCTGCCCGTCTTCGGTTATTTCGCATTTGAACTCACCTGTTTCGGCATCACGGGCGATGGTGCCTAAAGGTACCTCCAGCACGTCGTCTTTACCCTGCGCTCCAAAAGAGTGGTTCGGACCACCGTTATGGCCGTTTTCTGCAATCACATGCTTGCGGTACTGCAGGTGCAGCAGCGTCCAGAGCTGGGCATTGCCTCTCAGAATAATGTGCCCGCCACGGCCTCCGTCTCCCCCGTCAGGGCCACCCTTCGACGTCATTTTATCGCGGTGAAAGTGCGCGGAGCCGCCGCCGCCGTGTCCGGAGCGTGAACAAATCTTAACGTAATCTATAAAGTTGCTTGATGCCAAATCGGGTAAGCGTAAGTGTGCTTATTTCTTATTTTGTTCTTTCAATGTATCTATCTGCTGAGACAGCTCATTGAAAATATCCTCTATCTCGCCGATGCCATCTACTGCACGGTACTTTCCTTGCCCGGCATAATAATCTGCCACCGGGGCGGTTTTGGTATTATACTCGAGCACACGCTTGCGAATGAGTTCCTCGTTCTGGTCATCAGGCCGACCTGATGTCTGTCCACGCAGCAACAGTCGCTTTGTCAGTTCCTCATCGTCCACGCGCAAGGCTATCATGCAGGTAATTTCTGTTTCGTTTTCCCGCAGCAGCTTATCCAGGCTCTGGGCCTGAGGTACTGTGCGCGGAAAGCCATCGAAAATAAACCCAGCCGCACTGCGATGCTCTTTCACTTTATTATCTATCATGCCACTCACCACTTCATCCGGAACCAGCAGGCCGTTATCCATCAGTTTTTTTGCTTCCATACCCAGCTTAGTGCCAGCGGCAATCTCTGAGCGGAGCAAATCACCGGTGGAAAGGTGAATAAGGTTGTATTTTTCTATCAGCTTTTGACTTTGGGTACCTTTACCAGCACCTGGAGGTCCAAACAAAACGATGTTGAGCATATCTTGGCTTAATAATAAAAGACAAATGTATGTATTAAATGATGTACTTTCTAATCTTCGCCGTAAGGGGCTAAGCATCAGCGCCCATTACCTTTAAAGTTTTGCTAACGCGGTAAACAGTCTTTAGGGTTACGGAATTATCTTGTAAATGTCGCGCAGGTTACGCCCCAGCCCATTATAGTCTAAGCCATAGCCCACTACAAAATCGTTCGGGATTGACTTGGCCACATATTTAATATCCAGTTGGTGCTGCAGGCAATCCGGCTTCAGTAGCAGGCTGGCGACCTCTACAGAGGCGGGCTCAAGCGCCTTCAGTTGCTGCAGTAATCCCTGCACGGTATGCCCTGTATCCACAATATCCTCCAGCACTACTACGTGGCGGTGCTGCACCACTTCAGTCAGCCCCAGTATCTCTTTCACCTTTCCTGTGCTTTTAGTGTCCTGGTAACTGGAGAGGCGAACAAAGGAGATTTCACACGGAATAGTGATGCGCTTCAGCAAGTCAGACACGAACATGAAGGAGCCGTTGAGCACACCCAGGAACAGCGGCTTTTTGTTTGCGTAATCGCGGTCAATTTGCTCCGCCAGCATCACAATACGGGCGATAATTTCATCCTCAAAAATATAAGTATCGAACTTGCAATCGTGTATTTCAATAGTGCGCGGATTCATTTGAATATTTTTGGTGCGTGTACAAAGGTACGTATAATTAAAAAATAAGCCCAACTCTACGGTCGGGCTTATCAAAACTATAACTGACAGTATCTACATTCTGAGCAGGTCCTGGCCAAACACTACCGTGTTTCCCAGCTCGCTATTGACTTTGGCTGTTTGCGGGTAAAGCTCTTTTACATCTAGGTTAATCGGCTCCAGGTCAACAGGCGGCACCGGAATGGGAGGCTCCTGATCCAGGGCAATATGCGGTGCTATTACCAGCGACACGATTGACATGAGTTTGATAAGGATGTTCATGGATGGCCCGGAAGTATCTTTGAACGGGTCACCTACTGTATCACCGGTTACGGAGGCTTTGTGTGGCTCTGAGCCTTTGTACTCCATCACACCATTGATCTTCACCCCTTTCTCAAATGATTTTTTGGCGTTATCCCAAGCACCACCGGCGTTGGACTGGAACATAGCCATCAACACACCCGATACTGTTACGCCAGCCAGCGTACCGCCCAGCACTTCCGCAGAGGATGTATCCGGAAACACATCCCTGAAACCGAACCCGATGATAATAGGCACGAGCAGGGCAATGGCGCCTGGCAGCATCATCTCGCGGATGGCGGCCTCTGTGGAAATGGCCACGCATTTTTCATACTCCGGTTTACCCGTTCCCTCCATGATGCCCGGTATTTCGCGGAACTGCCGCCGCACCTCCTGCACCATCGACATGGCCGCTCTGCCTACTGCCGAAATACACAGGGCCGAGAAGATAAAAGGTATCATGGCCCCAATAAACAAACCTGCCAACACAGGGGCTTTGTATAAATCTATCGTACGGATACCGGCTATTCCCACGAAGGCGGCGAAAAGCGCCAGGGAGGTAAGCGCCGCGGAGGCAATAGCAAAACCTTTACCGGTGGCAGCAGTGGTGTTTCCTACGGCATCCAGAATATCGGTGCGCTCACGCACCTCTTTCGGCAACTCGCTCATCTCGGCTATACCGCCTGCATTGTCGGCAATAGGCCCAAAAGCATCAATGGCTAACTGCATAGCAGTGGTTGCCATCATGCCTGCCGCCGCTATAGCCACCCCATAAAGACCCGCCGCAGAGTATGACAGCACAATGCCCGCTGCCAGCACAATGATGGGCAATACTGTGGAGTGCATACCTACCGCCAATCCGGCAATGATGTTGGTGGCATGCCCGGTTGAAGACTGCTGTACGATGGAATTAACAGGCTTTTTGCCCATGGCAGTATAGTATTCTGTGATGATACTCATAAGCGCGCCAACCACCAGGCCAACCATAACCGCCATAAACACACCATTCGCAGTAAAATCGAAGTTCCGTAGGTTTAGCGTTTCAGGGAGCAACCATTGAATGGAGAAGTAAGCCCCTATTGCTGTGAGTATGACTGATATCCAGTTTCCGCGGTTGAGGGCTGCCTGCACATCCCCCCCCTCTTTTACGCGCACAAATAGCATCCCAATCAGCGAGAAAACGATACCCAGACCTGCAATGAGCATGGGAAGGATAACCGGAGAGAGCCCCCCAAAGTTGTCTACTACCTCCACTTCACGCCCCAGCACCATAGTAGCCAGAATAGTAGCCACATAAGAGCCAAAGAGGTCGGCGCCCATACCGGCCACGTCGCCTACGTTGTCGCCTACGTTATCGGCAATGGTGGCGGGGTTGCGGGGGTCATCCTCCGGGATTCCGGCTTCTACTTTACCTACCAGGTCGGCGCCTACGTCGGCCGCCTTCGTATAAATACCGCCACCCACACGGGCAAATAAGGCGATACTTTCAGCACCCAGCGAGAAACCTGTCAGTACCTCCAGGGCGCGCTCCATCTCTATACCGTTAACATCGGCACCTGTGCTGTGCACAAACATGTAATAGAAAACGATGAACAGAGACCCCAGGCCCAGCACAGCCAGGCCGGCCACTCCCATTCCCATGACAGAACCTCCCGCAAAAGAAACAGTAAGTGCTTTGGAAAGACTGGTACGCGCTGCTTCGGCTGTGCGCACATTTGATTTGGTGGCAATCCGCATCCCTATGAATCCTGCCAGTGCCGACAGGAAAGCTCCTATAATAAAGGCTACTACAATAAGCGGATGTGATTTCTCGCCTGTATAACCTAAGTAAAAAAGGAAAATGGAGGCGATGATTACAAAATAGCCCATCACTTTATACTCGGCTTTAAGAAAGGCCATTGCCCCTTCGGCAATGTAGCGGGCAATGGTACTCATGCGCTCGTTACCAGTCGGCTGTTTTGTTACCCAAGCCGACCTTATCCAGGTATACAGAAGCGCTGCCAGACCAAAGGCAGGAATAGCGTAGAGAACAGTTTCCATTCAGTATGATTAAGGGTTAGGCAATATTTATATATCCCTATTAAAGAAAGAATATTTTATACACTTTTCCAAATGTTCCACAATCATCCCCTGCACCCAATCCTGCAGGATATACTTCTATTTTTTAATAAGTTGCAACATCAACTTCGCGTTCAGGAAAGCTTTTTATCTCATAAATGTTGCTCCATGTTCCACATAATCAAAGAGGCTGCTCCTTCTGCAGAGCAACCTCTTTGATTATGAATGAGTTAGCACTCACACACTCATGTTGGCTCAATAATCGTCCTCGGTAATGGTTAATGTGTACATACCATTTTTTGCGTTCTGTTTTTGGTATACCCACCGCTGGATATCATTAAAATTTATTTTGTAGGTGCGCCCATTTTTAAAGGCCTCAACCGTAAACCAGTGAAGTTCAGCATTTCCTTTCTCTTCGTCGAACACCCACTCATCCGCAAAGCCAGAGGTGTTATAGATTGTTTCTGTGCCACCAGGCGCTATACTATAATAGAACTTCCCATCTCCTACGATAACCATGCTCGGATTTGGCTTCACCTGCATCGTTACCTGAACAGTTGAGGCTGTATTGTTCTGAATCCGGTAGCTGTAGTTAACTTCTTCTTCAAAAGCCTCCTCACAGGAAGAAAGCAGAAAGAGGAGGAAAGAACAAAGGAGCCAGAGGCATGGTGATTTTCCTGTTTTCATGTAGAGAGGGTGTTTTGTTCAATGGCACCTGAAGGTAATAAAGATTGAACACACTTGTTATAGTTTCTCCATTAGTACCTTGTAAAGCGCCACCATGCTGTCAACGTCCTTCTTATGCACGATTTCATTTGGGGTATGCACATTATCCTCCGGGGCACCAACAAAGCACCAGTCCCAGGGGTAGTCGCTGCGCTGCAGTTCCTTGGCATCGCTCCCTCCCGCGCCTTCCACCTCTAACTGAAAAGGTATGCCTGATTTTTTTGCTATCTGGATAATCTTCTGCACGTAGGCGCGGCGCGGAATCAGGCTGTCGCGCATAGAGATAGCGACCCCTTCCCCAGCATACACCCCTTCGGTTACCCATGTTATGTCGGAAATCAGGCCCTGCCTTACGCCATACTGCTCATAAATATACCTAGAAAGATAAGACACAGACCCACCGCCGTGCTCTTCCCAGCAACTAAAGGCGATGATGCCGTTCTCCAGCGTCTCTGCCACTTGTAATGCACTCCATACCCCCAGGCGATTGTCCAGATAGCAGCTTTGCACTGTGTCTTCTGTCTCCCTGAAATCGCACTTAAAAACCAACTCCGTTCCCCGCTCTATTTCACGGTCAAAATCGTAGGCTAGCTGAGCTTCTTCCTCATCATACTTTAAGGTGCATTCTATTTTACCCTGCGCATCTTCGCCCACCAGTTTGTAGCCGTTTTCAATGTCCGGACCTCCTATTTTAACGAGTTGGTTGCCGTAACGCACTGTAAACCCAATAGAGTCCATGTGCGCAAAAATTGCACTCCTTGGCTTGCCAAACACCAGCAGGATACAATCCTGAAAGGCTTCGCCATGCAGTACCTGCGGCTGTGTTTTCCAGTGGCTCTTATGCTCGTGGATATAGTTCAGCAGAAATTTTGAGAGGTTTTGCTCGTTGCCGGACGGGGCATGGATTTTGCAGAGCTGCTCCAGAAGTTTCATAATTATTTTCATTTTATGGAATTCAAATTTAGGAGATATGTTGTACTTTTAGAATCTACAGAGGCTATTGTTAATCAAGGCTCCGTTATACACTGAATATTCTGATTTATTCATGAAGAAGTTAATATTTATCATCTTCACTTTTGCTTTTGTTTTACCAGCTATAGTTGTAGCACAGCAGCAGAACCCTACTGACACCACCGCGATGCGGCATATCACTTTCGACCAAATTGAGGTGATACCGGCAGCGGGTAGCGTGAAAGGAATGTTGCTGCTTGACAAGGATATTCAGTATGAGTTAGAGGGCGCTGTAGACAATATGTACAATTTCAAGTACGCGGTTGCCGAGAAGCAGTTTAAATCTATCCGCCGACGTTACCCACAGCACCCGCTTCCCTACTTCCTGATGGGCCTGAGTCAGTGGTGGAAAATTGTGCCTACCAACATACAGACACTGCAGTACGATGACCTCTTCTTCGCCTATATGGACACTACTATTCAGAAGGCAGAAAAGATGTATAATAATGACGAGAACAACT
This sequence comes from Pontibacter pamirensis, assembly GCF_010015475.1. Classification (GTDB taxonomy): domain Bacteria; phylum Bacteroidota; class Bacteroidia; order Cytophagales; family Hymenobacteraceae; genus Pontibacter; species Pontibacter pamirensis. The sequence continues at coordinate 40,939 of NZ_SSNI01000013.1, forward strand.
TTGAGGCATCTTTCTTTCTGGCAGCAGCCTACGGTTTTACTGCCCGCCTGCACTCTGAGCGCAGCAACTGGCGCAAAGCTACAGTGGCGAGTAAGCACGCACTTGAGTTCATGGAAAAGGCCAAGGCAGGTAACGGCTTGAGTCCGGAGTTTCTGTTTGGCGAAGCGCTGTTTAATTACTACTCCATCTGGATTCATGAAAACTACCCGATGCTGCGTCCTGTACTGATCTTTTTCCCGGACGGAGACAAGCGGCTTGGACTAAAACAGCTAGCTTATGTAGCGAACACGGGCTTCTATACCGGCACAGAGTCTAAGTTCTTCCTGATGAAGATTTATGCGAATGAGGAGAAGAAAATGGACGAGGCACTGCAACTTTCTGAGCAGTTGGCAATGAAGTATCCTGACAATGCCTACTTTCAGCGTTTTTATGCCCGTTTGCTGTTTGTGCAGGGTCATTTCACAAAAGCAGAAAGGGTGTCGCTTGACATTCTGAACAAGTTGGAGCAGCAGATGCCGGGCTATGAAGCCGTGAGCGGGCGCTATGCCTCTTACATTCTGGCCTATGTTAACCAGCACAAGTACCGCAATTTTGATAAAGCAGAGCAGTATTATAAAAGCTCTATCATGTTTGCTGAGATGTCGGACGAGCGTGATTCCGGATACTTTATCAATTCTTATCTTAACCTGGCTCGTATTGCGAGTCAAAAAGGTAATTTGCCTGCCGCTAAGCAATATTATGAGATAGTGCTGCAAATCAGCGAGAAGAAGTCAGAAACTTATAAAGAGGCAAAGAAATACCTGAAAGAAATTAATAGGAAAAAGCCTAAGAAGAAAAGAGGCTAAGGAAGGTATATCTGTGTGCCTGCAGGGAATAACGCTCCTTTACCCAAACCTGTCCTTCTGCTCCCATACGGGTTCGCAACTCCGGCTTCAGCAGCAAATCCTCCAGGCGCTCATACCACTCCTGCTCCGTATTACAGGTATAGCCTGTGGTGCCGCTTGCCACTGCCTCTACATTGGCCCCTACACCTGAAACTACAGCTGGTATACCCAAGGCCATATACTGCAATGCTTTAAAAGCACATTTTCCTTTTGCCCACTCTGTGTCTGGTAAGGGCATTAGGCCGATGTTAAGCTGTAGCAGTCCTTGTATCTCCGTCTCCCTTAGCCATTCTTTAAACTCGAGTGACTGCAGCTGTAAATCAGGCGCCTTATCCGCTATAACTACAAAACGAAAAGTATGCTTCGTTTCCAGCTGCTGCAGTACCGGCTCAATTAGCTGCAGGTAAGGCAGTGTTGAATGTGACCCAATCCAGCCCATCACCACCTCCTGCGTGTGCTGCTCTCTTTTTTTTCTATAGCGATGTTCCGTATCCAGCACGCTGGGTAGCAGCACCGCGGCTGCATTATACTTTAAGGCATAGTTTCTGAGATAACCATTTCCGCAACTCACTTTGTGGCTCCACCGGCATATTTGAGCAGTCTTATGGTGCCACTTGAGTTTTGCGGCCCATCTGTTTTCTGCTGTTATATTTGGCAGCCAGATGGCATCATCAAAATCGAAGATAATTCTTTTCCGGAAAACCTTTGCCGCCACCCATTCAAACCAAGGAGGTCCAAGCGGCGTGGCTTCTCTGTGCACAAAGACAAAGTCGTATGCTGGCAGGTGCCACAATAGTAGCAGGCGATTCATAAAACCCGTTAGCAACCTCGTAATTTTCCGCCATGTATGCTGCTGCTTATAAAGTATATCCCAGGCGCTCTGGCTCCAGAATGGCGCTATTCTATAGTTTATACCCTGTTCCTGCAAAAGCGGCAGCCACTGCTCCACCCTGTACCGTTGCGAAGCGGCCTGCCCTTCCGGGTAAGGCACCACAAACAGTACCTTCACGGCTGCTCCTCCTGCTTTTGCCCAAAGAAGTATTCATAGGCCTCCCGTATCCGCTCCGGCGATCTGTACTTTTGTGCCAGCTTAGGTATTTCCTGCCGGTGGACCGGGTCATTCAGTATCTGTTGTATCTGCTGCAGTGCCTTCTCCACGCTTCCCTCTTGCTGCAGGTTAAACGTTGCGCCTCCCCCTTCGTTTTTGATGATGTCACTGTCGTCGCCGACTCCTTCCGTCAGGAGTACCGGGAGGCCATTGGCCCAGTACTCGCCTATTTTAACGGGGGAAAGGTATTTTTTTGATGGTCCGGGTTTATAAGTGGCAAACGCAAAGTCAGCTGCAGAGAGGTAAGCTGGCACCTCCTGGTGTGGCACAGAGGCAATGTATACTTTATTCACATCAAGCTGATATTGTTGTAGCAGTCTCTGGATTTCTTCCTGTGGTTGAGGCGAAAGAATGATGAGCCTGAAATCAGGAACACTTTCAAAGCATTGTTTGTAGATGGTAAACGCATCTTCTTGATAGTACAGGCCGCCATACTTGCCTGCATATACACCGATCACGGTATGCTGCCAGCCCAACTGCAGGCGCAAATCACTTCTCTTCTGTTCATCAAAACTAAAGGTGCTTGCATCAACAGAACAGGGAACTACAAAAATTTTTTCTGCAACTACTCCTTCTCCTATCAAAGCATTTTTGTACTTATAAGCCACAGGCATAATGCCAGCCGCATTTTTCTTTTGAAGATGCTCCCAGTACTTCTGGAATTTATACTTCAGGCTATACCTTGTCCAGACTTTTGATTCCAGCATGTAGTCGGCATGAGGCTCAAAGGAACTGACGTAAAAGGGTAACTTGCTTCTTTTCCACACTTTATATGCTAAAGCACCCGCTGGTGCGCCATGTGCCAGCAGGACATGTGTATTGTACCTCTGCGCAAACCTTGTTAGCTGCCTTGGGAAAAGAAGAAAATCACTTATTTTGGTAGCAATATTGATAGCTAATTTTTTAGGAGTGAGAGGCAGATACAATACTTTGTTTAAGTGTTGTATTAATGAGTCCTCATTAACATCCGCGTTTCGTTCTATGGTTACCAGTATGATCTTTTCAATAGATGGAAAACCCTGCAGCACCTCAAGCCGTGGTAAAACAGTAGAGGTTGTAAGATCATCTCTCAAGCCCCAGTAGCAGATGAATAATATAGAACTGCCCATTTTAGTTTACGTCACTCAGATTCATTGCCTGAATTAGCTGTGCCATGTGCCGTTCAAAGGAAAACTTATACTCCACTTGCTGCGCGACCTCATCTAAATTTACTAAGCCAGCATCACGGTTGTCATAGATAAACTGCAGCTTTTCCAGGCAGTCAGTTACAACACCTGCTCTAAACATAAACCCATTCCTGCCGTGCTCGATTACTTCTTTTAAACCACCTGCATCTGATGACAGAACTAACCTCTTGTTTTGCAACGCCTCAAGCACCACTAAGCCAAATCCTTCATAATGTGATGGAACAGCAACAAGGTCCACTAAGGTCATAATCTTCATCAACGCAGCATTCTGTAACGCCGGCGAAAAATAGCAGTAGCCTTCCATGCCTTTTTCATGAATCAACTCTTTGATTATTTCTTTATCTGGACCATCTCCTACTACTAAAACAGCTAAATCTTGTGGCTCACATAAATTATTTTTAATAAAGATGCTTAGCACATGTAAGAAAAACAGCTGCCCTTTCATGTAACTTAATCTACCAGGAATAAGAATTTTAAAGCTACCGCTTCTACTCTTCAGCCAACCTTCAATACATTTCACCTCTTCCATACTACACCCGTTCTGTACACTTGCTTGTCTTGGTAAGGCATTGAGTATCACTAAATGTCGATTATGCTTAAATAAATTTAATTCTATATCGCTCCTAACTGCCTTGGTAACCGATACATGACTATCATCAAAATATTTGCCCAACACTTTATTTAAATTATTAACAGCGCGTCTCCTAGCTGTGTTAAGTGGAAACTGTGCGTATTGCGTTATATGGAAATACTGTACAAGTTTTATGTTGAAACTTTCAAACTGCAACCTTAGCTTTACTAATCGCATTATAAAGTGAGCGTAAGGCGCATGAGCTATCACCACCTTTGCATTATGATACCTTAAGAATTTTGTAATTGGAGTCAAAAGCAGAGTTGAGTTAAACAGGTTTCTTACAGAAAGATAAGCATCTTGCTGCTTTAGCACCAGTAACTCGTCAGCAGAGAACTGGACATTGGCTTCCTCGATCACTTCTTTAGCAACATTCGCAAGTACTATCATTACTATACGATACCGTTTATTCTGTAAGCTCTTAATTTGACTCAACACAAGCTTGGTAATACCTTCACGGGCAATAGCAGGCACCACAATTGCGATAACGGTGGTGTTAGCTACTGCCATTTTGCTATATTCATGTTCAATTTCTTCCGACTCTTTCATGCTTGCCAATCCGAAAGTACTATTTGTTGGTGATTATTGCAGAACTGATTATGTTTCTCTGTTAAAATCATGCAGAGGATACATGTTGTTCAGGTTCCTTCACTTTTCTACCGAAGCGGAAGAAAAGAATAAGGATTACAGATGGTATGGAGAAGCTATCTATTGGAAGGACTACAGCAATGCTTATGAGATGCTGCAAAAAATTAAACCGACTAAGGTTGTTTTCCTTTTTATTGACACGTTTTATCAGGCAGCTGTTAATGTAGCATGCAAAGAACTTTCCATACCCACCTATCACTTAGAGCATGGCTTGTTGGCGGATTATGCTATAGCTTTTGATTCTAATCTTTGCCCTCCACCTGCCACACCATTCATGCAAAGAGCTAAGGAGGAGCTATTAAAAGTCGGAGAACTTTATGCCAGAGTAAAAAGTAGATTATTCCTTAACAACACTATAAAATGTTCCTCGCATGAAAATGCTGAATTTCTTAGGCAATTCATCAGAACAAGGAGAAAAAACAATTCTCTAACTACCTTTAGAAAACTCAAGTCACCTAAAAGATTTGCAGAGAATTACATTTCCTTCAGCCCAAAGATTTTCAAAGTGCATCAGGATCATGAGGCACTTCCTTCAAACAAAAGAGTATATTTCATAGGGGTTCCTTACTTTGATCAACTTGCCGGTACAAAGTCTACAAAAATAGAAAGGGCTATACTTCTGATTGATCAGCCACTAGCCGAACAAGGCTTACTTCAATGGGTCAGTGACGGTAAAGTTAGTTTTGTGGAAACATTTCTAAAGGTTTGCTCCCACCACAACTATAGAATATACGTCAAACCACACCCCAAGCAGGATATAAAACCTTGGCAGAATGCAGAACGAGAGGGGCTTTGTGTAATAATAGATGCCCTAGAGTTAAAAAGACTAGCCCCAACAATACCTATTGTATTAGGCTTCTACTCTACACTTTTAATGCCTTTCGCCTCATTTGAGCACACAACACTTGTTACTTATGAAAATCATCCTGCAGGTAAATACTTAGTATCAAAGCCATTTGTGGAAGCCGGTGTAGCGCACCCCATATACAACTTAGAGGAACTGCATGAAGTTTTACAGGACGTGGAAACATTACATCAGAAACAGCTACCAAACAAAGCAAAGTTTACTGAAGAATGGATGTACAAGTTTGACGGTAAAGCTGGTGAACGCCTTCGGAATATCCTGCTGAGTGACGACCTATAAAAGCAGAGAGGCAGTCCGTACGGATTGCCTCTCTGCTTTTCATAAGATTAAGCCTCCTGCTCAGTTGGAGCCTTAATCTTATCTTTAAAATATTCCAAGGTTCTCTTCAGGCCTTCCGCACGATCTATTTTCGGTTCCCAGCCCAAGACCTCTTTTGCCTTAGTGATGTCGGGCTGGCGCATCTGCGGGTCGTCTTTTGGCAACGGCTGATAGTCTACCTTTAGCTCTACACCAGTGAGTTTACAGATTTCTTCAGCAAACTCCCTGATAGTGATTTCGGATGGATTGCCCACGTTGACAGGCAGGTGATAATCGCTTAACAGCAAGCGGTAAATGCCTTCCACCAGATCGTCGACATAGCAGAAAGAGCGTGTCTGGCTTCCGTCACCGAAAATGCTGAGGGGCTCTCCCCGCAAGGCCTGGCTCAGGAAGGCAGGCAGCACACGACCATCATCCAGGCGCATGCGCGGGCCATAGGTGTTAAAGATGCGCACAATGCGTGTCTCCAGCCCGTGGTGCATGTGATAAGCCATGGTCATGGCTTCCTGGAAGCGCTTTGCCTCATCGTAGCAGCCACGCGGACCTACCGGGTTCACGTTACCCCAGTAATCTTCCTGCTGTGGGTGCACCTGTGGGTCGCCGTACACTTCTGAGGTAGAGGCGATGAGCATGCGCGCGCCCTTTGCCTTGGCCAGGCCGAGCAGATTGTGCGTACCCAGTGAGCCTACCTTCAGCGTCTGAATCGGAATCTTCAGGTAATCGATTGGGCTGGCCGGCGATGCAAAGTGCAGGATATAGTCCAGCTCACCTGACACGTGCACGAACTTTGATACATCATGATGGTAGAACTCGAAGTTTGGCAGCTTAAACAGGTGCTCTATGTTGTCCATGTTACCTGTAATCAGGTTATCCATGGCTACAACACGATAGCCCTCCTTGATAAACCTATCGCAAAGGTGTGAGCCCAAAAAGCCGGCGCCACCTGTAATAAGTACTCTTTTTCCTGACATACTTTCTTATATAGAGGCGTCCAACTGCTGCGGCACCTGCTGCTTTATACCTATACCGTAGTAAGTAAAGCCTTTCTCGTTAAGGTCATTGGCATCGTAGATGTTTCTTCCATCAAACACCACTTTGTCCTTCATGAGCTTGCTTACCACGTTAAAGTTCGGGGAGCGGAACTCAGGCCATTCTGTCACCAGCAGCAGCGCATCCGCATCGATTAGTGTTTCATACTCATCCTTGCCGTACTCTATGGTGTCTCCCAGAGAGTGCTCTGCCTCCTTCATGGCCACCGGATCATAGGCACGCACTTTGGCGCCCTGCTCCAGCAACTTCTGTATAATCACCAGCGACGGGGCCTCCCGCATATCGTCTGTCTTTGGTTTAAAGGACAAGCCCCAGATTGCAAACGTCTTGCCCGCCAGGTCGCCGTTAAAGTGGTTGCTTATCTTATTGTAAAGCACTGACTTCTGGTTCTCGTTCACGGCTTCCACAGACTGGAGCACCTTCATTTCATAACCGTTTTCAGAAGCGGTCCTGATAAGCGCCTTTACATCTTTAGGAAAGCACGAGCCGCCGTAGCCGATACCCGGATAGATGAACTTATTACCGATGCGCACATCGCTGCCGATGCCTTTACGCACCATGTTCACGTCGGCGCCCATGATTTCACACAAGTTGGCGATGTCGTTCATGAAGCTGATTTTAGTAGCCAGCATCGCGTTAGCAGCATATTTGGTCATCTCGGCAGACGGGACATCCATGAATATAAGCGGGTGCCCATTCATCAGGAACGGCTTATAAAGCTTCTTCATCACCTCCTGCGCTCTTTCAGAGCATACACCCACCACAATGCGGTCTGGCTTCAGGAAGTCTTCTATGGCAGCACCCTCTTTAAGGAACTCCGGGTTAGAGGCCACATCAAACGGAATATCCACGCCACGCACGGCTAATTCCTCCTCTATGACCTTGCGTACTTTGTTGGCTGTGCCCACCGGCACTGTGCTCTTGGTCACCACCACGATGTAGGAATTCATGTTCTGGCCGATACTGCGGGCAACCGCCAGCACATATTTCAGGTCGGCGCTGCCGTCCTCGCCCGGAGGCGTTCCCACTGCGATAAAAGCCACATCACAGCCCTGTATGCTTGATGCCACATCGATGGAGAAAGAAAGGCGCTCTTTCTGGGCGTTGCGCGCCACCATTTCCTCCAAGCCCGGCTCATAAATAGGCAGGATGTTCTTTTTCAGGTTTTCAATCTTTTTCTGATCAATATCAATGCAGGTAACATCAATACCAACCTCTGCAAAACATGTTCCTGTAACCAGGCCAACATATCCAGTACCAACAACGGCTATTCTCATAAGACATTCAAATTAATCAAAGCAACAATATACAGTTATTCATTTATATAGATATCAATGAATACTTCAAAATTGATTTTAGGTTGCGTAATATAAAAAATTATATAATAATTTATCTAATAAATATATTTTCTCCACCAATACTGAAACACCAGCAGCATCCATGCCTGGGTTTGCACAAGGGCTGCTTTGTCAGAATCCAGGAGTTGCCGGACACGCTGCACTTGCTGTACATCGAAAATACCTTGCGATGCGATGAAAGCCTCCGAGAGGTAGTCGTTTGCCAGGCCCCTCCCCTCCGTTTGCAGAAAGGCCGACAGCGGAATTTCAAAACCCTGCTTTGGGCGCCTGTAAAGCTCAGGAGGCAATAACTCCCGGAAAGTGTCCCGCAGAATTTTTTTCTGTAAGCTTTCACCTATCTTGGCAGAAGCCGGCAGTGAAAAAGCGAACTTCACCAACCTGTGGTCCAGGTAAGGGCTGCGTATTTCCAGGCTGTTAGCCATTCCCATCAAGTCAATCTTGGCCAGCATGTCGTTTGGCAGCACTAAACGCCAATCGGCACACAATACGTGGTTCAGATCATAATGTTTTCTGCTAACACACTCCAACAACCTGCCTTTGCGCGCACGATACAACCTGTTCTGCACCGCCGCCTGGCTTTCCGGTGCCAGCAGTGCCAGCGCCTCCTCTTCCTGCTGCCATGTCGCCCACAGCCAATAGCGGTCCTGGGGGAGCAGGCCGGCCCCTGTAGCAAAGCGTTGCAGTTGCCTTACTTTGTTTGCAGCGAAAGAGTTTCTGGACTTAGGCAATACATCCCATAAAAACTTCATTTTTTTTACGGCCTCTGCTTTGGCTCCACCAGACAGCACCCTATACTCTGCCAGATGTTTATTGTAGCCCCCAAAAAGCTCATCGGCACCATCGCCGCTCAGCACCGCCTTCATTTCCTGCCCTACATGCTTACTTAGCGTGTATACTGCCAGCGCAGATGAATCAGCAAAAGGCTCACTCAGGCTGTCTAACGTTTTAAAAAGGTTTTCAAAGAGATCAGCGTTGGAAAGGAGAAGTTCAGTGTGCTCTGTTTTATACTTGTCTGCCACAAGGCGGGCGTAACGGGTTTCGTCAAAGAAGGGCTGTTCAGGGAAACCGACGGAAAACGTCTTCAGCTTATCCACCTGCCGAGCCGCCAGGGCTACCACCACCGAAGAATCGATGCCGCCACTCAGGAAAGCGCCAACAGGCACGTCGGCGACAAGCCGGTCTGTGACAGCTTGCTGCAGAAGATGCTTTAATTTAGTTTGCTGCTGTGTATAGGTTAAGGAGTTGTGTATTGCCTTTTCTCCGTCAAAGGGCAGCCTGTACCACACATTCTCCTGCACTCTGTTGCCCCGCACGTACAACGACTGCCCCGGCAAAAGCTTTTTCACGCCTTTCAGCATGGTGGCCGGCGCAGGTACATAGGTCAGTTGCAGGTACTGGTAAAGCGAGGTATAGTCTAATTCACGTGGAACCCCCAGGGCTATGAGGGCAGACATCTCTGAGCCGAACAGGAACTTGTCCGCGTCTTTGTAGAAGAGCAGGGGCTTTTCACCGTAGCGGTCGCGTGCCAGGAACAGGCTGTCTTCCTCGGCATCGTAAATAGCCAGCGAGAAAAAGCCTGTTAACTTCTTCAGGCACTCCTGCCGCTCCCGGGCATATAAGTGCAGCAACACTTCTGTGTCGGAGTCGGTGCGGAACGAAGCGCCTTTAGCCTCCAGCTCCTTCCGCAGTTTTTTATAGTTGAATATCTCCCCGTTAAAGACAAGGGTATAGCGGCCGCCCTCACTACTGAAAGGCTGGTTAGCGGCGGCAGTGGGTGCAATAAGGGAAAGCCTGCGGTGGCCAAGCCCGATGCGGCCCTTTAAAAACACCCCATCGGCATCCGGACCACGGTGCTGCAGCGCAGCCACGGCTGCCGGCAGCCGCTCTAATGCCTTCTGGCCTTGCTCTGAAAATATAAATACTCCTGTTATACCACACATACCTGCCCGTAAAGTTAAACTTTATTTTCAGCCCCATCGCCTGCCCAAAGGCTTGCCTAAATAATTATTCCGAAGGGGGTAGCTTTTTTAGTATATGGAGCAACTTGCTTTCGCTTTAAAAGTATATCTATAAGACAAAGCACCCTTAAAATTATGACACCAGATTGGCTGGACAAGAAAGAGTACCCTTTCGAATCCAAATACATACAATTAGAGGCGGGCAGGATGCATTATATAGACGAGGGGGAAGGACCGCCGATTGTAATGATCCATGGCACTCCCGTCTGGTCTTTTCTGTACCGCAACCTGATAAAGATACTGCGCAAGAAGTACCGTTGCATTGCTATGGACATGATTGGCTTTGGCCTCTCTGACAAACCGGAGGGCTGGAGTTACAAACCACGGGCCCACGCCGCTAATTTTGAGCAGCTGATGGAGCAACTTCAGCTAACGGACGTGACACTGCTGGTGCATGATTTCGGGGCGCCTATCGGTTTTGCTTATGCCATAAACCATCCGGAAAAAGTAAAGAACATTGTGATGCTCAACTCCTGGACCTGGTCTTTGTCCAAGCATCAGACTTTTACAGGCATCAGCAAATACCTGGTGGGGCCATTGGGAAAGTTTCTTCATTCAAAGCTGAACGTATCAGCCCTTACGCTTATAAACGAGTTGTTTGAAGGCGAGGATAAAATGCCGGAGCCCATCCGCCAGCATTACGTGAAAGCACTGGGTAACCCTGACGACCAAGTAGGAAAGCTTGCCTGCGCACGGGAGTTGATTGGCATAACACGCTGGTACGATGAACTCTGGAAGGAACGAAACAAAATACAAAATATCCCGACGCTCATACTTTGGGGGGAGCGGGATAAACTCATTAAGATTGAGGCGCTGCAGTGCTGGAAGAAATTCTTCCACGAGAGCTACGTCATTCCTTTTGAAGACAGTGGCCACTTTTTGCAGGAAGAGAATGCAGAAGAGATTGCCAGCTATGTGAGCAATTTTGTGAAAGAAGAAAAGAAAAAACGAGAACTAATCCATCAATAATAAATTACACCAATAACTAAACAAACAAATATCATGAAACCTAAAAGATCAATGGAGGAGGCTATATTACGAGCACACCAAGCTACAGAAGAAGATAACCAGACCCAGAACAAGCTGTTTTCTATGGAAACCCCGGAGCAGTCGACTTATACGAACAATACGCACCAGGCACCGCTAAATGAATCACACATTAACCTGATGCAGTCCTGGATGAACCTACGCGGCATGGACAATAAGCTGGCTGAGACCGGATACGGCGACCTGAACCAAAGAAACGCATCATGAGAAAGGAAGCTTATTTCCACAGTCGATGGCGTGGCACCACCTTAACAACTGACTGTAAGACAAAACAGGCGCAGAATCTGAGTTCTGCGCCTGTTTTGTCTTAAAAATGTATTGCACGGGCTCAGGTCACCTAAGGGGCAAGTAAATTTGCATATTCCGCCCCGGTCGCTACTTCAGTTCTTTTAGCGCAAGACCGACTAAGGGTTTCTGCACCGGCCGATAACATGCTCACCTGACATAATGTCTCCCGACTGCACACAAATAAAATCTTCTTTTATTTCTTTCGGCAACTGATTGTGCCTGTCATCATCTTGCATGTTTCTTTTCACGATAGGCATGTGCAGATAAGGTTTCTTTACTTAGCCACCCAGTAGGGAGTACGGTGCCTTTCCTTTTATACGGCATACTGCAAAGGCCCCGCCAACATAGCCCGCATCAGCACCACGAAAAAGTATAAGAAACAAATTTCCGCGGCGAAACGCCATAATAAGACCCGTCTCTAAGGCGTTAGCAGGTTTAAGAACCCTCTATGCCTTATAGCGCAGTCATGCGTGGCAGGGATGTTGCCAGCAGCGGCTTGTAACAACACGCGCGTTGCGCCTACTGTGGCTGAGAGGCCGTCTACTAATTTTGGAGTAGCAGCGTTAAATTTCATTTTTAAAAAGCGAGGTTAATCAGTACTTTAGCCACTAGTTAAAATCACCTTGTTGCACTTAAATTGCTTGGTTACGCTTTGAAAACACATTATACCACTTCCGCCCTTTTCATCTGCTTTCTGTTGCTGATAGCTTCCTGCCAATCCACACAGCCTACTTTCAGCAAGCGTGGCGAGGCATACAAATCTGCCCGCGAAATAGCCGCTGAAAAGCGACTGGCAAAAAAAGGTGGCCGAACAGGCGGCAACACCACCATAGCCTCCTCTAAAGACCGCACCAGCCGCACCCGAACCCGCAATTTAGACAAAGATGTAGCCACGGTTATCCAGGCAGCACGCTCTTATACCGGCACTCCTTATAAATGGGGTGGCACCACCCGTGTCGGAATGGATTGCTCTGGATTGCTCTGTACCTCCTTTCAAACAATTGATGTGGCCTTACCACGCACCTCCGACGAGCAGAGCCGCTATGGCAAAAAAGTAAAACCAAAAAACATAAAAGAAGGTGATTTGGTGTTCTTCGGCGCCAACCGCTTTAGCCGTGACGTAACTCATGTGGGTATGGTAACGGAAGTAATCAGCAAAAAGGAGGTCAGGTTTATACATGCCTCCAGTTCCGTTGGCGTAATAGAGACCAACCTTTATGCCGACCATTTCCAGAAAATTTTCATTAAAGCCGTAAGACCGCCGGTATTCTAACTAAAGTTTACTGACCAATTGCTTGTACCGAAAAATTGTAACGTTTTTCAAATTTAATTTAAAGTTAATATAACAAAATTTTTAACTCACGTACTTAATAGCTTAGACAAATATTTGTTGTTCAACCTGTTATTACGTGCTATGAGATTTTTTTACAAACGATTACTCTTTTGCTTTGCACTTTTCCTAACGGCGCAAATGGTCTGGGCGCAGGGAGCTACTACAGCAGCTTTGATTGGTACAGTAGCAGAACAAGGTGGTACACCTTTACCGGGAGCCACAGTTATAGCTGTACACACACCGACCGGAGCACAGTATGTAGCTAGCACAAATGCCGAAGGCTTTTATAACATCCAAAACATGCGGGTGGGCGGTCCTTATACCGTTACCTCTACTTATATCGGCTATCAGCAGCAGCGTGTAGAGGGGATAAACCTGCCATTAGGCCAGACCACACGGGTAGACATCCAGTTAGCAGATAACAACCTACAGCTTAGCGAGGTGCAGATTATAGGCGAACGGAACGATGTTTTTAACCAGGACCGTACAGGTGCTGCCACCAACGTTTCACGTGCACAATTAGAGAACCTGCCAACGCTTAGCAGGAGCCTGCAGGACTTTACGCGTCTGACGCCCCAGGCATCCGGCAATTCCATAGCCGGCACAAATAACCGCTTCAATAACATCACCATAGACGGTGCCGTGAACAATGATGTGTTCGGGCTTTCAGGCAGCGGTACTCCTGGTGGTCAGGCAGGCACACAACCAATTTCGCTGGATGCTATACAGGAAATTCAGGTGGTTGTAGCCCCTTATGACGTGAAACTGGGCAACTTTACGGGAGGTGGTATAAACGCCATAACCCGCTCAGGTTCAAACGACTTTACGGGGTCCGTTTACGGATTCGGACGTAACGAAAACACCATCGGCAGATCTGTGGAGGGAGACAGGGAAAGAGCCGATGAGTTCCAGAACTACCAGTATGGCGTTCGTCTTGGGGGGCCTATTGTGCGCGACAAGCTTTTCTTCTTCGTGAACTACGATGCAAACAGAATTTCAGAACCCGTTCGCTTTGCCCCCGGCTCTCCGGAGTCTCAGATTCCATTAAGTGAAGCACAGCAGCTTGCTGACTTTGTACAGAACACGTATGGGTATAATGTAGGCTCTATTGGTGCATATGACAGGGCTACTCAAAGTGATAAATTTTTCGCCCGTCTTGACTGGAACATTTCAGACATACACCAACTGACACTACGCCACAACCTAGTGGATGCTTTTGACGATAACTTTTCAAGAAGCCGCAACTATTTGCGTTTCGGCAACAATGCCTACCGGTTCAACAGTAGTACCAACACATCTGTTCTGGAGTTGAACAGCCGTTTTTCAAACAACATATCGAACAACCTGATCATCGGCTATAACCGCATCAGAGAAAGCCGTGACACTTATGGAGAATTGTTCCCTCAAGTTACGATCAGAGACCCGTTGGGCACCTTTGAGTTTGGCGCACAGCGTTCTTCCACAGCAAACGAACTTGACCAGGATATTTTCGAGTTTACAGACAACTTCACTTACCTTTTAGGCCGGCACAACTTCACGTTCGGCACGCACAATGAGTTTTTCAAATTCCGCAACCTGTTCATCAACAACTACAACGGTCGCTGGGACTTTAATACCCTGGACGATTTTTATGGAATAGGCAACGATGGTGAGCCAAACCCTTCGCGTGTTCAGGCAACGTATTCCTTAACTGAAAACCCTTTACCAGCAGCCGAATTCAACGCCATGCAGCTTGGTTTTTATGCACAGGATGAATACACCGCCTCTGAAAGGTTGAGATTAACCCTTGGACTGCGTGTCGATATACCGATTTTCCCTGATCAACCTCCACGTAATGTTCAGTTTGAAAATGATTTCGCAGACATCGCGCCTGGTTTGAGAACCGACCGCACCCCTGGCGGGAACCTGCTGTGGGCCCCCAGGTTTGGGTTTAACTATACGCCAACAGATGACCGTGACTTCCAGATTCGTGGTGGTACCGGAATTTTCACGGGCCGCGTTCCTTTCGTGTGGTTGTCTAACCAGTTTACAAACACAGGTACTATTTTCGGAACTGTGTTTCAGAACAACCCTGATGAATTTATCACTGACATTGATGAGCAGCGCAATGCGGGTGCCATCAGCAACACAGTAGAGGTGAACGTTGTTACCGAAGACTTTAACTTACCTCAGGTGTGGAGAAGCAACCTGGCCTTCGACTATACACTGCCAGGCGAAATTACTGCCACTTTAGAAGGTATCTATTCTAAAACACTGAACGACGTAGTGTACAGGAACCTGAACCTGGAAGACCCAATTGGAACTTTACCAGGCCCTGATAATCGCAACGTGTACCCGGCCAGCACAGCTGAACGTCGTAAAGTGGACAATTATACCAACGTTATTCTTTTAGACAACACGGATAGGGGGTATCGTTACAACCTTACAGCTCAACTCCGGAAAGATTTCACCAATGGGCTGCAAACTTCAGTAGCCTATACCTATGGTAAGTCGACGGATGTTAACAGTGGCACAAGTTCCACTGCGCTTTCCAACTGGGAGTTTAACCAAATTGTGAACGACCCTAATAACCCGGAATTAAGCTACTCCCGTTTTGATATCCGTCATAGAATAATTGGCACCAGTGGTTATACTTTCCGCTATGCTGACAACTTTGCTACCGGTATTTCGCTCTTTTACCAGGGCCAGTCAGGTCTGCCGTTTACATACCTGTATGCGCAGGACCTGAATAACGATGGGAACTTTGCCAATGACCTGATTTATGTTCCAGGTGGCAGAGATGAGATCAATCTTGTTTCCTTCACAGCAGGCGGCACAACTTATACTTCGGATGAGCAGTGGGAAGCATTGGATGCTTTTATAGCAAGCGATGATTACCTGAGCGACCGTCGCGGCCAGTATGCAGAACGCAATGCCGCCCGCATGCCCTGGACCCATCAGTTTGACATCCGACTGTTTCAGGACTTTTACATTAACACCGGTGAGAAGCGTCATACCCTTCAGATTACATTCGATATCTTTAACGTAGGCAACCTGCTTAACAGAGACTGGGGCCGCCAGTACTTTGTAAATAACAGCGCCAACGAGATTATCCGCTATGCTGGCCGTAGCGATACAGGCGAGCCTACTTTTAATTTCAACCCGAACAATGCAGCTTATAACGTTTCTCAATTTGACTCGAGATGGCAAGGCCAGTTGGGTATAAGGTATCTATTTGAGTAAAAAATATTCTTCGAATTTCTCAGCAAAAAGGCAGGGCTCAGGTCCTGCCTTTTTCGTTTATATGCCTTCCTGCTCTTGGTTGGGCATATCAACATTCGCTTACCCGTTTACCCAACTTTAAAAGTCAGAAATAACAATTAAATAATATAACATAGGGTTGATAGTGAAGGTTGAGCGGCTTACTTTTGCGCCAAAATCAACCAACCCATTTATGAAAAAGTTTTACAGTTTATTTAGTCTCATCCTGGTGATGGTACTGATGACACAGTACAGTTGGGCGCAAGGTGTCACCACCTCCTCTATGACAGGTGTTGTGACAGATCAACAAGGTGAAGGCCTCCCCGGAGCAACGGTAGTTGCTGTACACACACCGTCTGGAACCAACTATGGTACCGCAACATTAGCAGACGGGAGGTTTACAATTCCTAATATGCGTGTTGGCGGGCCTTACACTGTAACGGTAAGGTATGTAGGCTTCCAGGACAAAATCTACAACAACATTAGCCTGAACCTTGGTACTGCTTATAGCCTGAACGTAAAATTAGCGGAGCAGTCTAATGAGTTAAGCGAGGTACAGATTGTATCTGACCGTAACGCAATCATAAGCTCAGAGCGTGCAGGTACTGCCACAAACATCTCCCGTGAGGCAATCACCGCTTTACCTACCATCAGCCGCTCTATTAACGACTTTACGCGTTTAACGCCTCAGGCAAGTGGTACTTCTTTTGGTGGCCAAGACAACCGCCTTAACAATATTACGGTAGACGGTTCTATTCTGAACAGCAGCTTTGGTTTGAGCGGCCAGCCAGGAGGCCGTACTGGTACTGCCCCAATCAGCTTGGACGCTATTGAGCAGGTACAGGTAAACCTGGCCCCTTATGACGTTAGACAAGGTGGCTTTACTGGTGCAGGTATTAATGCTGTGACACGCTCAGGTACAAATGAGTTCTCTGGCTCTGTGTTCTATAACATCCAAAATGAGAAATTTCTTGGTACTGAAGCAAAAGGAAGAGAAGTAGCATCAGACAACTTCAACAACACGCAGGCAGGCTTCCGTTTAGGAGGTCCTATAATTAAGAACAAGCTGTTTTTCTTCGTGAACGGCGAAATTGAGCGCCGTACTGAGCCAGCTACTACATTTAGAGCCAATAGAGGTGGTGAGGCAGTAGAAGGTAACGTAACACGCGTACTGGAGTCTGACCTGGACAACCTAAGCACCTTCCTGAGAGATAGATTTGGTTATGAAACAGGTCCTTACCAGGGGTATGACAACCAAACAAGGAGCAATAAATTCCTTGCAAAGCTGGACTACAACATCAACAACAATCACAGAGCGAGCATCCGTTACAACATGCTCGACTCAGAAAGAGATGCCTTGACAAGTAACAGTTCCTCCCTTGGTTTCGGTAGCCGCAGAACCAACCTGAACGCACTTAACTATCAAAACTCAAACTATATTCAGTTTGAAAAAATCCACTCCGTTATTGGTGAATTGAACTCAACTTTTGGTTCGAAGTTCTCTAATAACATGATTGTAGGTTATACCTCTCAGAATGAAGACAGAGGCTCGCGTGGTGATTTCTTCCCGCTTATTGAGATCCAGAATGCTGGTGCAAATTATATCACGGCTGGTTTTGAGCCATTCACGCCAAATAACAGGCTTAGCTACTCAACGCTTCAGTTTCAAAACAACTTCACCTATTATGCAGGAGCCCATACATTAACTGCTGGTGTTAACGTAGAGCGTCTTTCATTTGAGAACGTTTTCTTCCCAGGCTCACAGAGTGTGTACGTGTTTAACTCATTAGATGACTTTTATACTGCCGCAGACCAATACCTGACAGATCCAAACGCTGAAACATCAGCTGTTGAGCTAAGAAGATTCCAGTTGCGTTATTCTGCACTGCCAGGAGGAGCTGAGCCAATTCAGCCTACAAGGGTAACCTATAGCGGTTTATATATCCAGGACTCATGGGCTGCTATGCGTAATTTAA
Organism: Pontibacter pamirensis; assembly: GCF_010015475.1. GTDB lineage: Bacteria > Bacteroidota > Bacteroidia > Cytophagales > Hymenobacteraceae > Pontibacter > Pontibacter pamirensis. The sequence goes on from NZ_SSNI01000013.1 coordinate 58,890, forward strand.
CAGTAACAGCCGGTTTACGAGCAGATGTATCTGCATTTGACAAAACAGGATTCGAAAACCCAGCTGTAGCCGAGATGACTTTCAGAGATGCGGATGGCAGTCCTCTACAGGTAAATACGTCTAAACTTCCGGACACTAAAATCCTTTGGTCTCCACGTGTAGGTTTTAACTGGGATGTGCTGGATGACAAGACGCTGCAAATCCGTGGTGGTTCAGGTATCTTCTCTGGTCGCCCTCCATTTGTATGGATTTCTAACCAGATTGGTAACAATGGTGTGCTGACAGGATTTACCTCGGACGACAGAACAACACAGTATCCGTTTAACCCAAATCCAACAGCTCATATTCCAACTCAACCAACACTGCCAAGTTCTTACGATATCAACGTATCCGACAGAAACTTTACATTCCCACAGGTTTGGAGAAGCAACCTTGCTGTTGACAAGTCTCTTTTCGCTGGTATAGTAGGTACATTAGAGTTTATTTACAGCAAAAACATCAACAGTGCCAACTACATCAATATTAACCAAGCCCCTGCTACTGCTACGTTCAGTGGTCCGGATAACCGTTTGATGTACCCAGGTTTTGGCCTGCGAAATGATGCCTTTAACAACGCAAGCCGCATCAACCCAACTATTACATCAGCTCCTTACCTGACGAATACAGACAAAGGTTACTCTTATTCCTTTACTGCTCAGTTAGAAAAGCCTTTCAATAACGGACTGTTTGCCCGTTTGGCTTACAATTTCAGTGAGGCAAAAGACTTGCTATCAGCCGGTAGCACAGCTGGTGGTTCTTACAATGGTATCCGTAGTGTTAATGGAAACAACTTCCCTGAACTTGCTTTTTCTGACAATGATCAACGTCACCGCGTAATCGGCTCCATCTCTTACCGCAAGGAGTATGCAGGTTTCGGTGCTACTCAGATATCCCTGTTCAGCGAAGCCCGTAACCAGAACCGCTTTAACTACACTTACAATGGTGACATGAACGGTGACGGTATTTTTGGCAATGACCTGCTTTATGTTCCGAGTAATGGTAGCGAGTTGAGCTTCTTACCTATCACATCCAAAGATGCAGCTGGTAATACCATCGTCGTTTTCACGCCACAGCAGCAACAGGACGCTTTTGAGGCATACATTGCGCAGGACGAGTATCTGAACTCCCGCCGTGGCCAATATGCTGAGCGTAATGGCGCCTTAATGCCTTGGGTATACCAGACTGACCTGAGCCTTGTGCAGGAGTTCTTTGTAAATGTAGGAGGCAAGCGTAACACGCTGCAACTAAGAGGTGATGTCTTCAACGTTGGCAACCTGATTAACAGCGACTGGGGTGTATATAACAGAGTACTGCAAACCTCACCACTTATAGCTGCTGGTGTAAATGCAGACAATGTTCCTGTATACAGAATGCAAACAATCGGAAATCAACTTCTGACAAGAACGTTTGATACTTCAGCCGGAATAGATGATGTTTGGAGAGCACAAATTGGTTTGCGCTACATCTTCAACTAAGTAATTTTTAGTCTATACATTAAAGGGGCAGCTTTGGCTGCCCCTTTTCTTTTGAACAAATATTTTGCAGGATGTTTTTCTTCTTAAATATTTATCCTATTTTTGTGCCACACAAGGGGGATTAGCTCAGCTGGCTAGAGCGCTTGCATGGCATGCAAGAGGTCATCGGTTCGACTCCGATATTCTCCACACAGATAATTAAGCACTTACGAGGTAAAACTGGTAAGTGCTTTTTTTATGTACACACAATTTACACACAACTCTTAATATTTTTGAAGAGGCAAAGCAAAGAGTAGCCTAACTTACCTAGATATCCGCTTTCAAAGATTAGTTAAAAGACCAGTTTTTGAATTCCTGTCAGAAGTTGTTAGTGGCTCAAGGCACACAACAAGTGAAGGTTTACACTCCCGCTAAGCCTGACCTTTCCCTGATGCGGCTGTTTCTCATGGCCAGAGAGAAAACAGAACTCATCAACTACATGTCAGGCTTCTGCTTACTGTTATAGACCGCCAGCTTCTTTCTCCAGCCACCTACACGGGAAATATCCCGAATGTTGTCTTCGCGCTCTTCATCTACAATAGTTATTTTTATTCCCTTCCGGACCTGCCCCTCCACATTAAACTCATCGCTTCCACCCAGCCCATGTAATTCTACCCTTTTTGTCTCAGCGCGATGAAAGACCCGATGATAGGTTACGGTGCCATCCGACTTCCGGCGCACAGTTACCTCCGTCTCCTCATCATTTAGGCGTACCACTTCAAATTGTTCCGCCTCATCTGTGCCTATCACCAACACCTCCTTTGCCAGCACCTGGTAGAATTCTCGTGCAGCTTTGTCTAGCTTGTCTCTTCTGTTTTTGAGCTTTACTGCAAGGCTCTCCCCTTCCAGCCTGTAAACAGCTTCTGGAAGCCTTCGTACGGCTTGCTCAATCACTTCGTCTGTAAGAGAACGCTGTAACTCACGGGCCAGAGAGTCAAACTGCTGTGCCGTTACCTGCGGCATAGCCCGCGCATCAATGTCCTTTGATTTTATCGTCAGCGCTTTTACATCCTTGTACTTTCCGCTGAAGGAGGCGTACTTGCGGAAGGCCCATTTGCGGCTCATGAGCCAGGTAAGTAGGCCATTGTCAATGCGATAGAAAGCATTGTCCCGATCTTTAGGGATGGTGCGGTAAATGTGCTTCGGCCCCTCCTTATACACAGCCCACTCCCACTGGTCCTCATGCCTGTCCCGGTCACCAATCAACAGGTCCAGGAGCCGTGCTTTGGCGAAGGCCAGTTCATCAATTGTGTGGTTGCTGTCGCTGTAGCGCTGCTTGAGCATTTTCCCGGTTCCTACAATGTTCTGCGCCTCGTCCAGTTCCCCGATCAGAGCACGCTTGTCATTGTATTTCTCCTCCAGCATGTACAGCCTGTCACTGAGCAACTCATTATGCTCCCCCAGTTTCTCCTCTTTCGGCCTTACGTACACCAGCACCGGAGTAGCCTGAACCACTCCCGCAGCGCTTGCCAGCGGGGCCACCACCAGCGCCGCGTAGGGGTGCAAGGCGGAAGTCTGATCAAGCACAAGGTCTGCGATAAATGTTTTGGAAAGGGGAAACGGCAGGTTAATTTCCGGTCTTTTATCAACGGTGCGGAGGGAATATGTCATACCATCTCCACCCACCATGGTTACATTGATACTTTGCTTACCGCCACCTATTTTCTCAATCTTGAATCCACCCTTCACTGTGTCTACCTGCAGAACAGGTACAGTGACCGGCATGGACCAGGCTTTACGGTGTCGTTCTCCCCAAAGCGCTTTATAAAGAAAGCTGCGCTTATAGTGGCGGCCAGCCTGCACCGTCACACTATCGACAGTGGCAGGTTCCTGTTGCAGTTGCCGGTATACAGTAGGGTCAGCAACAGGAGTACTGGCATAGAAATTCTTCCTGGCGCATCCAAAGGAAAGCAATAGAAGCAGGAGCAGCAGTGAGTTCAGGAAAGGGTTTATTCTGTATCGTTCAGGTTTTGGGTGCATTCTGTGAATACTTCTTTTCCTGAATAAATGTTTAGGACCTGCCTCAGACCAGGAAAATGCATAAAGAATCGGCAGTGTAGGAAGGTTTTACATGAACCAAAGCAGTTGAGGCAGCACACAAACATACCTGCAGGAGCAGAAAAAAAGTAAATAGGACACATTTTATCGGCAAAAGAGAAAAAAGGATCAGGCTGATTATGTTACTTTCTGCAATTTTAATCTGAAAAACACAATCTATATATTGAATATAATATATTTATCATATTAAAAATGAAGTATATTACCACTATACCCTCTTTGCATTGCAATACCCCTTGCTGCTGCTCCCTTCCCATTCATGTTACTTTACCCTTTCAATATTACTGTTCACTAATATATTATGTTCGTATCGTTGTAATGTATTAGAACCTAAACCCTCTGACTTATGAACACTTTAGCACAACTTACTTACGCTTCAGAAAGCCTTGGAAGCAACGTCTCAGTGTTTTCCTTCCCGGTTAAGGCAGGGTCTTCCCTTAACGAAGACATCATTGGTTTCTCAACCACAGACGGTCACGTGGTTACTTTTAATGCCGGAACAAATGCTATCAGCAATGGTGCGGGTATCTTCATCGGGGACTATTTTGTTGGTTTCGCAGATGGTCCTTTCAGCGATACAGCCATGCCATTTATAAAGTATTAACCTAATCTTATTACTGCAACACACGATAGTAACATAGCCTGTACAAAGCTATACACCTGATCATAGCTTTACCCTTTTATACTCTACAAAGGAAAAACACAGCGCCTGGCCAGGCTAAGAGTAGTGAAAAAGCTTATCTTTAGTATATAAAATATATACGAAGATGGACCATAACTCTTTTAATCCCCGAAACCCCAAGATAACCTTAGACAGGTTTATTGCCGATTACTATGTAAAGCAGTCGGCCATGGACGCCAGAATAGGCTCTATTTTATCAAACCAGGCAAGAATTATCGCTCACCTCGAAGGCAGGGACCTGGAAGAGGTAAGAAAAGAAGTCTATGACAGGGTAGCGCTCAACGTGAAAGATAATGCCAAGCTAACACTGGAAGACTTGGGGTTTGGCTCCGAAGAGCCTGGAGAAGATACGTAAAGCGCTTCTGCTAGTACCGGCTTCAATCAATTGTTACTTTTAAGCAATTACGATTCATCTTTTTTCCTTTCCCCTGAAAAGGAAAAGGCATTTCTTTACCTGATATCTCAGTAAGGGCTGGTGTGCTATCTGCAGGTGTTTACAAGAGTCCTTCAGGATTGTTGAACAAAAATCCTTTCTTCATCTTTAAGTGCATCTTTCTGAGACGCAAGTGAGCTAAAAGCTCAGCTACACTTCATTTATAGCATTTTAAGCAGGCAGGCCCATACACAAAAGCGCCTCCTGCTACAAAACAGGAGGCGCTTGAAATTCAGGATGAAATGTTCGTACTATACAAACAGGCCTTCTACTGATAAATAACGCTCACCGGTATCGTAGCAGAAGGTCAGCACTTTGGAGCCTTCCGGAATTCCTTCTTCTATTTTTTTAGCAACCGCTGCAAGAGATGCTCCCGAGGATATTCCTATAAACAGGCCTTCTTCGCGGGCAGCCCGGCGGGCGTAGTCAAAAGCCTCGTCGGCATCCACCTGCACCACGCCATCCAGTAGCGTCGTGTCCATGATGCTCGGTATAAAACCTGCGCCTACTCCCTGTATCGGGTGCGGGCCGGGCTGGCCGCCGCTTAGCACAGGCGAGGCAGAAGGCTCCACCGCGTAAACCTTCAGGTTGGGAAAGCGGCCCTTCAGCACTTTTGCCACGGCCGTGATATGCCCACCGGTACCAACCCCGGTAATGATATAGTCTAGCCCATCCGGAAAGTCCTCCAGTATCTCCTGGGCTGTGGTATCGATGTGAATCTGTGTATTGGCCTCGTTGTCGAACTGCATCGGCATCCAGGCGTTGTCATTTTCCTCCACCATCTCGCGGGCGCGTTCTATGGCACCCTTCATGCCCTTTTCGCGCGGCGTCAGCTCTAGTTTGGCACCATAAGCAGCCATCAGGCGGCGGCGCTCAATAGACATTGATTCCGGCATTACAAGAAAGATCTGGTATCCTTTTACGGCCGCCACCATCGCCAGACCTACGCCAGTGTTGCCAGAGGTAGGCTCCACTATAATACTGTCCTTGTTCAGTAAGCCTTTACGCTCGGCATCTTCAATCATGGCCAGGGCAATGCGGTCTTTAATGCTGCCGCCGGGGTTGCTGCGCTCCTGCTTCATCCACACCTCTACATTTTTACTGTACAGCTTGTTGATGCGTACATGCGGTGTGTTGCCAATTACTTCGAGTATTGATTTCGCTTTCATGTTTTATCCTGATTTGTGTTTTTAAGTACTTCGATAAATTAAATAAGGCAAGCCACCTTCTAATATACAACTTAAGCTACTTAAGACCACTATCACATTTTAAAGAAAATATTGTGATGCTTATACTTCTTACTGGGTCTAGATGGAAAAGTTTACCACATCTGTTGGGTCAGCGGAGCGTCGCACATTTATCTGCGGCCTGTGGTATACCCTGGAGTAAGCTGGCACACTCTCCGTCAGCCACACATTCCCCCCAATGGTACTGTATGCGCCCACCACCGTGTTGCCGCCGAGTATGGTAGCCCCGGCATATATCACTACGTGGTGCTCGATAGTAGGATGGCGTTTGATGTTTGCCATGGTCTTATCCACACTTAAGGCTCCCAGCGTTACACCCTGATACAGTTTCACATGGTTGCCGATATGAGAGGTCTCCCCGATGACAATTCCGGTGCCATGGTCGATGCAGAAGTGCGTGCCAATCTGCGCACCGGGGTGGATGTCGATGCCGGTCTGGCCGTGGGCGTATTCTGACAGAACCCGAGGAAGCAGCGGCACCTGCAAGCGGTACAGCTCGTGGGCCAGCCGGTGAATAGCCACAGCCTTAAAGCCGGGGTACGTTCTGATTACTTCCTGCACACTCTGCGCGGCAGGGTCACCGGCGGCAATGGCCTCGGCGTCGAGCAGCAGGAGTTGGTGAATCTGGGGCAGGTGCTGCATCATCTGCTGTGCTACCTCCTCCGCTGGCATGGGCAACTGCTGCTCCATACCGGATAGCACCCGCATCAGGTTCTGCTGCAGGCTGCTGGCGTATTCCTCCAGTTCCCTCACTGTCTCGAAACGTTCATCGGCCAGGGCCGGGAAGAGCAAATGGAGCACCCCCTCTACCAGGTGGCAGATGGCTGAAGCCGGCACCTGGTGCTTTGCCTGTTGGTGATGTCTGAAAAGTGTATTTATAAACTGGCTGTTCATTATGATTTTATCAACGTATCCCGCGGAATATTGTGTTGCAATTAACAAAAAAAGAGGATACTTGTTTAGACGCGTTTTATAAGCTAAACCTAACCTGCAAGTTCTGAGCTATTCCTGCCGCTGTTTTTGCATCAGCAATAACACTAAAATTCATTTGTCATTTGTCCTTCTTCTCACTTCCTCCCCTACTCCTTCTTTACAAACAGTATGAGATACAGGAAGGATACCAAAGAAAAAGCGGCCGAGAGCCAGAAAACCAGAGTAAAGTTACTGGCGTCGTTGTTGTAGAGCCAGCCCGAGCAAAAAGCGCCTATACCAATACCCGCTTCGAGGGCAATATACATGGTTGCCATCGCTCGCCCCCGGCGTGCCTCATGGCTCAGGTCAATCGTCCAGGCGTAGATGGTGGGTGAGTTCATGCCCTGCGCCACGCCGAATAAAACACCTGCCAGCAGCAACTCCGTAGGCGACGACACCACGCCAATAAAGACCATGGCCACTGTGAGCAGGCTTGTGCTGATACGAAGTACGTTTATCCGCCCATACTTGTCAGAGGCGCGGCCGGCCAGAAACCGGATAGCAAGGGAGGCTAGCGTGAAGCTGGTGAAGAAGAGCCCTTTGTTCTGGATGCCCAGTTGTTCACTGAAATCCGGGATGATGGTAAGAATGGTACCGTAGGCGAAAGTAGAAAACAACATGACAACAGACGGTGCCAGTACACGTGGTTCAAAAATCTCGCTCCGGGATATTTTGAGCAGCCCTATCCGAAAACGATGTGGGGTGTCCAGGGTTTCGTGCATCCGCACCAGCACCCCAACAGACAGAAAGGCCGCCAGCGAAGAAGCATAAAACATGGTATCCACGGAAAACTGGTTCGCGATAGCGCCGCCCGCTGCTGGCCCCGCTGCCATACCCAGACTTCCTGAAAGCCCGATAAGCCCCATTGCCTCCCCGCGCCGCCCTACCGGCACTACGTCGGCTACATATGCCGCTGTGCCCGTAGGCGTAAAACCGGTAGAAAAGCCGTGCATAAAGCGCAAAAACAGGAAAGCCGCCACGGTGCCTGTAAGCGGATACATGAAACCAGCCACCACGCAAACGGCCCCACCCACTATCATCACAGGTATGCGCCCAATTTTGTCGGCCAGTTTGCCGCTAAATGGCCTTGAAAGGCCTGCTGTCAGCGTGAAGAGGGAAATTACAAGGCCTTTGTACTCGGCACCACCCAGACTGCTCAGGTAGTCGGGCAGTTCCGGGATAATCATGTTAAAACTTGCGAAGAAGAGAAAGGAGCTCAGGCAAAGCAAGCCAAACTGCACCCCATACACCCGCTTAAGCTTTTCTGCCATACATCATGTTTCAGGCTGCAAAGTTGGCAAACCTTCTGCTGCCACACCACCCCGTGCCGCAAAAAAACATCTGTGGAGTTTCCGGACACCGCTAACAAAGCACTGGTTGTATGTGGTGATAGGAAACCTGAACTATGAACTGGCGGGGGAGGGAAACTGGCCTCTAATAACTAAGGGGAAAGAACATACTATCTTCGAGAACATTCTGGAGGCGCGAGACGAAAAGAGCCAGCGAAGTGGCGAGAAATGACAAAAAGACTTGCTTATAATATGTGAGATACAGCTACTGCAGCATAATCTCCTTCTGCTGCACCATCTCTTTTATCTGCTCTTTTACCTGCTGCAGTACCGCGTCATTCTGGATGCGTTCCAGGTTTATATCATGCTCTTCCTCATTCTTAAGCATAAAATTCACCCGGTACATGTCAACTTGCACAGTGTCTACCTCTTCCCAGTCAAACTCCTGCTCCTTCTGCAGAAATTTAGACCTGTAGCACACGCCCTCATCTGTCAGGGTAAGGTGGCGGCGGTACTTTGGCTTGCGGTCGAGCCAGATATTGAAGAAGAAATAGGCGGGAACCAACAGGTTGAAAAGGAAAATGAATATTAACGCAATCGTAAACTGCTTGGAAACAGCGAGGTACACAAGCAAACCCAACTGTAAAGATACGGCCACAAAAGCAAGCACCATCAGGCGTCGTTCTGCTTTCGGCTTCAAGGTGTAGGCACCTTCAAATAGTTTGACACTTATTTCCTGCATGAGCAACAGCGGGTTGTTTTGTCTAAAATAGATAATTCCCATCAAATATCAAAATTGTACTCTGCGCATAAGCTTCAGGCCCTCTTCTATATTTTCTTTATCTTGAGGGCGTATTATGAACAGAAAAATGAAACTACGCTATACCTGTGTACTTGCACTTGGTGCACTCTCAGCTTGCCAGTACCTACCTTCAAAACAAACAGACTCCCCGGTGGCTATTAATAAGTTTGAGGATAAAACCCTGCAGCAAATCTATACGCTACAGGACGAGCGCAACACAGCTGAACTGCTGCCTTACCTGAGCCATACCTCACCACAATACCGCACCGAAGCAGCCCTGGCTTTTGCCTCTGTGCAGGACACGCTGGCAGTGCCTCCCCTTTTGCAGTTGTTGGCAGACACTGCCGTGGCTGCCCGGAAAGCCGCAGCTTATGCCCTGGGGCAAATTGGGTACGCTAAAGCAGAAAACGCTATCATACAACACCTGCAGCAAGAGCCAAACCCTGGGGTGCAGGCCGAGTTGTTAGAAGCCTTAGGCAAAGTAGCCACTCCTGCCGGTGCGGTATTCCTGAACCGTTATACACCTGATAATGAAACTGCCATGGCGGGCCAGTCATGGGGCCTGTACCGTGCTGGCCAGCGCCAGCAGGTAACACAGCAGGGCACAGCAGAGGCAGTACAATTCATAGCGGCAGATAACCCTTACGAGGCTCGGCTGGCAGCGGCACATTACCTGGCCCGCACCCCCAAAATAGACCTGACACCTTACCGCCGGCAACTGCTTACCTCCGCCACATCCGACACAGCACCTGAGGTGCGTATGGCTGTTGTGCAATCGCTGGCAAAAGTCAGAGCAAACGACAAAGCACAGTTTTTATCTACCGTTGCACAAAGTGACCCGGATTACCGCGTGCGCCTGAGTGCTGTAAGAGCCATGAGTGGTTTGGAATTCAGAGAAATAAAACCTGCCGTGCTGGCTGCCTTGCAGGATGAAAACATCAACACGGCGGTAGCCACTTCTGAGTTCTTGGTGGCGAACCCCGCCGGAGTAGAAGTAGATGCCCTGCTGCAAGTCATGCCGCAGCTACAGGATGCACGGGTGCGCGGTAATGTTATCTGGGTGATTCTCCGCAACAGCCAGCCGCAGAGCAAAGCGTACCTCAACAACCGCTACAAACAACAGTACCAGCACGCACGTAGTCCTTATGACAAAGCGCAGCTGCTGAAGGCACTCTCTGGCTACTACGACAACTACAGCTTTATTGCAGATGAAATGTTCTCCGCACATGAGCCTGTTATAGCCACCACTGCCATGGATGCGCTCATCCTGATGCGCCAGCAACCTGATTTTCCCACAAGCCTGGAAAGCGAGTTTGCAGAGATATTCCGAAAAGCTGTCGGAACCGGGGACGTGGCTTTGGTGGGAATGGCCGCTACCGCAATACGCGACCCGAAGCTGAACCTGAGAGACCACTACCGCAGCTTTGGCTTTCTGGTGGAGGCCAAGCAAAAACTGCAGCTGCCCCGCGACATGGAAACGAACATTGAGCTGCAGAAGACCTTGGACTACCTGAATAACCGGGAGGAGAGCATCACACCCCAAAATCCTTTCACGCACCCCATCGATTGGAATTTGGTGAAGAGTATACCTGCAGATCAGCAGGTAGTACTGCATACAGAGAAAGGAGCCATCACCCTGCAATTATTTGTAGAAGATGCTCCTGGCTCTGTCGCTAATTTTGTAGCGCTAGCCAGACAAGACTTCTTTGACAGCCTCTACTTCCACCGGGTAGTACCCAACTTTGTGGCCCAGGGCGGCGACAAGCGCGGCGATGGCTGGGGAAGCTCGGATTACTCTATTCGCTCAGAATTTGCGCCGCTGCATTATGGCGAGGGCTACGTAGGCATGGCCTCGGCAGGGAAAGACACCGAGAGCAACCAATGGTTCATCACCCACTCCCCCACACCACACCTCGACGGCCGCTATACCATTTTCGCGAAAGTAGTAGAGGGCATGCAGGTAGTGCACCAGTTGGAAGTCGGAGATAAGATTATGGATGTGGAGATAAAGAAAGCAATATCAAATCAGGTAAGCGCAAGATGAAGACTAATTGGCCGGACAGCCTGCACGCGGGTACAAGTCTTCAGACTCGCTTGAGCAAAATATGTATATGGTAGTTCCGGCGACTAAGTATTTTCAGGAACAAGAAAGGCGACACTGCAGTGTCGCCTTTCTTGTTCCTGAAAATTTGAAGCTTATGAGCAACGCTCTAAGAGCCGGTCCTGCGGGAACGTAAGCTGAGCCCAGTTACGGAGCAGGCATTTAAACTCCTGCTGCAGCGTACGGCTACGGTCTTTGTCATACCAACCGTACAGCTTTTCTGCCATTTCTTTAAAGGGAAGGTTGTTATCTTTTGCTTCCTGCACCAGCTTTTGCGCCGGCTCGGGGCGTGGTCCCCATGTTCCCAGTACTTCCAGCGTATCTGTGTCAAGCACGATCAATTTTGGAATAGAGCGGGTATCGTTTGTCAGGAAAGCATCCATCACTTCCGGGTGCTCATCGCGCAGCAACAGCTTTACCTCAATAAGTGGGGAAGCATCCGCTATTTTTGCAATGGCCGGGATGTTCTGAGCTGCATCTCCGCACCAGGCTTCCGTTAGAACCACCCAAGTCATCTTATTATCCACACTCAGAAGCAGCTGCACTATCTCATCATCCAGTGCAACACTCTTTTCCATGCGGTACATACGGTGCATGTTCATGCGCGTGTATTCTACCATTTCCTCTGAATGATTCTCACCGGTGGTTTTGCCTTCTGCCAGTAATGTATCAATCATCTCGAGGTACTGCATGTAAGAGATAGCTTTTGAAAGGTGTTCGTGTGTGATAGGTGTTTTCGCTATAAGTGTCTCAGTCATATTTTATGTTTATTGGTTTCTCTTATTTTACAATATTTTACTAACTATATATTAAAATCGTTCCTATCAAAATAGTTCCTGCAGCCTCAGCTTCTTCTGTAACCACTTTGTGGCTAAAGCTAATTTGTTTGTTGTTTTGCGCAATTGGTCAAGTAGTTTGCGGCATCTGTCAAGCATAAAACATACTGATGCACATACCTTTGGCCTATAACCTTATAACCACAGAGATATGGCAACGAACACCTTCAGATTTTTAAAACTCGGCGGAACAGGCAGTATAGGATATGCCTTTACACATGAGCTTTTGCGGCACCAGGAGCAGGTAACCCTGCTGGTACGTAACAAGCAGAAGGCTGCGAATTTATTTGGCCAGTGGCCTACGTTACAGCTGATTGAAGGAGATGCGCAAGACGGTGAACTGCTGAAGAAACTGGGAGCAGAGGCGACGCACATCTTCCACGGTGTAAATTACCCTTACGAGAAGTGGCAAAACAACATGGAGCGTGTAACGCAAAACGTGATTGAGGCCGCAGCCATAAACAAAGCTACGATTTTTTTCCCGGGAAACATATATAACTTTGGATTGGTTGATACCATCACCGAGGGAACTGCTCCTAAACCCACTACTAAAAAAGGGACAATCCGGATTAAGCTGGAGCAGATGCTGCAGCAGGCGGCACAGCAGGGCAAGTGCCGTGTCATCAACCTCCGCATGCCCGATTTCTGGGGCCCAAACGTGATGAATGAAGGTATAGCGCCTATTTTCAAGGGCGCGCTGAACGGCGAACCCATGCCCTGGCTCTACCGCAACGACATTCCGCACCAGTTGGTGTACACTCCAGACGCCGCCTATGCCTACTACGAACTGGCGAAGCTACAGCCGAAGGAACCATATACCGAATATAACTATGTCGGTGAGGTCGTACCTAGCATTAAACAGTGGCAGGCCCAGATTGCTGCTGAGGCCGGCACCAAGCCGAAGCACAAAGTATACCCGGGCTGGTTGTTTAAGCTGATGGGGCTGTTCTCTCCGGGCATGCGCGAGATAAGCGAAGTGGGCTACCTCTGGCAGAACACTATCCTGCTCAATGACGACAAACTGCGCCAAACCCTCCCAAACCTGCGCCACACGCCTATGCAGCAGGCGATAGCCGAGACGCTGGAATGGCACAGGGGAGTTAGAGAGTTGAAGAGTTAGAGAGTTAGAAGGTGAGTTAGGGAGAATTGAGTTTTCTGGAGTAAAACTTCAACATTGCCACAGCACCTTCAGAAGTCCTTCATCTTTTGTCCACTCTCCTTTGGCTGAAACAACCTACGCTGCCGCCATACTTTGGCGGTAGGCGGCGGGAGGCATGCCGGTCCACTTTTTGAAGGAGCGGGAGAAAACGCTGGGTTCGGCAAAGCCCAGCAGGTAGGCAATATCGGAGATGGTGCTCTGGTTGTCCTGGAGGTGCTTTACGGCAATCTCTTTACGCACCTCGTCCAGCAACGTTTGATAAGTGACGCCTTCTTCCTTCAGCTTCGTCTGCAGGCTGCGCACGCTCATGGCCAGGTTCCGCGACACCGTGTTGATGCCTGGCTCCTCGCCTTTGAGCAGCCGGGCAATTTCGCGCTGCACCCGCTCCTGCATGGTTTTCGGCTCATGCAGCTTTTGCAGGTACTCATCTGCATATTTCTCGAACAGCTGGTTCAGTTCCGGGTTAGCCGACACCACCGGCAGCTTCAGGTAAGCCGCATCAAAAACAAGGCCGCTACAGGCAGCGCCAAATACCAGTTCTGCTCCGGCAAAAATCCGCTCATACTCTTTTATACTGTCCGGCCGGGAATAGGCAAACAACACCTGCTGGAAGTGTACCGGCTGTCCCACCAACGCAGCAAACGCGTTTTTATAGATAACCAACTCAGAATCCACAGCATTGCGCGGGTTTTGGAGCGCCGGGCTTACCACCTGCAGCTTCACAAAAGCCTGCTGCCCTTGTACCTCCAGGCTCGTCTGTATGGCTCCGCACACAATATCCTGGTACTTGCACAGCTTCTGCAGCGACTCCTGCAAGGTAGCTGCATTCATCATCACATAAGCGATGGTGCCCATGGCAGTAGGGTTGATAGTCTCGGCTACATGCAGCGCCAGGTCAGGGTCCTGGGTGGCGGCAATGGAGGCATTCCATAGCTCCTGCACCAGTTCCACTGAGATGCGGGCATTCACGTCCTGCACCAGCCGTTGGTTTAACCCTATCTGCTGGCAAGTTGCGTCCACGTCCTGCCCTTGCTGGCGCAGCACATGCAGCAGCAGCCCCACTGACGGCGCACTTAAAGAATGAGCTTCCTGAGTCATAGAATGAGAAAGATGATGTATGTAAAATAAGCATTTCTTAAATAGATGACGCTATAGTGCGGTAAAGTAAAATGCCATACCTTAGAATCAAATGGAAAGTACTGTAGATTTAGACGACCTGACCGGAAAAGAAGTAACGCACGCTTATGCCCTGCACGACCTGGAGAAGGGTTGGCTGCAGCAGGTAGTGTTTCAGGTGGAGGATAAGTATTTAACTATTACTGTAGATGCGGATGATGATGAAATCATACTTTCTCTACTGCCGGAGCTTAATTTTACCGCACTGGAACAGCAGTTCAGCAGAACTCAGATCTCCAACCAGCGCAAGAAAATCAGCTGGATGTGGCGCATGACCAACCAACGCGGCTACGAGGATGGCTTTCAGCTCGAGTTTGATGACATGGAAGGAACAACTATACAGTTGATAGCGGAGGCGTTGCAGTTAAAGCTTTACATTTTCCGAAGGTATCGCTAACAACGAAGAGCCTGCTGACATGAGTTCGAACCCTTATCTTGTACTATAACTTTTCAGCTTGCCCTATTTTGGAAATTGGCCAGCACTAGTAAAAGCTTTCCCCTTAAGAGGTGGGTTCTCGCAGTTTATACCAGCACAAACAAACCTCACGCACATAACGGCAGCACCTATACCGTAAAGTAAGTCTCCAACTCGCTGAGCGTGTTCTCGTTTGTCTGCATGTCCTGCACCATCTGCCCTTTTTCCATCACCACAATGCGCTCGCATACCTCGATGACATGGCTCAGGTCGTGGCTGGAGATAAGCAGGGTGATGTGTTTCTGCTCTCGCAAGCTTCTTAGTAAATTCTTCAAGCGAATTTGAGAACTGGGGTCGAGGTTAGCAAAAGGCTCATCCAAGATGAGCAGTTCAGGGTCAGACAGTGCAGCAGCGGCAACGCCTATTTTCTTCTGATTGCCCTTCGAGAAGTCGCGGATATATTTGCGCTGATGCAGGATCTCGCCGTTAAAGAAATCCATGAATGGCAGCAAGCGCTCTGTAATGTCTCCGTCTGACAAGCCGTGCAGGTCGCCTATAAACTTAAAGTACTCCTCGGCTGTAAGGTAATCAATCAGAAAACCTTCGTCCAGGTGCGAACCAGTATACTCTTTCCAGTCTTCGGACTTCGCCACGTTTGTGCCTTTGCTATATACCTCGCCTTTGCTTGGCCTAATCAGGTCCAGCACCATCCGGAAAAGAGTGGTTTTGCCTGCTCCGTTATTCCCCACCACTCCTACTGCCTCACCGGTTGCAATGGCCAGTTCGGGTATATTCACGACTACAGTGCCATTATAGCTTTTCTCGATATTCTTTACCTCTATCATGGTCTGTGGTGCTGTGTTTTCTTTAATAAGTTCTCAAGTGGTTTTATACTTCGTCTGGGGAGCCTTTAAGCCTGCCGGAAGCCAGCTGCCAGTTTATACTTATGCTTCACAAACCGGTTGGCTGTCCATTGCAGCAAGGGCTTCTGAAAGCAAAAACCGATCAAGCCAATTAGTCCTATGGCAGCTATGCCCATGTAGGGTACTCCCATAAAACCAAAGGGAGCATAAATTAACAAAGGCAACACTAATAGTGGCAGTGTCATCAGAAACTTGGAAGCACCTACTCCCTGCCAGTTAAAAGCGGAACCCTTGCTCAAATCCAACCGGCTTTTGTTATAGACAGAGAAATAGAATACTACAAATACATTCACGCCAATATTAAAGAACAGTGCAGCTGTGTTAACGAGTATGATTTTGTACCCGAAGACACCGTAGGGCAGCGTCAGTATATAGACAAGAGTAACAGCAGGCACAAAAATCCAGAACTTGGCAGCATAAAACTGGTAGGGAGAAATTCGCCTGGTCAGGAGCGCATCGAAGTGGGCGCTCTGCCAGCCCGGCACAAACTGCCCATAGTTAAACACGGGCATGCCCGTCATGGCGACTCCCACAAAAATCAGCATCGCAAAGCCGTTCATGTACGTTTCTTTGCCATAGAAGATAAATCCATAGAACAGGAAAATAACGGACATGGTCACGACAGACTTAGAGCGCTTATGCCGCCAGATAAGCTTTAGCTCCAGTTCTATCAGCTTCCCTAATTCGCCGAAGCGGTTCAGGAAAGCAATGCCTTTCCCCTCTACCTGTTTATTTTCGCGCACCCTTAGCTCCTCCGGGTAAGTATGGGCTTTCAGGAAATTATAGTTGAGTACGTATACCCCCGCCAGCAGGAGCACCGGCACCGTTACCAACCAGGGCTGTAGTAACAGGGCTCCAAAAACAACTCTTGAAACAGCATACAGCGAAAATGCCCCGGCATAGTCCAGCAGCATTAAACCAGCCACTCCTACACCGAACAGCAGCGTGAGCATCGGTCTATTGCTGAGTTGCCGCTTAAAGTAAATCAGCAGAAAGTTATTGAAAAGTGTGAGGGCAATAGCGGCAAAGAGCCAGGCCAGCGCTGCGCCTGTTCCATATTCCGGTATTACTGCCGAAAGCATAAAGGGCAAAAAAATCAGCAGGAACATCAGGTTGAATATGCTCGGAACCGACTTCAGCAACACAAAGTGAATGAGCTTCCGCTTCGGAATGGGCAGGTGCAGGTAAGGCTGCACAGCCAGCACCGGCAACTCCTGTAATACAAATCGAAAAAAAAGGTCGACAAGGAAGTAAAACAGCAACGCTCCGTTGAAAATGTCAATCGGCAGCTGATCCGGGTATGCTTTGGCTAGAATTGCATCCAGGTTAAACCCCAGAAACAAAAAAATCGCACCGAAATATAGGATTAACAGCGCCAGAATGATGTTTAGCACCAGACTTTTTTGAAATACGGGCGAACGGCTGTTTGCTTTCCACTGGTGCGCGAGTAGTGTTAGGAGCATACTAATTTGGGAGAAGTATATTATCTTCTAAATATGCTTAGAAATACCTGGAAACCCAAGCCCGTTGGTAGTCTTTAGACAAATCAAAGGAAAATTAATACTTGCAGGGCAGGCATAAACATCTGACAAAATCTTAGTGACGCTTACAAGTGGTGCGCAGGAAACAGGCTTAAGAAATAGTATACAAACAGGTCAGCCTGTTCACCACGCCTATTCCACCGGGTCATACCCGCTGCCGCCCCAGGGGTGGCAACGGCCAATGCGTTTCAGCGCCAGCCAGCCGCCCTTGAACGGGCCATACTTAGTAACAGCCTCCACGGCATACTGCGAGCAGGTGGGGGTATAGCGGCAAGCCGAAGGCGTGAGCGGTGAGATCATGCGCTGGTATACCCATATAAACGCCAGCATAATTTTCTTAAGTATCCAGGACATGGTTTGGTTTTTGCACCGGCCAATTACCCTAACAGTTGTTAGGAGCCGTAATAATTTGTTAAATTTGCAATAGTTTAATTCACCTAAACAAATCTCAATGCTAAAAAGAATCCTTTCACTCTTACTTTTAGTCTCGCTTAATGTGCCCTTTACGGCCAAAGCAGACGAAGGTATGTGGCTGCCTATGCTCATCAAGCGTCTGAACTATACAGATATGCAGAAGCAGGGGCTGCAGCTAACTGCCGAAGAAATTTATTCTGTGAACAACTCCAGCCTTAAAGACGCCATTGTGCAGTTTGGCGGTTTCTGTACCGGGGAGTTCATCTCACCAGAAGGCTTGCTCCTTACTAATCACCACTGTGGTTTTGGCGCCATTCAGTCGCACTCTACTACAGAGCATGACTACCTGACAGATGGCTTTTGGGCTACCTCTAAAGACCAGGAATTACCAAACGAAGGTCTGTACGTAGACATTCTCCACCACATGGATGATGTGACAGCCAAAGTGCTGGAAGGCATCGACAACAACACGCCGGAAGAGCAGCGTGCTAGGTTGGTTGCAGAACGTACGCAGGCTTTAGCCAAAGAAGCTTCTGAGAACGGGAAGTATGTAACCTACGTGCGCGACTTCTTTAACGGCAATGAGTTCTACCTGTTCGTATACAACCGCTATAACGATGTGCGCCTGGTTGGTGCTCCACCGTCATCTATCGGTAAATTTGGTGGCGACACAGACAACTGGATGTGGCCGCGCCACACAGGTGACTTCTCCATGTTCCGTGTATACATGGCGCCGGATGGCTCACCTGCCGCTTATGCCCAAAACAACGTGCCTTACCAGCCAAAGCACCACTTGCCTATCAACATTGGCGACAAAGAGCCCGGAGATTTCTCTATGGTGTTCGGTTTCCCTGGCCGCACAAAGCGTTTCATGACATCGCATGGCCTGAAACTGGAAGTGAACCAACTGAACAAGTCGCGCATTAAGCTGCGTGAGCAAAAGCTTGGCCTTTGGAAAGAGGACATGGACAAAGACCCGGCTACGCGTATTAAGTATGCCTCTAAGTATGCTTCTACAGCCAACTACTACAAGTACTCCATCGGCCAGAACGAAGGCATCAAACGCATGCGCACCATCGAAGGCAAAATTGTGGATGAGGACAAGTTCCAGAACTGGGCCAATGCCGATGCTACTCGCAAGGCTACTTTTGGTAATGTGCTAAGCGAGATAAACGATGCTTATACCAACATCGAGAAGTATAACCTGGGCACCGTTTACCTGAATGAGGCAGTGCTGGGCGTAGAGTCGCTGCTGATGGCTTACCGTTTGTCACCGCTCTACAACACATTAAAATCTGGCAATCCTGCTGCTGTACAGAAAGCAGTGGAGGATGTAATGCCTCGTGTGGAGTCTCATTTCAAAGACTACAATGCTCCTTCTGACAAGAAAGTATTTGCTGCTCTGATGAAGAATTACTACGAGGACATCCCGAAGGAACAGCAACCAGAGGAGTTTAAGAAGCTTGTAAGCAAGTATGAAGGTGATTTCCAGAAGCTGGCTGATTATGTGTACAACAATTCTATTGTAGTATCGGAGCAGAAAACGAGGGAGTTCCTGGACAACCCAACGCAGAAGAAACTGGAGAACGACCCGGCTTTCCAGATTGTGAACGCCATCATCAACAACTACAGAAGCAATATCTCTCCTAAGCTGGCTGAAAGCAACGCCAAGCTGGACAAAGCAAACCGTCTGTATGTAGCTGGCTTGCGCCAGATGAACCCTGACAAGGTGTTTTACCCGGATGCTAACTCTACGCTGCGCCTGAGCTATGGTGCCGTGAAAGATTACAGCCCGCAGGATGGTGTGGTTTATAACTACTACACTACATTGGATGGTGTAATGGCAAAGGAAGACCCAAACAACGAAGAGTTTGTGGTACCGGCTAAGCTGAAGCAGTTGTACCAGGCAAAAGACTACGGCCGCTATGCCAACTCTAAAGGTGAACTGGTGACTGACTTCATCACAGATAACGATATTACCGGTGGCAACTCCGGTTCTCCGGTCATAAACGGGCGCGGTGAACTTATTGGCCTGGCCTTCGACGGAAACTGGGAAGCCATGACCGGCGACCTAGTGTATGACCCGGCCTACAAGCGCACCATCAACATGGACTCACGTTACCTGCTGTTCCTGATCGATAAATTTGCAGGTGCTCAGAACCTGATAAATGAAATGACAATTGTAGACAGCAACAGCCCAGGTGCAGGCGATGCGGCGCAAGCTAAAGCTGATGCTACTACACCACAAGGCGAACTGTTGCAGGCAACGATGGAAGAGGCAAACGAAAAGCTTCGTGCCGGCGACACCGACTTCAAGATTCAAAAGAAGAACGGCAAAGCAAAGGTTAAACTACAGGTGACAGACTAAGCATTCGTCTTACAAAAATCGAAAGGCGCTGGGGGTATCCTCAGCGCCTTTTTTTATACCAGAGACACATTTTAGGGCGTTCAACCATTCCTATATAGACGCCACAGATCCGCCGTCTACCCGCAGGTTGGTACCTGTAATAAAAGATGCCTGCTCAGATGCCAGGAACACGACGACTGCCCCAACTTCGGCTATGGTACCGGGCCGCTTCAGAACGATATCGGGGCGATTGTTCTTAAGGAAATTTGCAACGGCCTCTTCCTTGGTGATGCCAATGTTATCTGCCTGCGCCTGCATCATGCCTTCTACCAGAGGCGTGCTAATGAAAGCCGGCGACACTGTATTCACAAGTATGTTATACTCCCCTAATGATTTAGAAACCGCTTTGCTTAAGTTGATAATGGCAGCTTTGGTCAGGTCGTAAGGGATCATGTCCGGGTAAGGCTGCAGACCGTTCTCTGATGAGATGTTGATGATGCGCCCCCACTTTTTCTCTTTCATGTGCGGCAGTACTGCCTTCATCAGCCGCACCATCGACACTACGTTCAGGTCGTACAGTTGGAGGTATACTTCTTCTGCTATGTCCTCAAAGGCACCGGTTTCGCCAACGGCACCGGCATTATTCACCAGTATATCAATATCTCCTGCTTCCTGTTTTGCCCTTTCCAGAAGTTGCTTTACCTCCTGCTCATCCGTAACATCAGCAGGTACAGGAATAACTTTATTACCTGTTTTTTCGGAAATTTCACGAGCAGTAGCTTCAAGCTCAGCCTTATTCCGGGCGCAGATAATAACGGTTGCGCCTGCCGCTGAAATAGCCTCGGCGGCACCTCTTCCAATTCCTTTGCTGCCGCCTGTTACCAGCGCCACTTTTCCTTTTAAATTGATATTCATGTTGTGTTTATTAGGTGGTAGTACTATTCCCATAAGAAAGGATTCCGGCGAAAAAGGTTTTGCTATTGTGTATGCAGCAAGAGCACCCGGCACAAAAAGAGCCCGGCAAGTTTGCCGGGCTCTTCTCTTTATGCTTAAACAACTCAGACTTCCTCTTCGCCATCCATCCACCAGATAGGATTGGTAAAGATTTGATTCCCTCTTATGTCTGGTACCTGCGCTTCGTTTGCATCAATCTCATCCTGTGGATAAGGAAAGCGTACAGGTGGTGGAGAGATGAGGTGATCGTCAATGAAGGCAGGAAAACCGGTTCTTCTCCAATCGTTATAGGCTTCAAACGGCTGGAAGTAGAAGAAAGCAATCCACTTCTGGCGAATGATGTTCTCCAACGTTAAGGCACCAGCCGACTGTGGCAAAGCCGGGTTTGACAGGTATTCAGAAATGACCTCTTCAGAAGGATTTGGATCGAGCTGCCGAAGCATGGCTGCCCGTATACCCTCTTGATAAGCATCATAGGCCTCATCTGTATTGCCTAACCGCAGGTATGCTTCCGCCATGATGAACTGTAACTCATCGTAGGTCATCATCGGCATAGGAGAGGTGGGGTTTAGCACCATAGTCGTTACATCTGAAAACAGAACGCTCCGCTGGTCATTGTCTTGCGTCGCGTTTGGTGCTCCGATAATTCTCCCTGAATCAGGAACTATCGCGACCATTGCTTCTAAGCGTGGATCATTCAGTTCTAGCAGTGTTTCTACAAATGATTCACTGACTGCATGGTGGCTACGGTCATTTAGCTCCTGAAACCACGGGTGCTCACCAATGGCAGACGCTACATACTGGTTAAAGGTAAAGTTATCTGCCGCACTCTCAAAGCCCTGTTCAGCTGCATCAAGTGCATTTTGAGCTGCAGCACTATTCACATTGGATAATCTCATCCAATACCTTGCTTTGAGCGAGTAAGCTGCTTTCATCCAAAGAGATGCATCCCCTCCGTATATGAAGTCTTGCGCCCCTGGGTTAGTCGCCGCCTCTTTATCTAAGTCAGCAATAGCTTCGTCTAACAGCGTCTGGATTTGGTTATACACTTCCTGTTGTGCATCAAAAGTTGGCTGTCGGTTCTCTATGCCCTGGCCAGCCTCACTTGCTGGCACCGGTCCCCAGGCATCAGTGGCTGTTGATAATGTATAGGCTTTTAGTACCTTTGCAATTCCCACATGTGTCCAGTTGCCGGCTTCATCCCCACCTTCAGATCCTTTTCGGATAATAGCATCCAAGTCAGGAAGTACAGTGGCGTAAATGGTGCTCCACACGTTGTTTAGCAGCGTGGCGTCTTCAAGCCCTGAACGACGGTCGGCGTCCTGTATCTGCCCGTGCACGCCTGCCGTATGCTGCACAAAAGCAGAAGAATACCAAGCTAAGTCTACCCCTGTTACAGCAGTAGGAACGGCCATGGTTACCTGCGGCATCAGGAGGCTTACCGATACATCTTCCGGGCTGTTCGGGTTTGTGTCTATTTCGTCTAATGTATCTTCGTCGCAGGCAGCACTACCTAATACAAGGCCCACTGCTAGCAGGAAGTGTAAGAATCTGTATTTTTTCATATCTGTAGTCTCTTTCAATTAAAATGTTACTCTTATACCGGCACCAAAGCTTCTTGTCTGTGGCAGGGTCATGTACTCCAGGCCCTGAAAGTTACCGCCACCGCCCACACTGGTCTCCGGGTCAAAGTTTGGATAGTCTGTGATTAGGAACAGGTTCCGGCCTGTTAAGACAATAGAAGCACTTTTAATAAAGGAGTCTCCCAGCAGCGTTGTTGGCAGTGTATAGTTTAAAGCCACTTCCCGCAGTCGAACGAAACTTGTGGAGTACACATTAGATTCGGTAATGGCATCCATTCTGTTAGACCAGAAGGTCTGGCCTTGTACAACGGGTATATCGTTAGGGCCCTCTACAACAAGGTTGCCATCATTATCGAAGAAGCCTTGAGAACCTCCAAACACCGTTGGCGTCTCACGGTCTTCCGTAAGCTCAGCCATACCATACAGTTTCAGCAGTCTGGTATTACCTGCATACATATTTCCGCCTTTTCTCCAGTCCAACTGTGCTGCCAAGCTAAAGCCCCCATAGGTAATGGTGTTGGTAAAGGTCATCTCAAAATCCGGCTGCACATTGCCAATATTCTGCGCCGGCCCTACTAAGGGCATGCCATAATAAGGGTTCGGGTTATCGTTAACCGTCTCACGACTGTCTACCACAATGTTTCCAGCATCGTCTCTCACATAAGAGGTACCAAAGATAATCGGGTAACGGGCACCGGCCTCTGCTCTAATGTTCGGCGTCACGAAACCACCCAGGAAGATGTTTTCCACGCCTTCAGCCAATTCTATCACCTCATTTCTGTAAGAGGTAAAGTTTGTGGTGATAGCCCATTCAAAGTCTTCGGTCCGGAGAGGTACAACTGTTGCGACTAACTCATGCCCTGTCGTTTCCAGTTCACCTGCGTTTCTAAATTCGTCTGTAAAGCCTGTGGCAGGCGACACCGGCACATTGAAAATCTGGTCCTCTGTTGTCTGCACATAGTAGGTATAATCTAAAGAAAAGCGGTTATCAAAGAACCTGAAATCACCCCCAAACTCAATGGTTCTGGTATTTTGCGGCCGTAGGTTTGCTGTGCGGTAGATATCACTTAAGGAATAGCCGATGGTGCTGTTGAAAGGGAACTGTATATCATCGTTCAGGAAGCCGGAACCAGCGCCACCCTGCACAAATATATTTCTGGTAATATAGGCCAGATCTGGCGCCTGACCAGCCTCTGCGTAGGAAGCTCTTAGCTTACCGAAGTTCAGAATCTCGTTATCCATTTCAAGCGCATCCGTAAAAGCCAGACTTACCCCAACAGATGGATAGAAGAAACTGCGATTTCCCCGGGCAAGGTTAGATACCCAGTCCTGCCGGGCCGAAGCGTTCACGAACAGATAATTTCTGAAGCCAACTTCTGCGTTTGCATAAATACCAGCTACTCTTCTTTCAGTTATTGTCTCAGAGGTTGTCTGCACAGTTGTGTTGCTTATATTGCCGAAGCCTCCCTGTGCGATGCCATAACCGGTGTTGTTGATGAGCCGGTTATAGATATTGTATATTTCGTTACCAACAAGCAGGTTCACGTTCAGGTCTTCTGAGACCTCGCGGTTAAAGATAACAGAGAGGTTAGAGTTGATCTGGTTTTGTATATAGCTATAATCATTGATCTGGCCTCCTGATGGTGGGCTTGTAAAACCGCCTGTAAAACCAGAACCTAACTCATACACCTCTTTTCCATCCGTCACGAAGAAGTCATTTCCTAATCTGTAATTCACCGTAATCCAGTCGAGTGGCTTATAGTTGATGTTGGCAGAGCTAATTACACGGCGGGTATCTTCATAAAACCGGTTGTTTGCCAGCGACCATCTTGGGTTATCAATGTTACCCCGGTAGTTAACCTGACTGAAAGGATCGTCTGGGTCTGCGAAAGGCAGGCCCCACAGGTCGAACGTTCTGGGTGCTGCATAAAGCGTAAAGAGCGGATTTGACAGGTTGGAACCTCCCGGCACTTTGTCGATATGGGTGTCTGAATAATTGATGGATGCTCCGATGTTTACTTTCGCACCCGCCTTGAAATCACCGGCTACTTTACCATTGAATCGATTCATACCAGTTGTTGGGATGACACCTTCCTGGTCAGTATAGCCTAATGATACGGCATAGTTACCTATTTCGCCATTGTTGGCCACTGTAATATTATTCGTAAACGTATGCCCTGTCTGGAAGAATGGTTCTACGTTCTCATACACCCGGGCTTCCTCCTGCCCCTCAATGGCATTTGTGATAGTTCCCAGCCCCTCTATCCGAGGACCCCAGGAAAGTGATGTGGTACGGTTGTAGTTACCACCAGAACCCTGGGCGTAAGTGCTCTGAAGGTCCGGCAATACTGAGACACGGTCTAAAGAATAATCAGATGTATATGTGATACGGGCTTTCTCATTGGGCCCGACTCCCCTTCCTTTCTTTGTTGTAATAAGTACTACACCATTCGCGGCCCGAACACCATACAGCGCAGCGGCGGCCCCTCCTTTGAGCACAGAAATGGACTCAATATCATTTGGGTTGATGTCGAGGGCACGGGCAGAGGCATCTGTACCACTCACACCTCCAATACCAATTCCTCCGCCTGGTGCCTGTTGAATGGCGTTGCTTTCAATAGGCATACCATCTATCACGTACAGCGGCTGGTTGTTCCCTGTAAAGGAGCGGTTTCCACGTATCGTTATAGAGGAAGATGAGCCAGGCAAGCCGCTGGACTGACGCACAATGACACCGGCTACTTTACCCTGCAGCGCGTTTGTTACGTTCGGCTGATTGGCCCTGTTAACCTCTTCGCCTGTTACCTGTTGCACAGAATAGCTTAAGGCCTTTTCTTCCCGCTCTATACCAAATGCAGTTACAACAACCTCGCTTAGTTGCTCTGAATCAAAACCTAGTTGTGCATCTACAACAGTAGAATTGCCGATGGCACGTTCCACATCCCCATAACCAACATACCTAAACTGAAGAACCTTTGTATTTACGGGTATAGGAACGTCTATAGCATATTCACCATTCGCTCCTGTGGTAACGCCTATTGTAGTACCCTCAACCAACACCGCGACTCCCGGTAATGGCTGTCCTGTTTCTGCCTCGGTCACCCGACCTTTGACAGAAACAGTAGTTTGTGCATAGCCTAACAGTGGCAAGAGCAAAGCCAGCATCAGACTCAGAAGTAAAACCTTTTTCATAAGCTTGTATTTAACTGTCAAACATTGTATTTCAGTTGATCTACGTTCTCAGCATACTTCTATGGTATTCCAATAATACAATTATCAAAAAACATACTCCCAATTATCTTAAAAACCATGTGGATATACTATAATCTTTAGTTAATAACTTTATAAAAATTATACATCATACCTTATGTAATCATATCCTTTAAAAGCTATCTCCGTACAGCCGAAATACAGCTAAAAAGCTATACATAAATACTTTAAACCACCTATACAACAACTTCACAGGATACACGCACAGAAATACTCTAAAAACCCGGAGCCCCATGAAGTACTATCACGCATTTTTACTTTGCCTTATATCAACCCTCACGCAGCAGGTACAGGCGCAGGAGCAGTGCAATTTTGGATCCCGGGCAGCAGGCATGGGGCAGGCCACCGTCACGCTCTCTGATGTATGGGCACTGAGCAACAATACAGCAGGAATGGCCGGCCTGAAGGCACCTGCTGTGGGTGTTTATGCAGAAAACCGTTTCAACGAACTTGCTTTCACCACAATTGCCCTGCAGGCGGTTTACCCCACACAAAAGTACGGCACCTACGGCCTGAGCATGAGCAGATTTGGAGATGCCCTGTTCAGCCAGCAGCACATAGGAGTAGGAATGGCGCATCAGCTAGGGCAATTTAGCTTGGGAGCGAAAGCGGACCTATGGCAGGTGGCAGTGAAAGAGTATGGCAGCCAAAAAGCAGTAGCCCTATCGGTGGGCGTTCAGGGTGAGGTGGTACCCCAGCTGTATTTTGGCGCATTTGCCTATAATTTGAACCAAGCCAGGCTGGCTTCTTTTGAGGATGAGCGCTTACCAACCGTTATGAAAGCGGGGCTATCTTACCGCCCTACGCGCAGGTTGCTTCTAGCGGCAGAAACAGAGAAAAACGTAGATCATGACGCTGACTTAAAGGCAGGTGCCGAGTATGCTTTACTACGGGAGCAGTTCATACTCCGAACAGGCTTCAGCACGCTTACCCGCAAGGCTACCTTTGGCGCTGGTTTCAAAGCCCGGCAGTTACAGGTAGATTATGCCCTCGGCTCCACCACCCTGCTCGGCCTCAGCCACTACCTTTCCGTTTCTTATCAGTTTGATGTAGCGCGTAGCGATTAAGCCTGTGTCATACACTTTTTTGAGTGAAAGCAGTCTCCTGAACGGCTTCATGTAACATTTAACAGTTGAAATATAGTAATGTCATTACCGGTTGCAAACGAGGGCTTAGGGTGGAGTGAATGGTAAACTATCGTGATGGAAGCCATACAGCTGGTATAAACCGACCCCTGGATTGCCTATGGTACGAAGGTTACTGCTGTGCTGGTTTACTTTATGCTTGATGTTGCCGCTGCAGGCGCAGGATTACGCGCGCCAGAACATAGACCTTGACCTGCTGGTGCAGGAGCTTTTCGCCAGGCAGGACGATGAGAATATCAACTACGAAGACTTCTATGAGACCCTTTTCCAATACTACCAGCGCCCTATCGACCTGAACCATACCACGCCGGAGGAACTGGCTTCGCTCTACCTTCTTTCGCGCCCGCAGATAGCTTCCTTTTTTGATTACCAGGAACAGAATGGAAAACTGCTCAGCATTTATGAACTACAGGCCATACCAGACTTCGACCTGCTCACTATTTACCAGTTGCTTCCGTTTGTGCGGGTGCAGGATGCGGGGCTGCAGGCCGACCAAAGGCCGCTGTGGCAACGGGTAATCGGCGAAGACAATAACGCACTGACACTCCGCTATGAGCGCACATTGCAACAGCGCCGTGGCTATTCACCAGTGGATACGAGCAGCCGCTCCACTACCCGCTACCTTGGCTCCCCAAATAAATTGCTTTTACGCTACCGTGTAGGCCACGCCCGCGACTACAGCTTTGGCATTACGGCAGAGAAAGACGCCGGAGAAGAATTCACCTGGTCGCCTGGCACCCGCCGCTATGGGTTCGATTATTACACGGCACACCTGCAGCTTTACAACAGAGGCCGGTTTAAAACAATAGCCCTTGGCGATTACCAGTTGCAGTTTGGGCAGGGTCTGTTGCTCTCGTCAGGCTACAGTGTGGGCAAGGGCAGCGAAACCATTACCACGGTGAGCAGACCAAACCTGGGCATCAGGCCCTATAATTCTGTGCTGGAATATGCTTTTTTGAGAGGAGCAGCCGTTACCTATACCGCAGGCAAAATAGATGTCACCGGCTTTTACTCCAATAAGCGAATAGATGCCAACCTGCAGGCGCAACCCGACACGCTAAGCACCTTTAACAACTTTTTTACAGGCATCCAAACCACTGGCTTCCACCGCACCCCTACCGAGTTGGCAAACAAGCACCAGGCACGGGAGCAGGTATACGGCGCTAACGCTTATTATAAGTCCGATAACAGAGCCTTCTCAGCGGGCATCACCGCCATGGGTATCCACTATAGCTCTCCCATTCAAAAAGCCGGAGCACCTTACCAGCGATTTGAGTTTAACGGCACCAGCAACTACAACATTGGTGCTAACTACAGCTATACCTGGCAGAACGTATACCTGTTCGGGGAAACAGCCATGAGCAAGAGCGGAGGCACCGGCAGTGTAAACGGCCTTATCGCTAATTTGTCCAATAACATAGAGCTGTCGATGCTATACCGCTATTATGCCCGTAACTTCCACACCTTCTATGGCAGTGCCTTTGGCGAAGGCACCCGCAACATCAATGAGCAGGGCTTTTATACCGGCATTAAAATTCGGCCTATGCCCAAATGGGAAATCACGGCGTATTACGACCGCTTTCGGTTTCCGTGGCTCCGCTACCTCGTGGACGCTCCTTCCTATGGTCATGAGTACCTGGTGCGGCTATATTTCAGGCCCAACCGCCAGAGCAGCCTTTACGCACAGATGCGCTATGAGAGCAAGGGGCGCAACATCGTGAACAACACCACCAATATAGACTATGTGGCACAGACGGATCGTCGGAATTTCCTGGTTTATTTTGAAACCACTCCCACCCGCACCCTTAACCTGAAATCGCGTGTGCAGTTTAGCACCTACAGCCACGAATCACCCCGGAGCACCGGTTACCTGATTGCACAGGATGTAAACTTTACTTTTGACAAAATTCGCCTCAGCACCCGCTACGCCCTCTTCGACACCGACAGTTATGATACCCGCCAATATGCGTATGAGCGCGATGTATTGGGAGCCTTTTCTATCCCGGCATTCAGCGGCAAAGGCACCCGCGTCTACGCATTACTGCAGTTCCGCCCGCTCCAAGACCTGGACGTGTGGATTAAGTACGGAATAACGCATTACCGCAACCAAGACACTATCGGTTCCGGCTTAGACACCATCGAAGGCCCCAGAAGGTCAGATGTAAAGGCACAGGTGCGGTATAAGTTTTAACAGCTTCTAGAGCATTGACTATATACACCCCTCTGCAAGAAAGCTTACTCTTCATAAATGGAAAATAAATCTATTTTATCCTACCTAATCCAGGTAGGTGCAACGAGAAGAATAGCTGATATGAGAATCAAATTTATTTTTGAAGCGATCTCTAATTGTCTTCCTAATCCAAGAATTTGCTTGTACCATTGCTATACATATATATATATAATAATATGATTAAAGCATACCTGCTACTCCTGTTAATGCTGCTTCTTACATCATGCGACAAAGAAGATGATTCACCTGTATCTTTAGCCGTCTCTTCTATATCTCCTGAAACCGGGCCTATTGGGACCACTGTAACAATAACTGGTACTGGGTTTAGTACTGCTCTTAATGAGAATGAGGTTACAATAAACGATAAACCTGCAAAGATTACTGCCGCTACCGCTACTAGTTTAACTGTTACTATTCCTGTAAGGGCGGGAAGCGGTAAATTCACAGTTAAAACAAAAGGAAAGACTACAGAAAGTCCAGCATTTAATTACGAGACAACAGCAATCGTATCAACTCTTGCAGGAGGTACACGCGGCTTTGCTGATGGAACGGGGACAAATGCACACTTTAGAGAAATCAGACAACTAGCGGTAGCTCCTGATGGCTCTCTGTATGGCGCAGACAAGGAAAACAATAGAATAAGAAAGATTACCCCAGACGGGGTAGTTACCACTTTTGTTGGAGGTACACGGGGACACGCCGATGGGATAGGTACTGCTGCACAACTTAATCTTCCCAGCGGAATAGTGTTAGGCCCTAATGGTATATTTTATGTGTGTGATGATCATAAAATACGGATAATTAATGCTGATGGTGAAGTTGGGACCCTTGCAGGGAGGTCTTGGGGATATGCTGATGGATTAGGACCAACAGCCGACTTTAGAGGCCTGTATAACATAGCTAGAGCACCTAATGGCAACTTATTCGTTACTGATTATCATAACAACAGGATTAGAAAGATTGCTCCTGATGGCACTGTATCTACTTTTGCGGGGAACGAGAGTGGATATGAAGACGGAACTGGAACTCAGGCTAAATTCTCAGCTCCAATGGGTATTACTGCAGGAGCAGATGGCAATTTATATGTAACCGATGGTAGTAACAGAATAAGAAAGATAACACCAGAAGGCGTGGTTACTACATTTTCCAGCATAGAGGTAGGATATGTTGATGGAGATTTGGAGGCAGCAAGGTTCTTCAGGCCACAGAATGTAATCGTAGCATCAGACGGGACAATATATGTCTCTGATATGATGAATCATAAAATACGGCAGATATCTCCGGACGGCAAAGTAACAACCTTGGCTGGCGGCAGACAAGGTGATCTTGACGGAACAGGTACACAGGCAAAGTTTTACATGCCCGCAGCTTTAGCTTTAGCCTCCGATAGTATACTGTATGTTTCTGAGTACGGAAACTTCAAAATAAGAAAAATAATACTTCGATAGATTTCTTGCTAATGAGGAGCAAGTAAAGGTTCATTTACTTGCTCCTCATATCTTGTAGAGAAGCACAATCATTTCGGACTTCTGCACTAATTAATTTACCACTCCTATCAACTTCTAAATGGCAGCACTCCAGGAACAGCTGCTTCAGCTTCTCGCGGCCGCGCTGGATGCGGGACTTTGCCCCGGAATAGGAAATACCTAGCCGTTCCGCTATCTCTTTCTGGCTGATGCCTTCTAGTTCGCTCAGCCGGAGCGGCTCAGCGTATTCTGGTGGCAACAGGTTGATGAGCGGCTCCACCAGGGCCTCCACCTCGTGGCGCTCCTGCCCAGGCAGTTCCACCTCTGGCAGCTCTGTTTCGGCACCTAAAGGTTGGCGACGGCTGCTCTCCCGGAAGAAATCATGTACCGTGTTGCGCGTAATCTGGTAGAGCCAGGCTTTTAGGTTATGCACCTCCTGCAACTGCTCACAGTTCTTGTACAGCTTCAGGTAAAGCTGCTGTAGAATATCGTTTGCCTCCTCTTTGTCCTGCACCCGCTTCAGCACAAAGCCTCTCAGTTGTGCTTCGTAAGCCAGAAATACAGGCGCGACGGCCGCACAGGAATCTGTGGCAGCAGCTTTATTTTGCTCAGGGTTGATGCAGCAGTTTTCCATGTTCCTGTTTATATACCTACAATTTTACTTCTTCTTTCCAGCAGGTAAACATCACGCCACTCGCCGTGCATCTGGCCCAGCTTTTCGCGGTAGCCCACTACTCTGAACCCGCATTGCTCGTGCAGTTTTATACTTGCCTCGTTTTCCTTGAATATACCTGCCTGCAGCGTCCAGAAACCCTGCTCCTCCGATAGCTCCACAAGTTCGCTCAACAGCAGTTTGCCGATCCCTCTTCCCCTGAAATCCGGATGAACATACACACTTTCTTCAGCCACTCCGCTGTACACGCACCTGCCTGACACAGGCGTAAGCGCAGTCCAGCCCGCTACACCGTCCTCAGTAAGGGCCACCAGGCGGCAGTTTGGCAGGTGTTTGGCATCCCACGCCTCCCACTCCGGCGCCTTTGTCTCGAAAGTAGCGTGGCGGGTAGCGATGCCCCACTCATATATTTCTTTTACCTGTGGATAGTGCTTAGGCTGCATCTCCGTTAACAGCACTGAATTCAGAAGCTTGGTCTGCATAAGCTTGATTTACATAACTATTGCCAGAAAGAGTAAATGAGCAACAGGTATAAATATACAAGACCTGTTGCTCATTTACTCTTTTACTATGTACTATTTGTTTACTATCAGGCGCTTACTGTTTCTGCTACAGCTCTGGCGTTGGCACCTTCTCCGTATACAGTTGCCTCACCAAACGTATAAAATGCTTCCCAGTCAACGCCCTGCGGGTCAGTTATCCACGACTTCTCTGACTTTGCATAGCAGCAGGTGCATTTGCCCTCTTCCCGGATAGCGCCTTTTGCATTTTTCAGGTTTCCGTATACCTCGGCCAGTTCTTCCTCACTTTCTACCTGGATGCCCAAGTGCTCGATTCCAGCGTTCTCGGGGTGCAGCGAAATGGCGAAGTTGATGCGTGGGTCTTCCAGCATCCATTTGGCATAGTCTTCTTTTAATACAGTAGGCGCTGTGGCAAATAAGGCGGTGTAAAACGCTGTTGACTCTTGTAGGTTCTCTACGCGCACGTTTACATGGAATCTTTTCATGGCTTTTGCTCTTTTAGGTGTTTTTCTATTTATACCCTGATGACGGAGCCACCTCTGAAAAGACGCAGGCCTTTGAAAAAATTATTAATAATTTTTTCAAAGGCCTGCATTCCACTTATTTCTTACAACTTAAGCTTTAATTAAAGCTTGGTTAAGACGTTCAGATTAGTATTGCTGCCTCTACGGGATGTTCTTTACGAACACCACCTGCTGGCTATCAGACTTAATAACGCTGTTGAGGAAAGAAACCAACTGCACATAAGACTCTGGTTTGAAGCGGCCTTTCCCCATCTGCATGCTGCGCATGTAAACAACCCGCTGGCCATCTACTTTCACAGAGGCTTTATACTCCCCGAAAATAGACTGATGCACTACTTCCTGGGGCAGATACTCTACCGTATAGCCAATCGGCAACTCAAACTCCACTGTATCCACATCCAGGAAAGCCATACCACGCACGACCTCCGTTAGCCGCGTTTCCTTCTGGTTAGGCACATAAGTCCATTTGCTCATCAGGTTAGGCGAAACAAACATGCGCTTGCCGCTGATAGTGGCGCATTGGCGAAGGCTAAGCTCCAGTTGCTCCGTTACAACCGGCAGTTTGTCCTTCTGTTGCGCAAAACCATATTTCTCTATTTCGAAGGCTGGAATCTTCACCTGCTGGTACAGCCACTTGCGCTGCTCTTCAGGCTCCAGGTTCTGAATGGCCTTGTCGCGGGCCTCCTGCTGCATGCCCGTGTAGCGGGTTACCACGCTCGCGCTGCCGCTGCCTTTCTCATTCAGCTTTACTTTAATATGACGTAGCTGAGCATTGTCAGCGGCTTCATAGTCAGGTGTTTTTACCAACTTGCCTCCTTCAGGCGTTATCAGCAGCGCATGACGACCGCCGGTAAAGCTGCCGGAGTACCCGGCTGCCTCTGTCTGACTGGTGCATTCCAGCCAGAGCGTATCGTTGGGCATTGGCACACACAGCACCACGTGGTTAAACTGGCTACTCGGAAAATCAGTCTTTATATCCGGCACATCGTTTCCAGCGCGTATCAAGGCATGGTACGAGTTTATACCAACTGTTTTCAGCATGGCTTGTGTATAGTTGGTGAGGGCTTTGCAGTCGCCGTAGCCTTTGCTATCCACAAAGTTGGCCTCAAAGGGCTGCCAGCCACCAATGCCTAACTGTATAGATACATAGCGTGTTTTGCCCTGCAGGTAGTCATACACAATCCGCACCTTTTCTTCCTGCGTTTTGGCGCTGGCCGTCAATTGAGTCAATTTTTGCTTTGTCGCCTCCGGCAGCACATCACGCCCTTTGTTCAGTTGCTCCACCCATAAGCCATAGCTTTTCCAACTCTCCATGTTGCCTTTGTAGCCTTCTACCTCAAAATCAGTTGGCGCTGTACGCACTACGGGCACGAGTTCTTCCAGTTCAGGGCCGTAAGGCTCCGTTTCTATAGGCTCCAGATTTTGCACCTGCCAACTGTATACCTCGTGGGTGGCCGTAGTGCTTTTCTTAACCGGCTGCGGCATGTTACTTTCGAGGTAACGCAGTTTCATACCTACTGGCATCTGCACCTCGTAGGTTGCCTTCTCCACTTTCAGGTGCTCTTCGTCCTGTGGATAAAAAATGGGGTAAAACAGCAGATTTTCCGATGACAGCGCATATTCGAATTCTACGGTATACGGGTATACGGTATGTGTCAGGTCCGCAATCTTCACCCGGTTATCTTCATACAATGAAAAATTACTTATGGCGCTTACATCCGTGATGTCCTTGTTCTTAAGAGCTTTTATTTTCTTGCCTGACTTGTCATAAGAAGTACCTTTAATATACTGCACCTTCCGCAACTTATCGTAATGCACATACTGCTTTGCCCTGTGGTTACCGTTACTGTTCAGGATGGTGATAGACACCTTGTATTTTGTTGTACCACTTTTAAGTGATTCAACAGTAAACACGGTTTCCTCTGAGTGAATGATGATGTTGGTATCCTCTGAAGGTTCGTTAACACTGCTTTGGCTACCCGCCTTTGTTTGTGACTGCAGGAGCAGCAGGCTAACCAAGACCCAGAGAAAGATATAGTTCTTGCGCATAAAAATCTGTTATAAGTTTAATATCAAAAAAATCGCTATTGCGGCCGGGCTTAATTTGCCGCGATTCTTTTCAGCACAATCTGCTCCGCCTGCTTCGCAATTATCTGGTTGTAGAACTCTTTTAGATAGGCATATTCTGGTGCAAAGAAAACGGGCTTGTTGATATTCACCTTGCTCATCACCTGCAGGCTGCTTCCCTCCTGCTGCACCACGTACATGAAGCGGCCGCCTTTCTCAGGCAGGTTCACGACAAGGCTCTTGGGAACTTCATCTAATTCATAGCCCTCTGGTATAGTAAAGCGGCAGATATAAGTTTCATCTATTGGCGTACCGAAGTCAACCGGATACAGGCGCTCATTTAGTTTAAAAGGATTCTCCGTCTCTGCCTGCCCCAGCATCGGATTCAGGTAAATGATATGGTTGGCCTGGCCACTGCCACTGGCGCTGATATTATAAGTAATATCAAGGGCACTGTTAATGTCCCGCAGGTTTTTAATTTCGGGCTTACTCATCTTAAAATCACCAACTTCTTTGGCGATACGCTCTGCATATTTGCTCTCCCCTTCGTCTAGAATAGTTTTGCGCAGGTAGAGTGCACGGTACCCGCCAGCAGACTCGTGACCAGTACCTGTTAACTCCCCCTGTTCGTTGATGGTTATCGTGGCGTTGAATAATTTAGTAAGAGAGGCAGTCGCTGTCAGTTCTACCCAACGCTGGTCCGCTTTCTTTATGAGGCGGCCACTTCCATTCAGGCAGCGATACGGAAGCACACCCGCAGGCAGCAACGGTTCTGTGGCATCCAGCAGGTACTCCTTTCCTCCCACCTGCACATGCGCAATCACATAGTTGAATTTGTTTATCATCGGGGAGTAAGATGTCATGACACGGCCGTGCTCGCGGGTACTCACCAGCACCGGCCCCGCATCAAAGCCTGCCTCCAGCAGCATAGAGGTCAGCAGCAGGTTAATTTCTGCAGCGCTTCCCTGGCGCAGGTCATAGGCTTTCCGGATTGGGTTGCTTGTATAGATGCCGTACTTCTCGTTCCATTTCATCCGCGACTTCACCAGTTCAAAAATAGCCTGCATCTGCTGCTCCGGTTCCTTATACTTTGCACTGATAGCGGCAAGGTCCTCTTTAAAGAAACCGCTGCGGTTTAGCTGAATGCCAAAAGAGTAATCCCCGAGCAGGTCATCTGTTACCTTGCTCCAGCTTCCGGTCATCACCTCAGTGCCTCTTCCGGGTATGTTAACCTGCTGCAGCTCAAACTCAATTTTAGACTGGTAGTCGCCCAGCGATGTGATGTACTTCTCTTCCTTCAGAGCTGGCACATCTTTCATCGCCCACACATAGGAGTTGTTAATCATTTCATTGCCATTCTGCCTCTGGTTATCGCTTTGGTGCAATGGATGGTATCCCTGCATCTGGAACTTATAATCGAAGTATTGTGGAATTCGCGCACGGTACTCGCTCCATACTGTTGGGATAGTTGCCTGAAACTCCCACTCACGCATATTGTACACCCTGTCAGACGTAATAACGTAGCTCACATCAATCACAGACCCTTCTTTTACATTGGGCATGGTGAATTTCTTCATATGCCAGTACTCACTCCGTTGCTCGTCGAAAACGGTTTTAGAATTCAGTTTCTCCTTCTGCACTTTCCCGTTCTCCAGGTTATAAGTAAATCCTTTTATGCCGCCCACTCTGTCACGGGTAGATCCGTTCTCATAGTAAGGCACTGAAAAATTTGCCCAGTCATAACCGGATTTCTTTAAAATCTTAATGCGGATGTGGCGCTCTGTTACCACCTGCAGTTCGTTTACCAGGTTAAAATGAGTATAACCGTAGTCTGACAAAATAACTGCGGCTGCGCTGGTGTCTTTCTCATAAGTACGCATGGTTAATTCTGCCTCATCAATATTGCCGAATTTAGCAGCCTGTGCCCGCACCTGCGACCAGGAGCAGCATACCAGGAAGGAAAATAAAAGAATAAGTTTAGTAGAAATTTTTGCTTTCATAGATAAGCATTTAGTGATTTGAAATAGGTATAGATAATAAGCGTCTCTGTAGCACAAAAAGATAGCTTTGCGCACAAGCTATAGTGTTCATCCGCAGGCTCTCCTTTTAAACTTGTCTCAATAAAGTAATATTCCCTTATATATTAAAATTAAATATTAAATATTTATTTTATTTGATAAATAAACGCTAAATCAAGCTTTTATCAGCTTTTCTCTCTTGTTCAGATTAGATAGTGGTAAGCAGACATGAACTAGTCTAAACTAAAAAATGCCTCAGAGCACGTGTGCTCCGAGGCATTTTGTTCTGTATGTAAAATTTTTCACTGACTGATGTTACGTACAAAATGCTTTCTTGATGAAAGACAAAAAGGCACAAAAAAAGGTAGAGCGGCAGCCTAAGTGTTACTTTGCTACCGCTCTACCTTTTTGGAGTTACTTTATTTTTCAGAGGCTTAACCTCATGTTATGCTACAGATAAGACTTGTAATTCTTACCGTCCTGCCAGAATTCGCGGCAAGCCTCCCGCTGCTCCTGGATAAATTTATGATTTCGTTTCAAATCTTTCCAACTGCCATAGCCGAGGCGTTCACAAAGCCTGAAAAAGTTGTCGCCTTGGTTTTTCTGTCCTTTCACCCGCACCAATGCGCTGAGCAAAGGTCTGCCAGCAGCATGCTCTTTTTCTGAAATCTCGTCGATTACCTCTGTCAGCATCGACTTCTCGTAGGTGTTTTCTAAATTCAGGCCGAGTTCAGCCTCGTAGATTAGATTTTGGAAGGACATCAGGTGCGCCCGACCTCGGGCTACTTGAATTAGTTTCTTTCGTACCCTTGTGTTCATAGTGCATGATATGTTTTACGCAACGTAAAGAACGGAGCGATATTCTCCCCCCGGATCCTCTACCTGCAAATACAACTTAAAAGTAATATATATCACATTGAACGTATTTTAGGGGAAATGGTTGCAACTCTAGTGCAGTTATTTTCTTTTTTTAGTGCAAAATGCTAGGTTGATGCACAAGAAGCTGCTAACGAAGCGCTTGGGGCTGCTTCTCAGACAGATATTTCCAATAGCGCCTGGGGATGTGGCGCAGGTGTAGTTTTGGGTTCTTTCGCTCCGGAATGTTCACATGGTCGAAATACACCTGCCATAGCTGTCGATACTTGTCTTCTTCCGCATCCATAACCCCATCAGGCATATTTGTACCCTGCCGAAGCGGTTGCTCTAACTTTATGAAGGAGGTGTTGTGCAGGTCATAATAAATACCATAGCGGCGTCGGGTGTCATAAATGGCCCAGCGCTGATCCGCATACCGTTTCCGGAAGTGATTCAGGATAAGTGGTAATACGTTAAAATCAGGGGAAATAGTGGCGTAAAACAGCTCATCCGCCGTTTTCTGGAAACGCACGAAAGCTTCCATGCGATGCTTCTCACGGTGCACCTGCTTTGCCGCCTGTTGTATCTGCAGCACACAGGGCGCGGCAAAATTGCCTTCGATGTTTTCTTTTGTTTCGAAAACCAAGCGGATGTAGTCGAAAATGATGCGATCAAACCCCGCTTGCTCCCAAAGGTAGGTGTAATAAAGCTCCTGCAAGGCTCCCGCTGACAGCTTTTTCTGCAGCCCCTGCCATACCCGCTGCGCCTTCTGCTCGTCTGCTATTACCGCAATGGTTTCGCCGAACATAATGGGCTGCGCCACTTGCTCCTGCTCGATGCTGGCAGGCCAGGCTTTTCGCTCATAGGCCTCAAACACCACTGTTAGCAGCCCTTCAAAAGTACCATCGTAGGTATACAGGTGCATAACTATACAGGCTGTGTTATTTATTACCGTTATAGCTGTTGCGGTTTTTGTCTCCGGGCTCAGACTGCATTCTGGCAGACAGGCTTTGCAGCTGCGGCACCAGCATATTCAGTTTACAGCAAAGTGACACACGGGCAACCTTCTGATTTTTTCTCATGACAGTAACTTCTTTAGTTTGAACAGAATTAGATGTATGACTTGACTTGACTAATTTCTTTTTTGCTGCGGCCATCGCTCTTAAAGTCATATGATGCTGAACACAAGGCTTCCCCTTCTTTTTTCCTCTCACATGCATGAACATAAGCCCGGTATTAGCCAACCTGACGGAACAAATCCAGTTGCTGCGTTAGCAGCGCGCTGCGCACAGAACCATCGCCGAACAGAATCTTATTGCGAATCTGCTGCGAGTCAAGTTCCTGCCTTTGCAGGCTTTTGGTCTGGCAGGTGATAAAGTACTTTGCCCGTTTCAGCACCACGCCCATTTGGCGCAGATGCTCGAAGTTTAAATGTGTAAACCTCCTGGCCGACACAATTTTTTTAGCTGACTTTACCCCGATGCCCGGCACACGCAATATCATTTCATAGTCGGCTATGTTTATCTCCACCGGAAAAGCAAAACGGTTACGCAGTGCCCAAGCTAGCTTAGGGTCAATATCCAATTCCAGGTTCGGGTGCAGTTCGTCCACAATCTCTTTAGCATCAAACCCATAGAAGCGCATCAGCCAGTCGGCCTGGTAAATGCGGTTTTCCCGGATAATGGGTGGCTCCGTGATGATGGGCAAACGGTTATCGCTGCTCACGGGCACGTAACCGGAATAGTACACGCGCTTCAGGCTATATGACTTGTACAACTGGTTAGAGAGCTGCAGAATCTGGTGGTCGTTCTCAGCAGAGGCACCCACAATCAGTTGAGTGCTCTGGCCGGCAGGCGCAAAGGCAGGTGCTGACTTGAACAGCTTCTTCTCTTCTTTTGCCTGTAGCAGTTGCTGACTGATGGAACCCATCGGCAGCAGGATTTCGGAATAGTTTTTCTCCGGTGCCAGTTGCTGCAGGCTTGCCTCCGAAGGCAGCTCAATGTTCACGCTCAGCCTGTCGGCATACAACCCCGCCTCTTTTATCAGCTCCTCACTGGCACCTGGTATTGTTTTCAGGTGAATGTACCCATTGAACTTATGGTCGTTCCGCAGCTTTTTAGCCACCCGTACAAGGCGCTCCATGGTATAATCCGCATTCTTGAAAATGCCGGAACTCAGGAACAGCCCCTCGATGTAATTGCGGCGATAGAAGTTAATAGTGAGATCCACTACCTCCTGCACTGTAAAGGCTGCCCGCTCTACATCATTGCTTTTGCGGGTAACACAGTAGGCACAGTCGAAAATACAATGATTTGTGAGCAGAATCTTAAGCAACGAGACACAGCGGCCATCCTCTGTATAGCTGTGGCAGATGCCCATTCCCTCGGCATTTCCTAAACCTTTGTTCTCGTTTTTGCGCTTCCCGCCGCTGGAAGAGCAGGAAACATCGTACTTTGCAGCATCTGCTAATATCTTTAGTTTATCAGTTATTCTACTGTCCATACACTTGACTTTCTGTGCTTTTTATGTTTTAAAGATACAGCGGAGCAGGCATATAAACCAATATTTTTAGCAATTTTTTATTCACAATGTTATCAACACCTGTTGATAAACTAAAATTATTAGTAAATATTGATTCAACGCAATCATCCATCCGGTTGCAATAGTTCAGAGGCTATTTTATAAACAGGAGGAAACACTATTGGCGTAATAAATCGTTATATTAGTAGCCACAAAAACCTATGCACAAGCAAGGTTAACTTCTGTTCATGTTTTGTTCACACCCTTTCTTCCGCTGTTTACTAACAGTATGCCTTACCGGCTTGCTGTTGCTGCTGGTGGAGGTGTGCCAGGCACAGCAGGCAACTCCCCCACTCCAGCAAGACTCCACCGCTACCGACACTACCAAGCAGAAATTCGATGACCGTGTGATGGAGAACCTGCGGCAGATGTCGGAGCGAAAGACCATCATGGGCAAACTACTGAAGGCCGTATTGGTGTTTGACCGGGGGGGTGAGGAAGTATATGGTTTGGATGCGGAGTTAATTGAGAAGGAGTATGAGAAGCACACGTACAAGATTGTGCGCCGCATCGATTTTATGGGGATGAAACCCTTTGGGTATTCCGTCCACGACACCACCAAAGTACCCAAGAATTTCTTTGAAAAGGCAGGTAACTCCCTGCACATGAGAACAGGCCGCGGCCTTATTCGCAACAAACTGCTCTTCGAGAAGGATGCACCCCTGGAGCCGCTGGCACTTGTAGAGTCTGAGCGTTTGCTGCGCCAGACAAGGTACATCCTGGATGCCCGCATTATTGTGAATGAGGAAACCACTACCGAAGACAGCGTGGATGTATTCGTCATTACAAGAGACATCTTTAGCCTGGGTGGCTCCGGCTCTTTTGACCCCTCCTCCGGCCGGGGACGCATTACGCTGCGTGAGCTGAATTTCCTGGGCCAGGGCCACCAGGTGGAGGGCTCCTACCGCTTTAACCTTAACAACAGGCCCCGCCCCTGGGAAGCAGCCGGCTACTATACCATTGAAAACATCGGCCGCACCTACATTTCCGCCGACTTGGCCTACGTAGATAAAAATTACCATAAAGAGAAAAGCGTGCTGCTGCGTCGCGACTTCTTCTCTACCAACACCAAGTATGCTGGTGCGCTAGGAGTGAACTGGATGGAACAACGCATTATGTTAGCCCCTACCTCAGATGACACCATCGCCCACTTTGCCACACTAGGCTACAACCGGCAGGATGCCTGGCTGGGCCGCTCTTTCAGGTTCAAGTCCTACAACCTGGGGTACGAACCCCGCAGCCGACTCATTCTTGGCCTCCGCTTTACCCGTACAGACTTTACTATAAAACCTTCTGAAAGCTTTCAGGACAACACGCTGGTTATGGGAAGCCTGGGTTACAGCATCCGGAAGTACTACAAGGACCGTTACCTTTTTGGCTTTGGTAGAACAGAGGATATTCCGACAGGCACCCTCCTCTCCCTGACCACAGGCTATGAAAAAGGCGACCTCCGGGACCGGAAGTACTTTGGCGCTTCGGTGTCCATGGCAAAATACCAAACCGACTTCGGCTACTTGTACGGCAAAGCCTCTTACGGCTCTTTTGTGCGGGATAGCCAATGGGAGCAGGGCGTACTGCAACTGGAAACCTTATACTTCACAAAGCTGTCGGAGTGGGGCAACTGGAAGCTGCGCCAGTTTTTCTGGGGCCGGGGCACGTGGGGCATCAACCGCAACCCGGAGGAGTTGCTCTCAATCAACGACGAGAGCGGACTGCGGGGCTTTCGCTCCACCCTTTTACGGGGTTCCCGCCGTGTTGCGCTAAACTACGAGGCTAACCTGTATACTCCGTTTTCCCTGTTCGGATTTAAACTGGCCACGGTAGTTTTTGCAGATTTCGCATGGCTATCCTCCCGGCACGAAAGCTCACCGTTTAAAGGAGTACCATATCGCGGCTATGGCGTCGGGCTCCGCTTCCGGAACGAGTACTTGTCTTTCAGCACTATACAGTTCTCCGTGAGCTATTATCCGCAGCTTCCGGTCAACGAAGAAATCAAAGCCTTCCGGATTTTTAACACCTCGCGGCCCTACTACGACTTCCAGGACTTCCAGTTCACGCGCCCGGGCGTAGCTGACTTTTATTAAATTCCTACGTATCTTTTTGGGAGCTTTACCTGTTTAAGAGGTATAGAAAGCATTAAGAATACAAAAACAACACTATGGAAAAAGTAAGAGAAAAATCAGAATATGAAGGAAACCCGGTTGGCTTAACAAAAGACACAGCCACCAAAATGGCAAAAGAACTGGACCGCCACCTTTCCTCCTTCATTATATTATATAACCAATACCACAAGCACCACTGGCTCGTTGAAGGCCCGCAGTTCCGCGACCTGCACCTGTTTTTTGAAGATCATTATACCCAGATACACGAGCAGTACGATGCTATTGCCGAGCGTCTGACCGTGATGGGTGTTGTGCCTACCTGCCACCCGGCAAAGCAGATAGAACTTTCTTATATCGAGCATGAGGAAGAAGGAGAGTTCCGTATCCGGGAGATGCTGCAGAAGGACATGGAAGATGAGAAAACCATTGCCATAGAACTGCGCAAGTCTATTAAACTGGCTATGGAACACAGTGACTTTGGCACAAAGACGCTGCTGGAAGGCATTCTGTTCAAGACAGAGGACCGTTGCCACCACATCGAGCACTTCTTAGGTGAAGACGGCCTTACAATTGGTTTACTTCACAAGCCAGAAGATATTATGGAGGAAGATGACAAAGCCTCAACCGGCACAAAAGGACTGAGAACAACTGCTAAAAAGTCTACTTCTAAAGAAAAGGCTTAAGCTAAAACACAATTGAAACAAAGAAGGCAGCTCGGCAACGGGCTGCCTTCTTTGTTTCCAGAGCAACCGAAGTGAAAGCCTATCCACTTAAACCGTAATTAACCTGTACATTTCAGTACGCCAACTGGAATATACAGCACGCCCCTTCTATATACTTTGCCATATCTTTTAACCGGGGCAGGATTTCGCTAATTTTGTAAAAGCTTTCCCGTATAACAGCAAACACACAGAAGATAAAACGATGGTAGAACTTGGCAATTACAATGAACTGGAGATAGCACGAGAAGTGGATTTTGGGGTATACCTTACCTCTGATGACGGAGACATCCTGCTGCCGGCCAAATACATTCCCAAAGGGGCACAGGTGGGCGACATGGTGCGTGTGTTTATATACCGCGATTCCGAGGACCGTATTATTGCCACCGACCTGGAGCCTTACGCCACAGTAGGTGAGTTTGCCTGCCTCACCTGTACCGATACCGCCCCGTTCGGCGCTTTTCTGGAATGGGGACTGGAGAAAGACCTGTTGGTGCCCCTCGCCAACCAGAAAGATAAAATGCAGGTAGGCCGCAAGTACTGTGTGTACCTCTATTTAGATGAAACCTCAGACCGAGTAGTGGCTACGACTAAACTGGGCAAGTACCTGCAGAACGAAGACATGCAACTGACAGAAGGCGAAGAAGTAAAACTATTGGTGGCAGGCTTTACAGACATCGGCATAAAGGTAATTATCAACAACGCCTACATGGGCATGCTTTACCAGAACGAGGTGTTCCAGGACCTGCAACTGGGAGATAAAACCACCGGCTATATCAAAGCCATCCGCCCGGACAATAAAGTAGACGTGACACTGCGCAAGCCAGATGCCACCATATTAAGTGAGGCCGAGGATGCCTCTGAAAAGATAATGCGCCTGTTACAGCAGGGCAACGGCTGGCTTCCCCTCTCCGACAGCAGCACACCGGAAGATATCTATAAGACCTTGGGCATGAGCAAGAAGAATTTTAAGCGCGCCATCGGAGGGCTTTACAAGGCAGGCAAAATACAACTGGAGGAAGGCAGCATCCGCCTGAAGTAGTTCACAGCATCCCACTTTAGGTTTAGTGTATAGCTAATAGATTGCACCGGGTAAAAAATGAGCCTGGTGCAACACGTACTCTAGTATAGGTCCGGCGAAACGACGAATGAACATCTAGATAGTATAGCCATAGAACTCCAGACACCTCAAAACAACAATTTTAGGTGAATCTACTAAACTTTCAGACTATATAGCCATGAAGAACGTACTGTCTGCGTAAGAGATATACCCTATGCAAAAAGTGAGGACTGCCCTTATTGCAGGAGGCAGCGGACTTGTTGGCGGCCACCTTCTGAACCTGCTCCTGAGGAGCCAGCGTTACAGCGAAGTAATTTCGATTGGCCGCCGCGAACTGCCCCTGATACACCCTAACCTGGAACAGCGTGTGGTGGACTTTGACAATCTGAAGAACTTCGCCTCTACATTGGTGGCTGATGATGTATTCTGCTGCCTCGGCACTACCATTAAAAAAGCGGGCTCCAAAGATGCTTTCTACAAAATAGACCACACTTATGTAGTACAGTTAGCGGAAATAACGGCTAACAAAGGCGCTGCTCAATTCATCGTCGTTTCTGCTATGGGTGCCGATGCCGGCTCTATGATATTCTATAACAAAGTGAAGGGCGAGATGGAGCAGCATGTGCAACAACAGCCTTTTACAGCTAAGCACTTTTTCCGGCCAGCGCTGCTGCTGGGTGAGCGGGAAGAACAACGCACTGGCGAGGAACTGGCGTCTAAAATTATGAAACCCCTGAGCGGACTGATGATTGGGCCGCTGGAGAAATACAAACCCATAGAGGCCGAAACAGTGGCCAAAGGTATGCTCTACGCCGCTTCTCAGGACAAGCCGGGCGTGCACATCCAC
Source organism: Pontibacter pamirensis (assembly GCF_010015475.1). GTDB lineage: Bacteria > Bacteroidota > Bacteroidia > Cytophagales > Hymenobacteraceae > Pontibacter > Pontibacter pamirensis. The sequence goes on from NZ_SSNI01000013.1 coordinate 103,452, forward strand.
CCATCAGACGAGATTGCCGAACTGGGCGCTAAACTTTAGCGCCTGCCACACCGTAAATTTCAGGCAGACACAGTCTCATTTTTTATGTCCTTACAACCACTAGAGCACGTTTTCCCAAAAGTATCCCACTATGACCCGGATTGGGTGCGCAAGCATTCCATGGGCGAAAACGTACTCTTCAACCTCGAGAGCCTTACCAAGTCGCTGGAACTGAAGCCGGGCATGCGGGTATTGGATCTAGGTTGCGGCAAAGCCATCAGTTCCATTTTTCTGGCAAAAGAGTTCGGCGTAGACGTCTGGGCCGTAGACAATGCCATATCAGCCAGCGATAATTACCAGCGCATACTGGATGCAGGCTGCGAGGGAAAAGTTACCCCGCTGGAGGCTGATGCCCGTTCCCTGCCCTTTGCCGAAGAGTATTTTGATGTAGTGATCGTAGTAGACTCCTACACCTACTTCGGCACCGACGAAAAATACCTGCCTTACATTGCCCGTTTCCTTAAGCCGGAAGGCTGCCTGGCGATAGTAGATGTCTGTTTTACACAGGAAATAGACACGCTGGAGCAGGTGCCCGATTTCCTGCGCGAGGACTACCAGAAGTACTGGTATTTTATCCATACCATCGACTGGTGGCGCAAACTGTGGGAGAAAACGGGGCTGGTGCACATAGAGGCGGCGCAGGAACTCGAGGAAGCACAGCTAGTGCGGGAACATTATGTAAAAGACTTCGAGAAAGAAGCCCAGCCTGACCCTTTCGCAAAGGCACTACAGCTTGACAAGCAGTATTTTATATCCTTCTTTAAACTGATTGGGCGGCGCACCCAAAAAACAGCTTACCTGCAGAACTACAAAAAGGAGACTAAAAAGTAGCGCCTCCTCACACAATAGTCACTTTCTGCTTCGTTAGAATTTCTATATTTGCAGCCGCTGCGAAATACTGTGCAGCGCCGTCTATTGCTCATTTATCATTTCTTAACGATTCCATGAAGACTATTATTTACCGCTTTTCATTTGCTCTTGCTCTCATGCTGTGCATGGGCTTTGGCGCCCAGGCTCAGGAATACCAGACAGGTATCGGTTTCCGGGGCGGCGCCGCATCCGGCCTCACAGTAAAGCACTTTATCAAGAGTGATGCCGCAATAGAAGGCATCCTGAGCACCAGCTTTAAGTACAGAGGCACTGTGATAACCGTGCTATACGAGAAGCATGCGCAGGCATTTAACGCAAGTGGCCTGCAGTGGTACTATGGCTTAGGTGGCCATGTGGGCTTCTACAACGGCCACGACTACTATGACCGTAGCCACAGAAACTATGATGACAATGTTGTTGGTTTAGGCGTAGACGGTATACTTGGCCTTGAGTATTATATCCGTGATATTCCCTTCACCATCGGTGCCGACGTAAAACCATACTTCAACATCCCGCGCGGTGGCGGCTTCTGGGACACTGCGCTTCACGTGCGCTACGTGTTTTAGGTGCTGAACCAACAGTTTAAATAGAAGAGGCCCCGCTAAAAGTTTAGCGGGGCCTCTTCTATTTAAAAGCACTTCTTGTTTAGTATTCTTAAGCTGAGTCGCTATTTCTCCTCACTCAAAAAGAGATATGCATCAGCGCATCGCCCTGGTTTACAACGGGCATGTTGTTGAGGCCGACGATGTAGCCTGCAGCGGGAGCATTCAGCCGCACTTCCATCTCCCCGTAAGGATCCGTAATACTGCCGATGTTCTGGTTCTTCTTTATGTATTCACCCAACCTGACATAGCTGCGCCATAATCCTGCATTCTTTGCCCGTAGCCAAATGTCTTTCATACATACTACGCTTTCTTCGTGTGGCGGCGTAAAACTAGCCATCATACCCAGGTGGTGCAGCACGCGACAGGTACCTTCTATACCCAAGCTTATTCCTTTCTCATCAAACCGCAGCGACTCGCCTGTTTCGTATACCATGATAGATTTACCCAGTTTTGCAGCCTCTTTGCGCAGCGAGCCTTGACGGTAAGGGGAGTTCAGAATAAATGGTGCGCCAAAAGCTTTTGCCAACTCGTCATTCCGGTAGTCGGCCAGCACGCAGCGTATCTGAGGGTAATTGGCGCGGCTGGAGCCACCCGTGTGAAAATCCAGTCCATAGTCCACATACGGAATAATTTCTTTCATGAAACGGTACGCCACGCGGCTGGCCAGTGAGCCGTCGCGGTTACCCGGGAAACTGCGGTTCACATCTTTGCCATCGGGCACTTCCCTCGAAAAATTCAGGAAACCATAGATATTCAGTACTGGCACTGCAATGATAGTTCCTTTCAGCGGGTACAGCATTTTCTTGCTGAGCATGCGCCGGACAATCTCTGTTCCGTTTACTTCATCGCCGTGCATCCCGGCCATCAACAGCACCACCGGGCCATCATGCACGGAGCGGAACACATAAATGGGTATTTCAATAACGGTACCGCTGGGCAGTTTGCTGATGGCCAGTTTAGTCAGCACCTTTTCTCCACGGTCTATGCTTTTACCGTTTATAACAATGGTTTCAGGCATTTATTCTTTTACTTTTTTCTTCTGCTGCCTGTCCGGAAGCCCTTCTATGTACTCGATTATTCTTCCTGCAATATCTTTTTGCGTGGCGCGCTCTATACCCTCTAACCCTGGCGATGAGTTTACCTCCAGGATCAACGGTCCGCGCTTGGACTGCAGCATATCTACACCGGCAATGCCCAAGCCAAGTGATTTAGCAGCCAGCAACGCCGCTGCTTTTTCCTGGCGCGATAACTTAATCAGCATGGCCTTGCCGCCGCGGTGCAGGTTTGAGCGGAACTCCCCCTCCTTACCCTGCCGCTTCATAGCGCCTACCACCTCACCGTTCACTATAAACGCCCGGATATCGGCACCACCGGCCTCAGATATAAACTCCTGCACAATAATACGAGCTTTCAGGTTGTGGAATGCCTCAATCACCGATTCAGCAGCTTTTCTTGTCTCGGCCAGTACCACGCCCAGACCTTGTGTGCCTTCCAGCAATTTGATCACGAGCGGGGCGCCTCCAACCTCTTTTACCAATTCGGATGTTTGTTTTGAGTAGTTGGTAAAAGCTGTTTTAGGCATGCCCAAGCCGGCACGCGAGAGAATTTGAAGGCTGCGCAGTTTGTCCCGGGAGCGTACAATGGCCTGAGAGTCTACGGCACTTCGCACTTTCATCATCTCGAACTGGCGCACCACTGCGGTGCCATAGAAGGTAACGGAAGCACCGATGCGCGGAATAACGGCATCTATATCGGTTAAGCGCTCGCCCTTGTAGAGGATGTGGGGGTCGCCCTGCTCAATTACAAGGTCACAGCGCAGGTGGTCTAGTACAACAGCCTGGTGCCCCCGCTGCTCGGCTGCTTCTACTAAGCGGCGGGTAGAATACAGCTTCTGGTCACGGGAGAGTATAGCAATTTTCATAAATGCTTTATTTCTTGATTTGTTTGATCTTTAGTTTGTGAGCGAGGTTTTTACGGGATACATCCACTATAAACCTGCCCTTCAGCAATTTTCGCCCAATAAGAACGGGGTACTTCATATCGCTACGGTCCGACAACGAAAACTCGGCTTCAATTGTCTCATCGAAGAATTTTATTTTTGTACGGATGACATATCTTTCCTGCACCTCTCCGAAAGAGCTTTTAATCTCTCGCAGGTCATACTCTGAAAATATGAGCTTTTTGTGGTTATACTGCGGGTGTGAAGGGTCCAGCAGGTCCAGGGCGATTACCGTCGTTCCATCTGGCTTTGTTTCTTCGTGTATATTTGAACAATGGATGGCAGACGTATAGGCTCCTGTATCTATCTTCGCTTCTATCTCGTCTATGTCCAGTTCCGGAAACGAGACTAACTCACGCCTCCCGATGATTCTCTTCTCAGAAGTTGGCTTGATTTGTTTCCCTTCTTTCATAGGCTTTTCTGAATTATGAATTAGGAATGCTGAATCATGAATGAGATTGAGAGGGTACCGATTGTATACAGCTTTTACCACTTCAAATTGCAGCAACCTTAAACCCGCGCTACCACCTTACTCATTCATAACACATAGTTCAACATTCATTCTTCTACTTACTGTACGTGATGCGGTAAATGGCATCGTTCTTATCATCCGACACCAGCATAGAACCATCCGACATTGAAACCACATCCACCGGGCGCCCCCAGTCCTCCTGCCCTTGCAGCCAGCCTTCTGCAAATGGTTTGTGCGTGGTCTGGCCATTAGCGTCTGTCGTAACAGTAGCCAGGCTGTAACCTATTTTCTCAGAGCGGTTCCAGGAGCCGTGCTCTGCTATGAATATCTGGTTCCGATACTCCTCCGGAAACATATTGCCAGTGTAGAACTTCATTCCCAGTGAGCCACCGTGCGGGTGCAGTTTTTGTACAGGTGCCACAAACTCGCTGCAATTACGGTTTTTGCCGAACTCTGGATCCAACACATCACCGGCATGGCAATACGGGTAGCCAAAGTGCTGTCCTTTCTCAGTAACACGGTTTAACTCATCTGCCGGAACATTATCACCCATTAGGTCGCGGCCATTGTCTGTAAAGTATAAGTCGTTGGTTTCCGGGTGCCAGTCAAAACCCACGCTGTTGCGAACGCCCTCGGCATATATCTCCAGGTTAGAGCCATCCGGGTCCATGCGGGTGATAGTGGCATAAATAGGATTCTCAGACTTACAGATGTTACAAGGTGCGCCCACCGGCACATACAGCTTGTCATCCGGGCCAAAAGCAACGAATTTCCAACCATGGTGGGCATCGCTCGGGAACTGATCGTTCACCACCTCATATGTCGGGTTGTTACGGAAAGTCTGTTCTATGCTATCAAACCGGATAACACGGTTCACCTCAGCCACGTACAGGGCTCCGTTTCGGATGGCAACGCCATTCGGCATGGTTAAACCGGAGGCAACCACCACTACTTCGTCTGCCTTGCCATCCTTGTCTTCATCTACCACAGCATATACTCTGTCTTGTTCCCGGGTACCCACAAAAATAATTCCAGACTCACTTAGAGCCATTGAACGGGCATTGTCCACACCCTTGGCGTAATAATCAATGCGGAAGCCCTCCGGCAGCGTAATTCTTTCCAGATCTGGATCAATGGGGCCTGTTGGCATACCAATCTCTGATTTACCGAGCGCCTGCTGGGTTTCAGTTGGTCCTGTTTTGGTGATTTCCTCGTTCTCAGCATTCTCATTAGACGAGCAGCCGACACTGATAGTGGCAACGGCAAATACTGAAAGAATAAAGCTTAGTGGTTTTTTCATTATGAATGGCTTCGTACAGGTTTTAGAATTCAAAATTGCGCATACTCCCTTTAAGTAGCAACAGGTATGGCTGCATTGCTTTCAAATCAACCTAAGTATACTCGTACAGAGGTACAATGTTTAAAAGGAAGCATGGATGGTTACAGGCAGAAACACAAAAGGACGGGCTATGTTTTGCACGGTTCCTTTTAGCGACCGCCCTGCATGCGCTTTCGGTGAAGTAGTGCCGCCACATCCTGCAACAGGTAGGAATGCCCGGTTTTCAGGACAACCAACTCTCCCTTATCCAGCGCATCTACAAACACCCCCACCCGCTTAGGGGCTATAATCTGGTCATACTCACCCAGGAACATGGTAACGGCCACGTGGTGCTCGTTCAGCAGGCGTACAATCTTCCGGATATCGAAGTTAAGCTCTCTGAACCCAACCCAACTGCGGTAAACGCGCAGGCGCTTAGGAGTACTGTCCATCTGGTAGTGGGCGAAGCGCAGCAGGCTTTTATGCACCATGTTGTATTTTTCCAACATCCGCAGCAGGCCAAAGAACATATCCGGCTTTACGACAGTGCGCTTAAAGAGCTGCTGCAGCCATCCGGGGTAAGTGGCAATGTTGTACCAGAAGCTCGTTCTGATACCGTCCGGGGCAATCAGGAACAGCTCCTCGATTTTCTCCGGCATGCATTCTACCAGCGTGAGGGCAAACTTGCCACCCATGCTGAAGCCCATCAATGAAAAGCGCTGAATCTGCTCTTTTTCCAGAAAGTGCTCTACAAGTTGCTGAAGAAATGCTTTAGACAGCGGCATACTGCGCTTATACAGATGGCTGCGCCCATGAAAAAAAAGGTCGAAGGCGTAAATGGTATAGTCGTTGCCAAGCGCCTGCTCCATAGGGTGGTAATAGGCACTGCTCTGCCCGTAGCCATGAAAAGCCAGCATAGCCCGGCTGCCGTGCCCAATGACCCGGTAGTGCAGTTTAGAGCTGTTTATGATGACGTAAGGCAAGTAGATTGTTATTCGTTAATTGCTCAATTGTTATTACTCGATTATGAAACAGCTTGTACAGCATTATCAATATTGGTTATGGAGGTTCTCCTGGAACAGACAATCATTAACTAACAACCAACAATTATAATTTAGACACGCCACCTGATACAATAAACTTCATCACCTCACTGCTCGGAACCTCCAAGAAAGTGACATTGCGTTTCGGCACGAGGAAGAGCTCTCCGGAAAAGTTATAGGAGTGCGGAAAGTATACGGCTACTTTATCTTCGATATTGATGGTGTCCAGGGTGTCCTGCGTTAAAAAGCCCAGTTTGTAGTTATCAGAGTCTTCCGCCATTTTCACCATCACTGGCTGGTTAAACTTCTGGTTGTCACCCACAAAGGCATCGAAAAGATCTTTAATGCTGGAGTAGATAATACTCACAAGCGGCACTTTGTGCAGGAAACGTTCTGTTACAACAAAAAAAGGCTTAACAAAGAAGGAAGAGCCAATAAAACCAACTACAGTCAACAGCACCACCATCAGCAGAATACCCAGCCCAGGCACCCCTAAATCGAACATGCTGTCTAACCAGTCGATTATTGCCACCACAATAAATATCGTAAGCGCAATAGGTGCTATAATTAGGAGCCCGTTCACGAAGTAACGGAAAAGGTTTCTCATAAAGACTACGTTCAGGAAACGGAATAATCGGTTCATATTTATCAATAAAAAGGCCTTGCCGAAGCAAAGCCTAAATGTAGCAAAAAGCCAACATAGTATATCGGTAATACTTTATACCGGTTCTGCCTCAATGGCTGCTATACTGTTAGCCACCTGCTCCATCAGCCACATAGGGGTAGACGTTGCGCCACAAATCCCGACACTGGCAGCATGGGCGAACCAAGCTTCCTCCAGTTCCTCTTCGTTTTCTACAAAATAGCTGTTTGGGTTGTGCTGCTTACATACGCTGTAAAGCGCTTTCCCGTTCGAGCTTTTCTTGCCGCTTACAAAAACAATCACATCATGCTCTGTGGAAAACCTGGCCAGTTGCGGTTCGCGGTTAGACACCTGGCGGCAAATGCTGTCGTTGGCGTCGAAAACAGGCTGGGTGCTGTCCTGGTTTGCCTGCTTTAAGCGTTCCTCAATCAGGGCCTTAATATGGTAGAAGCCCTTGGTGCTTTTGGTTGTCTGGCTGAAAAGGGTGACCGGGCGGGTAAAATCTATTTTATGTAAATCCTCCTCCGTTGTTACAATAATGGCATCGTCGCCTGTCTGGCCCGCCAGTCCGATAACCTCTGCGTGGCCCACCTGGCCATAGATAACAATCTGCCCGTTCTCGGATTTACCGGAGTCATAGGCATGTTTTACGCGGTTCTGCAGCTTCAGCACTACGGGGCAGGACGCATCAATCAGTTCTATGTTGTTTTCAAGCGCCAGTTTATAGGTTTCAGGTGGCTCGCCGTGCGCTCTGATGAGCACTTTACAATCACGTAACTCCTGCAGCTGCTCACGGTCTATGATGCGGAGACCTTTGTTGTAGAGGCGCTTCACTTCCATGCCGTTATGTACTATATCTCCGAGGCAGTAGAGTTCTTCGCAGTGCTCCATCTCATCCTCAGCCATCTGTATCGCAAATTCCACCCCGAAACAATAGCCGGAGTTTTTATCTATGGTTACGTTCATCTTTTCTGCTTCAGTTCTACTGCAAAGAAATCTCGTTTGTTAATATTTGTGAAGTTACCTTATTCATTACAAATTCCACCTGCTCATCAATCGTCATATGCGAGGTATCCAGCAGGTGCGCATCATCGGCGCGGCGCAGGGGGCTTTCTTTTCTTGTAGAGTCTATATGGTCGCGCTTCTGCAGGTTCTCACGTATTTCGTCCAGGTTCACCAGTTGCTTTTTCTCCAGCAGTTCCTCCTGGCGGCGTCTGGCGCGGGTGTCTACATCGGCGGTCATAAAAACCTTTACCTCCGCATCCGGGAAAACGGCTGTTCCTATGTCACGGCCATCCATCACTACGCCGCGTTTTTTCCCCATCTTCTGCTGCTGTGCCACCATGGCATGGCGCACCTCCGGCACTACGCTTACTTCGCTTACCTGGTTTGAAATATACATTTTACGTATCTCATCCTCCACATTAAGGCCATTCAGATAGACTTCGTTGCGCGCAGTTTTTGGGTTATAATGAAACTCAACCTCTATCTTATCCAGTGCGTCATTCACTTCCTTCGGGTTGGTAAGCGTTACGTGGTGCTGCAGAAAATATAATGTAACCGCTCTGTACATGGCTCCGGTATCTATGTAGGCGTATCCAAGTTCTGCGGCTACTAATTTTGCCGTGGTGCTTTTGCCGCATGAGGAGTACCCATCGAGTGCGATTACAATTTTTTTCATTTAGAAGAGAAACTAAAAGCGTGTTTAATTAGAGTCGCATGGGCAGGGCAGATTGCCCAGCTTGCTCTTTCTTTTGAGAGATGCCGTCTTTTTTTGCTGAGGGGTTTTGGCGGTGCAGCCGGCCAGAGGGCCTGTAGCCAGAAAACCCGCAAGAATCAGGTATGAAATTATCTTTCTCAAATCAACTGAATTTAATGCAAATATAAAGTAATTTACCGTTTTCTGCCCACTAAAAGGGCGATTTTCAAAACAAACACCTGTTACCATGCCTACCAGTTTTTCCATTAGCGGACGCATCATTAACATACATGACCAAGAGATTTACGAAGGCACTGTTCATGTCTCAAACGGCCGCATTTCTAAAATAGTTCGTGAAGCCACAGCTGCTACCGATTATATATTACCCGGATTTGTAGATGCCCATGTGCACATCGAAAGCTCCATGCTGGTGCCCAGCGAATTTGCCCGGCTGGCCGTGCCGCACGGCACCGTGGCCACTGTGTCGGACCCGCACGAGATTGGGAACGTGCTCGGCCTGAAAGGCGTGGAGTATATGATAGAAAACGGGAACAAGGTGCCGTTCAAGTTTTACTTTGGCGCCCCGTCCTGTGTTCCGGCCACACCTTTCGAAACGGCCGGCGCAGAGATAACGGCCGCTGATATTGAAAAGCTCTTTCAGCGCGATGACATAAAGTACCTGGCAGAAATGATGAACTGGCCCGGCACGCTGCAACGCGCCCCGGACGTGATGGAGAAAATAGCACTAGCCCAAAAGTACGGCAAAGCCGTGGACGGCCATGCACCCGGCCTGCGGGGGGAGCAGGCCCGGCAGTATGCCTCCGTCGGCATCAGCACCGACCATGAGTGTTTTACCGCAGAGGAAGCCCTGGACAAGCTTGATGCAGGCATGAAGATACTGATAAGAGAAGGCAGCGCAGCCAAGAACTTTGAAGCCCTGATACCGCTGCTGCCGGAGCACTACCAACACATCATGTTCTGCTCTGATGATAAGCACCCGGACAATCTTGTGGAGGGGCACATCAACCTGCTGGTAAAGCGTGCGCTGGCAGCTGGCAACGACTTGTTTCATGTGTTACAGGCTGCCTGCGTGAACCCGGTGGAGCATTATAAACTGGAGGTTGGCCTGCTGCGGGAAGGTGATGCCGCAGACTTTATAACGGTGGACAACCTGGACAATTTTAACGTGCAGGCTACTTACCTGGACGGGCAAATTGTAGCCGAGCACGGCAAAACGAACATTGCCTTCTCGGAGAGCGAAGACATCAACAACTTTAACACAGACCTTAAATCGCCGGAGGAGTTTGCTGTACTGGCCGGGGGTGCCACTAAAATCCGCGTGATGGAGGCTTTTGACGGACAGCTCATCACAAAACAACAGTGGGCAGCGCCTAAGGTAGAAAGCGGCTTCATTGTGCCGGACCTGGCACAGGACGTGCTGAAGTTGACAGTGGTGAACCGGTATGAGAATGCGGCACCATCTGTAGCGTTCATTAAAAACATAGGCCTGAAGGAAGGTGCCATTGCCTCTTCCGTGGGACACGATTCCCATAACATTGTGGCCGTGGGTGTGGATGATGAAAGTATAGCAAAGGCTGTGAATCTTATTATACAATCCAAGGGAGGCGTGGCGGCCGTGGGCAAGGGCGTACAGCAACTGTTGCCGCTGCCAGTGGCGGGCATTATGTCGGCGGAGGATGGCTACAGTGTAGCAGCACACTACTCGGCCATAGACCGCATGAGCAAAGACATGGGCAGCAAACTGGAGTCACCGTTCATGACGCTTTCTTTTATGGCACTGCTTGTTATCCCTTCTTTAAAGCTCAGCGACAAAGGCCTTTTCAACGGAGATGAGTTTAAATTTGTATCTGTAGCGGAAATAAATTAACTACAAATTCATCCCTTCGTAAAGGGAGCCGCAGCAGATGCAGGAACTTTTGCTTTTTATTGTAGGTGTTATAGTAAGTGCGTTTGGGACAACCGTGGGTTTTGGAGGAGGTGTATTTCTAGTCCCCATCCTGATTATCTTCTTCGGCTATAACATTGAGATTGCCATCGGGTCCACCATGTCGGCGATGATGCCGGCCGCTATCATTGCCTCGCTCTTCAACCTCCGGGACCGAAGTATAGATTACCTGGTGGGCATACTGATTCAGTTTCCGGCTATGGCTGGTACTGTGTTAGGGGCTTTCATGGTTGCTTTTCTTCCTGTGCGGGAGCTTCAGCTGATTTTTGTAGTGTTTGTGCTGGGCATTGGAATGCTGATGCTGTTGCCTAAAAAGAAAGAAGCACCCCGGCACGCAGGTATCATGTATAGCATCCGGCGCGTACCAACCACCTTTATCCGAAAAAACAGAGCCAAAAAGCTGGCTTACCGGCTAAATGGAGGCTTAGTGTCTCTCTTCGGTTTTGTATCAGGTACTGTTGCGGGTTTGTTCGGCATCGGGGGCGGGTTTCTACAGACGCCCATGATGATAAAACTGTTCCGGATGCCCGCCCAGATTGCCACCTCCACTTCGCTGTTCATATTGGTGGTAACCAGCTTCACGGGCTTTATCAGCCATTTCCTGCTGGGCAACGTTCTTTGGAGCCGCAGCCTGCCCCTGATGATTGCCTTTTCCGTGGGTTCCCTGATCGGCAATCTGCTCAAGAAAAGAACTCCACGGGGCAAGAAATTGGAGCGGCTCATTGCCATTGGGTTACTGTTGGCTGGAATTGGCGTACTCCTCAACCTGCTGATGAAGACTGGCGGAGGTTTCTCATTTTAAAAGACTTAAAACACAGCGCGGGCCTTGCAAATAATGCAAGGACTGCACTGCTTAAATGCGAAGCATAAAAAGTAATCCCATAAAGGCTTTGCTTATGTGTACTAACTTAGTGATACTTACTAAATCAGTTTTTGAAAGCAAAGGTTTCGTGACTTGTACCTGTGTCGGGAAATTTAAACTTCTTTCTGTTCGGCGAGTTTCTGCAGCAGCACATTTACCTTTTCGGCCGTCAGTGGCTTGGTCAGGTATTCGGCATTATACCTTTTGAAGTTAGCCGTATCCTGTGGGTGTGTGGAGGTGGTTAGCACTGCTAACACAATGCTGCTCCTAAAATCATTATCGAGGCGCTCATAAAGTTCCAGCATCTCAAACCCGTCCATTACCGGCATGTTGATATCAAGAAAAATCAGCTCCGGCTTAAAATAGTTACTGCTCTCTGCCTCGTAATTGTTATTGCTAACATTGTACAGGTAGTCAAAAGCCTGCTTACCGTTTACAAACGTGCGTACATTGTCTGTCACCTTCATCCTGTCGAGCAGGCGCTGGTTCAGAAAATTTGTGGTATCGTCGTCATCGATAAGTAAAACGCCTGATAGCTTCTCTTTCATTCCTATGTTTAAACCCTATGCGTACTTGTATACGGTGAAATCTTATGAAGTAGTCTATATAAACTCACCAAACGGCATATAAATCCCTCTTCCTCCTGCCGCTGGCTGCTCTTTTTATAAAGTAAATCTTCTCCTTACCAGGTGGCTTATCTGCTTAAGGAGCTAAAAATCTTCTTACCACTTGTAAATTATTCCTGATGCAGTGGCGGATAGTGTAAAATTATATAATCCTATCCAACTTAAAAAATAAAAGCAGGTCAGGCAATGGTAATGTTATCTTTGAAACAGAAAAAGGGAAGCCCGGATTTTATAGTCCGGGCTTCCCTTTTTCTATTTTAACTCAAAAAGAATACTTAGTCAATATATCCCTGAGCGCGCATCCAGTCGTCGTTGTAGAGTTTGGCCAAGTAACGGGACCCATGGTCTGGCAGTATCACCACCATCATATCATCTTCGGTCAGGTTGTTTTCTCTGGCGTACTCTAAAGCACCAAACACAGCCGTTCCGCCGGACCAGCCTACAAACAAACCTTCTTCTTTGGCAAGCCTTCTGGTCATTACGGCACCGTCTTTATCCGATACCTTGATGAAAGTATCGATGAGGTCGAAGTTCACATTTTTTGGCAGAATGTCTTCGCCTATACCCTCTGTGGCGTAAGGGTAAATCTCCTTTTCATCGAATATCCCAGTCTCTTTGTACTTCTTAAATACAGAGCCATAAGTATCAATGCCAACCGTGATAACATCCGCCTTTTGCTCTTTCAGGTACTGCGACGTGCCGGAAACGGTACCTCCCGTGCCTACGCCAGTAACGAAATGAGTAATATCTCCATTTGTCTGATCCCATAGTTCAGGGCCTGTTGTCTCGTAATGCGCCACCGTGTTCGACATGTTGTCGTACTGGTTCGGGTAAAACGAATTCGGAATTTCCTTGTTCAGCCGCCTTGCCACCGAGTAGTAAGAATCCGGATGGTCGGGTGCCACGTTGGTAGGGCACACAATCACCTCGGCACCTACTGCCTTTAGCACGTCTATCTTCTCCTTGCTCTGCTTATCAGAAAGGGTAAAAATACACTTGTAGCCTTTCGCGATGGCAGTTAGCGCCAACCCCATGCCCGTATTGCCAGACGTTCCTTCAATTATGGTTCCGCCTGGCTTGATAATGCCTGCAGCCTCTGCATCCTCTATCATTTTGACGGCCATACGGTCTTTAATAGAGTTACCCGGGTTCAGGTACTCTACTTTAGCGAGCACCGTGGCCTTAATGCCTTTGGTTACATTGTTGAGCTTCACCAGCGGGGTGTTACCGATTGCCTCGGTTATATGGTTCAGATACTTCATCTGTTTTGTTTTTTGTTGCAAAGGTAAGAATTTAAATCATTTCATATTCTGAACAGGAACAGCCACTGCAGGCTGGTTCTGTGCAGCAGAGAAACAGCAAATGACAAAATTGCATTGCCAACGGTTCTGGCAAAAAATGCGTTTACGATAACCGCGGGGCATACGTTCGGGCCACTTAACCAACAGCATAACAGGCCTAAGTCGTTCCGTTGGCCGCATTGCCAAACACTATATTAGGGACAACTATTTTTTGCAGGGGCCACAAAAAAGCCTATTTTTGCACAAGCTTATAGTTCGACCGTCAATACACAAACTAAATAAGATACACATGAGTGTTTTAGTAAATAAAGATTCGAAAGTGATCGTGCAGGGCTTCACAGGCTCGGAAGGTTCTTTCCATGCACAGCAAATGATCGAGTACGGCACTAACGTTGTTGGTGGTGTAACCCCAGGCAAAGGTGGTTCTACGCACCTCGACCGTCCGGTTTTTAATACAGTTGAAGAGGCTGTAGAAAAGGTTGGAGCCAACGTATCTATCATTTTCGTACCACCAGCTTTCGCCGCTGACGCTATTATGGAAGCTGCTGATGCTGGTATCAGCGTTATCGTGGCAATTACAGAAGGTATTCCTGTAAAAGACATGGTGCAGGCCAAAAACTACCTTAAAAATAAGAATGTAACCTTGATTGGTCCTAACTGCCCGGGTGTTATCACACCAGGCGAAGCGAAAGTGGGCATCATGCCAGGCTTTGTTTTCAAGCCAGGCCGTATCGGGATTGTTTCTAAGTCAGGTACTTTAACTTACGAAGCTGCTGACCAGATTGTGAAAGCGGGTTTGGGTATTTCTACAGCTATCGGTATTGGTGGTGACCCTATCATTGGCACGCCTACAAAAGACGCTGTTCAGTTGCTGATGGAAGACCCTGAGACAGACGCCATCGTGATGATTGGTGAGATTGGTGGTAATTATGAGGCCATGGCTTCTAAGTATGTAAGCGAGACCGGTAACAAAAAACCGGTAGTTGGTTTCATCGCTGGTCAAACAGCACCTGCAGGACGCCGTATGGGCCACGCTGGTGCTATTGTAGGTGGTGCTGAAGATACAGCTGCTGCTAAAATGAAAATCATGCGTGAGAACGGCATCCATGTAGTAGAGTCTCCGGCTGAAATCGGCGATGCCATGGTAAAAGCTTTAAAAGAAGCTGGTATCAACGCTTAATTTGATTCATATATACTTCTAGTAAGTATAACGATACGGAAAGGCTGCCCCGCAAGGCAGCCTTTCTTTTTTGTCACTACCCTCCCCCGCACAACCGGCCGCTGTTAACTTCGTTTGGTATACTTCAGCACATACAGTTGAAGTATAAGCCCCTCACTCCAATGTCAGAAAATCAGCAGCACTACAATACCATCATTATAGGAACTGGTCAGGGCGGAATTCCCTTGGCCAAGGCCTTGGCCGAAGCAGGACAGAAAGTAGCTATTATAGAAAAGGATAATGTGGGAGGCTCCTGTGTAAACTATGGCTGCACGCCTACTAAAACTTTGCTGGCAAGTGCCCAAACGGCCCACATGGCCAGGCGCGCGGCAGACTACGGAGTGCATGTGCCAGAGGTGCAAGTAAGGATGCAGGAGGTAAAACAGCGCCGCGACAAGATGGTTCTGCAGTCGAGGGAGAACAACGAGGAAAATTTAGAGGCTTCAAAAGCGGTGCTCATACGTGGTACTGCCTCGTTTCTCGGCAAAAAGAAAATTGAGGTAAGTTCAGATGAAAAAGTAACTCAAACCCTGACTGCTGACAAAATCATCATCAACACCGGTGCCACTCCTTCTGTGCCTGCTATTGAAGGCATCGACAGTATAGAACATCTCAACCACAAAACCATACAGGACTTGACTGTTGCGCCAGAGCACCTGCTTATATTGGGCGGCGGCTACATTGGGCTGGAGTTTGGGCAAATGTTCCGGAGGTTCGGCAGTAAGGTTACCATCGTGCACCACGGGAAACAGCTGCTGAGCCGCGAAGACGAGGATGTGGCAACAGAACTGAAAAAGATACTGGAGGAAGAAGACATCAGCATCCTGCTTGATACGGAGCCGCAACAGTTAGCAAAGGTAGGCAACAGCATAAAGTTAAAAGTAAAGTCAAAAGGCGGTAAGCAGCAGGAAATAACCGCCAGCCACTTGCTCCTGGCCACGGGTGTAAAGGCAAACACAGAAGACCTACACTTAGACAAAGCAGGTATAGAGACGGATGAAAAAGGCAACATCAAAACAGACAAACACCTGCACACTACTGTGGAGGATGTATATGCCATTGGCGACGTGAAAGGCGGTCCTCAGTTTACGCACATCTCCTACGACGATTACCGCATTCTGCGTGGCAGCCTGCTGCACGACAAACACCGCTCTACCGACGACCGGCCTGTACCTTACTGCGTTTTCACGGACCCGCAACTGGGACGCGTGGGACTAAGCGAGAAGCAGGCGAAAAAGCAAGGCCTGAAATTTAAGGTAGCAAAGCTGGAAATGTCGAAAGTAGCACGGGGCGAGGAAACCGGCCATACCAAAGGCTTTATGAAGGTGCTGGTAAACGAGGAGAACGAGCAGATAATAGGCGCCGCCATACTTGCTGCGGAGGGCGGCGAATTAATGACGGCACTGCAAATTGCCATGATGGGCAAGCTAAGCTATAAACAGCTAAAAGAAGGCGTATTTGCGCACCCAACATACCTGGAGGCGCTGAACAGCCTGTTCATGAAAATGGATGCCTGATTAAATTTCGCTCTTTCAGAATTTGACAGAAAAGGAGGTGACCAACAGAAGATTGGCGTCCTCCCTTTCCTCTTCCCCATAAAAGATTCTGTCTTTAGAGTCGTAGCCACGAGCCTCAAACCGCCACAGGAAGTTGTTTGCCGGAATGTAGTCGAAGTTCAACGAAGCGCTTGACGTTTGAAAGCCATCTGAAGTACTAGTTACGACGATAATCTGGTCTTCATCATTATAATGCTCCACCCTACCTGCCAGGGCAAAGCGATTGCTTAGCCTGTAGCGGGCCAGCAACATTCCAGCATACCAGCTGCTTTTCTCGTTGCTGCCAAATAATTCCTGACGGCCATAGTCAGCACTTGCTCCCATCGAGAACCTGTCGGAGAAGGTGTAGCCAGCGTTAATGTTATGGAAGAACCGCCGTTTCGCCTCCATTCCATCCGGTGCTTCATTGCCATAGTAGTTGTTGTAGCTTAGTTCCAGTTGCTCTGTTGGGGTATAACTGACACCAAAACCCAGAGACTTGGCATTATTCGTTTCCTGGATGTTCTGCCAGCCGTTGAGTACCAGAAAGGTCAGAGTTACTTTGTCAGACACAGCTGCCGTTAGCTGTGCCCCGGTCTCATAATAGGGCGAATTTTCGGCCATCAGCGCCCGGGTGTAAATTTCGTTGTCGCCGGAGAAAGTGGACTCATACCCGATATGCGACGGCAGAATACCTACATCCAGCCACAGCCCGTCTGCCAGCCTTACGCCTGCGTTTGCCTGCGCTATCAGGCGTGTCAGTTCGTTTGGCTCGGCAGCGTAGTTTGCCTGCACATAGGTTCCGGTGTGTAGCGCCAGTGTGGCCCGCACCCGGTCTGTGGCATAATCTGCCTGTAAGAAGCCCCAGTTCAAATTAAACTCATTGTGCCGGTATGCCTGCGTGGTGTAAAGGCGGTCCTGCCCGACTGGTTTTGAAAAATCATACCCATAGTATACATCCACTGCCCCACTTAGCTGAAAAGGCGTTGCAGCGGCTTTTATACCTACCGAATCAATGGTCTGAGCGTGCAATGCTCCTGTAGCTGTTAGAAGTAGAATCGAAAGTGTATTGGCAAAGAAGCGCATAGTATGATGTAATCTTTCTACCGGCAGAGGCATCAGGTGTGAATTTTTTAATCATTTACCCCTTCTCAGGCTTAGAGGTTATTTATACACCAGAGCAGAGGCAATAACAGGAGCTACTTCACCGCCACTACCTGCTCCTTCTTTCTCTCACGGATACTTTGCGGCACAGCAGCCACAATCTCTTCCTGCAGTGCCTCAATCAGCTTTTTCTTCAGGAAGCTGCGGTGCACGACCAGGCTTACTTCCCGCAACGGCTGCGGCTCCTGGAAAGGACGCACTAACCGGAGCTTTTCCTCGGGCATATCCAATACTGACAACTCGGGCAAAAGCGTGAGGCCATGCTGTGTCTCCACAATACGCTTAAGTGTTTCCAAAGACCCGCTTCTGTAATCGAGGTGCCCCTTGCCCTCGGCGCCTACATGTACGCCCCTGTTGCAAATGTTAAGCACCTGGCTCCGGAAGCAATGCCCTTCGTTCAGCACCCACAGTTCTTCCAGGTCTAGCTGCCCTGGATCTATAGCCTCTGACTTTGCCAGTGCATGGTCCGGGTTTACATAGGCTACAAAGGCCTCATAAAAGAGTGGCAGTTCTCTAATGGATTTATTTTCCAGCGGTGTTACCAGAAGGCCTACATCCAGTAACTCATGATTCAGCTTTTCTACAATCTGCTCTGTCAGCAACTCCTGCACTACTACCCGCACATGCGGGTACTTCCCTAAAAAGCTGGTAATGAACAGGGGGATCAGGTAAGGGGCCAGGGTGGGGATAACTCCGACACGCAGCTCCCCGCTTAGCTCCTGCTTCTGGTTGAGCACAATCTCCTGCACCTTCTTCGCCTCTGCCAGCACAATCCGGGCCTGCGCAATAATGTCTTTGCCCACTTCTGTCGGGCGTACAGGCACCCGGCTTCGGTCAAAAAGTTGCACACCGAGGTCTTCTTCCAGCTTCTGTAGCTGCATACTGAGCGTAGGCTGCGTTACAAAACAATGTTCTGCTGCGGTGGCAAAATGCCGGTAGGTATCTACTGCCACCAGGTATTCCAACTGCACAAGCGTCATCGGTTGTGTAAATTAAATTCTAAATATCGACTTGCCCCGGTTATTCCAGAGCACCAGCAAAGGTAACAAATAGACAAAGTTTATACTAACATAAATATTATCGATTTGATTTATGAACATACTTGCACAATCTTTGTACATAAGCTTATGAATAACCAATGAAGAAACGACTATGGAAAAGCTTACTAATATCGGATTGCAGAAAAAGGACAGCCAGCATATTGCTGAAAAGTTAAATGATTTGCTTGCAAATTATCATCTATACTATCAGAACCTGCGCGGGTTCCATTGGAATATTAAGGGTATTCACTTCTTCCAGTTGCACGCTAAATTTGAAGAACTGTATACGGTGGCCCTTACAAAAATTGATGCCATTGCAGAGCGTATTTTAACTATCGGGCAGCAGCCTTTACATACTTTCTCTGATTATGTGCGGGTATCCCGCATAAAGGAAGCGGGTAGTCTGAGTGGCAATAAAGAAACAATATCGGTAACGCATGAGAACCTGAGCACATTGTTGGACCTGGAGCGTGAGATTCTGAAGTTAGCCGCTGACACCGGCGATGAAGGTACTGTTAGCCTCATCAGCGAAGACATAAACGAAAATGAGAAAACGCTCTGGATGCTGAACGCCTTCCTGAGCTAAAAAAAGGACACAAGACGAAAGACTTTTCATTTCTAACATGAGGTGCTGCTGCCAGTTCTTGTCATGACCATACTTATTCCGGAATGTGACTTACAACTGTCTCGTAATATTGTGAAACAAACAACTTAATTATATATGGAAAGCGCCTGCAGTTTCTGCCGGCGTTTTTTTGTTTTGACAGGTGTGCACAGTTCATCCCCTTTTTCCAGATAAAAGGAACGAGAATAACTTTATTTATCTTCAACTTCATACACTTTCAAAGGCAGTGGGAGCTATAAGATGAAAAGCGGCTGGCTCTTTTCAGAACCAGCCGCTTTTCATCTTAGGAAAGTCAGGGCGAAAGTCATTTGTCCATCTTCAGAAAATCCTTTGTCCCTATTACCTCGCTTCTTCTAAACTAACTTTTGCCCATTGGCAAATACCACCGAGGGGTGGGTTGAACTTATATACGTTCACTTTAACAGAAGCTACAAAAGGGAATCTTTCATATACTCTATCAATGATGCGGTGCCCCAGGTGCTCAAGCAAACGGGCAGGAGACTTCATTTCAGTCAGCACCAGTTTATACAGCACCTCGTAGTTCACTGTCTCATGCAGGTCATCGCTTTCAGCGGCGCGGCGCAGGTCAGCATCTATAATCAGATCGATGCCGTACTTATTGCCGATTTTCTGCTCCTCATCATAATAGCCATGGAAAGCAAAAAACTCCATGCCCTCCAGCGCAATCTGTCCCATACGTATGGTTTAGCCTATTTCATCAAAGAAAGATCCGGCGGTTGCAGTTTGCTTTACAGCACTGGCACCACTGGTAGCATAACTGCGTGACGGCTCAGTAAGTGGAGGCTGAATTTCAGGTTTTTCTGGTTGCACTGGCTCAATGTCCGGTATGGGTTGCTCAATGTCCGGAGCAGGTACACGTCCGGGATAATCCGGCTGCACTGGCTCAATTTCCGGAGAAGGCACGTTGGGTACCATTGGCTCAATCGGGCTTGGAATCTCTGGTTGCGGCTGCGTTACGTCTGGCGCAGGGTCGCCCAACGGGTGATACCCGTTGCTGTTGCTGATGGCTACAGGCGCGTTGGCTGCCGTAGATTCTGCCAGTTGGTATGGCTTTGCTTCGGTTGTTGTTTCCATTTCTTTCAAGGTTTTCAGTAGCTCGGCGCTTTCGATTTTTACGTCAGCAACTCTTGAAAGAATACTCTGTGTATTGGTTTTAGGTTTTGCCTTTGTCTTTTCAGCTCTTTCCAGGGCTTCGTTGGCCAGGTTCTTCAGGTCACGCACCATCGTGTCCAGGTGGCCTTCCATGCGCTGGTAGTCCTGCTCCAGCACTTTCACTTCCTGCTTCATTTCGGCTATCAGTTTTTCTGACTGCTTTGTAGCTTCCTCCAGCACCTGGCGGGCCTGGTTGCGGGCCTGGTTGAGTAGTTCATTTGCCTTCAACTCGGCTTCGCGGGCTTTCAGCTCCGCCGATTTATTTGCCTGCTCCACAATGCTGCTACCAGTATCTTCAGCCGTTTTAAGCGTCTTGTAGAGCGAAGATTCCACCTCACGCAGTTTCTGGGTCTCGCGGTGCGAAGCGTCCAGTTTCATGCGCAAGTCCTTGTTCTCATCCAGTAACTTTTCCCACTGTTGCGAGAGCGTCATCAAAAAGGCATTTACCTCATCCTTGTCTAACCCTCTGAAAGCCTTTTCAAACGTTTTTTGTCTGATCTCTAATGGTGTAATCTTCATAACTCAACCTGTTTAATATCCCAAACCGAAATGGTGCGATCGTCACTACACGAAACTAACTGATTCTGATGAGCCGACCAAAATAATTTATTCACCGACGTGCCGTGGCTGGCATTCCGGATTTTATCAATCACCTTCAGCAGTTTAAAGGTCTCGGCATCCCAGACTTTAATGGACTTGTCCATGCTGCAGGTGGCAAAATGACGTCCGTCGGGGCTATAAGTGATATGATTGATGGTATACATGTGTGCAATGGTATAGCCACGCTCTTTGTAGTTTTGCTCCACCTCCCATACCCGCAGGTGGGCATCGCGGCTCCCTGAAAGCAATAGCTTGCCATCCGGTGAATAAGCCACGGTGAACACGGAATTGGCGTGGGAGGCCAGTTCGTGCTTCAGTTCCATCGCACCAGCATCAAATATTCGTATCACGTTATCGCTGTAGCCGATGGCCAGGTCCTGCGTCTGCGGGTTATAGGCCAGGCTGCGGGCGCTTTGGTCTGTTTTCCGGACAATGGTCTGCAGTTCAAACGTGTCGCTGCTAATTACGCCAACGGCACCGTTGCCCATGGCTACAAATATCTTTTGCAGCTCCGGAATGTAGGCAATATCAAAGATGGCCACTTTGGGGAGTGGTACCGATTTCAGTATTTTCTTATCCTTTAAATCAATTACCTGCAGCCCTTCCTGGTTTTGCCCTATGAGCAGTAGGTTCCGGTCTGCCACATAACGGAGCGCATATACGGAGGTGTTTACTTTCGCAATCAGCTCCCCGTTCTCTGGGTTGTTCAGGTCCCAGGCTGCCACCATGCCATCGCCGGCAGCCGAAAAGAAGATATGCTCCTCCCCCGACCGCTCCAGGGTATATACACAGTCGCGGTGACCGGTGAGGGTGCTCAGTTTTTGGACTTGTACTTTACTGGCCATATTGCTGTAACGCTGTGGTACCGTAACGCTGTATAATTTCTTATTTTAGCTAAATTTACAACAAATACGGCGAACCTGCGGTGCCCGCAGGTATAAAACCACCGCCACCATACCTTTTCAGCTATGTCCCTTCTGCTTACCCAACAGTTAAACTCAAACACCTGGCTAGGCATCTGGCAGCTACAGGAGCCAGTACAGGATTTACGAGTCCTGCTGCCGCCACATGCCGATGTCAGCGCCATGGCAGGCAAGGTACACCCCAAGCGGCAACAGGAGTGGCTGGCCAGCCGGGTGCTGGTGTATCAGTTGCTGCGGTATTTTACAGCAGAGCCGCTGGTGCTGGCGCGCGATGAGAATGGCAGGCCCTACTTTCCGGACCAGCCCCTGCACGTATCTATTACACACTCGCCACACTTAGCCGCCGCTATACTTTCAGGGCATCAGGTTGGCATAGATATTGAACTAATAAGCCCAAAGGCGCTGCGCGTAGCAGACAAGTTTTTGACAGAAGCGGAAAAGCAATGTACTGCATCCGACGAAAAAATTACCTGCCTGTATTGGAGCGCCAAAGAAACATTGTACAAATTGTACAGCCGTAAAAAGCTGGTATTGAAAGATAATTTGCTGGTAAGTCCGGGTTCAGAATCAAATGTGCTGCTGGGTCGTGTGCAAATCGAAAATTTTTCTAAATTGTACCAGATTCATCACGACACCATACAAGAACACGTGCTTACCTACTGCATCGACAGTGAATAAAGGACAACAACTTAAATTCTGGTATATGAAACATTTAGCCTCTCTTGCTACAGCCTTGTTCCTTTCAGTTGGTGCTTTTGCTCAGTCTGGAGGCTATCAGTTGGGCGATAAAGTGACGAACTTCTCACTGAAGGGCAGCAACAACCAAACTGCTTCTTTGTCTGATTTCACCAATGCCAAAACCGTGGTACTGGTGTTTACGAACAGCCAATGCCCCTATGCAAAATTGTACGAAAACCGGCTGGTTACGCTGGCTAGCACCTATGCCAACCAGGGCGTGCAGTTTGTTTTTGTGAATCCGGGAGTAGGTGACGGAAGCGAGACGTTGGAGGCAATGGCTGCCAAGAACTACAGTTTCCCTTATTTAGCTGATGAAGGACAGAAAGTGAGCAGGCAGTTTGGCGCCACCAAAACGCCTGAGGTATTTGTGCTGCACAACACCGCCGATGGCTTTGTGCTGAAGTATAAGGGCGCTATAGACGATAACCCGCAGGTGGAGAGTGGCGTGAAGAACTACTATCTCAGAAGTGTGATTGATTCGGTGTTGGCGAATAAGACCGTTGCTACTCTTGAAAAGCGCGCTACAGGTTGTTTAATTAAGAAATATTAATTTCTGAACCTATATAAAAGAAGAAGGCAATCTAGTGATAGATTGCCTTCTTCTTTTATATAGGTTCAGTTTATACAGGATTATCTTCATCTGTAATAGCCGCGAGCAGTTTGGTTACTTCAGTCGCCTTTTCCAGGTCATCCATCTTCTCGAACGAAAAGGCCAGATTACGCAGCGCCCGCTTTATAATGTCTAAGTTAGCGCAGGGCTCATAAAAAATGTCAATCGGGTTCAGGTTAAGCTGCAGGATATAATTGTCTATGTCTGCCTTAGAAAGGATGAGCCCTTTGTTGTACACATTGATGTAAAACTGCACCCCATCCATCTTATAAGTCAGGATAAACAGGTTAGGCAGGTTTACACCGAATACCGGCATCCCTAGCCGCTGTGCCAGCGTCATATAAATAACGCACAGTGTAAGTGGGTTTCCACGCTTTGACTCCAGCACCAGGTGCAGCATGGAATTTGCCGGCGAATGAAAGTTTTTAGTATTTGCCGAAAAGCGTTTTTCCCGGAACAGCACGTTGTTCAGCGACTTTACCTGGTCATACGGATGCATCTCGTCCTTCATGTGTGTCCAGGCATCAAAGTAAAGCTGATCCATTGTTCTGGAAATATCGGCGAATTCTACATCCGGGTACATATAAGAGTTCACGAGCCACATGCCCTCCAGCAGGTTCTCTGCTCCGCTCTCTTTCCATACTTTGAGCCTGGCATGCAATCCTTCAAACTGCAGGTTGTGTATCAGATCCTCTATTTTTTTCTGAAGGTCTGAGTCAAGCGTCTCTTCCCACTCTTCCTCCAAAAAGGGTATTATCCCCTCTCCCAACGCCACGATCCGCTGCTCCACGTGCTGCGCCACCTCATTGTCATGATCCTCCAACAACGAGATCATCGCCTTTATTTCTTTCTTCGTCACTATACGCTCCTATATAAAAATTCAATATTTAAATTCAGCCTATGCGCTGTATGAAGTACACAGAGGTAAAATGCAGTGTCTTACCCTTGTACTCTTATTTTCTTCTTTAAATTGTACGGCAGGTAACCACCTGATTCCGGTTTTTACTTCATTAATTCAGATACTTCACCAACTAATCACGTCTGTATTACTCCCACATTGTACCGTTTCTCGATTGGAGCGTGGTTGGCGGCCTCAATTCCCATCGAAATTACTTTCCGTGTTTCCAGTGGTTCGATGATGCCATCCACCCACAGGCGGGCGGCTGCGTAGTACGGCGACAGCTCTTCGTTATACTTATTTGTAATGCGCTCTAATAGCTCTGCCTCGGCCTCTGGAGTTATCTCCTCCCCTTTGCCTTTTAAAGATGATACCTGTATCTGCAGCAGTGTTTTAGCAGCTGCGGCCCCGCTCATTACGGCTAACTGGGCCGTTGGCCAGGAATAAATCAGGCGCGGATCGTAAGCTTTGCCGCACATGGCGTAGTTGCCAGCCCCATAGCTGTTGCCTACCAGGATGGTGAATTTCGGCACCACTGAGTTTGCCATTGCGCTCACCATTTTGGCACCGTCTTTTATAATGCCGCCATGCTCGGATTTGCTGCCAACCATAAACCCGGACACGTCCTGCAGGAACACCAGCGGAATCTTCTTTTGGTTGCAGTTCATGATAAAGCGCGCGGCTTTGTCGGCAGAGTCGGAGTATATCACGCCACCCATCTGCATCTCTCCTTTCTTGTTCTTTACAATTTTACGCTGGTTCGCCACAATACCCACCGACCAACCGTCGATGCGGGCAAGGCCACAGATTAGCGTCTGCCCGAAAAGTTCTTTATAGGGCTCAAACTCGGAGTCATCAACCAGTCGGTAAATGATATCCATCATATCGTAGGGCTTCGCACGGTCGGTTGGCAGCAGGCCATATATTTCCTGTTCGTTCAGCTTTGGAGCAGCAGGCGCAGCGCGATTAAAGCCCGCTTTAGGATTCTCGCCCATCTTGTCGAAAATCTTGCGGATATGGTCCAGCGCCTCCTGATCGTTCTTACACTTATAGTCGGTAACACCGGATATTTCGGAGTGGGTGGTCGCACCGCCCAGGGTTTCGTTGTCAATAGTCTCGCCGATGGCCGATTTCACTAAATACGAACCCGCCAGAAACACAGAACCTGTGCCTTCCACAATTAGGGCCTCGTCGCTCATGATGGGCAGGTAAGCACCACCCGCCACGCAGCTGCCCATAATAGCGGCAATCTGCACAATGCCCATCGAGCTCATCACAGCATTGTTTCGGAACATGCGGCCAAAGTGCTCTTTATCCGGGAAGATCTTATTCTGCATGGGCAGGAAAACGCCGGCACTATCCACGAGGTATACAATCGGGAGCTTGTTTTCGATAGAGATTTCCTGTGCCCGCAAGTTTTTTTTAGCTGTGATAGGGAACCAGGCACCTGCTTTGACGGTGGCATCGTTAGCTACCACCACGCATTGCCGGCCCTTGATGTACCCAATACCTGTTATTACGCCTCCGCTAGGGCAGCCACCTACTTCTTCATACATGCCCTCTCCGGCAAAGGCAGCCACCTCAAGAAATTCTGTGTCATTGTCTAGCAGGTAGCTGATGCGCTCGCGTGCAGTCATTTTGCCTTGCTCGTGCTCTCTGCGGATGCGTTTTTCTCCTCCTCCCTGGTATACTTTGTTAAGTCTTGTTTTCAACTGGTATACCAGTTGCTTTAATGCATCTTCGTTTTTGTTGAATTCAATATCCATGCAGGCTTTTTTGTGGTGTAGAACTGACAGCGTAAAAAGAAAAATCCGCCCTTAAAAGCGGATTTTACAAATATACAATTTTTAGTCCTGAAGATTTAATTCGCTTTTACCGAATTGGCTTTGGCAGGTTGTACAGAAGCCCCTGCTCCTATAACCGGCACCGCAGGTACCGGTACATACACTGTGTCAGGCACTGTCCGGAATTCTTCCGGGTTCTGCTCCTGCATCTCTTTTACATCTTCCAGAGACACCACACGGCCTGTTTCATCTACTTTATACTTGTCTTTGCGGCCAAAAACAGAGAAATTCACATAACGCTTCGGATAAGCCTGTATATCGCGCAGCAGCGCATTGAGTGCTGCCGTAGAGCTGTTCAGGTTTTCATACAGCGCCTCGTTGTTTATTAGTTTCCCCGCTGTGCCCTGGCTGGTGTTGAGCTTAGTAGCAACTGCATCCAGCTCTGCCACAGCGCTATTCGCATTTTGCACCAGTTGGGTAATCTCCAACTGCTTCAGCGTGTCTGTGATATCAGCCATGTTAAGGGCTAGCCTATTAATGTTGCGTTCTGTCTGCTGCAGAGAAGCCGTAAGCGCGCTAATATTAGAAGTTATCTGGTTTATATTCTCTTGGTTAGCCCGAAGTATCTCGTTGATGGCCGCGGTGGTAGCCTTTGTGTTAGCCAGAATA
This sequence comes from Pontibacter pamirensis, assembly GCF_010015475.1. Lineage (GTDB taxonomy): Bacteria > Bacteroidota > Bacteroidia > Cytophagales > Hymenobacteraceae > Pontibacter > Pontibacter pamirensis. The sequence continues at coordinate 129,873 of NZ_SSNI01000013.1, forward strand.
TCCTCCACATTGCCCTTTGCTTCGCTTTCCAGCATCCTGTTCACGCGGGCAAGTGTGGTATCTACTTTATCTATTACCGGTACCGTTTTAGTAGATATGATGTCCGCTATGCTACTCTCCTCATAGGCTATCAGTCTTTCGCCGCCATCATACAACGTGGTACTGTTACCCAAGTAAAGCCTGATTGCCTTCCCGCCTAAAAGGTCAGAGTTAGCGAGAGCCGCAATGGTAGAGTCCCCTATATTTAATTCTTTCAATACATCCAACTGTACCTGTATGTGGTTCCCCTGGTCTGGCAGCAAAACCATTTCCTGTACCGTTCCTACCTTAATGCCGTTCAGCATCACGGGGTTAGACGTTGACAGACCGTCCACATTGTCATACACCACATAATAGGAGTTGGTGTCGGAGAATATGTCAGAGCCTTTCAGAAACATAAAGCCAAAGTACAGGATAACAATGGCTGCTATAGCTAATAAGGCTACTTTTACTTCTTTAGAAATCTTCACGTAAGAGCGTTTAGTATTAGTTCATGATTTCCAGTTCCTTCTTATATTCTTTGAAGGCCCGGTATATCCCTGATGCCATATACGTTTGCCCGGTTTTATCGTTAAGGAATTTCTCTTCTTCAGGATTTGTCAGGAATCCGCACTCAATAAGCACACTCGGCATATAAGACTTCCATAGCACTAAAAAGGGAGCCTGCTTCACGCCCCGGCTTTTACGCCCCACCCTGGTGCGGAACTCGCTCTCAACCTTATCGGCAAAGCGAAGGCTGTTGTCGATATAGGCGCTCTGGTGCAATGTGAACAGGATGTGGCTCTGCGGCGAGTTCGGGTCAAAGCCGCTGTAGTTTTCCTTGTAGTTATCCTCCTGCAAAACCACAGCGTTCTCACGCTTGGCTACCAAAAGGTTGCCTTCAGACTTCTGAATACCCATGGTATAGGTTTCTGTACCGTAGGCTGTGGCAGGCCCGGAGTTTAGGTGAATGGAGATAAACAGGTCGGCGTTGTTCTTATTTGCAATGCCGGCGCGGTCTATCAACTCAACAAAGTTATCATCCTTGCGGGTATAGACTACTTTTACATCGGGCAGGTTCTGCTCAATGAGCGCGCCTACCTGTAGGGCGAGTTTAAGGGCAACATCAGCTTCATGCGACATCTTTCCGTTACACCCCACATCTTTCCCTCCATGCCCTGCATCAATTACTACCGTACGCAGTTTATAATTTCTCTTAAATTCCAGTGTATTGGAAGAACAGAGCAGCAAAACGATAGCCAGAAACGAAACTACAACAATATTTTTCACAACTTTCGTTAGTTAAAAGTTAAACAATAACTTTGTACAAAATAAGTAAACTTTTAGGGAACTCTGAAGATTTGCGCCACTTTTTAATTTTTTTACTGCTGCTGCCTTTCGCCTTGCTTACGCCTTTGCTGGTGGAGGGACAGGTATTGCAGCAAACACCTGTTGCAGGGCAGGATACCACGCTTGCCGCACCAGATTCTGCAGCCCTCTCCGCACCGGACTCTGTAGCACTCTCCGCTCCGAGCGGGGATATCGCAACAACAATCAAATATGCTGCCAGAGACTCCATCCTATTTGACGTAGAGCGAGAGGTGGTATACCTCTACGGTGATGCCAAGATTAACTACGGCACCATGTCGATGGAGGCCGCTTATATTGAAATAGACTACGAAACCAATATGCTTACGGCTACCACCCTCACCGACTCAACCGGAAAAGAGGTGGGTGTACCTGTGTTTACAGACGGAGGCGAAACCTACGCAGCTAAACGCATTGCCTACAACTATAAAAGCAGGCGGGGGCGCATTTCTGAAGTAGTAACGCAGCAGGGGGAGGGTTATATACATGCGGAGGTGGTAAAAAGAAACGAAAATAACGAGTTCTTCGGGTTACATTCCCGCTATACCACCTGTAACCTGGAGCACCCGCACTTTTACATCGGCTCCCAAAAATTCAAAGTGATTCCGAACGACAAGGTGATGTCGGGTCCGTTTAACCTCGTTATTGGGGATATACCAACGCCACTGGGCTTTCTGTTCGGCCTCTTCCCAACCCCTAAGACGCAAAAAAGGTCGTCGGGTATACAGGTGCCCAGTTTCGGGGAAAACACGCGGGGCTTTTACCTGCAGGACCTTGGCTACTACTTTGCCTGGAACGACTACATCGGTACGCTGGTACAGGCAGACATTTACTCGCTGGGCGGGTATAACGTAGATACCAAAACAGATTATGTAAAGCGCTACAGCTACAGAGGGTCGTTCGGCTTTGACTACAATTATTTAAAGAACGACGAGGCGGACATAGCCTACAGGGCCAGGTCAACAAATGACAATGTCCTGCCGGAGTCACAACGCACTTTCTGGATAAACTGGTCGCACACGCCGGTGCAGAAGCCTGGCCGCGGCCGTTTCTCAGCCAATGTGCGGGCAGGTAGCCAGTTGCACCAGCGCGTAAACTATACTAATACGGCCAATTACCTGTCGCCATCATTCAACTCTTCTATATCGTACCAGAAGACGATCCCGAACTCACCGTTCAGCTATACTATAAACGCGCGCCAAGACCAGAACACCACCACCGGCAGGATGAATTTCGTGCTTCCTGACCTGAGTTTGAGTATGACGACGGTAACCCTTTACGAACTTTTCAGTGATGCGCCCTCTACCGGTGCCTGGTACGAAAACTTCACGATTGGCTATAACGTGCGGGCCCGTAACGAAATCTCAAACTTTCTTCCTGCACGCTCTTTTCCAGGGCTGAGCAGCAATAGATTAATTGGCGAAACAGTAGCTGACACTATTCCCTTAAACTTTAACAACCTGCAGGAACTCTGGGAAAACGGCAGAAGGGAAGCCAACCACAATTTGAGCATCGGCCTTGGCAACTATAAAGTTTTCCGCTTCTTTAACTTTTCACCGAGTGTAAGCTATGGCGAGACATGGCTTGACGAGAAGTACACGTTCAGCTTTGACCCGGATGCTCAGAGAGTAGATATTGACACCACAAACTTTGGCCGGGTGTATCAGTATGCCGCAGGCGCCTCGCTCAATACCACTATTTACGGTACCGCCTATATCAAAGGAAAACGCGTGGAAGCTATCCGCCACCTTATCAGGCCAAGTATCAGCTACAACTACCGCCCTGACTTTGGCGATGCCCGCTTTGGCTTCTATCAGGATGTATTAGTCGGGGCAGAACCAACGACTAACCTGCCGCTGTACCAAACACTGCCGCGTTTTAGAACCGGGGTGCCAGGCTCCTCCCTCAGCAGTGCGATGGGTTTTTCCATAGACAACAACATCGAGATGAAGGTGCGCTCCAAAACGGATACCGCAGAGACCAAGTTCGAAAAGGTGACACTCATTAACAACCTGAGACTAAGCTCCGGCTACGACTTTGCGGCAGACTCTTTTAAACTTGCCCCTATCCGCCTCACGATGAACACCCGCCTCTTTAAACTGGTGGATGTTACCCTAGCCTCAAGCTTTGACCCTTACAGAATTAACACCAATAATGCAGGTGTTTCCAGAAGAGTAGACGAATATTACTTCGACATTACAAAGCTCCGGTTGGCAAGGGTAACCACTGCAAACCTGAACCTGCGCACCAACCTGAACCCGACAGCAAGAAAAACGGAGACTACCTCTCCTACTAACCTGCCCGCCCTGCAGCAGGACATAGACCCTTTGCTGCCTAGCTATATTGATTTTAAAATTCCATGGACACTGGCACTGGATTATACGTTGTCTTACAACCGTGGCCTTACCAACATTGTAGACATCAGACAGACCTTTGGCATGAATGGCACCCTGGGCTTAACGGAGATGTGGCAGCTATCTTATAATGCTCAATACGACTTCGTAAACAATAACATTGCGCACGCCAATATAAACATCCACCGCGACCTGCACTGCTGGGACATGAGCATCGGCTGGGTTCCTTTCGGAATCATGCGGGGCTACAACATCACTATTAACGCCCGCTCAGCGCTCCTGCGCGACCTGAAGCTTACAAAGAGAAGCAGAGGCTCCGGGCTCTACAGATAAGAATGCAAGACAGCCACCCCAAAAGTGGCTGTTTTTGTTTTTAGATTTTATAGCTTTACAGCCTAAACCTGTATCAACTATGTCTGTTCATAAAAGCGACGTAAAGAAAATAACTACGCACCAGCTGCAGAACATGAAGGAACGCGGCGAAAAGATATCGATGCTCACCGCGTATGATTTCTCGATGGCGACCATCCTGGATGCTGCCGGCACAGATGTGCTGCTGGTGGGCGACTCTGCCTCTAACGTGATGGCAGGCCACGAAACAACACTGCCCATTACGCTGGATCAGATGATATACCATGCTTCCTCTGTAGTGCGGGGCGTTAGCAGGGCTTTTGTGGTGGTAGATCTGCCGTTTGGATCTTACCAGGGCAACTCCTCCGAGGCATTGCGTTCCGCTATCCGCATTATGAAAGAGTCCGGGGCGCACGGTATAAAGCTGGAAGGCGGTGCCGAAATAAAGGAGTCGGTTACCCGCATTCTGAGTGCAGGCGTGCCGGTGATGGGCCATCTGGGGCTCACGCCGCAGTCTATCTACAAATTCGGCACTTATACCGTACGCGCCAAGGAAGACGCGGAGGCACAGAAGCTTATGGAGGATGCACAGCTGCTGCAGGAACTGGGTTGCTTTGCCATTGTACTGGAGAAAATACCTTCGGAACTGGCCAAGCGCGTGGCGGAGACGCTGACAATCCCAATCATAGGCATTGGTGCCGGGCCAAATGTGGACGGGCAGGTACTGGTAGTGCACGACATGTTGGGCATCAACAAAGAATTTAAACCCCGCTTCCTGCGCCGCTACGCCGACCTGCACACCATTATGACAGATGCTGTGATCAACTACATCAAAGACGTGAAGAGCCTGGACTTTCCGAACGAGAAGGAAGCGTATTAAGTTAAAGAGTTAGAGAGTTATTTCATTGAAATCAGGACTGCTCTTTCTTAACGTTTGGTCTGCCCTGCCCCATCATGATGCTGGAAATTTTATATGAGGATAACCATGTGCTGGCGGTGAACAAACCTGCAGGGCTGCTGGTGCACGGTGATGAGACAGGCGACACCACGCTGGCTGACCTGGCCAAGGAATATATAAGAGAGAAGTATAACAAGCCGGGCAATGTATTTATAGGCGTGGTGCACCGCCTCGACCGACCCGTAAGCGGCGTGATACTGCTGGCCAAAACCTCAAAAGCCCTGGCCCGCCTCAATGAACTCTTCAGGAGCAAGAAAACAAAAAAAACATACTGGGCCGTGGTGCAGAACAGGCCGGCACAGGAAGAGGGAACACTGGTGCACTGGCTTGTAAAAGACAGCGCTAAAAACATCACGAAGGCTTACGCCAAGGAAAACAAAAGCGGACAGCGCTCCGAACTGAACTATAAGCTCCTGAGTGCGCAGCAGAACAAGTATCTGCTGGAGGTAAACCCCATCACAGGAAGGTCGCACCAGATACGGGTGCAACTTGCTTCCATGCGCTGCCCTATTCTGGGTGACCTTAAGTATGGGGCTCCGCAGCCCTTGCCAGATAAGAGTATCGCCCTACATGCGCGCCAGTTGCAGTTTGAACATCCTACGCTCAAAACACCTGTAACAGTAAGTGCTCTGCCGCCACAGAATGCCACCTGGGCACCTTTCCGGCAACTGTAGACAATATTAAAAAATGATTTTAATCATTTTTCTGAACTTTTACCCCCTCTTCTCTATTTTACATTCGATTCGTGTTGTAAATTTGCAAAAGTGCATGGCCCGGTTATGGCAACCAGCCTTACAGCAGACTTAAATAATCATCATTATTCATAAATTAATGGCCGTACTCATTTTCCTAGTAGTGCACTGGTATCTGTCGCTTTTCGCGCAGACTTTTTACCTGCACCGTTATGCCGCTCACAAAATGTTCACGATGAACCCGTTTTGGGAGAAGGCTTTTTACCTGCTGACTTACCTGGCGCAGGGCTCGTCTTTCCTTTCGCCGCGTGCTTATGCTATTTTGCACCGCATGCACCACGCTTTCTCTGACACGGAGCGCGACCCACACTCACCGCATTTCTCTAACAATGCGTTCACGATGATGTGGAAGACAAAAGAAATTTATAACAACGTACTGCATAACCGTGTGGAGGCAGAGCGTCGCTTTGAAGGCGATTACCCGGTATGGCCTGCACTAGAAAAAGTAGGCGACTCATACTACTCCAGAATAGGATGGGGCGTGTTTTACGTGTTGTTTTATATTGCCTTCGCGACACAATGGTGGATGTTCCTGCTGCTGCCCATCCACTTCCTGATGGGGCCTATACACGGTGCTATTGTAAACTGGAGCGGCCACAAGTATGGCTATCAGAACTTCGACAACAACGATAAATCAAGAAATTCGCTTTTCTTCGACTTCCTGACAGGCGGTGAACTGTTCCAGAACAACCACCACAAGCTGCCTAACCGCGTGAACTTCGGCGTGAAGTGGTGGGAAGTAGACCCAACCTGGCCAATTATCTGGACACTGAACAAGCTCCACGTCATCAAACTGAAACCAGCAAAGGTGAAAGCAGCAACAAGAGCAAAAAGCAAAGACCGCAGCTTAACTGTATAAATTAAGAAGCCCTCCTGCAACGGAGGGCTTCTTTTGTGTAGGAGCAGGTGGTTTGTGAGTTTAAAGTAAAAGCTTCGCTACTGATGCTACGCAACTGAAATTCTGGCGCATACGCCGCACTAAATTCAGATAAGTTTGTAATTATTAACATATAAATTCTTACCTTTGCGGTTCTAAAAACTGGCGGACGGGATCCGCCGACATAAATTTTATATACAAAATGGCAGTAAAAATCAGACTGGCCCGCAGAGGCCGCAAAAAATCAGCTATCTATGATATTGTAGTAGCAGATGCAAGATCACCACGTGATGGTAAGTTCATTGAGAAACTGGGTACTTACAACCCGAACACTAACCCTGCGTCTATTGACTTCAGCGAAGACAAGGCGTTTCAGTGGTTAATGAACGGTGCACAGCCTACTGACACTGTAAAGGCAATGCTTTCTTACACTGGCGTACTTTACAGAAGACACCTGCAAATTGGTGTTATCAAAGGTGCTATTTCTCAGGATACTGCTGATTCTCGTCTGGCAGAGTGGAAAGAAGCGAAGCAATCTAAAATTGAGGACAAGCGCCAGACTGTTGGTTCTGCTAAAGAGGCTGCCAAAAAAGCTGCTTTTGATGCTGAAACAAAAGTGAAAGAAGCGCGTGCCGAGGCTATCCGTCAGCGTGAGGCTGAGAAAGCGGCTGCCAACGCTCCTGCTCCTGCTGCAGAAGAAGAAGCTCCGGAGGCACCTGCTGCCGAAGGCGAAGCTACTCCGGAAGAGCAAGCATAAATTATACTGCCATGAACATTGATGACTGCTTTCAGTTAGGCTTTATCGTCAAAACCCATGGCACCAAGGGACAAGTGGTCGCGTTTTTTGATGTAGACTACCCCGAGGATTATGAAGATTTGGAATCAGTTTTCCTTGAGCAAAAGGGAAGACTGATTCCTTTTTTTATAGACACCATGGAGCCGGTGCAAAAAGGCCGCTTTATCATCCGGTTCGAGGACATCAAAACCATCGAACAGGCCGAAGCGCTGCGCAACACTGCTGTTTACCTGCCCCTCGATGAGCTGCCGGAACTGGAAGATGATCAATTCTACTTCCATGATGTGATCGGATACCAAGTTGTAGACCAGAACTATGGCCCACTGGGTATTGTGAAGGAATTTTACGACCTGCCCCAACAGCAGCTAATGGCCATGGAGTACCTGAACCAGGAGATGCTGGTGCCGGTGATTGACGAGGTGTTTCTGCGCGCAGACCACGAGACAAAGCAACTGCACGTGAACATGCCGGAAGGCCTGCTGGAAGTATATACCCAGCCGGGTGGCCCAGACGAAGCCGACGATAAAGACGATTCGGAAGAACAACAATAATGCGTTTCGACATCATCAGCTGCCAGCCAGACCTGTTGGACAGCCCCTTCAGCCATTCTATTTTAAAACGTGCGCAACAAAAAGGACTTGTGGAAATCCACGTTCATGACCTGCGCAAGTATGCCGTGAACAAACACGGCCAGATAGATGACTATGCCTTTGGAGGAGGTGCGGGCATGGTGATGATGATTGAACCAATTGACAAGCTCTTGTCCGAACTAAAGGCGGAGCGGACGTATGATGCCATCATCTATATGACGCCAGACGGACAGACGCTGAACCAAAGAACCGTAAATCAGTTTTCGCTGCTGCAGAACGTAGTTATTTTGTGTGGCCATTACAAAGGCGTGGATGAGCGCGTGCGGCAACACTTTGTGACCCACGAAATCAGCATCGGCGATTATGTGCTGTCAGGTGGTGAGTTGGGTGCGGCTGTGCTGGCAGATGCCATTATCCGTATTATACCCGGTGTGCTGAATGACGAGTCTTCGGCGCTGACGGATTCTTTTCAGGATGGGCTGCTGGCTCCGCCTGTCTATACCCGGCCAGCGGAATATAAAGGCATGCAGGTGCCGGAGATACTGCTTTCCGGAAACAACCCGAAGATTGAGGAGTGGCGTTTTGAGCAAGCGGTGGAACGCACAAAGCAGCGCCGCCCCGACCTTTTGGACGACTAAAGTAGCAAAATAAACACTGCTGCGAGGCTTTTAGAGCTACGAGCCTTACAGTCATAGGGAAAAGGTAGCTAAAAATTATATTTTTTTTCTGCAGATATTCTTATGTAAGAAATAATTACATATCTTTGCAGTCCGAAATTTGAAGAAGATACTTTAAGAACATAGCCATCATGAGCGAATTAATTAAATTTTTTGAGCAGGAATCTACAGACAAGCGTGCCTCTTTCCCAACCTTCCAGGCGGGCGATACTGTAAACGTACACGTAAGAATCCGTGAGGGTAACAAAGAGCGTATCCAGCAGTTCCAGGGCGTAGTTATACAGCGTAAGAACGTTAATACTAACGGCGAGACTTTCACTGTAAGAAAAGTATCTAACCAGATCGGATTAGAGCGTATTTTCCCTTTGCTTTCTCCATCTATTGAGCAAATCGACTTAGTAAGAAGAGGTAAAGTAAGAAGAGCCAGACTGTACTACCTGAGAGGTCTGCAGGGTAAAGCTGCTCGTATCAAAGAAAGAAGATAAAAATACCTGTTTTCATAATTACGATAGTTTTAGTGAAAGAGGAGCCGACTAACGTCGGCTCCTCTTTTTTATTGCTATGTGTTTGTTACAGGCTATACCTTTACTTTCCTCTCCGGCACAGGCTGCTTATCTTTGTAGTATCCTAAATCAATAAAGCAAATGATGAGACGCTACATAAACCTATACCTGCCCCTGCTCGCACTGCTGCTTTTCTCCTGCCAAACAGACTATGCCGAACTGCCTGCCTACAATGGCAAAAAGCAGCTACAGGCGGTAATAGAGACACCCGCTGGCAGCAACCACAAGCTGGTGTATAGCCGTAAAAAGAAGGAGTTTGTAAACGATAAGGATGCGGACATGGACCGCGTAATCGACTTCCTGCCCTATCCTGCCAACTTCGGCTTTATCCCATCCACAGAAATAGACCGCAACGGCAAAGGTTTGGAAATACTGGTACTTTCAGAACGATTAGAGACAGGTGCTGTGGCAGAAGTGGTACCTGTGGGGCTGATACAGCTGGAAACAGCCGGAGAACTGCAGCACATTGTGGTGGCCGTACCGGCAAGGCCCAGCGAGCGCCGCATTGACGCTACCAACTACGTCGCCCTCAGCAAAGAGTATCCCGCTGTTAAAACCATTTTACAAAACTGGTTCGCCAACTACAACCCCGCCGCCCGAACAAGCTTCGTATGCTGGCGCGACGAAAAATTTGCAGACAAAGAAATTCAGCGCTGGATGAAATTGTAAGGTATCGAAAGCCTCATCAATGAAACAAGTCTTCAGCTAGCTGAAGCAGCAGATTCCCCGCCTTGGACTCTAAAGGGGGCCCCTGTACCTCCAGGAGGGGTTAGGGATGGTTTGACCCGGTAATTTAAGAAACGGAGACAAGGATGTCCCCGACAGTTTGGTTTCGGACATAGATGTCCAAAACAGCATATATCAAGCTTTAGCTACTAGCCAACATGATCCTCCCAAGATGATAAAATCAGCGCACCCGCTATATTTGCAAGTATAGCGGGTGCACTCCTTTAGACTTGAATAAAATTTACTTTATCGCCTTCAGCTTATCTCTTACCGCTTCTACCGACTTCTCCATATCCTGCACCTGCTGCCGGCTGACTTCCTGCTGCTTCACATTGTGCTCCACATTCAGCTCCAGCTGTTTCAGTTCCTCGGCGTTTCGTACCAGTTCAGCCTCAAGGTCCTGCTTCCGCTGCCTGTTTTTATCAATTTGACTCTGGATGCTGTTAGCCTCCTTCACTACCCTATCCTGCTCCGACTTGGTGGCGCGCAGCACTTCCTCCGCTTCATTTATCTGGCGCAACACATCCTCACGGTACAGCTTGCGGGCAAAGCCGCGCAGAAAGCTTTCGGCAGCGGCATGCTCCTTTGGTGTGGCATCTTTGTCCACATACGCCACGCCCATATCAAGGGTCCACCAGATATTACTGCCCTGTGCATTGCTGCCAACCAGTGAAATTACCCGTAACGGAGTGCTCGAAATTGTATCAATAACAGCACCTTCTACTGTTAAAACACCCTTGCTGCTTTTTACTCGTCCAGCTTTTTTGCTCAGGTAGTCTTTCCAGGCTTTCTCGGTTGTTTTAGTGTCTATATGCACCGAAAGCTGCTGTCCACGCCTGATTACCCCATTTACCTCCTGCTCTTTTTCCACAACCTGCACCATTTGTGCCTGGCAAATTCCCGAAATCAGTAAAAACACTACAAGTATAATTCTTCTCATCAACTACGGCTTTATTGTACTATTTATCTTTAATCCCACCTCTAAAATAAGTAATCAGGTGGAGAAAGTGTGTGTGCATGCGAAATTAATTTCACCTGAAATTGGTTTGGGTTTCTAGGTAGGTACATTAACTTTGTAAACTTATGGCTTCCGCAGTCTAAAATGGTTTTGCCCTGCCGCCGAACAAACATACAGCTGTTGTTGTTGGAAACACTATGAAAGTAACCATTTGCCGAAAAGAACATTTTAATGCTGCCCACAGGCTCCACAACCCTGCCTGGACCGATGAAAAAAACGCTAAAGTGTTCGGCCTGTGCAACAACCCCAACTACCACGGCCATAACTATGAGCTTTATGTGAAGCTGACTGGTGCCGTGAATCCTGAAACAGGCTATGTGTACGACCTCAAAAAGCTGAGCGATCTCGTAAAACAGGAAGTGGTGGATAAGTTTGACCACAAGAACCTGAACCTTGACACAGAGGAATTCAGGGACCTGAACCCAACCGCAGAGAATATAGCAGTGGTAATATGGGAAAAGCTTCGCACGAACATCAGCACTGAGTATGAATTAGCCGTAACACTTTATGAAACAGAAAGAAACTTTGTGGAATACAATGGATAACCACAACAAAGATATAGATATAGACAGAGACGAGGAGGCAATGGATGACCACGTGATGAGTTCGCTGGATACTCCCCTGCGCTCTGATGCATTCGACCTCTCTAACGCAGAGAAAGTCGAGATCATCAAAGGGCACTTCCACGAGATCATGCACACTTTGGGCCTCGACTTAACAGACGACAGCCTGAAAGGTACACCGCTCCGCGTAGCCAAAATGTACGTTAATGAAATTTTCAGCGGTCTGCACCCGGATAACAAGCCAGTGGCGCGCCGTTTCGAGAACAAGTACAAGTATCATAAAATGCTGGTGGAGCGCGATATAACAGTTTATTCTTCCTGCGAGCATCACTTTGTGCCGATTATCGGGAAAGCACACGTTGCCTACATTCCCAATGAACACGTCATTGGCCTCTCCAAACTGAACCGCATTGTACATTACTATGCCCGACGCCCACAAGTGCAGGAACGTATGACGATGCAGATAGCCAATGAACTGAAGCAGGCCCTGCAGACAGAGAATGTGGCTGTGATGATTGAAGCGGACCACCTGTGTGTGATGAGCCGTGGCGTAGGCGATGTAAGCAGCAGTACGATAACTGCAGAGTATTCCGGCCTTTTTGACCAGCAGGAATACCGCACTGAATTCTTAGGACACATTCGCAGCAAGAGTTAATTCCTCACCTTGCACCACTGGCTTTAGCAATTAAGCCCCTTATTTAACTCCTAAGCAATATTAAAAAACTTAAATATACCTGTATTGCGTATAGGAGAAGCAATGCCTAAACATGCTCAATAATTATTATGTCTGGTAAAATATTAATTACAGGTGGTTCGGGATTAGTCGGTATGCGTCTTTCAGAGATGTTGATCGACCAGGGCTATGAAGTAGCCCACCTGAGCCGAAACCCTGATAAGGTCTCCAACTATAAGACTTTTAAATGGGATGTGAAGGAAGGCACTATCGATGAGAACGCCATTACCTACGCTGACTATATTGTTCACTTGGCAGGAGCCAGTCTGGCATCTGATAAATGGACAGAAGACCGCAAGAAAGAAATCATCAACAGCCGAGTAAAAAGCGCTAACCTGCTTTACAACGCCATGAAAAGTTCAGAGCACCACGTAAAAGGGTTTATCTCTGCATCGGGCGTTGGCATTTACGGCGACTCCGGCGACCAGTTGATGTCTGAGGAAAGCACTGCCGGTGACGATTTTCTGGCTGATGTTTGTCAATCTTGGGAAGCTTCTGCCTGGCAGATGCACGAGCTTGGCTTACGCACCGTTATCATGCGGCTAGGCATTGTGTTAAGCACCAAAGGTGGCGCTCTACCGCAGATGGCAAGACCTGTAAAGATGATGGCTGGCGCTCCGTTAGGCTCTGGCAAACAGTACATGTCCTGGATACACTTGGACGACGCCTGCCGCCTGTTTATAAGCGCCATAGAAGACCCACAGTTTGCAGGAGTATATAATGCTGTGGCACCGCACCCTGTTACAAACAAGCAGTTTATGAAAGAACTGGCAGAAGCGATGAAGAAGCCGCTCGTGCTGCCCAAGGTGCCTGCCTTTGCCATTAACCTGATGATGGGGGAAATGAGCGATGTGGTACTGACAGGCCAGCGTGTAAGCGCCAACAAAGTGTTACAAACCGGCTTTACCTTTGAGTATAACTATTTAGAAGAGGCCCTGGAGTCTTTTTATGAGAAGAATGCGAATGGGTAAACATTTACTAAAGGACAAAAGAATAAAGACAAAAGATGAAGGAGTTCTCCCGGTTTGAAAACGGTTGAAGAATTTCGGGATAGAAGGTGCGATAGAAAATTTTTCCACTTCATAATCTAAACGAAAGGGCCAGCTACAAATAGCAGGCCCTTCCGTTTTATACTATTCCGCTCAGGTGGTGCTATAGAATATTGCCTCCCACATTCAGTAGCTCCAGCATCTCATCCAGTGCAGTTGAATCCGGCTCCACCTGCTTTGGCAGCACTGTGGTGCAGTTGTACTTTTTGCTTACTTCAACGGTTGGCCCCGGGAAGCGGCCCTTAGTATAGCCAAGGTCTTTGTCCTTATAGATTCTCTCCATGTACAGGCCAAACACAGGCAAAGCTGTTTTAGACCCCTCGCCTAACTGCGATGTACGGAAGTGAATGCTTCTGTCTTCACCGCCTACCCATACACCAGTCACTAAATCCTTCGTAACACCCATAAACCAACCGTCAGAGTGGTTGGAGGTGGTACCGGTTTTACCGCCTATCTCATTGCCATTCCAAAGGTCATACTCCCACAGCGCCTGCGAAGTGCCCCCTGGCTCTTCAATACCCCCTTTCAGCATATGCATCATCAGGAAAGCAGTTTCTTCGCTCAGCACCTTCTTCTGCTTCGGCACAAACTGATGTATGAGGTTTCCATTTCGGTCTTCGATACGGGTAATAAACATGGGTTCTGTATGAAAGCCTTGGTTGGGAAAAGTGCTGTAGGCGCCCACCATATCGAAAATAGAAACATCGCTTGGGCCCAGGCCAATGGAAGGCACCTCCTGCAGCGGACTCGTGATACCCAGGCGGTGAGCATACTTCACTACTGTCTCCCATCCTACCCGCTCGGTGAGCTGCGCTGTTACCGAGTTTACTGATTTACCCATGGCACGGCGCAATGTCATAGGCGCACCGGTATACTCCCAGTCGGCATTGGTTGGCGACCAGTCCATCTTCTTCCCGTTCTCTACATAGTTGATAGTGATACGCTGGTCCACAATCTTGTCGCAGGGAGAATAGCCGTTATCAATGGCGGCCACATACACAAATGGCTTAAAGGTAGAACCGGGCTGGCGACGTGCCTGTTTTACGTGGTCGTACTTAAAGTATTTGAAGTTAATGCCACCGACCCAGGCTTTTACATGGCCAGAGAAAGGGTCCATCGTCATCATGCCGCCATGCAGGAAATGCTTGTAATATGCCAGCGAATCCAGCGGGCTCATTGTCACCTTCTTTTCCAGAGAGTCATTGTCCCAAGTAAACACCATCATCTCGCGCGGGGTGTTCAGCTCTTTGTTGATGGCAGCCTCATCATTCCCATGCTTTTCCTTCAAACGCTTGTAATAATCAGTACGCTTGATGGTTTCTTCTATAAAGCCGGGTATTTCGCGGTCTTTGGCATCCACCCAGGGGTTCTTGCCCTCCCAATGGTTATCGAAACGACGCTGGAGTGTACGCATGTGCTCCTCCATCGCCTCCTCTGCATGGGCCTGCATCCTGGAGTCAATAGTCGTGTATACCTTCAGCCCGTCGCGGTATAGGTCATAGCCGTTCTCCTTCGTCCACTCTTTCAGGTAATCTGCCACGGCACCTCTGAAGTAGGTGGCAGGGCCATCATAGTGATTTTCTACCTTGTATTCCAGCACCAGGGGTAGCTGGCTCAAAGAGTCTGCCTGGGCAGCCGTGATGAAATCATACTTGGCTAACTGCCCCAGCACAGTATTGCGGCGGCTTGTGGCATTTTCCGGATTAAACCTGGGACTGTAATAGGTAGGAGCTTTCAGCAGTCCTACCAGCACGGCCGCCTGCTCTGTTTTCAGGCTATCAGGTGAAGTATTAAAGAAAGTCTTGGAGGCGACCTTTATACCAAAAGAGTTAGAACCGAAATCCACTGTGTTCAGGTACATCGCCAGGATTTCTTCTTTGGTATAGCGCTGCTCCAGCTTAATGGCAGTCAGCCATTCCTTTGTCTTCGCGATGATAAGGCTTACCCCTGGTATATGCCCCAATACACCTTTTGTATCCGCAGTACGTGTTTTGTAGAGGTTCTTGGCCAGTTGCTGGGTAATGGTACTGGCGCCGCGGGCGTCGCCCTGTAAGCTGCCGTAAACAGCCGACATAATGGCGGCAGGGTCAATGCCGGAATGCTCGTAAAAGCGGATATCTTCTGTGGCAACCAATGCCTTGATAAGCATAGGCGACAAGCTGTCGTAGCCTATGGGGCTGCGGTTTTCCTTAAAGTACTTCCCAATCAGTTTCCCGTCTGAAGTATAGAGTTCAGAGGCCATATCAGACCGGGGGTTTTCCAGCCTGTCGAGGCTTGGCGAGGAGCCAAAAAGGTAGAACAGGTTATTGTCCACACTCAGCAGGTACCCCAGCACAAAGGCGAAACCCAGGAAGAAGACTTTCCAGACAAAGCCTATCACGCTCTTATATACTGGCCTCTTCGGCTTTTCTATTTTTTCTTGCTCTTTCAGCATTGTCATCAAACAGAGGGCACCCTCTTTAAATTCCCGCTCACGCTCTTACAAACGACTGCAAATATACCTTTTGTACACAACAACTAAGATTTAACAGTTCAAAACTTAGTGAAGCTGCAGCAAAACACCCGTTCTTTTGTGGCGGCTGCCTATCTTTGTGTTATACGCTATTCCCAAAAACGTACCGCCTCATGCAACAAACACTACAGCAGGCTTTAGACAGAATGAAAGGACTGCCACTCACAAAAGCAACCCGAAATGAGCTAGTGCAGTATTTCCACTTTGGCAGCACACACTATACCACCTCGCAGGGCCTGGTGCTTGACATTGGAGAGCTCACGCTGGCCGTAAGCTGCCCTTGGGAACTGCAACAGCAAGAGGGTGCCGCTATCAAACATAATGAGGTTTTCATGCGCAAGCGCGAAGCCGGCCTCCCCTCCACAAAGTTTGACTGGAAGGTACCAGGTGCTAACCTGCGCGACCAGCGCCTGCTGGAACTTGTGAAGGAAAGCAAAAACCTGGTAGTGGAGCGCGTAGAGCTACTGGAAAACTTTGGATTGGCAGTACAATTTGCCAGTGGCGCTACACTCACCGTCTCCCCTGATGCTGCCAAACCGGCAGAGGAGTACTGGCAGTTGTTCAGCAATACCGGCGATGGCCTGAAAGCCGGGGCTGGCAAAGACGGATATATTCTGTAAATCAAAATATGCATCATCGGATCTCCTTATATCTGGCGTAGTCATTCTAGAAGAATTAACAGCGCTGCTCTGGCTGAGGCTGACCTGTTAAGTTTACAGGCAAAAAGGCTGCTAATGAGAAATAACCTAAATACACAAGCGAGACTCTCTGTTACCATAGCAACCTTTCACGTGGCGGCATAGTATGGTTTTACAAAGCAGCCGCCTTGAACGTACGCCTTCAACTTATCGAACTGGAAGACCAAAAATGGTTTCCGCACGTCATCCGCCAGGGGATGCTGGATTTCCTGCGCTTCATGATTTCAAAGCTGGGAGCCTATAAGCCCGCCTTACCCCTGTTACAGGAGCTCTTAGAGCGCACCAGGCAGCGCCACATCACCGATTTGTGTTCTGGTGCCGGGGGCGGCATAGAAGGCGTTCAGCAGGCTCTAAGCCAGCGCATGGGCACCACCATCCGCGTCACCCTTACGGACCTCTACCCTAATTTAGGCGCATACAGGTACCTGCAGCAAACGTCAGGAGGTGCGCTTGATTTTATACCGAAGCCTATTGATGCTACTGCTGTGCCTGAAAGCATCACGGGTGTGCGTACAATATTTTCGTCTTTCCATCACTTCCCTCCTCCCGTTGCAAAGGCCATACTGCAGGATGCAGCCAACAGCCGAGCGGCTATTGGTGTTTTTGAAGGAGCCAATAAAAGCTGGTTGGAAGTAGCCACGCTGTGGCTGTTCTTTCCGGTGATGATAGTGGTGGTGACCCCCTTTATCCGGCCGTTTAAGTTCAGCAGGCTCTTTTTCACTTATATCATTCCACTTATTCCATTGGGTATTATCTGGGACGGCACTGTGTCGCTTCTTCGGATATACACGCCGCAAATGCTGCACCGTATCACAAAAGAAATAAATACCCCCAACTATACCTGGCGCACCGGTAAGGTAGGCGCCCGACTTGGCAAGCACGTCATTTACCTTATAGGATATCCTGAGGATTAATTTTCAGCAATCAAAAGCAGAATGATTGAATGCCGGAATGAGTTAAACGCTTTTTAAATTTGGACAACACGCTTGCTTGTAAAAACATAAGTCTATGAAGAAAGCTGCCTTTTAAAAGGAGCCATACTGAACATGCATCACATCATCAATTAATGTTGCCTGATAAATGAATAGCTACCGAAGTGCCCTCACGCTGATGCGTATTCCTTTTTCTATCTACCTGATGCCCATCTTCTGGTTCGCATTAAGTACGGTGGTGGATTATGAGGTTTGGCGGGCAGTGGCTGTGTTTCTTATTCTGCACCTGCTGGTATACCCTGCTAGCAACGGCTACAACTCCTACTACGACCGGGACGAAGGCAGTATAGGAGGCCTTAAGCATCCACCCAAGGTAACACAGCAACTGATGCACCTTGTGCTGCTCTTTGATATGTTGGCTGTCGTGTTGGGCATTGTTCTGT
The DNA here is from genome assembly GCF_010015475.1 of Pontibacter pamirensis. Lineage (GTDB taxonomy): Bacteria > Bacteroidota > Bacteroidia > Cytophagales > Hymenobacteraceae > Pontibacter > Pontibacter pamirensis. Next base: position 147,851 of record NZ_SSNI01000013.1, read on the forward strand.
CGCCGTTGTTTGGGGCTCTTGTCGCCTTATACCTGCTTATTTCAAAAGCTTATTCTTACGAAGGCATTCGCCTGAAGAAGTATCCGGTTCTCAGCACCTTTGTCGTCACTTTTTTTCAAGGGGCTTTTACCTATGTGATGGTGCAGGTGGGTATTGGCCTTTCCCTGGCAGAAGTACTGCAGACACCAAATGTATGGTTCGCACTTGTTAGCACCCTTTTTCTCTGTGGATCCTATCCCCTCACCCAAATCTATCAACACAAGGAAGACAGCAGGCGCGGAGACCGTACGCTGAGCTTGATTTTGGGTGTAAAAGGAACTTACCTCTTTGCAGCCATTAGCCTTGCCCTCGGTTCAGCGCTGCTTCTTTACCTGTACTTCACAACAGACCAGGTACGGAACATCTTTATCTTCTTAATCTTTACTGCTCCTATCCTATACTTCTTTACAGGCTGGATGATGAGGGCGCAGAAAGACCTGCGGGTTGTAAACTATGAAAACACCATGCAGATGAACAAAATATCCTCTCTTTGCATCAGTTTGGCCTTTATCTCCATCATTGTGGCAAGGGTGTATCTGTAGATGGCAAAACTTCTGTTTGCGGTATCGTATACAGGTAAAACTATATTACAATTATGAAGTTTCTTTATGCTGTAATTGCCGGCCTTGCCGCCACTGCCGCCATGACGGCGTTTTTATACCTGCTTTCCTACGCCACGCACCGGGTTATGAAAGTAACGAAGATATTAGGCACAATGCTGCTGTCCCGCACCCAGCCGGACGGAAGCCTTTCGGATGCAGGAAGCACCAGAACCGTTGGCAACATTGCGCATTATGCCGTAGGTATTTTCTTTGCCTTAATGTACCTGGCGGCATGGAACTCCGGTGTCGGCCTGCTCACCGCTTCCTGGGGATTATTTCTTGGCCTGGGTCATGGCATCATTGCGATGGTGGTTTGGTATTTCTTTTTTATGGTGCACCCCAAGCCTCCGCTCCTGAAGCTAAGAACCTACCTCTCTAGACTTATTCTTGCCCATGTAATTTTCGGCTTTGTTGTTACCTATACTTTTCACCTGCTTACAGAACCTGGATATAACTTTTGGCAGTAGAATCTATGTAACAGTATGCACTTCCTTATCTACCTTTATTTATATATGAAGCCTCGCTTTGACTTGAACTGAAGCACAACAGCCCGCTTACCTTTCGGCAAGCGGGCTGTTGTTATAAATGATGCTAAACTAAACTTAGCCGTTCATCGAAATCAGGAATTCTTCGTTGCTCTTGGTTCCCACCATTCTGTCTTTCAGGAACTCCATAGCTTCTATAGAATTCATGTCGGACATAAACTTGCGCAGGATCCAGATACGGTTTAGTTCGTCTTTGTCCATAAGCAGGTCTTCGCGGCGAGTACCGGAAGCAGGCACATCGATAGCAGGATACGTACGTCTGTTCGCAAGTTTGCGATCCAACTGAAGTTCCATGTTACCGGTACCTTTAAATTCTTCAAAGATTACCTCATCCATTTTAGAGCCAGTGTCAATCAAGGCTGTGGCGATAATGGTAAGCGAGCCACCATTCTCCACATTACGGGCAGCACCAAAGAAGCGCTTCGGCTTGTGCAGCGCATTGGCATCCACACCACCTGATAATATCTTTCCAGAAGAAGGAACAACTGTGTTATAGGCACGGGCCAGACGGGTAATCGAGTCCAGCAAAATAACCACATCATGGCCGCACTCTACCATGCGCTTGGCTTTGTCCAGCACAATGCTCGACACCTTCACGTGGCGCTCAGCAGTTTCATCGAAAGTAGAAGCAATCACCTCTGCATTCACACTGCGTGCCATATCGGTTACCTCTTCCGGACGCTCGTCGATCAACAGGATCATCAGGTATACTTCCGGGTGATTTTCAGAGATAGCATTAGCTATTTCCTTTAACAACACCGTTTTACCTGTCTTTGGCTGTGCTACAATCATACCGCGCTGGCCTTTACCAATCGGGGCAAAAAGGTCCAGCACACGTGTTGAAATCTGGCTTGGTCTTGTAGTCAGTTTCAGGCGCTCCTCAGGGAAGAGTGGCGTCAGGTGCTGGAACGGAATACGGTCACGAATCTCCTCTGTGGTGCGTCCGTTTACCGTCTCCACCTTTAGCAGGGCAAAGTATTTCTCGCCTTCTTTCGGCGGGCGAATCTGTCCTTTTACTGTATCGCCAGTTTTAAGGCCGAAAAGCTTTATCTGTGACGGCGATACATAAATATCATCCGGAGAGGCAAGGTAGTTATAGTGCGTGGAACGCAGGAAGCCATACCCATCCTGCATCAGTTCCAGCACACCTTCGTTCAGGATGATGCCATCAAATTCTTTAAAATTAGTGCTGCTTGCTGTCTGCTGTTGCGTGTTACGGCGCGAAGCAGGCTCATTGCGTTCACTGCGGCTATCATTACCGCGGTTATCATTGCGGGAGTCTCTGTCGCTTCGATCACTGCGGCTGTCATTACCACGGCTATCACTGCGGGAGTCTCTGTCGCTTCGGTCGCTGCGGCTGTCTCTGTCGCTACGGGCATCTCTGCTATCGTTGTTACCTCTGTCTTTGCTCTCATCACGAGGCACACGCTCGCGATGGTTCTGAGAACCATGGTCTTTGGTTGGGGCCGGAGCCGGTACTGCAGCGGTGGCTGTAGCAGTTTCGCTGCGTGCTGCTGTCTGCTCACGGGTAGGACGTCTTTCTCTTTTTGCAGGAGCAGGCCTCGCAGGAGCAGGTGCTGGCGCTTCCTCTACAGCAATTGCACTTTCAGGCGCTTCAACCTGGTCAGGAGCGGCACTACCAGCGGCAGACTTGTATTTCTTTGGTAATTTTTCAGTAGGGGTAACGGCTTGCTGATCAAGGATCTTATATACAAGGTCTTGCTTGCTTAGCTTCTTAAAGTTTTTGACACCTAAGTCCTCAGCAATTTCCTTGAGTTCTGAAAGAAGTCTATCTTTCAATTCATCAATATTATACATAAATAATGGTATGGTAGTTTATTAACCTGCCAGTCCGCACTAGAGCGAACGCAGCGAGAAATCTGTTATCAATCAGGAAAAATAGAATAGGTTGCGAAAGAGTCAGAGAGGCACAGGGAAGAGCCTTCATCAATTGTAACGCAATGTTATTGCAATGCCTTATAATTAACAAATATTACGGAGTATTTAATAAAAAAAGTTTCAGTTTTATGCGAAAAGATTTCGAAAATGCCTCTAACTCCTCAAAAAAGTATATTTTTGTGCGTATACATAACACCTAACTATGCTACAGTTAACAGTTTTAAGAGAGCAGACGGCACAAGTAATTGAAGGTCTGAACAAGAAAAACTACAAAAATACGGCCGAAGAAGTGAATACTTTGCTGGAACTTGACCAGCAACGGCGCCAGGTACAAAGCGAGCACGACGAACTTCAGAGCAGAGCAAACTCTATTTCCAAAGAAATTGGTGTGCTGATGAAAAGCGGCGAGCGTGAGAAAGCAGAAGCCTATAAATCCGAAACTTCCGAACTGAAGCAGAAAACAAAATCGCTGGCAGATCAACTGTCCTCTTTAGAGGAACAAATGCAACAAGCTTTGTACAAGCTGCCGAACCTGCCGCACGAGAGTGTGCCTGAAGGTAGAACAGCAGAAGACAATGAAGTAGTTCTCCAGCATGGAGAAATTCCGGATTTATTTGAGGGTGCACTCCCGCATTGGGAGCTGATTCAGAAGTACGACATCATCGATTTTGAGCTCGGCAATAAAATTTCCGGGGCAGGTTTTCCTGTTTATAAGCGACAGGGAGCACGTTTGCAGCGCGCCCTCATCAATTTCTTTTTAGATGAGGCCATTAAGGCGGGCTATATGGAGGTGCAGCCGCCTATCCTGGTGAACGAGGCTTCCGGTTATGGCACCGGCCAACTCCCTGACAAGGACGGCCAAATGTATCATGCAACGGCTGATAACCTTTACCTGATTCCAACGGCAGAAGTGCCCATCACAAACATCTACCGCGATGTTATTCTGCCCACAGACCAGCTGCCTGTTAAGAATACCGGCCACACCCCCTGCTTCCGCCGGGAGGCTGGTTCGTGGGGTGCCGACGTACGCGGCCTGAACCGCCTGCACCAGTTCGACAAGGTGGAGATTGTACAGGTAACGCTGCCGGAGAAATCGTATGAGGCGCTGGAAGAGATGAGCCAGCACATACAGGGCCTGTTGCAAAAGCTGGAATTGCCTTACCGTGTGCTGCGCCTGTGTGGCGGCGACATGAGTTTTACCGCTGCCCTTACCTTTGATATGGAAGTATACTCTGCTGCTCAGTGCCGCTGGCTGGAAGTGAGTTCTGCCTCTAACTTTGAGACCTATCAGGCAAACCGCCTGAAGCTGCGTTACAAAAACGACTCAGGCAAAACACAGCTGTTGCACACGCTGAACGGTAGTGCCCTGGCCCTGCCACGCATTGTTGCCGCTTTACTGGAAAACAACCAGACACCAGATGGTATCGTCATGCCAAAAGTGCTGCATCCTTACCTCGGGTTTGAGAAGATTGGTTGATTTAAAGATTTGCTTACTTAGAGATGATGATCCACAAGCCATACAAAGCAGAACTGCCGCTGAACTACAGATTCAGCGGCAGTTCTGCTTTAAGATTTAGGTGCCGTATAATGTTCGCCGTTGTTGGTGTTTTCACCATAGCCGTCAGGCTAAGGAGTTGTGCAAAGCTATAAGTAGCTGTAGCTTTGCAGGATGGAGGTAAGTGTAGAAGGATTATTAGAAGGCAAGGAGGAGTTGCTCGAGCAGCTGCAGTCCTTTTTC
>NZ_SSNI01000014.1 GCF_010015475.1 Pontibacter pamirensis
AGAGTGGTTTTGGAAAGTGCTCAGAAGGGTAATCAGGATAGGCAGGAAAGAAAAAAGAAGAGACAAAAACGGGCTACTAAAACCATCGCCAAATGATATACTTTACCCTTAGCCTGACGGCTATGGTGTTTTCACCAGCAAGCACAGTTGCTGCCCCATATCATCATACATTCTAATATTATCTGCCAATAAGCTGTTGGTGAGAACACGCAGCATCGGCGATAAAAGTGATATAAGTATATTAACTCATCAACCCATATTCAAATACACCACATGAAACTTTGGCAAAAGAATACAGGCACAGAAAAGGAAATAGAGAAATTTACAGTCGGCAAAGACGCTGAGCTGGACATGCAGCTGGCTCCTTTTGATGTGCTGGGTTCGCTGGCGCACACGCGTATGCTGCAAAGCATAGGCTTGCTGACAGCCGAAGAGCTAAATGTGCTGCAGGCAGAGCTAAAAAAAATTTATAAAGACATTGAAGCAGGTAATTTTGCCATAGAACCTGGTGTCGAAGACATCCATTCGCAGGTAGAACTGGAGCTGACGCGCCGTGTCGGGGAGGCCGGTAAAAAGATCCACAGTGGCCGCTCCCGAAACGACCAGGTGCTGCTGGACCTTAAACTGTTTTTCCGCCATCAGCTACAGGCCGTGGTAGATGAAACAAAGGATTTGTTCGACTTACTGCAGGAACAAAGCGAAAGGTATAAAGATGTGCTGCTGCCCGGATACACTCACCTGCAAATTGCCATGCCTTCTTCCTTTGGATTGTGGTTCGGTGCTTACGCCGAAAGCCTGGTGGATGATATGTACCTGCTGCAGGCTGCCTACAAAATAGCCGACAAAAATCCTTTGGGTTCTGCCGCTGGTTATGGTTCTTCTTTTCCTCTCAACCGCCAGATGACGACAGAATTATTGGGTTTTGAGAGTATGAACTATAACGTGGTGTATGCGCAGATGGGCCGTGGTAAATCTGAGAGGGTAGTGGCGACAGCGCTGGCCTCCGTGGCAGCTACGCTTGCTAAAATGGCCATGGACCTGTGCCTGTACATGAACCAGAATTTCGGCTTCATCACGCTGCCTGACAGCCTCACCACCGGCTCCAGCATCATGCCGCATAAAAAGAACCCGGATGTGTTTGAGCTACTGCGCGGAAAGTGCAATAAGCTACAGGCTCTGCCAACGGAAATTTCTATGCTGCTCATTAACCTGCCATCCGGTTACCACCGCGACCTACAGCTGCTGAAGGAGAATCTTTTTCCGGCTTTTGAGGAGCTGCAGCGTTGCCTGCAAATGATGGCCTTTATGATGAAGCAGGTACAGGTGAAGGAAAATATACTACAGGACGAGAAGTATCAGTACCTGTTTAGCGTGGATGCCGTGAATGCGCTGGTGCTGGAAGGAATGCCTTTCCGGGATGCTTACAAAAAAGTTGGAGCCGATATTGAAGCCGGTACTTTCTCCCCAACAGCTACCGTAACCCACACCCATGAAGGCAGCATCGGCAATCTTTGCAACAAAGAAATAGCAAATCAAATGCAACATGCAATAACTCAGTTTAATTTTAAACGGGTTGAAAAAGCATATGCCGATTTGCTGGCTTAGAGCTTATTTGAATATTATTTTTTGACAGCGAAAATGCGTGACTTTAGGTTCTGACAAAGCTCATTTTGAGTGTAATAGCAGCGCTATTGCGCGAAAAATAGCTGAAGTCAGGTTCTGAAAGCGCGCATTTGCAGCTAAAAGAATAAAGTTGAAACATGCTCTTAGTTAAGATGAAACTTCTGAGGTTTGATGTGCTTCATGCTGCGGGAGGTCTGCAGTAGGGCTCCTACCAGTAATGCAAGTATAACTGCAAGCGCTATCACGAGGTAAGAAAGTGTTTTAAGAGAGCTCAGCTGCTTCTCTGCAGAGGCATATAGTTCGTGCCCTACTTCCTGCTGCAACTTGCTGAGTGCATGTAGAGGCAGGAGCATCTGGTTGAAGGCTGGTACCACCTCTGTCGTATACATGCTGGAAGCCGCCGCTTTATCGCTGGTTTGGCTCAGGTTCATGGCTGCATGCTGTAATTCTGTGAGCTGCCGCAGCGCAGCTTTAAACTCTTGCAGGTCCTCGGCCTCCTTTTGTGTCAGGAGAGTAGTTTCATACTTAGCCAGAAGCGAGTCTACTTCTTTTATATTCTGATTGAATTTTGCCTGCAGGTGCAGCTCCTGTTCCTTTGACTGTGCCTGCATGTGCTCCTCCAGGAGCATGAGGTTTTGGTAATACCGTTCCTGCATAGCCGCTATGTCAAGTGCTGGTACCAGCCTGTCTTGGTAAACTGATTTAAACTGGTTACTAACTTCTTTCATGCTATAGCTTACCCACCAGTTAGCCAGCACAATGATAATAAAAACAGCTCCTAAGGCCAGGGCTACTTTATTCTGCTCCCGAATCCTGTATGTCCAGTTCATAATCTTATCGGTTAACTTATATTAAATATAAGCATAATAAAGATGTTATGCTACTGCCCATGACTCTACTTGTTTAGCTTTAGAAAGTGCTATTTTAAATCTTGGAAAAATAAAATTTCAATTCTTGTTTAACGCGTATAACAGTCAGATTTTAACGTTTATATAATGTAAATCATTACTGTGATTCCTATCAAGATCCATACGCAGCCAGATGATTCTACCTGTGGGCCAACGAGCCTGCATGCTGTCTACCGTTATTTTAAAGATGCTATTTCGCTAAGTGAGGTAATAAAAGAGGTTCCTTACCTAGATGAGGGGGGGACCTTGGAAGTTTTACTTGCCTGCCATGCGCTGAAGCGGGGATACAGTGCCCGCATTTATACGTATAACCTGCACATTTTCGATCCAACCTGGTTCACGCTGAGCAATGAAGAAATCATCATGAAGCTAGAGAAGCAGATGCAGGTAAAGAAAGGAAGCAAACTTCACAGGGCTTCACTCGCTTACATCGAGTTCCTTCGTTTAGGAGGAGAACTACGCTGCCGCGACCTCACCAAGACCATGCTCCGGGAATACTTTGACCAGGGAATACCACTACTGACGGGGCTAAGTGCAACCTACTTATACCAGAGCGCCCGGGAAATGGAGGACGAACTGGGGAAATCTATTTATCATGACGTGCATGGCTTTCCGATGGGGCACTTTGTGGTGCTCTGTGGCTTTGCCAATGATCCGAAATGCATTGTGGTAGCAGATCCTTACCGCGAAAATCCGTATTTCGGAGACAACTACTACGAAGTGAAGGCCTCGCACCTGATAAATTCCATCATGTTGGGCATGGTCACCTTCGATGCCAATATCTTAGCGATACAACCTGCCACTCAAGTTACCGAGCAAGAATAAAACATGCGAAAAATAGTTGTTGTTGATTACCCCAAGGATTGGGATGAGGCGACAGAAGACACCGAAGTAGTGGATACGCAGACCTACCTGACGGACGCTGCTTATACCGATATTAAAAACGCCAGGATATTTAACCTCAGTCGTTCCTACCGGTATCAGAGCGCAGGTTACTACGTCTCGTTACTGGCGGAGGCAAGGGGGCATAAAGCCATTCCAAGCGTCACAACCATGCAGGACCTGAAGAGCCCGACCATCGTCAGGGCGATTACAGTTGAGCTAAACGATCTAATCCAAAAAAGCCTGGCGGGGCTGCGGTCCCAAAACTTTACCCTCAGCATTTACTTCGGGCACAATGTCGCCATGAAATATGAGAAGCTGTGTAAACAGCTCCACGACCTATTCAAAGCACCCTTATTGCGAGCCCAATTCGTTTATAAAGAGGAGTGGGTGCTGCAGAGCATTTCTCCAATACCTGTCAATGAAGTACCGGAAAATCATAGAAATGATTTGAAACGCTTTGCCAAGACATATTTTGCAAGACACCGTTTTTCCAGTGTCCGTGTTTCCCGTAAAATTTATGATTTGGCCATCCTAATAGACCCACATGAAAAAGCACCGCCCTCCAACGAAAAAGCCATACAGTACTTTGTAGAAGCGGCGGAGAGCCAGGGATTTTATACAGAACTTATCACCAAAGATGACTACCGAAGACTGGCAGAATTTGATGCACTCTTCATTCGGGAAACTACGGCTGTCAATCACCATACGTACCGCTTTGCCCGTAAAGCGCACGCAGATGGTCTTGTGGTAATAGATGATCCGGTTTCTATACTGCGCTGCACAAACAAGGTATACCTTGCCGAGTTACTAACGAAAGCGAAGGTGTTGGTGCCTAAGACCATGATCATCCACAAAGACAACCGGACACAGGTAGAGGCAGCATTGGGATTACCCTGTGTTCTCAAAAAGCCTGATAGTTCTTTCTCACAGGGTGTGGTGAAGGCGAAAGATCAAGAGAGTTTGAAGGAGGAACTGGATAAAATGCTGGCAGACTCTGAGCTAATTATCGGTCAGGAATATAAACCAACAGATTTTGACTGGCGCATTGGTGTGCTGGACAAGCAGCCGCTGTATGCCTGCAAATACTTTATGGCCAAAGGGCACTGGCAGATCTATAACTGGAACGGCAAGAAAAAACAGGATGAGGAGGGGGATGGCGAAGTAGTGCCGTTTGAAAAGGTGCCTTTTCATGTGCTGCACACCGCCCTGAAAGCGGCAAACTTAATCGGCAACGGCTTGTATGGGGTAGATGTGAAAGAGATCAATGGGAAAGCCTATGTGATTGAAGTGAATGACAACCCAAGTATTGATGCAGGTGTGGAAGACAGAATCCTGAAAAAAGAGCTATATGCTTCGATCATCAAATCCATTAAAAAACGCATTGACACCCACAAAAACAGCCGGAATTATGAATAGTGTCAAAGAACCCCTACACCTCTTTGAAGGCTTCGGTGTAGAGTTAGAGTATATGATTGTGCAGCGCGATAGCCTGCAGGTGCTTCCAATTTTAGATAAGCTGATTTATGAAGAAGTGGGGGACTATCTTTCTGATGTGGAGTTCGGTGATATAGCCTGGAGCAATGAACTGGTGCTGCATGTGGTAGAGCTGAAAACGCAGGAGCCGGCCAAAAGCATATTGGGCTTACAGGTGAATTTCCAGGAACATGTTCAGAAAATTAACGGGATGCTGGAGAAACACAACGCCATGCTGCTGCCCACAGGAGCGCACCCGCTCATGAACCCAGAAAGAGACACCAAATTGTGGCCGCACGAGCATAATGCTGTGTATGAAGCTTATGATCGCATTTTCGGTTGCCAGGGCCATGGCTGGTCCAACCTGCAGAGTACACACCTGAACCTGCCATTTGCCAACGATGCGGAGTTTGCGAAACTACATGCAGCTATACGGGTTCTGCTGCCGATCATCCCCGCCCTGAGTGCTTCTTCTCCTATTTTGGATGGTCAAGTAAGCGGCCTGCAGGATACACGTCTGGAGGTATACCGCCATAACCAGAACAAGATTCCAGCTATAGCGGGAAAAATAGTGCCTGAAGCTGTCTTTTCGAAGAAAGAGTATGAAGAGCAAATTCTGCAAAAAATCTACAAAGACATATCACCTTATGACCCGGAGGGAATATTACAGGAGGAGTTCCTAAACTCCCGTGGTGCCATAGCCCGCTTCGTACGGAATGCGATTGAAATCCGCATTATCGACATACAGGAAAGTCCGTTGGCGGATATTGCAGTGCTACATGCTATTGTGACAGTACTGCAGGCATTGGTGGCTGAAAGATGGGTGCCTCTTGAGGATTTAAAAGCCTGGGATGAGAATGAATTGGCAGCTATACTGCTGGAGGTAATCCAAAAAGGACCGAAGGCAGTTATCACCAATCAGGATTACGTGCGCCTCTTCGGGTCAGACAGCAGCGAAAGCTGCACAGCAGGTGAACTCTGGCAGCACCTGGTACAGCATCTTGTGGTACTTGACGATGAACCGGAAGTAGCGCATGCGCTTAACATTATCGTTTCTAGGGGAAGTTTGTCCGGCAGGATTCTTGAAGCTACCGGCGAAAACCCTTCAGAAGAAAGAATAAGAGAAGTATACCATCAGTTGGCAGTATGTCTTCAGGAAGGAGGTGTGTTTACTCCGGATGAACCATGTTAAAGCTCGTGATAACCTGCGAGCATGGCGGAAACAAGGTACCCGCTGCTTATGCCCATCTATTTGAGGGGCAGCAGGAACTACTTTCCTCGCACCGGGGCTACGACATCGGATCAAAGGAATTATTTGATGAACTCAAAGGGGTAGCCCATGCAGCCTTTTTTGCGGATACCACACGGCTACTCGTTGAATTAAACCGTTCGCTACACTCCGAATCTCTTTTCTCAGGTATTACAAAGAACTTAGCGGAACCAGAAAAACAGCAGATGCTGCAGAAGTACTATCACCCGTATCGGGAAGCTGTAGAGGAACAGATACAAAGCTATATCAAAACAGGCAGGCAAGTTCTGCATATTTCAGTCCACACCTTCACGCCGGTGCTGGAGGGCCTAGTGCGGCAGGCGGATATAGGTCTCCTCTATGACCCTAAACGCAGCTCGGAGAAAAGCTTCTGCCGCCACTTTAAAAAGCAGCTGCAACAGCTGCACCCAAGTTTTCAAGTGCGTTTTAACTATCCTTATCTTGGAATTTCCGATGGTTTTCCGACATACCTTCGGCGCAAATTTACGGCGCAGCAGTACTTAGGCGTTGAACTGGAGGTCAATCAGAAATATCCGCTGGAAGAGGCACTGCAATGGAAAGAGTTAATAAATGTAGTCAAAGAGGGTATGGAGCGGGTGCAAACTCTCTTTCAGTTGCCGGAAACAGAGAGATAACTTCTACTCAATAATTGAAAAACAGCAAATCTGATAACAAAAATGGAGAATATGAAGTAATGTACAGAAGTATATGAAACTTTTGTGAGGTAGAGGAATCGTGTAGCAGGCTGAAAAGGTTTTTACAAAAAGTGTTTTTCACCATAAATCCTTAAAACTATGAAAATTAAAAGTCTACTACATCTGGTTGTAGTTCTGCTCGCAGGTCAATTCCTTTTTTCGTGTAGTTCAGCTGAATACTACAAATTTTCGGCTCAAAAGCCCGAAGCCTATAACAAGATAAAAGAGAAACCAATCCCTGTTGCAGAGCCTGTAGAAGTGGAACCAACCATGGCTGAAACAGAACTCGCTGCTGCAAACGAAAAAGCTAAATCTTCTGAAACAGCACCTGATATGGAGGCAAGTGCCGCCGTAACAGCACCAGCTTTAAAGAAAAATAAAACTGCTGAAGTCGTAAAAACGCCTGTTGTAGATGAGAGTGTAACGCTTGACAAGAGAGAGGTAACCGTAACAGAGGCAGAAGCGCTAGCTATGGCCAGGGAGCGTATTGCCAATATGACCAAAGCAGAAAAGAAAGAGCTGAAAAAAGAAGTGAGAGAGGCTTACCGCCAGGGTGGTGGAGGAGCCAACATTATAGAAATAATTCTGGCTATCCTATTACCTCCACTGGCTGTGTTCCTGCACGATGGCATTGGCACCAGCTTCTGGATAAGCATCATCCTAACCTTGCTTTTCTTCTTACCTGGAATTATATATGCTCTTTTAGTGGTAACCGACACGATTTAATCCACATCAAATAAAATCTATCAAACAGGAGCACCGTTAGTAGCGGTGCTCCTGTCTTTTTTAGACAAATTTGATTTAACCACAATAATGTGATATCGTTACAGGAGTAAAAGGCAGCTAAGTTTTAACTGGTTTTTTAATGTATCTACCAAATGGAATATAAAGACTACTATACCATACTTGGGGTAGAAAAATCTGCTTCACAGGCCGATATTAAAAAAGCGTACCGCGCATTGGCCAAGAAGTATCACCCTGATAAAAACAAAGGCGACAAAGCCGCAGAAGACAAGTTCAAAGATATTAGTGAAGCGTATGAAGTACTCGGCGAAGAAGCTAAGCGAAAGCAGTATGACCAGCTAGGCGCTAATTGGCGGCAGTTCCAGAACGCAGGCGCAGGCGGCGGGCAGTATTACGGTCAGCCAGGTGGTTTCAACGAAGCAGATTACAGTGATATGTTTGGCGGCGGGGGCGGAGGCGGCTTCTCTGATTTCTTTCAACAGTTTTTTAGTGGAGGTGGAGGTGCCGGCTTTGGCCAGGCAGCAGGCGGCAGAACCAGAACACGCAAAGGCCAGGATTATAAGGCGGATTTAGAACTGTCGTTAACCGAGGCTTACACGGGCACCTCCAGGCTCATCAACCTGAATAATCAACAGCTTCGCATTACAACTAAACCGGGGGTGGCGCACGGCCAGCAACTACGTATTAATGGTAAAGGCGGTCCGGCGGCGGGAGGTGGCGCACCCGGCGATTTGTACATCGACATCAGAGTGCACCCTGACCCACGGTTTGAGCGCCGCGGCGACGACCTTTACACAACGTTGCAGCTCGACATGTTTACGGCTATATTAGGAGGGCAGGCGCAGGTAAATACCATGAGTGGACAACTGAAACTGACAATACCCAAAGGAACACAGGCAGGCAAAACATTACGCCTCCGCGGAAAAGGAATGCCTGTTTACGGTAAAGCTGACCAGTTTGGAGATCTTTACGTAAAAATAGAAGTAAACCTGCCTACAGACTTGTCTGCCGAAGAGCGTCAACTGCTTGAGAAGCTACGGGATATAAGGCAGGCAAAAGCAGTGTAATAGTAGATGTAGTCCACCTATGCTTGAGGTATTTTGCCATGTTAGTTACTTTCGAACAAACCCAAACCTACAGCCCTCTAGAGGAATTTTTAGATAGCCTTGCTGAGCAACAGCTTACCTACTATGCATCAGACTTGCTGGAGAAACGTTGTTGTGACAACATTGAAGAGTTGGGGCAGGCTGTGCGACGCGCCACAGAAGTCTGCCACACCATGCACCTGCCGCTACGCGAAAATTTCAAGGTCGTTTACCGCTCTCAGAACGGAGAAGTAGTGCAGGATTGGCGCCTTTCGCCAATGGCGTACCTGCTTATGGTCATCAACTCAGACTCTCATAAGGATGTTGTGGCACGCATGCAGGTTGAAATAGTAAAGCGGGTGCTTAACTACTCTTAATAAGCGGAACAGGCTGTGGCAAAGCCTCCTGTGCCGCCAGTGCTGCACCCCAGTTAAACTGCAGGCACAAGTGCAGCATGTTGTCCGGTAAAGCCGCACTTACTTCCACTGGTTCCCCCGTATATGGATGCATGAAGCGCAATTTAGCGGCATGCAGCAGGAGAAAAGGGCTGTTCAACTCTTCCACAAACATCCGGTTGTGGCGCCAGTCGCCGTGGCGCTTGTCGCCGATTATATAATGCCTGATGTGGGCGAAATGCTTTCTTATCTGATGCATTCTGCCTGTTTCAGGTTTTATTTTAACCAAACTATAGCGGGAGGTACTGTAAGGCCCCACGGGTGTGGGCAATTCAGTTGTGGCAAGGCGAGTGTAATGTGTTACAGCATCCTGTGCCGCTTTATGCTGATGGTCCTTGTCCGGGCGAATGGGGCTGTCTATTGTGCCTGCCTCTGGAGCGTAGCCGCGCACAATGGCAAAGTAAGTTTTATCCGGCTGTCGTTCCTCAAAGGCTTTCACAATAGGAGTGGCTGCTCCTGCAGATTTGGCGAACAAGAGTACACCGGAGGTGCCCCTGTCAAGACGGTGAACAGGGAATAGATGGTAGCCTAACTGGTCGCGGAGCAATTGCAGGGCAAACTCCTTCTTTTCTTCGGCAATACGCGTCCGGTGCACCAATAAACCATTGGGCTTATTGACGGCTACATACTGCGCATCTTCGTAAATAATCTCCAGCACTTTATATAATTTTCAGGCAAAGATACTTTTCCCGCCACAGTTTACCTGCTTTGTATAGCAACTTTATAAAGTAATGTACTAGAGCAGGGTTAAACGTAAGCGAAACGTATATTTGCAGGAAACAGTATTTTCAAGAACAACAAAAGGGCAGCAGCGATGGCGATATCAATAGACAACCTCCGGAAAGGCAAAAAGTACCGTTTAAAGAACTACGGAGAGGAATTTGAGTTTCAGGTTATAGAGATGCCGGAGGATGGGGTTTATAAAGTGAAGGATCTTACCACCTTAGATACGTATATGCTCAACGAACTGGTAAAGTATGGCAAAGGCAAAGACTATGATCTGGATGAGCTATAGCTGAAAATTTTAGCTGCGGCTCACTTTCCCTTTATTTTCCCAGTGGCTTTTCTGAATCTCCAGGCTGTCCGGCTTCCTTACAATGCGTCGCACGTAGCGTTCTCCTGCTATACTGCCATCCTCCCGGCGGTTGCCAATAAATAAAGTGACTGGTTCACCGTGCTCATTTGTGATATAGGTAATGTCCTTCCCCAGCAGTTTCTGGTCATACCGCTCCTGCGGTGCGTGTGTCTTGTCCAGGATCTTCATTAGCTTTGGGTTGATAGCCAT
The DNA here is from genome assembly GCF_010015475.1 of Pontibacter pamirensis. Taxonomy (GTDB): domain Bacteria; phylum Bacteroidota; class Bacteroidia; order Cytophagales; family Hymenobacteraceae; genus Pontibacter; species Pontibacter pamirensis. The sequence goes on from NZ_SSNI01000014.1 coordinate 10,424, forward strand.
ATTTTGCGCTTTAAAATTTGTTGGCAGAATCTGTTTGTCTCGTGTCTTTAAAAAGTATTTTGCGCTTGCCATCTTTATACCTATAACTGTGTTGGAAAGATGCTTTATGACCCTCCCACACTAACACAAGATACCTTTCGCCAAAGGGATGAGCGCAGTAAAGCAGGCAATAAAACTATGCTGCAACTGATATTTATTCAACAAAAAACACCTCATTGATTCAGTGTATTCTCTTTCCGGCAATAAGGTTAGGGCTCTCTGCGTTGAGTCAGGAGGAGGGGGTTTGGCCACTGAACGCAGTCACTTATTCTCCGTATACAACCGAAGAAGCGAATACTTATGCAAGCACCACAACCACATTATTTTGTTTACATTCTTGGCGACCAGTCACGCAGTTTACGTATTGGAATAGTCGGAGACCTGCAACAGCACATAAAGCAGGTAAATCAGGGTGATGCCGTAGATGCCGCCGTAACCGAAAAGCAGCCCAAACTGATTTACTATGAGCACTATGAGAGAGAAGAAATAGCGATCAATCGGGAGCAGGAAATAAAGAATGGTGGAGATGACTTCACATTACGATTGGTAGAATCCATGAATCCAAACTGGCTTGATCTGAGTGACACACTGGTTTGAAAATATAACACTTCTACAAAACAAAAGCGATGGGCTAAACCTATCGCTTTTGTTTTGTAACAGAGATACTTTGCCGTTCCGCTACAAATGCTGTATTCTAAAACTGCCTAGTCCTGATGAGAACTAATTAGGTCATAACAAATATAGAGACAGTGAGTTTGATTATTGATTTGATTGTTCCACTGCTGTGGTTAGACATTAACAGGCTATTCTCTTACCTTTGTGCCCCCCTAAATAATGCCTGCTGGTGTTGTTTACGCGTATCAGATTAATATTCAATAGTAAGCGGCAAGTGTTCAGGAAATTAAGAAACAAAAGTGAAAATGTAAGGTTGCAGATACTTGTAGTGGCAGTAGGTGTGCTCCTGTTGCTGGCTAAATTTGTAGCTTTCTTCCTGACAAATTCCAATGCGATTCTGACGGATGCACTGGAGTCAATTATTAATGTAATAGCAGGAGGCTTTTCGCTTTACAGTCTCATTCTGTCTGCGCTACCTCGTGACGAGAACCACCCTTACGGGCATGGCAAAATAGAATTCATTGCGGCTACACTCGAAGGCTCTCTGATTTTAGTGGCCGGGGGTATAATCATCATCAAATCGATTTACAACCTCGTTGAGCCCGTTCCGCTGCAACAACTGGATATAGGTATTCTCCTGATTGCTGTATCAGGTGTTATTAACTTTATTGTGGGCTATATCACTACTCGCAGAGGGAAGCATGCTAAGTCTATGGTGCTGACAGCGGGAGGAAAGCACCTAATGTCAGATGCATATTCTACCGCAGGTATCCTGCTGGGTCTTGTGCTGATTTACTTTACCGGGCAGTTCTGGATCGACAGCGTGGTGGCAATCTTGTTTGGCTTGATAATCTGCGTAACCGGTTATCGCATACTGCGAAGCTCTGTAGCGGGTATCATGGATGAAGCAGACTATGAACTACTGAAGGACATCGTGCAGGCACTTAATGAGAACCGTCGTGAGAACTGGATTGATATTCATAACCTACGTGTCATTAAGTATGGCGCCACCCTGCACATCGACTGCCATTTAACTGTGCCCTGGTACCTGAACGTATTGGAAGCACATGACGAAGTAGAGGCAGTAGGAAAAGTGGTGCGCGAAAAAATTGACCCCAGCATTGAGCTTTTCATTCATACAGACCCCTGTATAGAATCTTCCTGTTCTATCTGCACAAAATTAGATAGTTGCGAAGTGCGGCGGCACCCGTTTAAAGCGCGGGTAGAATGGGAATTTAATAAGGTGATTGCAGACCGGAAGCACACGCTGGATTAAGCAGCTAGCTGATGCTATTAACTTCAAAATCGCTATGTCAGCAGCTTAAAACGCTTACCAGGTAAGGCCCTCACAATTCCTCTGAACTCCAGGTTTAACAGCACAGAAGCCAGCAGGCTTACCGGTACCTGGGCCTTCCAACTCAGGTTATCCATCTGTTCCTCCCGCGTTTGCTGCAGCACCTGCAACACTTTCAGCTCATCGGGATTAAACTCCGAAGCATCGAAAGAAGGAGTAGCGGCTTTTGCTTTGGCGGCAGCGGCATCCTGTAAGTCCCAGTTCAGCAGTTCTACCAGGTCTTGTGCCGTGGTATAAGCAGCTGCTTTGTGAGACTTTATAAGGTGGTTAGTCCCCTCTGAAACAGGAGAGGTAATATTGCCGGGCACAGCGAGTACTTCTTTGTCGTAGCTGTGGGCAATGTCGGCTGTAATAAGGGTTCCGCTTTTTAGTGCTGCCTCTATCACAATGGTACAGTCAGACATTCCGGCTATAATGCGGTTGCGGGCAGGGAAACGTGGCGCATCAGGTTTTGTACCGAATACATTTTCGGTCAGTAATCCGCCTTGAGTCAGCATGCGCTCCGCATACTTGCGGTGTGCTGACGGATACACAATGTCTAAGCCGCTCGCCATCACACCAATGGTAGGTATTCCTGCTTGCAGAGCAGCCCTGTGCGCGATAATATCAATGCCATAGGCCAAACCGCTTACCACCATCACGTTAAACTGCTTCAGTTCATCTATGATGCGCTCTGTAACCGTTTGCCCGTAGGAAGTAACCTGTCGGGTGCCTACAATGCTGATGATGCGCTTCTGGTTCAGGTTGGCGTTGCCGCGATAGTATAGCAGCACCGGCGCATCAGCGATTTGCTTCAGGCGATCAGGGTATTTTGCAGAGGTATAAAAGAGCGGCTGAACTTCCATCTCCTGCGCCTGCTTTAGAATTTGTTCCGCCTCTAATAAGGCTCCTTTTGCGCCATTTAAAATGCCTTTAGCCCTGCTGCTCCCGACACCCGGAATCTTAAGCAGTTTGCCTGTAGTGGCCTCGAAAACTGCTTTTGGAGAACCGCAATAGCTGACAAGCAACCGTGTCAGTTGCGATCCGACGTTGGGAAGTTTCGTTAAGGCTATTTCGTAAATGTTCTGCTCATCCACCATTACAGGCATCGTACGAGGGGATTATGCTTTTGTGTTCAACTGATTCTTGATGCCCTGCAGAAAAGCTTTCACTTTCTCTAGCGATTCAATGATTTCAATCTTATCTTTTGTCTGCACCGATTTGTTCTTCATCATCTCCTTGGCACCCTGTATGGTATAGCCCCGCTCTTTCACGAGGTGATACACGGTGCGCAGGTTCTCGATGTCTTTGGGCGTGTATTGGCGGTTGCCTTTTTTATTCTTTTTAGGCTTCAGCTGCTCAAACTCTGTTTCCCAGAAACGGATAAGGGAAGGGGCCACGTCAAACTGCGCTGCTACTTCACCTATACTATAGTACTGTTTCTCGATTTCTTTTTCTTTATAAGGCATTGCTTTTCTTCTATATTTAAGGCGGTCCCAGAACTAATTTCCGCGCTGATGCTACTGATTACGGCTAAATAATGCTACTTTTGCCTCTAATGAGCTTTTCATACATCGTCCATCAGGGGGATTTTGTAAGGCAAAAATTCGTTATTTTTTGTTATTAAACAACAAGTACAGCACTTTGTATCTAAAGGCTTAATACTCATACATGAATTCAGCTGAGATAAGACAGAAGTTTTTTGACTTCTTTGCTTCCAAACAACACCAGGTGGTGCCATCTGCGCCCCTTGTGGTAAAAGACGACCCGACATTGATGTTCATCAATTCCGGTATGGCTCCTTTTAAAGATTATTTCCTGGGGAACAAACCTGCACCTTATAAGCGAATCGCAGATACTCAGAAATGCCTTCGCGTGAGTGGCAAGCACAACGACCTGGAGGAAGTTGGTTACGACACCTACCACCACACCATGTTTGAGATGCTGGGGAACTGGTCTTTCGGCGATTACTTTAAAAAGGAAGCGCTGCATTGGGCATGGGAACTCTTAACAGAAGTATACCAGCTGCCAAAAGACCGGCTGTACGTTTCTGTTTTCCAGGGCGATGAGAAAGACAACCTGGAGAAAGACCAGGATGCTTACGACATCTGGAAATCGATGATTTCTGAGGATCGCATCTTGTTCGGCTCCAAGAAAGACAATTTCTGGGAAATGGGTGATACTGGTCCCTGCGGCCCCTGCTCTGAAATCCACATCGACCTGCGCTCTGAAGAAGAAATTGCCCAGGTGCCGGGTAAAGACCTCGTTAATAACGACCACCCGCAGGTAGTGGAAATCTGGAATAACGTATTCATGGAGTTCAACCGCCTGGCTGATGGTTCACTAGTAAAACTGCCTGCCCAGCACGTAGATACAGGTATGGGCTTTGAGCGTTTGTGCATGGCCATTCAACAGAAACGCTCAAACTATGATACTGACGTTTTCCAGCCGTTGATTCAGTTCATTGCCGGGGAAGCTGGCGTGAAGTATGGCGAGAATGAGAAAAAGGATATTGCCATTCGCGTGTTGGCCGACCACATCCGGGCCATTGCTTTTGCCATCACAGACGGACAATTACCTTCTAACAATAAAGCGGGATACGTGATTCGCCGCATTCTGCGTCGGGCTGTACGCTACGGCTTTACCTTCCTGGACTTCAAGAAACCGTTCCTGTATAAACTGGCGGAGGTGCTGGCTGACCAGATGACGCATGTGTTCCCTGAACTGAAGCAGCAGTTAAGCTTTGTACAGCGTGTGATAGAGGAGGAGGAAAACGCTTTCCTGCGCACCCTCGACAATGGTCTGAAACGCCTGGATGCACTGGAGGAAAGATTCAAAGAAAATAACAATACCATCGACGGCAAAACTGCCTTTGAACTATACGATACCTTCGGGTTCCCGCTGGACCTGACTGCCCTTATTGCCCGTGAGAAAGGGCTGAATGTAGACGAAGCAGGCTTCACTGCGGAGATGGAGCAGCAGAAAAACCGTTCCCGCAACGCTTCTGCCACTGAGCAGAGTGACTGGGTAGTGCTGCAACCGGATGTATCCACTGAATTTGTAGGTTATGATCAGGATGAGGCAGCATCTCATATTTTGCGTTACCGCCAGGTGAAAACCAAGAACAAGAGCGAGTACCATATTGTGCTGGACCAGACACCATTCTATGCTGAAAGCGGTGGACAGATAGGTGACACCGGATTTCTTATATCTGACACAGAGCAGATTGAAGTGCTGGACACAAAGAAGGAAAACGACCTGATACTGCACATTACGGGAAAGCTACCGCAGCATGTGGAGGCGGAGTTCAGAAGTCAGGTGAATGCAGAAAGGCGTAACTTTATACGTAAAAGCCACTCTGCTACGCATTTACTGCATGCTGCTTTGAGAAAAGTATTAGGTGACCATGTACAGCAGCGCGGCTCTCTTGTCAGTGAAAAGCTTTTACGCTTCGACTTCTCACACTTCGCTAAAGTAGAGGAAGCCCAGATGCGTGAAGTTGAGCATATCGTGAACGAGCGTATCCGCCAGAGTATTCCGCTGGAAGAGCAACGTAACACGCCTATCGCCGATGCAAAAGGCATGGGAGCCATGGCATTGTTTGGTGAGAAGTATGGAGAGTTTGTTCGTGTTATCGCTTTCGACCGGGAGCATTCTGTAGAGTTATGCGGCGGCACGCACGTGTACAATACCGGCCAGATTGGCTATTTTAAAATTGTGTCTGAAAGTTCTGTAGCAGCAGGTGTTCGTCGTATAGAGGCTGTAACCGCTACGATGGCAGAAGATTATGTGCAGCAGCAACTGAACGAACTGCACGCGGTGCGGGAAGTGGTGGGAACACAAAGTAATCTTTCAGGAGCCGTGCAAAAGCTACAGGAGGATTATAAAGTGTTGCAGAAACAACTGGAGCAGTTTGAGCTGAAGCAGTTAGGCAGCCTGAAAGACAGCCTGGTGCAACAGGCACAACAGCTGGATGGCTTGAATTTTGTAGCAGCGCAGGTGGAGGTCAGTAACGCCGATTACATGAAAAAGCTTGCTTTTGATATGCGACAAGTAGTTGATAACCTGGTGCTGGTACTGGCTGCTGAAATTGACGGCAAACCACAGATTGCAGTGATGCTGTCTGATAACCTGGTGTCAGAAAAGAGCCTGAACGCCAGCCAGTTGGTACGTGATTTGGCCAAAGAAATAAAAGGCGGCGGCGGTGGTCAACCATTTTATGCCACAGCAGGTGGTAAAGAAACCGCTGGTTTACAGGCAATACCAGCCAAAGCATTGGAATTAGTAAAGAATTCGTTAAAAATATAATCTGTACCTAAACAGATGGATAAAGAGATAAGAGATAAATACCAAGCAGTAATTGGTTTAGAGGTTCATGCGCAGCTTCTGACGGAAAGTAAAGCTTACGCGGCAGATTCTACGGAGTATGGCATGCTGCCGAACACCAACCTGAGTGTAACTACACTGGGACACCCGGGCACTTTGCCGCGCATTAATAAAAAAGTAGTAGAAATGGCGATTAAAATGGGCTTGGCCACAAATTGCGATATTACACGCTACAATTTGTTTGCTCGTAAAAATTATTTCTACCCTGACCTTCCGAAAGGATACCAAATCACGCAGGACAAAACACCTGTCTGTACCCATGGACACCTGGTGGTGAAAAATGCTGAGAATAACGACAAGCGCATTGGCATCACCCGCATACATATGGAGGAAGATGCCGGTAAATCGATGCACCTACCGGGAGAAATAGAAACCCTCGTTGACCTGAACCGTGCCGGTGTACCGCTTATTGAAATCGTATCAGAGCCGGACATTAGAGACTCAGTAGAAGCTTATAACTACCTGACGGAAATTAAGCGGCTGGTAGAATACCTGGAGATTTGTGACGGTAATATGGAGGAAGGTTCTTTGCGCTGTGACGCCAACGTGTCGGTGATGCTGAAAGACTCCAACATATACGGCACTAAAGTGGAGGTGAAGAACATGAACTCCTTCCGCAACGTGCAGCGTGCCATCGAGCATGAAATAGAGCGCCAGATTGTTATTCTGGAGCGCGGCGAAAAAGTAGAGGGGGAGACACGTGGTTTTGATGCCAATACAGGCACCACGACAGCTCAGCGTTCAAAAGAAACCATGAACGACTACCGCTATTTCCCGGAGCCAGACCTGCAGCCTTTGGTAATAGAGAAAGAATGGCTGGAAGAAATAAAAGTAGAAATGCCAAGCCTGCCTCAGGTTTTGTTTGCCAGATTTGTGGGTGAGTTTGGTTTGCCGGAGTATGATGCAACCGTACTTACAGACGAGAAAGGAATCGCGCTGTACTTTGAGGAGCTATGCAACCATACGAAGAATTACAAGGCTGCATCTAACTGGATGATGGGGCCTGTTAAGTCTTACCTGAACGAGTTGCAAATTCACATGAGAGACTTTCCGCTGGCTCCGGAACAAATTGCCCAGATAATCGCTTTAGTAGATGAAAATAAGGTAAGCCACTCCATCGCTTCCAAGCAGATTTACCCTTACATGCTGCAGCATCCTGATACTTCGGCACAACAGGTGGCCGAGGAGCAGAACCTGCTGCAGGAGTCAGACTCTGATGAGCTTGGCCAAATCATCAAAGGCGTGTTATCTGATAATCCTGCTAAGGTAGAAGAATACAAAGCAGGTAAACAGTCACTAATTGGCATGTTTATGGGAGAGATAATGAAGAAAACGAAAGGAAAGGCAGATCCTAAAGTAGCAAACAAGCTGCTTCGTGAAAGTTTAAATGCTTAATGCCATGTATATGAAATTAAAAACTATAGCGGCAGTTGCCTCAACTGTTGTTGTGCTTGCAGGTTGTCAGGGTAACAAATCTGCCTCTAACGGTGGTGAGGGGTATACCATTAAAGGCAAGCTGAACAATGCAGCCTCAGGCCCTATTTACCTTTATGAGTTGGGGGAGGTACAGTTTGTGGCCCGCGATACCGCACAGATTTCCGCAGATGGCACCTTCACCTTTGAAGGCAATGTGTCGGAGCCAACTTTTTACCGCATTGCAAGGGACCAGCAAAATGGATTGATGCTCGTGTTGGATAAAGGCCAGATAAGTGTGGAGGCCGATGCGGAGGACTTGAATGGCACAGTGAAAGTAGAAGGCTCCGAAGATACGAAGCTTTTTCTTGAATTAAACAAGCTGGTAAATGAAACGCGCCTAAAGCAGATGGAACTGGAAGAGCAGTTCAAAAAGGCGATGCAGGAAGGCAAAACAGAAGAGGCAGAGCAGGTTCGCCAGGAGTTTGTCGTGATGCAAAACCAGGTAAAAAACTTTATTGCGCAGCACCCAAACTCTGTTGTTTCCGCTTTTGGTACTGCAAGTCTCGTGGATCCGACTAATGACTTTGCTTTCGCTGATAGCATGTCAACTTTGTTCAACAAGAATATTCCGGATTCCAAATACACAACGTTGTTGAATGAGCGCCTGAAGCCTTTCCGTAACACGGCTATAGGTCAGACTGCTCCCGATATATCGCTCCCTACGCCGGACGGAGGCTCTAAGTCACTTTCATCACTGCGCGGAAAGTATGTCCTTATTGACTTCTGGGCCAGCTGGTGTGGTCCATGCCGCCAGGAAAACCCAAATGTGGTAAGGATGTACAACGCCTATAAAGACAAGGGCGAAGGTTTCGAGATTTTCGGTGTGTCACTTGACCAGTCGAGAGACAAGTGGCTACAGGCAATCGAAAAAGACAAACTGACATGGCCGCATGTTTCTGACCTAAAAGGCTGGGAAAGCAGCGCTGCCACGCTATACAATGTAACAGCCATTCCACAGACAGTGCTCATTGACCCGGAAGGAAAAATCATTGCAAAAGGTTTAAGAGGTCCAGAGTTGGAGCAAAAGCTGGCTTCGTTATTAGAATAGATTTTTATAGCAGCTCTTTTTATATCATTAGCCTTCATTCCCAAAAGACAGGGGCCTTTCCGAATTGGAAAGGCCCCTGTCTTTTAAAATCAATTTTATACCCTATGAACATAGTCCCAGCGGGAGGAATGTTGATAGCCTAAAACCTTTGAAGCACTTATAGCTCCAGAGGAGCGGCCTGTTATAAATAAAGTTTACAGGTCGCTCCTCTGGAGCTACAAATATGTATGAAGAGTACATTTTCTATAAACAGATCGTCCCGCTGGGACTCTATTTTAGAGAAAATTGCCTACCCCTATAAAAAAACCTGTTGCAGTGCGTTCCACAGCAATTTCTTGTGTTCTTGGTCATTTTCCAGCATAGAGAGGGCCTGGGAGAAAACAACCGGCACATCTCCCACTATCACCGGATGGTAAAGTGTAAACTTGTCATGGGGCAGCGTTGTATCCAGGCGGCTCGCGAAACTGATAATATAGTTTACCTGTAGCGCTTGCTGCAGGTCTTCGAACAAGGCAGTAGCGCCTGTTTTGTTATTGACATAAGCCACATCAGCAGGCTGTAGTCCGATAGCCCCTAAAATCTTCTGCAGGAACTGCAACTTCGGCAACTTGTTGAATTCATCATCAGGCAAGGTTACCAGCACAACTACTCCTTTGGCGTTGGCGCCAGCTATCTCGTATTTTTCAACCGTTTTTGCTACTGCAGCAGCGGCATCAGGTGTTTTAGGAAGATGTGGCGTGGATACAAGTGCATGGTCTGTTATCAGGTTCTTAACAGCGGTTTGAGGCCTGGATTCTGCTGTAGTTCTTTCTGCCTCCGGAGTTGGAGGCGCTGTTGATGCAGCAGGTGGCGAGGCAGGCACGGCGGCAACATCACCCTCCACCACATAAATGGTTTCCGTGATAAAGTTCTTCAAAAACTCCGGGTTAATATTGTCTGCCTGTAAACCTGCCATATATTTATTGTACCTTATCTAAACCCTGTGCTTCTTCATTGATTTCGAAAATCGATTTGAGTTCTTTTGCCTCGCTCGGTTTCATGCGGCCGGCTAAAACAAGGCGCAACTGGCGGCGGCGCAAAGCTCCTTCGTAAAGCTTGATTTCTTCTTCTGTTTCAGGTATCGCCTCCGGTACGTCAATTGGGTTTCCTAACTGGTCAACAGCTACGAAAGTGAAAAAAGCCTGGTTCGACATCACTTTTTTTCCGCTTGGTATATCCTCGGCATACACTACGATGTGTACTTCCATAGAGGAGTTGAAGGCGCGTGTAACTTTGGCCTCCAGTGTTACCACATTTCCAAGCTTAATGCTTTCTGAGAAAGAAACATTATCTACTGAAGCTGTTACTACGATTCGGTTAGAGTGCCTTTGGGCAGAGATGGCTGATACGATGTCCATCCAGTGCATCATACGGCCGCCCATCAGGTTATGTAGCGTATTGGTGTCGTTTGGCAACACCAGCTCCGTCATGATGACGTAAGAGTCTTGTACTTTTTTTGATTTTCGCATTTTGTTATGCTTGTTTGATGCCGCAAAGATACATGTGGAAGCTTAAAGCAGGAAATATACTTCAGCAGAAGGGGCAAAGTGATGTATGAATTGATGTACAAGCCCCTGTACGAAGTATTGTTACATTTCCCTTTCCCAGCCAGATTTTCCTAAAAGCGGCACAAATTTAAAGTTGCTGAACGCTTCTTTGGTAAATTCGTTTTGCTCTACCTGTGTTATCCGCATCATCTTCTGGCTCTTTTCATTTCCAACAGGTATTACCAGCGAGCCTCCCACACTTAACTGGCGCACTAGGCTCTTCGGCACACCGGGAGCACCAGCTGTCACGATAATTTTATCGTATGGCGCATAGGTGGGCAAACCTTCTGAGCCATCGCCATGAAACATATGCGGCTTCAATCCATATTTTTTGAAGAAAAGAAGCGCCTTTTCATACAGCGCACGGTTGTATTCTATGGTATATACATGTGGTGTCAGTTGCAGCAACACAGAACACTGGTAACCAGAGCCGGTGCCAATCTCCAGCACCTTATCTGTTGGCTTCAGGTTCAGTAACTCCGTCTGAAATGCGACAGTGTAAGGCTGTGAAATCGTCTGACCTTCCCCAATCGGGAAGGCTTTGTCCTGGTATGCCTGCTCTAGAAATGCTTTCTCAAAAAAGTAATGCCTTGGTACAGCCTCAATGGCAGCCAGCACGCGTGGGTCGCGGATGCCTTTCTCCTGCAGTATTTTAATTAATGCACGGCGCATGCCTTTGTGTCTGTACGAATCTGTTTCCATCTTTATCTGTTCTTATATTATACTACCATATCATGCTACAATACCTTTATGAAGTACCGTAGCTATGCGAAATTAAGCATACCTGCTCAAATATGCTTCTTCATTCATACTTAAACTGTTATTAAAAGGTGTCGCTGGAACATTAGCCGCAGAATTAAGTTAATTTTGTTAAAAATAGTAGTGTTAGCTTACATAAAACTTATTTTTCTGTTTTATGCAGGACATCCAATACACATATAAAGCAGGAAAATGTTTACAGGAATAATAGAGACCTTAGGACGTGTCACTAAAATCCGGGAGGAAAACACAAACAAGCATTATACCCTCAGTGCCTCTTTCACAAATGAGCTGAAGATTGACCAGAGCGTGGCGCATAATGGGGTTTGTCTTACTGTTGTGAACATTGAAGGAGATGCCTATACGGTGACAGCCATTGACGAGACGCTGCAAAAAACTAACCTGAGCAATTTAAAAGAAGGCGATATAGTGAACCTGGAGCGGTGCATGCAAGCCAATGGCCGTTTCGATGGGCACGTTGTACAAGGCCACGTGGACCAGACCGCTATCTGCGAATCAGTAGAAGATGAGAACGGGAGCTGGGTCTTTACCTTCCGGTATGATGCCTCCAAAGGAAATGTTACAGTAGAGAAAGGCTCCATCTGTGTAAATGGTATCAGTTTGACAGTCGTTAACTCTAGAGAAGATGCCTTTTCCGTAGCTATAATTCCGTATACCTACGAGCACACCAGCCTGCAGCACGTGAAGCCCGGAGACACAGTGAATCTCGAGTTCGATATCATTGGAAAGTATGTAGCGCGGCTGCTGGGGAAGTAGTTAATTTTGAATGAGTGAATTTTGAGTAACTGAAATAACAGAAGGATATCTTATCTCTTTGGAAATTTAATCATTCTATTACGATGGTGTGATACGTTACACCATAGCCACCCCAGATGCCGAGACCACCATCTATGTTGGATTGTGTGATGTTAGGAGTGCCAATGGGACTGCCGTTGCTGTTCTGTTCATTCTCCAGGCTATACCAGAAGCGATAGTGCGGCAAATCGATAGCGGCCCAACGTACAGTAACTGTGTCTCCTACACCAAAGTAGCTGTATAAATCCACATTTATCTCTGCCTGCCCCTTCGGCTCTCCACGGTCCAGCGGAAAGCTGATGGAGCTGCCGTTCACCAGTTCATCGTTGAAAACAGAGGTAAACAGGCCGGGGAAAAAAGGCTCGTTGTTACGCTTGGTGAAGTAACGGATGCTGTTTCCCAGCGTGTCTGGATCGGTATAGCTGTAGTACAAAATGCGCAGGCTATCCTGCTGCGGGTCGGGGTGCGGTACTGTCCAGAGCGAATCAACTGGATTGAGTTGCGGTATGGTGGTAGTTGCAGTGAGCAACCTGCCCTCCTGATTGATGCGCAGCCCGTAGCTCTGACCCACTTCACCCAATAACGCATCAGTGGTATACACATAAAAGAGGAAGCCGCTGTTGCGCCTTAGCTGCTCCACCGGAATACCTAGTTGCATGCTTACGACCTGCCGCAGCGCTTCGGAGAACGCCGGGGAGGCAACTTCCTGTAGCGTATACGCTTGCCCGTTGCTCGTTACCGTTACCTGTGCATCATGGACAAAGCTTTGCTCCAGCGCTTCTACAGATAGATCTGAGAAAACAGGCACTGACCGTGTCAGAACTACTACCGGAGGAGTGCCTTGTTCTATATGTCCCTCCACCACAAGCATTTCTTCTCCTTCAGGAAGGATTAAGTTTAGGTCTTCTTCACAGCTAGAGAATAGCAGGAGCAAGAACAAATAAAATATAGAAGGATGCATTCTCATATTCATTTCCAGCTAAAGTTCCAAGTAACAGAAGGCAGCGGGAAAGGGATAATGGATACCTTCTTCGCCTGCAGCTTCAGGTTCTGATTCGATAGGCTTCCCTCGTTATCGACATAATATAGAAATGGGTTCCGCCGCCCGTAGACGTTGTAAATAGAGAAAGTCCAGCTTGATTCAATGCGTTCGCGGTCTTTGCCTTTCAACGTTGCCGACAAATCGAGGCGGTGCGTCGGCTGCATCCTAAAGCTGTTACGGTCGCCATATTGGTAATTGATGGTGCCTTCCAGGTAATAGCGTCGCAAAGGCAAAGTAGTCGCCTGTCCGGTTCCAAAAATAAAGCTGCCACCAAAGGTCCAGCGGTTGTTATATTTGTAACTGCCTACCAGCGACAGGTCGTGGCGCCGGTCGAAGCGGGCAGGAAACTCTCTTCCATTGTTCAGGTCCGGGAACTGGCGAGTGGTTTTAGACAGTGTATAACCAAACCAACCCTGCAAATTGCCATAGTTTTTGCGCAGGAAAAACTCCACACCATATGATTCGCCATTGCCACTGACAAACTCGTATTCCAGGTCGCGGTTGCTGGGGCCGGGGGCAAAGCCTTCTCTATATTCCAGCTGGTTTTCTAGGTCTTTGTAGTATACTTCCATAGATCCTTCATACTGGTTTTCAGCAAAGCTTTTGAAATAGCCCAAAGCATACTGTGTTGCGCGTTGCGGTTCAACAATAGCAGAACTCGGCACCCACACATCCAGCGGCAGGGTAGTGTAAGCGTTAGAAACTAAATGAAGGTACTGTGCAGAACGGGCAAAGCCAGCTTTTACCGACGACTGCTCACTGAGTTTATACCTCGCGGACGCCCTTGGCTCCAGCGCCTGAAATGTTTTCACCTTCTCGCCACTTCCATACCTGGTAGAGTCTGTAACAATGTTGTTCTCGTTGAAACGGTAATAACTGAATGGCCCCACCTGCATAAAGTGGCTGCTACGCAAGCCCAGGCTAACAAGCAGCTTGTCCGTCACGTTCCAGTCATCAGACACATAGAAGGCTGTTTCGTGGGCGTATTTGGGCAGAACCTGGCTGGTGCCAAAGGTTTCTCCATCTTCGCCCTCCGCCTCGCCTGTGCGGGGGCGAAGGGTATGGTACGTATACTGCACCCCATACTGCAGGTGGTGCCGCACACTTGGTGTAAAATCAAAATCAACATTCAGGCTATAATCCTCCACGCCCGTTTGCAGCACAGTATTGTAGCCACCAAAGTCCCAGTTAAACTCAAACTGATAATTGCTGAACACCCCTGACACATCCATAAAAAGTTTATCGTTGAACAGGTGTTTCCATCTGGCCGTGGCCGTGGCATTGCCCCAGGAAAACTCAGAGTTGAAGCGACCATCAGACAAGCGCAAATCACCAATGTCCCGCCCATAGTAACCGCTCAGAGACAGTTTGTCTTTCGCCGACAAATCATAAGTTAATTTTCCGTTCAGGTCATAAAACCGAAAGGGCACGCCACCCTGTTCTGTGTTTTTTAAAAAAGGATTCAGAATGGCATCAATATAAGTACGGCGACCGGAAAAGATAAAAGAAGCCTTGTCCTCTACAATTGGTCCCTGCACCGTAAGCCGCGAAGAGATTAATCCAATACCGCCCTCTGCACTGAAATCAGACATGTCTCCTTCTCTCATTTCTATGTCGAGCACTGAAGAGAGGCGGCCACCGTACCGGGCAGGCATGTTTCCTTTAATAAGAGTGGTGTTCGCTATGGCATCGCTGTTGAACACCGAAAAGAAGTTCAGCAGGTGCCCTGGATTGTAAACGACGGCGTTATCGAGCAGCACCAGGTTCTGATCGGCTCCTCCGCCACGCACATAAAAGCCTGTGTTGCCCTCGCCACCGGACTGCACACCCGGTAACAGCTGAATGGTTTTTAAGATATCCAATTCCCCAAAAAGAACAGGGAGCGTTTTGATGGTTTCCATCGGCAATTCCAACTGCCCCAGGGTAGCTGTTTGGGTAATGGGTTGCTGCCGTTCCGCCACCACTACCACCTCCTGCACGCTGTAGGCTGTTGGTGCTAATTTTATGTTAACCTGGCTATTCTGGTCTAACTCCAGCACCTGCTTTGTGTCATCGTAGCCGATGTATTTTGCCACAACGGTATAGGTGCCGGCTGGAGCAGTCAGAGAAAAGCTTCCATCTGTTTCTGTGATAGCACCTATGCTAATGCGCTCCTGCAGGGAAACAGATGCTCCGGCCAGCCCCTCACCGGTTAGTGCATCTACCACACGTCCGGAAAGCCTGTAGCTATCCTGTGCAGATGCAGGGGCAAAAGCTAGGAAAAGCATGATAGAAACCAATAAATTGATGCTGTTTATGCGCAAACCAGTGGCTGTTTTATAGATGATGGAAGAACAGCTTTTCATCCTAAAGGTTTAACGTATAAGAGAGGGATATTTGTTTAAAAGTATAGTATAACCAAGCGAACAACAGTAAGCGAAGAAAGAACCCAGTAAAGCGCCTCCAATTGTATCGCCTGGATAGTGCACCCCAAGATATATGCGGCTGTAGGATACCACCACCGCCCAGACCACCAGCACAATCTTAAAAATCAGGTAGCGGTCAGAGAGTATAAGGTTAAAGAACACCGCAAGCGCAAAGCCTGTAGAGGCGTGTGAAGACATAAATCCGAACCGGCCACCACAGCCTTGAACAATGTTGACCACTGCTGAAAGTTCTGGGTCGTGGCAGGGGCGCAGGCGTGCGAAATAAGGCTTAAAAATGCCTGAGGCCACAAAATCTGCCAGCCCAACCGCTACAATAGCCAACAGCAGCATCGGGATGCTCTGCTTTCGGTAACGCCACACAAGGTAAACGATCAGGCCCAAGTAAAAAGGAATCCAGACATATTTATTCGAGACAAAGACCATCACGGCATCCCAAAAAGGATTTTGCATGTCGTTGAGGTAAACGAACAGGTCTTGATCGAGTTGTTCCAGTTCTTCCATGTTCTGCTATTGCACCTGTAGCCAGTTAATCTCTTTTTTCAGGTATGCCTGCGTTTGTTCCTCGGCGCTGCCTGGCTCCGGTGTAAAATTATAGATCCAGGAGGCGTGGGTAGGAAGGCTCATCAGGATAGACTCGATTCGGCCTTTTGTGAGCAGCCCAAACTTAGTACCCCGGTCATACACCAGGTTGAACTCTACATAGCGGCCACGGCGCAACAACTGCCACTGTTTCTCCCGCTCCCCGTAGGGCAGGTCACGGTTCTGGTTCATGATGGAGGTATAGAACGGAATAAAAGCATAAGCCACATCCTTCACAAAAGCAAAACGTTCCTCTATGGTGAACTCCTCATTAGCAGATAAGCGGTCAAAGAAAATGCCGCCTACACCCCGGGTTTCTTCCCGATGCTCATTGTAAAAATAATCATCTGCCCACTTTTTAAACTCAGGATAGTAGGAGGGGTGGTGCTTGTCGCATACCGCTTTCATCTGCTCATGAAACTCCTTTGCCTGTTTCAGATCCAAGTAGATGGGGGTAAGGTCTATGCCGCCGCCGAACCAAGCTTGTCCGTCTCCGGCCTCAAAGTATCGCACGTTCATGTGCGTGATAGGCACCATTGGGCTATGCGGGTGCATGACTACCGATACGCCAGTGGCAAAATAATTTGGGTCAGGCATCAGCAGCATTTTCATAAAGGCAGGAGAGAGTTCACCCTCCACGGCCGAAAAGTTCACGCCACCTTTCTCCAGAACATTTCCGCCTTCTATCACGCGGGATATGCCCCCGCCGCCGCTCTCATGCTGCCACTCGTCGGCACTGAAGGTAGCACCGCCATCGCAGGCTTCCAGTGCTTGGTAAAGGTCTTTCTGAAACTGGCGCATAAACGCTTGTACTTCATCTCTGAACATGATTTTATGGCTGCAGGGTTAAAACAATTATTTACTGTTCCTGTATTCATGTTTGCTTATGAACAAACTCAAACAGAGGGAAATTTATCCTGAATAAATACTCGGTACTTAAAATATATCTTTATCAGAAGTAAAATTACCAAATCAAAAGCGTACAACCGAAGCAAGTGACAAATTTTAGGAAGAAGCCGGAAATTCGTAATTTTGGGCAAACCAATACAAAATTATGGTAAAAGATTCTTTGGAAGCTGTAAAACTGGACGTGGATCTGTTAAACAAAGCTTACCAACTTATGATAACTGCCAAAACACTGGCAGACACCTACGAAGAAAATAAAGCAGTCTGTAGCAAGTATGTGCACAGTACCTCGCGAGGACACGAAGCCATTCAATTAGCGGCTGCTTTCCAGCTTCAGTCTTACGACTATGCCTCTCTCTATTACCGGGATGATGCAATGCTGCTGGGTATAGGTTTACAACCTTACGAACTTATGCTGCAGCTTATGGCGAAAGCAGATGACCCTTTCTCAGGCGGGCGCACCTATTACGGCCATCCTTCGCTGAAGCGGGAGGGCATTCCAACTATTCCGCACCAGAGTTCGGCCACAGGCATGCAGGCTATTCCGGCTACTGGTATGGCGCATGGTATCTCTTACCTGGAAGGACAGGGGCTGCTGCAGGGTGAGGAGAAGCCCGTGGTGCTATGCTCTATAGGGGATGGTGCTGTAACGGAAGGAGAAGTCTCTGAGGCTTTCCAGATGGCAGTGCTGAAAGGATTGCCGATAGTATACCTCGTGCAGGACAATGACTGGGGTATCTCCGCCACCGGCAAAGAGATGCGCGCCATGGATTCCTATGAGTTTGCGGCTGGCTTTAAGGGTATGGAGCGCCTGCGCGTAAACGGATCTGATTTTGAGGAGTCGTACGAAGGCATGCGTGTAGCTTTTGAATATGCCCGCAAGGTGCGCCGGCCTATACTCGTGCATGCTAAAGTGCCGCTCCTGGGCCATCATACCTCCGGCGTGCGTCGCGAGTGGTACCGGGGCGACAACCTTCAACAGCATGCAACAAATGATCCTATCCCTCAAATGCGCCAGACCTTGCTGGATGCGGAAGTTTCTGAAGATGAAATAGAGGCGCTGGAGCAGGAGGCAAAGGATACAGTGGCCTTGGATTACCAGCGGGCGCTGGAAGCACCTGCGCCTGATCCGACTACTTTTGATACGCATGAGTTTGCTCCTACGCCTGTTACGGAAGAAAAGGGCGAGCGCAAACCGGCCGGTGCCGAAAAAGTGACTATGGTGGATGCGGCGCTACATGCGGTGGATGATATTATGAAGAATTATCCCGAGGCATTGTTCTACGGACAGGATGTCGGGGGAGAGTTGGGAGGCGTGTTCCGGGAGGCAGCCCTGCTGGCGAAGAAATATGGCGATGCAAGGGTATTCAATACGCCGATACAAGAAGCCTATATAGTCGGTTCTACAGCGGGCATGTCAGCTGTTGGGGCTAAAGCAATTGTGGAAATCCAGTTTGCTGATTATATCTGGCCTGGCATTAATCAACTAGTAGAGGAACTGTCTAAAAGCTGCTACCTCTCAAATGGGCAGTTCCCGGTGCAGTCCCTTATCCGGGTGCCGATAGGGGCTTACGGAGGCGGCGGTCCTTATCATTCCGGAAGCATAGAGTCGACACTGCTCAATATCCGGGGCATCAAAGTAGTTTTCCCGAGCAATGCCGCCGACATGAAGGGCTTGATGAAAGCTGCTTTCCTGGATCCGAACCCGGTGGTGATGCTGGAGCACAAAGGAATTTACTGGTCGAAAGTGCCTGGCACTGAGGACGCGAAAACCTTTGAGCCTGACGCTGATTACATCCTGCCTCTTGGCAAAGCAAGTATCGTACAGCAGGCTGATGAGCAGGAGATGCGTAGGGGCAACAGTATGACCGTCATCACTTATGGCATGGGCGTGTATTGGGCTAAAGCAGCTTCAAAACAGTATCCCGGAAGTGTAGAAATTGTAGACCTCCGTACGTTGAACCCGCTTGATTATGAGACTGTGAAAGCATCGGTAGAACGGCACGGTAAAGCACTGGTGCTCACGGAGGAGCCGCTGATGAATTCCTTTGCGGAGTCATTGGCAGGGCGCCTGTCAAAAGACTGCTTCCAGAAGCTGGACGCCCCTATATATACGTTGGGAGCTGCTAATCTTCCGGCTATTCCGCTTAACGTGGATCTGGAAAAGATGATGTTGCCTAACCCGGAAAAGGTAGCCGCTGCTATGGAGGATTTACTAAACTATTAATTATGAATGCATTATAAAAAAGTAAAGGCGGCTTCTGGTATAACAGAGGCCGCCTTAACTTTTTTATACATACCCTTCAAATATCTTTCAAAGCCAAGTATAAATTTTCTACATCAGAAAGGATAACCGATGCCAATCTGCAGTGTACTTTGGCTGTTTCTGGTGAAGAAATCCGAGAATCTGAAGTCGTTCAGGATAAACTTGTTTCCATAAAGTCCTGCCGGGTCATAGACTTTTGTAGCAAGGTCGAAGCGGAGTATCAGTACGGCTAGGTCGAAGCGGATACCAAAGCCTGTGCCCACTGCCATCTCTTTGTAGAACCTGTTGAAGTCGAAGTTTGCTTTCGGCCTGTTAACGTCTTCCTGCAGAAGCCATACATTTCCTGCATCCACGAATAAGGCTCCGTTCAGGAAGCTAAAGATATTAAAACGATACTCTACGTTTGCCTCAATCAAAACTTCACCAGGCTGTTCCAGGCTATAGTCGCGTTCTAAACCCACCGTATAAGACCCGTCATTCCCATTTTCTTCTACAGGTCTCACAGAAGCATAGGAGCCCATGCCCAGGCGGCGCGACTGCCAGGCACGCACACTACTGGCGCCACCAGCAAAAAAATGCTTTTCATAAGGCAGCACTTTAGAATCAAAAATAGGAGAGGCTACTCCTCCGTTCACGCGGTACACGAAGTACCTTTGCCCTCCCAGTGGAATGTAGCGGCGAAAATCAGGATTAATTTTGGCGTACTGAAAGGTTTGAAGGTTATTATAGCCTATATCAAGTCCCAACTGCCTTGACAGTCCGCCCACTTCCACGAGGGTACGGAAATAGTGCGCGTTTCTGGTTTGTGTAAAGTCGTTGGTATTATAGATAAAGTTGAACCCTATAAAAGAGATGATACCATCTGAAAAACTCTCTATAAGCGACCTGCTGCCCTCACTGTTATTGATAAGACTTTGCCGGAAATTATTGTCTAATATTTCTCCCTGTACAATATTCAGGTTTACAGGAGAAAAGATGAACTGCATCACCGGTGGCCGAAGCGGGTTCCTTGTAATTTGCCAGATATAGTCGAGGCCAAGCTGGTAGTTTGTGCGGGAGTACTGCTCCCGGTCACTACTCGTGTAGCCGGAATAAAACCGGGTTCTGGGGCTGTATTCTGACAGAAGGCTTTTATTGGTAAACGGCATCAGAATAACAGGAAATGACAAAGACACATCAGCGCCAAACTCCTTGATAAGTACAGCTCTGTTTGGATCTGTGAAGCTTGCCTGCCCCTCAATTCCTCCTCTCAGGCCTATATCCAGGTTTTCTGCCCCACCAAAGATGTTCCTGATTCGCAACCTTATACTTGAAAAGGGGCCGGGAATCCGTTCGGTATAGTTTAATCCCAACTCCAGTGTTTCCTGAAACTTTTTGGCTGGTAAGGCATTGATGTAAGCATTCAGCAGGTAACTGGAGTCGGTGGTGGCATCTATCCGGTTATACAGCACAGTGTTGAACTGAAAAACGTCTAACTCAGCCAGCTTGCGCTGAGTGGCGGAGGTGCGAAACTGGCTGTAGCGTTGGCCGGGGTATATATCTACCTTTTTATCCAGAATATCCGGAGAGTATTTGTGCCTGTAGGCAACATAGTTGATGCCATTGTATACTATCGTATCGCGCGGTATGCCAAAACGGTCTTCATCTGTTTTGAAATACACTTCATTAATAGTATATAACCTATGCGTGGAGTCCTGCTCCGGGTTCTGAATAATAGTCTTGATCGTAGCGGCTCTACCGGTAGCACTGGTATCTACTTCGAATTCTATGTATGCACGGGCAAAGTCATAATAGCCCCTGTTTCTCAGCAAGGTGTACAACCGGTCGCGTTCTGCGGTCAACACATCCTCATCATATTTATCCCCTAGCTGCAGCAACGAGCGGTTGGCGGTAGCCTGCACTAGCTGCCGGATGTCTTCGTCCGGGATGCCATAGCTAAACTCTGTATACCGGAAGGGGGCGTTCTCCTCTATATTGATGGTGATGTAAACCAGCTTATCACTTTTTACTTCCTTCTCGTAATTGGTCTGGTGGTTGAAGTAGCCTTTAGCATTGAGGTATATATCAATCTGATCCATTGTCTTCTCCATCAGCGTAGAATCATAGATGGCGGGAGGTTCACCAAGCTGCATCAGAAAATTGCCTTCTGTCTTTTTTTCCTGTAGCCTGTCGATGCGGCTCTCAAACTTTAGCCGCAGACGCTGTATCTTTGCTGAATCAGTGCCTGCCTCTACAATTTGTTGCTGCATCCTGGCTTCCTGCTTTTCAATGCGCTCCTGGATCTGCTGCGGATCATAAAACCTTTTACCGAAATTATAAAGGCCCAGATAGGGGGTTGACCCAAGCACCATACGGTTTGGCTCCTGCTGGTAAAGTGCCTGTATTGCAGTGGGTTCCACTGTTTCCAGTCCTTCGGGTTGAATGCTTACCAAAAGCTTTTCATCCTCACCTAAATACCTGGTGGGCACACAGGACTGTAAACACAACATTGTTAATGCCAGTACAGATATGTATAATCGTGATTTCAAACGTTGAAGTATGTTATCAAAAGCAGTTGTAAAGTATATCAAATCGTTGCAAATAAAAAAATACCGCAAGCAACACCAAGCCTTTGTAGTAGAGGGAGCCAAGAGCGTGCTGGAATTACTTCAAGCGGACTTTGAGCTGGAGTATGTTTTCATAACCGAACCATTTTACAGGCAACATACCAGTAGTTTGCCACAGGGACTTGCTTTTGACGTTGTTACAGAAGAAGAACTTGTAAAGGCAGGTAGCTTCTCAAGCAATAACGCGGCGCTTGCCGTGGCTCGTATACGGCAGCTGCCCCCACTGCAAATTAAAAAAGAAGAATTGGTTATTGCTTTAGACGACGTAAGGGATCCGGGAAATCTCGGCACCATTATCCGTATCGCCGACTGGTATGGCATTAAATCGATTGTTTGTTCTGAGACCTGCGCTGACTTTTACAATTTAAAGGTTATTTCTGCCACCATGGGTTCTTTTACACGTGTTAACGTGCATTACCTGAACCTGGCGGAATGGTTACAGCAGCACACAAAAGAATTCAGCATATACGGCGCCTCTCTGGCCGGTGAGAGTTTGCATGCCATGGCCCTGAAGCCGGAAGGTATTGTGGTGCTGGGCAACGAGGCAAATGGTATACGTCCTGAAATAGCGGCTCAGGTGAATCAACTCATTAAAATACCCTCATTCGGCGAAGCCGAGTCTTTAAATGTGGCTACTGCTACCGCCATTATCATCGATAACTTCCGTCGCCATACCCAACCCTAAAAAAAAAAAGAGGAGTGGTATACCGCTCCTCTTTTTTTACTTATTACTCAAAACTCTTTTAACTTAAAATAATGACCTTAGTCCAAAGCTGACAACATTCGTCTGTGGCCCGCGATTATCTTTAAAGAGGTCGTTCATATTGTACTTGGCAAACAGGTTCAGGCTTCCGTAGCCTACTACACCTTCCACGCCATACTGCAAGTCGCTTAAGTTGTAAGAATCACGGGTTTTGTCTTTCTCTGTTCTGCCGTCTTCCTGGAATTTAAGTTTGGTGTGGCTGCCAAGGCGGTAACCTACAAAGGGACCTGCACCAATCATAAAGCCGTCTTTGCCGTTTTCGCGCTGAAACTGTAGCAGTGCCATCAGGGGAAGGTTGACAGAAGAATGCGTCAGTTTTGTCTTCTGGAAGTTTACGTCCTGCACCTCCCGGAAAGTGGTTATGTTACCTGTTTCCTCAACCACTATATTGTCTTCGAACATATAGTTGTTGAAGGCAAACTCAAGGCCTGACACGATGAGGAAAGGGCTTTTGCGGCCACCCACCCGCGACTTCAGGCGCCAGTTGAGGCTCACATAGCGGGAACCCCATGGTTTAAGATCCGGGATATCTGCAGCATCGCTTGTAAAGGCATTCAGGCCCAGGTCCAGGTCAAAGCCCATTTTAGTGGATTTATAGTTTTCCTCTTTTCGGGCAGTACGGGTACTGTCGCGCTCTGCTTTTGTAGGTACATCCACATTTACTCTGGTGTTGTCACCGTCTTCCTCCACTTCCACATCAATCTTAAACGACTTGTTAATGCGGATTTCATGACGCTCTTTTCTTACTTCTCCCTGTGGAGTATTTTCCTGCACCGTTACGGTCACCTGGTCACCGGAGCCATCTGCAGCTTTAGATGTGTTGAATGTTACGGTCATGTCTTTAGAGCCCGGATTAGAGTTCTCCATCTGGTCTACCCGATCCACATACGTGTTAAGCTCCCGCATCAGCGAGTCCAGGCTATAGTTCTGGAAAGCTTTCAGTTGCTGAATGTTTTCCAGTTGCAGTATCATTTTGGCACCATTTGCCATTCTGATAATGATTGTATCCTGTTCGCTTCCGAGGCGTTCGCCTATGGTAGGACCGCCTTTGGCAGACACACCGGTAACAGTGGCCATGAAAATAGCCATGAGTAATAGTATTCGTTTCATGATTTTGTAGGGTTAGAGATTGATTACTTTAGAGAATTTTTGCTTGCCGATCTGTGTGTTCAAAGCCACCTTGTCGGCGTTTATACCCAACTCAGAGAGTTCCACTTCTTCGCCATTTGCCAGGTTACGCACCTGCTTAAAAATGTTCTTTGCAAGTCTTGCTCTTTTGTCTAAACCACCTGAAGTGTCGTCCGTCTCTGCCATGGCAACTTGTGTTGGAGACGTATTGGCACGTTTGATGATAATTTCGACAGGCGCAGCGTTCATGTTGGCATCGGCTACAGCGAGTGACGTGGAGGTTACAGGCTTCCCAGCTGGTACAGTCACGGCCTCTGCAGCTTCAGCGGCTCTTTCAGAAAGCGTATTGGCGGCGATGGCCTGCTGCACACTCACCGGAGGTTGTTTAGAGGTTAAAGCCTTCACTTGTTTTTGCTGTACAGCTTTTGGTGTCGCTTTGGCTATGGCCTCTGTTTTAACATCCTCTTCTGCTTTATTAGATGCGGAAAGGCTTGCATCAGTTGCCTGAGTGTGAATATTTTTTTCTTCAGGGCCGCTTTCTTTTATAACATCAGCCTGCGCTATAGTCTCAGGGGCTGGTTGGCTGATGACAGGCGTTTCATGTAATTCCACAGGGCCTTTCTCTGTGATAGCCTGATTGATTTCGGGTGAACCCGTGTTGATGTTAAAGAATACAACACCTACCGTTAGCACCAATGAGATGGAGGCAGCCACAGAGGAGTAAATCCACATATAGCTGCGTCTTTCCTCTTTTAACTGTAGCGGTGCCTTTTGCGGCATCTCTTCCTCTATGCGGTCCTGCAGGCGGCTCCACAGATCGGCGGGCGGCGTGGGGGAGGTGTTCCCCAGGCGCTCCTTAAATAATTTGTCTATATCTTCTGGTCTCATGGTCATCTTCTTGTTATATTGTAATAGCTTCCTGGCCTGTAAGTCGGCGCTGCAGCATGGCGCGGGCCTTGCTCAACTGCGACTTAGATGTGCCTTCGGTTATACCGAGCATGTCTGCTATTTCCTTATGTGAGTATCCTTCAATGGCATACAGGTTAAATACCGCTCTGTAGCCAGAGGGTAAAGTTCTTAACAGCTCCATCAGTTCTTCCTCTGCCAGATCCTGATCAGCCCCAGATGTGCCGGCCACTTGTACGTGGCTATCGTCGATAGCGAGGTGCAGCAGCTCTTTCTTTCTTAAAAAAGCGAGGGCTTCGTTCACCATTATACGGCGCACCCAGCCTTCAAAGCTGCCTTTCGCTTCAAAGCGATCAATGTTCTGGTAAATCTTCATAAACCCGTTAAGGAGTGCTTCTTCCGCGTCC
The DNA here is from genome assembly GCF_010015475.1 of Pontibacter pamirensis. Lineage (GTDB taxonomy): Bacteria > Bacteroidota > Bacteroidia > Cytophagales > Hymenobacteraceae > Pontibacter > Pontibacter pamirensis. Next base: position 35,511 of record NZ_SSNI01000014.1, read on the forward strand.
ATCTCGTTTCTGAGATACCGTTTGCACACCCCACACATTTGCGCCACAAAACGCTCATACAGGAGCTTCTGCGCCTTAGTGTCTGCCTTCTGGCATCCTGCTATCAGTTCTGCTTCTGTCACGCTTTGTATAGGTTTATCAAATAATTTTTGCTAAGTCGAATTCCCGGAGCTGTTTGTTGCTCTTTACCCCTTAGATGCAAGGTACCCGTGGTGTGGTTGCCTGAGACTTACTAAATATTTTGTTTTTTTCCGGATCCGCCAACTCCTTCACTATAAATAGCTGATGTTCAGCCATAAATTTACTCTGATTATGCTATATATACTAAACCAATTCTATTTATTGACAGTGTATGTATCCTTGATGTTAAGTTAAGTTAAGGTAAGATAGGGTAGGAGTGTAATTGATTTTTGGCATAACCATGTTATACAGAAGAAAAAGCACCTGCAAATGAGGCGCTTTTCAAATGGATATCTTCAAGAGAAAGATAAAGCCTCTATACTTAAAGCACCGGGAAGTGAAATGATAGTGGTGCAACAGGTGATAAGCAGACGGAGTAGCAGTGGAGTTACTACAGAGGGGCTGAATGAAAAATAAAAAGGCTCCTGCAGATGAGGAGCCCTTTCATTTTTTTGAAAATTAAATTTTCAACTTTTAGCCATACATATGTACGCCATCTGGCCAGAGTAGTTGCTATTGCTTAAAAATTAATTTCAACAGCAAATTTACTTCAATTTCAGTTTCTTATACTTCCTCCTCCTGTACTTCCTCTTCCTGAACGATAGGCTCTAAAGTATCCCACACATTTTCAGCCAGAATCTTTTGTCCTTCCTCTGTCGGATGTATGCCGTCTCCCTGGTTTAGCTCACTGTTACCCGCTACACCTTCCAGCAAGAAAGGGATAAGGGCCACGTTTTCTTCTTCAGCAATGCGCGTGTATATTTCTCTGAAATCCTGGGCATATTGCTGTCCCATACTTGGCGGTATCTGCATCCCTGCCAACACAACCTTTACATCCGGGTATTTAGCGCGCACTTTCCCAATAATAGCCTTCAGGTTGTTGTAAGATTCCTCTGTACTGACACCCCGTAACCCGTCATTGGCGCCCAACTCCAGCACAAAAACGTCAACAGGCTGTTTCAGGAGCCAGTCGATGCGACTCTTGCCTCCGGATGTGGTTTCCCCGCTAACACCCGCGTTGATCACTTTATAAGACAGATTCATTGAATCGATGCGCTGCTGAATAAGCGCTGGAAAGGCCTGTTCCGGTTCCAACCCATAGCCTGCCGTCAGGCTGTTGCCAAAGAAAAGAATTGTCTTTGTTCCAGATTCTGTATTGGCCGCTTCAGTTCTGGGGTTTTCTATCCGTGTCTCCTGCTCCGCTTCAAGCTGATCTGCCGTATTCACGTTACCACAACCGGATATGACCATTATACTGGCCAAGCATATCGTTAAAAAACTATTTTCTATCTTCATACAAGCAATTGTTTGCTAAATTTATACTTCTCCAATTAAAACTAATAACGTGCTGTATTAGTTATTTGGTTTAAGATGAATGTGCTTTGGTATAAAATGTGTTAACAAACCTTATACCAGTACTTATACATAAAAAACTTATTCGTGTCTACAATTCTCGATATTCAGGACTTAAAGAAAACCTATAACAGCGGCGACCGCCATTTAACAGTGCTGGAAGGTATTAATTTTTCACTTCAGGCTGGAGACACCTGCTCCATCGTAGGCCCTTCAGGTAGCGGTAAAACAACCCTGCTCGGCCTCTGTGCAGGACTTGACCGCGCCAGTTCCGGTTCTGTTATTCTGAATGGCGTAAAATTAGACACTTTGTCAGAGGATGAACGGGCACAGGTACGCAACCAGTATGTAGGGTTCATCTTCCAGAACTTTCAGCTGATACCAACGCTGACAGCACTGGAAAATGTGATGGTGCCACTGGAACTGCGAGGCGAGCGCAACGTGCAGCGACAGGCCATGGAACTGCTGGGAAGGGTAGGGCTGGCCGAACGACATGATCACTATCCCACACAATTGTCCGGTGGTGAGCAGCAGCGGGTGTCGCTGGCGAGGGCTTTCTCTAACCGGCCGACTATTCTTTTTGCAGATGAGCCAACCGGTAACCTGGACGAAGAGACAGGTCAGCGGGTGGAGCAGCTGCTGTTTGACCTGAACCGGGAGAGCGGCACTACCCTGGTGCTGGTGACCCACGACCTGGACCTGGCAGAGAAAACGCAGCGTATTATTCGTATTAAAGGAGGTACTGTTGTCTCTGATACCGGTGCCCCTGTTTCTGTGAGCAGAGACGAAATATAAAGAATTGTTACTATACCACATGTAGCAGGTGTCACGACAGAAATTATTCCACTCCATGAGTACCTACCCGTGAATTAACCATTGCTTTATATTTAGCCATTTAACTTTTTAAGAACTCGCCCGTGCCTGATACCATCATTCATATAGAAAAGAAAAACAGCCTGAACCTGCGCTGGCTCCTGAAAATGGCGTGGCGTGATAGCAGGCGTAACCGGGCGCGTCTGGCGCTGTTTATTTCTTCTATTGTGCTCGGTATTGCAGCGCTTGTGGCTATCAACTCCTTCTCTGATAACCTTCGCAGTGATATTGATAACCAGGCGAAGTCTTTGATAGGAGCAGACCTAGTAGTAGCTAGTAATAAGGAAATTGAGCCCGAGATGCAGCAGTTGCTTGATTCCATTGCCGTGGGAGGCGACCGTTCTGATGAGGTGCGTTTTGCCTCCATGGTTTACTTCCAGGCATCTGAGGGCACACGGCTGGTACAGGTGCGGGCGCTGGAGGAAGGCGGATTTCCCTATTATGGCGAGATTGAGTCTGAACCGCAGGACGCCAGTACGGCTTTCCGCAGCGGCGGACGCAAAGCACTTGTAGACCATACACTGCTGCTACAGTACAACTCTGAACCCGGTGACTCTATAAAAGTCGGTAATCTGACCTTCGAAATAGCCGGCGCACTTCATAAAATTCCAGGTCAGTCTGCGATGACGGCCACCATAGCCCCAGCTGTCTATATCCCGAAGCAGTACCTGGAGGAAACGGGCCTGCTGCAGAAAGGAAGCCGCATCAATTACTACCATTACTATCGTTTGCCCCCTGATACAGATGCCGATGAGCTTGCAACAAAGCTGGAGCCGCGTTTTGATGCTGCGGGCTTCGGTTTTGATACCGTGCAGAGCCGCAAAGAGAGCACAGGGGAATCATATGCCAATCTGGCGCGCTTCCTATCGCTGGTTGGCTTTGTGGCCTTGCTGCTAGGCTGTGTGGGTGTAGCGAGTGCCGTGCATGTATACATTCGGGAGAAACTATCTACCATTGGCGTATTGCGCTGCCTGGGCATGAGTGGCAAACAGGCTTTCCTGGTTTACCTGTTCCAGGTGGCGGCGATGGGACTAATTGGTTCTGTGGCAGGCGCGATATTGGGAAGCTTGATTCAGCTGTATCTTCCACAGTTGTTCCAGTCTTTCCTGCCCGTTGAGGTAACGGTGGGAATATCCTGGAGTGCTATCGCCGGGGGTATTGGCATTGGGTTAGTGGTGTCTATCCTTTTCGCACTGCTGCCGCTGCTGTCTATCCGGAATGTTTCGCCCCTTATTACGCTGCGTGCCGGAATAGAGCACGTCTCGAAACAGCCCGATAAATTGCGTTGGGCTGTGAGTGGATTGATTTTAGCCTTTATTTTCGTTTTCGCTTACCTGCAGTTGGGTACCTGGCTCCGTGCATCAGGTTTTACTGCCGGGGTGCTGGTAGGTTTCGTGGTGCTTGCCCTGATAGCACGCCTGATGATGGGGCTGGTGAAGCGCTTCTTTCCCAGAAGCTGGGGTTATGTATGGCGGCAAAGCCTGGCAAACCTGTATCGCCCAAATAACCAGACGCTGCTGCTCACTGTGTCTATCGGCTTGGGAACGGCCCTGATTGCAACGCTTTTCCTGATGCAGCGCCTACTCTTAAGTGAAGTAGCCATCGCCGGAAGTGAAAATCAGCCCAACTTGGTCTTGTTTGATATTCAGAATGCCCAGAAGGAGGAGGTGGCCCAACTCACGCGGGAGCAGGGCCTGCCTGTGCTGCAGATGGTACCAGTGGTAACGATGCGCATTGATGAAATTAAAGGATACACGGCTGCTGATGTGCGCCAGGATACTACACTCGGTATCTCAGAAAGAGCTTTCACTAACGAGATCCGTGTGACGTACCGCGACTCGCTTATAGATTCTGAAAAGGAAGTAGGCGGAAGCTGGCAGGGTAAGGTAGTTTCCTCCGGAGGAGCTGTGCCTATCTCTTTAGAAGACCGGTATGCTGACAGGCTGGAGGTAGTGGTTGGCGACACTATTGTGTTTAATGTGCAGGGAGCTCTAATACCTACCATAGTAGCCCAATTGCGTGAAGTGGAGTGGAACAGGGTACAGACAAATTTCAGGGTGGTGTTTCCGGAAGGTGTTTTAGAGGAGGCTCCCCAGTTTCATGTGCTTATGACGCGGACTCAGACCGACAGTCAATCGGCGCAGTTCCAAAGAACAATGGTGCAGCGCTTTCCAAACGTGTCGGCCATAGACCTGGACCTGATACTACGCACGCTGGATGATATACTAGGGAAAATCGCTTTTGTAATTCGTTTCATGGCGCTCTTCAGCATTAGCACCGGCTTACTGGTGCTAATCGGTTCGGTAAACATCAGCAAGTTTCAGCGGGTACAGGAGAGCGTGCTGTTGCGTACACTCGGTGCCAGCAGAAAACAGATTCTATCTATCAATGCATTTGAGTACCTGCTGCTTGGAGCATTAGCCGCAGGCACGGGTATAATTCTTGCCCTGGGTGCCAGTTGGGCCCTCGCGATATTTAGCTTTGAAGTGCCTTTTGTTCCTGATCTGGCACCGCTTCTACCCATCTTCATAGGTATAACCGCCCTGACTGTTTTTGTGGGAATGCTGAATAGCCGCGGTATTTTAAACCGGCCACCACTCGAAGTACTGCGCAGAGAGGGCTAAACATCTTTGCCTGTTTTTTAGTCTTTACATTAGCGTGCTAATTAGTTATAAGCGAAAGCCCATGACATTGCGTGGGCTTTCGCTTTATCAGCTGAAAGGCTTCTACTGCATTAAATTAAAACCTGCTGCAATCCAGTTTCTTGACCATGTCCAGAAGCGACCCGAGTACACGGAGGCAACCCATTTGCTGTTTAGTTGGTAAAAGATAACACTGCTGCATCTTATTGGCAGTACTTGAACTTAAACTATGAAAGCAATGAACGAAAACAACAGAGGAAAAACAGTATTGATAACGGGCGCTTCAAACGGCTTCGGCCTGGAGTTTGCCAGGCTTTTCGCAAAGGACGGTTATAACCTGATACTGGTATCACGCAGCACCGACAGAATGAAGAAGCTGGCATACAAACTGCAGGACGACCACCAGTTAGAACATGTCTGTGTTGTTACATCTGACTTGGCACGTCCGGATTCAGCAAGAGAGGTATACGAAGAGGTGAAGAAAAGCGGCATTCAGGTAGATGTATTGGTCAACAATGCCGGGGCTGGTGTACACGGCTTTTTTCATGAAACAGACCTGGAGCGGGAGAATGCCATTATACAGCTGAACGTGAACACACCCGTGGCACTCACAAAGCTATTTCTACAGGACATGAAGCTGCGCAACGAAGGTAAAATATTGAACGTAGCTTCCGTCGTAGCCCAGATACCTTCGCCGTTGATGGCTGTATATGGTGCAACAAAAGCCTTCGTGCTTTCATTTTCTGAAGCATTAAGCAATGAACTGCAACATACAAATATAACAGTGACAGCCTTATGCCCGGGTGCCAGTAATACTATGTTCTTCCGAAGAGCTGGAGCTGCACATACGAAAGCAGCAAATGGTCCTTTATCAGAGCCGGCAGAAGTAGCCAGAGATGGATACGAAGCGCTGATGAGCGGGGAAACCAAGATTGTTTCCGGTATGATGAACAAGGTGCAGGCCACTGCATCTAATATGGTGCCTGACAGTACGTCTGCCGCCGCCATGCGCAAGATGATGGAAGAAGCGGAAGGCGGAGAAAAACATCACGTTGAAACCTGATAATTAAGGCTCTAAAATAAAACCCCACCAGCATTAAAAAATAGCTGGTGGGGTTTTTTATTTGCCCTGCCACAAAACGAAAGAAGGGACCTTGCCTTAAGGTCCCTTCTTTGAGCATAGACAACAAATGCCATCTGCTATTTTACTCCTTTTACGTACTTATATGTGACAGGTTTATCTTTTTTTTTAAAATTTTTACAGCATCAGTAACTATCAGTAGCCAGCATAACCAGCGTGCAGTGATGCAGTGTTGCAATGTTAGCTTTCTCTGCCATTTGCTCAAATTCCCTGTTTTCTGTTCCCGGGTTAAAGATGATGCGCTTTGGTTTCAAACTCAGGATATAATCATACCAGGAAGGCTGGTTCTGCGGCCCTACATATAGTGTCACCGTATCTACATCTTCAATGGGTTCGTCTTTATCGTGGATAATTTTCTTGCCGCCCACTTCTCCTTTTTTTATACCTACAGGCACCACCTCATGCCCATGCTGCTGCAGCCTGTGTATAGCTTTGTAGGCATAACGGGCCGGATTATCGGAAGCGCCTAATACAACTGTCTTCTTCATATATATAAAGTTTAAATGCTATTTTCTACAAGTTTATACTTTATTTTACCGGTCTGCGTCCGAAATAGTTAGTTTTTTATGTCTACTTCGATCGCTAATGCAGGGATAACAACATGGACTAAGGCAGGTTAAAGCCTATTGATTAACGGCAACTCCAGCTTTTAAAGCCGCCATCTCAGCACAACGCTCGCCATCCATGGCAGCAGATACAATGCCACCAGCATAACCGGCTCCTTCACCACAAGGGAAGAAACGCTTTACCTGCACATGTTCTAATGTTTCCCGATTGCGCGGGATTCTGACAGGGGAGGAGGTGCGGCTTTCTACACCAACTATTTGAGCATCATTAGAGAGGTAGCCACGCATTTTATTGCCAAAGGCTTTGAAACCTTCGCGTAGGCGGTAACTCATGTCCTCCGGGAACAGTTCATTCATCTCAACCGGCACCAGTCCGGGCTGGTAAGATGTTTCTAACAAGGCTCCACCTGTTTTGCGACGGGTAAAGTCCTGTAGCAACTGGGCAGGAGCCGCTTGTGTACCACCCGCCATGCGGCAGGCCTTCTGCTCCAGGGCCTGCTGCATACGCAAGCCAGCCAAAGGCCCGTACTTCTCCAGTTCCATGTCTTCCAGTTCAATGGCCACCACAATGCCAGAGTTGGAAAAGCGGGAGTCGCGGCGGCTCGGCGACATGCCGTTTACTACCACCTCGCCGGGCGCTGTAGCCGAAGGAACTATAAAGCCGCCCGGGCACATGCAAAAAGAATAGATTCCGCGCTGCCTGTTATTGTAATGCGTCTGTTGCACCAGGCCATAGGAGGAGGCAGGCAGCCAGGGACCACGATCTTCGCACTTATACTGTATGCTGTCAATCAGGCTTTGCTGGTGTTCTACCCGAACGCCCATGGCAAAGGGCTTGGCCTCCACTGTAATATCTTTCTGATGCAGCAGTTCAAAAATGTCACGAGCGCTGTGGCCGGTGGCCAGTATAACAGACTCGCCTGTATAGGCCTGCCCGTCTTGCGTAACCACGCCGCGCATTTCCCCCTTCTCCAGAATAAAATCTGTCACGCGCTTATCAAAAAGCACTTCGCCACCAGCGTTTCGGATCGTTTCCCGAATGGCTTCTATGATTTTGGGAAGCTTGTTTGTGCCAATATGCGGATGAGCATCAAATAAGATATCCGGTGTGGCACCATGCTGTACCAGTATCTGCAGAATACGCTGCAGATCGCCCCGCTTTTTGGAGCGGGTATAAAGTTTTCCGTCAGAGTATGTGCCGGCACCTCCCTCTCCAAAGCAATAGTTGGAGTCTGGGTTTACAGTGTGTTCTTTATTAATGGCTGCCAAGTCACGGCGGCGGCTCCGCACATCTTTTCCCCGCTCCAGTACAACTGGTTTTAAACCGAGTTCAATGCAACGCAAAGCGGCAAACAAGCCGGCAGGGCCAGCACCCACAATCACCACAAGCCTGGTGTTGGTTACATCTTGGTAATGGTACTGCGGAGAAAGAATATCAGTAGGAGGATTGTCTAAGTAAATGTCAGCCCGTACCCGTACCTGAACTTCCCGTCCACGCGCATCGATAGAGCGCTTGATACGATGCAGGAATTTTACATCTTCGGGCTTAATATGAGCACTCTTCAGCATTTCGTGCTCTAATTGCTGCGCATCAAACGCAACCTCTGGCGCTAGCACCAGATCAAGTTCTTTTTTTCTCATGGAATAGTGGGTAAGGGATTTATCCTTAAACCTGTTTGATTGTTGAATTGCTAGTTCAGAACATGATTTACGCTACTGTAGTTCGTTTTATTGTCTACAGCAGGAATGTTATTATTAAATGGCAAAAAACCTGCTTATGAGCAATATTCTCCTTATTGTCGCAATAATTCAACCATCAAGCAATTTAACAATTCAACAATTTAACTAAATCTCATCCTTCAGAATCTTCTCAACCCAGCCCTTGCCCCATTCCTCCACTTCGTGCGGAGTCCAGAGTTCCGGGTAAAAGATACGCTTTTGGAAACGCGGAGGCAGGTATTTTTGCCAGTTGGTACCACCCGTGGCCGCAATAATTTCAGGGTCTTTCTGCAGGTAGCGAACAGCGGATTTATAGTGCATCAGCGGCCAGTTCACGTTCACGTTGCTGTCGAGCGAGCGCAGGGCATTCGTGAGCTTAGGATTCTGCTGCTCTTCTACCGGAAGCCGATTATAAACAGACCATACATTCGTATGCTCATACTCCTTTGCAAATTGTATCAGCTGGTTCGTGTATTTTTCTTCAAACCGGAGCAGCGTCAGTGTTTTAATGCCTGAAGCCACTTCCGTAGCACCTTCTTTCCAGTAGATGCAGCCAATCATCTCTTCCTGCGTACTTTGCAAACCCAGTGCCGCCCGTCTTGTCTTGTCCACGAGGTTACGCAGATCAGTGGAGGCGATTTCGATCATGCGGTATTGCACCGATTGAAACCCACTGGCAGGCATGAGTGCCATCCGGAAGTGCAGGAACTGCTGCGGATCCATACCCTCCACCATCACATCAAAAGAACTGATCAGGTTATCGAAATAGCGGTTAATGCGCTTTAAGCGGCGCAGGAACAAATCCGTGGTGATCTCTTTGTCTTCAGCAATTTGCTTATACTCTTCCAGGCAAAGCTTAAAGTATAACTCTGTAATCTGGTGGTACATGATAAAGATCTTCTCATCCGGAATATTAGTGCGCGGATTCTGAAGGCTTAGCAGCGTATCGAGGTGGATATAGTCCCAGTAATTTAAAAAGTCAGTATAGTAAAGCCCTTCGAGGTAGGCGGCCAGGTTCTGGCCTAGCGGAACGTATTTCTCCTCCAGTCGCTTTAGCTGCTCCAGCACTTCCGGGTCAAATCTGTGCTCCATTTAAAGACGATTTGTGGTACGTGATGTTTAAACGACTACAAAGTACGCAAATCTCCCCTTTGCCACCCAGCATGAGTATAAAAATTTCCCCTATTCAAAAATTGAGTGTATCTTCAAGATGAGGCAACCATCAGCAAAAAATTTGCATCTTAAGTGCATAGTGAAGCAGGAAAATGGGTAAGACGACTGGCAATTTCGTGAGGAACCAGGAAAAACTCCCGCCTATTAAAATATTTGTCTCTCGCTTAGTGGAGGCTGTTCCTTATTTTGTAGATGGATATGCGGTGTTGGTAGAATTAAATCTAAATAAACTTTTTAATAATGCAAAACTCTTAGTTTCTTGCTAAATTTGATTTTTGCGATATTATTACGGGAGAAAGGGTATGGCTGAGAAAAGCAGCGTTTTTGATATGATTGGGCCTGTCATGATTGGACCCTCAAGTTCGCACACGGCAGGAGTGGTACGGATAGCCCGGGCTGCTATCAGGCTACTTGGTGCGGCACCGGAAGAGGTGGTTATTACCTTTTATAATTCGTTTGCACGCACCTACGAGGGGCACGGCAGCGATCGTGCTATTGTGGCTGGGCTTCTTGACTTTAAAACAGATGACAAGCGAATCAAAGATGCTTTTGAGCATGCGGAGGAACGTGGGCTGAAATATACTTTCAAGTCGGTAGGAAATTCTTCTACCATGCACCCCAACACAATTAAATTAAACCTTAAAGCAGCTGGCCGCGAGGTGGAAGTAATAGGGCAGAGCCGCGGTGGTGGTGTTATTAAAATTGTAGAAGTAGATGGCTTTGCTGCTAACTTTTCGGCAACACTGCATACCTTGATTATAGACGCGGAGGATGTAACAGGCAGTATTGCTTTTATTGCCTCGGTACTGGCACATGACCAATGTAACATAGCCACCATGAGCGTGTCCAGGAAAGGAAAAAACGAGCTTGCACGTCAGTTTATAGAGATGGATTCAGGTATTAAACCCATTACCCTGGAGTACCTGCGGCAGCTAAGCTGGGTGAAGCATGTAATCTATATTCCCAATATCGATCTTTAATCTTTATACTATGAAAAAAATGTCTAAAAAACTGCTTCTGGTCATTGGCCTGTCCTTAACGGGCATGGGTGGTGTTTTGGCCCAGCAGCAGGGCCCGGGGGACGACAATGTGTGGTCCCTGGAGGAGGCTGTGAGTTATGCCAGAGCAAATAACCTGCAGGTAAGACGTAGCCTGTTAAACAGGGAATTAGCTAAAACAGACCTTAATCAGTCAAAGTTTGGGCGCTTACCTTCCTTGAATGGCGGGTCTTCCTACAACTTTAACTTTGGTACTTATGTGGATCCAACGACTTCTGAACTGCGTTCTGAGGAAAGCCGGACGAACAACTGGCAGTTGAATGCAAGCGTGCCTTTGTTTGCTGGTTTCCAGCAGGTAAATACCATCAAGCAAAACGAGATTGAATTACGGGCCAGCGAGCAGGACGTGCTGTCAGCGCAAAACGACATTACCTTACAGATCATCAACTCGTACCTGAACATCCTCTTTGCGGATGAACTCATCAAAATTTCACAGCAGACTAAAGATTTAACCCAGCAGCAACTAGACCGCACTAGGATTCTTTTCAAGGCCGGCAGCGTGGCTGAAAATGCAGTGCTGGACCTGGAGTCGCAGTTTGCTGCGGATGATCTGGAGCTCATTAACGCTCAAAATCAGCGCGATTTTTCAAGGCTCACCCTAATGCAGGTGTTGAACCTTTCTACCTCTGATGATTTTCAGATTGTGGTGCCAGAAATTCCGGAACCAGACCAGGACCCTGTACTGATTAACGGGCAGCAGGTATATGAAGTGGCGCTACAAACACTACCCGCCATACAGGGAGCTGACCTTCGGGTGCTAAGCGCTGCCAAGGGCCTGGAAGTGGCAAGAGGTGCCTATTATCCGCGGCTGTCCATGTTTGCCGGATATAATACCTTTTACTCCAGTGCCAGGGACTTCCGTTTTCCAGAAGAGGGCGCTTTGCGGCCAACACCAATTGGATTCACCGATTCTGAAGGAACTAACCCTTTTATTATTTATACTCCTGCCACCACCTTCAGAAGGGAAACCTATGCTTACTTTGATCAGTTGCAAGACGGGGTAGGTAAGAACTTCGGTTTTTCGTTACAGGTGCCTATCTTCAATGGGTTGCAGGTGCGCAGCAATGTACAACGGGCAAAACTGCAGCAACAGGACGCTCAACTGAACGCTGATATTGCCCGTAACAACCTGCGCCAGACGATAGAGCAGGCTTATGTGGATGCTTTGGCCGCCCAACGCAGGTATACCTCTGCAAAAGAGCAGCTGAGGGCTGCTGAGAAGAACTATAGCAATGCGCAGCTAAGGCTGAACAGCGGTGTGATAAATACTGTAGATTTCAATATCATTGCAAACAATTATCGCGCTGCGCAATCTAATCTGTTACAGGCGAAGTATGAGTATACTTTTAAATTAAAGGTATTGGATTTCTATCAAGGCGAAGATATATCTTTCTAAAAAAACCATGGCTAAAAAAAAATCGAAGTTAATTCCTATTCTGATTGCAGTACTTGTGTTAGTGCTTGTTGGTGTTGTGATTGCCAAAAAAGCAGGCTGGATAGGACAGGACGAGGGAACTGAAGTTGTACTTGCCGAAGCAAAAAGAGCAGAGATTGTAGAAAAGGTAAGTGCATCCGGCAAAATACAACCGGAAACTGAAGTAAAAATAAGTCCGGACGTTTCCGGTGAGATAATTGAGCTGCACGTGGAAGAAGGGGATTCTGTCGTGAAAGGGCAGTTGCTGCTGCGCATCCGGCCAGATAACTACCAGTCGATGGTGGATGCACAGGAGGCGATGGTGAATACACAGCGAGCCAACCTGGGGCAGTCAAGAGCAAGGCTGGCGCAGGCAGAGGCAAACCTGACTCAGACAAAGCAGAACTATGATCGTAACAAGGCTTTATATGATCAGAAAGTAATTTCTATTTCCGAATGGCAGCAGATAAAAGCTAACTATGAAGCTGCACAACAGGAAGTGGCATCGTTGCAGGCAAGCGTTCGTGCGTCCGGGTTCAACGTTCAAAATGCCCAGGCCTCTCTGAAAGATGCCCGTGAAAACCTGAACAAAACTACTATTTACTCACCTGTAAGCGGCACTGTATCAAAGTTAAATGTGGAGCAGGGCGAGCGGGTGGTTGGTACCTCACAAATGGCAGGTACGGAAATCATGAGTATAGCCAACCTGAACAACATGGAAGTTCGCGTGAACGTGAACGAGAACGACATTATACGGGTAGAGCTTGGCGATTCAGTTATGGTAGACGTAGATTCTTATGCCAGCCAGGATGAGAAGTTTAAAGGCGTTGTTACGGCTATTGCCAACACAGCGAAAGACGCGACTACACTGGAGGCTGTAACAGAGTTTGAAGTGCGCATCCGCCTCATCAATGACTCCTACAGCCACCTTACCGCGCAAACCAGCCGCCCTTTCAGACCGGGAATGACCGCTTCTGTTGAAATTATAACAGAAAGAAAACCTAATGTTTTATCTGTACCTTTGTCTGCGGTAACAACACGTTCACCAGGCGCGCCTGGGCAAGGCACGAATCCTGAAGGAGAAGATGAGGAGGAAGAGCAGCAGCAGAACGTTCCTCCTGCTACACCGCCTGCACAGGTAGAGGAAGTTGTTTTTGCCTATAACAGCACCACAAACACAGTTGAGGCTGTAAATGTTAAAACTGGTATCAGTGACTTTGAAAACATCGAAATAATCAGCGGTCTGGAGCCGGGGCAGAAAATAGTGGCAGGTCCCTTCAGGGCAGTATCACAGACGCTGAACGATGGAGCCAAAGTAGCGGTGAAAGACGAAGCCACGCTGGACAAGCAGGCCATTGCCGCAGACACTCAATAGGAATAACCTAAAAAGCACCCTTGGAAAAAGTAGCAGTATTGGGAGGAGGTAGCTGGGCTACAGCCATTGTAAAAATCCTCTCAGAAAACAAATCTCAGGTACACTGGTGGATGCGCAACAGGAATGATGTGCAGCACCTGATAAGTTACAAACACAATCCGCGTTACCTCAGCCAGGTATCGTTCGATTTAAATTATGTAAAACCTACTTCTGATATACAGGCAGTGCTTGCTGCCGCTGATTGGGTAATATTGGCAGTGCCAGCCGCATTCGTGCGGCTGGCACTTGCTGATTTGGCGGAAGATACATTTACAGGGAAGGTCGTAGTGTCGGCTATAAAAGGCATGATTCCGGAGGAGAACGTTCTGATAACGGATTATATGGAGCGGAATTACCATGTGCCGAATTCGCATCAGCTTGTTATTGCCGGACCTTGTCATGCTGAAGAGGTGGCTTTAGAGAAGCAGTCTTATCTCACCATTGGTTCTCATGACATGCCTACGGCAGAACGCTTCTGTGAGCTGCTCCGGAACCGCTATGTAAAAGCAAACCCGCTTGACGATTTGGATGGTATAGAGTATTGCGCTGTAATGAAGAACATTATAGCCATGGCCTGTGGAATAGCGCGGGGTCTGAACTATGGCGATAATTTTCAGGCGGTGATGGTATCTAACGCTATGTTTGAGATCGAGCGATTCCTGGATGCTATTATGCCCATTCACCGCGACTTGAGCGGTTCCGCATATTTAGGGGATTTGTTGGTAACAGCCTACTCTCAATTTAGCCGTAACCGCACCTTCGGAAACATGATTGGCCACGGCTATACGGTTAAGTCAGCCCAAATTGAAATGAATATGGTGGCAGAGGGATACTATGCGGTACAGAGTATCTTCGAACTCAACAAAAAGCTTAAAGTAGACATGCCTATTACAAATGCAGTATATCATGTACTATATGAGCGCATATCGCCAGCTGTTGAATTTGAGATTCTGAAAGACAAGTTCAAATAAGAAGAAAAGAGGCACAGCAAAAACTCAATACTTAACGCTGCTGAGTGGCAGAATAAGTTAGAGCAGGTTTAGGAAATTTCGGTTTATTGCAGTAACGTTTGCTTTAAAAAGTAAACAGAGCACATTTGCTAGGATGCGGATGTGCTCTGTTTATTTTCTCTTGCCTTGCGAAGCATAGAGTAATCACCTAATGCTCTGTAAACAGAAATCACAGTTATTGCCCATGCCAGCGATACGGCATGTAGCAGAAAAATAACTATATATTCCTGGTATGGCACCTGCTCTACATGTACCAGCCGGAATAAAAAGAGTGTGAGACAAGCCATCAGAGTACCAGCCAGACCAAGCATAAATGCTCTTTGAAGAAGCAGCCTGGGAAGCCTGTCAATAAGAGTTTGGCTTTTGAGGTGCCAGTGCAAGGGGAGCACTTTTTTAGCCAGTAAAGCTTTATGCGTTAACTTTGTGGCAATCAGGTTTAAAACGAATCCAAAAGCAAAGCTAAAAGTTAGAAGGTCGGTAGATATGCTTTTCTGCCCCCAGAGTGGCACTATTTCCGCATGCTGCTCCAGCACCTGTAGCAGCAGCACACACAGCATGGCTGTGGACAGTATCACCCAGCCTCCAATTCGAATAAGAAACCTGTAGTTTATGCTGATAGCCATGTGCTGTTTTATCTGAAAAGATCACTCTGATGACGCCTTTAATAGTCTTAAGATACTGGCTTTAAGTTAAATATATCATAAAATATACTTACACCCATACATTTCATCGCTTTTCTATTTTACAAAATAATTTCAGCTTTAGCGCTGCTATTATGCGGCAGCATATAAAAATGCTTTTTCATTTTGCTGCATATAAGAACAGACTTTCTGAGGCTGCAGATTTTCACCTTATTTTTTTGCCAGGCATGCTACAAGTAACATGTGCTATTATAGAACATGAGGGTCGGGTACTGATAACGCAACGGAGTGAATCCATGCCGGATCCACTGCTGTGGGAATTTCCGGGTGGTAAAATAGAGCCCGGCGAAACAGAAGAAGAATGCCTGGTACGGGAGATCAAAGAAGAACTGAATTTATACGTTCAGCCCCTGCGGCACCTGACCTCCGTTTTACATCAAACCCAAACAAAAACAATTCAGCTGATTCCTTTCCTTTGTTCGCTAAGGGGAGGTGACATTCAACTGCTGGAGCATCGTGCCTTTAATTGGGTTTTGCCTGAAGACCTGCGTACGTATGACTGGTGCCTCCCTGATTTGCCTGTTGTAGAAGAATACCTGCAGCAGTGGCATCGCATATAGGGAATGCTGCAAACAGACCAGGTTTTTATCTGCATCAAAATTGCTGTACCTTTAGTTTACTATGCAATTTCCTATCTCTTTTACAGACCGTATGCAGCGGCTGCTGGGCAGTGACTACCATCATTTCATGAAAGCGCTGCAGCATGCGCCGCCGATAAGTATACGCCTGAATCCAGCTAAAACAAATGCCAGGCCAAATATTTCCAAGGTACCCTGGGCGGAATATGGTTACTATTTGCCAGAACGTCCGTCTTTTACGCTGGACCCGCTGCTGCATGCCGGCACCTACTATGTGCAAGAGGCCAGTTCCATGTTCCTAGAGCAAGCCCTGAAGCAGGTAGTGAATCTGGAACAACCACTACAGGTGCTGGATTTATGTGGTGCTCCTGGTGGCAAATCCACCCACCTTGCCAGCCTGATCTCTTCGGACAGTTTGCAGGTTTCAAATGAAGTTATCAGGAGTCGGGCTTCTGTTCTGGCAGAAAACGTGGCGAAGTGGGGGAGTGGTAATGTGCTGGTCACCAGCAACGATCCCAGGGATTTCGGCCGGTTGTCCGACTTTTTTGACGTGATGGTGGTAGACGCTCCTTGCAGCGGAGAAGGCATGTTCCGGAAAGACCCTCAGGCGGTTAATGAGTGGTCGGATGAAAGTGTGAACCTATGCGCGCAGCGCCAGCAGCGCATCCTGATGGATGTTTGGGATGCGCTGAAACCAGGTGGTATACTCATATACAGTACATGCACCTGGAACGAGCAGGAAAACGAAGAAAACATTGCCTGGCTGGCTGAGCAGGAGCAGGCAGAGTCCCTGAAACTGACCTTGCAACCAGAGTGGGGTGTAAAGCCCTCACAATTAAAAGGAATCGAAGGATACCGTTTTTACCCGCACCAGGTCCAGGGAGAAGGTTTTTTTGTGGCCATAGTTCGCAAGGCAGGTGCAGCAGAAGAAGCGGCATCTCACGGTAAAAAGAAAAAGTATAAACTCACCCTGGCCGGGAAGAAGGAGCAGGCACTGGTACAGGATTGGCTCAATAATCCGGAACAGTTTGCCTGGATACAGCATGGCGATATTATTTCTGCCATACCCGCACATCTCTTTGAAGCCGCTGACAAGGTATTTCAGAACTTATATGTGATTTATGCTGGTACGGAAATAGCGGAGGTAAAAGGAAAAAAACTAAAACCCCTGCAAGGATTGGCACTGTCGCAGCACCTGAACAAAGCCGCGTTCGAGACGGCTGAACTGGATTTGGAACAGGCACTCCGTTACCTCCGCAAAGAAGATATCAATTTAGGAATTGAAGGCAACGACTGGCTCCTGCTACAGTATAAAAATACACCCCTTGGCTGGGCAAAGCAGGTAGGCAATCGCATGAATAATTACTATACAAAGGAATGGCGTATCCGTATGGAGCTGCCGCAGGAGCTGCCGTTGTTTGATTTGCTGAATAGCTAAATTGTTGATTGCTATGATAGGCTTTCTATCAATGAACGCTACAATTACAGCTCTCTTTAAACCCTAAATGTAACTTGGACATGCCAAAGGCGCGAGACGAAAGGGACCTGCAGAGCAGTGAGTAACCTATTTATTTCATGAACTCATGATGTTTCAGACTTCTCTCTGCTTCGCTTGCTCTTTTATGCTCGCGTCTCTGGCATACTTATAATTCAAGGATAAAGGAATTTGGAAGGAAGGTTATGAAACCTTGCCTAAAGTTTACTCCACAAACAGCACCAGTCCCTTCAGGTACTCTCCCTCCGGGTGGAAAATAGAGATAGGATGGTCGGCGGGCTGTGAGAGATGGTGCATGATTTTGATATTGCGCCCTGCTTCTATGGCAGCTGCCATCACGGTACTGTTGAAAAGGTACTTATCTACTACCTGTGAGCAGGAAAAGGTAAACAGGATACCTCCGGGCTTAATTTTTTTCATCGCCTCCGCGTTCAGGCGCTTGTATCCCATCAGGGCATTGTGGCGTACCTTCTGGCTTTTGGCAAAGGCAGGCGGATCCAGGATGATGACATCGTACATTTCCTCTTTGCCTTTTAGAAACTCAAAGGTATCCACGGCAAAGGCCTCGTGCCGCTCCGGTTCCTGACTCAGTTCACCGTTTTTGATAGTAAGTTCAATGGCTTTTTTGGATACGTCTACGGAATGCACTTCTTTGGCACCGGCATTCAAGGCATAAACAGAGAAGCCCCCGGTGTAGCAAAAAGTGTTCAGTACCGACTTGTCCTTTACATAGCGGGCCAGTAAATCGCGGTTCTCACGCTGGTCAATAAAAAAACCGGTTTTCTGCCCGCTTTCCCAATCCACAAAAAACTGATGCTTATTTTCAGTGACCACCACGCCGCCAGTGGATTCCCCGTAGAGATAACCGTTCACAGCGTCAACCGGTGATTTAGGTGAAAGCGATTCAGCACTTTTGTCGTAGATGGCTCTCAGCCTGTCGCCGTATATTTCCTGCAGTGCCTTGGCAATGTGATCCCGCACCTTATACATACCCACCGTATGGGTCTGGATGACAGCCGTATACTTATAGTAGTCAACTATTAATCCGGATACGCCGTCACCTTCTGCATAAATCAGGCGGTAGACATCGGTGTGTGCGTTATTAGTAAGACCAAGGCGGTCACGATAGTTGTAGGCCTGCTGAACTTTTCCTTTCCAGAAGGCATAATCCGGCGTTACTTGCTCAAATGAAAAAATGCGTACCGCAATAGAGCCTGGTGCCCAGTGGCCCATTGCCAGGAACTCATGCTTACTGGAGTATACTTCCACTATATCACCTTCGGCTGGCTCTCCGTCTGCCTTCCTGATAGCCCCGGAGAAAACCCATGGGTGCTGGCGCTTTAGAGAATGCTCCTTTCCGGGAGCTAAGTATAATTTGATAAAAGACATGCTTTTGATGTGCTAATGCTGAATGAAACAATGTGCTAATAAGGTAATTTACTAAAGCTTCTCTTCTTACAGGGGCAAGAGTTAATTCTGTCTACTCCTTCCTTAAGAAGCCCGTAATCATGTTGAATAAGATTGTCAAAGCTTTTTACAGGTTAATAATTAGACTAGTGCTTTAACGAACCACTCCTAACGCTTTCAACTGCGCGTATAGTTTCTCCACTGGCAGGCCCATTACGTTAAAATAGGACCCTTCAATGCGCTCAATTCCGATCATGCCAATCCATTCCTGTATGCCATAGGCGCCAGCTTTGTCGAAAGGCTGATAATTTCGGATGTAATAGTCAATTTCTGCCTTCGTCAGCTTTTTAAAGTACACTTTGGTGCTATCATGGAAAACAGCTTTTTGCTCTTTCATCAGCACACAGACACCCGTGATTACCTCATGGGAGGTACCAGACAAAGCACTTAGCATCTCGAAGGCTTCTTCATAGTTAGCAGGCTTATTCAAAATACGATCCTCAAGGCAAACTATGGTGTCGGCGGTAAGGAGTACCTCGTGCTGCAAATCGTGCTGGTAAGCATCTGCTTTATGCGAGGCCAGGTATTCAGCGACCTCCGCCCGTTTCAGGTGATCCGGAAAATCCTCATGTACTTCCTTTACTTTTATCTGAAAATCTAATCCAAGCCCGGCCAGCAGTTCTTTGCGGCGGGGGGAGTTAGAGGCAAGCAGCAGGGGCCGTAATAAATTCATCTTCTTTGATGGAGCTAAATAAGAAACCACTAATAACTTTAGGATAGAAAAAGGTTGACTTCTGAGGCATAATGGCTCCACTGTGGCAAACACGCTTCACCTGATCCATGGTGATCTCGTTTGTAATTAACGCTAGCCTTGCCTCCCCAGAGTCCACTTGCCTGATGCAGGAGGTAAAGTTTCGTACGTAGCTTAAGTCTTCATAATCGCGTTGCGCCTTCCGGTAAATTCCCAGCACCTTCTCAAAAATAAAATAATGCATCACGGTTAGGTCGAGGTTTTTTACCTCAGACGGAAAGTTCCAGTCTATTTGCCCATGCACCTCCGGCTTCAGGCGCAGTTTGTAAGCATTTCCGCTTAAGAACAGGCCAAAGGCCCACTGCTTGCCAACAATTACCTCGTTCAGTTCCAGCGGGTCTTCCTTCGGTATGATGGTAAAATAACTACTGAGCTTACTCAGGAATTCCTCATCCGTCATCTCCATTCGTTTCAGTACCCGGTGCGTAGGGAGAATACGCAGGTCATCGTGCTCAGAGTTTGTCAGGTACATGAGGTGGTAATTGTAAGGTTCGACTCCAGTGTGGTTCGGATTCTGCGCCATTCGCTTTTTCCGGTACTCCAGTGAACCTTCGTAGCGGTGGTGCCCATCAGCCAGCAGAATTTGCTTCTCACGCAGCGTCTCCACGAAAAGCCTGATGATGGCATGGTCATGAATTACTGCCAGCACATCCCGCACTCCCTGATAATCTTCCGTTTCATAAAGAGGTGAACGGATACTCTCGTCCAGGTAAGGCTCCAGTATAAACGCCTCATCCGTATAAAGCCCATGTGTAGGGCTTGTGTTCATTTCTGTTTCTTCCAGCAGCGCAATCCGGTCGTTAACAGCAGCAGGTATAGTGTTTTCGTGCCGAAGCAAAATGCCCTCTTTCCAGTCATAGGCCTTTATATTACAGATAAAGCCTTTGCGCACATATTCTTTGTCATTACCGGGTAACCGGAAATACTGGTAATACACGTAAATACCCGGCAGGTGGTCCTGCAGCAGCACCCCCTTATTTTTCCATTGTTGCAACAGAACAGCTGCAGCCTGTGCAGGGTTGTCACCAAGCGGCACAGACAAGTGTATGCTGTTGATGGGGTTGCGGTACAGTGCCTGCCGCTGTTTTTCAGAGACCACATCAAATAAAGGTGCCGTCAGTTCATCTATACTATCAGACAGGGTGTCGTTGTAGCGCCAGGCGCGGAAGGGTAGTATTTCAGCCATCAATGTTGTTGTTGATATAAAGAGAAAGAAGCCATTTAAAGCATCCTTCAGGGGGCAAGCCGCTTAATATTCCAGTTACTTTCCTGCTGCTTATAAACAATGCGATCGTGCAGGCGATTTGGGCGGCCTTGCCAGAATTCCATGCGCTCCGGCTGCAGTTGGTAACCTCCCCAATGCGGGGGTCGTGGTATTAAATCAGCCGTGGCATACTGCTCTGTAAGTTTTTTATCTGCTTCTTCTAATATTTTACGGCTTTTTACTTCCTGGCTTTGGGGAGAGGCCCATGCGCCAATCTGGCTGCCTTTCGGGCGGCTGTGGAAGTAGTTGTCAGAGACCTCGGGCGCCACTTTCACCACTTTGCCTTCTATCCGTACCTGACGCTCCAGAGCCGGCCAGAAAAAAGTAATAGAGGCAAACGGGTTTTCTTTCAGTTCCAGGCCTTTACGGCTATCGTAGTTAGTGAAGAAAGAGAGCCCTTGCGCAGACACATCCTTCAGCAGCACAACACGGGCAGACGGCTTTCCGGAGGCATCCACAGTAGACAGCACCATGGCGGTGGGTTCTTCGGCCTTTGCCTGTATGGCTTCCTCCAGCCACGCCTGAAACTGTTTTATCGGGTCAGTGGAAACAGATTCCTCAGAGAGAGCCTGCCTGGAGTAATTGTTTCTTATATCTGCAAGATTATGAGTAAAGGCCATATTTTAAGATTTGAATCAAAATTATAAAATTATCCGCTGTCTCTAAACTAATTTGTGCCGGCAGGTTTGTTAGCTATTGTTTCGATGTTGTTCCTTGAGCTATCAACAGGAATGTTTCAGATTCTGACGAAGCCATTGTTTCTAGCAAAAGCACTACTATTATACTACTCAGGATGAGCCTTGTCATTACCTAAAGGCATTCATAATGCTCTCTGGATACACATTTCAAACAAGCCTTTTCTGCTCTAAACCTTCGTTTATGGTGGTTTGATGCAGAATTTGACTCCCTTTGGCATATACGTTTATCTGAATTCGACCATATTTGCTGCTTTGCGTAAGAATGATAAAAGCTTTAACTTAAAGAAATCAGCATTGTTTAAGCCTGGTGTTCTTTAATTACACTTAGAGCTTGTTTTCATTTTGTTTTTGGTGCAAACATATGTGATTTTAGGTCAGATAAGACTTGCTCAAAAGGATATAGCAAGGCCGTTGCAACAGCAATGGCTGTGTCAGGTTCTAGAGGAGGCTGTTGGGTAGCAAAAATGAAATGTTAAACTTGCTCTTTCAGCGCGGGTAGATTCATGGAAGATAAAAGTCTAATAAAACCTCAGAACGGCAGCTTGCTCATCTCAGAACCATTTCTGGGAGATCCTAATTTTGAGCGGACGGTCATACTTGTTTGCAGCCACGATGAAGAGGAGGGGACATTTGGGCTAGTGCTAAACCGCACCTCTAATTTGAAGTTGTCGGATGTAATTGATGTGTACAACGAAGCTTTTGATGCAGAGTTAGGAGTGGGTGGACCAGTGCAGTACAACACTTTACATTATGTGCACCGCCTGCAAAACCTGCCACAAGCAGTGAAGCTGGATGACGAACTGTACTGGGGTGGTGACTTCGAACTGCTGCGCACTATGATAGGGGCCGGATTGGTGAATACGGATGATATCAGATTCTTTTTAGGGTACTCCGGCTGGACTGCAGGCCAGCTACAGGAAGAAATAGATAAAAATGTTTGGATTGTAAACAACGATGCTGCGAATAAATTATTTAATTTGGATTCTGATACCCTTTGGCGCAGTGTTCTGCGGGAAATGGGAGGAAAATTCAAGGTGCTTTCAAATTACCCTACAGACCCGCGCCTAAACTAAGCACGGATTAACTGTATTAAAGAATGTTGACATGACAACTGAAAATAAACAAATGGACACTACCGGAGCAGAGGCTAACAAACCTGAAAGCCAGCAAAACGCTGGCACGCCTAACAGCATTCTGGAACAAAGGCTGGCTGAGATAAATGCGCGCAAACAAAGCGAGCAGCAGCCAGATGAGGCGACACCGAAAGAAGAACAGCCGGAAATGAAGCCAAATTTGACCTCCGAAAATGAAGCCGACAAAGTTGAAGAAATTACGGAGGTCTTTGCTGAGGCAAACACTGATGTAAGAGACACAGAAACACCTGAAGAAGCCGCTATGCAAGAAGTAACCGCACCGGAGCAACGGGCCGCTTCTGCTGAGCAGGACCCTGTAAAGGAATATACACCTGAGCCAGACGCTGGTAAAGAACTTGAAGCAGCCACGCCTGATTTAACCGAAAAAGCTACCCCAGCTGCTGCCACAGGCACAGAGGCCGCTACACACCACCACGAGGAAGATGAGGAAGAAGAAGGAGAGAGGGTTGATTATAGTCTGCTATCATTAGATGAGCTCCGTCAGCAATTACAGACCGTGCTGAAGGGGCCAGATGCCATCAAGCAGAACAGGGTGGTTAATGAAATTCACCGCCACTACGACCAGAAGTTCCAGGCGGAGCGTTATGAGGCCCTTGAAAGGTTTAAGCAGGAGGGTGGCACGGAGGATGATTTTGCCTATAGTACCTCCAAGGAGCACCAGGACCTGGAGAAACTGCTTTCCGCTTACCGCGAGGCCAGGCATCAGCAGCGCCAGAACGTAGAGGAGCAGCGCCAGCGGAACATGGAGCGCAAGGAGCAGTTGCTGACCCAGTTGCGGCAGCTGGTGGAGTCCGCTGAAACAAAGAACAGTAGCGATGAAGTAAAAAAGCTGCAGGCAGAATGGAAGTCGATTGGCCCGGTGCCAGCCGGAGAAGCCCAGGAGCAATGGGATTCATACCACGCCCTGCTCGATATTTTCTACAACAACCGCAGTATGTTCTTCGAAATGAAGGAGCTGGACCGTAAGCGAAACCTGGATGCTAAAATACACCTTGTGGAGCGAGCCGAAGCCCTTAAAGATGAACAATCCATCAACAAAGCTTTGCAGGAACTGCGCCACCTGCACGAGGAATGGAAAAACATAGGACCTGTTCCCAACGATCAGCGGGACCCTATCTGGGAACGCTTCATACAGGCGTCAGAACAGGTACACGAGCGCCGCAGGGCCTACCATGGTGAGCGTAACCAGCGCGAACTGGAGAACCTCACTAAAAAGCGTGCGCTGCTGGAGCGTCTGCAGGAGTATACCGATTTTAAGACAGAGCGCATCAACGAGTGGCGTGACAAGACAGATGAGATACAGAAACTGAAAGAGGAGTGGGATGCAGCTGGTCTTGTGCCAAAAGAGCATGCCGAAGAGGTTAACAAGAACTTCTGGGGCAACTATAAAGCATTTTTCCAGCATAAAAACCAGTTTTTTAAAGCACTGGATGAACAGAAGATGCAAAACATGCGCCTGAAAACAGAGCTGTGCGAAGAAGCCGAAAGCCTGAAGGACAGTACCGACTGGAACTCTACCAAAGAGAAGCTGATACAGCTACAGAAAAAATGGAAGACTATAGGGCGTGTGCCAGATAAGCATTCAGACAAGATTTGGCAACGTTTCCGTGCCGCCTGTAACGAGTTTTTTGACAGGAAGCAGTCCAACGAACAAAGCAAAAGTGCAGAACTGGAGAAACTCTCCGCAGAAAAAGCAGAGTTGTGCGACCGGATAGCTGAAAAGCTGGCAATACCTACTACCGTTGGCTCTCTGCCAGAATATGAGGCGTTTGTAACAGAGTGGCGTGCGCTTGATACTGATAAGCGACGCAGCAGCCCGAAAACAGAAGAAAAGTTTCTGGCCTTGATGGAGAAGTACCTGGAGCGTGTGCCGGCGCTTAGTCTGCAGGAAAGAAACGATCTGCTTGTGAAGCTGCAGGTGGAACGCATCAAGCACAGCCCTGATTCCAGCCAAAAGCTACAGCAGCGTGAGCAGCATATACGCCGCGAAATAACACACCTGCAGAACGACATACAGACCCTGCGCACCAATATCGAATTTTTTGGCCGCTCTAAAAACGCCGACAAACTGCGACAGGAGTATGAAGGAAAAATTGCGGATGCACAAAAGCGGATAGACCAACTGCAACATCAGCTGGAAGTGTTCAGAGGGTAAAGTTTTTCCCTCTGAGCATCAAATCCTTATCGTGCGCTACAGATTTTTTTTAGAACAGCTGTTGCATGCTATAAATCTTCGCCATACTTTTGCAACGCTTTAACACAATAAAGCACAACACAAAGTGTAAGCCTCCTTAGCTCAGCTGGTAGAGCAACTGACTTGTAATCAGTAGGTCGCTGGTTCGATCCCGGCAGGGGGCTCCACTCCAAAAAGCAGAAGTATGTACTTCCTCTGCTTTTTCAGTTCAAATAAAGTACAGGCCTCCTTAGCTCAGCTGGTAGAGCAACTGACTTGTAATCAGTAGGTCGCTGGTTCGATCCCGGCAGGGGGCTCTTTCAGAAAACCACTTACACCGATAAAAGGTGTAAGTGGTTTTTTTTGGCCTATTTCTACCTGTTCTTCTTTAACTATATTCGCCATAAGCAGAGGGCTTCTAAAGCACCTGACTTGGATGCGCAAGAAAAGAGCGTATAGCAGCAGGAGGCATTGGCAGAACCTTCAAACATGGGCTTGGCGCATGGTGGGTAATATGCTTCCTTTTCTTTAAGATAATGCCGTAATTTGCAATCCGACTCCCTAAGTAACAACTATGCAACTGATAGAGGTAAACACCCCCGAACTGGCTCAGGAATTTTTAATGATGCAGGTCAGGCTCTATAAAAAAGACCCCAATTACATTCGCCCTCTGGACAAAGACGTTGATAATGTATTTGACCCGAAGAAAAACAAACTCCTCCGGGCAGGCGACGCTGTGCGTTGGCTGCTACAGGATGAAAAAGGTAAATCTATTGGACGTGTAGCGGCATTTGTCAATAGGAAAACGGCCAGTAAATACGACCAGCCCACTGGAGGCATGGGCTTCTTTGACTGTATCAATGATCAGGCAGCCGCCAACATGCTCTTGGATGCCTGCCATAATTGGTTGAAGGAAAAAGGCATGGAGGCCATGGACGGGCCAATCAATTTGGGAGAAAGAGACAAGTGGTGGGGCGTGCTGATCGACGGCTTCTATAAGCCAACATATTGCATGCACTATAACTACCCTTACTACAAAGACCTGCTGGAGAATTATGGTTTTGAGCTTTATTTCCAACAATACACTTACTACCGTACGGTGCACGACCCTCTTTCTCCAGAGTATGAGGAAAAGGCACAGCGGATACTGAATGACCAACGCTATACCTTCGAACAGCTCGATAAAAAGGAACTGAAGAAATTTACAGAGAATTTCCGGAAGGTATACAACAAAGCCTGGACTAAACATGAAGGCGTGAAGGAGATGAGTGAAGCACAGGCTACCGTTATTATGAACACCTTGAAACCCATACTGGATGAGCGAATTATGTGGTTCGCTTACTTTGAAGGGGAGCCTGTTGGTTTTTTTGTGATCATACCTGAGCTTAATCAATTGTTCCAGTACGTGAACGGCAAAATGGATTTGTGGGGTAAGGTAAAATTTGTGTTCCACCGCTGGCGCGGCGCATGCACCACCATGTATGGCATTGTCTTCGGTATTGCGCCCGAACAACAGGGAAAAGGTGTTGAAGCTGCCTTTATTGTGGGTGCTGGAAAAGTGATTCAGAACAACCCGAAGATTCCTTATAAAGACATGCAAATGAATTGGATTGGGGATTTCAACCCCAAAATGATGAAGGTAATAGAACAGATAGGCGGGCGCATTTACAAAACACATGCTACTTATCGCTATTTATTCGACCGCACCAAAGAATTCAAGCGAATGCCTATCATTCGTTAAAGCATAGACTCAAGGTCCATATCCTGACCTAAAACCGATGCCGAAATCTCTTTCCATTTCCAGCCATTATACTCCACCATGTACTTCAGTGCACGACGGCGCTTACTGAGTTTTTCCATCTTGTGTATATCAGGGTCTAATAGTGGAAAATCTGCCTGCTGCAGTTCATCAATATGTATGGCAGGCACATCGCTTTTATCAGTTTGAACATAAAGGGAGGTAAGTGAGCCGATGAAGGTGGTAATGGCTTTCCGAAGCGGGACCAAATATTCATCTCCCGGGCGCATTTGCTCCGGAACATAAAGGAGCATAATTGTAATAGCTTCATCGAGGGCTGCCAGGTTCGGCAGGAGAGACTCCTCCTTGTTTTTGTGCTGGAAATAATGTAACACCGGGTACGACAGGTGCATCTGACCCTGATGTACTATTTCGTGCGTTAGAT
This sequence comes from Pontibacter pamirensis, assembly GCF_010015475.1. Lineage (GTDB taxonomy): Bacteria > Bacteroidota > Bacteroidia > Cytophagales > Hymenobacteraceae > Pontibacter > Pontibacter pamirensis. The sequence continues at coordinate 62,518 of NZ_SSNI01000014.1, forward strand.
TCTGAAACTGACCCTCGAGTTTCTTTAGATGCTCTCCATTCCAGTTATTCAGCAAAATGCGCTGTGGGCTATGTCCGATGGAGGCAATCTGGATACTAAGTGCTCTGCGTTGTGTAACAGCCGATAACACAGGCACCATATAAGTGATGGCAATGGTGATAAATATTAGGCCGGTAAACGAGATAAAAGCTGTATAAATACTCCAGCCACCTGTTCCTGCTTTAAAGTCGCCATTGCCTAGTGTAGAAAGTGTGTAGCCGGTGAAGTAGATACGCTCCATAGCATTTGCAGGGAGCAGTGTAGTTGTGTTTACAACAGAATCTTCATCAGAGGAATAAATAAATGCATTTCCTGCCCAAAGGAGAAATACCCAGGTCAATAGAATTGCAAAGACAATAGCAATACCTGCTCCTGTAAGTGGTGCCCTGGTACTCTTTAAGCGGCCAATATGATAAAAGATTCTCCAGACAGCAAGTGTTACAGGGCCACTGATAATACTTGCACCCCGTGGGGCAAAGGTGGTATAAATAAGATCATAGGCTGTGCAGCAAACAATAATGACGCCTAATATGAAATATATAATTGAGTCCATGGAGAGGGTACATTATAAACCATATACTTGTGACATTTAATTTGTGAGTTTATACCTTCGTGAGCTAAAAGGGGTTGTGAATTGATTTCCGCTGCCACTTTATATGCCTTGGGCTAAAGCTACTTCATCATGGATTCATTAACACAGATTGTTTTAGGTGCCGCTGTCGGAGAGGCAGTGGCTGGCAGGAAACTGGGGAACAGAGCGATGCTTTGGGGAGCCATAGCTGGCACCATCCCTGACCTGGATATACTAGCAAACCCGTGGCTGGATACGGTGGAGCAACTAAGCTTTCATCGCTCCATTACTCACTCGCTTCTCTTTGCTGTTGTTGTATCGCCTATCCTTGGCTGGCTTCTCCGGCGATTTTACAGGCACCAGCAGGCTACCTTCCGCGACTGGACCTGGTTGTTCTTTTTAGGCTTCACTACACATGCTTTGTTGGACAGTTGCACCACATGGGGTACCCAGCTACTGTGGCCATTCAGCAACTACGGAATTGCTTTCTATAATATCTTTGTAATCGATCCGCTTTATACCATTCCTTTTATGACTTGTGTAATAGCTGCAGCTTTCTATGCACGTAACAATCCAAAAAGAGCTTACCTGAATTACGCCGGACTCGGTATTAGCTCCGCTTACCTTCTGTTTTCATTTATAGCCAAAGCATCGGCAAACGAAACCTTCGAAGAAAGCTTTCAACGACAGCAAATCAGCTATAGCGATTATATTAGCAAACCTACACCACTTAACACTATTTTCTGGTCTGTTACAGCTAAGGGCGAGGGTGGTTTTTATAATGGCTTTTATTCTTTGCTGGATGAGGACGATACCGTAGCATTTGAGTATGTGCCGCAGCAGGCAGCACTGTTACAGCCATATATGGGTAATCCCAAACTGGAGCGCCTGCTTGAAATAACGAAAGGTTATTTTGCCGTTATACCCGCTGAAGAAAATGGTATACTAATTCAGGACCTGCGCTTCGGGAAATTCGACGGGTGGCGTGAGGAAGGCGGACAGTATGTGTTTGTATACCATGTGTGGCAGAACGAGCAGGGGGAGACGGAAGTGGAAGAGATTAACAACCGGCCTGAAATAGATGAAAACTATTTACAGGAATACTGGCAACGTATAAGGGGAATAAAAGAATAAAGCGCCTTATTCTTAATCTGTTCTGCTTGTCTAAAGGGATTCGTAAAAGGTTAACGCTTTTGCCCATCCTTCTCCGGTATTTAAATCAATATTTGCTAAAGAGACGTATTCCTGTACTTTTTCCTGCTTATTGGGTAAGGCTTTTAGCAGGGACTTTTTATTTAGTTTTACCTTCTCTACTTTATTATTGGGTCCTATTAAATAAAAAGTTTGTGCATCAACCAGTTCGTCATATTTTTTTCCCGCATTATAACCACCTTTGAAATCTGCTTTGATTAACTTTTTTTCCGGCACCATTACCAGTTGTGTACTGTTGCCATCATGCAACATTAGTACAAATTGGTTGGCAAATTTTGGGTTTAGCTTTGCCAAACTTGGTAAACGCCTGAAGATATATTCCTGCATCGTCTTGTTGTCTTCAATAACAAAACTTTCTATTTTATTTGGCTCGAGCACAAATTGTTCTCCTTTAGTATTCCGGTACAGAATGTTATTCTCATAGGCGTTATACTTTATCTCCATGTTAGCAATGAGCTTGTTTCCTGTTGTAACAGTCGACTTTTTCCATTCCTCATTAAAAAATGGCGTACCCTTTACACCTTCATATCGATTGTCATAAGTTCGTATTATCGCACCAGTATTATTGCTTCCTATTTCTGCTAAATTTCTTTCAGCATCAAGGCCAACAGGAACGTTAGATTGCGCAATGGTTAAATGGGCAACAAAAGCGAAGGGAAGTAGGAGCGTAAGCTTGTTCATATCGTGTTTTGTATAGGTGAAACAGCTGGTTTATATACTATCACAGCGGCAAAAATGCCAGCTGAATATAGCTAAATAAAATTAATTAGAGTAGCATAATAATTCCGCTTATAGTTCCATCGACACAAAGGGGCTAATTAATCCTATTTTACGTTCTTTAAGCGGTTAACAATCTAAAATACTTCATTATGACACAAAACAGGTGGTCACTGACTGGTAAAAAAGCAGTTGTTACGGGAGGCTCCAAAGGAATAGGAGCAGCTATTGTGGACGATTTCATCTCACTGGGAGCAGAGGTGCTGGCCGTAGGCCGAAAAGAGGAAAACCTGGAACGCCTGAAGGACGTGTACCCAGAGCGATTATACATCGTTTCCGCTGATGTAAGTACTGCTGAAGGACGGAAAAAGCTGACGGATAAAGTACAGGAACAATGGGGCGCGCTGGACATCCTTGTGAACAATGCGGGAACAAATATCCGGAAGCCTACTGCGGAATATACACCAGAAGAGTACGACTTTGTAATGAACACCAACCTGCGCTCGGCCTTTGACTTAAACCGCCAGTTGTACCCGCTGCTCCAAAAGTCCGGTCAGGCAAACATCATTCATGTTTCATCGGTGGCGGGTTTGGTTCATGTGCGCACCGGTAGCATCTATGGTATGACTAAAGCCGCCATGAACCAGTTAACGCGCAACCTGGCCGCTGAATGGGCTAAGGATGGTATACGCGTGAACGCTGTAGCTCCCTGGTATATCAGCACACCGCTGGCCCAGACAGTGCTCCAGAATCAGGACTTCTATAATTCAGTTGTAAGCAGAACGCCAATGCAGCAGGTAGGCAAACCAGAAGATGTAGCCGGTGCTGTTTCCTTTCTCTGTATGCCTGCTGCGGCCTATATCACCGGGCAAACCCTAGCAGTTGACGGTGGCTTTACCATCAATGGCTTCCACCCCCTTTAATTGGCCAACAGGCAAGTTATGAGCAAGAAAGTACCCATATATTTGCTGGATATTTAAAGCAAATTTGATTACTTTTGTAGGATATGGAATGGAGAGCCTGCTGTAGTAGCAGGCTCTTTTTAACCTAACAATATGGCTACACCCAGACTGCTGATTATTCTCCTGATTGCATTCCTTTCTGCTTCCCTATTTTCGTGTAAACCGGCTTGCCCTATTGCCTCCTGCCAGGTGCGCATGGTGCATCCGCATGGCGAGCAGGATTATAGAGGGCAACCTATCTGGAAAAAACAAAACCCAAAAATGGGGCAGAAGCTTCCAAAAACATCAAAGGAAACGGTGCCAAACAGGAAGGACAACAGCAGAAATAAGAACTAGCCTATATAGCTGTTAAGGCATTCTATTTAAATTGCCTCAATTTATCAACCAACCCAAAACACAAACATTTAGATTTTAGACATGATCGAAGGCGAAAGAATAATACCGATCAACATTGAAGACGAGATGCGCGGTGCGTATATCGACTACTCAATGTCTGTTATCATTTCAAGAGCCTTACCCGATGTTCGGGACGGACTGAAGCCTGTGCACCGCCGCGTGCTGTACGGTATGTCCGAACTGGGGGTATCTTATAACAAAGCGTATAAAAAATCGGCCAGAATAGTAGGAGAGGTGCTGGGTAAATACCATCCGCACGGTGACTCGTCTGTGTATGAAACCATGGTGCGTATGGCCCAGGAATGGTCGCTGCGCTACCCGCTGGTCGATGGCCAGGGAAACTACGGTTCCATAGACGGTGACTCACCGGCTGCCATGCGTTACACTGAGGCGCGCCTCAAGCGAATGGCTGATGAACTACTGGCTGACCTTGAGAAGAACACCGTAGACTTTGTGCCTAACTTCGATGACTCTCTCAAAGAGCCGTCTGTGATGCCTGCCAAGTTTCCGAACCTGCTCGTGAACGGCACTTCCGGTATTGCGGTAGGTATGGCAACGAACATGGCGCCACATAACCTGTCAGAGGTAATAAACGGTACCATCGCCTACATAGAAAATAATGAAATTACCATTGCGGAACTGATGCAGTACATTACTGCCCCGGATTTCCCGACAGGTGGTATCATCCATGGATACGATGGGGTAAAGTCTGCTTTTGAAACGGGTCGTGGACGTGTGCTGATGCGTGGCCGGGCCAATTTTGAGACATCACCTTCCGGTAAAGAGCAGATCATTGTAACCGAGATACCTTACATGGTAAACAAGGCAACGTTGATTGAGAAAACAGCTGGTCTTGTAAATGATAAGAAGATTGATGGTATAGCTGATTTGCGTGATGAGTCCGACCGCGACGGCTTGCGCATTGTGTACGACCTGAAGCGCGATGCTATACCGAACGTGGTACTCAACAACCTGTATAAATACACGGCGCTGCAATCTTCATTTGGCGTGAACAACGTGGCCCTGGTGAAAGGCCGCCCGATGACACTCAACCTGAAGGAGCTGATTCATTACTTTGTGGAGCATCGCCATGAGGTGGTTATTCGCCGCACGCAGTATGAACTGGATGAAGCCAAGAAGCGCGCGCATATTTTAGAAGGTTTGCTAATAGCGTTGGATAACCTCGATGAGGTTATCAACCTTATTCGTTCATCACGTGATCCGGAGATTGCACGCAATGGCTTAATTGAGCGCTTTGGTCTATCTGAGCTTCAGGCTCGTGCTATTCTGGATATGCGTCTGCAACGCCTGACTGGCCTGGAGCGTGATAAAATCCAGCAGGAATTCCAGGAGATTATGAAGCTGATAGATTTCTTAACCTCTATCTTGAACGATGAAGGCCTGCGCATGCAGATCATCAAAGATGAGCTGACTGAAATAAGGGAACGGTATGGAGACGGACGCCGCACCGGTATTGAGGCCAGCACCGGCGATATTTCTTACGAGGACATGATCCCGGAAGAGAACATGGTGATCACTATTTCTCATGAAGGTTATATCAAGCGTACCTCCCTGAGCGAGTACCGCAGCCAAAGCCGCGGTGGTGTAGGCTCAAGAGGAGTGGCCGCATCAAAGGAGAGCGACTTCACTGAGCACCTCTTTATTGCCAATACGCACCACCACATGCTGTTCTTTACAGAATCTGGTCGTGTGTTCTGGCTAAAAGTATATGAGCTGCCGGAAGGAGGGAAGACGACCAAAGGTCGCGCTATACAGAACCTCATTCAGATTGAAAAAGAGGACAATGTCCGTGCTGTACTGAATGTGCGTGACCTCAAAAATGAGGATTATGTGCTCAACCATAACCTGGTGTTCATCACCGAGCAGGGCACTATCAAGAAAACGGCGCTGGAGGCGTATTCACGCCCACGTACAAACGGTATCAACGCTATTTCTATTAATGATGGTGACCGTCTGCTGGATGTGCAGCTGACAAACGGCAGCAGCGAAATTATCATTGCGCTGGAGTCTGGACGTGCCATTCGCTTTAATGAGACCCAGGTACGTGGAATGGGACGTAACGCTGCAGGTGTTCGTGCCGTAACACTTGGCGGACCGGATGACAAAGTAATTGGTATGGTTTGTGTAACAGATGAAAACACAGAACTGTTAGTTGTGTCTGAGAATGGCTTCGGCAAACGCTCTCTTTTAGAAGAGTACCGCATCACGAACCGTGGCGGTAAAGGAGTTAAGGCCATGAATATTACTGACAAAACAGGTAAGCTGATTGCCATCAAAGGTGTGATTGACACTGATGACCTGATGATTATTAACCGTTCCGGCATCACTATCAGGCTACGTGTGGCAGATCTGCGCGTAATCGGACGAGCCACACAAGGAGTTCGCCTGATCAAGCTAAATGAGAACGACCAGATTTCTTCAGTAGCAAAAGTGGAGATGGAAAACGAGGAAGAAATAAGTGAGGAGGAAATTGTGGAAGCAGTGTTGGATCAGTCAGAACTGGCTCCGGAAGAATCGCTGAAACCAGATGAAATGATTGATCCGGAAACCACTGAAGATAATCCGGAAGACACGGAAGAGGTATAAATTTTCCAGTAAACGAACTAATTCACAGATATTTAACGTTACACAAACAATCATAAACCATTCAAATTTAAGCATGAAAAAAATACTTTTAACAGCCTTGGCAGCCGCAAGCATTTCGGTAGCAAGTGCACAAAACTCAGCAGTGAACAGCGCCATCTTGAATCACAAGAACGGTACGCTGGACAAAGCTCAGGAAAGTATCGATAAAGCCATCGAACACAAGAAAACCATGGATAAAGCAAAAACCTGGTTTTACCGTGGCGTTATTTACCAGGACATGATCGGCAATCCGATATATGGTAAATTGGCTGACGACAATACGCCAACTCTTGTACTGGAATCTTTCGATAAAGCAGTTGAGTTAGATGGTAGTAATGGTGAATTTGCGAAGCAGGTACCTGCACGTAAGGAGCAGCTATACGGCCAGGTGCTGAACCAGGCGGTAGAATTCCATAACAACCAGGACTGGGAGAATGCCATTGAGAAATATAAACTTGCCAGTAAAATAAGCCCTACAGATACAACAGCAGTTTTATATGCTGCTTATGCGTCTACAGCTAACCAGGATTATCCTGCTGCGATCGGGTTTTATGACAACCTGATTACAATGGGTCACACGACGGAAGATGTTTACAAGAACAAAATTCAGTTGATGCAGGCTACTGAAGCTTCTGACGAAGAAGTGATGAAGGCTTTAGCTGCCGGCTTAGAAAAGCAGCCAAACAGCGTTTACCTGATGCAGGAAGAGCTTCGTTACTATCTGAAAAACGACCGTGCCGAAGAAGCAATGGACAAGTTGGACAAAGCTATTGCAGCAGACCCAACTAACGCCAGCCTTTTAGCAGTAAAAGGAAACCTGTTAGAGCGTAAGAAGGATTTAGAAGGTGCTACGACCATCTATAAAAAGGCTATCGAAATTGAGCCAAATAACTTCGATGCTAACTATAACCTGGGAGTGCTGGAGTTCAACAAGGGGGCTGATGTAAATAACAGAGCAGCTAAAATGGATTATGCTACTTACCAGAAGAAAGGTAAAGCCTTGGAGGCTGAGGCCAAAAAGTATTACCAGGCTGCAGTACCATATTTCGAAAAGGCACTTGAGATTCAGCCTAAAGACGAGGCTACTATGCAGAACCTGATAAAGCTTTACACACGTCTTGAGCGCAAAGCAGATGCTGAGAAAATCAGCGCCATGATGAACAACTAGTTTTAACTAGTCTAAATTAAAAAGAGGCAGTCTGAACATGATTGCCTCTTTTTAATTTATCCGTCTGTTTACTCTTTTCTGAAGTACAGGCTGAAAACTCTTGCTCCGATTAGTAGCCGGTTTAGACACTTTTTTTGTTTACACTACATGTTAAAGTGTAAACAATATAATTTGAAATTATATAATATTTTCTTAAATCACGAATATATTCATAAAGAAACATATAATATTACCCATTCCCGAGCGTTTAAAGTATATTTGATTATTTGCTTCTGAATGTTACGTGTCCCCCAATCGCCTCCCTCCATTTCAGTTCTTCCTGCCGGGGTGCCAAGGCCACTGTGGTCGGTTATGATTCCGGTCTACAACTGTGCCGACTATATACCTGAAGCATTACATAGTGTGCTGGCTCAGTGTATAGGAGAGGAACAAATGCAGATAGAAGTTGTAGATGATGCTAGCACCGATGCAGATGTGGAGGCCATTGTACGCGAAATAGGTGGAGGAAGAGTCGCCTACCATCGTCAACCGGAGAACGTGGGTAGCCTGCGTAATTTTGAAACTTGCATCAACCGCGCTCGAGGCAGGCTGGTACACCTGCTACACGGAGACGACCGGGTGAAGCAGGGTTTCTACCGTAAAATAGCCTTTCTCTTCGAACAATTCCCAGCGGCAGGAGCTGCTTTCTGCAGATATAGTTTCATCGACAAGACAGGTAACTGGTCTCACAACACCCCTCGTGAAGCCAAAAAAGATACAATTTTAAATAACTGGTTTGTCCAGATTTGCAAGAAGCAGCGTATCCAGTATGCTTCTATGGTAGTGCGTCGTGAGGTATATGAGCATTTGGGAAGCTTTTATGGAATGCCTTACGGAGAGGATTGGGAAATGTGGGTACGCATCGCCCGGTATTATTCTATAGCTTATACTCCTGAAATTCTTGCAGAATACCGGCTGCTAGATGATTCTATGTCCAATCGTATGGAATCTTCCGGTCAAAGTTTGTTTTTACTGCTCAAATCTCGTGCGCTTATACAGGAGCATATTTTGCAGGAGCGTATACCTGAAAGCATAAAAAAAAATATTATTGCTGAAGGAAAAAAGCATTGCGCTCTTTATTGCATAGCATTAGCTAGTAATATTCATAAGAAAACTCATAACAGATTATTAGCTAAGGAATATATTATAACTGCCCTTCATTTAAGTAAAAAACCTTCTGTTGTTTTACGTGTTCTAAAATTTTGTTTGAAGTTGACTCTCATGAAATTTTCTGCTCGTCCTTTTACTGTTTTAGGCATTTTGAATCACTATACTTAATTTTTAGTGTAGCATGTTGCGTATCCCCCAATCGCCTCCCTCCATTTCAGTTCTTCCTGCCGGGGTGCCAAGGCCACTGTGGTCGGTTATGATTCCGGTCTACAACTGTGCCGACTATATACCTGAAGCATTACATAGTGTGCTGGCTCAGTGTATAGGAGAGGAACAAATGCAGATAGAAGTTGTAGATGATGCTAGCACCGATGCAGATGTGGAGGCCATTGTACGCGAAATAGGTGGAGGAAGAGTCGCCTACCATCGTCAACCGGAGAACGTGGGTAGCCTGCGTAATTTTGAAACTTGCATCAACCGCGCTCGAGGCAGGCTGGTACACCTGCTACACGGAGACGACCGGGTGAAGCAGGGTTTCTACCGTAAAATAGCCTTTCTCTTTGAACAATTCCCAGCGGCAGGAGCTGCCTTTTCAAATTACTTAGATATAGATTCTGAAGGGAAAACTATCAAACTTCACAAATCATTAGCTGAAAAAGATGAAATTTTAAAAGATGGATTACTAAAAATTGCTGAGCATCAGTATATTCAATATGTTTCTATAGTAGTACGTCGTGAGGTATATGAGCATTTGGGAAGCTTTTACGGTGGTGTTTATGGAGAAGACTGGGAAATGTGGGCACGAATTGCCAGGGTTTATTCGATTGCTTATTCTCCTGAAACTCTTGCTGAATACAGGAAGCATCAAGGTTCGATTTCTTGGCCAAAGAATGAGACAGGACAGAATACAAAAGATTTAGCGATTGTCTTAAACATTATTGAAAATTATCTACCAGATGATAAGAAGTGTATCATGAGTAAAACGAAAAAAAGTTGTGCACTTTTTTGTTTAGCCAAAGCGAACATTATTTTAGGTGAATCAGGTAATGAATTAGCTGCCCTGACACAGGTAAAACTAGCACTTAGTCTAAATAAATCGCCCTTACTTTATTATCACATTGTAAAATTTTATATTAAGCTTGTTTTTAAAAAATATTAGATGATAAAGGTAGGGTTTAGGCAGGTTTTACACCCTGCTTAACATAATATAAATTATAAGACTTATAATATACGACGTAAAACATCTATTTTAAGTGTCACTCATAATATACTTTATGTTAAATAGGTATAACTTTTCCGACTCGTAAAACTTTTGTCTGACTCTTTAGTATGCTTGAAAGAAACCTTTACGAATAAACTGAAAACAAATGAATTTAACATTAGAGCAAGCACAAGCGGCTTTAAACGCAGCTAAAGAGAAAGCACAGGAACTAGACCTGAAAATGAACATTGCATTGGTAGACGCCGGTGCTAACTTAACAGCCTTTGCCCGTATGGATGGTGCTTGGCTTGGGTCTGTAGACATTGCCATAAAAAAAGCCAGAACAGCCCGCTTCTTTGACATGCCCACGGGCGATCTAGGTCAGGCGTCACAGCCAGGCGGTTCGCTTTATAACATTGAGCACTCCAACGGTGGTCTTATTACGTTTCCTGGGGGAATTCCAATCAAAGACGGAAACGGCAAAATTATTGGTGCTATTGGTGTGTCTGGCAGCACAGTTGAAAACGACCATACGGTGGCCGAAGCCGGTATGAACGCTGTTAAATAAGATACCGCATATCAATTACATTACAAAAGGAGTCGCAGTATATGGCCACGACTCCTTTTGTAATTTGCTTCAAATTTATGGCTTCTCTAGAAAATATACTTTGTACTCAGAAAGTTAGAGTTTCCCTCGTTCACAATTTCATTAATGAGCTTCTTGTTGTTCTCATTGAGCTTCGTGGCCACCAGCGAGCGGATGGAGAATGAACGCAAAGCATCTACCACTGACAAAGTGCCTTCTGCACTGTCTTTACGACCCGTAAATGGAAACGTGTCTGGTCCCCGCTGGCACTGGCAGTTAATATTCACGCGGCTCACTTGGTTCACCAGCGGGTCAATAAGCGAGGCAGTCTCGGCAGCATCGTTGCTGAAAATACTGACCTGCTGCCCGTGAGTAGATTCAATTAAATACTGAATTGGCTCCTCCAGGTCATCAAAAGGAACGACTGGAATAACTGGTCCGAATTGCTCTTCCCGGTATACTTTCATGTCTTTATTTACAGGGTAAAGTATGGCAGGATATACAAAAGACTCAAACGAAGTCCCTCCTCCTCTATTTACCACGGCTGCGCCATGTGCGGCGGCATCATCAATCAGGTCTTTCAGGTAAGCAGGCTTATGCGGCTCCGGCAATGGCGTTAGAGCAACCCCTTTCTCCCATGGCATCCCAATCTTCAGTTTACCGACAGCTTCACTTAACTGCTCCAGGAACTGATCCACCTTCGAGCGGTGCACAAATATTATTTTAAGAGCTGTACAGCGCTGCCCGTTAAAAGAAAGCGCACCGAGCACTGTTTCAGAAACAGCCAGTTTCACATCCGCATTTTCTGTCACTATGGCGGCATTCTTAGCGTCCAGTCCAAGTATGGCCCGCAACCTGTTCACCTTCGGGTGGAGCTTCTTTAGTTCATCAGCTACTTTGCTTGAGCCTATCAACGTCAAAACATTTATTTTACCAGACTGCATCAGTGCCGGCACAATGGCATGCCCGCGACCGTAAATAGTGTTGACTACTCCTTTCGGGAAACACTCCTTAAAAGCCTGCAGTAGTGGGTAGTGCAGTAGCGTACCATGCTTCGGTGGCTTGAACAACAGGGTATTACCCATAATAAGGGCAGGAATAAGCGTGGTAAACGTTTCGTTCAGCGGGTAGTTGAATGGCCCCATACATAGCACCACTCCCAGCGGCGAACGACGGATTTGGGCTACAATCCCCTGCTCAATATCGAAGCGGGAAGAATCGCGGTCTAGGTCTTTAAGGGCATCAATGGTTGCATATATATACTCCACTGTCCTGTCAAATTCCTTCACAGAATCAGCAACAGACTTACCTATTTCCCACATAATGAGCTTCACAACAATATCTTTCTGCTCAATCATTTTATGTGTAAACTGCTCTACACAGCGGATGCGGTCCTGTACGCTCATGGTCGGCCACTGTCCGCGGCCATTGTTGTAAGCTGCCACAGCTGCATCCAACGATTCCATTGCTTCCTTTTCCGTACAAACGGGGTAAGTGCCAATAACCTTGCGTTTAAAGCCTTCAGGTGTTTTAACAGCTACCGGAGAGTAAACTATATGCACAGCTCCCTCCCACTGTTTCATTTCTCCGTCAGACAGGAATTCGCGCTGATGGATTTCCTGTTTCAGCTTAAATTCTTCTGGAATTTGATTTTCCTCAACAAAAATTGATTTTACCTGGTCTTCTGTTGCATTCTCTGCAAAGTCAGTTACACTCATTGCACGTTATTTAGATTTTACAATAATCATGAAGCAGCTCTTTTAATGTAATCTTGTGTCAACTCCAGCACCATAAGTGAAGGAGCTGGTAAAATTACACACCAATACCCGTAGCTACTTTAAGTGCCACAAAATTAGAAGTTGTTTTTGAATTGTAAAATATAAACTCATAATTGTTGCTTAAATAGTAATTATGAAAGCATAATAATATTATTTTACTAACAAGTGTTAGGTTATTCTATATAGCTAGAAAGGCACTAATTACTTGCCGCGAAATGAAAAATCCTACGCTGCTATAAGGCGCAGCATCTCTTCTCTTTGTATCTTGTTTTCTGTTTTGCAACAGATGTAGAAACTGCTCAGGCTGACGGAAAGATGTACTTGGTTGGGCGGATACGAACAGCTAAAATTAAAAAGGTCCTGCATCAGTATGTGCAGGACCTTTTTAATTATGGTCAGGTAGAATTACTTGGCAGCTATACGCATCTCTTTTTGCTGCGGTGCCTGCTCCAGGATAGTGTAATCATCATTTCCGCCCCTAACCCAGCTAACAGCTGCAATGGCCAGTGCCGTTACAAGGGCAATAATGAATGCAGGCAAAAAGCCATCAATTTTGAAATTACCCACCAACTTGTCAACCAGTTTTATCATCAAGGCAACCACGAACAAACTGACGATGGCCTCCAATAAGAAGAAGGTAACAAGGTTGAGTAAGCCGCTAAGAAGCCACCCTATGGTCGCATTTAAAATGGCAACCAGAAAAGCCACCCACAGCGCAGTCCAGAAGCTTTTAACATGTACACTGGACATGGCATACGCCAGTATTAAAATAACGCCGGCAGTAACAAATAAATTAATGATGAATTCCATAGTGTTCGTTTGTTTTTGAACTATAGAACACTATTACGCATGCAGCATTGGTTTTGATAATAAAATTATCAGTTCCGATACTCAGGCTTCAGCTTATTGCGGTAATTTGCCTCAAATTTATCTACTTTGGGTCTTGCCACAGAAACAACATATGGGTCTGTGGGATTGATGCGGTAATAGTCCTGGTGGTATTCTTCTGCCTCCCAGAACTTCTTGAAGGGCTGCACTATCGTAACAATGTCATCCCTATAAGTACCTGCTTCGTCTAACCGGCGCACATAGTTTTCTACGACGCTTTTTTCTTCGGGTGTGCGGTAAAATACCACAGAACGGTATTGTTTGCCATAATCGGGGCCTTGTCTGTTGAGCGTAGTCGGATCGTGCGTAGCAAAAAACACCTCTACCAACTCCTGGTAAGAAATTTCCTCAGGATTATAGTACACTTGTACTGCCTCTGCATAATCCGTCTCACCGGCGCTTACTTCAGAGTAAGTAGGATTTGCTTTGGTACCACCGGAATAACCTGATACAACAGCGTCCACCCCTTGCAAACGCTCAAAATAGGCTTCTGTACACCAAAAGCAGCCGCCAGCGAAAGTCGCCTTAGCTAAACCAGCTGTGTCCTCAGGCAATAACACCGAGCGGGTTTCACTCGTCAAACTGCTGGAATAGCGGTCGGTCGTAGCTTCGGTGCATGAATTAAAAAGAAGGAATAGGGGTAATAAGAAGTAAAAGTATAGTGGAAATGTTTTCATAGGATAAGTAAAGTGTTCATTCATAATAACCATAACAAGCTTTCGATGGATTTAGTTTGGACAGGGGCTCTTCCTGCCTATCTTTGATTGTAAAGATAAGCATCTAACGTCATGCAACTGCTCTATAACAACCGCCTGCTGCAGGAAACTGAGTTGCGGATGCCCCTCACGAACAGGGCCTTCCAGTATAACGATGGTTTTTTTGAAACAATCATCATCAGGCAGGGCCGATTGAGCTTTTGGGAAGATCATGTGCAGCGCATGCAGGAAGCTGCCGTCTCATTGCAGTTGTCTTTACCGCCGTACCTCACCTCACCGGCCTTTCCGGAAAAGCTTCTGGACTTGGCCAAGCAACAGCAGGCAATGGAGCACGGGAGGCTAAAACTAAAGTTCTGGAGATCCGGCGCCGGCATCTATACCCCTGAAACAAATGAGGCAGATTGGCTGGCCACCGTAAAGCAGACCACGCCAGTTCCTATCCTTCCGCTGCAGGTGGGTCTCTGCAGGCAAGTCCGGACACAATATTCTTCCCTCTCCCATTTCAAAGGGCCTAACGCGCCTTTGTACGTTGTGGCATCAATTGAGAAAGACACACGAAACATGAATGATATGCTGCTGCTGGACTTGCAGAATCGTGTGGCTGAGTTCATTTCCTCCAATGTGTTCTGGATAAGAGATAACAAAGTTTATACTCCAGCCTTAGAAACAGGCTGTGTGAACGGTGTATTGCGACGCAACATTATGAGGTGGTGCCGGCAGAATGATATTGTAGTAGCAGAGGTTTTAGCCGATGTAGATCACCTGTATCATGCAGATGGCGTAATTTCAGCGAATGTTACTGGCATCAAGAGAATAGCAAGCATTGAGGAAATTTCACTGCCTACGCAACACCCGCTCATTGAAAAGCTATACAAAGGACTCTTTGAATAGAAATTTAAGCAGATACTAATTAAAATATTTGGTTAAAAGTAATATGCCTTCCATTTGAATAATTTTAGGAAATCTATTTTATGACCTCCTAGACCTTTTTCTTAATAAAGAATGTTCAATGAACAAATAGCACTGATATCATGCTAAACGGTTCATTTTCATACATATACAAATCTGTTCTATAAGTAGTATTTTTCATAGATGAAAAATAGTTAGAAAAGATAAAATTCTTACAAACTTATTCAAATTTTAGGTGTAATATAGTGTCGAGATATATAACACATTACGCATATTAATCTGCTTTATCATTAGAATAAAGCGCGGGGAATTTTGATAGCATTGTTTTATAAAGCCTCCACCATACTATTTTTTGTATTATTTGTTTTAATCTGCTTTCAGGAGAAAGAGACTCTTTTTAACTAAAGATAGCCTCTAGCTATAGTATCCTATTCTACACACACACAACTAAAATTACCTCTGTATTTATGTTTCATATTTATACTTATTCCTATGAGGAAATTTTACGTGTTAGCCTCCCTGCTAATGGGTGGCATGATTTTTACCCAGGAAGGATTTTCACAGCAGAAAGAGCGTGTGAAGGAAGGGCTGGAAAATACAAATGAGGCACCCTCCTTCATCAAGTTTAAAGCCGGTGAAAAAGAGACTTTCAGATCTGATCAAGCCAGCCAGGTGCTCAAATCGCTTCTTAAGCTAACCGCTGAAGAAGAACTGAAGCCGGTAAAGCAGGAAACTGACAAGGAAGGATTTCTGCACCAGCGCTTCGCGCAGTACTACAAAGATGTGCGGGTAGAGTATGGCAACTACAACGTGCACAGCAAGAATGGCGTGGTGCAGTCCATCAACGGTGAAATCAAGAGAGTAGGAAAGCTGAACACCAATCCTGCGCTGGCAGAAAAAGCAGCTTTGCAAAAAGCACTTGCCTTTGTGGGAGCGCAAACCTACATGTGGCAGGACCCGGGACAGGAAGCTTGGATCAAGAAATCAGAAAATGATCCGAAGGCTTCTTTTCAGCCAAAAGGTGAGCTTGTAATTGTAAATAACTACCTGGCTTCATCTAAAGAGAAAAGCGGACAGCATGTACTCGCCTGGAAGTTTAACATTTATGCGCAGGAGCCACTGAGCCGTGACTATGTGTATGTGGACGCACAAACAGGCGAAATTGTTCATAAAGATGCCATTATCAAGCATGCTGCTGCCTCGGGTTCAGCAGAAACCCGTTACAGCGGTACTCAAACCGTTACCACTGATAGCTACAGCGGTAGCTACCGCCTTCGTGACTACTCAAGGGGAGGCGGTATTGAGACATATAACTGCAAAACCGGCACAAGCTATAATACGGCCACCGATTTTACTGACGCCAACAACAGCTGGACAGCCGGCGAGTTCAACAACACTGCCAAAGACAATGCGGCACTCGATGCACACTGGGCAGCGCAGAAAACCTACGACTATTTTAAAAGCCGCCACAACCGCAACAGTTTTGATAATGCCGGGACAAAAATCAGAAGCTACGTGCATTACGACAAGAATTATGAAAATGCGTTCTGGAACGGCTCTGTCATGACGTATGGCGATGGCGGGACACGTTTTGATGCCCTGACCAGCCTGGACGTGGGAGCCCACGAAATCGGCCATGCCGTTTGCTCCAGCACAGCAAACCTAGTTTACAGCAACGAGTCCGGTGCTTTGAATGAAGGCTTATCTGATATATGGGCAGCAGCCGTAGAGCAATATGCTGCACCAACCAAATCTATTTGGCTTATTGGTGAAGATATTGACAAGCAGCGCCCTGCGCTTCGCTCTATGAGTGACCCAAATGCAGAAGGTCAGCCTGACACCTACAAAGGCACTAACTGGTACAGCGGCACCGGCGACAACGGCGGAGTGCATATCAACAGTGGTGTGCTAAACCACTGGTTTTACCTGCTGTCAGTAGGTAAGTCAGGCACAAATGATCACGGTGCCGGTTATAGCGTGGCTGGTATAGGCATTACGGATGCAGCTAAAATCGTGTACCGTATGGAAACCGTTTACCTCACCGCAAATTCTGGTTACTCCGATGCCCGTACCTATGCTATTCAGTCAGCGGCTGATTTATTTGGCGAAGGTTCTAACCAGGTAATCCAGACAACAAATGCCTGGCATGCAGTGGGTGTAGGTGGCAAATATGGCCAAATTGCCTATTGCGCGTCAAAGGGCAACAGCACATCAGACGAATGGATTGCCGGAGTGAAAGTAGGCAGCTTTACCAACACTTCGTCTGATGCAGGCTATTCTGACTTTACCAGCAAAACCATCAGCCTGGCAGCAGGCAGTACCTATGCCCTTACCCTTACGCCCGGTTTCTCCGGCTCAGCTTACAACGAGTACTGGAAAATCTGGATTGACTATAACAAGGACGGTGATTTCGATGATGCCGGAGAGCTTGTTTTTGACGCAGGAAAGCTTAATACGACAGCAGTATCAGGAAATCTTATTGTAGCTTCTGCAGCATCAGGCACAACCCGTATGCGCGTATCGATGAAATACAATGGTGCTCAAACAGCCTGCGAAACGTTCAGCTATGGAGAGGTAGAGGATTATACCGTTAGCTTCTCCGCTCCTACTGCCTGTGCTGTTCCGGCTGGCTTAGTAACATCCAATATCACCGCTTCTACTGCCACACTATCATGGGCAGCCGTATCCGGCGCCTCCGGCTATAGCATACGCCTGCGTACAGCAGGCACCGCTACCTGGAGCACCAGCACGGTTACAGGCACCTCGGCAAACGCAACCGGTCTGGCTGCGGCTACACAATATGAGTTTCAGATAAGCAGCACCTGTGCCAGTGGCAGTTCCGCATACTCTGCCTCTCAAACCTTCACTACCGGCGCTGCCAGCGTAAGTTACTGTGCTTCGAAAAGTGGCAATGCCAGTTATGAGTGGATTG
This sequence comes from Pontibacter pamirensis, assembly GCF_010015475.1. Taxonomy (GTDB): domain Bacteria; phylum Bacteroidota; class Bacteroidia; order Cytophagales; family Hymenobacteraceae; genus Pontibacter; species Pontibacter pamirensis. The sequence continues at coordinate 80,388 of NZ_SSNI01000014.1, forward strand.
ACTTAGTGGAGTTTGGAGGTTTTAAAAATGCTACGGGCAGTAACGGAGGCTATAAAGACTTTACCAGCCTTACAGCCACTGTGGCGCGCGGAAGCAGCAGCACCCTTTACATAAGCGCCGGCTTCTCCGGCACCGCCTATACCGAGTTCTGGAAAGTCTGGATAGACTTTAATCAGGACGGTGACTTTGATGATTCCGGTGAGTTGATTGTGAGTGGCTCATCGTCCAGCAGCGCTACTTTAAGTGCTGCCGTAAGTGTGCCTTCTACTGCATTACTGGGCAAAACAAGAATGCGGGTATCTATGAAGTATAATGCCGCACAAACAGCCTGCGAGAGCTTTGGCTACGGAGAGGTGGAAGACTACAGCGTGAACATTACGAATACCTTGCAAAGTATTGCTTCTTCTCAGAGCGTGGAGGCAAATACCTTGGGAAGCGAAATATCACAGGACGTCGTCATATATCCTAATCCCGCCAATAGCTACATCCGGATAAAAACTCTTGCGAATGAAGCAAAAGGAAGAGTGATGAGTATGACTGGTGCAGTATTGATGCATGTCGAGCTGAAGCATGGAAATAACCAGATAGATATTTCAGCACTTCCTGCAGGTATCTATATGCTGGAGGTACACGATGGGCAGAAACCTCACCTGCAGCGCATTGTAATACAATAAAATCTATATAGGAGAAACATTAACACCTCTGACTGGCTTTGCTGGTCAGAGGTGTTATCTTTTACTACAAGGCATTCCGACAAAAGAGAACTGCTACTCCACTAACCCAAGTTTCATTTAGCAGCAGAACAAGCCTGATTATCAGAAATCGTCCCTACATTTGCAGTGTTCAATACACTAAGAAATTATACTATCGGCGTGCCACCTAGCACACTTTAGTAGTATCTTATACATACTCCTCAACATGATTATTTGCGTCATCGGACTTGGCCTTTTAGGCGGCTCTTTTGCCTTAGGCTTAAAAGCCAAGCTTACTTCTGTTATTATACTTGGTGTAGACAACAACCCACAACATGCGAAGCAGGCAATGGAGCGAGGCATAGCTGATGAGGTATTACCCTTTGAGGAGGCGGTTTCCAAAGCTGACCTGGTGGTGCTGGCTACGCCGGTGAATGCCATCCTGCAGCAGTTGCCCGCTGTGCTGGACATATTGCCTGTAGGCGCCACTTTGATTGATTTTGGCTCTACCAAGCAACAGCTGTGTGATGCGGTGGCTGCGCATCCTAAAAGAGAGCAGTTTGTTGCCACACACCCTATCGCCGGTACAGAGTATTCAGGGCCTGAGGCTGCTTTTGCGGCCTTGCTCGAGGGCAAAACCATGATCATCTGTGAAAAGGAAAAATCTCGTCCTGCCTCACTGGCGTTGGTGGAACAACTCTGCCGATCTCTCAGCATGCCCCTGCGCTATATGCCCGCCGCTGAACACGACCTGCACTTTGCCTATGTATCGCATCTAAGCCACATCAGCTCTTTTGCCCTTGGCTTAACGGTGCTTGACAAAGAGAAAAACCAGAAGAATATCTTTGACATGGCAGGCAGTGGTTTCTCCTCTACCGTGCGCCTTGCCAAAAGCTCTCCCCAGATGTGGGCACCCATTTTCAGCCAGAACAAGGAAAATATATCAGAGGCATTGGCCGGGTATATAGCACAGCTGCAGCAATTCAAAGATGCCATCGATGCCCGGGACGAAGAGCAGACAAAAGCGCTGATGGCAAAGGCCAACGACATCAGAAAAATATTAGGCTGATTCCCACCTTCTGTAGCATCTGTACCTATTCCCGGAAAACACTGACATCAAATAATCTGTTTCGCCGTATATTTGTAGCTACAAGCATTCACATTATCTTAAGAACATACTATGGAATCATTAGCAGGAAAAGTAGCCCTCGTAACCGGCGCGGGCAAAGGCATAGGCCGTGCTATAGCTGTGGCATTGGCCAATGAAGGTGTACATGTAGGGCTACTTGCCCGCACCGAGAGCCAACTTAAAGAAGTTGCCAACGAGGTGAACGCTGCAGGAGTAAAAGCTGCTGTTGTTTCGGCCGACGTAGCAGATATCGACGCCGTGAACAAGGCAGTCGTACAGGTGAAGCAGGAATTAGGACCTATCGATATTTTAATCAATAATGCAGGAACGGCCACCTTCGGCAAGTTCCTTGAACTGGAGCCAGCTGAGTGGGAGAAAAACATTCAGGTGAATCTGATGGGTGTTTACTATACTACCCGTGCCGTATTACCAGACATGATAGAGCGTTCAACAGGCGACATCATCAACATATCATCTACAGCAGGTCAAAAGGGCGCAGCTGTTACAAGTGCCTACAGTGCCTCTAAATTTGCTGTAATGGGTCTTTCTGAATCGCTGATGCAGGAAGTACGCAAACATAATATACGCGTGAGCGCCCTTACCCCCAGCACGGTGGTAACAGAGTTAGCACAAAGCAACAACCTGATTAGCGGCGACCCTGAACGTGTGATGCACCCGGAAGACTTGGCAGAGTTTATAATCGCACAGCTCAAGCTTAACCGCCGCGTGTTTATCAAAGAAGCTGGTTTATGGTCTACTAATCCCTGAATAAAATTAAGCTTTCGTTAAAGAATGATTCAGAGCCGCATCCTTACCATGTGCGGCTCTCTTTATTTATCCATATCCTTCAAGTATAAATTGTCAGTAGTAAAAAGGTGCCCATGATCTGAAATTATAATTTGAACTATAGTAATATGTGTTTAAGTAAAGGAAATGCATAAATCTCACGTCTGTATTTGAGCTAAAATAGCTATATTTAGTTTTATAACTACTTTATTATAATAAAACTCTAGCTAAAACCGTACGTATTAACCTCTATGTATTTTTAACAAATCCAATAATCGGTAGAGAGCAGAAAGAGCAGATACTATCGGGTTGGAACAAACTTAACATTTTAAAGATAAAGATCATGTCACATACAGTAGTAGGAGTTTTTGACACTTCCAATGAAGCACAGACAGCCTTGCAGCAAATAGTGAGCAAAGGCATTGATAGGGAGCGAATTGATATTGCACCCCAAACTTCTTCCGCAAACGAAAGAGAGGAAGATGATGACAGTATTGGAAATTTCTTCAGCAACCTGTTTGGTAGCGATGAAAAATCGAAAAAATATTCATCCTATGCCCGCACAGGTTCTATCGTGACGGTACATGCCAAAACTGCGAAGGAGGCAGAAATGGCAGCCGATATAATGGATGAGTATGGCGCAGTGAACCTTGATGAACGTGCCTCAACAACTGCCACAAGCCCGGCAGCAAGAGATACCTCCAAAACTACCAATACAACAAAAAGAGACACAACTACTTCAGATACCTCTATTCCAATTATAGAAGAGGAAATGAAAGTTGGCAAGCGTACTGTAGAAACTGGAGGCGTGCGTGTGCGCAGTCGCATCATAGAGCGCCCGATTGAAGAACACCTGCGCTTGCGCGAAGAGCATGTTCATGTAGAACGAAACCCGGTAAACCGCGCAGCTACACCAGGCGATATCAATTCCTTTAAAGAAGGAGACATAGAAATTACCGAGCATGCTGAAGTGCCTATGGTTGACAAAGAAGCCCGCGTGGTGGAAGAAGTAAATATAGGCAAAGAGGTAGATGAGCGCGTAGAGGATATCCATGGTACAGTTCGCAAAACGGATGTAGAGGTAGATAAACTCACTGAAGAAGAACTGAGAAATCGCAGAACTAATAGTGGCCCTGATCGTCCACGCAAGGCGTAGCGGTATAGGAACATTCTAAACAAAAAAGCGGAGGCTCTTCATGAGTCTCCGCTTTTTTGTTTAGAATGCTGGGTAACAGTAGGTATACTTTTCGCCCTTGCCAGTATTTATTTGCGATCGCTGTGGCCCAAGGGCCGCTCCGGTGCAATCTTATCCCGCACCAACTGCTTCAGCTCTTTAGACTCCGGAAAGCGGCCTTCCTCCTTTCGGGAATAGATAAGCACGCCATTCAGGTGCACATCAAATACGCCTCCTGTTCCAGGCACTAGTGCCACCTCTCCTAATTCGGTTTCAAAAGTTGTCAGAAGCTCCTGTGCCATCCAGGCGGCACGCATCAGCCAGCGGCACTGCGTGCAATAATTGATTTCGACTCTTGGACTAGCCATACCTCCTTTTTAATGCGTTTTTAAAGCGCCTTTACCTTACTTGTTTTCTATAATAGTTACTCTGCCGGCCCTGCCAATAGAGTCAAACACTTTGAACTTAACAGTGCCTTTTTCAGAAATAGGCCCTGTATACAACGTGCTATTTTTCGTTGGATCTGCACCATTAATGGTATACCGCACCTCCAAACCTGGCAGCTGAACATTGGCTACTACTTTGCCATTTTCCACCGTAGCCCCGGCAGTCGGGATGCGGTAGTTGAAGCCGCCTGCATAATAATTCAGGCGAGGCAGTTCCCGCTTACCCAGAATATTTACAAACTCTGACCACGCCTCGTTATAAGCTGTCTCGCTTTTCGCCGCGTCTGCTTCTGTCGCCCAAACCGGATCCGGAGCCCAGGCTCTTTCTGCTAACCCTAATAATTTTGGCAGCAGCATATACTCCAGGCGCTCCGGCGTTCTGATATTTTCACTCCAAAGAGGAGCCTGCAGACCCACAATGTTTTTCTTTCCTGCCTCAGTCAACCGTTCCTTACCAGCAAAAACACTAGGATTAATTGGCTTGTTATCCGTATCCACTTTCATGTTCTTCATATAGTCGTATGGTATAAAGTAGAAAGGCTTGTCTACATCGAGATAACCGCCCCAGTTCAAGCCAGGCTCTTCATATGCTTTTTGATAGGCAAGGTCGAGGTACATGTTCGTTACGTTTGTTAAAACAACTTTGTACCCCGCATTCGCAAGCCTGTATGCCAGGTCTATGTTACTTCCCAAGTTGTTCCATACATCCACATGGAAGTTTTCATTTGCGAAATCAGGGTTAGCGATATAGGTTGTTTTGCCGTTCTGTTTTACCTTTCTCATGCCAATCTCTTCCCACCCCGACAGATACAGGTTACGCTCTTTCAGCATGTCATTGACTTTCCCGAAGTAGTAATACCAGAGGTCATCCGTATTCTTGACCTTACTGTTGCTGGCTATTACTTTCTGCACGGCCGGCGACTTTTCCCATACCCCCGGCGGCACCTCATCTCCTCCGAAATGAATGGTTTCTATGGGCGCACCCGCTTCTTTATACATCGCCAGAATTTCATCCGTCACTTTCTCCAGGAACGTGTAAGTGGATGGCAACGCCACATCCATTACGTTGTCATTAAAGTTTTGCACCGAACTGTAAACTGATTTATCGTTGAGATCACGGAGCAAGTATTTTTCTGCTTCAGCTTTCTTTCCTTCTTTCATCAGCCGCTCATACCGGGCATCCATTGCTTTTATGGCAGCACGGGCATGTCCAGGTGTTTCTATTTCAGGAATAACTTTGATGTGACGGTCTTGCGCATACTTCAGTATCTCTACAAAGTCCGCCTTTGAATAGTAGCCGCTACCGCTCAAGGCGTTCACGTCAGGGCCAGAGGCATAAGAAGGCTGTAGGTTTTTCTTGTCATCCAGCGTATGTCCGCGTTGGCTACCGATTTCTGTAAGTTCTGGCAGAGCGGGTATTTCTAGGCGCCAGCCTTCATCATCGTTCAGGTGAAAGTGCAGCACGTTCAGTTTATACAGCGCCATCAGGTCCAGCACCTTCAGCACCTCTTCTTTTTCATGGAAGTTACGGGCAACATCCAGCATAAAGGCCCGATGTCCAAAGCGGGGGGCATCTTTCACGTTTACGCCTGTCAGTGAAACGGCGCTTTGCTTTGTAGCCAGTGCTGAAGGTGGCATCAGCGTCTTCAACGACTGTATGCCATAATAAATACCTGCAGGAGTGGATGCAACTATCACCACCTCCTGTGGCCCAACCTGTAGCTCGTATGCTTCTTCTCCCATACCCTGCTTCTGCTGTAGCCGGATAGCTTTCCCTGTGCCTGAAGTCTTCACCACCGGTTTCTGGCCAAAGACCGTAGACAGGTAATCAGCCAGCAAGGTGGCCTCTTTCGTAAAAGCATTGTCAGCGATAACAGGCACTGCTGAAGTCAAAGAGAAGCTTTGCCCTGTTTCGGTGTATTGTGCAGGCGTTGGGAATACCTTTGTAAGCTTTTCTACTGGTATATCCTTAATGACTTTGTTCTGCTCGTATACCTCGCCAGGCTCAATCCAGCCGATCTTGTTCTGTTCAGGCTTTTTATTTGTTACCTCTCCTATAGCATAGCCCTTTGCAGTATTATCGTTCCAGACAATATAAAAGCCCTCCGGTGCTCTTGACTCATTTATCATCTGCCCGGCGGATACTAGTTCAACCCGCTTAGAGGCACCGGCAGGAAGGTTTTTGAAACCGGCAGTAGGCACCATACGAAGCAAATCTCCGTTTACATGCTCAATTTTTACAGAGGCATTATTGTCTTTGGCTTTAAAAGAGGGTGAAGCGTGAAAATAAAGGCTCCAGCCTGTTGCAGGCAATGGGTTTTTGCCTGTATTCTGAAAGGTGAGCGCCGAAAGCGTCTGATTTTTATTCTGATACCCTTCCTCTACTACCTCCCACGTTAAATTCAGTTCCTCAGGGTTTATCCTGTTGGCGCCTGACTGTGCCTGCAGCGCAAAGCAAATGAAGAGCAGACAAAATGCTGTCATTAAAAATGGTCTTATCATATACGAATGAAGAAATTAAGTGAAATAATTGAATATGGCTTTTCTGTAATCATAAAAACGGCCTATGCTTGAGCTGATATTCATGACAAACCCATATCTATAAATATATAGAAAATAAGGAGATTTGAAAAGAATGCTGCCGAACACCTTAAACCTGCAAAATATAGGCCAGCAAATAAAGTAAAGTGTGACATGGTGCTACAGCTACTGTTGTTTTAGATGTAGAAGCCTTTTCTCACCAGATTTCGCTGGTATTTAGGCTCTTATTCATTTAAAAAGCTAACCTTTTGTTACTATTTCCTTATAAAGGTTAAAATTATCTTTATTCTAACCGCCGTCAGTTCTATGAAAAACTATGACTACCCCAGCTCAAATAACCGCAGGAAATTTTTAAGAGAAATCTCGCTGGCACTTGGCACCACAGCCTTGGGAGTACCTTTGCTCTCGCTGAACGCATGCCAATCAGGCAATTCCGAAAATCAGGAACAGGCGGCGCAGGCGAATCAAGATGGTGCACAAACCAGAAAACTAGGAGTCGCGTTGGTTGGGCTTGGTGGCTATAGTACAAACCAGCTTGCACCTGCTTTACAGGAGACAGAGAACTGCTACCTGGCTGGTATTGTAACGGGCACTCCTGCGAAGGCAGAGGAATGGAAATCTAAATATAACATCCCGGAAAAGAACATCTATAACTACGAAAACTTTGACCAGATAAAAGATAACCAGGACATCGACATTGTCTATGTCGTATTACCAAACGGGATGCATGCGGAGTATACCATCCGGGCAGCGCAGGCAGGGAAGCATGTGATTTGTGAGAAACCCATGGCCACATCCGTAGAAGATTGTCAGCGCATGATTGATGCCTGCAACCAGAATAATGTTAATCTTTCTATCGGTTACCGCCTGCATTATGAACCACACAACCTACGTGTTATGGAGTTAGGGCAACAGCAGGTGTATGGACCAGTGCGAAGAATAGAGGCAGCCGACAGCTTTGTGATAGGAAACCCGGATGTATGGCGCCTGGATAAAGAGCTGGCAGGCGGTGGACCGCTGATGGATGTGGGCATCTACTGCGTGCAGGGGGCTGTATATACTATGGGAGAAACACCTGTGGCCATCACGGCGCAATTTGGGGAGGTAACGAAGCCGGAGTATTTTGATGAGGTGGAAGAAACAATTACATGGCAGATGGAATTCCCGAATGGCGCTGTGGCCGATTGCCGCAGCAGCTACAATGAAAGCGCAGGTAAATTAAGAGGCGAAGCTGAGAATGGCTGGTGGGAATTAGACCCAGCCTACAGCTACTCCGGCATAGATGGCGAAACCAGCGAAGGCGACATGGATTACCCACAGGTAAACCAGCAGGCCCGCCAGATGGACGGGCAAGCGCAGAGTTTCATGGAAAACCGCCAATCAAGAGTGCCTGGCGAAATGGGGATGCGGGATGTGCGTATTCTGATGGCAATTTATGAAGCGGCCCGAACAGGCAATAAAGTGCAGTTGGATATATAGGAGCGAGCATGACAAAAGAATAAAGACAAAGGACAAAGGACAAAAGATTTTCAATAATGAAGTCCTTTGTCCTTTGTCTTTTGTCTTTATGTCCATCTTCTAAACAGCACTATTTTTCCTGGTACCAATTCTTCAGCCTTACTTCAATTTTATTGTTCTGCTTCGTCACCTGGTTCTGGAATGCCTGTACATCACTTAGCCCATTCTGACCACGATAGTGGTAGGGGTAAACAATTTTTGGCTTGAAGTCGAGCACGGCATCAGCCGCCTGATACACATCCATGGTATAAGGGAGGTTCATGGAAACAAAAGCTACATCAATGTTTTTGAGGCCACGCATTTCGGGTGTTCCTTCCGTGTCGCCTGAAAGGTATATATTTTTACCGCCCATATTCAGTATATAGCCATTCCCCCTGCCCTTGGTGTGCCTGGTCTCCTCGCTTTCCGGCAGGTTATACATCGGTACGGCAGTAATAGGTATTTCCAACAATGTTGTGCTTTCACCGTTCCCGATTACCTTCAGCTGGCCCTTGTATTTATCCGGCAACTGATCCGCCACGGCCTGCGGTACAACCATTAGAGTACCTTTCGTCTCCAGTGCGTCCAGTGTTTCCTGGTTCAGATGGTCACCGTGAATGTCCGTAATCAGGATCAAATCGGGTTTGGCTATCCCTTCAAAAGCCTCTGCCCCACCTGTAGGGTCTACATAAATTGTTTTGTTGTCCCAGTTCAGTACCAGCGTTCCGTGCTGGATAGGCTGAATGCTGAGGTCCCCTTTATTGGTTTTGATTTGGTCCGGTATATCCCGCTGTTGGGCGCTAGCCTGTAGTAATGTTATGGTAAAGAGAGCTGCTAAGGTAGTTTTAAGTTTCATAGTTTAGGTTGTTTGCGTAGGAACAGATAAATCCTGATTTAGTTTTGGCGCTTCAGAACGTAACATTAACGCTATGTCTTATCAGCATATAAGTTAATAGTTGCTAAGACTTTATCCTAATTGTTGGAAACTTTGTTGGCATGTCATTGAATATGATTTGATATATCCTTTCAATGCGATCTGTATCAAACGCGTCTGTCACTTTCCGATCTTCTTTCCATCTTAAGTAGAAAAGAAAAGAAGGTTCCAGGATGTACAGCGTCTTTAACTTCTGGCTCCACTCCAGTAGCTCAAAGGCATATTTGTTCTGGAGCTTACTAAGCACTCCTAACGTGCTGTTGATAGAAGTGGCGGGAGGAGTGATGAACTTTAAACTCAGTTGCGCCAGCCTCTCGTCTATCTCATGCCGCTGAAGTTTGAAGGTGATGGGGTCTAATGTGAAGATCAGCAGGAGCAGTTCGTAAGAGTTGTATTTTTGCCCGCCTTTCCGAAATCCCCGGATGATCACGTCGTAAATATCTTTGAACACGCTAAAATCTGTGTGTGCCACATTGTATAAAGACTTAGATAAATCGTCTATGTCGAATGCAGGCTTTGGGCTACCTTTTTTGGTGTCAATTTCGGAAATCCTCTTATCAAAAAACATCCGCAAGCAGCAGCTTTGGGTGATGATGGGCAAACCCACGCATTCTGTTGCCATAAACTTTACCAGCGACTTCTTTATCGGCACGTTAAGATAGCTGAAGCCGCTGGTGATGATCTTCTCAATATCAGAGGTGAGCCAGGTGCCAATTTCTATATGCGCTATTCTGCCAACAAGGTCCCTGTTAGAATAGGCCAAATCGACGGCATGGTGGGTGGTACCGAGCACAATCACAGAAACCTCTTCGTCTACAAAGGCTTTCCACTGCTGGAAAAGGCTTTTCTTCACCTCATCATCTAAATAATGAAAATCCTCGATCACCAAAACGTACGGCAGGTTCTTTAAAATCGGGATAAGGTGCTTCGGCGAGGGCTTTGAGATGATTTTTTCCCTGGCAATGCTTTCGCTCACTTTATCGGAAATACCCAGGCTGACCTCGCCAATAAGTTTTGCCAGCCAGGCCCAACCAACATTACCACCCACTTTCGCGCTGCCCGTCACCTGTAAATCCTCCAATGCTGTGGAAGCGGTAATCCGGTCAAAGTTTACATCTTCCAGCGCCTTTCTCCAGACGTCGTCTATGGTCATCTGCCCGTCACAACGCATAATGAGCGGCAACCTGTTTATATCAGCCAGCACTTTCTGGTAAAGCGTAGATTTCCCTGTTTTAGAAGGTCCTGTTATCAGGCAAAGTTTACCTGACACGTCCAGGTTTTCCGCTAGCAGTCTTTCATACTCCCCATCGTTCCTGCTAACGTACGTGATGCTCGGTGTACCGATGGTTTTAAAAACATCCTTGATTTTAACTATCATACAGCACAACTCCTGACTTGTTCAATTATAACAAAGGAAGGAAAGCTTTTGCCAGCTATACCGCCACTGGCGCCTTTATTCCCGGATGCGGGTTATAGTTCACCAATTCAAAATCTTCATAGGTAAAGTCGAAGATATCCTTCACCTCTGGGTTCAATTTCATGGCAGGCAGTTCGCGGGGTTCGCGCGTTAATTGTAGCTGTGCCTGCTCCAGGTGGTTAAGGTATAAATGCGTGTCGCCGCCTGTCCAGATAAACTCGCCTGGCTGCAGTCCTGTTACCTGTGCCATCATCAGCACCAGCAGTGCGTAAGAGGCTATGTTGAAGGGTGCACCCAGAAATACATCGGCAGATCGTTGGTAGAGTTGGCACGAAAGCTTGCCTTCGGCAACATAAAACTGATAAAAAGCGTGGCAAGGCGGCAGCTTCATGTTCTCTATTTCGGCTACATTCCAGGCGCTCACGATGATACGGCGCGAATCAGGGTTGTTTTTCAATTGATTAACTACCTGTGTTATCTGGTCGATGTGGCGACCATCAGGCGTTGGCCAGCTGCGCCACTGCGAACCATAAACTGGACCTAAGTCACCGTTCTCATCCGCCCACTCATCCCAGATGCTCACACCGTTTTCCTTGAGATACTGAATATTTGTCTCTCCTTTCAAAAACCATAGCAGCTCGTGCAGGATAGACTTCAGGTGAACTTTCTTTGTCGTCACCATCGGGAAGCCTTCTGCCAGATCGAAGCGCATTTGGTAGCCAAACACGCTCAGCGTTCCGGTTCCGGTCCTGTCTTCCTTTTTCACCCCCTTGTCAAGGATGTGCTGCATCAAGTTTAAATATTGCTTCATGGATATGTTTTATGCTTTTGTTATTGGTCTAAAGTTAAAGATAAGATGATTTGTTGTAATGCTTCAGCCTTCCGGCAGAAGAAATCTCTGTAAAAATTTCAAGCTCTAAATAATCGACCGGCCACAATGTTACCTGAAACAAAAAGAACCGCCTGTAGTTGTATCTTTGCACTTCAATAAATTTTGGTAAAGCACCTATAGTATCTTGAACTACAAAAGATTAAGTTTTCTTGTCCTGCTGCTGATAGCCATCCTGACAGCATGCAGCGCCTACTTCGCCACCCGTCTCCGCTTCGACTATAACTTCGACAATTTCTTCCCGAAAGGAGATCCAGAGCTAGCCTATTATTTCAGCTTCCGCGATACGTTCGGCAACGACAACGATTATCTGCTGATAGGGCTTGACAATGAAAAAACCATTTTTGAGCAGGACTTCCTGACGCGGGTAGATAGCCTGACGGCTTTTCTACAACGGCAGCCGAACGTGGAGGCGGTGCTCTCCCCTACTACTGTAAAAAGCCCTGTAATTGAGCAGTTTGGCTTTTTTGAAATTCCGTACCTGCACGTAGACGAGCCCGATCGGTATGCCCAGGACTCTCTGAATATTTACAACTCCAGGGAGTTGGTCGGTACTTTGTTTTCAGAAGATGCGACTGCTGTTTCCCTGTTTATGCAGACAACAGATGATTTAGGTAAAGGAGCCAGCGATACCCTGATGGCCTCCCTGTACGACCAGCTGGAGCATCTGGGATTAACAGAAAGTCATATTGCGGGGAAGGCGCTGGCGCAGTCGGTTTTTGTGGAGAAGATGAAGATAGAGTTAGCCATTTTCATGTCAGCCTCGATCCTGCTGGTTATACTGTTTCTCTGGATTACCTTCCGGACGGGCTGGGGCGTGATTGTGCCGCTGGTGGTGGTACTGCTGTCGGTACTCTGGGCGCTGGGTGTGATGGGGTTGTTTAACAAGTCGTTGGATGTGATGACGATGCTGCTGCCTACTATTCTTTTTGTAGTGGGAATGTCAGATGTCATTCACATCCTGTCGCGCTATTTAACGGAGATAGGACACGGTATGGAAAAAGTCCCGGCTCTTAAAATCACTATTAAAGAAGTAGGCCTCGCCACGTTTCTGACTTCCCTTACCACCGCCATCGGATTCCTGACGCTGCTCACCACCGCTATTGTGCCCATCCGGGATTTTGGGCTTTACACAGCCATTGCTATCTTCCTGGCTTTTGCGCTTGCCTTCACCTTGCTGCCGGCTATGTTACTCCTGCTGAAGAAGCCAAAGCCGGTGCCGGAAAGCCGTTTCAGTTTCTCCTGGCCAATGCTGTTGCGCCGCATGTTTCGTTATGTACTTATACATCCCAAAGCCATCCTTTCTACCAGTGCTGTTATCATTGTGTTGAGCATTGTCGGCATCAGCCAGATAAAAGTGGATACCACTCTTTTAGAAGACTTAGGAGACGATGATCCCATTCTGCAGGATTTCCAGTATTTCGAGGAGAAGTTCTCCGGTGTGCGTCCCTTTGAGCTGCACCTGATAGCCGCAGAAGGCCATAGCATTTACGACTTGGAAGTGTTGCAGGAAATAGAAGAACTGGAGCAGTTCCTCTACAATACCTATGGGCTGAACTTTGTGACCTCGCCCGCCACAGTGGTCAAAACAATCAACAGGGCGCAAAATGGCGGTCTCCGTGACTTTTATACCTTGCCGGAAAACAAGCGCGAGATGCAAAGCATCAAGAGGCGGCTGCAGGCTTTTCAGGGACGCAGCGAGTTAAGGGGAGTTGTGACAGAAGATGCGCAAGAAGGTCGCTTGTCTGGCAAAATGTCAGACATAGGGAGTGCAGGCGCCACTGTGCTGAATGACTCTCTTCGCAGCTTCATGGATCAGAACATCAACGAAAACTATCTACGCACCCGCCTTACCGGCAGCTCCATTCTATTGGACAAGAACAACGAGTACGTTACTACTAATATGATGCAGGGGCTCCTTATCGCCTTTGGGGTGATTGCAGTCATTGTAGGGCTTATTTTCCGCTCCCTCCGCATGGTGCTCATCTCGCTCGTGCCAAACATCATCCCCTTGCTGATGATCGGAGGTTTGATCGGTTTTCTGGGCATCAACCTCAATGTATCTATCTCCATTATTTTCACCATCGCCTTCGGTATTGCTGTGGATGATACCATTCATTTCCTGAGCAAGCTGAAACTGGAGTTGATGGCTGGTAAATCATTACCATACGCATTAAAGAGAACCTTTATCTCCGCAGGCAAGGCCATTATTATCACCTCCTGTATTCTAGCCGCAGGCTTCCTTACTTTGGTGCTCTCAACCTTCGATGCTACCTTCTATGTAGGGTTATTCGTAAGTCTGACGCTTGTGTTTGCCGTGGTGGCCGACCTGTACCTGTTGCCGGTGCTTATTCTGCTTTTTTATAAGGTTCCACAAAAATAAATTGGCGCTTATCCAATAAGGTGGCCATATTTGCGTGTAACTTGTGAGTAAAGTTTAGGAGCGATGATGAAAAGACTATTGGCCATGGCCGTGTGCTGCCTTTGGTTTGCAGGAGTACAGGCCCAACAGCAGGAAAAGCTGACCGATTTGATGAGCGAGCGGGAGCAACTGGTGCTGGAGTATCAGTTCTACAGCCAGCAAAACAGTAACTTCTGGGGTAAAAAATCTAAAAATGACCTCATCAGCATTATCGAAACCCTTAAGAAAATCATCAACAAAGACTCCGAGTTGATTGCAGCCATCAAAGAGGCAAGCATCCGGAAGGTGGCGGAGAGTACTGTGGAGATACAGCGCGAAGGCAAGATGACAGTGCAGGATCAGCGCATTGTGAGTGCCCAGATAGCAGAGTTACAAGGCCAGATCAGAACGCTTCAAACAAATATCAAGAAGCGTGAGCGCACCATTAAAGACTTAGAAGTACAGGTAGCAGAGTCGTCTAACCTACGTTATGGTAAAGATAAAGTGATATCAGTGTTGGGTGTAACATCCTTTATGCTGCTGCTGTATGCCATCTTCCTGCAGGTACGTCTGAACCGTTCCCCTGCAAAATCACGTAAGAAGAAAGCAGCAAAATAAAAGCAGTATATCCGAAGTTGATAAACCACTGGCTATCAAGCCATCTATCGGTTAATCTGGAATTTCAAGAGGCATGGTATTTGTCATGTACCTGCTGCAGATAACTAACAATTCAGGCAGTAAATATTGTTTTACAACTGCCTGTTTCTTTTATAAAATACCGAAAGGCTGGAGCATTGATGCCAGCCTTTCTTTTTTTGATATACATGAGCGAAATATTAAATGAACTGAGGCAGGTACAGGAACTGCTGAAGATTGAACAGGAAGAGGACCGCCAGCAATATAAAATTAAGAGCATGAAAAGCACCGTTGCAGAACGCAAGGCGATGGGCTTCTGCTGGTATCCAATTACAATTACAAAAGAAGAAATTGGTTTTGGGAACAAGGTTGTGCTGGAACTGGAACGCACAAAAGACCGCGACCAGCTACACCTCTTCCAGACAGGCAAATCAGCGGCTATATTCAGCAACAGCAACAATGGTGAACGGCAGAACCTGAACGGCGTGATTGTTGGCTTGAAGCGCAATAAGGTGCTGCTGGCCACTAACAAAGAAGATTTACCGGATTGGATTGACGATGGCCGTCTCGGGATAGACCTCACCTTTGATGAGATGAGCTACCGCGAGATGGAGATCGCCATAAAAAAAACGATAGATGCCTATAAAACCCGCCTGGCTGAGCTTCGCGATATTCTGCTAGGTGATGCCGCTCCCCGCTTCACGGATGAGCAGATGGAGGCTATTTCTGCGCTGAACCCTTCGCAGAACAATGCGGTGCAAAAGATTGTGCAGGCAAAAGACGTGGCAATCATCCACGGCCCTCCAGGCACAGGTAAAACAACTACCCTGGTGCAGGCTATTCTGAAAACGCTGGAGACGCAGAAACGGCTCCTGGTAACGGCCCCTTCCAACACCGCTGTGGATTTGCTCACTGAAAAACTGGCATTGGAAGGCGTAAATGTTATACGCATCGGTAATCCGTCGCGGGTGTCGGATGTGCTGCTGGAGCATACACTGGATGCCCAGATCATGGGGCACCGCTCTTATAAGAACCTGAAGGATTACCGCAAAACGGCAGAAGAGTATAAGCGCATGGCTACGCAGTACAAGCGCAAATTCGGATACGAAGAGCGGGCACAGCGGCAGTTCTTCAAATCAGAAAGCAAGCGTTTGCTGGACGAGGCAGACCGTGTGGAAGAATATATTACAGAAGACCTGCTGAATAGTGTACAAGTGATTACGTGTACGTTGGTGGGTGCCGCCAACAGGGCCATCCGTCACCTGGAATATGAAACGGTTTTTATAGACGAAGCCGCACAGGCGTTGGAGCCAGCCTGCTGGATACCAATAAGCCGTGCCAAGCGTGTTGTACTGGCCGGTGACCACTGCCAGTTACCGCCAACTGTAAAATCGTTTGAGGCAGAAAAAGGCGGACTGGGCAAATCGCTGTTTGAGAAATGTGTGGAGCGCCAGCCAGAGGTATCGGTCATGCTGAAGACGCAGTACCGCATGCACCACAACATCATGGAATTCTCGAACCAGCAGTTTTATGAGGGAGAACTGGAGGCACATGAAAGCGTGCGCAACAGCGACCTGCATCAGTATGACCCGCACTTTGCGCCAGGACTGGCCATGGAGTTTGTGGATACAGCTGGCTGCGGGTACAATGAGGTGGAAACGCCGGAAAGCACAAGCTCTGCCAATCCCGATGAAGCGAACCTGCTGCTCAACCACCTGTCGCTTCTGCTGAAAGACTATACCCCTGCAGAAAATGAAGCTGAGCCTTTGCGCATTGGTGTAATAGCGCCTTACCGGGCACAAATCAATTACCTGCAGGACCGTGTAGAGCATATGCCGGATCTGCATGATCTGAAGCTGAAGCGGCTGCTTTCTATTGGTACTGTGGACAGTTTCCAGGGGCAGGAACGGGATATCATTTACATCAGCATGACCCGCAGCAACGAAAGCGGTGAGATTGGCTTTTTGGCCGATATCCGGCGCATGAACGTAGCCATGACACGGGCAAAGAAAAAACTGGTTGTTGTTGGCGACAGCGCCACTTTAAGCCAGCATCCATACTATGCTGCGTTTCTTACGTACGTAGAAAGTATAAATTCCTACCGCAGCGCCTGGGAGTTAACCGAGTGCATGCCCTAGACAGCAAAACAAACAAAATAGAAACAGGAAGGTAAAAGAGGGTGGGAATTTAGCGGTAGAAGAGCATAATGCGCCTGTTTCTATGGCGTTTTAACCCATAAATCTTAACTTTAAGAACTCACTTCTAAAACCTTCAAACGATACAGCATGAAGATAGAACAAAACAAAGTGGTGACGCTTACCTACGAACTCCGGATACTAGACGAGAACAATGAGCAGAACCTGATTGAAACAGCCACCGAAGAACAGCCGATGGTGTTTATTTACGGCATGAGTGGCTTGCCTGAGCAGTTTGAAGAAAGTCTGCAAGGCCTAAATACAGGCGATAATTTTGATTTCAAATTGGACACAGAAGATGGTTATGGCGAATATAACGAGGAAGCAGTTGTAGAACTTCCTATAAATGTTTTTGAAGTAGATGGCTCCGTTCCGAACGACATGTTGGAAGAGGGAAATTACATACCCATGGCCGATAGTGAAGGTAATCAATTACAGGGCCGTGTGCATGAGGTTGGTGAAGAAACCGTTACAATGGACTTTAACCACCCGCTGGCCGGCAAGCAGTTATTTTTCAAAGGCAAAGTGCAGGATGTACGTGACGCCACGAAAGAAGAAATTGATCACGGTCACGTGCATGGCGAAGGCGGCCATCAGCATTAATACAAACTACTATATTCAATAAAAAAGGAGCTGCTGAAAAGTCGCTCCTTTTTTATAGTTCAAAACTGCTTTTCTTACTTCAGAAGTTTTAAGTGCTCACAAACTTTTTTTTGCTCCTTCCACAAACTGCACGAGTTCCGGGAAAAAAGTTTCAAACTCAGCGGCATATAAAGTATAGTGCTCCTGCAACTCCTCTCCTGCCGTTTCCATACCCGATACAAACTTTGCCCTGCGGCTCATGCCGGTGAGCGCCTGGGCTATTCCCTCCAACTGGGCATATGAAAGCAGCCAGTTGTGCTGCTGCATGTACGGGAAAAGGTGCTGCACACGGGGCGGCAGCAGCTCATAGTGCTGCTGGATGAGCGCGTATACCTCCTGCGCGAACGCTGACAGGGGCTTAGGTGCATAATTCTCAAAGTTGGCGGCCAGAAAATGGTCGTAGTACATATCGGCAATAACAGGTGCAAACTTGCGGTACTTTGGCCGTAAGCGGGCCTTGGTTTCAGCTACAACAGGGTGTGTGTCTGTATAATGGTCAATTAGGCGGTGCAGTCGGATGCCTTTGGCTATGCCAGGCGTATATAAATCTACCTGTTTTCCTTTCACAGCGTCGGCAATAAAGTTACCTATCAGCAAGGCCTCATCTTCACCGGATAAATAAATATGTGCTAAAAAATTCAAAAGAAGACTATATAGGCAGATAGAATTAACAGACAGCTGCTCTTAATGTTTTGATGCCTGATTTGCGGGTCCTGTAGCAGCTTGCTCTTATAAACCCAAAGCCGTCGCCACCCGTAATCAAACAAGAAACCGAACATGTAAAACTATGAATAACGACCCAAATACAAAGAAAAACCTGGAGAAACTGGTAGAATTAATTAAAGATATAGATGTGGCGATGATGACAACCATGGATGATGACGGGTGCCTTCGCAGCCGCCCCATGCGTGCCATGGAAACAAAGGCAGACGGTGAAATCTGGTTCTTTACCGGCTATGAGTCTGGCAAATCGCATGAAATTGCACATGACTCTCATGTGAACCTCAGCTATTCCAAGCCAAGCGATGAGCATTATGTATCTGTTTCGGGTAAAGCAAGAGTGCTGCGTGACAAGCAGAAAATTGAAGAACTCTGGAATCCACTTATGAAAACCTGGTTCCCACAAGGTAAGGATGATCCGAATGTTGGCCTGATTAAAGTAACTATTGATAAAGCCGAATATTGGGATGCTCCTAACAGTGCAGTGATACACCTCTACGGTGTAGTTAAAGCTGCTTTAACAGGAGAAAGACCAGATGCAGGTGAAAATAAGAAAATCAACCTGTAGACACACAAGAAGCACTAAACCTAAAACTTGATGTACTGAAGAAAAACAAAAAACACCTGCTGAACAATCCTGTTCGGCAGGTGTTTTTGTGTTTTATAAAATGAAATCGCGCATTGTTTGCTAGTACAGCTAAATAACAAGATTATAAAAATAACTTTCACATTCATCAACCTGAAATTAGAAATCCTTTGCCTGAAACACCACAAACTTCTTCTGCCAGATTAACCACCCTCACGCTTTTTGGCATCCGGAGTGGCCATGTCCGTTGGGGACTGGCGCAGATGGGTACTTCCGGTTCTAAGCTTGAAAAAGTGCCGGGCCTGCGCTTTTACAAATTGCTGGGTAGCGGACAAGGCAAAGGTTTTAGTTTAAAACCCAACTTTAGGCGCTACGGCTTATTTTGTACCTGGGAGAGTGAGGCAGCAGCAGATGACTTTCTTAAAAATTCCGACTTGATGCAGGAATACCGACAGCACACTGATGAAATTTGGACTGTGAAACTGCTGCCTTACCAGTCGCACGGGCAATGGGACGGGCAAGAGCCCTTTGCTCCTGCACTTTCTGAAAAGTATACGCATGGGCCTGTTGCCGTACTTACCCGTGCCAGCATCAATTTAAGGCGACTGCCTAATTTTATCCGCTTTGGGTTGCGCACCAGTGCAGCTCTGAACGAGGCAGAAGGGCTGCTTTGTTCTATCGGATTGGGAGAATTGCCTTTTATACGGCAGGCAACTTTTAGTATATGGGAGTCGGTGGAGGCGATGAAACAATATGCTTACAAAGACCCACAGCACCAGGAGGTGATGCGCCGCACCCGGTCCGAAAAGTGGTACAGCGAAGAACTCTTTGCCCGCTTTAAGACTATCTATAGCACAGGCACCTGGGATGGTTCAGATCCGGCTAAAGGTGTGCTAGCAGCAGTATAACTTAGGCTTTTGATCGCGCCATGATGTCCTCGAGCAGGTCTACCTGTATCTGCTGAATCTCCATCAGGCGCTGGTTTTGGTGCACAATCAAGTGATCTACTTTTTCGTGCAGCAGCCTGATTTCTAGTTCCGCCTTCAGGTTCACCTTATAATCATACTCTGAGCGCTGCCGGTCTTTTGACTCCTTCCGGTTCTGGCTCATCATGATTATGGGTGCCTGTATTGCAGCAAGGCAAGAGAGTATCAGGTTTAGTAAAATGAAAGGGTAAGGGTCGAAAGGCCTTACGGATAGGACATAGACATTTACAAGAATCCAGAGCAGCAGAAAGGAAAAGAAAAGGCTAATAAACCGCCAGCTGCCCCCAAAGCTGGCGATATGATCTGCCATCCGGTCGCCTAAAGAAGTGTTTTCAGCAAGTTCGCCTTCAAAGTTACTGGTGACCAACTCCTGATCACTGATACTTTTTATCACCTCCTGCTCTACTGTTGTCAGTTCACCCATTTCCTTTATGAGTAACTGCTCCAGGTACCTCTTTCTATATACCCCTAACTGGTCCAGCGTGATGAAAGACTTTTCATCAAAATCAGGATGATCAGCTTTAATTAAATCAAATATATTCTTGCGTATGCTGGACCCTATGACAAGGTATCGCAGCGGGAGCTGCTTGTGCGTGATATGGCAGACGCCTGTAAGTGCATGGTGCTTCTTCATAGCGTTGATGATTAGTATAAACTAGTTACAACGAACAATAAGAAACTGTTACACACAGCTATATAGCTGTTGCGCCTCTTACTGGCTATTTATTTTCTCCAATGCTTTCCTTAAATGAGCAGACATGCCATCATGGGTGCGGTAGCCACGGCTTAGTAAGTGTACGCTGGTGCCATTCAGCAGGTACAGGCTGGGAAAGGCGTTTGCCTGCAGGTGCCGCGCAATAACAAAATCCTGCTGCGTCTTTTCTTTCATCTCCTCTGAGTTAAACTTTTCCAGAAAAGCCTCTGTATCTAAGTCAAATCTACTGGCAATAGCTGACAGCACCTCAGGCTTTGTTATATCTTGGTTTTGAGCGTAAAAAGCATTTTGTACCTCCTCAGCCATCTCAAACTCTGCGGCTGGTTTCAGGTAGCGCACAGTAACCACAGCTCGGCAACCCGGCTCCGTGTCATATACAAAATCCTCCCGTTCGAAAAAAGAATAATCAATGGGTTGTCCTGATATTTTCTCCACGTCCTGCCAATGGTGTTTGATGGATTCCTTCATCTGCTCATCCAGTGGCTGTTCGGTGCCTGGTCTCAGCCCGCCCATCACCAGCTTAAACTGCATGGTTCCCTCCTGCTCTTTTACTATCTGCTTAATGACCGGGGCAAAGCCATAGCACCACGAGCACATGGGGTCCATCACATAAATCAGGTGCAGTATATCGAGCAAGTCTTGTTTCTTCTCCATCTTCTTCCATGTTTTTACAAAGGTATACCTATTTGTTAAACGATTAAATGGCTGAACTGATAGTGAAGGCACATATACATTAAAGCCTGTATCAGATTTCGCTTTGCATTTAGAACAGGATACTGGAGCATGTTGAACAATTAGCAATGCAGCCATTCAACAATTTAATAATTAAGAATTATCTTAGCGGTTTCATACCGATTTAACGAACACGGAAATAAACAATGTCAGAGTACAATTTTAATCAGATTGAGAAAAAGTGGCAGCGTTACTGGGAAGAGAAACATACCTTTAAAGCCGCTGCCAAAAGCAATAAGCCAAAGTACTACGCCATGGATATGTTTCCATATCCTTCTGGCGCCGGCCTGCATGTAGGCCACCCACTTGGTTATATTGCCTCTGACATAGTAAGCCGCTACAAGCGCCTGACCGGCCACAATGTGCTCCACCCAATGGGCTTTGACTCTTTCGGGCTTCCTGCTGAGCAGTATGCTATCCAAACCGGCCAGCATCCTGCTATTACCACGGAAGAGAACATTACGCGCTATGTGGAGCAGCTAAAGAATCTGGGCTTTTCTTTCGACTGGGACCTGGAGATCCGAACTTCTGACCCGGGCTATTACAAATGGACGCAGTGGATTTTCATGCAGCTGTTTAACAGCTACTATAACATCAACTCAGATAAAGCAGAGCCAATCACAGAACTTGTGAAGGAGTTTGAGCAGCATGGTAACAGAAACGTAAATGCTACTTGTGACGAAGACACCCCCGCTTTCTCGGCCGACGAGTGGAAACATATGAACGAGCAGGAACAGTCGGAGATGCTGCTGAAGTACAGGCTGACTTATGTGGCCGAAGCGGTGGTGAACTGGTGCCCTGCACTGGGAACTGTGCTGGCAAACGACGAAGTAGTAGGTGGCGTGTCGGAGCGTGGCGGCTATCCGGTGGAGCGCAAGCTGATGCGCCAGTGGATGATGCGCATCACGGCCTATGCCGAGCGTTTGTTACAGGGGCTGGAGGATATCGACTGGCCGGAACCGGTAAAGGAAATGCAGCGCAACTGGATCGGAAAGTCCGTCGGAGCGATCATGTCTTTCCCACTTGAAAGCATAGACAAAAAAATCAAAGTGTTTACGACCCGCCTGGATACTGTTTATGGTGTCACGTTTCTGGTACTGGCCCCGGAGCACGAGCTGGTCGATCAGATTACCACAGAGGAGCAGCGCAAAACGGTAGATGATTATGTGAACGTAGCCAAAAACCGTTCTGAGCGGGAACGTATGACAGACGTGAAGACAGTTTCAGGTGCCTTCACGGGAGCTTATGCCATCAACCCTTACAACAAGGAAAGAATACCTGTTTATATAGCAGATTATGTTCTGGCTGGCTATGGAACAGGGGCTGTAATGGCTGTGCCATCCGGTGACCAGCGCGACTGGAACTTTGCCACACATTTTGGCTTGCCTATCGTGCAGATTTTGGATGGCCAGAAAGATCTGGATACACAAGCTGATGCTACCAAAGAGGGCCGTTACGTGAACTCTGAAATGGTAAATGGCCTGACGTACCAGGAGGCGCAGCCTTTGCTGGTGAAGTACCTGGAAGAGAATAATATTGGCAAGAGCAAAATTAACTTCAGGATGCGTGATGCTGTGTTCAGCCGCCAACGCTACTGGGGTGAGCCGGTGCCGGTATACTTTAAAGATGGTGTGCCGCACCTGCTTGATGTAAGTGATCTGCCTCTGGAGTTACCAAAAATTGATGCTTACCTGCCAACTGAAACAGGTGAGCCACCGCTTGGCCGTGCCATAGATTGGAAGTATGAAGACCAGTATCCGTACGAACTGAGCACCATGCCAGGTTGGGCAGGCTCTAGCTGGTACTGGTACCGCTACATGGACCCGAAGAATGATGAAGTTTTCGCTGACAAAGACATCATCAAGTACTGGCGTGATGTGGACCTGTACATAGGAGGATCAGAACATGCGACAGGCCACCTCCTCTACTCCCGCTTCTGGAACAAGTTCCTGTTTGACATGGGCTTGGTAGTGGAAGAGGAACCATTCAAGAAGCTGATTAACCAGGGGATGATACAGGGCCGGTCTAACTTTATTTACCGGGTAAAAGACAGTAACACCTTTGTTTCTTATGGCTTGAAGGACCAGTATGATACCACTGCCCTGCATGTAGATGTGAATATTGTAGACAATGATGTGCTGGACCTGGAAGCCTTCAAAACATGGCGTGCAGAATACAAAACGGCAGAATTTATTCTGGAAGATGGCAAATACCTCTGCGGTATAGAGATAGAGAAAATGTCGAAGTCAAAGTACAACGTGGTGAACCCGGACAATATCGTAGAGCGGCAGGGCGCTGATACACTGCGGATGTATGAGATGTTCCTGGGGCCACTGGAGCAGTTCAAGCCCTGGAACACCAATGGCATGGACGGCGTGAACAAGTTCCTAAAGCGCTACTGGAAACTATTTCACGACAATTCCGGCAACTTCAACGTTTCAGATGCTGCTCCAACAGCTGAGGAGCTGAAGTCGCTGCATAAAACGATAAAGAAAGTAGAGGAAGATATTGAGCGCTTTTCTTTCAACACCTCTGTTTCTACGTTCATGATTTGCGTGAACGAACTGACGCAGCTCAAGACAAACAAGCGCGCTATCCTGGAGCCTCTGACCATTATACTATCGCCTTACGCGCCGCATATCACCGAAGAGTTGTGGGAGAAACTGGGCCACAATGAGAGTATCAGCTATGCTGCCTTCCCAAAATGGGAAGAAAAGTACCTTATAGAAAGCACTTTTGACTACCCCGTTTCAATTAATGGTAAAATGCGTGCGAAGATGACCTTTGCACTCGATACGCCAAAGGAGGAAATGGAGAAAGCTGTTGTTAACGATGAGCAGGTGGCAAAGTTTATAGAAGGGAAAGCACCAAAGAAAATTATCATCGTACCTAACAAGATAATAAACGTGGTGGTGTAACCCCTTAAATCTATTAACTGATTTTGCAAAGCCGCTAAGCCTAAAGCTTAGTGGCTTTGACTTTTTACCGATGGCTGCTATTACCAGCTTATCAAAAAACAAAAGAGGTAGAAGAGAAGCACAGCCTCTTCTACCTCTTTTAAATGTAGCTAAATAAAAAGCTATATATTATGCATCAGCGTCTACTTGCTCCTTGGTAGCAATGCGTTCATCCGCTGTTTTTAAGGATTCTCTTACTTTGTAAAGGAGTTCAATTAATGTAGTAGCTTCTTCTTCTGTAATTCCCTTCATGAGCGCATCCAGTTGGTATAAATCTTTATCGATAGCACCAATTACATTTTGTCCTTCCTCTGATATTACAATATTAACAAGGCGTTTATCTGCTGAATTCTGTGTTACTTCTACCAGTCCTTTGGCACCAAGCCTACTCACAAGCCGGGAGGCATCAGACATCTTATCTAACATCTTTTCTCGCAGGAAAGAAGTGGAAACAGGTTTAGGGAACTGGTCCCTTAAAATGCGAAGAGCGTTATACTGCTGCGTAGTCAGACCATGTCTTTTAAAGAAATTTTCGTAACCATTCGAAAGAAAGCCATAGGTGTACAGAATGCTTACACTTGCTTTCTGCCATTCATTTCGAAAGGCAGCAATGCCAATTTCGTTCTCTAATATCATACAAGTTGTCAGGTGAGTTTATCAAGTATAGCTAAAAAGTTTTAAACTTCATTGCTTTTCATGCTACAACTTTATCAAACACATAGAAAAATTCTATAGAAAGTGCTTTTTCATTCTTAAAGCCCATTTTTTCGGAGATGTACCTACATAAAAAAATCATGTATGTATTTTCCTTCTTATGTACTCTCCCCAAAACAAAAGAGCCACTGCTGAGTGGCTCTTTTCAATTTAGCTATTGTTAAAATCTGTTTCCTGCTTTACTTTCTTTGTCAGCTTAGCCCACACCAGCTTTTAAGAATCATCTATCCAGCTACGGAGAAGTTGGTCGGGTAAACGAGCTTCCGGCAGTACCGTGTTCCAGTGCAGTTTGCTCATGTGGTATCCCAGAGACACTTGCGGATACTGCTCCCGCAGCTCTACCGCCTTCTCAGGCACATTTCAGGCTAATGCCTTTGTCGTAATAAGCAAGGCTGCACAAGGCAAACATTTTACCTCCCACTTTAAAAACAAGCATATCGTCATCAAAAGGAAGTTCTTCTGTTGTTCCGGGTTTGGCCAAGCAATATGTTCTGAAGCCCTCAATATGCACTGTTACCAGTGGGTGATGATGAAGTAAATAATGCAAGCCAGGAACATACCCATCGATATCTTGTTGATGGTGTGCATGGCGCGCAGGTTGAAATTGGTTTTACGATTAGGGTCTTTTTTGCGGAAGAAATAGTTTCCCAACTCAGAGAAATCGAATAATCCCTTCATATAAATTTTCAGTTAGTAATTATAGTTTGACTATAGAGCAACTGCTAGCAAATAGCTCCTGCATTACAATATGATAAACATATACCGGAGTGAAAAGATTGCTTTAAAGTGCGAATGAAGAAAATAAAAAACAACATGTATCTCTTACTTCAAGAAGATGTTTAATCCTCTAACCGCACAGGCTCAATCCACTTATCATCCTCCCGTATCAATTCAATTAGCTCATCCACAGCACGGTCGGCAGGCACAGCTTTTTTAATAACAGTCTGACCACGATATAGTGCGATTTTATCTTTTCCTACGCCCACATAGCCATAATCTGCATCCGCCATTTCGCCGGGGCCATTTACAATACAACCCATGATACCGATCTTCACACCTTTCAGGTGATCGGTGCGTTTCCGAATCATGGCAGTGGTTTCCTGTAAATCAAACAAAGTGCGGCCGCAGCTAGGGCAGCTGATATACTCCGTTTTGCTCATGCGGGTACGGGCCGCCTGTAGTATTCCAAAGCTTAAACTATTGTACTGCCCGATTGTTTCCAGCCACTCCCCTTTCTCCTGCTCAGGAAGCAGTTCTGTTCCCAACATGACACCATCTCCCAATCCGTCAATCAGCAAACCACCCACATCTGTGGAAGCATAGAGTTGTATCTCGTCAGGCGTCAGTTGGCCATAGGCACGCTTTATGATGCAGGGGGTCTGCACACCATTGTTCATCAAGCGGAAAAAGCATTTGCGCAGCTCCGGCATCGCGTGGGCATTACTAGTTTGCAGCATCAGTACCGCCGTCGCATCCTGCTTCAGGCGCTCTAACAATTCGTTTGTCAGATCACTGATAGATAGTTGAATAAAGTTTAATGTGTCATGCCGATCCACGCTCTTTAGATACTGTTCTGCATGCAGCAGCGGATGGCGGTCCTTTCTTTCTTCAGCCGTTAGCCAGGCATCATAATTTACAATCTCCTTCAGGCCGTTTGGCAGCATAAAACTGATGGGAGTGTCTCCGGTATAAATAAAGTCTGCTCCCTGGTCATTCATGTTGAACTTGTCGAGCAGCATGGAGTACAGGTGGCCCACACATTTCAGGTCAGCATACTGCAATTCAGTCAGGCGGCTCAGGTCTGCCACCACACGCGGCACATTCGTTTCTCCCAGGTTCCCTACCTCTGCTGTCTCCCTACGGTGATACTGAAACGGGTTGATAGGTACGTTGCAAACAGGTTTCATAGGCGTTGCCTTTTCTGCACGATGCTCATAACGGTCAATGAGCGCTTTAGCCACCGGAGCTTCTGCCTCAGGCGCCTCTGTTAGCGAAACACGTACCGTGTCCCCTAAACCATCCTCCAGCAAAGTGCCAATGCCCACAGCCGATTTTATACGTCCGTCTTCCGCCTCGCCAGCCTCAGTTACGCCAAGGTGGAGCGGGTAAGGCTGCATGCCTTCCTCCTCCAGTTTCTGCACCAGCAGGCGGTAGGCCTGCACCATCACCTGCGTGTTGGAGGCTTTCATAGATATAACGATATCATAATAGCCTTCATCCTCGCAGATACGCAGAAACTCCAGCGCACTCTCCACCATGCCCAGCGGTGTATCGCCATAGCGGCTCAGGATGCGATCTGACAGTGAACCGTGATTGGTGCCGATGCGCATAGCCGTTCCGTGTTCTTTGCATATTAGAACGAGCGGCACGAACCGCTCCCGGATTCGGTCCAGCTCTGCCTGGTAGGAAGCATCGTCATATTCTATTACCTGGAACTTCTTTTTATCGGCATAATTCCCCGGATTCACACGCACCTTCTCTACAATGCGTGCCGCTACCTCAGCAGCGTTCGGGGTAAAATGGATGTCAGCAATAAGAGGCACGTTATACCCCCGCTTGCTTAATTCCTCTTTAATGTTTTTGAGGTTCTCAGCTTCTTTGATACTTGGCGCTGTAATACGTATATACTCGCACCCTGCTTCTATCATGCGGATACACTGCTCCACTGAACCCATGGTATCCATAGTTTCTACCGTCGTCATCGACTGCACACGGATAGGATAATCACCACCCATTGGCAGGCCGCCAATGTTCACCACGCGGGTTTTTCTGCGCTCGTACGCTGTGAGGCTTGGGCAATAAGATTTATTCATAAAGGAAAAATGCGACAGCTTGTCTCTGTAACTAAAGATATACCTGCTTTGTTCAAAGGCAAATTACGTAATTTTAAGCTGATTATCCTTAAAAGGTACTTTATAGATGCAGGCTGGGTATAAAGATTAACAACAAACCAATTGTAATTTTAAGCAGCGCCCGACGGGAAAGTGATACCAAAAAGCTGGTCGAGGTGTTATTCCCCAAAACCACTATAAAAGTGCTGGACCTACTGGATTATCATATTTGCCTTTACCGCTATTCCGGCCATTATCCGGCAGCCGATCAGTTCCTGGAGGTGATGGAAAAGATTTTACTGCATAAACAGGTAGTTTTCGCCACACCAGTATACTGGTATGCCATGAGCGGCCTGATGAAAATTTTCTTCGACAGGTTAACGGACATCGTAACAGTTCAGATAAGCCTCGGAAGTCAACTTGCCGGCAAGAAGACTTTCCTGCTGGCAGTCGGCTCAGACGAGGAACTATCTCCGGGTTTTGAAAAACCCTTTGAGCTTACTTCAGATTACTTTGGCATGACGTATACAGCCTCTTACTATTGCCCTTCTAATGCCATTCACGTACAATCAGGTAGTCGTGAAGATTTTCTTAAAGCTTTTAATTCGAAACTGTACTATATATAAGTAAGCATATGATACATATGAGAACATTTTTCCCGAAACCTGCGCCAGAGAAACTATCCGCCCTGATAGACTGGAGTAAACTAAGGCAGGAGCAGCTAACAGAAGCTGTTTCTGTTACAAAGGACACTGTAACAGAATTCCTGATGCGGCAAATAGAGCGTGGTAACTGGAAAGAAGTGCAGGAAGTACTGCATGGAAAACCCATGACGAAAGCAGGAAAGTTTCTGTTGGAAGAACTGCGGGACAGTGTGGTATCGAAATTAATTTTCCGCCTTGGGCTACGCAAGGTAATTGCTGTTGGACTTGCAGTGGTGCTCCTGCCCCTTGTCTTCGCTAAAGTAGCCGGCCAATTAATGAGCAAAGTGAGGCAGTAATAATAGCCAAAAGGATTAATATAAGCATATGTAATACAGCAATTTATTATGCTTCACCTTCATAAACGCTTTAA
Source organism: Pontibacter pamirensis (assembly GCF_010015475.1). GTDB lineage: Bacteria > Bacteroidota > Bacteroidia > Cytophagales > Hymenobacteraceae > Pontibacter > Pontibacter pamirensis. The sequence continues at coordinate 109,082 of NZ_SSNI01000014.1, forward strand.
TAATGTTATAAACAACAAAAGCACCCGAGTGGGTGCTTTTGTTGTTTATAACGATAATAGAATAATGATTAATGAAGAAACAGCAATTCACGGTACTTCACCAGTGGCCAGTCTTCATCATCCACCATAAGTTCGAGCTTATCTACGCTGTAACGTATTTTATCGAAGTAGCTGAAGATCTTCTCGTTGTACATGATGGCACGCTCACGGGCATCCTCTACCTTGTTGGCCACCTTACGGGCCTCCACCATGTCATTGACATTCTGCTGGATAGAAGAAATGTGCCGCGACATTGTTTTAATGGCTTCCACTGTTGACTTCGTGTACTCATCTTCCAAACCAAGTTCTTTCAGACCGCGCACGTTCTGGATAAGCTTGTTCTGGTAAGCAATGGCAGTAGGAATAACATGGTTCACAGCGAGGTCACCCATGGTACGGGCCTCAATCTGTATCTTTTTCATGTACTCCTCCAGCAGGATCTCGTGGCGGGCAGAAAGTTCTACCTCTGTAAAGATGCCGTGCCTGGTGAATAGTGCTTTCACTTCCTCGCGATCATATACATCCAATGCACGCGGTGTACTCTTGATGTTAGAGAGTCCACGTTTTTCAGCTTCCTGAGCCCATTCTTCAGAATAACCGTTACCTTCAAAACGCACGGCTTTAGACTGAGCCACTAAATCGCGCAGCACCTGAATGATGGCTACTTCTTTTTTAGTGCCCTCTTCAATCAGGTTATCCACTTTATGGCGGAACTCAATCAACTGATCTGCCACCATTGTGTTAAGGGATGTCATCGGAGAAGAAGTGTTGGCAGAAGAACCTACTGCACGGAATTCAAACTTGTTACCTGTGAAGGCGAAAGGTGAAGTACGGTTTCTGTCGGTGTTGTCAAGCAGTACCTCCGGAATTCTGTCGATTCCCAGTTTCAGGTACATATTGTCTCCTTTTTCAATCGGAATTTTAGAAGTGCGCTCAAACTCATCTAACACAGCTGTCAGCTGCTGGCCTATAAATACGGACATGATGGCTGGAGGCGCTTCATTGGCTCCAAGGCGATGGTCGTTGCTGGCAGAGGCGATGCTGGCACGTAACAGGTCAGCATACTTGTTTACAGCCGCAATAGTATTGATAAAGAACGTCAGGAACTGCAGGTTCTCTTTAGGCTTTTTACCAGGCCCTAACAAGTTTACACCGGTGTTGGTGCTCATTGCCCAGTTGTTGTGCTTACCACTGCCATTTACACCTTTAAACGGCTTCTCATGAAGTAACACTTTAAACCCATGGCGCTCTGCCACATGTTCCATAATGTCCATGAGCAACTGGTTGTGGTCAACAGCAAGGTTGGCATCTTCAAAGGTAGGGGCGCACTCATACTGGTGAGGGGCCACCTCGTTATGGCGTGTTCTTAACGGAATCCCTAATCGCAGCGCCGAACGCTCAAAGTCAAGCATATAAGCATGTACGCGGGTAGGGATGCTTCCGAAATAATGGTCTTCCAGCTGCTGTCCTTTAGCAGGTGAATGCCCAAACAGCGTACGGCCGGAAATAACGAGGTCAGGACGCGCCTCATACAAAGCACGGTCTACAAGGAAATATTCCTGCTCTATACCCAGGGTAGTATTTACCTTATTTACATCTTTATCAAAATACTGGCAAACAGGCACTGCGGCGTCGTTTAACAGCTTAATTGACTTTAACAAAGGTGTCTTATAATCCAGTGCCTCACCAGTATATGCTACAAATATAGTAGGGATACAAAGTGTTTTAATTCCGGCATTGTCAATCAAAAAGGCGGGTGAAGAAGGATCCCACGCGCTATAGCCACGAGCTTCAAATGTATTTCGGATACCACCGCTTGGGAAAGAAGAAGCATCCGGCTCCTGCTGCACAAGGGCACTGCCTTTAAAATTTTCAATGGCCTCACCATCGCTTGTTAGGTCGAAGAAAGAGTCATGCTTTTCAGCTGTGGCACCTGTAAGGGGTTGGAACCAGTGCGTATAATGCGTAGCACCTTTGCTCATAGACCAGGTTCTCATGGCAGATGCTACGGCATCTGCCAAATCGCGGTCCACCTTTTCACCAGCATCGATGGTGCGGCGCAGACGCTTGTAATTGTCAGAAGACATAGTGGAACGCATTTGTTCGTTGTTGAACACGTTCTCACCAAAATATTCAGATATTTTTTGTGAAGGGAGGACCACTTCACCCTGTTTACGCTGGCTAACAAATTCCAGCGCCTTAAAGCGGAGTTTTGACATGAGTTTTGAGAGAGTTATGTTTTAAGTGTAGCAAAGATATAGAGAAAAATGACATTGCAAACTTGTAGAGGGTAAAAATTTAGGGGGATCTGCGAAAATTAGCTCCTTTTTTGATTAGATCACCTTAAATTTAACAGGGTTGCGCCAAAAATTCAGTCTGGTTGACTGCAAGTACCCTATAATTACTATATCCCCCCATTATTCCGCACCCACCTTAATTATAGATGATTTTTACAGCTACTTTGTTAACAATGGCCTTGTATATGTCTTAAATTTGCAGTGTGAAAAAGTCTTTCATTTATCAGCCGCTGTACTTCTTTTTCTGGGTGCTGTACTTTATAGTTGCCAGGGCCCTGTTTTTGATGTACCACGCCGAGCATAGTTCCGAACTTACTACGCCAGAAATTCTAGACACCTTTCTTTACGGCTTGCGGCTGGACTTTTCATTTACAGCCTACATCTGTGCCATTCCTTTTTTCTCCCTGTTGCTCGCTGCTTTGTGGCCCAGGCTGAGGGTGCAGGGTTTCATACGTGTATACACTTTTACTTTAGTGGTGCTTTTATCGTTTCTGCTTGCAGCGGACTTAGAACTGTACACGTACTGGGGCTTCCGGCTGGATGCCACGCCACTGCAGTACCTGAACACCCCCGACGAAATGGCCGCCTCAGCCGCTGCCGCTCCCCTGTTCTTGCTGTTGCTGCTTGCTATGGTTCTCAGCAGCGCTTCGGTTATAGTATATAGGCTGTTTTTCGACCTGGAGAAATTCATTTATCCGCGAAACAAAAGGAATTACAGTGCTTTTTCACTTCTTTACTTGGCATTGCTTGTGCTGCCTATGCGCGGCGGAGTTCAGCAGATTCCCATCAATCAGAGCGTGGCATATTTCTCCAGTAAGCCTTATGCGAATCATGCTGGATTGAATATGCCCTGGAACCTGATGCATGACCTGATAAAGTACAGGAAGGCTGGTAAAAATCCATACAAGTATATGTCGCCGGAGGAGGCTGCGCAACGGGTACAGCACCTCTACGGCGCTACTCCCTTTACAGGTTCAGTTCAACAAGATGTTGCTGCAAGCAAGCCTAACGTATTATTTATTATACTGGAAAGCTATACAGCTAAGTTTGTAGAAAGCCTTGGTGGCGAGCAGGGTGTTACACCAAACTTAGATAGGCTTGCAGCAGAAGGTATAAGCTTTACCAATATTTACGCCAGTGGGGACAGAAGTGAGAAAGGAATGGTTGCGCTTTTAAGCGGATACCCGGTCCAAACCACAACCTCTATCATCAAAACACCAAAAAAAACAGCGCAACTGCCCCAGCTCAGCAAGGTATTTAAGCAGCAGCGCTATAGCACCAGCTACTACTATGGAGGCGAGCTGGAATTTGCTAATATCAGATCGTATCTCATGAACGGTGCTTATGACCGCCTCATTGCTAAAGATGATTTTCCGGCCAGCAGTTACAACTCGAAATGGGGCGCGCATGATCATATCTTGTTTGAACGGGTGCTGCAGGACTTAAATCAGGAACAAAACCCGTTCTTTTCAACAGTATATACCCTGAGCAGCCATGAACCATTCGAAATTCCGATAGAGCCAGTTTTTGATGGGAATGACGAGGAGGCGAAGTTCCGGAACAGTGTGTACTATACTGACCAAGCGTTAGGTAATTTTATAAAGCAGGCAAAGCAGGAGCCCTGGTGGCAAAACACAATAGTGGTTATAACCGCTGATCACGGCCATGTAATGCCGGGCAATGATCCACCATATGCGCCATCAAAATACCATATTCCGTTTGTTATCACTGGTGGAGCTATCATAGAGAGAGGGGTTAAAGTGATGACTATAGGCTCACAGACAGACATTGCGGCTACATTATTGGCAAAGCTGAACCTTCCGCACCAGGATTTTAACTGGAGCCGCAACTTACTCGAGCCAAGTCCGGATTCATTTGCATTTTATGTCTTTAAAGATGGTTTCGGGTATATCACACCTCAGGGCATCCTTACGTTCGACAATAACGCCCAGCAGCCTATTACTTCAGATACTGGTATAACAGAAGAACAGCTGAGAAACGGTAAAGCCTATATGCAGTACTCTTTCGAAGACTTTGTAAGGAAATAGTGCTTGTTGCTTAGGTATAAAGCTTAAGGATTATCGCTATACAAGCCTTTCATAGGCACCAACCCTTTACTAATCCAGTAATTAAATATTTAACCCTCAGCCCTTTACTTGCGCTGCCTTTTGGCAACATGATTGCGATAGTAAGGCAGAAAATTCTTATCTTTGCACCCTGATTATGAAAAAAGTAGCTTTTTATACCTTAGGCTGTAAGTTGAATTATTCTGAAACCAGCACTATTGGGCGCATTTTCCAGGAGCGTGGGTTTGAGAAGGTGGAGTTTACCGACTCCCCTGATATCTACGTCATCAACACCTGCTCAGTAACGGATAATGCTGATAAGAAGTGTCGTAAGATTGTGAAGGAAGCGCTGAAGCATTCTCCGAATGCCTTCATCACTATTGTCGGCTGTTATGCGCAACTGAAACCAAAGGAGATTTCAGAGATTCCGGGAGTAGATGCCGTGCTGGGGGCAGCCGAAAAGTTTCAGTTAGTTGATATACTGGAGACATTCGAGAAAAAGGACAAAGCAGAAATCTATGCCAGCCCTATCTCTGAGGCAAACACTTTCTATAACTCCTACTCTTTCGGCGACCGTACCCGCACCTTCCTGAAGGTACAGGACGGCTGTGACTATTCATGCTCATTCTGTACTATACCGCTGGCCCGGGGCAACAGCCGTTCTGACAGCATAGACAATGTGGTGCGGTCTGCGGGTGAAATTGCGGAATCGGGTGTGAAGGAGATTGTGCTTACAGGCGTTAATACCGGTGACTTTGGCATACAAGATGGCAAGCGCGTAGAAACTTTCTTTGAGCTTGTTAAGGAGCTGGATAAGGTGGAAGGCATTGACCGTTTCCGTATCTCATCTATTGAGCCGAACCTGCTGAAAGACGAAATTATCTCTTTTGTGGCGCAGAGCAATCGCTTTATGCCCCACTTCCATGTGCCGCTGCAGTCTGGCTCCAACAAAGTCTTAAAGCTGATGCGTCGCCGTTACCAGCGTGAGCTGTATGCTGATCGCGTAGCAACCATAAAGCAACTGATGCCGCACTGCTGCATCGGTGTGGATGTGATTGTGGGCTTTCCCGGCGAAACGGAGGAAGACTTTCTGGAGACCTATAACTTCCTGAACGAGCTGGATGTAAGCTACCTGCACGTGTTTCCTTACTCTGAGCGCGAAAACACCCTGGCTCCGGAAATGCCGGATAAGGTAACGAACAAAGACCGCAACCGCCGCGCTGATATGCTTCGCATCCTGTCAGAGAAAAAGAAACGGAACTTCTACGAACAGAATATTGGCCATGAATTTAACGTCTTGTTTGAGGACGATGTAAAAGACGGCCTTATGGAAGGCTGGACGGAGAACTATGTACGCGTAGTAGCTAAATATGACCCCGTGCTGGTGAACGAGACAAGGCACGTACGCCTGACTCAGCTAAACCCTGCCGGATTGATGGAGGCAGAAGAAACTTACCAGGAACTGCTGAAACATTAGATATGTTTAAACTTTGTTTTTGCAGCGCAAAGGATGATATTTAAAGTTGACCTTAGGTATTTGGTAAAGTTTAGTGTTATATTTAAACTGATAATTCTTTCAACAAATCAAAACCCAAAGAAATAGTGAAAGTTCTAAAGATTTCCTTAGGCCTGGCAATGGCTGCTTCCTTAATGTCAGCCTGCACAGAAGCGCCCAAAGTAGAAGGAGTAAACACACCCACAACCGGCGAAGTTGCTGGTGTACATGACATTGTATATGTTAATTCTGATTCGCTACTTACGAACTACGAATACTTTAAAGATGTTCGTACCCGCCTGCAGGGCAAAGGTGAGAAGGCAGAACAGAATCTTCGTTCACAGGCAGAGGCTTTCCAGAAAGAAGTTGAAAGGTATCAGCAGACGGGCCAGAACATGAGTGAGCAGCAGAGAGCTCAAACAGAGCAGCGCCTGCAGCAAAAGCAACAGCAGTTGCAGCAACTGCAGCAAACCGCTGGTAACGAACTGGCCGGCGAAGAGTCTGAGGAAATGAAGAAAATCTATGACCGCGTAGAAGAGTACCTCAAGAAACTGAGCGAGGAAAAAGGTTATGAGATGGTATTAACGTACTCTCGCGGCAGCAGTGCCATTCTTTACAGCGATCCTTCACGTGATATCACTTCTGAAGTGGTGAGTGGCCTCAACGAGGCTTACACAACTGAAAAAGCTGCTGCTGATACAACAGCTACAAAATAGTCCGATATCATATTCTACAAAAAAACCTCTGCTATACCAGCAGCGGTTTTTTTATGACCAAACTATCTTTTGCAGCTATGCTTATTCGTATCTGAGAGAATCGATAGGGTCCAGTTTAGAGGCTTTGGAGGCAGGATAATAACCTGATACAACACCCACAAACACGCAAATCGTCATTCCTACCACTACCCAAAGCCAGGGCACTATAAAGCCGCCTTCTCCAATCATAGAGACGATGCCGTTCCCCATCATCACACCTAACAATACCCCTACAAAACCACCGAGAATACAGATGACGATAGCTTCAATCAGGAATTGCTGGCGAATCTGGAAAGCAGTAGCACCCAATGCTTTACGCACTCCAATTTCCCGGGTACGCTCGTTCACAGACACCATCATAATGTTCATCAAACCAACAGAGGCACCCAACAGGGTAATAAAACCGATGATGAAACCTCCGATTTTCAGGTATCCGGAAATTTCATCGAGGCTCTGCACCAGCGAATCACTCCTCCTGATTTCAAACGAATCCTCCTGCCCCAGTGCGTCCTGCCGTATCTTCCGCATGATTCCGGTGGCCTCGCCCATCACATAGTTCAATTCATCTGCCCTGTGAATGGCCGTTTTAATCGTAAAGTTAAGCGTAGCATCACCTGTTCGTGGAATCTGACGCCCCGTTTCCAGGGGTATAATGATACGGCGGTCGTCGCTGCCGCCCATGCTGCTTCCCTTCTTCTCCAACTGACCAATCACTTTAAAGCGCCGTCCCAGAAAAGTGACGAAATTGCCTACAGCTTCTGTATTTTTAAATAAAGTGGTCGCTATTTCATCGCCGATAATAGCAACATTTATACCCTGCTCATGCTCAAATGGTGAGAAATCACGTCCTTTCGCAAGGTTAATGTTGTTGTTAAGCATGTAGTTTTCATCCCCGGCAGTGATGTTGACATTCGGATTAGTTTTTTCTGTATCGCTTTTTACCACAGTGGCGCCCGAAATATGCGCAGATAAGCTTACACGCGCATCATCAGGCATTTGCTCCTTGTACATCACCGCCTGGTTGTAGGAGATAACAGGGTAAACTTTTTCAGCGCGGCCTTCACTTCTACCCCTGTTGTTCATGCCGGCTTGGCGAATATCGAAAGCATTTGCCCCAAGATTGGAAAAGGTTTGCGTAAGAGAGTACTTCATGCTGTCTACAGCCGTTAGTATACCAACCAAAGACATAATACCAATAGCGATGATGAGGCCCGTTAGTACTGTCCGCAGCAGGTTCCCATGTATCGACCGGAGGCCCTCCAGAATATTTTCTACTAAATTCATATGCTTGGATGATGTGCGCTTTGTTACTATTTTACGTTATGTAATCTTATAAGGGCATTGCTTCTAAGTTAATGCCATTTAATGAATTAAAAATCGATTTTATACATTGAGCCATATTTTAAAGACGAACAGCATGTTTTTCCGTACCACCACGCTTATTCTGACACTATTTCTACTTTCATTTTCATCCATCGCCAGCACGATTCTGCTGCCAATGGATGAAACTCAGAAAGACCACCTAAAGTCTTATGGTGTTGCCTATTGGGCGCTGGGTAAAAATGTTTCTGTAGACTGGCTGTTGAATTACCGTGGGGGCAGTTTCGCCTTTCAGCATGCACCACAGCTGGAAAATGAGCTGATCGTGCGGGGCGTGAGCTATAAAGTAATATCTGATGCCCAATACAACAGCATCTTAACAGAAATTAGCAACCCGGAGGCTAATATGGACATCATGAAGCTGGAGAAGGTGCCGAAGGTGGCGGTGTACTCTCCTAAATCCAAAATGCCCTGGGATGACGCTGTAACGCTGGTACTAACGTATGCCGAGATTCCTTATGACATCATATATGACGAAGAGATTGTGAATGGCGAGCTGCCAAAGTACGATTGGCTGCACCTGCACCACGAGGACTTTACGGGCCAGTATGGCAAGTTTTATGCAAGTTACCGGCACTACCCCTGGTACCAGGAGCAACAGCATGAGTTAGAAGAATCAGCTGCCAAGCTAGGTTTTAACAAAGTATCGGAGATGAAGTTAGGGGTGGCGAAAAGGATAAAAGAGTTTTGTGCAGGTGGCGGCTTTTTGTTTGCTATGTGCTCTGCCACCGACACCTATGATATTGCCCTGGCTGCTGAGGGTGTAGATATAGTGGAAGCGATGTTTGATGGTGACGGAGCAGACCCGCAGGCACAACAGAAGCTGGATTATGAAAAGACAATCGCTTTCCGCGATTTTAGAATATCCCGCAACCCGCTGGAGTACGAGTACTCTAACATAGACGTACAGCCGCAGGAAAGGCCGGTAACAGAGGCAAACGATTACTTTCAGCTGTTCACCTTTTCTGCCAAGTGGGACCCGATTCCGACAATGCTCACGCAAAACCATGAGAAAACCATCAAAGGTTTCATGGGGCAGACAACCGCCTTCAGAAAAAGACTGGTAAAGCCTGAAGTGGTGGTAATGGGCGAAAACAGTGAGTTATCTGAAATCCGCTATATGCACGGCACCTACGCCCGCGGCACCTGGACGTTTTACGGCGGCCACGATCCGGAAGACTACCAGCACTTAGTAGGTGAAGACCCCACTGACCTGGCGCTGCATCCGAACTCACCAGGCTACCGCCTTATCCTGAACAACATCCTATTTCCTGCCGCCAAAAAGAAGAAGCAAAAAACCTGATTGCATTTAACATTTATCACCTCTTACATAAGGGGAATAAAAGCAGGAACGGCTGAAGAATACCTCTTCAGCCGTTCCTGTTATTGATAAATGACACATGTCAAATGTATCAGTGCATTCGGTCAGCCCTTGGTGACAGGTTACGGATGATGTTGGCTTCAATGGCCAGAAGCTCTTTCAGGCGCGCGTCTACAACCGCTGCCGGCATATATTCCTTTGCGAGCTTTACGAAGCTTACATAGTGCCCGGCCTCTGATACCATCAGCTCATAATAAAACTGCTGCAGGCCTTCATCGGCAATGTTCTTCCAGAGCAGTTTAAAGCGCTCGCAGCTGCGGGCTTCAATGAGGGCATTCACCAGCAGGTGGTCCATCAGCTGGCGTTCCCGCTTGTCACCTTTCCGGATATGCTTGGTGAGTTCCACCACGTATTCATCCGGGCGGTTGCGGCCCAAGCTGTAGCCGCGCTTTTTCAGCTCGGCCAACACCCGCTCAAAGTGGCTCCACTCCTCTGCCACCAGGTCTGTCATCTCCTCTACCAGCCTTTCTTTGTCAGGATATTTTACAATAAGTGATATACCGGACGTAGCGGCTTTCTGCTCGCAATAGGCGTGGTCTACTAATATTTCTTCTATGTTCTTTTCCGCAATGTTTACCCAGCGGGGGTCAGTGGGCAACTCTAAGCGAAGAATGGTTTTAGTTGGCTGATCAGACATAAAGTAGGCGTATTAAGCGGGAATCCAGAAAAGATAAAAAAGCAGCAGACAATTAGAAATCAGTCAAAGAACATCCACTTCAGTCCAAACGTGAAGCTGCGGCGCATTCCAGGGTAATAAGGTGTAACAAAGTATACCGGCTCCAGCAACTGGTCATTCACGTGGCTCATCTTCACAAAAAGGTTTACTGTTTTGATGTCTGCATTCAGAAAAACATCAACCACCGGATATCCTTGCACCTGGAAATGGTCCTGCACATAAAACTGCTGTGTTACAGGCATGTAAGCATCGGCATAGTAACTGGACATATAAGTTGTCTGAACTCCTACCTGGCTGAACAAAGCTTGCTTGAACAGAAAGCCTTCAATATAAATAGTTGACTCCAGCAGAAAGTCCGGTATCCTGACTTTATCTGCTTCATCCGTATTAGTATAGGCCACCAGGTTCTTGAAGTGTACAGGCCCAAAGCGTATATGGTGCAACAGGTCCGCCCCCCACAGCCGCTGGTTTCCGCTCAATTGCTGCGGTTCGGCACTCTCATTAAAGAAGATATGGCGCTTGATGTTGGTATAGTGGGCATTCAGTTTCACAAACTGGCGTGTGCCAAACGCACCAGCATAACCTACACCAATACGATCCGTCACAGAGGTTTCGAAATCATTTTCCCACAGGAAATGGTTGCTTAGCATGTAGTCTTCTACCCGGGAAGGTGAAAAGAGCGTTCGCTCCAGGGTGGCAAAAGCACCTCCGATACGGGCTCTGCCTTTGACGCGGTAATCAGAACCCAACTGGTACTCTGCTTCTCCGGTCAATTCTGCCAGGTTCTTGTACATAAGCCTGATATCACCACCTATCAAAACCTGGTTATATGCATCACTTTTATCCACAGAAACGTATGTGGGGCTGCTATCTGTAGGTGTTGACTGTTGCGCATTATAAACCATTGTGGCGTTACGCAATTTGGCGTAGGCGTTGTAAGACGAGAGCTTATAGTTACCTGTTAACCCAAATGTGTTCTGTAGTTCTTTGTAATTCGTGATGTCAATTGTACGGAGTCGACTCAGTTTGTAGTCTGGGTAAATCGCAAAAACGTTATTGAGGCTTCCATTCGAAGCTTCCAGATAGCTATCAATGGTTGTTCTATAATTTGTAAGGGTTGTGTCTTCAAACCTGTTCTGCTGCCTCCTCCAGTCCAGCACATGATAGACCTTCAGGTTCTCTTTCGCCAGCCTGTAGATTTGCATCAGGTGGAAATTGTTCCGGGTTTCCTGATTCAACGCTGTGGTAAGCTGTACCGGTGCCTCTTCAAAGCGGGAAAGAATCGAGGGCGCTGCCACATCATCCTGAAAGGTAGTATCAGGTATAATACCCCCTGTTTCAACCTGCTCTACCCTCATAAAAGTAAAGTTAAAGAACAGGTTGTAGTTTTCATTTTCGGAGCGATAATGTGAGAACACTTTGATCGCCTGGTTGTCCAGAAAGCTCCTTGCTCTCCTGTCTCCGGCTGCCGGACCTATTTGCTGGTTTGCCGTGATGATCTGGTAAGCTGCGCCAGCATTCCAACGGGGGGTAATGTTGCGCGTATGCAAGCCTTCAAAGACCTGCTCTCCCCGCGCACCCTGCACATAGAAAAGATGGGTATAGGGAGAGCGGGTATTAAAATAATTGATTTCATAGGGGTCATAGGCATAGCGGTCAAAGGCATTTTTGCCCAGCCTCACTCCAATTTTTTGTGGCGGGTAGTAGAAAAGAGGCTGCGCCGCAGTACCTGTATTCCCCAGATGTTGGTAAAAGGAGGTGTCGTTGTACCAGAAACGCTCATTCTGTAAGTTACTCAGTGAAGTATCTATCGGCTGTTCTAGGTAACGGCCTCTCAACACATCCTGTGCATAGAGTTGCAGGGTTGTTTTCGGGCTGTAGTATAGCTTGGTAGTATCATCTATTATCTGGGAGTATGCAGCCTGGCTTAAGAATAGCAAACCAAGAAAGGGAAGAATAAAGGCTATTATCTTTTTTTTCACGTCGCAAAATTAGCGAATAAATATTATTTCTGATGCTACAGCTTTCTGCCGCTATAAGTGACAGCTGCTTTACCGTATATTTATTTTGTAATGTGTTTCTGAAACTGCCGCACATGCTGTAATACCAGTTGGTCAAACTTTTCCTGTGACCCCAGCAACTGCACCACGATGGGTATATAAAACAACGGGAGTTTTTTTGTAAAGCTATCTAACTCCGGACCTGCCAGTTTAACGGCGTCCTTACGGGTAGTTAGTATAGTTGTCCCGGAAAATTCAGGCTGTTGCAATAGATGTTTCAGCTTTTGCAGGTCCTGGGTACTGTACTGGTGGTGGTCCGGATATTCCAGGTGCTGCACCACCTTATGCCCCTCAGACCTAAGATATTCCTTCAATGGCTGTGCGTTGGCTATACCCGTCAGCAGTATAACCTTCTGAGTAGGCGCTACAGGTAAACCTATTGCTACAGGTGCTCCATATACAAACGCAGAGAAGAAGACGGGTGTATCCGGAGTAGTGTATTTTTCTATTTCGCTATTGATGATGCTTTGCTCCTGCACACCCAGTTGCCCGGGGCACTTGCTCACGATAACGGCATCAGCCCTGGCGGCTCCCTGCCTCGGCTCCCGCAGCAACCCTGCTGGAAGCACGAAGTCTCTGTAAAAAGGCCTGTTGTAATCTGTAACTAATATGTTCAGGGAAGGCTGTACCGGCCGGTGCTGCATAGCATCATCCAGCACTACTGCCTCTATGCCTGGCACCGATTGCTGAAGTTTCTGTATCCCCGCTACCCGGTCTTCGGAAACAGCCACGGCTATACCCGGAAAGTCGCGGTGGTACTGGTAGGGCTCATCACCAAGTACTGCTGCCGTGCTTTGCCCATCGGCCAGTAAAAAGCCTTTGCTCTGCCGTTTATACCCGCGGCTGAGCGTAGCCACCTTATACTCCTGCAACAAACGCAGCAGGTACTCTACGTGCGGTGTTTTGCCTGTGCCACCCACTGTCAGATTTCCAACGGCAATCACAGGCAAGTTAAAACGCGTGGAAGTCAGCGTTCCCTTGTCGTATAAGATGTTTCGCGCCACCGTTACCCCCCCGTAAAGCAGTGAAAAGGGCCAGAACAGCAATTTCAAATATTTCATCATTATTATGTAGCGGAGTAAAATTAAAACTAATTTTAAATTGAAGACGATAAGAGCATAACGATGCCAAAAATAAAAGACATTACAAACCTACTCGAGCGCCTGGCTCCTCTCCGCTACCAGGAAAGCTATGACAATGCCGGTTTACAGACCGGAGATGCCCAGGCAGAAGTAACAGGTGTGCTCCTCACGCTGGACTGCACTGAGGCCGTGATAGATGAGGCACTCAAAAAAGGCTGTAACCTGATTGTGGCCCATCACCCAGTTATATTTAAAGGGCTGAAGCAGCTCACGGGGCGCAACTACGTAGAGCGCACCATCATAAAAGCCATTCAGCACAACATTGCAATCTATGCCAGCCACACCAACCTCGACAATGTGCTGTATGGAGTAAATACCAAAATTGCCGATAAACTGGAGCTGCAGCAACAGCGGATACTGATAAACAAACCTCAGACCCTGATGCAACTGGTCTCTTTTGTTCCGGTAGAAAACACAGATGAAGTGCTGCAGGCGCTGCATAAAGCGGGTGCCGGCAACATCGGGGAATACAGCAACTGCAGTTTTCAGGTAACAGGCACCGGCAGTTTTCTGCCCTCCGACAAGGCTAGTCCGGCCATAGGTCAGGCAGGCAAAGCAGAAGAGGTGCAGGAGAACCGGATAGAAGTCCTGTTTCCGGCCTACCTGCAAAGCACCGTCATGGCAGCATTGCAAAAGGCACACCCTTACGAGGAGGTGGCGCATTATCTCTACAGCCTCGAAAACCAGAACCAGGAAGTAGGCATCGGGATGATTGGCGAACTAGCTGAAGAAATGACAGAAGAAGCTTTTCTAGCTTACCTCAAGCAGAAAATGCAGCTGCAAGGCCTTCGCTACACTACCATAGGTGATAAGAAGGTGAAGCGGGTGGCAGTTTGCGGTGGCGCAGGAAGTTTTCTGATAAAAGATGCGATACGGCAGGGTGCTGATGCCTTTGTAACCGGTGATGTGAAATACCATGAGTTTTTTGATGCCGAAAGCCAGTTGATGATAGCTGACATCGGGCACTATGAAAGCGAGGTATTTACAAAGGAGATTTTTTATGACACAATTTCAAAAAATTTCTCTAATTTTGCAGTCTTAATATCAGAAGTAAACACAAACCCTGTCAGATACACTTTTTAATACATGGAAAGTACTGTAGCCAGCAAACTGGAAGCACTTTTAAAGCTTCAGACCATCGATTCACAGCTTGATGAAATCAAAAGAGTAAGAGGAGACCTACCTGAAGAAGTTCAGGACCTTGAAGATGAAATTGAAGGATATGCGGTGCGGGTTCGTAAATTTGATGATGAAGTAGCCAATCTGAATGATTCTATAGCACAGCGCAAGCAGGCGACAAAAGATTCGGAAAGTCTCATCCGCAAATATGAGGAGCAGCAGCAGAACGTACGAAACAACCGCGAGTACGATGCTATTACAAAAGAAATAGAACTGCAGAAGCTGGAAATCCAGATAAACGAGAAGAAGATAAGAGAAGCACATTATCAGATTGAGCAGAAAATCAATGAGATAGAAGGAACTAAGCACCGCCTGGAAGAGCGCCGCAAAGACCTTGAAAACAAAAAGAAGGAGCTCGACCAGATTGTTGGAGAAAGCGAAGAAGAAGAAACAGCCCTTGAAAAAGAGCGCAGTAAAGCAGCCGCTAACATCGAAGATCGTTTGCTAACTGCTTATACGCGTATCCGCGGCAATGTGCGCAATGGTCTGGCTGTTGTAACGGTGAAGCGCGATGCCTGTGGTGGTTGCTTTAACACGGTGCCGCCTCAACGCCAGGCTGACATCGCAGCTCAGAAAAAGGTTATCGTTTGTGAGCACTGTGGCCGTGTACTGGCTGGTGTAGAGCAACGTGTATTCTAGTTGTAAAGAAACTGGGCGATAAACGCTAACATACAATATCAAAAAGGATGGCTAAACCCCATCCTTTTTTTGTTTTCGGCTTGTCTTCCTCATACACTAACTGGCGTTACGCGGAAGTACCTGTTGAGGATGTGTTTACAGGCCGATCTGCTGGAGCTAAGGGCATTTTCTGGCAAAAGGGCTAATAACAGGTCGTCCCGCTGGGGTTTGAAACAAATTATAATCTGGTGTTGCGTAACCTAAATTACCAAAAGGTAAGCCCAAACTGCCCGAGTCTTTACCCTATCTTTAGAATAAAAACACATGTTTTCAGCAGAAATCAAGGCCGTTGAATTACCTGTCTCACTGGAGGAATTCAGGTTGAAAGCATTGGCCTGGGCCGACCAGCACCCCCACGTAGCCTACTATAACCCAAACAATATACCTTATCCGCATGATGGGTTTGAGCACCTGCTGGCTTTTTCGTCTGATGCGTCGCTATCGCTTCGAGAGGAAGATGCATTTAACAGCCTGCGACAGGAACTGCAGCAGAATCACCCACTTCTTTGCGGTTTCCTTACTTATGATTTGAAGAACCAGGTGGAGAAACTACAAAGCAAAAACGCTGATAATATAGAATTCCCTCTCCTGCACTTCTTCTCTCCTACCCTATACATGTACTTTAAGCAAGACAGCATAAGTGTTTACAGTAAAGATGACAATATAACCTCAGCTAAAGCTGAAATAATAGCAACGCCTGCTCCTTTCCCTGCCACACCCGGTGATATAGAAGTAAAGCAGCGGATAGCAAAAAGGCAATACATAAACGATGTGGAGCGCATACGGCAGCATATCCTGGAGGGCGAGGTGTACGAACTAAACTACTGCATTGAATTTTATGCGGAGAACATAGCGCTTCAACCACTGCCCTTATACCTGGCGCTGAACGAAACTTCACCTACTCCGTTTTCAGGCTATTTAAAGTGCCAGGACAAATACCTGCTCTGTGCCTCTCCAGAGAGATTCCTGAAGAAAGAAAACCAGAAACTCATATCACAACCTATTAAAGGCACTATTCGGCGCGGGGCAACACCACAGGAAGACGCAACACTGCAGCACCAGTTACGCCACGATGAAAAAGAACTGGCTGAGAACATGATGATTGTGGACCTGGTACGAAATGATTTAAGTCATTCCTGTGCCACCGGAACCGTGCAGGTAGAGGAAATGTTCGGCATTTACGGCTTTAAGCAAGTGTCGCAGATGATGTCCACCATTGTAGGGGAACTGCGGCCTGAAAAGGATTTGGTGGATGCACTTAAAGGAGCTTTCCCGATGGGGAGTATGACAGGCGCACCCAAGATAAGCGCTATGCAGCACATAGAGAAACTGGAGGTAACCAGGCGGGGCCTGTATTCAGGCGCTTTTGGCTACATAAAGCAGAACAACGACTGTGATTTTAATGTGGTTATCCGCAGTATTCAGTATAATTCCAGCCAAAAATACCTCTCCTTTATGGTTGGTAGCGCCATCACTTACGACTCGGTTCCGGAGCAGGAGTATGCAGAATGCCTGCTGAAGGCGCAGGCCATTTTAAAAGTGCTTGGACAGGCTTGATGCTCGCGCCTTCAATTATGAGTGATGAATGATGAATAAGTGGTGTCGAACTTATTGTGTTTCAAAACCCTATCTGTCATACCTGAATATCAATAGATAAAGAAGGAACTCACGTTTATTCGGAATTTCTAATTCATAATTAAAAAAGCACCTGTCATTCTGTCACGTTTTTAGAGGAGATTATCGTATATTTGCAGCTGTAATTTGATAGCATGGATCCAATAGTAGATTTAGATTTTATAGACAACCGCACACCGGAGCAAGCTGCAGCCTGCGACACAAAGGTAACTGCGGAAACAAACACGGGTAAGGGCCGCAAGCTATACATAGAAAGCTACGGCTGCCAGATGAATTTCTCCGATAGCGAAATTGTGTCATCCATCATGTTTGAACAAGGTTTTGATACGACTGCTGACATCGCACAGGCTGACCTGGTGTTCCTGAATACCTGCTCTATACGCGAAAAGGCAGAGCAGACGGTTCGGAACCGCTTAGGTCAGATTAATTACTACAAGAAAAAAAAGCCGGCAATGATGGTGGGCGTACTGGGCTGTATGGCCGAGCGTCTGAAAAAATCCCTGCTGGAAGAAGAAAAGATAGTAGACCTGGTGGTAGGCCCGGATGCATACCGCGACCTTCCAAACCTAATAAGTGAAGTGGATGGCGGACAGAAGGCCGTGAATGTGTTGCTTTCACGGGAAGAAACCTATGCTGACATCAACCCTATCCGCCTGAACAGCAACGGGGTAAGCGCCTACATCTCAATCATGCGGGGCTGTGACAACATGTGCTCCTTCTGCGTGGTGCCGTTCACCCGTGGACGAGAGCGCAGCCGCGATGCCAGTTCCATTTTGCGTGAGGCGCAGGCGTTGTCAGAACAGGGCTATAAAGAAGTTACGCTGCTGGGCCAGAACGTAGACTCTTATAAATGGGCCTCAGAAGACGGTACCGAAAAAGTTATCTTCGCACAGCTCCTTGAGAAAGTAGCCTTGGTGGATACTAACATGCGTGTCCGGTTTTCTACTTCGCACCCCAAAGACATTACCGATGAGGTGTTGCACACCATCAAAAAGTACGACAACATCTGCAAATACATCCACCTGCCAGCCCAGAGCGGCAACTCCCGTGTGCTGGAACTGATGAACCGCACCTACGACCGCGACTGGTACCTGAACCGCGTAGATGCTATTCGAAGAATTTTAGGTGAAGAGTGCGGTATTTCTTCTGATATGATTGCCGGCTTCTGCACCGAAACCGAAGAAGAGCACCAGGAAACCCTCACGCTTATGGATTATGTGCAGTACGACTACTCCTATATGTTCTTCTACTCTGAACGACCAGGCACACTGGCTGCACGCAAACTAGAAGACGATATTCCACTGGAAGTGAAAAAGCGACGCCTGGCCGAAATTATCGAAAAACAACGCGAAACCTCCCTAAACCGCAATAAGCTGGATGTAGGCAGGATGCACAAGGTGCTGGTAGAAGGATTCTCAAAAAAATCGGATGAGCAGCTGAGCGGGCGCAACGACCAGAACAAAGTCGTCATCTTCGATAAGAAGCATTATAAAAAAGGCGATTACGTGAACGTGTTCGTGCACGACTGCAGCGTAGGCACCCTTTTCGGGAAAGCCATAGATTAATGTTCTAATTTCTTAATAAGGTAATGTGCTCATAGAACGATAGCATCTCTCCAGAGGAAGCACATTAAAAATGAAGGGATTAGCACATTTACCCATTAGCACACTAAATTACATGCGCAATATTGATATACAAAGTATAAAGCAGCGTTTTGGCATTATAGGTAACTCGCAACTGCTCAACCATGCCATACAAGTGGCGGTACAGGTGGCACCTACAGATATGACAGTGCTTATCACCGGGGAAAGCGGTAGTGGTAAAGAATCATTCTCGAAGATCATTCACCAACTGAGCCCTCGCAAGCACGGCCAGTTCATTGCTATTAACTGTGGTGCCATACCAGAGGGCACAATAGATTCTGAGCTTTTCGGGCACGAGAAAGGTTCTTTTACTGGTGCACAGGAAGCACGTAAGGGTTATTTTGAAGTAACAGACGGAGGCACCATTTTCCTGGATGAAATTGGAGAAATGCCTTTAGGCACGCAGGCGCGCCTGTTACGGGTGCTGGAAAACGGTGAATTCATTAAGGTAGGTTCCTCAAAAGTGCAGAAGACGGATGTGCGTGTGGTAGCTGCCACAAACGTGAACCTGATAAGAGCAGTAGAGAACGGGCGGTTCCGGGAAGACCTTTACTACCGCCTGAATACGGTGCCCATCACGGTTCCATCTTTACGTGAACGTGGAGATGATATCTACCTGCTGTTCCGCAAGTTTGCGGCTGATTTTTCGGAGAAATACAAAGTAAAACCGATTACCCTGACGCCGGATGCGGTGCATGAACTGATACGCTTTCCTTTCCCCGGAAACATCCGCCAGCTAAAGAATATGGTGGAGCAGATATCAGTGCTGGAGTATGACCGGGAAGTGGACGGGCAGAAAATGCGGCAGTACCTGCCGCAGGAACAGGTAAAAAGCAACCTGCCTGCCGTGCTGGCAAAAGAGCAAAGCGGCGAGCACAGCTACTCAGAGAGGGATCTGCTCTATAAAGTGTTGTTTGACATGCGGCGCGATGTGTCAGAACTTAAAAAGCTGGTCTTTGATATGATTACAACACATCAGCCAAACGAAGAGGAGCTGCTGAAAGAGCACGGCCACCTTTTCGAGAACATAGAGCAGTACAACGGCAACGGCCGTACCTATCAGCCACAGGAGCCTCTGCACAAGGAACCGTACTACCTGCCCGTTAACAGAGCACAGGTGCAGGAATACGAAGAGCAGAAAGTAGAGGATATTCCGCACGAGTATGAGGAAGAAAGCCTCTCATTGGAGAACAAAGAAAAAGAACTTATCCTGAAAGCGCTCAAAAAGCATAATAACAAGCGGAAATATGCTGCCCAGGATTTAGGGATATCGGAGCGTACCCTTTACCGAAAATTAAAACAGTATGACATTGAAGATTAACCTGCGCCATGTAAGCTTTGCTTTAACCCTGTTACTGCTAATATGCAGTGGCTGTGGTATTTACTCCTTCACCGGCACCACCATACCTCCGGATGTAAAGACTATTTCTATACAAAATTTCGAAAACCTGACCGGAGAAGGTCCTGCTAACCTGACACAGGTAGTAACAAATAATTTCACCGATTATTACCGCCGCAACACTAACCTGATAGTAACGCAGACCGAAGGAGATTTGCAGTTAGAAGGACAAATTGTTTCCTTTAACTACTCACCCGCTGCCATTCAGCGGGAGGGCCAGAATGATATAGCCGGGTTGAACCGCCTGACCTTAGGGATGCAGGTGCGCTTTACTAATACGAAGCAACCAGAAAAAGATTTTGACCAAACGTTTACTATCTCGCAGGATTTTCCGCAGGATCTGGATATTACACAGCTAAGTACATTACAGATAGAGCAACTGTCAGAACGTTTAGTGACAGACGTATTCAACAAAACAGTGGCAGATTGGTAATCCCCCTTTTATTTAAGTAGCTTAGCCAGCATGAACAAGTCAGCATTTCTTGAACTGATCCAACAGGCAGCGAGTATCTCTGACCAGCAAACAGAAGAACTGGAGAAGATGGCCGCTACTTTCCCGTACTGCCAGACGGCTCATCTTCTATTGGCTAAATCAGCTTACGACAAGGGCAGTATGCTTTCTACGCAGCGCCTGCGTCGGGCTTCCGCCTATGCCACAAACCGGCAGGTGCTGAAGCGTATTATTTATACCTCTCCGGTAGCGGCACCTGTTTTTGAGGAGCCAATGGTAGCGGAACAGGTAGAAACAACTCCGAAGGTTGTTGAAAGTCAATCAACAGCAGCTGCAGAAACACATCAGGATGACCTCATTAACACGCCTGTTGCTGAAGCAGTTATATCACTTCATACCTTACAGAAGGAAGCTATCAAACATGAAATAGTAGCCGAGGAAGCAGCACATATTCCGGAGGAGATAGCAGCTGAAGATAATCTATATATAGAAGAAGATAAATCTGAAGCCATAGCCGAACCATCTGAAAATGTTGATGCTGTTGAAAACCTGGAAGAAGAAAGCCCGGAGGCAACACAAGAAACTGACGAGCTGATTCCGTATGAGCTGGCCGAGCTGCTTACTATCAACAGCTTGAATACTTCCTTTACTGACCTTCTGGCGCAAAAGCCGGATACAAATACAGCTGCAAAAGAAGAAGAGCAGCCAGGCCATGTCATCTTTCCGGATGATTTCAGAGAGGCAAATGATGAACTGGCTCAAATTATAACTAAGGAAAGCCCTGTTCCAGCACAGGGAATGTATGTGCTGGAAGACACTACCTCCTCTCCCGCTCTTGTAGCGCACATTTCACCTGAACCCGACCATGCAGATGTTGTTCCTGCCGATGACAGGCAGATAATTGCGGCGGCACCAGAAGAAGCGCCTATCAATTATTCATTTGATGATATTGATCGCATGTACGCCGATGACGCCATTGGTTATTGGATGTCCTCCAGCCGCATGGGAGAAGTGCTGCAGTTAAAGGATGAGGTAACACGACAGCGACCATCAGGCTTCCATCCTGAACTGATTCTGGAGTATTGCAAGACCCATGAACTGGAGGAGAAGCCAGAGGAACTGAAAGCTCCTTCCCTGCATCATCAACTCAATATCATCGATCAGTTCCTGAAACAGAACCCGCGCCTGAAAACGATGAACAACATCAAACTGAAGCAGGAACCGCAGGAAGATCTGTCTTTACGGAACTCAAAGATTAAAAAAGGCATTGCATCAGAGAGCCTTGCCAATATCTTCTTGAACCAGGGAAAGGTAAAAAAGGCCATCAAAATATATGAGCAACTCATTTTGAAAAATCCGGAAAAAAAGAGTTACTTTGCCGAACAGATAGAAAAATTACAAAACACAAACTAAGATGTATATCGCCCTTATCAGTATCATTATCTTTATTTGCGTACTGCTGGTATTAGTTGTACTCGCTCAAAACCCCAAGGGGGGTGGCCTTTCAAGCCAGTTTGGCGGCGGCGGCGCCAGCCAGTTAATGGGCGTGAAGCGCACCGGAGACCTGTTAGAGAAACTGACATGGGGATTCGCTATTACTTTGGTAGTACTAACATTAGGTACGCATATGATAGTAGACACTGCCGGTGATTCGAGCGTAATACGAAGCGTAAACGAGGAACGTGCTCGTCAGTCGCAGCTTCCTGCTGGTCCTGCCTTCCCGGGTACTGGTGTAGCAGGAGAAGACAGCGCTGCCATTATTCCGGATGCAGCTGACATTCCTGAGATGATAGACACTGCGCAATAAGCGTCTAGTTTATACGCCATAAAATTTTTCAAAAGCCGATCGTTCAGGTCGGCTTTTTTGTTTACCGCTGTTACCAATCTTGTCAGCTAAATCGAAAAAAGTTCCCTGCTTATGGCAGAATCTGCCATACTTGACGGAAAATATGGCGCTTTACGCTGAAAAAATGGCTTAATATGTCAGTTTTCGTGTCTTGGCAAAGGAATTGATAGAGCAGTAGTGTTATTAACTCATTTCTAAACAATATAACCTAATAACAAAAACATATGTCAATCAGCATTAAACCATTAGCAGACAGAGTTATTGTAGCCCCTGCTGCTGCAGAAGAGAAAACAAAATCAGGCATCATCATTCCTGACACTGCCAAAGAGAAGCCACAGCGTGGTGAGGTAGTAGCCGTTGGTGAAGGCAAAACTTCTGAGCAGGGAGCCCTGCTGAAGCCACAGGTACAAGTTGGCGACCAAGTGTTGTATGGCAAGTACGCAGGAACAGAGATCGCCGTAGACGGTAACGATTACCTCATCATGCGCGAGTCTGACATCCTGGCTGTCCTTTAATTCATTTTCTGTAAATCGTAATCCAAAAGTATATTAAACTATGGCTAAGAACATCACATTTGATACAGACGCCCGCACCAAGATTAAGGCCGGCGTTGACAAATTAGCAAATGCAGTTAAAGTTACGTTGGGTCCTAAAGGCCGTAACGTTATCATCGACAAAAAATTCGGTGCCCCTACTATTACAAAAGACGGTGTTTCAGTTGCGAAAGAAATCGAGCTGAAAGACCCTATTGAAAACATGGGTGCACAACTGTTAAAAGAAATCGCCTCTAAAACAGCTGACCAGGCTGGTGACGGTACTACTACAGCTACTGTACTGGCGCAGGCCATTTACACTGCCGGTATTAAAAACGTAGCGGCTGGTGCCAACCCAATGGACCTGAAGCGTGGTATCGACAAAGCCGTTCATGCGGTAGTAGCGAACCTTCGCTCCCAGTCTAAGAAAATTGAGAACTCATCTGAAATCTCTCAGGTAGGTACTATCTCTGCCAACAACGACGCTGAAATCGGCAAAATGATCGCCGATGCAATGGACAAAGTTGGTAAAGACGGTGTAATTACTGTAGAAGAGGCTAAAGGTACTGAAACTGAAGTGAAGACTGTGGAAGGTATGCAGTTCGACCGCGGTTACCTTTCTCCATACTTTGTGACCAACGCAGAGAAAATGGAAGCAGAATTCGACAACCCTTACATCCTGATTTACGACAAGAAAGTGTCTACTATGAAAGAACTGCTTCCTGTATTGGAGCAAGTGGTTCAGACTGGTAAAGGCCTTGTAATTGTGTCTGAGGATGTAGACGGTGAAGCCTTGGCGACACTGGTAGTGAACAAACTGCGTGGCTCCCTGAAAATTGCCGCTGTAAAAGCTCCTGGCTTCGGCGACAGAAGAAAAGCAATGCTGGAAGACATCGCCATTCTGACAGGTGGTACAGTTATATCTGAAGAGCGTGGCTATAAACTGGAGAACGCAACCCTTGAGTATTTAGGTCAGGCAGAGAAAGTTATCATCGACAAAGACAACACGACACTTGTTAACGGTGCCGGTCAGAAAGACGATATCGTGGCGCGTGTAAACCAGATCAAGTCTCAGATGGAGTCTACTACATCTGACTATGACAGAGAGAAACTGCAGGAGCGTCTTGCGAAACTGTCTGGTGGTGTAGCTATCCTTTACATCGGTGCTTCTACTGAAGTAGAGATGAAAGAGAAGAAAGACCGTGTAGACGATGCATTGCATGCAACACGTGCTGCCGTTGAAGAAGGCATCGTAGCAGGTGGTGGCGTTGCCCTTATCCGCGCAATCGACGCCTTGAACAACATTGATGTATATAACGCTGATGAGCAGACAGGTGTGCAGATTATTAAAACTGCCCTGGAGTCTCCACTTAGAACCATTGTTTATAACGCTGGTGGCGAGGGTTCAGTAGTAGTACAGGCTGTTCGAGAAGGCAAAACTGACTACGGTTATAACGCCCGCGACGACAAATATGAGAACATGTTCGCAGCTGGTATCATCGACCCTACGAAGGTAACTCGTCTGGCACTTGAGAACGCTGCTTCTATTGCTGGTCTGTTGTTAACTACTGAGTGTGTAGTTTCTGAAGATCCGGAAGAAGATAAAGGTGCGCCAGCTATGCCAGGTGGCATGGGCGGCATGGGCGGCATGATGTAATCAACTCCCATAATATTAAGGAAACCCCTGAGTCATTACTGGCTCAGGGGTTTTTGATTTATATAGTATGATCTATCAGATAGCTTAAGTAGAAGCCTTTATGCGCATTACTCAAAGCCAAACCTGCTAAATTGAGTCCCAGCGAAACGGCCTGTTAATAGAAAAACCCTGTTGCTTCTTTAGCTCCAGAGTAGCGACCTATTGGAATTTATTCACAGGTCGCTCCTCTGGACCTAATGTGCTTCCAGACAATCAGACAACTCGCCCCGCTGGAACTATGCCAGAAGTTTATTAAACCAATCCGCATTCTTTTTAGTGTAAGTTACCTTTTACATCACATCAAGCATATGCTCGCTGCTTTAGGGGCAAACAAAAAGGCCACAGCATCCATTCTGATACTGTGGCCTTCTCTAATAAGAAGCTGCGCTTATTGAGCTGACTTCTCGAGCAGTTGACCAGTTTGCGCTTCTTCTTCTTCCTGTTTCTGATCTTCCAGGCCGTGCGTCAGCTTATTTATTCTGCGCGTCAGCACCATCAGGATAATACCTAGTACTATTGTAAAAGCGGCGATAGACATAAAGTTCTCCAACTCTCCCAGGCGTTGCGCCCAAATACCTATCCAGGCGGCAACGTAGTTACCGGCTCCTGTAACTGCAAAATACAAACCCATCATAGAGGCGACGATGCGCTTAGGCGCTACCTTGGTGATAAAAGAAAGTGAAACCGGCGACAGGGCTAATTCCCCTATTGTATGAAAAAGGTAAGCAAATACAAGCCAGTGCAGTGAAGACAAACCATCTGGCGACGCATTGCGCTGCAGGGAGGCAAACACCATAAAGATAAAGCCAATCCCCAGAATGGAAGTACCAAGACCCATTTTAAAAATGGAAGGTGGGTTTTTACCACGTCTCGCTAATGCCACCCAAATCGCAGCCACTATGCCGCCTAAGGTAATGATGAAGAAAGCATTCAGCCCCTGTAGCCAGCTTGCCGGTACCTCCCATCCTAACACGTAGCGGTCGGTGTATTGTAATGCGTACAGGTTCATCAGACCACCTGCCTGCTCAAAAGAAGCCCAGAATACCAGTACAATAATGAAAGAGATCAATATAACAATTATCCTGTCCCACTCATTTTTGGTAAAGCCCATAAAGCCACGAGAAGCAGCTCCTTCTGACTTGGTGAAAGTCCTGTCCTCATCCTTTTCGGCCTTAGTTGTCAGGTTGCCTACCCCTTTCAGAAACTTACGGCCCCATATAAACACTATTTGACCCAACACCATACCGAAACCGGCAAGACTAAAGCCATAATGCCAGCCGTAGGTTTCACCTACATAACCCACAATAAGAGAGGCAAGCAGGGCGCCCAGGTTAATGCCCATGTAAAAAATGGTGAAGCCAGAGTCGCGGCGGTTGTCATTTTCGCGGTATAGGCCACCAACCATCGTAGAAATGTTTGGCTTTAGTAATCCTGTTCCAGCAACTATAAGGCACAAAGCGGTGTAAAAAGCCCATTCAGGTGGGTACGCCATCAGCAAGTGACCTGCCACAAGCGTAAAGCCTCCTATGATAACGGCTTTCTTCTGGCCCAGGAATTTGTCTGCCAGAATACCTCCCGGTATTGACATCAGGTATACCAGCGCAGTGTAGGTACCATAGAGCTCCAGCGCTTCTTCGTTTGACCAGCCGTAGCCTCCATTTGTGGTAGACACCAGGAACAGCACCAGAATGCCGCGCATGCCATAATAGCTGAAACGTTCCCACATTTCGGTAAAGAACAAAACCATCAGTCCTTTGGGATGGCCGAACAGGTTACCCTGCGGATCTACAAAGCTAGGTGCCCTCCCACCCGAAATATTCTGTGATGTTGACATATAAAAAGATAGATTTTTATAAAAGGTTTGCTCAAAATATCTTTAAAAATACGAACCTATAACCTCTAAAACAAATTTTGCTGCCTTTGGACATGAAGCCATACAAGGCGCTTCGGGTAAAACACCGGAGGATTGTGTCTATACTCCATATACTAGTATGGGTCGCGCACGTACACTATATAGAGTAAAGAAAAGTTTTGGAAGTTAATAATTTATGAAACTCATAATATTTTAATCAGTTTAAGATTTGATATTATGAATTTCATAATATTTGACTACTTTTGACAGCACAAAGTAACCACTCACTTTTGTATAAAAGATTAAAAATCTCATGAAAGAATCTGGACATAAACCAAATACAGCAGATCTTGAATCCTTAGGCATAAAAGAGGCTAAAGATATACGCTGGAACTTAAGCCCGGCAGAATTGGTAGAAGAAGCCCTTCAAAACCAGGAGGGTTTTCTCACCAACACCGGCGCACTGATGTGCGACACTGGAAAGTTTACAGGACGCTCACCCGAAGACCGTTTTATTGTAAAAGACGCCAAGACAGAAGATGCCGTGTGGTGGGGAGATATCAATATACCCTTCGACTCGGAAAAGTTCGACAACCTGCAGCACAAGATGGCCAAGCACCTGAAAAACCAGAAACTGTACGTGCGCGATGCATATGCAGGGGCTCACCCGGATTACCGCCTGAACCTGCGCATCATTAACACGCAGGCGTGGCATAACCTGTTCTGCTACAACATGTTTATGAGAATACCTAAAGAAGAGCTTCAAAACCATACCCCTGCTTTCACCATTATCTGTGCGCCGGAATTTGAAGCTGACCCGGCAACAGACGGCACACGCCAGAAAAACTTTGCCATTATTAACTTTACAAAAGGCATCATCCTGATTGGTGGTACAGGTTATGCCGGTGAAATGAAGAAAGGTATCTTTTCAGTGTTGAATTTCATCCTTCCGCATGAAAAGAACACCCTTTCGATGCACTGTTCTGCCAATGTTGGAAAAGAAGGTGACACGGCCATCTTCTTCGGACTATCCGGAACAGGTAAAACAACGCTTTCAGCAGACGCTAACCGAGGACTGATAGGTGATGACGAACACGGCTGGACAGCAGACAGTGTCTTTAACTTTGAAGGCGGCTGTTATGCAAAGGTGGTAGACCTGACCCGGGAAAAAGAGCCGGAAATTTGGGATGCAATAAAATTCTGCGCCATTGTGGAGAATACACGCTTCTACGAAGGCACCCGAACAGTGGATTATACCAACAGGTCAGTTACGCAGAATACGCGTACCGCCTACCCTATTTATCACATTGAGAATGCCATAGAGCCTTCTATCGCTGACATACCAAAGAATATTTTCTTCCTCACCGCTGATGCCTTCGGCGTTTTCCCTCCTATATCGAGGCTGAACAAAAGCCAGGCTATGTACCACTTTATATCCGGCTACACCGCGAAGGTGGCAGGCACAGAGGTAGGCGTAACAGAACCTATAACAACCTTCTCCGCTTGCTTTGGCGCCGCCTTCTTACCGCTGCACCCAACAAAGTATGCCGAAATGTTTGGCAAGAAGATGGAAAAAGGCAACGTAAATGTATGGCTTGTCAATACTGGCTGGACCGGTGGCCCCTATGGTGTGGGCTCCCGCATGAAACTTTCATACACCCGCGCCATGGTGACAGCAGCACTGAATGGGGAACTGAATAACGTGGAGTACTCGCAACATCCTATTTTGGGTGTAGAAATACCAGCCTCCTGCCCTAACGTGCCATCTGAAATTCTGAATCCCCGCAACACCTGGGACAACAAAGAAGAATATGATGCGAAAGCCACAAATCTTGCGTCTAAATTCGTAAAGAACTTCCAGAAGTATGCAGACTTTGCCAACGAGGAAATTATGGCAGGTGCACCACTCATAGAAGAAACAGCATAACAAGAAGCAAACTAGTTTACAGCCTCTCTGCCACTGTGCAGAGAGGCTTTTTTATTTATCTCTTCCGGAATAGGCACAAAATGTATAGATTCGTATGATAAGCTAAAGGAGACTTATGGGCTCTTTTAAGTAATTTAGCTATTAGTCTAATCATCAACCTATTCAAAATTCATCTAAAGTGCATTTGTTTTACACACCTGACGTTCACACGGATTTCTATGTTTTAAGTGAAGAGGAATCAAAGCACTGCACGCGTGTGCTGCGCCTGGGGCAGGGCGATACCGTATACCTCGTGGATGGCGTCGGGGGCATGTATACGGCCATTATTCAGGAGGCTAACCAGAAAAAGTGCCAGCTGCAGGTAATAGACAAACAGATAGAATATGGCAAGCTGCCACACGTTACACACATAGCCGTGGCTCCTACTAAAAACATGGACCGCATGGAGTGGTTTATAGAGAAAGCGGTTGAAATTGGCGTGAGTGAAATAACCTTCCTACTATGCGAACACTCCGAGCGCCGGCAGCTCCGGCTGGACAGGCTGGAGAAAATTGCGGTAAGTGCCATGAAGCAGTCACAGAAAGGGTATCTGCCGCTTCTGAATGAAATGACCCCATATCACCGTTTTGTTCAGAAGTCACTCCCGGAACATACTTTTATCGCTCATTTAGAAGATGATGCAACAAAAAGCATAAAGGAACACTATCAGTACGGAAAGCCGCATTGTATTCTCATTGGCCCTGAGGGAGATTTTTCTGCCGGAGAGATAGACGCTGCGTATAAAGCAGGTATAAAGCCTGTGACCCTCGGAAAAAGCAGGCTACGTACCGAGACCGCAGCGTTAGTCGCCTGCCATACGCTGAATGTACTGCACGACATCTATGCACCGTTGTAGGGGTAGCAGGGTTAAAGGATTTCCAGACAAAAGACAAAGGACTATTGGTCTATACTAAAAACTCTGTTATAGGAATCTTTTCATTATTTCTAAAATGGCAGGGCCTTTGCAATCTCCATTTCACTGGCGCAAGTTTAAAATTTGTGTTCAGTAAAGATGTTGAATTTATAAATTGATTGGCCCAGAGGCCTAACGAAGAATATATATGAGAGAAGATGCTCACTCTATATTATATCCACAGAAAATAAATGAATGCTACAAAGATATTCCGATGCACAAAAGATATACGAAACACGCCCTGCTAGTATTAACTGCAATACTATTTTTAACTTTCGGTTTACATGCTCAAAGCCATAGCTTTAGATTAGCTAAGTTAAAGTATAACGGCGGTGGAGACTGGTATGCGAATAAAACATCCTTGCCCAACCTGATAAGGTTCTGCAATCAAAACCTGAACATGAACATTGCCAGTGATGAGTCCGTGGTAGAAGTAGGAAGTCCGGAGTTGTTTACCTACCCTTTTGTTCATATGACGGGGCACGGAAATGTGGTGTTTTCAGATGCAGAATCGCAAAATCTCCGCAATTACCTTCTCAGCGGCGGCTTCCTGCACATTGATGACAACTATGGTCTGGACCAGTATATCCGGAAGGAAATGAAAAAGGTGTTTCCGGAGTATGAATTTGTAGAGCTTCCCTATGATCATCCTATCTACAGACAGAAGTTCACTTTCAGCAACGGGCTTCCTAAAATACACGAACACGACAACAAGCCACCACAAGGCTTCGGCATCATCCATGAAGGCCGCTTAGTGTGCTTTTATACTTATGAAACAGATTTAGGCAACGGATGGGAAGATCAGGATATCTACAACGATCCTGAGACAGTAAGACAGCAGGCCCTGAGAATGGGCGCTAATATCGTAACTTTCGCCCTGACACAGCCTATCTAAGATGAAAGCTATTTAAGAGCTTTTGCGCCTATATATAACCGGTGTTCAGGTGTTCATATAGTGGGTGCGGGTCTCCAGACGAGCACATATTATATAACATAAGTAGCGATATGCAAATTTCACTACGTCGAAGACCCACCCCTAACTCCTCCCAAAAGGGGGATTTCGGCCTGATAAGAAAATTCCCCTCCTCGGAAGGGTTAAGGGCAATGCCGTCAACTTAAAAGTCACAGTAGCTAGATTGTCATTTCGAACGCAGTGAGAAATCTGGGTTATTTCATGGCTCTGCAACATTACAGATTTCTCACTGCGTTTGAAATGACAAAATAATGCTTAAGTTGAAGGTATTGGGTGTTAGGCGTGCATTCATTTCAGCTACAAAAACTTTAATCGCAACTTGGGTTATATATATTTTTGAGATAACAGCTTTCACTATAATTAGAATATAACTAAGGTTACAAAACATCAGACATTATTAACATTGAGTCCCTGCGGGACGACATGTTAATAGCCCGATGGTGAAAAACCACCCTTAGCTCCAGCAGAGCGGCCTGTTAACATATCCCCAACAGATCGCTCCGTTGGAGCTAAAGAATACTGTGCCTTTTTTCTATCAACAGGTCGTCCCGCTGGGACTCTTGCGAAACGTTAGTTAAAGTTTTCAATCATACTTCCGCTTGAAAATCTCTGTCAGTACAAAAGCATCACGGGCAGTAGTAGGGTTCTGTAAAAGCTTCGCGTATTTACTTTTCTTTACCTGTTCGGTTTCTGCCTTGAACAGCCTTTGACGAATCTCCTCAGACTGCCTGGCTGCCTCTCTTTCCGCTGCTTTCCGCTCCCACGACATCACCATGGGTACTTCCGTTTCGTAGTTCCTGTACTTAGGAGGCGCTTCTGGCGCAGGAGCTACCGGCCCGGCTACTTGCTGGGCTTTCTCTTTTGCATTTTCAACAATTGACTTCCCCCGCTCCTCTGCCCGCTCCATTTTAGGCTGCAGTTCACGTAGTATATCCTCAAAAGAAATAGGAGGCCTGTTGGGTTGTTGCGGCCTTCGCTCCTGTGGAGGAACCTCTACATCAGCATCATCACTGGGCGAATTGAAAGCTTTACGCCATTGCATGAAGATAAAATAGATGACCGCTGCCAGCGCATATAGTATGATATAATAGTCTTCCATGTGTTTCTTTCTACTCAAATATAAAGAAAAAAATATACAGTTGTCGGAATTAAGCCAGGCAGAAGCTTTAAATAACCAGTGCTGTCATTTAAAACAGAGTGAGAAATCTGTTATATTTCATGATCCCGTAATAAGTCAGTTCTCTCGCGTTGCTCGAGATGACAGTTTAGCTGCTTTTTACCTAAGTTGCAGCATTAGGCCACGACCTATCCGTACGAAAAATTCTCAAATCACATACAAAGAATGCTCAGAACAAAAAACCGCACTATAATTAATACAGGCATAGCGTCTCCACCAATCAGATAATCAATGCTTTAAATCAATACTATCCTTTGCCATTTGTCTTCATACCTGTATCTGTTCACTTATATACCGGTGCAAAATACGATGGTATCAAAAATCGTCTTATTTTTGAGTTTAGAACAAAGAGTTTCCGCACACGCGAATGCAGGTATCAAAATTAGAGATTAAAGGTTTCAAGAGTTTTGGCGATAGGGTCGTCATTAACTTCGACAATGGTATTACAGGTATAGTGGGGCCGAACGGTTGTGGGAAGTCCAATATCGTGGACGCAATACGTTGGGTGCTGGGCGAACAGAAAACCCGTAACCTCCGCTCCGATAAGATGGAGAACGTTATCTTCAACGGCTCCAAAACCCGGAAACCGGTGCAATTGGCTGAGGTGTCCATTACCTTCGATAACAACAAAGGCATTCTGCCGACAGAGTACTCCCAGGTCACTGTCACGCGCAAGTACTACCGCAACGGCGACAGCGAGTATATGCTGAACGGCGTGGCCTGCCGCCTCAAAGACATCAACGAACTTTTCCTCGACACGGGGATTGGCTCCGACTCATATGCCATTATCGAGCTGAAAATGGTAGACGAGATTCTAAACGATAAGGAAAATTCCCGCCGGCTCCTGTTTGAAGAAGCTGCCGGTATCTCCAAATTTAAAGTCCGGAAAAAGCAGACGCTTAAAAAACTGGAGGAAACAGATGCCGACCTTGAGCGTGTGGAGGACGTGCTGCACGAGATTGGCAAGAACATGAAAACACTCGAACGGCAGGCTAAACAGGCCATTAAGTACTTCCAATTAAAGGAAGACTATAAGAAGCATAGCCTGGCTTTTGCCCGCCGTAATATCTCTCAGTACCAGAACACCCTGGAGCGCCTGGAGCAGGATGTGCAGCAGGAAAACAAGCTGAAAGAGCAGTATGTAGGTACTGTAACAGAAGCTGAAGATGCCATTGCCGACCAGAAGGAGGAGCTAAACGTAACGCAGGAAAAACTGGCCGAAATGCAGAAAACCATGCAGGTGCAAACGGCCAAACTACGCCAGTTGGAAAGTGAAATCAAACTGAATGCAGAACGCAGTTCTTACCTGAAAGAGCGTATGCAGCAGTTGCGCCAGCAGATAAGCCAGGACACGGCAAATATAGAGCATACGCAGGAGAGCATACTGGAGCTTCGGGATGAGTTAATGGAAGTGCAGGACCAGTTCGCTACTGCCGAAGAGCAGGTGAGCGAACTAAAAGAGCAGCTGCAGGAAGCCAATGAGCAGAAAGCAACCCTGCAGGATACGTTTCAGGACCTGACACAAAAGCAGAAGGCAAAGCAAAATGAAGTATACCAACTGAGCAAATCCCTGGAGATAAGCCAGGTGCAGATACAGAACATCAACCAGGAACTGGAGCGCCTGCACCAGCAGCAGCAGACCGCAGATGAAGACGGCCGTGTATTGCAGGAGCAGCTGCAGGAGGCACAGGTTGCGCTCGAAGATACTACATCTGAGCTGGTGCGCCTGCAGGCAAAGGAAGAAACACTACAGCAGAACATAGAAGCCACCGAGGCCAATATAGAAGAGCTAAAGACACAGCGGGTAGAGCTGAACCGTGCCTTAGATGCAAAGCAGAACCAGTATAACCTGACCAAGTCGCTGGTAGAGAACATGGAGGGTTTCCCGGAGGCTATCAAGTACCTGAGCAAGTCCGAGAGTTGGTCAAAGCCTGCTCCTCTCCTATCTGATATTCTGATTTGTGAGCCTGATTATAAACCGCTTATCGAAAGCTACCTGGAGCCTTACATGAACTTCTTTGTGGTGGATGAGCTGCAGGATGCCGTGGAAGCCATTGCCCTGCTGAAGAGCGAGAACAAAGGCCGTGCAAATTTCATCATCCTCTCCGAGATTGAAGAACTGGAACCAACCGCCACCTACAGCGAGGGCGACCTGAAAGCGGGATACGAAGTGGTATCAGCGGAGAAAAAGTACAGCGGCCTGATGAAGTACATGCTCCGCAACGTGTACATCTCCGACGACAGCGATGAAAACCTGTACGACAGCGACTATAAAACCATCATTCTGAAAGATGGTAGCGCCATACGCAAGCCTTTAAGCCTTTCAGGAGGTTCTGTTGGTTTGTTTGATGGGAACCGCCTGGGCCGTAAGCAAAGCCTGGAAAAGCTGGCGGAAGAGGTGGAGGAACTGACAAAGCAGGTGGACCTGATGCAGGGCCGCGTGAATACACAGAACCAGATTCTGCAGAACTACAAAAACGAGTCGCAGAAGGACGTTATCAAACAACTGGAGAAAGAGGTGGCGAAGCAACAGCAGGACCTGCTCACCGTGCGCATCAAACACGAGCAGCACCAGCAGAACCTCCGCAACTTCGACCAGAAGAAAGATGAGCTACAGGAAAGGCTATTGGCATTGCGTGAGCAAAGCGAAGACGTTTCTCCACAGGCAGAAGCTGACCAGAAAGAGCTAAAGCGACTGGAGGAAGAGTTGACAGTGCACACCTCCTATATAGAGCGCCAGCAGGAGCAGATTTCGATAATTTCCGGCAGGTATAATCAGGAGAACATCCAGTTTCACCAGTT
Source organism: Pontibacter pamirensis (assembly GCF_010015475.1). Lineage (GTDB taxonomy): Bacteria > Bacteroidota > Bacteroidia > Cytophagales > Hymenobacteraceae > Pontibacter > Pontibacter pamirensis. Next base: position 143,116 of record NZ_SSNI01000014.1, read on the forward strand.
GAAAAACCGCTTTGCCAGTTTGCAACAGGAAATCAGCTATAAGCAGAAAACAGTAGAAACAAACCAGGAGCGCATTACGCAGCTGAAACAGGAGTTGGTAAAGGCAGAGGAAGAAATCGTTAAAGCAGTTACTTTTGTAGAGGAGAATGAGGCAGTCGTGGAAACCATGAACGATGCCCGCAAAGCTTTTGGCCAGGAACTGGAAGAGATAGAGAAAGAATACTTTAGTTTGCGCGGAGAGCTGGATGAGAAGGAAAAGACGATAAGGGAGCTGCAGCGCAAGCGCCAGAACTCTGACGAGCTCCTGATGCGCATGCAACAAGCCAAGAACGATACGCAGCTAAAGCTCGTTGCCATCAAAGAGCGCCTTGCGGCAGAGTTCAGTATTTCGGATGAAGACTTCGCCACGCCTGTTCCGGAAGAAGACTTGCTGATACCGCTTTCTGCCCAAGAACTGAGCCAGCACATCTCCACCGTAAAAGGGCAACTGGACAAGATGGGTCCTGTAAACGCCATGGCCGCCGATGCTTACGCTGAAATAGAAGCGCGCAACACCTTCATCACAGAGCAGCGCAACGACCTCATCAACGCCAAAAACATCCTCATCGACACCATCAACGAAATCGACATGGTGGCGAAGGAGAAGTTCATGAGTGCCTTTGAGCAGATCAAGCACAACTTTAAGCTGGTGTTCCGCAGCCTGTTTACAGAAGAAGACAACTGCGACCTGGTCATTTCAGACCCGAAGAGTCCGTTGGAGTCCAAAATTGAAATTATGGCACAGCCAAAAGGAAAGCGGCCGTTAACCATCAACCAGCTTTCTGGAGGAGAAAAAACGTTAACAGCCATTTCCCTGCTTTTCTCCATTTACCTCCTCAAGCCGGCACCTTTCTGTATCTTCGATGAAGTAGACGCCCCACTTGATGATGCCAACATTGACAAATTCAACAACATCATCCGCAAGTTCTCAAACGACTCGCAGTTCATCGTGGTGACCCATAACAAGCGCACCATGGCCTCTACAGACGTCATGTACGGCATCACCATGATAGAAGCCGGTATATCCAGGGTTATCCCTGTAGACCTTCGCCAGATAGCGTAGTCATTTATCAATTAACACTTAAAACAGAGAGGGCAGCTATTGATATAGCTGCCCTCTCTGTTTCTGATATGTGTTCTTCCTTATTGTCATCTCGACCATCGGGAGAGATCTGTTCCAGATACATCTTCTTCAGCCAGATTTCTCCCGATGGTCGAAACGACAAATAATGAGCTTTGCTTGAAAAGAAGCGGCAAAGATACAGCCTCCACTCATCTGCTATCAATTAATAAATGACAACTGATAAATGTCACCTTACCCCCTGCTCTGGAAATTTACCTATTTTGGTACGATAGAAGGCTTTGATCTTTTCCAAGTCTGCTTCTATATCTCCGGAGGGATAAATGGAAGGGCCAACGCCTGCTTCTTTTTTGGCATAATCCAGGTAGCCCAGCACGATAGGAACACCGGCTCCCTCTGCCACATGATAGAAACCCCTTCTCCAGCGTGGCTGGTACTTGCGGGTTCCTTCCGGCGTCACCATCACACATATGTCCTCTGGTGTTTCCTTTATGATTCGGATCATAGCATCCACCATCTTCGTGTTTTTAGAACGATCCACAGGTAAAGCGCCCATTGACTTAAGCAGGCCGCCTACAATCGGGTAATCTAAAAACTCTTTCTTGATGGTGATACGCAACGGTGCGTCCATAAGAAAGAAGGCAGCGCGGGCATATACAAAATCCCAGTTGCTGGTATGTGGTGCCGCTATCATGACGCAGCGGCGGTTTTCAGGAGTCAGGTTTCCCTTTAGTTTCCAACCTGAAAGTTTGAAAAGGGCTTTGGAAAGAAGTTTGGCTATCATTTAAAAATATGTGCGAAAGCTGCATTCGAGTAGCCGAAACTACATCTGGCATATGTTAGCAGCAATTGAAGCCACATAAATACGCACAAAAATCCGCTTTTACAAGGCCTCCTTGATCACGTGCGCACGCTTACGCCAGATATAAGCCTGGACACCAAAGCCTAACATAGGACCTAAGGTAACATTTGACTTTTCACCTTCCCACTCCCTGAAGTATCTGAACGACAGGATAGGTTCTAACGCAATTTTTTCGTTAATGAAGTGTGCATAGCCAATGCCAAGACCTCCTTGAAATAAATTCGTTTTCTGTCCGGTAGAGAAGTTCAGTAGTCCAATTTCAAGCGATAACTCACCGAACACGCCATTATCAAGGTAATAGCGGGTAAAAGGGCCGAAGAGTAGCATCGTCCGGCGGAATTTTTCATCTTCTCCTTCCTCCACTGCAGTGCTAAAGCTTTCGTGCTCTAGAGACACAACCATACCAACAGCAAAATCATGGTCTATAAAGTAGCCGTTCTTCGTTCTGAGAGAAGCTAAGATGTTGGTTCCTTCTTCTGCTCCCAGCGGTAAATAAAGCTCTCTAGTTGTTTTATAAGCGGAGGCACTGAGCGTTCCGCCAATTAAAAGAGAACCATGTTTCACCTTAGCAGGAACCATATGGCTAAGGTTTTCCTGGGCATAGACTGAAAAATTAAAAAGCAGAAAGGCAACTAGTAAAAATTTTCGCATAAGGGTGTAAGGTTAGGTTTAAGGGCTCGGTGCCTTTATACGTAACAACGATAAAAAGTATCGTATAATTATAAAAAAATATTCATTACATTATATATCAGGCACTTTAATTTGAGGAGGACAATCAAAAAGGTGTAAACAGAAACAGTTCAAACATACGCCTCCCTCCCATCCAGATGAAAGTAGACTGTTGACGTTGTTGGCTCTTTTCGGCTCACGAAAAATCAGCTTAGGCACTATTATAGTAATTAGCACCAGCCGTAGAAAAGGTTGTTTCCCTGATGGTAGGGCCGTTTTATTCTTTATCTTTCATAGCGCGAGCCTCCTGGCTCGTGATTAATATCATGTAGCCTCTATTAATCAAAGCGGCCAGAGGTTGTAGGATAGTAAACACGAGACAGGAGGCTCGCGCCATACACGCCATAATTAAAGCAGTAAAATTTTTAGTTTGAGAATAGAGAGGCCCTATTCTCAAAGGCAGAATTCCCATAGATGTGATACTCCAGAAGAATTGCGAGACAGGATAAGGCTTGACAACTTGCTCTAGTATAAAGGAAAAATGAGTCTGCCTCATGCAGCTACTTATTTATCAGGCTGCGCAGGTGCTTTTCCATATGCATCGTGTAGTCGTAGCCAATCTTAAAAATTTCATCTGCTTTCCTGAAATTGGTGAGCCGGTAGTACCGGAGTTCCTGCGGTTCCAGGAACAGATCGCAGAGGTGCAGGCGCAGCTTGATGTTGTTGTTGATGGCTAGCAGTACCGTCCGTTCTATCATTCCCCGCAAACTGGTGACCTGTGCCTGGTGGTTAACTGGATTTACATGCACACCTATTTTGATGTCACAGTTGTTATGAAGTGGTTCTACAGGTAAATTATTCAGAAGGCCACCATCGTTAAGCAGCTTTCCCTTGTACTCAACAGGCTTATAGAGTATCGGAACGGCTGAAGTGGCTATCAGGGGTTTGATAAGCTCGCCAGAGGAAAAATAGACGTTGGTGCCCTCATTCATATCTGTGGTACCCACCACCACCGGAATTTTGAGGTCTTCGAAAGAAGCATTTGCTCCCAAATAAGTTTTATAAAGCTTCTCTATCTCCTCCAGGTGCATCAGGCCTGCATTCCCGAAAGTCGGGCGCATAATCTTGAATACGCTGAGATTCTTTATTAGCTTCAGAATTTCGTCCGGCGTAAAGCCGTAGGCATACATCACTCCGGCAATAGCCCCGGAACTCACCCCCGATATCATACTGATTTTTATTCCCAACTCATCCAGCGCCTTCAGAACACCCAGATGCGCAATACCACGGGCTCCCCCACCCGATAAAGCCAACCCTACGCGCATACCTTATACTTCCGCTAATTTGAACGTATCAGCCAGCCGGATGCCTTTCTCAGTGTGTTGCACGGTGCAGCACTCATTTACCGGGTCATGCTCCAGGAACATCACATAATTTTCATCCGCAGCTGTTTTCAGGAATGTCGCCTTCTCATCCAGCGTCAGTAAAGGGCGTATGTCATACCCCATCACATAAGGCAAGGGAATGTGACTGGCAGAGGGAATCAGGTCGGCCATATAAGCCAGTTTGCGGCCCTTGTACGAAATAATAGGCACCATCATCTTATCAGTGTGGCCATTGGCGTAAAAGATGTCAAATTGAGAGAAAGGCGACGGTGCGGCAGTGTCTATGAGCTGCAGGTGCCCGCTCTCCTGCATCGGCAGAATATTCTCTTTTAGAAAAGAAGCTTTTTCCCGCGCATTAGGCTTAGTAGCCCACTCCCAGTGATCTGCGTTAGACCAGTACGTCGCATTCGGGAAGGTCAGTTCCAATGCTCCGTCGCTGTTTTTATACTTCACCCCGCCGCCGCAATGGTCGAAGTGCAGGTGCGTCAGGAAAACATCTGTTACATCCTCATGCGAGAAGCCTGCCGCATGCAAAGACTTTTCCAGGGTCGCATCACCATGCAGGTAATAGTGGCTGAAAAATTTAGCGTCCTGCTTGTCGCCTAAGCCATTGTCAATCAGAATCAACCGGTCACCGTCTTCAATAAGCAGGCAGCGCATCGCCCACGTACAGAGGTTGTTTTCATCAGCAGGATTCGTGCGTTGCCAAAGCGTTTTGGGTACCACCCCGAACATAGCGCCTCCATCCAATTTAAAAAAACCTGTATCTATTACGTGTAGCTTCATGTGTGATGATTTCTGTTGTGTGAGTAACGGATGTTACGCCCGTTTCGTTTTTGTACCACTTTGAGTGATGAGATCTTTTGTCCCCCTTTGAAGGGGGACCTTCTACACGAGTAGTCATTAACATATCTTCTGCCACACTGTTTTGAACATCTTCATCACCGTTTCTGCTATACCGGGTCCAACCACCCCTAACCCCCAATGCCGTCAACTTAAGGATTTTTTTGTCATCCTATCTTTGAATGGATGTGCAAGAGTCCTAAAATAGTCTTTACAAAGAAGGGCTGAGTCTGTAGCTTTAAAAGCAAAAGAAGAAGGGGAAAAGAGTAAGGCAGCTGTTTGTCATTGGTCG
>NZ_SSNI01000015.1 GCF_010015475.1 Pontibacter pamirensis
AAGCGGCTGGCACTTATAGCTGTGGCAAACAAACTCATAAAGCAGGCTTTTGCCATCGCTACCAAAGGAGAGTATTACATGGAAAAATCATAAGCAAAATATTGCTTTTAAACACAGTTCATTTCGAACGCAGTGAGAAATCTGAAACATTGCGGGTACATGAAATAACCCAGATTTCTCACTGCGTTCGAAATGACAGTTTTAGTTACTGTTTCCCCTTAAGTTGACGGCATTGGGGGTTAGGGGTGGTTTGACCCGGAAAAGCAGAAACGAGAATGAGGATGTATGACAGTTTGAAGCTTAAGCAAGTTGTTGGTGAGAAACACCTACAACGGCGTCTACGGCAGCGTTGTCACAGTTTGCATTTTATTTTGACGGCATTGGGGAAGGAGTGATTAGACATTTTCAGGCAGAAACTCCTAAACATAAAAACTTTTAACCTAAACCTCCTCCTAAACCTTCGAAGCTGGCGAAACACTTTCCTTTACAAACTGCTCCTTCTTCAGGTTCAGCCATTCCAAAGCACTTCCATGTAACATGCGGTCTTTGGAGGCGCGGTCGTAGGGCATGGACTCAATGAGCTTGCCAGGTTCCAGTTCGCCCAGCGGGAAAGGGTAATCGGTGCCGAGGGCGATGCTGTTTGCCCCCACCAAGTCAACCATGTACTCCAGCATCTTTGGCTCATGCACCAGCGAGTCGAGGTAGAACTTACCCAGGTATGCGCGGGGGTTAACGTCATTGTCGACGGCACACAGGTCCGGACGAACCTCAAAGCCGTGGGCAATCCGGCCGATAGTAGCGGGAAAAGAACCTCCGCCATGTGCAAAAGCCACGCGCAGTTTTGGCAGGCGCTCAAACACTCCTCCGAAAATCATGGAGCAGATGGCCAGACTTGTTTCGGCGGGCATGCCCACCAGCCAGGGCAGCCAGTATTTGCTCATCTTCTTCTTGCCGTACATGTCCCAGGGGTGCACGAAAACAGCGGCACCCAGCGCCTCTGCCGCCTCAAAAACAGGGAAAAGAAGCGGGGAATCCAGGTTATGCTCGTTGATGTGCGTACCGATTTGAACACCGGCTAGGCCCAGTTCTTTTACGCATCGTTCCAGCTCCTTTACTGCCAGATCCGGAGCCTGCATTGGCAGGGTGCCTAAACCTACAAAGCGGTCGGGGTAATCTGCCACTACGCCTGCTATGTGGTCGTTCAGCATGCGGGAGAGATCGTACGTGTGTTCTGGCTTGGCCCAATAGTTAAACATGACCGGCACCGTGCTCAGCACCTGTACCCCCACCTGGTGCTGGTTGCATTCGTGCATACGCACCTTGGGGTCCCAGCTGTTATCCTGTATCTCCCGGAAGAACTTGTCATCCATCATCATGCGGGCACAGCAGGGCTTGTGGTGCTCCAGCCGAATAAAGCCGCCATAGCCGTAGCGCTCTCGCAGGTCCGGCCACGTGCGCGGCAGAATATGCGTGTGGATGTCGACCTTAAACAGGTTGGCACCAGCAGTAGATGAAGCATGAGACTTGTTCTTTTGCATGTTAACGAACAGAATGGAAACGGCCTGAATGCTGGCAGCGCAGCAAAGGGCAATCCATCAATATACAGATTTTCTCCTTTTTACACATGTTTAACAGCAAAAGCTTTTGGCAAAAGAGATGGGGCACGGCAAAATACTTTAAAAGCTACCGTTGGGCACTTACCCGCCAGATGGTGTTGCTGGTATCGTCTGCCACGAGCATTGATCCGTCGGGCAGCACTGCAATGCCTACCGGGCGGCCATACACTTCATCTTCTCCGCTATCGGCAAAAAAGCCTGTCAGAAAATCTTCCGGAGGACCGGCAGGCATACCGTTTTGATAAGGCACAAACACCACCTTATACCCCACCAGCTCTGAGCGCCTCCAGGAGCCATGCTGCCCCACAAATGCCCCGCCATGGTATTTCTCCGGAAAAGTGGCCTTATCGTAAAAGGCCAAACCCAGTGAGGCGGAATGCGACACCAGCGGTACATCCGGCACAATGGTTTGCTCTACCAGCTTTGGCTGCTGGCCCAACCACTCCGGGTCTTCGTTCGGACCGAAGTAGGCGTAGGGCCAGCCATAAAAGCCTCCGTCCTGCACACTGGTCAAATAATCAGGCACCAGCTCATCGCCTAAATCGTCGCGCTCATTCACCGATGTCCAGAGAGTGTTGGTGCCGGGTGCCCAGCCCATGCCCACCGGGTTACGGAGGCCACTGGCATACACACGCTCGCCCGTACCATCCGGGTTTATCTCCAGAATATTCGCCCTTCGCTCTTCATACTCCATTCCATGCTCCCCATGGTCGCTCGCGGACCCGACAGCCACATAAACCTTTGAACCATTCGGGTTGGCGATGATATTGCGGGTCCAGTGGTTGTTATAACCTCCTGCAGGCAGGTCCAGAATCTTTTCTCCCCTTGCTGTAATATTCGTCTGCCCCGCCTGGTAAGGGTAGCGCCATATGCCATCTGTGTTGGCCACATAAAACATATCATTCAGCACCAGCATACCCAGCGGCTGGTTTAAGTCGCTCAGAAAAGTCTCCCTGACATCCGGCTTCCCGTCCTTATCGGTGTCTCTGAAGAGCGTAATCCGGTTGGCGCTGTTACCTAAGGCCATGGACTTGGTGATGCCTACGATCTTAGCGCCGAGCCGCTTCCAGAAGCCCACCTCAGTGTTCGCCTCTGCTACCAACACATCACCGTTTGGAGTAACATACAGCCAGCGCGGGTTCTGTAGCCCATCGGCATACTTAGTTACAGTAAACCCTGCTGGTGCTTTCGGTGTTCTGCCGTCTTCCCAACCGATGACGTTGCTGAAGTTGCGGCCAGACTCTGTGGCATGTGGGGGTGGTAAAGTTACCTGCTGCCCTGCAGGCGTTTCTATTGTTTTAGGCTGTTCCTGCACCACCGGATGCTGTGAATTACAACCTAAAAGAATGATGGTAGCAGTGACAAAAGAGGCTATGTAGGTGCGGTTCTTCATAAAAGTATAATGTCTTATACTTACTAAAGCCGGGGGGTGATGGTTTTGTTCGGCGGCTGTACCTCTACAAAGCAAACACCCTCACGAAGATGCCTTCTTGTAAAGCGACCTTTGCGAGGGTGTTTCTGTTGATAAAATTCTTACTGTTTCGCCTCAGCAGGCTGCGCTGGCGGCTGCATTACTTCGCCACAGTTATTGCAGGTGCGGTGTTCCTCGCTCTTCCAGAAGTTGTCCATAATCACAGGCAGCTGTCCTACAATATCTGTAACATCAGCATACTCCTCATACAACTTATTGCCACAGTTCTCGCAGAACCACAGGAAACCATCTTTCTCCCCTGCTTTGCGGTAGCGCTCCACTACCAGGCCTACGGTGTTCGCAGGACGGCGCGGGGAGTGTGGCACGCGCGGGGGCAGCAAGAAAATTTCTCCTTCCTTTATAGGAATATCCACCGGCTTGCCGTCTTCTATTATCTTTAGTACAATGTCTCCTTCCAACTGGTAGAAAAACTCCTCGCCTTCATCGTAATGATAGTCTTTGCGGGCGTTCGGCCCACCTACCACCATCACAATAAAATCGTCGTTGCCTTTAAAAACCTGCTGGTTGCCCACTGGTGGTTTTAGCAGGTGGCGGTTTTCTTCAATCCACTTTTTAAAGTTGAAAGGTCTGCTTATAGCCATCGTTTTGTATCATTAGGTTAATAATGTTATTGAATTGAAGGTACGCAAAAGAGGTTAAAAATGGTAATGCCACTTGCACCCGCGGCGGGATTGCCCGGGCAAGTTTACGCTGTTTTCCGTACATTCAATTTATGAACTTAGACTTGAAAGACAAACGCGCCATTGTATGTGGCAGCACCCAGGGCATTGGTAAAGCCATCGCCATAGAGTTAGCCGCTTTAGGAGCCAGCATCACACTGGTAGCCCGAAACGAGGAAAAGCTAAAAGAAGTAACTCGGGAGCTTGACCAGGCAAATGGGCAGCAGCATGATTATTTAGTGGCTGATTTCTCGAATCCGGATGAAGTATACCTGCAGATTAAGGCCTACGTGCAGGAGCTGGATGAAATACACATCCTGGTTAACAATACGGGAGGCCCTCCGGGCGGCCTCATTACTGAGGCAAAGCCAGAAGAGTTTTTAAAAGCCTTCAACATGCACCTCATCAACAACCACCAGTTGGTGCAGGCCGTGGTGCCGCTCATGAAAAAAGCGGGCTATGGACGCATTATCAACATCATCAGCACTTCTGTAAAGGAACCCATTCCAGGCCTAGGCGTTTCGAACACCACCCGCGGCGCAGTAGCCAGTTGGGCGAAAACGATGGCTAATGAGTTGGGACAGTTCGGCATTACGGTCAATAATGTGCTACCTGGTTCTACTAAGACAGGTCGCATCTGGTCGCTGGTAGAGAGCAGGGCAGAGAAATCGGGGCGCAGCAAAGAGGCTGTGCAGGAAGAGATGGAAGCCGCCATACCAGCCCGCCGCTTTGCCGAACCGGAAGAAGTAGCCGCCGCCGCTGCCTTCCTGGCCACACCCGCCGCCGCTTATATCAACGGCATTAGCTTAGCGGTGGATGGGGGCAGAACGGGGAGTATTTAATTGGTGGTAGCTGGACATGTATTGTTCTGTAGAAGTAATCCAACCACCCCTAACCCCTCCTGGGGGTGCTGGGCCCCCTTTAGAGTCTAAGGCGGGGAATCTGCTTTTGCTTGAGCAAACCTATAGTTCTATAGTTGCTTCTTCAAAATCAATAGTAGTTATAGTGATAACATTATCTATAATGAACAAAGCTGGCATAAGAAAAGAAACTCCCCGCCTTAGACAGGAGGGGCTGGGGGTGGTTGGACCCGGAACTGATTATTCTTCTACCATATATAATTACAAACTCTAACTATTAGAGCAGTGAAGCAGCTACAAAATTACATCAACGGCCAACTAATAGCACCGGTGGCGGGGAAGTACATCGACAACTACAACCCAGCCGCTGGCGAAGTATACTCCCTTATCCCCGACTCAGATGCGCAGGATGTGGAGCTGGCGGTGCAGGCAGCACAGGCGGCTTTTCCAGCATGGGCAAAAACTCCGGCTGAAAAGCGGGGGCAGCTTTTGATGCGCATCGCTGACCTGATTGACCAGCACCATGAGCGTTTGGCCGAAGCTGAATCGGTGGACAATGGCAAGCCGCTGAAACTGGCGAAGACGGTGGATATACCACGAGCCAGCAGCAACATGCGCTTCTATGGCACCGCGATTCAGCACTTTGCCTCTGAGGCACATTATATGGAAGGCACGGAGGCCATTAACTATACTGTCCGGCATCCGCATGGCGTGGCTGGCTGCATCTCGCCATGGAACCTGCCGCTGTACCTGTTCACCTGGAAAATTGCTCCTGCGCTGGCAGCCGGCAATTGTGTGGTGGCAAAGCCTTCTGAAGTTACACCTATGACAGCTTACCTGCTCTCGGAGTTGTGCCAGGAGGCGGGGCTGCCGGCGGGGGTGCTGAACATTGTGCATGGCTACGGGCATAAAGTGGGCGCGGCCATGGTGGCGCACCCGAAGGTGCCGGTTATTTCCTTCACAGGGGGTACCGCAACCGGACGCTCCATTGCCGCCACAGCTGCGCCTATGTTCAAGAAGCTGTCGCTGGAACTGGGCGGGAAGAACCCAAATATCATCTTCGCCGATTGCGACTTCAACAACGCCCTTCATACTTCCATCCATTCCTCATTTGCGAACCAAGGGCAAATCTGCCTTTGCGGCTCCCGTATCTTTATAGAGCGCCCGCTGTACGATAAGTTTAGAGATGCTTTTGTAGAAAAGGTAAAGGTTCTGAAAGTTGGCGACCCGCTGGAGGATGCCACAAAGCAAGGGGCTGTGGTATCAGCGCAGCACATGCAGAAGGTGCTGTCTTATATAGAACTGGCAAAGCAGGAAGGTGGTACTATTCTGACTGGCGGACATCAGGTACAGGTAGAAGGCCGCTGCGCTAAAGGCTGGTTTATCGCTCCCACTGTTATCGAAGGATTGCCCTACAACTGCCGCACCAACACCGAAGAAATTTTCGGCCCTGTCATCACACTCACTCCTTTCGACACCGAGGAAGAGGTTATACAATACGCCAACTGCACCGGCTACGGTCTTTCCGCCACTATCTGGACGCAAAACCTCACCCGCGCCCACCGCATGGCGCACCAGGTGCACAGCGGCATTATCTGGGTTAACACCTGGCTCCTCCGCGACCTGCGCACGCCCTTCGGAGGCATGAAGAATTCCGGTGTTGGACGTGAGGGTGGTTTCGAGGCGCTGCGTTTTTTCACTGAGCCGCAGAATGTATGTGTGAAGCTTTAATCTAAAATTTTGGAAACAGAAAAGCTATCTTGCAGCATAAGACAAACTTAGAACTTGCGACCTCCCATTATAAAAAAAGACACTCCTGCCCGCAAAAAAAAAGCAAAGACCTACCTTTTCGGGTAGGCCTGTGCAGATAGATATTTACAGAAGCTTACTGATTTACTGAAGTTTCCTCTGGATTTATCAGCTTACGTTCCAGGAAATTTGTCATCATCTTAAAGCGGTGCATGTAAGTATTACCGCCGTAGATGCCATGGTTGCGGTTTGGATAGTAGAAACTCTCAAACTGCTTGTCTGCATCAATCAGGGCGTCCTGCATCGCCACCGCATTCTGGAAATGCACGTTGTCATCGCCGGTGCCATGAATCAGCAACAGGTCGCCCTGCAACTGGTCAGCGAAGGAAAGCGGTGAATTCTGGTCGTAACCGGCAGCGTTTTCCTGTGGTGTTTTCAGGTAGCGCTCGGTGTAGATTGAATCATAGAATCTCCAGTTAGTAACCGGAGCCACAGAGATACCGGCACGGAAGATACCATCGCCTTTTGTCAGGCCCAGCAGCGTCATGTAACCTCCAAAGCTATGGCCCCAGATACCGATGCGGTCTTTGTCTACGTAAGGTTGGTTTCCCAACCACTTAGCAGCCTCAATCTGGTCTTCAATTTCATACTTGCCCAGGTTGGCGTAGGTCACTTTCTTAAACTCAGCACCACGGGCACCTGTACCACGGTTGTCTACACTCACTACCATCACGCCTTTGTCGGCCAGTGTCTGGTACCACAGGTAGTTGTTGCCGCCCCAACTGTTGGTTACCGTTTGGGAGCCTGGCCCGCCATACACAAACATCAGCACCGGGTACTTCTTGTTCGGGTCGAAATCGGTTGGTTTGATCATCCAGCCATTCAGTTTTGTGCCATCTGCCGTGTTCATGGTAAAGAACTCCTGCTCTGCTATATCATACTGGGCTAGCTTGTTCTTCAGTGCTTGGTTATCCTCCAACATCTTAATCAGTTTACCGTCTTTGGCGGTATGCAAACTAACAGTTGGTGGCACATTGGCAGCTGAGTAATAGTCCAGGTAATACTTAAAGTCATTGCTCATGTTCACGCGGTGCGTACCGGCTTTCTCTGTCAGGCGCTTTTTATTCTTGCCTTTGCTGCTGATGCTATACAGGTGGCGGTCCAGCGGCGACACCTCCGTAGACATATAGTACAGGCGGTCGTTCTTCTCGTCGTAGCCCACATAGCTGCTTACCTCCCATTTCCCGTTCGTAATCTGGCGCACCAGCTTGCCGTTCATGTTGTACAGGTACAGGTGATTGAATCCATCCTTTTCAGATGAGTGGATAAAATACTTGCCGTCGTTCAGGTAGGTCAGGTCATCTGTAATATCTATGTAAGCCTTGTCTGTTTCTTTCAGCACTACATCCGCTTTACCAGTAGTGGCATTTGCGTGTAGAATCTCCAGGGTGTTCTGCAGGCGGTTCATCTTCTGGATAGACAGCAGGTTCGGGTTGTTTGTCCACTTGATGCGCGGGATGTAGATATCTGCCTCGTTGCCAGTATCCATTTTGACCGTTTTGCCGCTGGCTACATCATACACTGACACTTTTACCGCTGAGTTGGCCTCACCAGCTTTCGGGTATTTAAACTTGTTGTCCTGCGGGTAGAGCTCGCCCCACATCTGCATGTTAAACTCGGGCACGTTAGCCTCATCAAAGGTATAGAAGGCAATCTTCTTGCCGTCCGGCGACCAGTCAAAGCCTTTTGCAAAGCCAAACTCCTCCTCATACACCCAATCCGCATACCCGTTGATGATGGAGTTGAATTTGCCATCAGCGGTAATCTGCGTTTCCTGCATGTTGCTCAGGTCCACCACAAACATGTCGTTTTCGCGGGCAAAGGCAACACGCTTCGCATCCGGAGAGAAAGAAGCATATAGCTGTTTGCCGCCGTCGCTGAGCTTGGTCAGCTTCTTTGTCGGGATGTCGTAGATGTAAAAGTCTGCTTTGGAAGAGCGGCGGTAAATCTGTTCACTCTCTGTTGCAAACAGCACCTTCTGCTCATCAGAGCTGAAGGTATAATCGTCGAACTGGATAGGAGCATTGCCGCCAGCCGGTATAAGGTTTTCGCCTTCGATGATGGTGCTGACAGGCTGGCCGGTGGTGACGTTATACTTTACGATGTCATAGACCTTGTTTTTCTCGTCAGGCACCTGCGAGGTATAATACTGGCCGTCTTTCATCCAGTTTACCCCATATACCGACTCTGCCCGGAAAGTACCGTCACGGTAGATATCCTCCAGCGTAATATCCTTCTTCTGCTGCGCCTGCACCACAAAGGCGAAGCAAAAAAGCACGGCAGCTAAAAGGTTTGTCTTTAATTTGATTTGCATGCGATTTATTTATTGTTTTTTCCTTCCTCTAAATTATAGGAATAATATCGTTTCACCATACATCATAGCCAAAACCATACCTATACCTCCTGCAGTGGGCATAAAACCAGCCATAAACAATAAAAAAACAGGCAGCTCTTTATCAGAGCTGCCTGTTTTTTTGTTGTTTATGCTTTTGCTTAGAAGTTATACCCGATGGTTAGCAACACAGAGTTTTGTGTGTTGCTAATGTCTACCACAGGCTCACCACTGCCGGAACTAAACTGGTATGGCGAGTAACGGCTGTCGCTTGTGCTTCTTACATAAGCCATGTCGGCATAGTAGTTCAGCAAGCGTACTCCTGCTCCTACTGAGACAGAGTTAACGGCACCATTTAAGTCTGAGCTGGCATATGGGTCTCCTGTGTGTGCATATCCTGCACGCACCCTGAACGCCTCATAGCGGCCTTCAGCCCCTATTCTATAGCTCATAGCTGACTGGTACATATTGGAGATGCTGTTGTTCAGGCTTGAATAGAAATTACCTGAGCCATTTCCAAAATTGTCATCTGCTGAAAAACGGGTGCCTGCATAATTTACATATTCTATATCGCCGCTTACAAAGCCATATTTACCCAGGAAAACACCTACGCCACCAGACGCCCTGAAGGGTGTGGTAAGGCTATAGGAAAAATCTCCTGGCAGCTCAGAGGCACTAAAGTTTTCCGATGCTCCTGTATTCGGATTAATGGAGGTAGAATATAGGGAGCGCTGGTAAGTATCTGTAAGCGTATATGCTGTTGGCGTCTGCACAGACACTCCAATACGCAACGCATCAACTGGCCTGGCAATAACCCCAACTTTCAGGTTTACGCCTGCCCCGCGTGTAGTAAACTGGTCAAACAACTCTAGACTATAATTTCCATCTGCAAGCGGGTTGCCATTTTCATCATAAATGGGTTCACCATATTCATCCAAGCTTGCTACGTGATAACCAGATTCAAGAAATGTGCTTTCCTGCGTCAGATTTGTTGTTACGATACCAACAGATGCACCTACATATATCCTGTCACGGTAACTGGTACCCACACCAATATCAATTTGATTTTGTGAACCTCTGCGCTCAATCGTTTCGCTTTGGGCTACATCACCTAAATTATAAAGTGGAACTGCATACCGTCCTAAATCATTATCCAGTATATCGATGAGATAGTTGCTAAAAGCTAAACCTTCTATGCTAACTTCCTGCCCAAACTCGGCATCTAAGCTTTCTTCAAGCGTCTCGCCACCAAGCAGGGTTCTGTTATTTGCCTGATCCGCAAAGTAGTCGACAATTGTATTGGGCGGGGTATTGATATTGTTGTAGCTGATGCGCTGATTAAAGTTGTTAAGCCTTGTGAGGCCTATGCCAAAGTTAAGGCCGCGCCAATCACTTAAGTCCTCGTCTCCTTTGCGATTAGAGAGCACTATACCTGCCTGCGGAATGGTGAGCAGGTTGCGCTCATCTGACTGCCGTGCCCCGTTTATATTGGTATCTGTTGTGTTGAACTGTAATGCCGGTGTGAAACTGAACTCTGACCGGCGGAACATACCCAAACCGGCAGGGTTAGCTGAAAGGCTGGAAATATCAGCACCTAATGCGGTTTGTGCGCCTCCTAAGCCTTGTATACGTGCAGAGCCTGTTACGCCCAGTTGAGTGTAGCGCAGGGCATCCACCTCGGTTTGAGCAAAAGCAGTTCCGCTCCAGCCTAGCGCAAGCGCCAGACTGGCCAAAACTATCTTCTTCATGTTATCTTGGTTTTTGCTTTACTGATTAATTAATTTCCCCCTCTTGGTGGACGACCGCCTCCACCGCTGCTACCAGAGGAACCGCTGCTACGTGGCATTGGAGAGCTACGTACCGGGCTCTCGTAAGTACGGGTCGGACGACTTTCATACGTACGGGTCGGGCGGCTTTCAGTTGGGCGAACGCGCTGTTGCTGCTGCTGTCGCTGTTGTGGTTGTCTGTATTCCTGCGTACGGGTACGACGCTCAATTCTTGCTGGCGCAGCGCGTTGCTCCTGCTGGTTGTTGATGGCAGGTGTACGTCTGGTACGGCTTGGGCGATTTGGCAGTGCTCTTTTTTCTCCTTCAGTAGCCCTTACTCCTTCTGTTGTCCTCACGTTACCTTCTGTCCGTATCGGAGTAGTTACAGTTTCACCTCTGCGGGAAGGACGACCAACACTCTCTGAGCCTATGGCTTGCCTGCCGATGCTCTCTCCCTGATTCACGCCACCTCTTGTAGGTCTGCGTAAAGCCGGGTTGTCTGTTACCACCGCACTGCGGGAATTTCGTGGGCTATTCTGTATTCTCACAGGGTTTCCGATTATAACCGGACGGTCATAGAAGCCGCCATAGTAAGGGTTTCCTCCATAAAATCCGTTATTGAAGCCATTACGGAAGCCATTGTAGTAACCGTACCCGTAGCTGTTAGGCCACCAACCGCCCATGCCCATCATGGGTCGGTTATAAAAACCACCACCCCAGGCCATAGGCATACCCATACCCATTCCCATACCATAGCCGATGTTAATGTTTAGGCCGCGGTTCCAGCCCCCCCAATATGGGCTGCGACGGAATGAGTTGTAGTAAAACGGGTCATCAAAGAATGGGTCGTAAAACGGATCATGAAAAGCGTAACTGGACATACGAGGAGTAAAAGCTGTACCCCAGTATGGGTCTACAAAAGAATAGCTTGGCTGATACCAGTTATTACGGGCATCATATTCGCGTCCGTCGTAGTATTCGTCACCAACATAATCATCTGTTCTGGCGGTGCTACCTGAATATTCAGGGTTTATCACCTCTCCTTCGCCAAATGCCTCGTCTACGGTAAGGTCATCATATCTTTGAGATGTTGTCGCCTCTGGCGCCACATACTCGGTTTTATCTGATGAACTGTAGTACATATCATCATACTCCGTAGATTGCATGGCAATAGGAGTGCTACATCCTGCTGCCAATAGTGTGAGCATGGGGGCTATCGTAAGTAACTTATATTTTTTCATGGCCTGCTGCTGTAAAAGATTGTCTATTTTCAAGCTATATCAAAGATAAACACACAATGGTGCAAAACCTTATCTATAGTACAATATATTAACGTAATTTTGAGCCAGAATGATATGTGGCTTTTGTCTATAAAGATGCAAATTCTGTTCCAAAAGCCTTAAGAATAGGCTATTTATAATAAAATTAGTTTAAAAGATGAGTAAAGGGTTACCTAAAAGAAGCGAAGACTACTCCTTGTGGTATAATGAACTGGTAAAAAAAGCTGGCTTGGCCGAAAACTCTGCCGTCCGCGGGTGTATGGTCATTAAACCATACGGTTTCGCTATCTGGGAGAAAATGCAGCGCGTGCTGGACGATATGTTTAAAGCAACAGGGCACCAGAACGCTTACTTCCCGCTATTTGTACCCAAGAGCCTGTTTGAAGCCGAGGAACAAAATGCAGAGGGCTTTGCGAAAGAGTGCGCCGTGGTTACCCATTACCGTCTGCAAACTGACCCCGACAACCCCGGCAAGCTGCGTGTTGACCCGAACGCTAAACTGGAGGAAGAGCTGATTGTGCGCCCTACCTCAGAGGCAATTATCTGGAGCACGTACAAAAATTGGATCCAGAGTTACCGCGACCTGCCCCTGCTGATTAACCAGTGGGCGAACGTGGTGCGCTGGGAAATGCGCACGCGCCTATTCCTGCGCACAGCCGAATTTCTGTGGCAGGAAGGCCATACGGCGCATGCCACTGCCGAAGAGGCCATTGCCGAGACAAAGCAGATGATGGAGGTATATGCCACTTTTGCCGAGCAATACATCGCGCTGCCAGTAGTAAGGGGCGTGAAAACACCAAGCGAGCGCTTTGCCGGCGCCCTCGACACCTACTGCATTGAAGGATTGATGCAGGATGGCAAAGCACTGCAGGCCGGCACATCGCATTTCCTGGGGCAGAACTTTGCCCAGGCGTTTGACGTGAAGTTTGCCACAAAAGAAGGAGGCCTGGAGCACGTATGGGGTACATCCTGGGGCGTGAGCACCCGCCTGATGGGTGCGCTCGTTATGGCCCATTCCGACGACGAAGGTTTGGTACTGCCTCCAAAGCTGGCGCCTATACAGGTAGTGATTGTGCCGATTTACAAAGGAGAAGAGCAACTGGCCAAAATCAGCGAAAAGGTAAATGCTCTGAAAAAAGAACTGGAAAGCAAAAGCATCAGCGTGAAGTTTGATGACCGCGACACCGAGCGTCCGGGCTTTAAGTTTGCCGAGTGGGAGCTGAAGGGTGTACCGGTACGCTTAGCCATCGGTGCCCGCGACCTGGAGAACGGCACGGCCGAAGTCGCCCGCCGCGACACAAAAGAGAAGAGCACGCAGGCGTTTGACTCACTCGCCGACTATATCCCTGCCCTGCTGGACGAGATACAGGAGAACATCTACAACAGGGCCTTCACTTACCGGGAGGAGCATACCACCAAGGTAGTTTCTTATGAGGAGTTTAAGGAGGTGCTGGAAAGCAAAGGAGGTTTTGTGCTGGCGCATTGGGATGGCACCCCGGAGACAGAGGAGCGCATTAAAGAAGAGACAAAGGCAACTATCCGCTGCATCGCCCTAAACACGGAAGAGGAAGAAGGCGTGGACATGCTGACAGGCAAGCCAAGCAAGCAGCGCGTATATTTTGCTAAAGCATACTAATTTCGTTGTTCATAATCTGCCGTAGCAACAGCTTTGTACAAACGCCGCCTCCCTTACCCGGAGGTGGCGTTTTACTTTAGACTGAGTTCAAAATACTAGCTGCTTCATCTCATTATATTGACAAACTTTTTGAGTCTCAAGCGGTTCAACAATATCAGCTTGTAGCGCAAGCAGCCTCGTGAACAGGTAGACATTCTTAACTTAGCTAAAAGCAAGGCTTACCCATAAATATTCCCTCATCCTTATGAAGAATTCCCTATATTTACCTATATAAACGCACCGCACGATGTTACTGGACTGGGTTACAGTTGTATTACTCATTGGTATTGGCTTGCTCCTCATTATTGTGGAGTTAATTTTTGTGCCCGGCACTACCATTGTTGGTATAATAGGGCTTGTACTTGCTGCCATTGGCATCTGGATCGGCTATACTGCGCTGGGCTCCACTATCGGGCACATCATACTTGCATGCACAATATTAATAGGCGCATTGGCTTTTGTCTACAGCTTCCGCTCCGAAAGCTGGTCTCAGTTTGCTTTAAAAAACCAGAACCGCGGCCATGTAAACGAAGATAACCCCCATCTGCTGGAAGTAGGCGAGGTTGGCAAAACGGTATCAGCGCTGCGCCCACAGGGCACTGCGCTGTTCGCAGAGCGCCACCACGAGGTCCAGACCCAGGGCGAGTTTGTAGCGCCAAACAAGACAGTCCGCATCATTGTATTAAGTCAAAATAAGATTGTAGTAGAAGAAGTCAGCTAAACTAACACGCATGGAAAACCTATCGGTATTATTAATTATTGCAGGGGTCATTGTTGCCCTGATGATATTCCTGTACTTTGTGCCTATCAGCCTTTGGATCACGGCGTTGTTCTCCGGTGTAAAGGTTGGCCTGGCGGAGCTGGTATTCATGCGCATCCGCAAAGTACCGCCCAGCCTTATTGTCAACTCCATGATAAATGCCACCAAAGCGGGCATCGACCTGACCACCACTGAACTGGAAACACACTACCTGGCAGGCGGCAACGTACCTACCGTTATCAAAGCGCTTATTTCTGCTGACAAGGCGAATATTCCGCTTTCTTTCAAGCAAGCCACCGCCATAGACCTGGCCGGCCGTAACGTATTTGAAGCCGTAACCACCTCTGTTAACCCGAAAGTAATCAATACGCCTAACGTGGCCGCTGTGGCACAGGATGGCATTCAGCTAATTGCAAAAGCCCGCGTTACGGTGCGTGCCAACATCAACCAACTGGTAGGTGGTGCCGGCGAAGAAACCATTCTGGCGCGTGTGGGTGAGGGCATTGTCACTTCTATCGGTTCTTCTACCTCTCACAAGAGCGTTCTGGAGAACCCTGACATCATTTCTAAACTGGTTTTACAGAAAGGTCTGGATGCGGGCACAGCCTACGAGATTCTTTCCATTGATATTGCCGACATTGATGTGGGCGAGAACATTGGTGCCAAGCTGCAGATTGACCAAGCCGGTGCCGATTTAAAGGTGGCTGAAGCAAAAGCCGAAGAGCGTCGTGCCATGGCCGTAGCCGTAGAGCAGGAAATGAAAGCCAAGGCACAGGAAGCCCGCGCCAACGTTATACAGGCGGAGGTAGAAGTGCCGCAGGCCATTGCAGCAGCTTTCCGCAGCGGCCAGTTAGGCATCATGGACTACTACCGCATGCAGAACATCCAATCCGACACCGACATGCGCAACTCCATCGCTAACCCAGGGCAGGGCGGCCAGAACAAGCCTAAAGAATAGCAGGGAATTTAAAGACTTAAAATAAGCGGCTACACTTCGTCATGAGGTGTAGCCGCTTATTTTATAGGACTGGCAAGAGTTAAGGTTGTTTTTGGAAGTTTGAGAAGGAGATGCTTCTTAGTTAGCCTATAAGCCCGATTATGAACTGTGTTAAAAAGCAACTGTATTAGTGCTTATTTTTAGGTGCTGCGCTTAACAATTTTCAACATAAACCTCTCCGGATTTTACCATACCAAAGACCTGCTTTATGAGCTTGTTCATCACCGCTACCAAGGCTACCTTCTTTGCTTTTCCTGCCGCCACCATCCGATCATACAGCTCCTGGCAAGCCTTGTTGTGAACTTTTGCCGCCATGGCACACATGTAGAGCATGGCCCTTATGTTTTTGTCCCCGATCCTGCTGATCCCCCTATAGCCGCGGATGGAGGTGCCAGACTCATTGATGCAGGGGCTGATCCCGATAAAGGCGCTGAACTGCCTGGCTGATGTAAAGTTTCTGAACCCGCCAGAGACAATAATAAGCTCTATGGCAGACTTGGTGCTGATGCCGGGAATGGTCTGCAGCAAGGTAAACAGCTCCTGGCAGTGCTCTTCTGCCAGCTGTTGCATCTGTTCCTCTAGTCTCCCGATTTGTTTTTCTATGCTTGTCAAGACCGCTTTACAGGCCTTTAGAGCAGCTTTATCCGCTTCCTCCAATTGGGACAGGGCATGCAACTGGTTCAGGAAAGAGCGCTTGCTCTTGACAAGCAATTTCATTGACATGCGCTGTTGCTGCAGTTTCCTCATGAAGGGAGCTGGCGGCTCGTAGAGCTTTGGCTGCATGCGCTCCCCGTACTCTGCGATCAGCACCGCATCGACCTTGTCTGTTTTCGTCCTCTTTAACTTGGTCTGGGCAAAGCGCTTGATCTGCAAAGGATTCACCACCGACACCTTAATGCCTTTTTCATACAAGGCAATGGCCAGCTGCAGGCTGTAAACCCCTGTTGCCTCCATAATGCACCAGGAGTAATCTGGCAGACTTTTAAGAAAGCTGTTAATACCCTTCTTGTCGTTTTGGTGCAAGGAGGTGGCTACTTTGCCTACTAGTTTTGTAGCCACCACAAAACTATCTTTGGCCACATCGATACCGGTGTAAGTTTGTTCCATCATGCTGTGTTTATCATATAACTTTTGACAAAAGGTAGCTTCTCTTTCACTTAACATCCTGATGCAGGCTCTGAGCCTAATGAACTGTTCAAGGTAAAGAAGCCGGGTAAGGGGATTGTCATAAGGCGCGGGTTTAGCTAACCCTTGATAAATAGGAATCTTATTCCTTACCCAGTTTTCTTGTCTACAGCTTAGGTACTTGTTTTATCTGTTTTAGATAATTTTTTCTCTGATTAACAAAAGGGAAAAAAGAGTAGCTAAAACATTGAGAACAAACATAGGATGATAAATAGGAGTAGCTAATTTAGGCTCATTAGGCTCAGCTCGCAGCTAGAAGAAAATGATCAACTGAGGAATAAAGAAACTAATATTATTTACTTTGATAGTTGCAACTTACATACCCATAGTTAAGTATAAGGATATTTATATATAACGTAATTTATTGAGATATTAATTCTAGTTTCCTCTCATTCATACCTGATAGTAAAACCTAAGTAGATCATATATGAAAAAACTATTTCTGTTGCCTGTTCTATTAACTTTATTCCTCTTCGTTGGGTGCGATAAAGAAGAAGCGGAAGAACCCGACTCAATGGCTGAACTTGTGAAGGGGGAATGGGTAAGGAATTTAGTCACAAATGTGTATTACAATTCATCGGGTGCTGTAGAATACAGCGATAAAGAGGTAGGGGTAATAAACTATACAATAACTGAAGGGAACATAACTACTTTATATAAAGCAGCTGCCAATCAGGTAGCAAATTATACCTATACAATAAGCAAAGAGGATGGCAAGAGGCTTATAAACCTTACTAATCAGAGTGGTAGAACTGAGACCTACGAACTTGTCTCCGTCACAGAACAAAAGATGGTTTGGCGGGTAGAGGAAACAGACCATACGTATACTAAAGCAGGCGGATGGAGGCAAGCAGCAAAGTATGTTAGAACGATTGAATTTGAGAAATAAGCACATAAGCAAAAAATGAATTCTTTTAGAAGGGAGGAGTCTTTCCGAAAGAGCATTATAGCATGTTAGCCTCTCCAGAAACGGAGGGGCTTTTAACTTTCTCTTCAAGCAAGGCTTTACCACAGTAGAACAGCAGCGAACACAAAAGAAAAAGTTATATCAGCTTATACCTGTTACACCCTTACGAGTCATTAAATCTTCTAAAAATATTAAGTTTTTTCAGAAGGTATTTTTCTGCACCCCGTGAAAGTACCAAAACCCCTACCCCCTCCAGGAGGCTCTTGAGCGTGTTTCTCTTATAACCAATGATATGTTAAATAGCAGCCATTTCTGGGAAGAGTTCAAATTGACTGCAATGAAATATGGCACAAACTTTCTTAGCCTTAAACTACAATTCTAAGCTAGTCACAATTGCTTATACCTTGCCCCAAAGAGTTACAATTAGTAATACCGCCCTACTTTCTCCACTATCGTTTTCTTCATCTCAGCAGGTACGATAGTGCCTTGCTTACGGTACAGCACCTTGCCACCCGGCTCAATTAAGAGCGTGTAAGGCAGCGCTCCCTGCCACTCTGGGTCAATGGCCTCTATCAGTGCATACTTGTCTTCTGAGTTGAAGAGGTAGTTGGTGTTGGATGCTTCTAGCTTCTTCAGAACAGCCAGGGCTTTATCTTTTTTATCCGGCTTATCAGCACTGATGGTGATGAACTCAAAATCGCGGTTGCGGTACATGCGGTTGATGTCCACAAAATCCGGCAGCTCCTGCACGCAGGGGCCGCACCAGGTGGCCCACACATTTACCAGGCGCACTTTATCTGTGTCATTCTTCAGCAGGGCTCTCAGCGCCGGCTCGTCAATCAAACTCAGCGACACTTCTTCCTTTGCCCATTGCGCCCTTGCCCGCTCCGCCATTTCTTTCTTGTCGGCCCATTTAATAGAGCAGCCAAATGTTTTTGTTTTGGCAACAGGCACCGGTTTACCTGCCAGCAAAGCGTCTATGGCATTCCGTGCGTCTTCCGCATTAGCAGATCCTGGTTTCTCAGAGGCATCGAGCCTACCGTTATATTGCAGTTTACGCTGCTTATCGAAGATGAAAACATGCGGCGTAGCGGCCGGCCCGTAAGCCATCGACATTTCCTGAGTATCGCCGTCGTAGAGGTAAGGGAAGTTATAGTTCTTCTCTTTCGCCCGAGTTTTCATTTCCTCAAATGTGTCCCCCATGTCGCTGTAACCCAGCTCGTCCAGGCTTACTGCCTCCGGATCGTTAGGGGAAACAACTACCACCGCCACTCCTTTATTTTTGTAGTCTGCCGCTAGAGCCTTCATACGGTCTTCGTAAGCCTGCGCCGTTGGGCAATGGTTACAGGAGAAAATAATCGCCAGCACTTTGGCGTCCGCAAAGCTCTTCAGCGTATAGGTCTTGCCATCAGTACCCGGAAGGCTGAAATCAGGTGCCGGTGCTCCAATCTCCAAGGGCTTGGGATCGGCTGCAAAGCCTTGGGTAGCCAGCAAAAGGAGGAAGGACAGCAGGAGGCTTCTTTGTAAAATAGTTCGTATCATAATCATTCTCGTTTAGGAGTCTTTAATTCAGGCAAATCTTTAATTTTCAAATGAATATATCAAAATTATACCCTGCCACCAAACTCCTGCAGGTTTAATATCTTCTGTTATGGTATGTATCTGTGTAGAGAACTCCCCTTTTATAAACAAAACGCCCGCGCCAAGTAGTATGGCGCGGGCGTTTTGTTGTTGATTAGCGAACAGCTATGCTGCCGGCTTGAGTGTAAATGTACGGGTTACGGTGTTAAAAGGACCCGGAATGACGTTCCCGTTGTTGTCTATCAGTTCCAACTGAATGGTATTCTCTCCCATAGGAAGCCCTTCCATTATATACGGCAGCCATCTGTTCAGCACAAACTCAGTACC
This sequence comes from Pontibacter pamirensis, assembly GCF_010015475.1. Lineage (GTDB taxonomy): Bacteria > Bacteroidota > Bacteroidia > Cytophagales > Hymenobacteraceae > Pontibacter > Pontibacter pamirensis. The sequence goes on from NZ_SSNI01000015.1 coordinate 19,247, forward strand.
GTTGATGGTAGCGCGGACCTTGTTGCCATTGGCAGAAAGGTCAGTATTCACCAGGTAGAAGTCCAGCATCACCTGCTCTGTATCTGCTCCTGTATACTCCCCTTTCGGACGGCTGTAGAACATGTGTGGAGCGTTGGTATCAAAATCCATTCGCTCTGCAGGTTTGCCTGCTGTCACAACACGCAAATCATAGGCACCTTTGTGCTTTAAGCTCTCATGGTAAGAGCGCGACAGGAATGACAGGATAACATGGTCGCCTTCCTCCAAATCCTTCATAAACTCCGTTTCATAGTGCGCCGTGTACGGTTCGTTGTCCACGATGTTATGGATGTGCTGCCCCTGCCCGGAATTTGCCAAATGCTCCGAATTGGAGTGCGGCGTCATGCGAGTCAGCTGATAATTCGAAAGGTCATAGTCAAACTGCACCGGACCTGGCTCTACCACTCCTCCTGCAGGCGGCACATTCAGGCGCAGCATCGACTCCGGGTAATTCTGAGAGTTGTCGAAAGCAAACACGCGCAAGCCGCCTTTGCTCATTACAGGCCCTGCAGGCACTGGTCCTGCTCCTCTGATCGGTGTTGTAGTTGCTTGTGTATCGGTGTCTTGTGTCTGGCGGGCAGTATCACAGGCTGTAAAGCCTATCATAAGGGCTGATGCCAGCAGTAAGTACGTTTTTTTCATCTAATTGTAGTTTGGTTTAGCAATTGAGCTAATTTAGCGATTTTATTTTTTCGTATATTGCGAACTACGTAAATATCACTAAAAAGTATACAGTTATTACTATATGAGCGAAATTTTGTTTGATGAGGTTCCCTCACTGGATTTGGCGGATTTTACATCAGGTGATGCTGAAAGAAGGGCGCGGTTTGTTAACCAACTGAGCGATGCCTACCAGAATATTGGCTTTATCGCGCTGCGCAACCATGGTTTGAGCGATAAACTGACCCAAAGGCTGTATGCTGCCACTAAGGCCTTTTTTGCGCTGCCTGACGAGGTAAAGCAACAGTATGAAGTACCTGAACTGGCAGGCCAGCGCGGCTATGTGGGTAAGGGAAAAGAGCACGCAAAAGGCCGCAACACCGGCGACCTGAAAGAGTTCTACCATGTAGGCCAGGAAGTAACGGACAACGACCCAATCAAAGAAGAATACCCGGACAATATTTTCCCGAAGGAGATAGCAGAGTTCAGAGAAGTAACACTGGAGGCATATCAAAAGCTGGAAGCAGCCGGCAAGCAGGTGCTGAAGGCCATCGCCATCAACCTTGGCCTCGACGAAAATTACTTTGACGATAAGGTGCACAACGGCAACAGCATTCTGCGCCCTATCCACTATTTCCCTATCGAAAACCCGGACAGCGTACCGGCTGATGCCGTTCGCGCTGCCGAGCACGGTGACATAAACCTGATTACGCTCCTGATGGGTGCCAGTGCCGATGGCCTGCAGGTGCTGCGCCGCGATGGCAAGTGGATTCCGATAACAGCGCTGCCGGAGCAGGTGGTGGTAAACGTAGGCGACATGCTGGCCCGCCTGACCAACAACAAGCTGAAGTCTACTATCCACCGTGTGGTGAACCCGCCGCGCGAGCTGATGAACACTTCCCGCTACTCTATTCCGTTCTTTATGCACCCGCGCTCCGAAATGGACCTGACCTGCCTGGAGAGCTGCATTGATGCGCAAAACCCGAAAGCATACCCTGATGCCACTGCAGGAGAGTACCTGAACGAGCGCCTGATTGAACTCGGCCTGAAGAAAGCATAAGCGGTTGTAACATTTTGTTTTGAAAGCGCGCTTTTGCAGCTCAAAAACAAAGTTCAGACAAGCTTTAAAAGTAAAAAGCAATATTAAAAAAGAGAGATAGTTAAAACCTGTCTCTCTTTTTTTACTTTTATGCCCACATGAGTTTGCGCTACTACATCTTTCTCAGAGACGTTCTGACGCTGGCCCTCACTGCTTTCGGGGGGCCGCAGGCGCATATTGCACTTATGTTTAAGCTGCTGGTGGACAAACGCCGTTATTTAACAGAGAAGGAGCTAATAGAGCTTAATGCGCTTTGCTCCATTCTGCCAGGCCCCACCTCTACCCAAACCATCACCGCCATTGGGTTTAGAATTGGCGGCCCTAACCTGGCATACCTCACCCTAATTGTCTGGGTAGCACCTGCCGCCACTATCATGGCGCTGGCTGCCTTGGGCATATCATACCTGCAGGAGCAGGGCATATCGCTGGACTTCCTGCGGATTATCTTACCCATGGCCGTAGGCTTTGTGGCTTATGCCGCCTATGTCATCAGCATAAAGGTGGTGCACACGAAAACAGCTATTGTGCTGCTGGTCATCTCTTCAATACTTGTTTATTTTTTCTCCTCTCCCTGGGTGTTTCCCGCTTTGCTGCTTGCTGGAGGCGCTGTTACAGCGCTACGTTTTAAACAGCAACCCATGGAGGAAAACAAGCATTTGCATATACAGTGGGCTAACTTTATACTTTTTGTGGGAGTGCTCATAACGGCGGCAGTGTTAGGCGCTACCACTTCTTCACTGCCTGTCAGGCTCTTTGAGAACTTTTACCGGAACGGCACCCTAGTATTCGGCGGCGGTCAGGTGCTCATCCCCCTGCTCTACACGGAGTTCGTTGATTTTAAAGGCTACCTTACCGGCGAAGAGTTCTTATCTGGCTACGCGATTGCGCAGGCACTGCCAGGGCCGACTTTTTCTTTCTGCTCCTTTGTTGGTAGCCTCGCAATGCGGCAGTTTGGCTTGCCTGGGCAGTTGTTAGGTTCTTTTGTAGCCACGGCAGGTATCTTTCTGCCTGGCACCTTTCTCATTTTCTTTGTTATCCGGTTTTGGGACGAGCTGAAGAAGTACAGAGTAGTTCGGGCCTCATTGGAAGGCATCAGCGCCGTAAGCTCAGGCATGGTAGTGGCCGCAGCCATACAGCTGTATCACCCCATCGAGAATACTCCCCTGAACTTCGGCATTGTGGTAGCAACTTTCTGCCTGCTCCTCTTCACAAAGATACCGGCCCCTGTGCTTATCTTTACGGGGCTGGTGCTGGGACTTATTATTTACTAAACAGAAACGTCCGGCCAGGTTTCCTCAGCCAGACGTTTCTGCTAAAGTATGCTGTTGCTATCTACTTTATGAGTCGCAGCAGGTATTCGCCATAGCCACTCTTAACAAGCGGCTCCGCTACGCGCTGCAACTGCTCTGCATTGATGAAGCCCATACGGTAAGCCACCTCTTCTATACTACCGATCTTCAGGCCCTGCCGCTCCTCTATTACCTGAACAAAGGTAGCAGCCTGCATCAACGACACAATGGTACCTGTATCGAGCCAGGCAGTTCCCCTATCTAGGATACCAACCTTCAGCTTACCTTGCCGCAGGTACTCTCTGTTCACATCCGTTATTTCGTATTCGCCGCGGGCGCTTGGTTTTAGGCTCTTGGCTATCTCTACTACATCATTGTCATAGAAATACAGGCCCGGCACCGCAAAGCTAGACTTTGGCTGCTTCGGCTTTTCTTCTATAGAGATAGCCTTGTTATTCTCGTCAAACTCTATCACGCCGTAACGCTCCGGGTCGTGCACGTGATAGGCGTATACCACACCGCCATCCGGATTGTTGTTGGCCTGCAGCAACTTGCTCATGCCCGAACCATAGAAAATATTGTCGCCTAATATCAGCGCTGCTTTGTCACCACCAATAAACTCCTCCCCAATTACGAAGGCCTGCGCCAGTCCGTTTGGCTCTTCCTGCACGGCATAGCTGAAGTTACAGCCAATCTGGCTGCCGTCGCCTAGCAGGCGCTCAAACAACGGCAGGTCATGCGGTGTGGAGATAATCAGGATATCCCGGATGCCGGACAGCATGAGCGTAGACAGCGGATAATAAACCATCGGCTTATCGTACACTGGCATCAGCTGCTTGCTCACGGCAATGGTTAAAGGGTGTAAACGGGTGCCGGAGCCTCCGGCAAGTATGATTCCTTTCATGCTTTTATTGTTGGTTGCTGATAGTTGATTGTTTTAAAGCCATCAACTATCAACATTTGTATACTTATATATTCTGCTAATTGCTTTTCGAACAATCAACAATATAACAATCCCGCTCTTATGCGGCTTTAGCGGCTGGTATACTGCTCTTCGTAATAGCTTTGGTAATTACCCGACGTTACGTTCTCAAGCCATTCCGGGTGCTGCAGGTACCAGTCCACCGTTTTGCTTAAGCCTTCCTCGAAAGTTACAGACGGTTTCCAGCCTAGTTCATTCATCAGTTTAGAAGAGTCGATGGCATAGCGCAGATCGTGGCCGGCACGGTCTTTTACAAAGGTGATGAGCTTACGGGAGTGCCCCTGCTCACGGTTCAGTTTTTCATCCATCTGGTCACATAGCAGCTCGATCAGGTCGAGGTTCTTCCATTCGTTTACGCCACCGATGTTATAAGTCTCCCCAACCCTTCCTTCATGGAAAATTACGTCAATGGCGCGTGCGTGGTCAATAACGTACAGCCAGTCGCGCACATTCTCGCCTTTGCCATACACCGGCACAGGTTTCTCGTTGCGGATGTTGTTTATGGCCAACGGAATCAGTTTTTCAGGAAAGTGATTCGGGCCGTAGTTGTTGGAGCAGTTTGATATTTTTACCGGCAGGCCATAGGTATGGTAATAGGCACGCACAAAATGATCAGAACTTGCCTTGGAAGCCGAGTAAGGCGAGCGCGGATCGTAGGTTGTCTCTTCTGTAAAGAGGCCTTCTTTGCCTAACGAACCATACACTTCATCTGTGGAGATGTGGTAGAATACGTGATCCTGCAGGTTATCTGCCCACTGCTTACGGGCCGTGTTCAGCAGGTTTACCGTTCCAATCACATTGGTGTACACAAACGCCAGGGGATCGGTAATAGAGCGGTCCACATGCGACTCCGCCGCCAGGTGAACCACGGCATCAAACTGATGTTCGTTAAAGATGCCATCCACGTATGCTGCATCCACTATATCTCCTTTCAGGAAAGTATAGTTCTCCTTGTCCTCAATATCGGCCAGGTTTTCCAGGTTACCGGCGTAGGTCAGCTTATCGAGGTTAAAAATCTGGTAATTCGGGTACTTGTTTACAAATAGGCGTACCACATGCGAGCCGATAAAGCCGGCGGCGCCTGTAATCAATATTTTCATGCTTATTTTTTTGATTTGTCTTGAAGGGAAAGTTGCCAATCCCAGGCGCTCTTCATGGCTTCATCGAGGGTACTGGTGGTTTCAAAGCCTAGTACTTCGGTGGCTTTGGTTACATCAGCATAAATCTTCGGCACATCACCAGCACGGCGGGGGCCAATCTTGTAGTTCAGCTTTTCGCCGGTAGCACGCTCAAAAGCCTGCACCGCCTCCAGCACAGTGTTTCCCCGGCCGGTGCCTACATTAAAGAACTCTATCGCCTCTACCTTGCCTCCTATCATTCTTTCTACCGCCACCACGTGCGCTTTGGCAAGGTCCACTACGTGCACATAGTCGCGGATGTTAGTGCCATCCGGTGTATCGTAATCATCGCCAAAAACAGTTAGCTGCTCCCGGATACCGGCAGCTGTCTGGGTAATGAACGGCACCAGGTTACTTGGCACGCCCAGCGGCAACTCCCCTATTTTAGCAGATGGATGTGCGCCAATCGGGTTGAAGTAGCGCAGTGCAATGCTCTTGATACGGCTGCCACTGTTGGCCAGGTCGGTCAGAATCTCCTCACAGATTTTCTTTGTGTTTCCGTAAGGGGAATTTGCTTTCTGCACCGGCGTCTGCTCTGTTACCGGCAGGCTTTCAGGTATGCCATATACCGTGCAGGAAGAAGAGAACACCAGGTTAGTTACTTTGAACTCGCCCATCACCTGCAGAAGCGCTACAAGAGAGCCCACGTTGTTATGGTAGTACTTTAGCGGCTGTTCCACCGACTCACCCACGGCTTTGTAGGCCGCAAAGTGAATGACACCCGCAATGTTCTGCTCTTGCTCAAACACACCTCTTAGTGCGGCCGCATCCGTACAATCGATGCGGTGGCACGGTACGCTGCGGCCCACTATTGCCGCGATGCCTGCCAGTGCGCTTTCTTCAGAGTTTGAGAAGTTGTCTATAATTATAGGCTCATAGCCTGCTTCTATTAACGCTACCACCGTATGCGACCCGATATAGCCAGCACCTCCGGTAACCAGTATTTTTTCTTTTGCCAAAGTTCTATTAAGTTTATCTTGAAAATTATGTTCTTAAAACCGCTGTATATTTAATAATAAATATATAATATTAATATTATATATACGCTGTTCTAGTTATAAAGGTACAAATTCTGTTTTTTTATGCAACTACCTTAAATACAGCAGCTTCAAACTCTCAATTACTTCACCGCCCGCACCATCCGGTCTTTGCCAAACAGGTCCTGCACCACAGCAGCATCTGTAAAGCCAGCCTCCAGCAGCAGCTCCTGCACTTGCTTTCCGTAGCGTTCGTTTATTTCAAAGTACAATTTACCTGTTTCCTTTAAAAGCCCCTTTGCTACCGCTGTTATTCTTCTGTAATATTTCAGCGCATCCGTGTCGGGTACAAACAACGCGAGGTGCGGTTCATACTGGAGCACGTTTGGGCGCATCAACTCTTTTTCTTCTTCCAGCACATAGGGCGGGTTGCTGGTAATGATATCCAGAGAACCGGCCGCTATGCCTTGCACCGGCTCAAAAACATCCTGCTGCAGCCACGCTATCGACAACTTATATTTTTCGGAATTGGCCTTTGCTACCTCCAGTGCTCCTGCTGATACCTCCAGCCCATACGCTTTTACCGCCGAGAGGTTAGCCGCCAATGCCAGTGGTATACAGCCGCTTCCGGTGCAGATGTCCAGCACCTGCAGCCCCTGCTGCCCCTTGTGCTCCTTCAGCACAAGGTCTACCAGTTCCTCCGTCTCGGGCCTCGGAATCAGCACCCGTTCATCGACCTGCAGCTCTAAGCCATAAAAATGGGCCACGCCCAGCACATACTGCACCGGCTCCTGCTGTTGCAGGCGCGCTATTGCCTCCTGCACCTGCGCCTCTTGTGCGCTGCTTACTACCTCCTGCTGCTGCAGGCTCAGTTGCATTCGCGACTTCTGCAGCACATGCTCCAATAACAGCTGTGCAATAGCTCCTGCTTCCGGCTCCGGGTAGGCATCGCGTATACTTTGCCGAATAAGTTGCTGAATTTCCTGGACTGTGACCACAGATATGCTTTCTTTAAATTTTAGGTATCTTTGCAAAAGTAACTCTTTTGAATCAGAGAGATAAGCTCTAGTTAAAAGTTAGAGGGTTAGAAAGTTAAAAAGTGAGTACCATCATGGTATATCCCATAGTATTAATTTGATTCACGCACTTTTTAACTCTCTAAATATCTAAATTTCTAACTTAAAACATGTCCGACGAAAGATACATGCGCCGTGCTCTGGAACTGGCCCAATTGGGCAGCGGCTTCACCTATCCGAATCCAATGGTGGGCTGCGTGGTGGTATATGAAGGGCAGATAATAGGCGAAGGGTGGCACAGGGCTTACGGAGGTCCACATGCGGAAGTAAATGCCATTGCCGCTGTGAAGGATAAAAGCCTGCTGCCGAAGAGCCAGATATATGTTACCTTGGAGCCTTGCTCTCATTTTGGCAAAACGCCTCCCTGCGCAGATTTACTTGTGAGCAGCGGTGTAAAGGATATAGTCATTTGCAATACCGACCCAAACCCGCTGGTGGCTGGCCGTGGCATTAAAAAGCTTTTTGAGGCAGGGGCGCAGGTAAAAGTGGGTGTGCTGGAGGAAGAGGGCCTGGAGCTTAACAAACGCTTCTTCACCTTTCTAAACCAAAAGCGGCCGTTCATCCTCCTGAAGTGGGCCGAGACAGCAGACGGTTTTATAGCCGCAGCCGATTATAAGCAGGAGCAGATTAGCGGTAAACTGGCACAGCGGCTGGTGCACAAGTGGCGCTCCGAAGAGCAGGCTATCCTGATCGGCAGCCGCACGGCTCTTTACGATAACCCACGCCTGAACACCCGCCTCTGGACCGGTAGAAGCCCACTGCGTGTGGTCATAGACAAGAACCTGCTACTACCCAGGCACCTGCACCTGTTTGACAAAAGCCAGCCAACGGTAGTATATAATTATCAGAAGCAGGAGGAGCAGGAGAACTTATACTATGTCCAACTCCAGGAACAGGAACTTATGCTTCCGCAGATAATGCAGGACCTGCACCAGCGCAATGTACTGTCGGTGATGGTGGAGGGGGGAACGTTTCTGCTGGAAAGCCTGCTGCAGGCAAACCTCTGGGACGAGGCACTGGTTTTCAAGAGCCTGCACAAAACGCTTCCTGCTGGCATAAAGGCTCCGGGTATGGCTTATGGCCAGCTACAGGACATTCAAACTTTAGGCCCTGATAAGTTGTTCCACTACCGCAACAATAAATTTAGCAGTTAACATTTGTCAGTTATCAGAAGGTGAAATCACTTCACATTTCTAATTATTCAGTCATTCAAAATTCAGTTATTCAAGATTCACTTATGGCAGAATCACTTTTAGTTGATGCAAACCTCAGCAAAGAGGAAAAGTATAAAGCCCTTGTACCACAGATAGAAGCGTTGGTAACAGGCGAGACAGACCTGATTGCAAACTTATCTAACATGATGGCGGCCCTTCGGCAGGGTATGGGTTTCTTTTGGGTAGGCGTGTACTTTAACAAAGAGGGAGAATTGGTGCTGGGGCCGTTTCAGGGGCCGGTGGCTTGTACCCGCATTCCGTACCATCAAGGGGTATGCGGCGCCTGCTACACCCGACAGGAAACGATTCTGGTACCAGATGTAGAAGCCTTCCCCGGCCACATCGCCTGCAGCAGCGATTCCAAATCAGAGATTGTGGTTCCCGTTATCAAAAACGGTGAAGTAAAACTGGTGCTGGATGTAGACAGCGACAAACTCAACGACTTTGACGAAGTAGACCAGAAGTACCTGGAGCAACTGATGAAACTGGTGGAAAGCTGGTATTGATTTTTGATGAAGGACGGTTAGACAAAGGATAAAAAACTTTTTTTGCCTGTATGCCAGTTGAAAACCGGCTCTATGAAAACCATAAGACGAAAGCTTGTGGTGGTGAAAACAGAGGGGCCGCTGCAGTTAACATCTGCAGCGGCCCCTCTGTTTTCACAAATCTTTTGTCCTTTATCAAAAAGTCCTTTGTCTTTCAACTTACCCAAAGAAAGTCGGTGTCTGTGTTTTCAACTGAGCGATAACGGTCTGGCCACCTTTGGTCTTCTGGCCGAGTTCTACTTTGATAACGGTATCCAGGGGCACAAACACATCTACGCGGGAGCCGAACTTGATGAAGCCGAACTCCTCGCCCTGGCTTACTTCATCTCCCTCGTTTACATACCATACAATGCGGCGCGCCATGGCTCCGGCAATTTGCCTGAAAAGCACCTCCGGGCCGGCAGTAGACTCTACCACCACGGTAGTGCGCTCGTTCTGCGTGCTCGACTTCGGGTGCCAGGCCACGAAGTAGTTGCCGGGGTGATACTTGAAATACTTTACGATGCCTGAAACCGGGTTCCGCGTGATGTGCACGTTAATCGGCGACATGAAAATAGAGATTTGCTTGCGCTTGCCCTGAAAGTACTCCGGCTCCTCCACCTCCTCAATCACCACTACTTTCCCATCGGCAGGGGCCGTAATTAAATCTTCGTGCAACAGCAGGTTACGGTAAGGGCTTCTGAAAAACTGAAGAATCAGGAGAAAGAGCACGACAGAAACAGCTGAGAAAATTCTGTTAAAGGTTCCGTTCTCAGCGTTGAAGTAGTAGAGCAACAGGTTGAGCACCAGCAAAACCAACAATGTAATAAATAAAATTCTCCGTCCTTCTTTATGAATCTTCATCCGTGTTTTGGGTTATCCGCAGGTACTATCTATTTAACAATAGCCCATCCATTTTGATGGACGGGCTATTATCCTGCTTCAAAAATAACAAACTTACGTTTATTGTTACAATAATTTAATATTTAGAATCCACCACGGTACTTATACGTCATCGCTACTTTATCGATTGCCACGATATAAGCCGCAATACGCATAGGTACGTTATATTTTTGTGAAGCTGCATAAACACGCTCAAATGCCTCGTTCATGATGCGCTCGGCACGCTCGTTTACGCGCTGCAGGGTCCATTTAAAACCCATACGGTTCTGTACCCACTCAAAGTAAGAAACGGTTACACCACCCGAGTTCGCTAGGATATCCGGCACCACCATAATGCCTTTTTCGTTGATAATGCTGTCGGCTTTGTAGGATGTAGGGCCGTTGGCACCTTCCACAATCAGGCGTGCCTGAATCTTATCCACATTATGAATTGTGATAACATCTTCCACAGCGGCAGGCACCAATACATCTACTTTGGCTGTCAACAGCTCATTTGGATCCATTAGTTCAGCGCCTTTGTAGCCTTCCAGACGGCCGTTATGCTCGTTCTTGAACTCAATTGCTGCTTCAATGTCAATGCCATTGTCGTTCCAGTAGGCGCCGCTCACGTCGCTGATACCCAGAATCTTCACGCCGCGTTCCGCCATCAGTTTAGCAGCCCAGGCTCCCACGTTACCAAATCCCTGCACCACGGCTGTAGACTTATTAGGGTCCATACCCAACTTGTCCATGGCAGCCATAGCAGACACCATCACCCCGCGACCAGTAGCCTCTACACGGCCGAGGGAGCCACCTAGCACCAGCGGCTTTCCCGTTACCACCGCATGTTCTGTAGAGCCTCTTGTTTTAGAGTATTCGTCCATCAGCCAGGCCATTTCGCGCGGGCCGGTACCCATGTCAGGCGCTGGAATGTCACGGTCCGGACCGAAAATATCGATGAGCGAGTTTGTATAAGCTCTTGTTAAGCGCTCAATCTCACCTGCAGACATCGAGTAAGGGTCGCAGATTATACCGCCTTTGGCACCGCCATAAGGGATGTCAACCACAGCACACTTCCATGTCATCCAGGCAGCAAGGGCTTTCACCTCATCCAGGAACACGTCCGGTGCATAGCGGATACCGCCTTTAGAAGGGCCCAGGATGTTGGAGTGCATCACCCGGAATCCTTCGAACACACGTACTTTCCCATCATCCATTGTAACAGGAATATTAACAATTACCTGGCGGGTAGGCGACTTCAGGACGTTGTACACTTCCTCATCCAGCCCCAGTACCTCAGCTGCCACGTTAAAACGCGACATCATCGATTCAAAAGGATTTTCTCTGTCCTTGATCGGTGCAGGCTCTTTATATAGCATCATCTACTATGTATAATTTATAGTGAGTAATCAATTATTCGGCAAAGTTGATAATATTAGTTGCAACCTCCTAAAGGCCGCACGCAATTTTTTTAGAAGACTTTAAGGAAGACAACGATGAATGGAATTGCCATTAAAAGACTATCAAAGCGGTCTAACAAGCCTCCATGGCCGGGAAGCAATGTTCCGGAGTCTTTTACCCCCAGGCTGCGTTTCAGCATAGATTCCGTCAGGTCTCCCAGCACCCCGAACACCGAGACAATCGTCGCTACCCCAACCCACTGATACACCTGCAGGTCTAAAAGAAAAAACGATAGCACATACCCTACTGCTATAGAAAACAGGGTGCCGCCCAACCATCCTTCCCAGGTCTTACCCGGTGAGATGCGTTCAAACAGCTTGTGCTTCCCAAAGTTTTTTCCGGCAATATAGGCGCCCGTATCAGCGGCCCAAATCAGCAGCATCAGGCCCAAGATAGGTTGCCAGGTATATACCCCCTCCAGATAAGCCAGCAGGTGCAGCAGACCAAACGGACCAGCCACGTACACCATACCTAATATAGTAAAGGCTATATTTGTGAATGGCTGCGGCCGTTTGCGGTAAAGTTCATTGATGAAAATAAAAAAGAGCACCGGCAGCGACAGGTACAGCAGTTCGCCGGGCATTACCTCTGCCTGCACTAAAAACATGGACACGAAGAACAAGCCACCCAGCAGAAACCCGACTCCCCGGTTTGCGTGAATGCCCTGCTCATGCACCATACGGTAGAATTCGGCTATACCCAGGAGCGTAAGCCCCAGGAAAAGCAGGAAATAAGTCCATTCGCTAAAGCAGATACTCCCGATGAAAACCGCGGCACCCAGCACCCCGACAATGATACGTTGACTTAAATTACTGAGGGTGGATACTTTTTTTCTCATGGATTGCTTTTGTGTCGGCAGGGCGACAGCTCGTGTGTTTTTTAGGAGTTAAAGTGGCTCTGTTCTTCTTCTATAGCCTCTGCTGCACTTTCCGGGCGCACCGGCAAGGCGGCAAACTGCTGATAAAGAAAATAAATAATAGCTGCACTCAAAATTAAGGAAACTGCGATAGCGTACAAAGGCATCGCCTCCGTACTTTCTATATCCGTTTCAATGGTCCGGGTTTGGTGCAGGTACAGCATAAACACTGTAAAGCCGTTGTTCACAAAGTGCGCCACCATTGGGATGATGATTCGGCCTGACCAAAAATATAAATACCCGAACAAGGCCCCAAGCAAAACCCTCGGGAAGAAACCGAAGAACTGCACATGAATAGCACCAAAGATGATAGCTGCCAGCCAGATGGCCAAATGCTGATTATCTAACCAGCGGAAGAACTGCCGCTGCAAAATACCCCGGAACACCAGTTCTTCGCCAACAGCAGGTATAAGGGCAAACACCACCAAACCTATCATCAAGCTGCCAACTGTATCGAACCGGGTGATGAGCTTCATAATCTCGGCCAGACTATCTTCCTGCTCCCGCGCCCAACGCTCAAACCCCTCCATAAAGTCAGGGAAATCGAGGTTGGCATTCCAGTTAATGATAGCGGAGTTGGCGGGCATGATGGTGATGATCAACAGGCCACTCAGCAGCACCAGCAATAAAGTCGCCCGTATTTTCCAGTTTAAGTAATTACCGATGTTATAACCAAGCACCCGGAGCAGTATGAGCGGGCCAATAATAAAAGAGGTGAACTGCAGCACCGCCTGCAGCAGAATCATCACGTTCGGCCCCTGCGGATGCGAGGCAGGGTTAGCAGCCACATCCATCAACTCAAAAATACCAACTCCAAAAAGCCAGTCAGCCAGTAAAGTAACTATAAACGTGGCCACAAAGTAGCCCCCAAACATAAACGCCAGCAGCAGCAATACTACCCAAAATGGGTGCAGACCTTTGGAGATGAAACCTTTCATACAGAAGATTAGGTTTAATTGACGTAAATTTACGCGAAAAAATAGATTTAGCTGTGGTAAAGATAGCGAACATAGAGTTGGGGGAGTTTCCGCTGCTGCTGGCACCGATGGAAGACGTAAGCGATCCGCCGTTCCGGAAGGTGTGCAAAGCGAATGGCGCAGACCTGATGTATACTGAGTTTATCTCGTCGGAGGGCCTGATACGTGATGCGGCGAAAAGCATTCAAAAGCTGGATATTTTTGATTACGAACGCCCTGTCGGCATTCAGATTTTCGGCTCTGACATTGATTCAATGCGGGAGGCGGCCATTGTCTCTTCGCAGGCCGGCCCTGATTTAATTGACATTAACTATGGCTGCCCAGTTAAGAACGTGGCCTGCAAAGGAGCCGGCGCCGCCTTGCTGCGTGACATACCGAAAATGGTGAAGATGACGGAGGAGATAGTGAAGGCGACGCACCTGCCGGTAACGGTGAAGACTCGCCTGGGTTGGGACGAGAGCACCAAATACATTGTTGAAACAGCCGAGCGGCTGCAGGACATTGGTATTCAGGCCCTCAGCATACACGGCCGCACCCGTGTACAGATGTACAAAGGCGAAGCCGACTGGAGCCTGATTGCCGAGGTGAAGAACAACCCGCGTATGAAGATACCTATCTTCGGAAACGGCGACATTGACTCACCGCAGAAGGCGCTGGAGTATCGCAACCGCTATGGCGTAGACGGCATCATGATTGGCCGCGCCAGCATCGGCCACCCCTGGATCTTCAACGAGATCAAGCATTTCATGAATACAGGTGAGTTACTGGAGGGGCCAACACTGGAGGAGCGTGTGGAAATTTGCCGCCAACACTTCACGCACTCGCTGGAGTGGAAGGGCGATAAGTTGGGCATCTTTGAGATGCGCCGCCACTACACCAACTACTTCCGTGGCCTGCCGCACTTTAAGCCACTGCGCATGCGCCTCGTGCAGTCCGAAGACATAGCCGAAATCTACGACACGCTGGACGAGATTGCCCAGACGATGAGCTATGTTTGAGTTTAGGAGTTAGAGGGTTGAGGAGTTTGGGAGTCTATTGAGTTAGAAAGTTAAAAAGTTAAAGAGTTTTAAAATTCTGAAGTCGGAGTTACTGATGTTCGATTTCAAAGCTCCCATTCTTTTAATTTCTCAGCAATCTGATTTGCTTTGGTGCCAATCAATTTTAACCCTCTAACTCCTAAACTCCCAAACTCTCTAACTGAAGAGACTTTCTAACCTTCTAACTCTTTAACTTTCTAACTTATCAAGACCGAAGCTGCTCCCGCGCAGGAAAAAACCGCTACCCCGGCGCTGACCTGGCTGTTGATTGTGGTACTCACGTTTATCTGGGGTACTTCTTTTATTCTTATCAAGAAAGGGCTAGTTGTCTTTCGTTCTGATGAGCTGGGGGCACTGCGCATTGTAATTGCCTGCCTCTCACTCCTGCCTTTTGCTATTGCCAACCTCCGGAAAGTGGAGCCGCACCGCTGGAAGTTTTTAGTGGCCAGCGGCCTGCTCGGCAACCTGTTCCCGGCTTTTCTGTTTGCCTACGCCGAAACTCAGCTGGCAAGCGGACTGGCAGGTGTCCTTAACTCGCTCACAGCCCTGTTTACACTTTTGATTGGCGCTATTTTCTTTCAGCAGTCGATCACCTGGATGCGCATGGCAGGCATACTGGTAGGCATAGCAGGTACTGCCATGCTGATTTTTACGGGTAATGGCAGTGCTGATTTCAGCAATGCCTTTTATGGCTTGTTCATCGTGCTGGCTACTATTTGCTATGGCGGCAGCGCCAACATCATCAAGTATCGCCTGCGAGGCATCAAGCCGATTGTGATGTCGAGCCTGGCGCTGCTCACAGTGGGGCCTATGGCCGCAGTATACCTAGCTACTACTGATGCCATCCAGAAGCTGCAGTATGCACCTGGCGCGTGGGAGGCGCTGCTATATATTGCGCTGCTGGCTGTTTTCAGCACAGCCGTTGGCCTGATTCTGCTCAACAAGCTCATCCATATTTCCACCCCCCTTTTTGCCAGCACTATCAATTACCTCATCCCGATTGTGGCCCTGATGTGGGGCGTACTGGACGGTGAAACCATACATCTGTGGCACTATGTGGGTATGGTGGTGATATTGGCAGGTGTGTTTATCGTGAATAGGGCCAAATAACCCTTGCCTGAACTTTGGTTGTAAAAGAGCCTCTTTGCCAGGAGAAGCAACTCCCAAAAACCAATCACAACTCTGGATACTTCCCAAAGCTTCCAGCTCGCTGGCACCATGGCAAATTTCCGTTTGTCCCCTTTTTTTGCTTACTTGAGAGTTTTTAAAATACGCTACGCCCAATAAATGAAGCTATATAAGTCCCTGCTGAGCCTGATGCTGCTCCTGCTGCTAAGTTTTCAGACTCAGGCTCAGGAAGCGATAGATAAGGCCGCTATTGAAGAGCTTACCCTGCAGGCCATTAACGATACTGCCTTCACCCTCCGCACGACGAATGAGGCCGGAAACTTAGTTAAGTACACTGGTACACTGCCGCTCCGGGTCAACGGAGAGCTGCAGGAAACTACACTTGTTGATGGTGAAACTTTGCTTGCATTACCTGAAGCGGCTGCATTGGTACAGGTAAGTGCTAATTTAGGGACACACACGCTGGCGCGCCTTTACCGGCTTGATAATGAAGCGGAAGGCGGTTTGCGTGAATTTCCGATGTGGCTCTCTATTCTCCCGCCGCTCATCGCTATTGTGCTGGCACTCATTTTCAAAGAAGTGTTACTGGCACTTTTTGCTGGCATCTGGGTTGGCGGCTTCGTTATCTATGGCTTGTCTTTTAAATCCCTTTTCACGGGCCTGCTGGCTGTTGGCGACACCTACCTCGTGTCGGCGCTCACAGACGCAGACCATGTTTCTGTTATACTTTTTTCGATGCTGATTGGCGGTATGGTGGCTATTATCTCTAAAAACGGGGGTATGGCCGGCATCGTGAACCTGCTCTCCCGTTATGCAAGATCGGCTAAAAGCTCGCAGGTTGTAACATGGGCGTTGGGTATAGCCATCTTCTTCGACGACTACGCCAACACCCTAATTGTAGGAAATACCATGCGCCCTGTTACAGACGGGCACAGGATATCCCGCGAAAAACTGGCTTACCTTGTAGACAGTACTGCTGCCCCGGTAGCGTCCATCGCTTTTGTGACAACCTGGGTGGGTGCCGAATTAGGCTATATAAAAGATGCAGCCGCCTCATTGGGTATAGAAGAAGGCGCTTATTCGCTGTTCTTTCACTCGCTGGAGTACGCGTATTACCCGGTGCTAACGCTGGTGTTTATGCTGATGCTCATCCTCATGAACCGCGATTATGGAAGCATGCACCGCGCAGAAGTACGCGCCCGCAGCACCGGCGCCGTCACTTCTGCCAGTATGGACCCGAAAGGGGAAGCGAGGCAACAGCAGGAGATGGCCGAGTTTGAGCCTGTTGACATCACCCGCACGCGTGCTGTAAATGCGCTGCTGCCGGTACTGGTGGTTATTTTCGGCACGCTGGTGGGGCTGCTTTATACCGGTTACAACCCCGACACATGGGCAGATACCAACCTCAGCTTCGTTCGCAAACTCTCTATTACCATTGGGGATTCTAACTCTTATACTGCCCTTATCTGGGCTTCGCTTTCCGGGGTAATTGTGGCAGTTATACTTACGGTGAGCCAGCGCATTATGAGCCTGACGGAGACGATGGAGTCGCTGGTGACCGGCTTTAAAACCATGCTGCCGGCTATCCTTATCCTGGTGCTGGCCTGGTCGCTGGCAACGGTAACGCAGCAGCTTTATACCGCCGAGTACCTAACATCGCTTTTTTCAGGTAATATCTCCCCGCACTTCCTGCCGGAGATTACGTTTTTCCTGGCCGCAATCATTGCATTCTCTACAGGCTCCAGTTGGGGCACCATGGCGATTCTATACCCGCTGATGCTGCCTGCTGCCTGGTATGTATGCCAGATGCAGGGCTTCACGCTGGAAGAAACAATGCCGATTATCTACAATGTCATCTCCGTGGTGCTGGCAGGTTCTGTGTTCGGCGACCACTGCTCACCTATTTCCGATACCACTATCCTAAGTTCGCTGGCATCCGGCTGTAACCACATCGACCACGTGAAAACGCAGTTGCCCTATGCTGTTACAGTAGCTCTGGTTGCCAATGTAGTCTGCACGAATTTATCGACACTGGGTGTACACTGGCTGTTGGTTTACCTCATAGGGGCGGGCATACTGTGGGGTTTTATAAGGTTGTTCGGCAAGAAAAACGAAGTGGAAACGGTACCTGCCGCAGAAGCAGAAGTAGCTTGATCAGACAGAACACAAAGAAAGGCTGCTCCGGATAAGAGCAGCCTTTCTTTTGGACTACATAAAGCTAGAACAACAGCTCATAAAAGTCATGCACCACCGTGCGGGCACCATAGCTTTCCTTGTTCCGGACCAGCCCCTCATTCAGGTACTGCCCCTGCTGCTCCGTAGAAATGCCAAAGTCGAAGTATTTTTTGTGAGGGTATACCTTGGTGATCAGGAAGTTTGTTAAAGCATCCAGTGCAGAGATACTTCTGCCATGAGCTGTTGATGCCGTATACTGGCAATGCGCCACTGTTTTAGTCTCATAAACGATAATGCCCGCATGCATTTCGCCAGCCTCATACGCACCATAGAGCTTGATTTGCTTTGGAAAAGCAGCCGCCAAATGCATCATTTCTGCTGCGGTATGCACCGGTAGTTTGTAGTACTTCTCCATCAACAGCGCACGCTCCATCTCCATAAAGAGAACAAAGTCATCAGACTGCCTAAGCTCAAGATCTGCGTTTAATACTTTTGCCAGGCGCCACCTTCTATCGCGGTCATAGTTTACAGCCTGCTGCAACTCCACCACCGAGCTCACATCACGCCTATACATCTTGGCACCGCAGCGGAACAAAGCATACAGGTCCTCCTCTGCCGGCACCTGGTGGTATATGTGCGGTATGGTTTTATACAACATGCGCCGGAAACCTTGATCTTTAAAGTAACCCTTCATCGTCTCGAACACCTCCAGCATCACCGAAGCCTTTATGCGGCTGTCGCTGATGATGCCTCCATACGTCAGGCCGCCGTGCGAATGCACCTCCTGCCCCACCTCGTTGGCTGGCAGCAAAGCAAGCAGCTTGTTCTTGCGGTAAAAAAGCAGCGAATGATCCGTGAACCTGTCGGCGTGATATTCCATATAGTCGCGGTGCAGCAGAAAGGTGCCGTTCCTGGAGCCTGCCACAAAGGCATCCCAAACAGCTTTCTGCGCTAAGCTATACTTTACCACTTCTACCATTTTTCAGACAAAGGATTTTTTTGATGAAGGACTACTAGACGAAAGACTTTTAGATGAAGGACGAAAGACAAAAAGAACAAAGGAGGAAACCTGTCACTAAAACATCACTTTCTAATTCCCTAACTTTTCAACTTTCTAACTTTCATCTATTTAGCACAATCCTGAAAGTCGTGCCCTTTCCTACCTCCGACCATTTCACGTAAAGCCTACCTTCGTGGTAGTTATCGATAATACGCTTGGCCAGCGCCAGGCCAAGGCCCCAGCCACGCTTTTTAGTGGTAAAGCCTGGCAGAAACACAGCGGCCATTTTACTTTTAGGAATACCTTTGCCTGTATCGGTAATATCCACGGCTATACTGCTTTTACCGAGCAACGACAACTGAATGTCTATATTTCCCTTTCCCTCCATAGCATCCACAGCGTTCTTGCAAATGTTCTCAATCACCCAATCGTAAAGTGACACGTTCACCTTCGCTGTAATATCCGGAGAGAAATTAGAGGTGACAGAAAAAATGACCTTGCGCGAGATACGGTTCTGAAGGTAGTTGATGGCGTTTTCCGTTACCTGCAGAAGGTTCTCGTCGCGGAGCAGCGGCACAGACCCGATGTTGGAGAAACGTTCCGTAATTATCTCCAGCCGCCGCACATCCTTGCCTAGTTCATCTATGATGGGCTCATTCTCAAACTTCGGGCTCGCTTTGATGTACTCGTACCACGCCATTAAAGAGGAAAGCGGCGTGCCTAACTGGTGCGCCGTCTCTTTGGCCAGGCCCACCCACACCCTGTTCTGCTCGGCACGGCGGGAGTAGCTGAAGGCAAAATAGGCCATAGACACAAAGCACGCGATAACGATGAGCTGCACGTAAGGGTAAAACCGCAACTGGGAGAGCAGAGCAGAATCTTTGTAAAATACATAATTAACAGATCCTTCGGCCCAGGGCACCACAATAGGCGCGTGCTGCGTTTTCATCTTTTCTATCTCGCGCTGCAGCAATTGATTGATTTTATCTGTGTCTCCCGAAATGTTTTCTGGAATATTTATGTTCTTAGAATCAAGGATGTTCTCATTCTCATCAGTAAGTATAACAGGAACCGTATGATTGGAAGAAAGTATTTCTTCTTCAATAAACACAATATTGTCGTCGCTGGGCGCATTAATCATATAGCGAAGGCCTTTGGCATAGAGTTGGACAAGTTCCTGCTCCCGCTCAGACAGCCTGCTGACTAATATATTAGTGTAGGTGATGGTGGCAGCCCCAATAATCAGGGCAACAATAACAAAAACGAGTTTTATCCTGTTCTTTTGAGAGTAAATGGGAATCATGCAGTTTACACGAATTTTATTTGAAATTAGTATAAATTAAACAATGAGCGCAAGTAAGTTTTATTTTAGTAAATTGAAGCTTACCTTTGCACTCCAGTAGACACACGTTACTATGCTTCAGAATTTCAAAGCAATCAGCTTGTCTTATAAGAAAGCACCGCTGGATATCAGGGAACTGATTGCCTTAGATGAAACTTCCTGCAGGCTATTCCTACAGACGCTCAAGAGCTTTATTCAGGCTTCTGACATACTGGTGCTTTCTACCTGCAACCGCACCGAAGTTTATTATAATGCCGACGATGACCACAGCACAGAGATTGTAAAGCTGCTGGGCATTACCAAAGGCATGGAAAATATCTCCCAGTACTTAGACTATTTTACCATCCTGACGGAGCACGACGATGCCGTACAGCATCTGTTTGATGTATCGATGGGGCTGGAGTCGCAGGTGGTGGGCGATATGCAGATTTCTAACCAGGTGAAGCAGGCTTATCAGTGGGCAGCCGACAACGAGACTGCTGGTCCGTTCCTGCACCGCCTGATGCACACCATCTTCTTCACGAACAAGCGCGTAGTGCAGGAAACTGCCTTCCGCGACGGTGCTGCCTCTACCTCTTATGCTGCTATTGAACTGATTGAGGAGCTGACAGCGGAGGTAATGGAGCCTAGTATACTGGTGGTGGGTTTGGGTGAGATTGGTGCCGATGTGTGCCGTAATCTAAAAGACAGCGGCTTTAAGAACGTAAAAATCACCAACCGCACACAAGCCAAGGCAAAAGTGCTGGCAGAAGAGTGCGGCATGGAAGTAATTCCGTTTGAGAATATTGTGCAGGGCATGAAGGAGGCAGATGTTATTATATCATCTATCGCCCACGAAACACCTTTCTTCACAAAAGAGATGGTGAAGCGCCTGAATGTGCTGTCGTTCAAGTTCTTTATTGACTTGTCAGTGCCGCGCAGTGTAGAGGCAGAGGTAGAAACAGTACCTGGCGTACTGGTTTACAACATCGATACAATCCAAAACAAAGCTTCTGAGGCGCTGCAACTTCGCATTAGCGCTATCCCGAAGGTAAAGGAGATTATCACCGAGTCTATTGACCAGTTTAACGACTGGTCTAAGGAAATGATGGTGTCGCCGACTATTAACCGCCTGAAGAGCGCGCTAGAAACAATCCGTCAGGAAGAAATGGCGCGCTACATGAAAAAGCTCGGCCCGAAAGAAACTAAGCTTGTAGACAACATTACGAAGTCTATGATGCAGAAAATAATCAAACTCCCGGTGCTGCAACTGAAAGCCGCCTGCAAACGCGGTGAGGCTGATACTCTGATCGACCTGTTGAATGACCTGTTCAACCTGGAAAACCAGCATATAGACACAAATCATTAAATTGGGTGAACGACCCTTTTTTCTTAGTTAAAATAAAAGCCTAAGGCCTCCGCGGAATTCATTTAGAAACAAAATGCGGGGGCCTTAGGCTTTTATTATACATACCATGGCTGCAACCAGGCAGAGCAAAAGCTACTTAAATATCAACGCAGCACTCTTCCAAGCAGTCAATCACATCGATTAACTTTGGGATAGCCAGGGAATAATAAATCTTTGTTCCCACTTTAAACGAGGACAAAACGCCCTTGTCTTTCAGTGTAATGAGGTGTTGCGATGCGATGGCCTGAGGGAGATCTAACTGTTTATATATCTCAGTAACAGTCATTTTATCCTCTTTCCCAAGCAAATCCACTATCGCCAATCTCTTCGGGTGGGCCAATACCTTCAGCATGGCCGCTGCCTTATCTATCTTCTTAGATTCTACTCTTGACAACAAACTTTTCATAATTAATAATTATACCTTACAGTTTCTACAAATCAATTTACATTCCTAATCTTATTCATATTCAGATATATACGAAGCCTACACTATTTGGCTGACATACAGTGTCTAGTATTTAGTAGTATTTACTATTTTTGGTAATGGACACTTCATATCATGTAATCGGCCTCATGTCGGGCACCTCTTTAGACGGCCTCGATATAGCGTATTTTAGACTTACGTATACAAACGAAAATTGGATATATAAAATACTACATACTAATACATTAACATATTCAGATATTTTAATTGAATCCCTCCGTGATGCCGAAACTTCTAACGGTATGGAACTCATCCGGCTACACCATGCTTACGGCAAGTATATAGGACAACAAGTTCATACTTTCGTACAACAACACGATATCCGACCTGATTTTGTTGCCTCCCACGGACATACTATTTTCCATCAACCGGAAAAGCACGTTTCCTTTCAACTGGGAGACGGGGCCTACATTGCGGCCAGCGCTAAATTTCCCGTAGTCTGTGACTTCCGGACACTAGACATTGCCTTAGGAGGGCAGGGCGCTCCACTCGTGCCTATTGGAGATAAACTGCTCTTCCCGGAGTACGACTACTGTATTAACCTTGGAGGTATTGCCAATGTTTCCTTCTCGCAAAACGACAAGCGGCTGGCGTTTGATATATGCGCCTGCAATATGCTCTTAAACACATTGGCCAACAGCGTGGGAAGCGCCTATGATAACAACGGAGAAATGGCAAAGTCTGGTTCCCTGCAGCCGGACCTGCTACAGCAACTGAATGCACCGGCCTATTTCGCTGCACCAGCGCCCAAGTCCTTGGGCAAAGAGTGGGTACTGGAACACAGCCTGAAAGCTATCGCCGCACATCAATCCAGTGTGCCTGATAAACTCCATACTACCTGCCATCATATTGCCTTTCAGATAAGGCAGGCGTTGCCCAAGCTGCATGATGGGCAGCACCGGGTACTGCTAACAGGCGGCGGCGCCTTTAACCTATACCTTGTCCAGCTGCTACAGGAGTATCTTGGGGAGCAGTATAGCGTAGATGTTCCGGAGCCGGAGCTCGTATCATTTAAAGAAGCGCTTATTTTTGCCTTTTTAGGAGTACTGCGCTGGCGCGGAGAGCACAACTGCCTCCGCAGTGTAACGGGTGCTGCGCAGGATAACATCGGTGGATCCATCTACCTTTGTTAAGTTTCCTTTGCCTGCACGCTCTCATCTTTTTTGTACCTTTGCGAAACGTTAGCAAAGACGAGCAGAACAGATGAAAGAGTTACTTGAAAAGTTTGAAAATAAACGACCTGAGATTGTTTTCGAGTGGAAAGACTCTGAAACAGAAGCAGAAGGCTGGGTAGTCATCAACTCGTTGCGGGGAGGCGCCGCAGGTGGAGGCACCCGCATGCGCAAAGGCCTGGACAAGCGCGAAGTAGAATCGCTGGCTAAAACAATGGAGGTAAAGTTCACTGTGTCCGGGCCTGCTATCGGTGGTGCCAAATCAGGTATTAACTTCGACCCTGCCGACCCGCGCAAACGCGGTGTGCTGGAGCGCTGGTACAAAGTTGTTATTCCCTTGCTGAAGAACTATTACGGCACCGGCGGCGACATGAACGTGGACGAGATACACGAAGTGATTCCTATTACTGAAGATTACGGCCTCTGGCATCCGCAGGAAGGCATTGTGAACGGGCATTTCCACGCCACCGAACCACAAAAAATAAACAAGATAGGGCAGCTGCGCCAAGGGGTAGTGAAGGTAATCGAGGACCCGCATTACTCCCCCTCCACCGCACGCAAGTATACCATTGCCGATATGATTACGGGCTACGGTGTAGCGGAGTCTGTGTGCCATTTCTATGCTATCTGGGGAGGGCAGTATAAAGGTAAAAGAGCCATCATACAGGGCTGGGGCAACGTAGGCGCCTCGGCAGCATACTACCTTGCCTCCAAAGGCGTTAAAATCGTCGGCATCATCGACAGGCCCGGTGGACTGATAAAAGAAGAAGGCTTCTCGCTTGAAGAGGTAACGGAGCTATTCATGAACCGCCAGGGCAATACTCTTAACCCAAATGGGCTGCTGCCCTTTGAGGAGGTAAACGAGCGCATATGGTCGCTCCCAGCCGAGATATTTGTACCTGCCGCTGCTTCCCGCCTCATATCCCGGGCACAGGTAGAGCAGATGATCAATAGCGGCATGGAAGTGATTTCCTCCGGTGCCAACGTACCGTTCCAGGACCCCGAGATTTTCTTCGGCCCTACCGGTGAATTCGCTGACAGTAGACTAGCCGTAATCCCGGACTTCATCGCCAACTGCGGCATGGCCCGGGTGTTTGCGTACCTGATGGAGAGCGAAGTGGAAATAACGGATGAGGCTATCTTCACCGATATCTCTGCCACTATCCGCGCAGCGTTGGAAAAGGCACACGAAAAGAATGCACAGAAAACAGCTATCGCCAAAACGAGTTTCGAGATAGCGCTTAGCCAGCTGCTATAAATAGAGCATATGAACTGGAGAGATATCTTCTATATGAACTGGAGAGAAGTCCTCGCCTATGAGTTTTTAGGAAACACAGTAGCAGAGTTCCTGATATTTGTAGGCATTCTGCTGATCGGTCTCCTCTTTAAAACTATATTATCCAGGCTGCTGTCCCGGCTCCTGTACAAGCTTATAGACCGCTTTACAGAGGGAGACGACCAGGCAGCTTTTAAACGCCTGCTGCTACAGCCACTGGAGGTGTTGCTCCTGCTAGTGTTTCTGTACTTCGCCTTCCTGGTGCTGAACTACCCTTTAGACCCCACCGAGATACGTGAAGGCGACCACTTCCTGAAAACTTTTGCCTTCCGAACCTACCAGGTATTCGTAATTGTGGCCCTGACGTGGGTTATCCTGCGCTTCGCTGATTTTGTCGGAATGGTATTCAAAATCCGCACTGAGAAAACCACCTCCAAGCTGGATGACCAGTTGGTGCCTTTCTTTAAGGATTTCGCAAAAGTGCTCATCGTCATATTTGCCTTCCTGACGATGCTGGGGGCTGTGTTTGGCGTGAATGTTGCTGGCCTGGTGGCAGGTTTGGGAGTGGGCGGCTTAGCCATTGCCTTTGCCGCCAAAGAAAGCCTGGAGAACCTGCTGGCATCGTTTACCATATTCCTGGATCAGCCCTTTGTGGTAGGCGACCTCGTGCAGGTAGGCGAACTGATAGGCGTGGTAGAAAAAATAGGGTTCCGGAGCACCCGCATCCGGACACTGGAGAAAAGCTTCGTGACGCTGCCCAACAAGCACATGATTGATAAGCCGCTGGACAACCTGACACTCCGCACTTTCCGGCGGGCAAAGTTCGACATCAACCTAACGTATGACACTACCTCTGAGCAGATACGTGCCATCACCCGTGATATTCAGGATTTCATTGACCAGCACCCCCGCACGAACCAAGACGGGCGCATTCGTTTCCTGAGTCTTGGCGCACACTCCAAAGATGTGATGGTGCTGTACTTTGTAGACACTATGGACTGGAACGAGTATATCGACATCAAAGAGGAAATTAACTATAAGATTGTGGATATCGTGGAAAGGCATGGGGCAGAATTCGCCTTCCCTACTCAGACGCTACACCTGCAACGTGCAGATCCAAAAAGACTACAAACCACTGATAACGATACCTACTTCAGTGAATCAGACCTGAAATAAAGGGAAATAAAAAAGCCGGGGAAGCCCCGGCTTTTTTTCACCCTTATATCATTAAGTTCTTTCAATTAATCCAATTTCTCAAAACACTTTAGTATAATTCTTAAACAACGTTTAGTTCTTCAAGCCTTAATTATTTTTAGCTGCACATCCTGTTTCTTGCAGTTTTGATTTCTTTAACGACCTAACAGTGTCACAGTTACAAGTAAACACTGATTTCCATTGACAAGGCATCAATTTTAACGTGAACGACCTATAACAGCAAGTGTAGGTTAAATGCAAAATTCAAGATATAATAACATCTCTGCCGGATAGGATATAAAAAAGGAGAAGCTGTTTCAGAAAGTAAGCTTCTTTTAATTTAGCAGGCCTAGGACAGCCTAGTTAAAATCGAAGTACTCCCCCTCCTGCAGCTCCACTTTTTTCTCTTCTTTTGATTCAGGCTTTTTGCCCCGCAACAGGTCTTTTAATTCCTGCCCCTCGTCCTTCAGGTCTGCTTTCACTTTCTGCCGCACCCGCGCATTGTCATATGCAATTTTGAAGTCGTCTTCGTTGCCTTTCAGCGTCAGAAACAGGCTGCTGTTGCCAGCATCCGGATCATCCGCCACCACTCCGAATACAGCGTCTTTGTCCGGTCGGCGGCTACCGAAGAGCGGCAGCTTTATCTTGTAATCCATCAGCTGATCAAAAGTGTGGGTACCGGAAATGGATACCACAGGGGCAGCCGATACGTTGGAGCGGATGTCCATTTCAGGAATGTAAATGGTGCGCTGCTGTATCCAGAAACTATTGTGCAGCTCTGCAAAACGCATATTAGCCAGCTCAGAGCGCTTTACGAACGCTGACATCTTCTGCATAGGGGCAAAGTTCACAAGCTGCCCGTTGCGCACTGTAGCGTCTATTTCTGCCTGCAGCAGGTTCGTCTTCGGGTTGAGCTGGCTGTCGAAGAACACATCAGACACAATACTGGCAGTTAGCTGGCCCCGCAGGTGGCGTTCTTCTATAAAGTCCTGATGGAAGTTCTCAAAGACATAAAAGAGGCTGTCCACGCTCATATTGTTGAGCTTTGTGGCCGTGCTAACCTTTATATGGTCTCGGGCCCGGGCATCGAGAGTGCCGCGCACGGCAAAATCACCGCCGATGGCCCTGAAAGAGATGTTGGGAGTAGACAGCACCTGGTTGCGCAGCTTTACCTCTCCTTGCACGTTCTTGCCCCTGAAGCGTCTGAACCGGAGCCGGTCGATAGTTGCGCTCAGGTCAAAGGCGATGTTCGGGGAGATGGCAAATTTATAGCTGTCGCTACTGCCTGTCCGGTCAGCCTCGGCTGTGTTAAGTTCCTCGCTCAGCAGTTGATTAAAGTTAAGGTAATTGCTTTTAAAATCGGCCTCCACCAACAGGCGCTGCCGCTCCAAAAGCAGCCAGGCCATCATGTTCTTAAACATCCCGTTCACCACGAAGTCAGACTCGCCCAGCTTGCCCTTGAAATCAGATACGGCCACATCGTTGCGCTTGAACATCAGGTTACCACTCAGGTTCGTGACTGGCATCGGCAGGTCCTGCATATTAAGCGACACGTTGTGCAGGGTAATGTCTCCGGTCGTGTTGAGGGTGCTGTTGCCCGGGCGGGCTTTAAACTCGTTCAGGTTACCAGCAAAGGCAATGCGTACATCTGCCAGCCCGCTACCGCTGCGCAACTGTTCTATTTTCGCCAGACCCAGCACATACCCCACATCCAGCATCCCCTGCACGTCAAGCGCTATGTTGGGGTTGTCGAAGTTACGGTAGGTCAGGTTTCCTTTAAAAGGCCTGCCGTTAAGCACACCGCTCAGGCTTTTCAACTCCAGTGCCGACGTGCTGGCATTCTGTTTTTCGCCGTTTGTAAAGCTGCCTGTCAGGTTTATCTTCTCTACCCGCTGCTTTACATCGGGGTGATAGAAAGAGGCGTCGCGGGCACCAAAGCTGAAGCTTATCAGTGGTGTTTCCTCTGCTGACATACTTCCTTTAACCGTTCCGTTAAAATAAATGTCGCCTTCGCTGCGGTACTGCCGGAACTCCTGCGTGATGTCGTGCGGCAACAAAGACAGCAACGATTGAATGTTGGTGTTTTTCCCCTCTAAGTTCAGGTCTAAGGTTGTGGTGCCGGCGTAGCCAACGGTGCCGCCCACTTCGTATGCCGCGCCTTCTATGAGCACCATAGACGGCTGTAGCAAAACGGTCTCTTCCGCACGGTTTATTTGTAGCGCTGTGGCTATATCTACCTTCTTGCCTTTGAAGTACTCCCCTGTGCCTACTTTAATTGTGTGGATGGTGGTATTGCCACTCGCTTCAATGTCTATCGTCTCAGAAGAGATGGCCAGAGCTGCCTCCATCTCGTGGGCATCTACTTCATATGTTTGCTGCAGTTGCTGATCGATGTAATGCACGGCTACTTCGCTGAGGCTGATCTTCTCAAGGTCGAAGGAGAAATCCTCTTCTTCTGAGGAGGTGGTATCTGAATTGATAACCTGGTAATTCACACTTCCGTCTGGCAGCACTTTCACGTATACCTCGCCCTTCTCCATATAGAACTGCTTTACACTGTACTTGCCCCGGAGCACATCCAGCAGGCTAAAGGTAAAGTAGAGTTTGTCGGCCCGCGCCAGCGACTCCTCGCTCTCCGGCAAGCCCTCGTGCACGTTTACCTGATCGAGGCTGACGGCCACATGCGGAAACTTATCGAACAGGGAGAGTGAAATCTGCTCTACCTCTACTTTTGTTTTGATATGCTTATTGGCCTCCGTTACAAAAAGTGCGATTATTTTATCTTGATAAGTGTACACCAACGCCAACGCCATGCTCATAACGGCCACCACTCCGATAAGCGAATAAAATAGCACTTTTTTAACAACTCCTTTTCTCACCAAGCGAAAGTTCAGATTTATAGCACCTTATAAAAAGCTAAAGGTACTGCAGTTATAATAGACGAACAATAGGCGCTACACGCAGAAAAATTTTTTAAGATTTTTTTTGCGAATGTTTTGCAGTTAAAAAAATATGCCCCATATTTGCATCATCAAACGGGGACAAAAGGTCTTCAGAAAGAAAAAAAGGGGTGTTAGCTCAGCTGGTTCAGAGCACCTGCCTTACAAGCAGGGGGTCACTGGTTCGAATCCAGTACGCCCCACAAAAGGACAACTGCAAAGTTGTCCTTTTTTTATGTCTATACTTTTTGTGCGAACTCCTGCACACTCCCTCTTTCCCCATTCTTTTACCGCAGCCCTACTTAGGCAACGCCGGGACGAGAGCATTAGTATTCTACTCCGCTAATACCTTAGCGGGTACAGAAGTCATGAATCCGAAAATCTTACCTGGTATTTTGTGTTGCGGTTAGCTGCTCATGCAACTTCAGCACCTGCGGGATGACAAGCTGCTGATCGTTGTTAAAGATGATGTGTTCCGCGCGGGACATGCGTTCCTCCTCGCTCAGCTGTTTACTTATAATATTGCGGATGTCTTCCTCTGTTCGGTGGGTATCGCGGTGCAGTAGCCGCTTGATGCGTATCTCCATGGGTGCAAACACGGTAATGATTTGGTCCATCTGCTTCCAGGCCTCAGACTCATACATCAGGGCTGCTTCTTTTAGTACATAGGGCTTGTCAGCATGCAAGGTGGCCCACTTTTTAAAGTCGTTATGCACGTGCGGATGCACTAGTGCGTTCAACTGCTCCAGGCGCTCCGGGTTGTTGAAAACGACAGAGGCCAGGTACGAACGGTTCAGCTCTCCTTCTGCTATGAAGGCTTCCGCTCCATAGGCCGTTATAAGCTCCTGCCGAAGCACCTCATCATGCCGCATGACCCATTTGGCACGAGCATCAGAATCATAGACAGGCACACCCAGAAGCGCAAATACACGGCTAACCACTGTCTTGCCTGTACCTATTCCACCGGTTATACCTATCTTCAGCATGTTTTATCTTTCTACCTCTACCACCTTAAAACGATCTGGCCACACCAACAGGCGGCGGGTGCCTATTGGCTTTTGCACCAGTTCTGGTACAATGGTAGAATCCTGCGGGTTAAGTTTGCTATAGTTTAAAATTACTCTGAAAAGGTTCCGGTTTAGCAGCGGCACAGAGTCCTGCAGCACCTGATAACGCACCATGGCGAGCGGTGGCCTTATTGAGACCCGTACACCCTCCGGCACATTTATCAACTCCGGTGTCAGCTGCCGCTCCTGTTGTACAAGGGTTTTCACCGTTACGGCTACTTCCGCTTCCTCTACACTTGAGTTTATCAGCGACTCATAGTTATAGTCAATCGGCACAGAGATGCTGGAAGTCTCCGTAAGTTCTTCACCCTCTGGCAGGCGCAGTGTGAAAGGGTTTGGCAGACTATCTACAAGGGAGGAGGGCCCTGTGAAAGTGACGGAATCCGGGGTGATGCGCACCGGCCCGACAACAACATGATTTTCATCTGTCAGGGTCTGGTTAGGTTCCAGGCGCAACGGAATACGCTCACTCACCTTAGCATCAAAGTTAAAGTAGACTGTATCCGTAACCACAAAGTTCAGCTGTAACCCATCAAGCGCGTTTACTAAAGCAGGGCGCAGTGCAGAGCCTAGCAGGAAATTGTTCCGAGGCACACTGCGAATATAGATCTCAGCCGGCTGCAGTTCCAGCCGCAGCGTCTTGCGCAGCAGCTTCCAGCCTGTGCCGGTAACATTGATGTTTACCTCCTGTGGCAGTGGCGTTACAGGAATGAGCCTCCTTTGATCATACACAAACCGGATAGGGTAAGAGGTTTGTGTGGAGTAGCTTTTATTTAGCGCGTTGAGCAGCCAAAAGGTAGAAGCCGCCACAAAACAAAGCAATACTATTCTCCAGTATTGCTTTGTCCGTGGCTGAAATGGCCTCATAAACCATCCAACTATATTTTTTGCTTTCTCAACCGGCAATGTCTTTAGGTTTTTGCATCTTCATGGTGGCTTCCATAGAGATAGAAGCTTTGTCAAACATTAAACGTACACCTCTGTCTACCTCTAACGTTACGGTCTCGCCCTCTATTGCTACCAGTTTACCGTGCATGCCGCCAATCGTGACAACATACATGCCTTTAGTGAGCTCTTCTCGAAATTTTTTCTGGTCACTTGCTTTCTTTTGCTGTGGCCTGATCATGAAGAAATAGAACACGAGAATAATTGCTCCGAACATGAGCAATTGTGGCAGCATACCCCCATCGGGTGTCTGCAATAAAATATTTTTCATATAATAGCGTGTGTCGCTGAAATCAGCGGTGCAAAGTTTAGTTGCGGCGTACAGGTCCGTTGGCACCGGCAGTTGGTATACTGCTGGACTCAACGTTACCTTTCATGGATACTTTAACAATATCCGGCTGTGTATTGGCACGCACCGTAACAGTAGGGTTTTGCTGTCCCATTTTGCCTGTGGTGTTAAACTGAACAGCAATCTGCCCTATTTCGCCTGGCGCCACTGGCGTACGTGTCCAGTCAGGCACAGTGCAACCGCATGTTGCAGAAGCGTTCTCAATAATAAGCGGTGTACTGCCGGTATTCGTAAATTCAAACGTATGGTTTACCACTTCGCCCTGCTTTACAGTACCAAAATCATACTCCGTCTGCTCAAAGCTCATAACCGGCGCATTTGCTGATGGCGCTGCTGCTCCCTCACCCTCTGTGGCAACATTAGGGTTTAAAACCGGCTGTGCCGCCGCTGGTTGCTGCTGCGTAGCTGCAGTTTCATTGTTGGTTACTACTGCATCGTTTCCTGCAGTGTTATCGCAGCTTGTTGTGAAAACAGCTACAGCAAAACTTGCTGCTAAAATCAGGCTCTTTTTCATATAAATTAAATGTAAAGTATTCAGCAATTATAATTTCGCAATGATGTTCTGCGCAAACTGCATGGTATTCGCTTTACCACCCAAATCGCCAGTGCATTCTTCTTTGTTCGCCAAAGTTGCCTCCAGGGCCGCTTCAATGCGGTTTGCCTCGTCTTTCAGGCCCAGGTGGTGCAGCATCATAATGGCAGAGCGCAGTAACGCTGTAGGATTAGCAATTCCCTTGCCAGCAATGTCCGGAGCGGATCCGTGTACGGCCTCAAAGATTGCCATCTCATCCCCAATGTTGGCTCCGGCCACTACACCAAGACCACCTACCAGACCAGCGCAAAGGTCTGACAGGATATCACCGAAAAGGTTCGTGGTGACAATCACATCGAACTGCTCTGGCTTCACTACCAGTTGCATGCACATATTGTCGATGATGATGTCGTCGGCTTGCAGATTTGGATAGTCTTTGGCAATTTCTCTGAACACGCTCAGGAACAGAGCACCTGCGTGCTTCAGGATGTTTGCCTTGTGCACAGCAGTTACTCTTTTGCATCCGTGCCTGGTGGCATACTCAAATGCGGCACGCACAATTTTCTCGCAGCCTTCGCGGGTAACGCGGGAAATAGAATCCGCTATCTGCAGGCGCTCATCAAATATCTCCAGGCCGGAATACAGTCCTTCGGTGTTCTCGCGGAATAATACGGAGTTCACGTTCTCGAAGCGCGTGTTCACGCCTGGTGTGGTTTTGGCTGGCCTTACGTTTGAGTACAGGTCGAACATCTGGCGCAGCTGCACATTTACGCTTTTAAAGCCTTTCCCAACTGGTGTGGTGATCGGTCCTTTTAAAGCGACTTTGTTCTTATTAAGAGAGGCGATCAGCGTTGATGGAATCAATTCACCGATAGCATCAAAAGTAGTTTGCCCAGCATTTTCTTCTTCCCAAGTTATGGGCACGTTGGCTGCATTAAAGATAGTTTTTACAGCTTCTGTAATTTCAGGGCCAATCCCGTCTCCGGGTATAAGGGTAACTTGTTTCATGCTTTATAGTTCTTTCCGGCTGTTAATCTCGTTGATAAGTGAATCTACATCTCCAAGTAACTTTTCTGCTTTGTCTTTCGCGTCTTGTATTACCCGCTGGCCTTCTGATTTAGCATTGGTTGGCAGGTTATCACTTTTAGCCATTAACTGCTGCGTTAGATCAGCCAGGGTATCACGGTATTTCTCTAAGCGGTAGCTTAGCCAGTAACGGGTTTCTCTTCCTTTTTCGGGGGCAAAAAGGATACCAGCTACGGCCCCTACGGCCGCACCCGATGTAAAAGCCATTAGTACGGTTGTCTTTTTACTCATAGTTTGTATATGCTTGTTAACTTCAGGGACGAATTCTCCTTTACTTACGGCAATTCCGGCATAGAGGTCACTCTAGCCCAATCTGCGTTATTTATTATCGATCAGGCCACGGCCTGATTTACGAATTTCACCTTTAGTGGTCAATTCCTGTGCCATTTTATCCAGCACGCCATTAATAAACTGTTTGCTCTTCGGGGTACTGTACAGCTTCGAAATCTCAATGTATTCGTTGATGGTTACCTTTACCGGTATGCTGCGGAAAATGTGCATTTCGCAAAGCGCCATCTTCAGAATGATCTTGTCCAGCATCGCCACACGCTCCACATCCCAGTTCTTCACGCTTTCGGAGATCATGGCTTCATACTTCGCTTCCTCCTGCACTGTCTGAAAATACAAATCTTCAAAAAAGGCTTTGTCGTCTTCCCAGTTAGCTGACAGGTCCAGCAACTGCACCTCTTCTTCTGCCTCTTCCCCTAAAATCTTGATGGTTTTGTTTACAAGGCTTTTTACGATTGTTTTGTTTTCAACCCAGTTCAGATCCTGCTCTTCAAACAAAGATTGTAAGTTTTTTTCTTTAAAGATAATGTTTTTGAAAATATGTTTCACTACCTCCAGGTCGTCCTCGAGGGTTGAATTCGGCAGCGCCAGGTAGTTCAGAAAGGCCTCATCCTGCTTCAGAATATTCTTGTAAACGGCCCTGATCTCGCTGATGTCGGAGCCCCAACTGATGTTGCGTCGAATAATGTGCTGCTGGTATGATTTGTTCTGGAGCAGGCGCTGCACCACACGGTTCTGCAGAAATTGCTTCACATCAGGGCCACTTGCAGCCGTAAAGCGCTTCTCTTTTTTTTCTTCCTCCTCCTTTATCAGGCTTACCAGCACCTCCAGTATCTGCAGTGTGCCCAGATAGTGGTCGTAAATACGCTCCACAGCACTCAGCATCTGGTTGCCGTAATACGTGTAATCCTTTTTAATGAGGTTCTTATAATATACGATGGCTCTGTTAACCGCATCAATCGTCTCCTTGTCTGACTCTTCTGTTTCGAACTGCTGAGTCTCGTACCACTCCTTAAAGAGCAGCGTGGCAATCTGCCTTCTGCCTTCCAACAGCTTCCTGTCCTGCACCTCCATGGAATTCAGGTCCGGAGCAAAGTCCTCGCCTATCTGGTCTAAGGCCAGTAAATAATCGGAACCTACGGCTTGTTTATAGGCATAAATTGCCTGCATCGCCTTAATTCGTAGTGTTCTGCGGTTAAGCATATTTGAAAGAACGTATGTTGGGTAAAAATCTCTTTTAAATCAGGCGCATCAAGCCTGGCAATTTTATTTTGACAGCTCTCCTTTAAAGAAAAGAAAGCCCGCTATAGTTCCGCAAATGCCGGAACCAATGTAAATGCATTTTTAAACGAAGCCTTGAGCTGCAAATTACGTCTTGCACTTAGAAAGTAGAACGCACTCTGCCGATGCTCTCAATGCGTTTTTCTGCCAGCCTCATAGCTGCCTGCTGGTTGTGGATGCCTTCTTTCTCGGCAAGGGCGAAGACATCTAATGTGTACCCGTAGATACGCTCTGTCTGGGCATAGGCGCTGTCGCGGTTATAACCTACCAACTCAGCGTAAACATTGATCAGACCACCGGCATTAATCAAAAAGTCAGGCGCATATACAATACCTTTATCCGCCAAAGCCGGCCCGTGCACCTGTTCATCACGCAGCTGGTTATTAGCGCAGCCGGCAATTACCTTACACTTCAGGCGGTTGATGGTGTTGTTGTTGATGGTGCCCCCAAGCCCGCATGGCGACAAGATATCTACATCAAGTTCATATATGTCCTCCATGCTGACCACCTTGGCGCTAAACTTCTTTGCCACTTCCCGCAGGCGGTCTTCGTATATATCAGTAACAAATAGTTCGACGTTCTCTTTCGTCAACAGTTCTACCAGGTAGGCGCCCACATGGCCCACGCCCTGCACCGCGATTCTCTTGCCTTCGAGGGAATCTGAGCCGAAAGCCTTCTTTGCAGCCGCTTTCATCCCCATATAGGTGCCATAGGCCGATACCGGAGATGGGTCGCCACTACCCCCCCTAGACTCAGGCAAACCGCATACATGCTCCGTTTCCATACGGATAAATTCCATGTCCTTAGTGGTCATGCCCACGTCCTCGGCTGTGATAAAACAGCCATTCAGGTTTTTAACGAAACGACCAAACCTGCGAAGCAGGGCCTCATTTTTGTCTTTTTTGGCGTCCCCGATAATCACAGCTTTCCCTCCGCCCAGGTTAAGGCCGGAAATAGCCGCTTTATAGGTCATTCCCCTCGAAAGGCGCAGTACATCATCCAGGGCTTCTGCCTCCGAAGCGTAGGACCACATCCGCGTGCCGCCTAAGGCCGGCCCCAGCACTGTATTATGGATTCCGATAATGGCCTTCAAACCAGTATCTTTGTCGTGGCAGAAAACAACTTTCTCGTGGTTGTGTTCTGAAACCAGATCAAAGACTGACTTGTCTTTCTTCCGCTCAACTTCTTTTAATGCGACCATTTATAGAGTTTGATTATGGGTTGTTTTATCTTTGCGAATGAGGCACCTAGTACCCCCTCCCCTTTTCGCGCTGCGAAATTAATTCTTTTTTTTTGTAATTCAATTTGTACTTTGTCAGACTACGTAAAAGCCCTAAGGCTTTAAATCTATACTGTGAAATCATTACGTTACATAAATAAATACTTACTCCGATATAAATACAGGCTTCTCCTGGGTATTGTATTTACTATTATTTCTAACTTTTTCCAGATTTTACCTGCCCAGGTGGTGCGCCACGCCTTTAACCTGATCAAGGAGGGTATTAACCTGTACGGCCTGTATGAGGGGCTGAGCCAGCAGGAACTGGTATATGATATTTTTGCTAACAGCATTCTGGTATACGGCCTTATTATTTTAGCCATGGCTTTGCTGCGCGGCATCTTCCTGTTTTTTGTGCGCCAAACTATTATTGTGATGAGCCGCCTGATTGAGAACGACCTGAAGAACGACATTTACGCGCACTACCAGAGCCTGCCACTCAGCTTTTACCGCAAAAACAACACAGGAGACCTCATGTCGCGCATCTCGGAGGATGTGAGCCGCGTGCGGATGTATGTTGGCCCGGCCATTATGTACGGCATCAACCTGATTGTGCTGTTCCTGATGGTGATTCCATACATGCTTTCTGTGAACGTGAAGCTGACGCTATATACCCTGATTCCGCTGCCTGTGCTGGCTATCAGCATTTACTACGTCAACAACATTATCCAGCGTAAGTCAGACGAAATACAAAGAAGCCTATCCGGCATTACCACGTTTGTGCAGGAGGCCTTCTCCGGTATCCGGGTGCTGAAATCCTTTGTGCGCGAGGAGGACTCCCACAATAATTTCACTACGGCCAGCAACAAGTACCGGGACAAATCATTGGAGCTAAACTTCGTGAACTCGCTTTTTTTCCCGCTCGTACTGTTCCTGGTGGGCCTCAGCACCATTATCACAGTCTACATCGGGGGGCAGGAGGTCATCAACGGCAGCATCACGACTGGTAACATCGCGGAGTTCATCATTTACGTGAACATCCTCACCTGGCCGGTTACCTCCCTAGGCTGGACAGCCAGCCTGGTGCAGCGGGCGGCAGCATCGCAGCAGCGTATCAACGAGTTCCTCAACACCAAAAACGATATCGTTTCCCGTAAGAACATCAGCAAGCCTATTGAAGGGGATATCGTGTTCGAGAACGTAGATTTCATTTACCCTGACACAAACATTCATGCGCTAAAGGGCGTGTCGTTTAGCATTAGCCATGGCGAGACACTGGCCATTATCGGCAACACCGGCTCCGGGAAGAGCACTATTGCCAACCTGCTGCCGCGCATGTATGACACCACCAGTGGCCGCATACTGATTGACGGAGTGGATGTGCGGGACTATAATATCAAAAACCTCCGCAGCCAGTTTGGCTATGTGCCGCAGGACGTTTTCCTGTTCTCCGACACCATCAGCAACAACATCGGCTTCGGCTTGCCGGAAATTACGGAAGAGCAGATGCTGCAGTCTACCAAAGACGCTGACGTGTATGAGAACATCAAACGCTTTCCGGAACAGTTCGAGACAAAGCTGGGGGAGCGGGGCATTACCTTGTCTGGCGGACAGAAGCAGCGGGTGTCTATTGCGCGGGCACTGGTGCGCGAGCCAAGCATCCTCATCCTCGACGACTCCCTCTCAGCAGTAGACACAAAAACGGAGAATGCTATCCTCAACAGCCTGCGCCGCATTATGCACAACC
The DNA here is from genome assembly GCF_010015475.1 of Pontibacter pamirensis. Taxonomy (GTDB): domain Bacteria; phylum Bacteroidota; class Bacteroidia; order Cytophagales; family Hymenobacteraceae; genus Pontibacter; species Pontibacter pamirensis. Next base: position 56,169 of record NZ_SSNI01000015.1, read on the forward strand.
GCACGAGCATTATTATCTCGCACAGGGTGTCGTCGGTGAAACTGGCGGATAGTATCCTGGTGATGGAAGACGGGGAGATAGTGCAGCATGGTTCGCATGAGGAGCTGATAAACCAAGAAGGCCTGTACAAGGTACTGTACGAGCGCCAACTGCAATCAGAGGATACAGCATAGTTTTGCCATTTTTTTCCTGCCGTTTACCCTAGCAGGAGCATCATAGGCTACGGAAATCGGTTCGAGGGATTTTTTTGGGACAAATTCTGTTATATCCTCGTATAGCAAGTTTAAAAACTAAAATAACCCCTTTACATATGGCTGTTGACCTACAACAAATCGGTAAAAGATTCCGATTTTACACCAACCTGAAAGAGCTGGAAATGGAGCAATTAAAATCTATGACCGGCAGCGACGAGGAAACTCTTTCGAACATAATTTGCGGTAAAAATTACGCTTTAGATGAGTTGGTGGCCATTGTGAAGCATTTCGAAGACCTGAACCCGCAGTGGCTCATTTACGGCGAAGGCAGCATGTTTAAGCCGATGAGCGAAGACGGCACCTGCCAGGATGGCCAGAAAGGCTGCTTGAAGAAAGACAAAGCTGCTTACCTGGGCCAGATGAAGAACATGCTGCAGGAGCTCGATGCCGCCGAAGTAGCCAAAGGGCATCATGCCGATGTAGAGGCGCTTAAAGCAAAACTAGACGCGTATAAGGCGACACACTAAATGGTTGAATGGTTTAATTGTTGTGGGTTTAATCTCTCAACAATTAAACAATTCAACAATCAACTCTGCTGCTGATACCGTTGAGGACAAGTCCTATCGTAAACAGGACATCCCGCTCTATTTTTCGAAAGTCGATGGAAGGCAGTTTATGAAAATCAGCCCGCTGGAACTCCTCGAACTGGATAAGGTCTTTCACGACCATAATGGAATAGCCCACGCGATCTGCCTCGCATGGCAGAAACATTCCGTTGCTGATGCCTTCCTTTATCACGGAGGCATAGTAGTTTGACTCTTTGCCTCTCGACTCCCGGAACAGCTCCTGGAAAGTAACACGCGTCTCGATCAGCACCCGGATAGAAATAGTGTGCTGCGTCACAATTTCCTGGTAGTAGCGCAACGAAGATCGGATGTACAGCAGCAGGCGCTCGTGCGGGTTTGGCTCCTGGTCGGCAATACGCTTGATGCGCGACAGGCTATCCCGCCATTCCTGCGAGAAAGCTTCTATAAACAGCAGCTCCTTACTTTTGTAGTAATAGTACAGCGAAGGCTTCTTCATGCCAATGGACTCGGCAATATCGTCGAGTGTGGCTTTGCTGTAGCCTAGCTTGCCAAATACTGCTTTCGCTGACTGCAGTATCTGTTCTTTTTTAGCCTCTGCTTTTTTGCTCAAAGTATATTGTTCCTGTTGTGGCCGGACGCAATAGCCGCATGGCTACTCCTTCCCTCAAAGATATACTTTTTCCTTTATTGGCAAGCTCAAATATTACTGCCTCACCGGCACCTCTACCACTCCCCTGTCATCTTCCGGAAACCATTCCACAAAGAAATCCTCCAGCTGCAGGTTCTCTTCCCGTGCATAGTCAAAAACAGCCGCATAAAGTTTATCAGGTGCCACCGCTATCGTAGCATTTACTTCGGCACGGACTACCTGCCTGCCGCCTGGCACAGCACGCAGTTCATACCCTGCAGGCAAAGTAATGTTATTTGTGTCTGGTACAATCACGCCAACAAAGGCTCTTAAGCTGTCCCCGCTTTTATCCGGGTCGTTGTAGTAGATATTTCCCAGCATGCCCTCCAGTTCGTTGTTGTCCAGCACCTCGGCTGCCCGTTGAAAAGTTTTGCTCAAAGCTTCGTCCTTTATAGAACCTACATAGGGTTGGCCTGCTACATACTTTGTTTCAGAGGTAATAACAGAAACCTCCGGAGCCGTAAAACCACCAATATATGTGTAGAACACCAACAAAATAATGGCGACACCGGCCATTACATAGAAGAATACTTTCATAAGTCAATCATGTTCTTGTACTGCATCTTATGTAGCTGGGCGTAGTAGCCGTTCAGCTCCAACAGCTCTTCGTGCGTGCCCATCTCTTTCAGTTCGCCCCTATCCAGCACAATAATTTTATCTGCTTTCTGAATGGTAGACAAACGGTGCGCGATAACAATAGAGGTACGTCCGTGCATCAGCTGGTCAATAGCGTACTGTATGAGCTCCTCTGTTTCAGAGTCTACACTGGAGGTGGCTTCGTCCAGGATGATAACCTCCGGGCTATACACCATGGCCCGCACAAAAGAGATTAGCTGACGCTGCCCTACAGATAGCGTGGCCCCGCGCTCCATTACCTGGTAGTCCAGCCCACCGGGTAGGCGCTCTATGAATTTACGCGCCCCCACCAAATCAGCGGCTTCCCATATCTGCTCTTTGGTGATGGCCTTGTTGCCTAAGGTAATATTATCGGCGATTGTGCCGGAGAACAGGAACACATCCTGCATCACCACACCAATATGGTGGCGCAACACACTCAGGTCATACTCCTGCAGGTCGTGGCCATCTATAATAATGTTCCCTTTATTGATTTCGTAGAAGCGGTTCAGCAGGTTGATGACAGATGTTTTACCTGCACCAGTGGCGCCAACAAAGGCTACCGACTGCCCGGCCTTCACTTCAAAAGACAAGTCTCGCAGCACCCAGTCTTCCTCCTTATAGGCAAACCACACGTTCTGAAAGCTCACATTGCCGCGTATCTTCTCTGGTGCATAGCTCCCGTTGTCAGGAATCAGTTCTTTGCTATCGAGCAGGCGCATGAGGCGCTCTGTACTCACCACACCTAACTGCAAGGTGTTAAAGCGGTCGGCAATCATCCGGATCGGGCGGAAGAACATCTGGATGTATAAGATAAAGGCCATCAGCGTACCGAGCGAAGTTTCATCTTCAATCACACCGTGGGCGCCATACCACACCAGTAGCCCCAGACCGGCCGCCCCGATAATTTCCGCTACCGGAAAGTAGATGGAATAATACATTACGGAGCGGATGTTGGCGCGGGTGTGCTCTTTGTTGATGGCTTTGAATTTGTCCATCTCGCGGTGCTCATTGTTGAAGATCTGCACGATACTCATGCCGGTGATATGCTCCTGCACAAAAGAGTTCAGCTTCGCCACTGCCGTGCGCACCTCCTGAAAGGTGCCTTTTATCTTTTCCTTAAAGATGTAGGTACTGATGATCATGATCGGAAACGTGGAAAGGCTGACCAGCGTCAGTTCCCAGTCAATGTAAAACATAAAGCCCACGATGAACACAAGCTGCAGAATATCGCCAATCATAGCCGCCAGCCCCTCACTAAACACGTCCGAAAGCGTCTCCACGTCCGATACGTTGCGTGTCACAAGGGTACCAATCGGGGTTCTGTCGAAAAACTTCAGGCGCAGGTCCAGGATATGGCGGTAGAGTTTGATGCGTATGTCGCGCACCACATTCTGCCCTAACCAGCCGGCAAAATAGGTATGCAGGTACTGCACAATAGCATGCACCACCAACAGCACCCCCAGTATCACGAACATGCGGTTCAGGCCTTCCCAGTCGTTGTTCAGAATCTCGTTATCCACGGTATACTGAATCAGGAAAGGACGTAGCGCAGCTAGGATAGCTGAGGCAAAGGTTAAGACAACGATAAAGTAAAAGGTTTTCATATACGGTGTCACAAAAGTGAACAGCCGCTTCAGCACGTCAGAGTCTAATACTATACCACTGTTTTTAGATTTATCTTCCAAAGTAATTAAAAGTCGCTACAGGTTGTGGATGAGATGGCGCAGCCGAAGCCATGCCTTCTTCTAACCGTTTGTAAAGTTAATAGTTTTGGATCAGGATTCTCAGGATTTGTATGATGTACAGGATTTACGCAATAAGGCTTCAAATGGTACCGCTGTCTGCTTAGATAGTTGATGCAGTGACCGGATTTTCTTTTGTTGTCATAGTTTATCTCCGGCCTTGCTGTCTTCTGGCGAAATGCTCGGTTTTTAAGCGCTTTTAGAGCAGACGCTCGCAGGAGCTGCGCACGCTGCGAGGTCTTTGGAACAGGCTCGCAGGGAACAGAGCTCCCTCTCCTGTTTTAGGAGAGGGTTGGGGTGAGGTTAAGTATACCCTCCGGATACTCCACCTTTGCCAGGTACAGGCCCTCTGCCGGCGCTGCCCCGCTGGACTGGCGGCGGTCCTGGCTGGCCACCACCTTCTCAAACTGCGCCACCGTCAGTTTGCCGCGGCCTACGTCTACCAGCGTACCGACAATCAGGCGCACCATGCCGCGCAGAAAACGGTTAGCGCGAACAGTAAACACCAGCTCCTCCCCTTGCTGCCGCCACACCGCCTCATACATGTCACAGCGGTAGTGTTTGGTATCGCCTTTTACTTTGCTGAAGGTGGTAAAATCTTCATACTTCAAAAGTATAGCGGCAGCCTCGTTCATTTTCTCCACATCCAGCGGGCGGCTGTGGTGGTAGGCGTAAAATCGTTTAAAAGGATTTGGGGTGAGAGATATATGATAGTGATAGGTGCGGGCAAGGGCATCGAAGCGGGCATGGGCATCGTCCGGCACCAGGTACAGTTGCTTTGCCACCACGTCGTCTGGCAGCAGGCGGTTAAAACGGTACACAGACTGCTGCGTATCAAGCTCCTGCTCCACATCGAAATGCACGAACTGCTGGCTGGCATGCACCCCGGTATCGGTGCGGCCGCTCCCGGTAGAATCGATTTGCTGCCGCAGCACTTTGCTCAGGCAATCGTCCAGCACCTCCTGCACCGATAGCGCATTAAGCTGCACCTGCCATCCGTGAAACCGGGTGCCGTCGTAGACTATCTCTAGAAAGTAACGCATGGTGCAAAGGTATAAAATTCCGGGGGCTAACGCATAAACCTAACAGCGCCGCTAAGAGTTGTGCGCAGCTGCGGCCAGCAGACTCTCGCAGGAGCTGCGCACGCTGCGAAATTTTTAGTATAGATCAGTTTAGATCATACCTCTTTGCGTTTCACGTGAAATGCTGTCTCGGTTTGTTAAGCATTCCGTGGGCGCAACTTTATCTCTGTAGGTATAGCAGGGAGGCTGCTGCCATACTCTACCGCCAGGTGCTTTGATGGCTTAACAGCATCAGCTTTGCGCATCTAATTTTTGTTTTACAGGTCTTTGTATAATTTTGCATCTCTTTATGAGTTAAAAAATATTTTATGATACAAAGAATCCAAACCGTATTTCTCTTCCTGCTAATCGTAGCGATGGTCTCGATGTTGTTTCTGCCGCTTTGGTCCAAGACAGATGCCGTTACAGGAGAAACTGTTGTGCTTTCGGCCTGGAGCCTGAAATCAGTCATCCTGAATGAGGAGGGCGATCCTATCGGGGCAGGAACGCTTCCGGAGCACGGCACCATTGGCATTGGCTTGCTGGCTATTGCAGCGGCAGTGATTGCAGCTTATGAAATCTTCCAGTACAGGAGCCGTCTAAACCAAATGAAACTAGGCTTGTTAAACACACTTGTGATGGCTGCACTGCTGGGCACTGCCTTCTATTATGCCACTTACGTTGGATCCGAAATGGTAGAGGCTAATAGCAATGGCTCCTATCATGCCGGGTTTTACATGCCCGTGTTCGGACTCCTGTTCAACGCTTTGTCAAACCGCTTTATCAAACGTGATGAAGACCTGGTACGGTCCGTAGACAGACTTAGGTAAGTTTAGGAGTTAGAGAGTTAAAAAGTTAGAAAGCCAAAAGCCGCTTCCGGACACTGCGTATGAGAGCGGCTTTTAACTTTCTAGCCTATTAATTCATAGCATGATTATGTACATGCAAAGAAAGGGACTCCATTGATTCATTTAAACTCTCTAACTTTCTAACTCCCAAACTCTCTAACTCAAGGTAACTACCTACGGCTGTTGCTGTAGCGTTCCAGTTCTTCCACGTTGCTGTCGAAGCGGAACACATCGTAGACGTAGTAAAAGTGCTCCCGGTCGCAGAGATAGTCGTAGGCAAACTTTGCAAACTCCACCTGGTTGGATTCATACTCAAATTGCTGTAACAGGCGCCTCAGGTCTTCTGCCATGATACTGCCGCTACGCACTGCTTCCCGGGCAATGGTTAGTTTGGTATTATCGAATTCCCGGCTGTTCATAGCTTGTATCACCCGGTCCAATTCCTGTGCTGTCAGCAAGTTGCGGCAGTTGTTGTCCTCGTAGCGGGGTGGTTGCGGCTCACGTCGGTTTTGGCGACCATAGTCCTCGTAACTTTCGTCATAGCGAGGTAAGGGCGGAACAGGGGTAACGACTACGGGTGGTGGCACTACTCTAACCTCCCTGATTAGGTGCAGATAAGCCCTCCTGCCTCTGGTACGCACGCCATAGTTAGCTTCCACCCCATTCGGCACAAGCACGCGCTGCCCCATCCGGTATACACCACGCCGGCTCCTGACACTCACCTCCACCAGGTGCCTGCCTGGCTGCAGGTGATTAATGCGCACATAATTCGATGCCCTGTGGTTAATAGTTCTGCCGTTCAGCTTGATATAGAATACCTCGCCTCTTTCGGCACTGAAGGTAAGAACGGAAGCTTGCGCCATCACCGGTAACACCAGTAGCACAAGCAGGAACGGGAGTAGAAGCTTTTTCATCGGGAGTATAGTTTTCAGCTTATACTTCTGTTAAACCAAGTTCTGTGCCAGACTAGATTACCTTATCCTATAGTGGACGACAAGTGCCAAGGATCTGTAAATTTGCTCTGACTTGGCTGAAGTAGTATATTGTCTCCTCCAGTACCTTTCTTCAAACCGCTGCTCAATTGGCTAGAGGCTATAATTAAACCCGACTCCCACAGATTTAGAAATGCGGAGAAACCCAGTAAAACCCTGGTCCCAATCATAGTAAAATGAATTGTTTCCTGTCAGGTTATATTTGAAGCCATGATATTCTATAAGTCCACTGAAGCGCTTGCTTATTTTATAGTTTAAGCCCAAGCCAGCAGTAACAAAGGCATTCATACCAGCGTCTCTTACATTCAGTACCGTTGAGATGTCATCCTGCCGTGTCTCTATCCTTTTGAACTTGGTGGTGCCAAAGGCGGGCATAACCGTACCGGTGCCATATAGTTGAAACCGTCTGAAAACTTTGAACAACACGTATCGCATGGTAACAGGCACAGCCAAAACGTGCGTGTTGGAGTAGGAATCGTACATCAGGGTGTCTGGGGAACCCGGCGACCAGTTATTATGGTCCGAGCTGCCCCCGTAAGCAAGCCCTGCCTGTATGCTTGCCCGCTCATTCAGCTGATAACCGAAGTTGACTGAAAGCGGGGCAAAATAACCTGACGTGACATCCTGAGCACCCTTGGGGTTTTTATAGTAGATATGGTGGGAGACAGTACTGAAACTGACACCAACATAAAATCTGCTCCTATCGGATACAGCGGAGTCTGGCTGCTGGGCTACGGCTTCTAAAGAGAGCAGCAGAAAAAGGAAGATTAGGTTTGTTCTCATGGTCAGACTACTATACGCCTCTGTGTAAATATAAAAATAATATAATCTGCACATACTGAAATATTTGCAACATCAGACACAAAAAAATAGCCACAGGTTGGCTCCTGTGGCTATTCTAAAGGTATAGTTATAAGCTGCTACCCTTCATAGTAAAACTCACCATACTTGCTTTTGATAGTCAGTTCGTTGGTTTTGCTATTCTCCACACGGCCAATAATTTTCGCCTCCACGCCAAACGCTTTGGAAATATCTATCAGATCCTTCGCATGGGCCTCCGGCAGGTAAATCTCCAGGCGGTGCCCCATATTAAAGACTTTGTACATCTCTTTCCAGTCGGTGTGGCTCTGCTCCTGTATAATGCGGAACAGCGGCGGCACCGGGAACAGGTTATCCTTCACAACGTGTACCTTATCGGTGAAGTGCAGGACCTTGGTTTGCGCTCCGCCACTGCAATGCACCATACCGTGGATGTGCTGTCGGTGCTCCTTCAGTATCTCCATCACGATGGGTGCGTAGGTGCGTGTCGGCGACAACACCAACTTCCCCATCTCCATACCTGTTTCTTTGTTTACGTCTGTCAGCCTACAGTTTCCTGAGTATACCAAGTCTATTGGTAGCTCCGGATCATAGCTTTCAGGGTAAGAGGCAGAGAGGTATTTATGGAACACATCGTGCCGAGCAGAGGTAAGCCCGTTGCTGCCCATACCTCCGTTGTACTCGTCCTCGTAAGTAGCCTGCCCATAGGAAGCAAAGCCCACAATCACGTCTCCGGCCTGGATGTTGTCGTTCGAGATCACCTCATCGCGGCGCATGCGGGCTGTCACAGTGCTGTCCACAATGATGGTGCGCACCAGGTCACCTACATCGGCTGTTTCGCCGCCGGTGCTGTAGATGCCCACGCCATTGTCGCGCAGCATTTGCAGCACCTCTTCAGTACCGTTAATAATGGCTGCAATCACCTCCCCCGGAATCAGGTTCTTGTTTCTTCCGATTGTAGAGGACAGCAGGATGTTATCGGTGGCACCCACACACAGCAGGTCGTCGGTGTTCATGACCACGGCATCCTGGGCAATACCTTTCCACACACTCAGGTCACCGGTTTCTTTCCAGTACATATAGGCCAGCGATGACTTGGTGCCCGCGCCGTCGGCATGCATGATGGCGCAGTATTCCGGGTCGCCGGTGAGTATATCGGGAATAATCTTGCAGAATGCTTTCGGGAAAAGTCCTTTGTCGATGTTCTTGATAGCGTTGTGCACATCTTCTTTAGAGGCTGAAACGCCACGGCGTAGGTATCTATTTTCCATAGCTCAGGGTAGTTTTTACAAATTTAAGAAAGGCTTTTGGATTAGCGGCAGCGGCAAGTATAAATTCAGAAGATAGACGCAGCGGCATAAATAAAACGAGCAGCATGAGGATTAACTCATGCTGCTCGTTTTGTAGCGCTACACTGATTACTCCTGTATACGCACCACTTTAAATTCGGTACGTCGGTTACGCTGATGTTCTTCCTCTGTTGTGGCGTTTGGCACCACAGGGCGGCTTTCACCATAACCTCTCGCTGTGATGCGGGAGCGGTCTATGCCTTCGGATATGATGTACTCTACGGCAGACTCGGCACGGCGCTGCGACAGGTCCTGGTTATAGGCATCGCTGCCGCGCTCATCGGTATGAGAACTCAACTCAATGGATATACCCGGGTTGTCTTTTAGTATCTGCACCAGCTTGTCCAGCTCCTCTGCCGCATCCGGACGAATGTTTGCTTTATCGTAGTCGTAGAAAATGTTCTCCAGCACAATCGCCTTCTCCCGCACAATTTCATTCAGCACCAAAGTAGCAGTTAGCCGCACTTCGTTAGTTCCTTCCTCCAGTTCATCCTGCGGAGGCGTTTTACCCACTGTCGTTATTTGCTCGCGGGCTGTAAAGAAGCCGGGCTTCTCCGCCACCAGCGAGTAAGTAGAAGCAGAATCGAGCGGGAACATAAACTGCCCGTTCGCATCTGTCGTTGTGGTGCTCAGCCTCTGGCCACTTGCATCCTGCAGCACAACGGTGCTGTTTGGTACTGGCGTGCGCTGGGTGGTGCCTTCACGCTGCTGATACAATGTGCCATCCACAAAGAAATTAACTAGCCTGATGTCACTCCTTACAAAGCGGTACAGGTCATCGCCCCCCTTGCCGCCCTCGCGGTTAGAGGAGAAGAAACCCATGTTGCCCGCCCCGACAAAGATGCCGAAATCATCACCTGGTGAGTTGATGGGCTGCCCCATATTTACCGGCTTGCCATCCTCAATGCGGAACAGATCCAGGTTACCCAAACCCGGCAGTCCATCAGAAGCAACATATAAAGTACCATCCGGACCTACAGACACGAAGTCTTCATTGCCCGGTGTGTTTATTTCAGGGCCGAGGTTCTCTGGTCTGGAGAAGCGGCCATTATCGTCGATGGTGGTTTTGTAGATATCGTTCCCACCCAGGCCACCTCTGCGGCTGGAGGAGAAGTACAGTGTTCTGCCGTCAGGGGAGAAAGCCGGGGAAGAGTCCCAGGCCTCGGGGTCGTTAATGCTGAGCAACTGTGGTTCTGTCCAGGCGCCCGATCGGAAGTTTGAGATAAACAAATCCACGTTCTGGCGGCCCTTTTTCGTTCCCTGGTTTCCCCGGGCAAATATTATAGTGCGCCCCTCGTTTGTGAAAGTGGCCAGGGCATCATGTATTCCTTCTGTGTTGATGTTCTCGTACGGACGCACAGCACCGCCCATTTCAGCAGCAGAATCTGTAAGCGTAGTGGCATACAGGTTTAAGAAGCCTTCGCCATTTCCCAAATACTCTTTACCCGGACCACGCGTGGAGGAGAATACTAGTTCATTTTCCAGCATGTATGGCGCAAACTCCGAAGCCTCTGTGTTCAGCGCCTCCAGATTGCTGATCTTATATGGCGTGGTGAGGCGAAGTATATTGCTGAGGGAACTCAGTGTTTCAACCTCGCGGGCGGCCAGCGCCTTTAGTTGCGGGCTGGTGCCTACGCGCACGTAATCCTGCAGTTGCCGCAGCGCCTCCTCATATTGTCCGTTGGCTTTCAGGGCAAGCCCATAGTAATAATAAGCGTCTTCTTTTCGGAAATTGGCATCCAGGGCTGCTTTATAATAAGGCATTGCCTCCGCTATGCGGTTGGAACGGCGGTAGGCCTCCGCTATTTTGTAGTTTACCTCGCCAGGATTGTTGGTATTCGCCAGTGCCTGTTTATAGAACTCGATGGCACGCTCATACTGTTCCCGCTCAAAACGTTTATCGCCTTTGCTCAGGTACTGGCCTGCACAACCGCCGAGCACCAGCAGGAGCAACAACAATACACTGATGGATTTAATTTGATGCGCTATGGATTTGAATTTCAGCGTCTGGTGCATGAACAAAATATGGTTAGGGTTTTGCCGTATCAGAAATAGCGGGAAAGCCAGCTGTTTCCGGCAGGCCGTGGCCATGCTTCCTGCAGCTCTCCGTAATTATTTACTAATGTATCAAAGTATAACGTATTCTCACTAATCTCGCCAGCTAATACCTTCTTTTTCAGTTCCTGCACACTTACCAGCTCTACCTCCCCCTCTTTCAGGAACGCCAGTTGCGTGCGGTCGAAAAAGGAGACCTGAAGCTGTTGCTCCAACTCCCGCACAAAATTAACGGATTTGTCGATGGAGCAACCGCTGGCAGCGGCGGCTGTTTCGTTATTGGCCAGCACTAAAAACTGGTTGTGCAGCAGCTCCGCAGAAGCCTGAAGGCCAGTACCATGACTACTCCACTCCTCTGCAAAACGCTGCAGCATCGGTTTTATTTTGTCCTGCTCTGCCTCCTTTAAGGGCCTGTTAGCCTGGTAAATCCAGAGGCGCGCATGTGGCGGCAGTTTGCTAAATGGAATGTACATTTTTTGATTGTTATTTTTTTTTGCTACATGGTTCAATTGTTAAATGGGTGATGAATTTAAGATGATTATCTAACCATTTAACAATTAAACCATGTAGCAATTAATCCTTACTTCGTAAGCCCTTCTGCCTGAGCAATCAGTTCGGCGATGTCGAACACCTGTACGTTTTCTTCCTGGTCCTTGTTCTTCACACCGTCGTTCATCATCACCATGCAAAAAGGACAGGCCGTGGCAATCACACTGTTTCCGCCTGTACCTAAGGTTGCCAGTGCCTCTTCTGTTCTTTCTACGTTCACATCCTTTTTGCCTGGCTCCGGCTCCTTAAACATCTGGGCACCACCAGCGCCGCAGCAGAGGCCGTTCGCACGCACACGTTTCATCTCCACGAGGTCTGCATCCAGCACCGCCAGCACTTCGCGCGGGGCCTCGTATATGTCGTTAGCGCGGCCCAGGTAGCAGGAGTCGTGGTACGTGATGCGGCGGCCTTTAAAGCTCCCGCCCTCTTTTACGCGTACTTTTCCCTCGTTAATCAGCTGCTGCAAAAACGTGGAGTGGTGAATGACTTCATAGTTGCCTCCCAAATCCGGGTACTCATTCTTCATGGTGTTGAAGCAGTGCGGGCAGGCGGTTACAATCTTCTTTACGTTATAGCCATTCAGCACTTCAATGTTGGTCAGGGCCTGCATCTGGAACAGGAACTCATTGCCGGCGCGCTTCGCTGGCTCGCCGGTGCAGCTTTCTTCAGTGCCTAACACCGCATACTTCACACCTATATGCTCTAAAATCTGTACAAAGGCACGCGTTACTCTTTTATAACGGTCATCGAAAGAACCCGCACAGCCCACCCAAAAAAGAATTTCCGGCTCTTCGCCGCTGGCAGCCATCTCCGCCATAGTAGGCACTTTCACTAATCTCTTATTTTCTTCCATCTGTATTTATGAATTGTTGGTTGCTAACTGATGATCGCCATTCTATACCTACCCCTTTCTACTTCTCTTTATTGTTCACAAGAAGCAGGTATAGCCAGGGCAGGACACAGCAATCAACCGTGTAACAATTCAACCTTCAATCAATTAACAAGTTAACAATCAACAATTAATTTTTGCTCGGCACGTAAATTTCGTCGGCCCAGTTAAAGCGGTCAGCTGGAGAAAAGGCCCAGGGAGCACCGTTGTTCTCGATGTTAGTGAACATCGTGTTGAGTGAAGCCGGCGCAGCAGATTCTTCCAGCACCAGGTAACGGCGCAGGTCCATAATGACGGATAGTTGATCAATGTTTACCGGGCAGGACTCCACACAGGCATTACAGGTAGTGCAGGCCCAAAGCTCTTCTGGTGTAATGTACCCCCGCAACAAGGTTTTCTCCTCAGTTACCTCCACACGCTCTTCGCCTAATTCCTTATAATGATTTGGTGCAAATATCGCCGGGTGCTCTCCCTTTTCTTCCATTCTGTCGCGGGTATCCATCACGATCTTACGCGGGGAAAGCAGCTTACCAGTAATGTTGGCCGGGCAAACAGAGGTGCAGCGTCCGCACTCGGTGCAGGTATAGGAGTCCATTAACTGCTTCCAGGTTAGGTCTTCTACATCCTTGGCGCCAAAGCGCTGTATGATTGGGTTGCCTTCTGCATCCATTTCAGGGGCTGGGGGCTGATAGCCCGGGTCCAGCATCGCTTTGATTTCATGCGTAATAGCTGGGTTTGTGGTGAACTTCCCTTTCGGCTTTAAGTTAGAGTAGTATACATTCGGGAAGGCCATGATGATGTGGAAGTGCTTGGAGCTTGGCAGGTAGTTCATGAAGGCAAGAATACCCACAATATGAAACCACCAGCCTACTTTCGCTATCACATAAAGCTGCTCCGGGTTATCTCCAAAAACATCCACGAAGAACTGGCTGACAGGATAGTAGCCTACCACCTCGCCACCTGTCAGCAGCACGCGCTTCATGTCTGCAATGTTGAACACGAACAGCGCAAGCATCAGCACAATCTCAGTAATGAGAATGATGTTAGCGTCTAGTTTTGGCCAGGCACGCAGTTCTACGCCATTCCATAGCCGGGGTACCTTTGTGACATTACGCCGCCACAGGAACATAACGCAGGCAATGATCACGAGCGCCGCCAGCACTTCGTTTAGGGCCATCAGGCCGCTGTACAACGGGCCCACAAAACCGAGCACGCGGTGCGTACCAAAAATGCCGTCAATCAGAATCTCCAGTACCTCCACGTTTATCACAATGAAGCCTACATACACGAACAGGTGCAGCACAGCAGGCAACATACGCTTAAACATTTTCTGCTGCCCAAAAGCCACCAGCAAAGTTTTATTAATACGTTCCGATGGATTGTCGTTAAGCGTAGTATCACGCCCCATCAGCACATTCTTGCGAATATTCCGCACCTGCCACACAAACAGTCCAATACCGATGGCAGCCACAATCAAAAAGATAATATTTTCTATTCCTATCACAGCAAACTATTCGTTATACATACTAATTTATAGCTAAAGATAGCAGAATACTGAGAATAATGTACGCAGGATGCATTTTTAAAAATATTTTTCGCCAGAATATTTGCTACTTAAAAGTTAGTTGCTACTTTTGCATACCCTTACGGAACAAGGGGGCACAACAGAGCTGGTGATGTAGCTCAGTCGGTAGAGCAAAGGACTGAAAATCCTTGTGTCGGTGGTTCGATTCCACTCATCACCACGAAAACCTCTCCTTAAACGGAGAGGTTTTTTTGTTTCTGGGCCTGTCTAAGAAGCAGTTTTTAGATATAGAAGAGGCTTCGGCAGTCCATAAGGATTGAAGCAGAATTAACAGTTTCTTTTTTGGCTAGTCCTGTGTCACCCCTTAACGTTGGTTCTCCAGAGAACCTTAGATTAGGGGGCACCAAAATCAAGGGGAAGTGACAGCTGTTGGCTTAGTCTTGGCAGTTGGTCTCCAGTTCCAGCAGCGCCGCAGAGTAGCCTAACTGGTAAGCCTTATACAAGTGCGCACAAGCCGAGTCCGATTGCTGCTCTAGCTGCGTACGCCCCAGCAGGTAGTAAATGCGCCCGTTTCCTTTGTCCAGTGCCAGTGCCCACCGGTAATCCTGCTCTGATAAATCATAGTTCCCCAACTTATAGTGTCCAAAGCCGCGGTAGGTCAGTGCTGACACAACATCCGAACCGCTGCTGGTTTTCTCAAGGTAAACGGATAGGTCAGCAATGGCTGGCTCATACTTTGTCAGGTAAAAGAGCCTTACCTCCCCCCGCTCCAGATATGCTCTCCAGAATGTGTTATCCAGTTCAAGCGCCAGTGTAAAGTCCTGTTCTGCCTGCTCGTACTGTTTCAGTTGCTGATAGCTGCGCCCGCGCATATAGAATACCTGTGCTGAAGGCTGCTCCCGCAATGCGATAACCCTGTTCAAGTCCCGCAGTGCCGAGGAGTAATTGTCGAACACGTTCAGTTCTATCTTAGCCCTTGCCTCGTAAGCCGCTGCGTTTTCAGGCATAAACTGAATGGCATCCGACAGCAGGCGGTGCGCACTGCTGTACTTCCCATCTTCTATATATGTCAGAGCTGTTTTGTACTTATCCTCGCCCGTAATATGATCCATGGCCACTTTCAGCAGCAGGCTGAAGAACAGCAAGCCTGCCACAAAGGCAAAGGTAATGTACCAGTCCTTGCGTGAGAAGCTATTATCATCGCGCTTGATATTGCGGTAGTGGCGTTCAGACACCCCTGCGGGTGGCCGTGAATGGGCGTAGCGTGGGTCCTCATACCGCTGCCGGTACTGCACTACCGAGCGCTGCTGCTGCTGCCGCTGAAACTGCAGGCGCATATCGTATCGGGCGCGTTTGCCGGGGTTAGACAGTGTCTGATAAGCACTGTTCACCAGCTTAAACAGTTCTTCGGCACGCGCGTTCCCTGGGTTCCTGTCCGGGTGGTACTTGAGCGCGAGCCGCTTATAAGCCCCTTTCACTTCTTGCAGAGAAGCTCCCGGGCTTATACCTAAAACGTTATATAGATTGTATTCCAAGCAGGTGTTAAGCTAAGAAAGTCGCTGTTAAATTTACCTAAATCCGGACAAGATATCGCAAAATCCGTACTACACTTTTAACTTCTTATATATTACGTATTTTAACTTAATTATACTTTACGTAAATTTTTGTCTATACCCTCGTATACAGGTAAAGCGTAAAAAAAAGCTAAAAGAAACTATGGAAATACAAGACAATGGAACACGGGACAGAAATCCCAACCTCATGGAGAACCTGATGGGGTATATTGACACTCGGATTGACATCATAAAGCTTGAGATACAGGAAAAGTTAAAAGCAGTCTTTGTGAGCACATTGCACTTTGCTTTGCTTGGGTTTATCGCTTTCATGTGCTTTATCTTCGTGAATATTTTTCTGGGCCTGTTGCTTAACTCCCTGCTAGATAGCACCTTTTGGGGTTTTGGCATTGTAGCACTTTTCTACATCATCATCCTGGTGGTGTTATTGGTAGGTCTAGACAAGAAGGCTTTCCAGAGCGTAGCAGATAAATCCTTTGACAATACATTATATAAACCAGACAAAAGAGAACCACACGTATGAGCGAGTTAACTAATCCTTTATTTAACAATGAGCGGGAGTTTTTAGAGCGACAGAAAGAAGAGTATAAAAACGCCCTGATAGGTGATGTTGATCAGATAAAATCCCAGGGACAGGAATACGGCAAAAAAGCAGCCATGGCTGGCGGGGTTTTACTAGCAGGCTACCTGCTGAAACGCATGATTAGTGGCGGCGCAAGTAAAGTAAAGTCAATTAAGGCGGAGCGAAAGAAGAAGAAGAAAGAGAAAAAGAACGCTATTAAGAGCATGGTCGCCACAGAAAACCATGTTACGCACGTACCATCCTCTACGCCTGTAATAGACGCTGATGTGAGGCAAAGGCATGTCAGGCTTGTGGCCGCCTCCACGCCTATTATAGATTACGATTCTCTGATGCATGAGCAGGAGGATGAGTATACTATCTCCTCGGAGCATATGCCCCACGCGGATCAAAGCCACAGCAGCAACAACGATACCCTCGATAAGACAAAAAAAAAGGTTAAATCAAAAGCTAAGGGTTTAAAGCGGTCTGGAGTAGGCAAAGTGCTTACACAGCAGGCAGTGGCATTCTTGCTCATATATGCAGGCAAAAAGCTGGAAGAATACTTACACAGTGTCTCTGAAAATAACGATATTGCAGCTAAGCCTGTAGTAGAGGTTACAGAAATAGAGACAACTGAGTATATTGTTCCGAAAGAGGATGCCATTTAAAGACAACCATCAAAAAATACAATACCAAAAAACAGGCAGGAAGCATTTTGCAGTTTTGCTCGACCCCGACAACCTGACAGAGGCTTCCTGCCTGAACCTTATTGACGTAGGTGCGTCTCACCCTATTGATTTCTTTTTTGTTGGCGGCAGCCTGATTACGACGGATAACCAGGCAGGCATTATCCGGCTCCTGAAAAAGAATACGGCTACGCCTGTTATTCTTTTCCCGAGCAACAGCCAGCATATCGACAAACAGGCAGACGGTATTTTGCTGCTCTCCCTCATTTCTGGCCGTAACCCTGACTTCCTTATAGGGCAGCATGTGCTTGCCGCCCCTACCCTTAGGGCCAGCGGGCTGCAGGTTTATCCTACAGGTTATATATTAGTGGATTCCGGCCGCCAGACCACCGCCTCTTACATGAGCGGCACTACACCTGTTCCTCACGATAAGCCAGCTATTGCCGCCTGCACTGCTATGGCCGGTGAACTGCTGGGCCTGCGTTACATCTATTTAGATGGCGGCAGCGGTGCCCTTACCCCTGTTGCCCCTGATATGATTGCGGCAGTGCGTGAGGCTGTAGACATTCCGGTTATAGTGGGTGGCGGCATTAACACAACAGCCAAGGCAACAGCTGCGCTGGAGGCAGGTGCCGACGTGATTGTGATAGGGAACCACATAGAAAAAAACCCCGGCTTTCTGGCCGAGGTTTCTAATCTTGTCTCTTCGTACAACGTTACTTTAGATGTTCACCGCTGATTCGCGGCGGCGCATCTTACCGGCAGGTATACCGAACATCATCTTAAAGCGACGGCAGAAATAAGCGGTGTCTTTGTAACCCACTTCCTTGCCAATCTCACGGATGCTCTTCTTGGTCGTGCGCAGTAAGAACACGGCACGCTCCATACGCTGGTACTCAATGTAGTCTTGTGGGTTAATGCCTGTCAGCATTTTGAAATACTGCCCAACATAGTCTTCCGATACATTTGCAACGTTAGAAAGCACTTTATTTGATAAGTCGCCACCAATGTTCTCCTTAATGTAGTTGAACAGGTCGATGAGGCGCGGGTCTTTGAAGTAAGTGCTGTTTGTAGCCAGTTGCTCCACGAACATTCTGTTACGCAGGATGTGGCGCACAATCTCCACCACTATTTGCTCAGTATACAGATTGATCAGGCGCTCTTTGCCAGGCAACTCCTGCATGCTCTCCTCCACTACTTTGATGACCAGGTTGGCCAGCTTGCTGTTGTTAGAGATCAGGAATGCTGGCAGGTCCAGAGAAGCAAAGAAGTTAACAGAGTCGAATACCTTCGCCTCAAAGCTCACATAGCTGTGGCTCTCTTCCGCATCACCTATCAGATCAAGATCGTTATTGCTTTTAAAGAACTTCTCCCTGTTTGTGATCAGGTCATCGTTCGTGATGGACTTTCCTTCACCTGATGGGCCATAGGTAACTTTTGTGCTTCGGCCGCCCGGAATGAATAGAAGTTCCCCTTCTTCTACTAACTGCTCCTCGTTGCCAAAAAAGATGCTGCCCTTATGGAGCAGAATCAAATTGTTACCTACATCATAGTAATTGCGCACCGTAAACGGCTGCTGCAACACCAGATTCTTAGCTTTAATGAATCGCACCCCAAGCGACTCAATAATCTTATTGTAATCTTCCATGTATGTTTACCAACTAACTTTTATACTGTTGTCCCTTTAATTTGGCCTAAAGCTAAGATTATTCTTTATAAAATTCAAAAATAATTTAAAAATTAAATTTTAATTAGAAAAACTATATCTAAGGCTTAAGCAGCAGGAACACAGCTATTTAAGACGATTATTTCTTAAGTAATTCTCTCGAAATTACTATTTTTTGTATCTCTGAGGTACCCTCATAAATTTGTGTGATTTTAGCATCGCGCATTAAACGCTCCACATGGTACTCTTTCACGAAGCCATAACCACCATGCACCTGTACTGCCTCCACAGTAGTTTCCATGGCCACTTTTGAGGCAAACAGCTTCGCCATAGCACCGGATTTAGTATAGTCCTGATGGGTGTCTTTGTCGTAGGCTGCCTGCAGGCATAGCAGACGGGCAGCTTCAATATTAGTCGCCATATCGGCCAACTTGAACTGAATTGCCTGGTGTTTTGCTATCTCTACTCCAAACGCTTTGCGCTCCTGCGCATATTTAACAGCAAGTTCGTAGGCTCCGGATGCAATGCCGAGCGCCTGTGCGGCAATACCAATGCGGCCACCAGCCAATGTTGCCATTGCAAATTTAAATCCGAAGCCGTCTTCGCCAATGCGGTTTTCCTTTGGCACCTTCACATCTGTAAACATTAACGAATGTGTGTCAGAACCCCGTATACCCAATTTGTTTTCTTTATTGCCAACCACAAAACCTTCCATGTCGCGCTCCACGATCAAAGCGTTGATGCCACGGTGCTTCTTCTCTGGATTAGTTTGCGCCATCACAATGTACACAGAAGCAGTGCTGCCGTTTGTGATCCAGTTTTTGGTGCCATTTAGCAGGTAATAGTCTCCTTTGTCTTCGGCAATGGTACGCTGTGAGGTGGCATCAGAGCCGGCTTCTGGCTCCGACAGGCAGAAAGCACCTATTACTTCACCTGTAGCTAGCTTTGTCAGATACTTTTGCTTTTGTTCTTCAGTGCCATACGTTTCGAGGCCCCAGCAAACAAGCGAATTGTTTACTGACATGACAACAGAGGCAGAAGCATCTACTTTTGAAATCTCTTCCATGGCCAGTATATATGACACAGCATCCATACCGCCACCGCCGTATTTCGGGTCCACCATCATTCCTAAAAAACCAAGTTCACCCAATTTCTTAACCTGCTCTGCAGGAAACTTCTGTTCTTCATCGCGCTCGATTACACCAGGCAGAAGTTCCGTTTGGGCAAAATCCCGGGCGGCAGCCTGTACTGCTAATTGTTCTTCCGTAAATTGAAAATCCATTCTTGATTTATCTATATAAATTTTCTACTAAACCTTATCTGGTACAAAACTAAGAATTCGGTGGCATTTATTAAACTCTAAATTCTACTTATTATTATGCAATACCCTGTGTCTGTTACTTATTTTAGCTACTCAGGTTCTGTTTTTTCCTAAAAACAAAGCGCTACCTATACATAAAGTATAAGTAGCGCTTCACAATCAGGCAGATTGAAAAATATTTAGTCGCGACGACCCATCAGCAGCGATACGTAATATAGCAAAGTAGCCAAAGAGCCCAGCGCCGCTACCACGTAGGTAAGGGCAGCCCATTTCAGCGCGTCTTTTGCCATGCCATGTTCCTGCGTAGTCACTACTCCTCTCCTGTCAATCCAGGCAAGGGCGCGCTTACTGGCATCAAACTCAACCGGCAGCGTTATAAAGCTGAATATTGTTGTCAAGCCGAACAGCGCTACACCAATAGCCAAAGGCACGGGCGTTGTCTGCAACAGCAGGATACCGATTAGAATAATCCACTGCATGTAGCGGGAAGCGATGCTAAGCGCCGGCACCATAGCCGATCGGAACTTCAGGAAGCCGTATGCCTTAGCATGCTGCACGGCGTGGCCGCATTCGTGGGCTGCTACTGCCGCCGCCGCCGCACTGCGAGCCTCAAACACATACTCACTCAGGTTTACCGTCTTGTCGGCTGGGTTGTAATGGTCCGTCAGGCGGCCCGCTACAGACATCACGCGCACATCCGTAATGCCATTGTCGGCCAACATCATTTCTGCTATCTCACGGCCGCTCAAACCAGAGCTAAGGGGTGTCTGGGAATATTCCTTGAACTTACTCTTTAATCTATGACTCACCCACATGCTAATGAGCATGAAAACAATACCAATAAAATATATACCTATCATGTTTCTATTTTAACTTATAGTTGATTTAACTGCTTCTCTATTTTCTTTACAATATTGGTGGTAGAGTAGCCTTTTACCAAAGGCACTGTTTTCACCTCGCCACCCCGAGCCAACACTACCTCGTGGCCTACAATATTTTCTATGGTGTAATCATCCCCTTTTACTAATATGTCCGGCTGTACTGCCTCTATTAGCTCCTGAGGCGTGTTTTCATCAAACAGCACTACAGCATCTATAAACAAAAGGGATGCCATAATTCTGGCGCGTGACATTTCGTCCTGCAAGGGCCGGTTAGGACCTTTTATACGGCTGATAGAGGCATCGGTATTTAAACCCAGCACCAGTTTATCGCCAAGCTGGCTGGCTTTCTCAAGGTAGTCGACATGGCCGAGGTGGAGCAGGTCAAAACAGCCGTTCGTGAAAACAATTTTATGCCCCCGCTTGCGCCAGGCATTTACCTGGTCCTGCAACTGCGGAAGTGTGAAGATTTTATCGGTTGATTTCATGGGTTTCTGCTCTTGGTTTTGAAGGGTGCAGGCGCGCGCTTCTTTGTTTACGCAACATGCTCCCCATAAAACTAAGCACTCCCATTAGAACAACCAAAAGTGTTTGCGATGTGTGCGCCAGCAAGGCATACGCCATACCCGCTTCTTTAGGCACCCCGTATAGCAGCAGCGTAGCCTGCACCAGCAAGTGATATACCCCGATGCCTCCCTGCACCGGCGCCGCCATACCCAGGCTTCCCACCACCAATACCGACAAGCCAGCCCCCCATGATAGCCCGGAGGTAGCAGGCAAAGCGTAGAAAACCACTAAGCTCATGCCATAATACAACCCCCACACAAACACAGTATGCATCCAGAAGGCGGTTTGGTTTTCCAGCTTCGTTATACTGAAAACGCCCTTCAGCATGCCTTTTACAAAGTCAACTGCCTTCCGGAAGTATGTGTTTTTACGCAGGCGGCTCAGGTAACGCAGCCCAATAACCAGCAGCATGACCATCAAACCCAACAGCACCCAGAACAACCAATACAAGGAGCTCATGCTTTGCTCCATGTTGCTGTACTTATCCGAAACAAGACTTAGGAAAAATGTCTGAATGCGGCCGAACTCTATCAGAAAGGTTAACCCTATGGCCATCAGCAGCATGACCATGTCGATGATGCGTTCCGCGATAACAGTACCGAAACCCGTGTTCACGGGCACTCCGTCTGTGCGCCTGAGCACACTGCAGCGCACCACCTCCCCCATTCGGGGCAGTACGAGGTTTGCCACGTAGCCAATCATCATGGCGCTGTAGGTGTTGCGCACCGAGGGATGATAACCGGTGGGCTTAATTTGCATCTGCCAGCGGATGGCGCGGCTCAGATAGGCCAGCACTCCCATTACCAGCGACACCAGCACCCAGCCATAGTCAGCATGGAGAAACTCAGCCCACATTTTCTCAAAGTCCAACTCCTTGAGTGCATACCACATCAAAAAGGCGGATACCCCTAGCAATAGTGCTGGCTTTAGAAATGAGAGCAGTTTCTTCTTCATGAAGGCATATTACACCAAGCGGTTATGCTGGTCGGGGAATACGAGCGTTGGAGTATGGCTCTTCGCATCTTCAAACTTTATGCTGCAGTAGGAGATAATGATAACAATATCGCCCACCTGCACTTTACGCGCCGCAGGGCCGTTCAGGCAGACAGTGCCGGTACTGCGCTCTCCCTTTATCACGTAAGTTTCGAAGCGCTCGCCGTTGTTAATGTTAACGATCTGTACTTTCTCATTCTCCACCACATTGGCCGCATCCATCAGGTCCTCATCAATGGTAATGCTTCCTACATAGTGCAGTTCGGCCTGAGTTACCTTGCAACGGTGAATTTTAGATTTTAAAACCTCAATATACATGGTGTGTTTCTGTAATGAGCCGCAAAGTTAGATAATTGGCCTCAGATTAACTATCAATGCCTTAAGTGCCACTTTGCCTCCTCCATGGCTAAACAACCTATACTTCGTTTAAATTCACCAGAATGTTATCTATAAGGCGCACAGGTCCTACAACAGCCGCAATACAGAGCGCCACTTCCTGAACTTTCCTCACGTCCTGCACAGGTTGCAGCGTGGAGGGATCGGCGATTTCGAAATACTCCAGTTCTACCCCATGCACACTTGTGAGATAAGCAGCTACCTCTGCTTTTGTCTTTGCCACAGGCTGCTTTCGAAGTTGCGCTTCGGCTAATTTAAGGGCTTTATAGAGGGTGGGAGCAACCTGACGCTGCTCCGTATTCAGGCGGGTGTTTCTGGATGACATGGCCAGACCGTCCTCCTCGCGCACGGTGGGGTAGCAGACTAGTTCCAGGTCAAAACTAAGTGTATGCACCAACTGCCGCACAATCGCCACCTGCTGCAGGTCTTTCTGGCCAAAGTAAGCACGGTGCGGCTGCACCAGGTGAAACAGCTTGCTTACAATGGTGGCAACCCCATTGAAATGCCCCGGCCGGCGCTCCCCCTCCATCACATCTTCGAGCGCCCCGAAACTAAACTGCAAAAGCGGCTGTTGTTGTGGATATATCTCTTCTGAACTTGGGGCGAAAAGAACATTGCAGCCAACTGTTTTCAGCAGTTCAGTGTCTTGGCCCAAGGTACGGGGGTATAGTTTATAATCGTCCGGGTTATTGAATTGTGTGGGATTAATAAAAATACTACAGATCGTGACATCGTTCTCTTGAGCGGAGGCCTGAAGCAGTTGCAGGTGCCCTTCGTGCAGGGCGCCCATGGTAGGCACAAAGCCAATGCTTTTGCCGCTACAGCGTAATGCCTGCACCCGCTGCCGGATGGTACTAACCTGCTTTATAACTTCCATGTCGGTCCTATTCGTTTTTGGGATTGGTAAAAGCCGGCAAAAGTAAGTTATAACGTTTAAAATTGAAAATTAGAATAAAAATTACTAATTTTGCACGTCCCATTACTGTTGCTTTTTAAATTTTAACCACATATCCATGTCTAAATTGCGAATCTTATACGCCGCCACCGAGATGAATCCCTTCTTACAAACCACTAAAGTAGCTGAATTTCTTCAGACGCTACCACAGGGAATGCAGGAACGGGGAATGGAAATCCGCATTTTTGTGCCACGGTTTGGTCTGATCAATGAGCGCAAGAACCGTTTACATGAAGTGGTACGCCTTTCTGGTATTAACATCGCAGTGGGCGATGATGAGAAACCGTTGGTAATCAAGGTAGCTTCTATTCCCAATGCAAAGCTACAGGTTTATTTTATCGACAACGAAGACTATTTCCACAGAAAGTCTGTCTTTGTTGATAAAAACAACAAGTTCCACGCAGACAACGATGAACGTGCCATCTTCTTCTGCAAAGGTGTATTAGAAACAGTAAAAAAGCTAGGCTGGGCACCAGACATTGTACATTGCAACGACTGGATGACAGGTCTGATTCCAATGTACCTGAAAACGACTTATAAGAAAGATCCTATCTTCAAAGATGCCAAGTCAATGTTTACAGTGTATAACCACAACTATAAGCAGAAGTTTGATGAAGGTTTCCTAGACAAGGTGAAAATGATGGATATTAACGACAGCATGCTTACGGAACTGCAGTCTGCTGATTGTGATGGTTTTGTGAAGTGCGGTATGAAGTATGCTGATGCTGTTATCAAAACAAACGAAGACTTTGGCGACAGCATCAATGCCATATTCAGTGAGTTCAAAAAGACAAAGAGCATCAGCACAGTTAAGCCCGATGATACACTCCTAGACTCATACTATGAGCTTTATAATCAGCTTGGCCAGTAATCTGCTAAATTCTGTGCTTTAGATTTAAATCAAAGTTTAGCTAAATTACGTTAGTATAATATATTACGTTAGCATAATATTAGAATCCCTAATAATAGGTACCTTTGTGGTACCTATTATATTTTGTAACAAACTTAAAATTTTATATCAAACTTAAATTATGTGTGGAATTGTAGCATATGTTGGGCATAGAGAAGCTTGCCCGATTATTTTAAAGGGCCTGAAGCGACTAGAGTACAGAGGCTATGACAGTGCAGGAGTTGCACTCATGAACGGCTCTCTGAACATCTATAAGAAGAAAGGAAAGGTAGCCGACTTAGAAGCTTCTCTCGCAGAGATAGATACACACGGAAACATTGGCATGGGCCACACCCGCTGGGCTACACACGGTGAGCCAAACGATGTGAATGCACATCCACATTACTCCACGTCAAAAAACATTGCCATTATCCATAATGGTATTATTGAGAATTATGCTTCGCTAAAGCAACTCCTGATTCAGAAAGGCCATACGTTCCAATCCGATACGGACTCAGAAGTATTTATCAACCTGATTGAGGAAATACTTAAAAACAATGACTGCTCTTTACCAGAAGCAGTACGTTTGGCCTTGCACGAAGTAGTGGGCGCATACGCCATTGTAGTACTATCCAAAGATAGCCCTAACCAGTTGATAGCAGCACGCAAGGGTAGCCCATTGGTAGTAGGTATTGGTAAGGGAGAATATTTTCTAGCTTCTGATGCCACGCCTATTATTGAGTACACAAACGAGGTGGTATACCTGAACGATTACGAGCTGGCTGTTATAAATAACGGCGAGCTGGACATCCGAACGAAAGAGGACGTGAAGCAAACTCCTTATGTACAGACTCTGGAGATGGCTTTAGAGTCTATCGAGAAAGGTGGCTACGAACATTTCATGCTGAAGGAGATTTTTGAGCAGCCCCGCTCTATCCTGGACAGCATGCGTGGCCGTATGATTGCAGAAAGCGACCACCTCATGATGAGCGGTATCCGTGAGTATGAGAACAAGTTCGTGAATGCAAAGCGTATCATTATTGTAGCCTGCGGTACATCATGGCACGCAGGGCTGGTGGCGGAATATCTCATTGAAGATTTTGCCCGCATACCTGTAGAGGTAGAGTATGCCTCAGAATTCCGTTACAGGAACCCGATTATCACAGAAGATGATATTGTTGTTGCCATTTCACAGTCTGGTGAGACTGCGGACACACTGGCTGCCATTGAGTTGGCCAAGTCCAAAGGAGCTACCATATTTGGTATCTGTAACGTGGTGGGCTCGTCTATTGCCCGCGCCACAGATGCCGGTGCCTATACACATGCAGGCCCTGAAATTGGTGTTGCCAGTACAAAGGCCTTCACTGCTCAGGTAACGGTGCTGGCACTCATTGCGATGATTATCGGCAGCAAGCGCGGAACATTAGAGGAAACCAAGCTTCGCCAGCTGATGGTAGAGTTGGAGACCATTCCTGCAAAAGTAGAGCAATGCCTGCTGTTGGATGACCAAATCAAGGAGATATCTGCAAAGTATAAAGATGCCACTAACTTCATCTACCTTGGCCGTGGTTACAACTACCCGGTTGCGTTAGAGGGCGCACTGAAGCTGAAAGAGATTTCTTACATTCATGCAGAGGGTTATCCTGCGGCAGAGATGAAGCACGGCCCAATTGCCCTAATCGATGAGCAAATGCCAGTAGTAGTCATCGCGACGAAGGACAGCTCGTATGAAAAAGTGGTTTCAAACGTTCAGGAAGTGCGCGCACGTAAAGGCAAAGTAATAGCCGTGGTAACAGAGGGAGATACTACTATACCGTCTATGGCGGATTATGTGATTGAAATTCCTGAGACAAGTGAGCACCTGATGCCATTGCTGTCTGTTATTCCACTGCAGTTACTCTCTTACCACATTGCTGTAATGCGCGGCTGTGATGTAGACCAGCCACGGAACTTAGCAAAGTCTGTAACGGTAGAGTAACACCTAGACCTAGTATCCAATAAACAAGAAAGGGAGCCAGCGCTGGCTCCCTTTCTTGTTTTATATCAATCTAAAACTGCTCTCCTTTCAGGTACTTGATCTTCAGCAGCGGACAGATTTTGTATCGCTCGTCTTTTGTGTCTTCGTATACTGCCTGCAGCACCTCATACACGTTTGCTATACCCATCTCATTCGCCCACTCGAAGGGACCCTTAGGATAATTTGTACCCAATTTCATACCCTGATTTATATCTGCGATGCTAGCAGTCTCCTCCTGCAGGGTAAAACAGGCCTCGTTGATGATCATGCAAATCATGCGCGGGGTTACCATGCCTACTCTGTCATCCACCAGCAGGTACTCCGTGCCTAGTGCAGCGCAAACGTCTTTTAACTTCTCTTCATGCTCCGGGTTTAGCAGGCTGACCTCCAGCACAGGCCGGTTCAGCAAAGTTGGCAGGCCGTTAATACCGATCAGAGTACAAGGCTCTTCTAGTTGAGCCTCCTTTACCAGCGCCGCCAGTTGCACCGTGGCGGCATTGCAGAATACCACCTGCTCCGGTGCATAATAACTTAGGCGCTCCGGCTGCCTGTGCAGCAGAAAGTCGAATATAATGTCTGTTGGCTGTAACTGCTCACCATGAAGGTTATGGTGGTGCAAAAAGGAGAAGCTGATTTCTTTGTTCCCCTCCGGGAACTTCTGCTTAAACTCTCCGGCCATTTCAGCGCCTGATAAAACAACTATGTGCATAAAAATTCAGTACTTTTGATAGTAAAGATACAATTTAAAACGAATCCGTCTATGGCACACAGCATCATCACCTCTTCCCAGGCCCCTGCTCCTATTGGCCCATACAGCCAGGCAACTTTGGCAAATGGCACCTTGTACGTATCAGGCCAGATTGCGCTTAACCAGGCAAGCGGGGAACTGATAAACGACAGCATCGAAAACGAAACGCACCAGGTTATGAAAAACCTCAGCGCTATTTTACAACAAGCAGGTATGGGCTTTGAGAATGTGCTAAAGTGCACCATCTTCGTAAAAGACCTGAACAACTTTGGCCGCATCAACGAAACCTACGGCAGCTATTTCACCAGCAACCCACCAGCCCGCGAAACCGTGGAAGTAAGCCGTTTGCCAAAAGATGTTAACGTAGAGATTTCCTGCATCGCAGCCAAGTAGCGAATTGATAAGGCAATAAACTCTACTCTGCGACAAACGCTATACGAATGCTTTGACAAAGGACAAAGGATACAAGACAAAGGAAAACATCAGAGCCTCTTTTAGTCTTTCTTCCTTTGTCCTCGTCTTTTGTCAGATTTTGCCTTTCCCTCAGATGTTCGCTCCCTGAGAGGCTGCGCCTTCGTCTTCTTCCTCAGAGGCTTGTCCTTCCTGCTCACCAATCATTTCTTCTTCATCCACACCCGGCTCGACATTAACAGCTGAGTTCCCAACCTCTACCTGCCTCCGGATGACACGCACCGCATACTCTGCAGGATAGATGTTAAAGCCATACTTTCGGGAATACACAAACGTAAACACTGCACCAAAAAAGATAATCTGGGAATTAAAAAATACCCAGGTAAGTATAACCACCACAGAACCTGCTGCCCCATATACCGATCCTACGTCGTTCTTGCCCAGGTAAAAGCCAATCAACCCACGGAAAGCAACAAATAGCAAAGCTGTTACCAGCGCCCCAACCCACACATCGCGCCATTTTATTTTGGCATCGGGCAAGAACTTATAGATACAGGCAAACAGGAAAGACATAAGTAGCAGTACAGAGGCGAAGTTTGCAAAATGTAGCACATATATGACCCAACTGGAGAAGCGTGCCGTCAGGAAGTCGCCTATGGCTACCAATATTGCGTTTACCAACAGCGAGAGCAACAGGATTACGGCAATTATCAGAATCATACCGAAGGAAAGAAACCTGTCGAGGATCAGCTTCACATATCCTCGCTTGGGCTTGGGCTTCACGTACCATATCTCATTCAACGAATCCTGGAGCGAGATAAAGACACCCGTGGCCGCAATAAAAAGGGCAATAACACCTGCTATTGCAGCCAGCGTTATGTTCGAAAACGCATTTACGTTTTCCACCATCTTCTGCACCGAGTAAGCCCCCTCCGTGCCAATAACCTCCTTTATCTGATAGTATATCTCACCAGACACTGCCTGCTCCCCAAAAAAGTAACCGGCTGCGCTTATAATAATGATGAGCATGGGCGGCAATGCGAAAATAGTATAGTAGGCCAACGCAGCACCCTTTTGCCAGGAGTTGTTATCAATAAACTCTGATGAAGTCTCCCTTAAAAGGCCCCATATTATTTTAAGCCGGCTTTTTACCATGGCACAATTTAGGATTCTTTACTAAGCAAGTACGGAAATATCTGATTATGTTTATAATCTATTAACTCTCACCGCCCTTCCTTGTTTCTGGCTCCGCTGCCTTTGCTGGCGGAGCATTTACCTAAACAAACTTTATTTTGTACCTTTGTGCCGAATTAGAACGACCTGAACCAGACAAAAATACATGGAAAGAGAAGTTAGAGTACGCTTTGCCCCAAGCCCGACCGGGCCTCTCCATATCGGTGGTGTGCGCACTGCCTTATATAATTACCTGCTGGCCCGCAAAACGGGCGGCAAAATGATTCTGCGCATCGAGGACACAGATCAGACCCGCTTTGTGCCGGGCGCTGAAGATTATATCCGTGAGTCGCTGGAGTGGTGCGGTGTTGAGCTGGACGAGAGCCCATGGAACGGAGGCCCCTATGCGCCATACCGCCAGTCGGAGCGCAAGCCGATGTACATGCAGTATGCGCTGCAACTCATCGAGAGCGGCCATGCCTACTACGCCTTTGATACGGCCGAGGAACTGGACGAAATGCGTGAGCGCCTGAAAGCAGCCAAAGTGGCCACGCCACAGTATAACGCCATCACCCGCGCCACCATGAAGAACTCGCTCACCCTGCCAGAAGATGAGGTGAAGCAGCGCCTGGAGTCTGGTGAGCCTTATGTTATCCGTCTGAAAGTGCCCCGCAAAGAGGAAGTGCGCCTGAAAGACCTGATCCGCGGTTGGGTAATGGTACACTCTTCTGCCATTGATGATAAAGTACTGATGAAGTCGGATGGTATGCCGACGTACCACCTGGCCAACATCGTAGACGACCACCTCATGAAGATTACGCACGTAATCCGCGGTGAGGAGTGGCTGCCATCAGCGCCCCTGCACGTGCTGCTGTACCGCTACCTGGGCTGGGAAGACACCATGCCGGAGTTTGCCCACCTGCCGCTGCTTCTGAAGCCGGACGGCAATGGCAAGCTAAGCAAGCGCGACGGCGATAAGCTGGGTTTCCCAGTATTCCCGCTGCGCTGGCAAGATCCAAATATAGGTGAGGTATCATCAGGCTACCGCGAAAGCGGATATTTACCAGATGCGTTTGTTAACTTCCTGGCTTTTCTGGGCTGGAACCCGGGTACACAGCAGGAGCTCTTCTCCATGGACGAGTTGATAGAGGAATTCTCTGTAGAGCGCATCGGCAAGTCAGGCACGCGGTTCGATATTCAGAAGGCCCGTTGGTTTAACGAGCAGTACCTGCGCGCCAAACCAGACAGCGAACTGGCAGACTACCTGCTGAAGGCACTGGAGGAGCATGATATCACCACTTCGCATGAGAAGGCAGAAAAGATTGCCGGCCTGATGAAAGAGCGCGTAAGCTTTCCGCAGGATTTCTGGCAGGAGGCGAAGTACTTCTTTGTTGCCCCGACAGAATACAGCGAAAAGGTAGCTTCCAAAAAGTGGAACAGCCAGTCTGTAGCCGTGTTTGAAGACTTCAAAAACAAGCTTTTTACGCTGGAGGATTTTAACGCCGATACAGTGAAAGATCTGCTAACTAGCATTCTGGAGCGCCACAACATGAAGCTAGGGCAGGTAATGCAGGCGCTGCGCTTAGCGGTAACAGGCGCAGAAGCGGGCCCGGACCTGATGCACATCATTGAGGTAATAGGACGCGAAGAGACAGCTTCCCGCATCGAATCCGCTATAAATAAACTGAGCTCATATGCTGCAACATAAGCGGCATACTTTAGATAAAGAGAAAGGCTAACCATATGGTTAGCCTTTTTTATTTCCTGCTTTGGACCTTCTTTGCAACAAATTGCGGCTGCTTAGCTTATATAACAAGAGTATAAAACTGTAAAACCATGGCTAAAAATAAAAAAGACGACAAGAGCAGCAAGAAGAAGTCGAAAGTGCACAAAGACCTGGAAGGTTTTGAGATAAAGGTGAACGAGCACGGCGAAATCATATCCAACTATAGCATCGACAAGATAAATGAATTCCTGAACCAGAACGTGGAAGACAAAAAACTGGTGAAGCGCAATGCAGCCGAAAAGGCCAAACGCGAGGAGGAGGAATTTCATATAGAAGAAGGCGAAGAAGTGGAAGAAACAGACGAGGACTTCGTGCGCACCACCACTTCAACATCTGATGCAGAGGATGACCCTGACCTGCCCAAAGCCCGTCGCAGTAAAGGTGATGTGGATGAGGAGGATGATGAGGATTAGCATTGTACAGTCAAAGTCAATACACTGTATATAGGCAAACAAAATATATATTTGAATCTCATGCATCAGGTTATATAGAAACAGCGACCAATACGTTTTATAACTGCAGTCAAATCGCATCGTTTAACCAACCTTACATATAACTATGATAAATTCACACGAGATCGATTACAAGATTTTCGGTCATGACATTCAGGTGCTGGAAGTTGAGCTTGACTCAAACGAAACCGTAATTGCCGAGGCCGGTGCCATGGTATACATGGAAGAGGGCATTGATTTCCAGACAAAGATGGGCGACGGCTCTAATCCCAGCCAAGGCTTCTTAGGGAAGCTGGTTTCAGCAGGCAGCCGCATGATAACTGGTGAATCGCTCTTTATGACGCATTTTACGCACCGTGGCTATGGCAAAAGTCGTGTGGCTTTTTCCGCGCCTTACCCAGGCACAATCCTGCCTATCGACCTCCGCCAGATGCGCAACAGCAGCCTGATTGCTCAAAAAGATGCTTTTTTAGCTGCTGCGCTAGGCACAAAGCTCAGTATCCACTTTAACCAGCGCTTAGGCTCCGGCTTCTTTGGTGGCGAAGGTTTTATACTGCAGCGGATGCAGGGTGATGGCCTAGCCTTTGTACATGCCGGCGGCACCGTAGTAGAAAAGGAGCTGAACAACCAGACACTGCGCGTGGATACCGGTTGCGTGGTAGCCTTTGAGGAAGGCATCGATTTTAGTGTACAGCGTGCAGGCGGGTTAAAATCGATGATATTTGGCGGCGAAGGCATATTCCTGGCTACCCTTAGAGGCACCGGCCGGGTATGGCTACAGTCTATGCCAGTGAAGAAACTGATTGAGGCACTGATGCCGCACGGTGAAAATACCAAAAAAGAAGGTGGCATGTTCAGCAGCTTTATGGAATAGCGGTCGCTGTCGCTCCCAATTCTGAATTATAAGTGGAGCTGTTTAGGTCAGTATAGTTTTAAAACAGCATCGGCCCCGGCAAGTACAAACTTGCCGGGGCCGATGCTGTTTAAGCTTAGGTAAATAAAACCAGCTACATCCCGTTTACCTGCATCATCTCCTCCAGGTATTCACGGGAGTTGCTGAGACGGGGCACTTTGTTCTGGCCTCCTAACTTGCCCTTGTGACGTAGCCAGTTCATAAAAGCACCTTGCGGGGCAGCGTGTACAAGAGGCTCCTGCAGCGCAATATCATTCTGCCGTTTAGCATCGTAGTCAGAGTTTACGTCCCGTAGTGTTTCGTCCAGCACCTGCGTAAAACGTTCCAGGTTATCCGGCTGTTTTTCAAACTCGATCAGCCACTCATGCCTGCCGCGCTTACCGCTCTCCATATAAACCGGTGCCGCCGTGAAGTTAGAAATGATGGCACCAGTAGCCTGACAGGCTTTTGTAACAGCAACCTCCGCATTCTCCACGATCACCTCCTCCCCAAAAGCATTTATAAAATGTTTGGTACGTCCGGAAATCTTGATTCGGTATGGGCTGAGACTGGTAAAGCGGATGGTATCGCCAATCTTGTACCGCCACAAGCCGGCATTTGTCGAAATCACAATTGCATAGTTCTTGCCCAGTTCCACCTGGTCTAGGGTGAGGGTTTTAGGATCCTCCTCCTCATACTGGTCCATTGGAATAAACTCATAGTATACGCCATAGTCCAGCATCAGCAGCATTTCATCTTCTGTGCCGGCCTGGTCTTGTATACCAAAGAAGCCTTCGGAGGCATTGTACACCTCCAGGTAGTTCATTTTATTTGATGGAATGATATCGCGGAAAAGCTGGCGGTAAGGACCAAAAGCCACCGCACCGTGCGTAAACAGCTCCAGGTTAGGCCACACCTCCAGGATGTTGCTTTTACCAGTTACCTCGAGAATGCGCTTCAGCAATACATAGGTCCAGGTGGGCACGCCGCTCATGCTCGTGACATTCTCCTCTACCGTTATCTCCACCATTTTCTCGATCTTCTCCTCCCACTTATCCATCAGGGCTACTTTGAGCGGCGGGGTGCGCATGGCCTCGGCCCACATCGGCAGGTTTTGCATGATTACCGCCGACACATCACCACAGGAAACTTTGGAATTTATCTCGCTGGGTCTGTGGCTACCGCCGATGGAGAGGCCTTTGCCTGAGAAAAGCTTTGTGTCCGGGTATAAGTTCACGTAGATGGAGAGCATGTCTTTGCCCCCTTTGTAGTGGCAATCCTCCAGCGACTCCGGGCTAACCGGAATAAACTTACTGCGGGCATTGGTGGTGCCGGATGATTTGGCGAACCACTCAATCTTACTTGGCCACAGCAGGTTCTGCTCCCCCTTCATCACCCGCTCTATGTACGGGTATAGGTTCTCATAATCTGTTACCGGCACCCGCTCCTGGAACTCCCGCACCGACAGGTTATCTTTGTAGCCGTATTTCCTGCCCCACTCGGTATCTTTTGCGGCACTGATCAAATTCTGGAACAGCTCTGCCTGCACCTCG
This sequence comes from Pontibacter pamirensis, assembly GCF_010015475.1. Lineage (GTDB taxonomy): Bacteria > Bacteroidota > Bacteroidia > Cytophagales > Hymenobacteraceae > Pontibacter > Pontibacter pamirensis. The sequence continues at coordinate 89,604 of NZ_SSNI01000015.1, forward strand.
TGCGGGTACTTCCGAAACAGATCGATGTCATGAATCCGCTTCTTCATTACCCACGTCACTATAGAGTTTATTATTTCCAACTGCTGGAGGTTAAATTGTTGTTCGTGTACTTGATTGCTTTAGGCAGTTAAACCTTCCGCTTCAGCTCAAAGTGCTTTCCTAAGTATACGCGGCGCACCTGCTCGTCGGCGGCCAGTTCTTCTGCGGTTCCTGATTTCAGGATCTTTCCTTCAAAGAGCAGGTAAGCGCGGTCTGTAATGGAAAGGGTCTCGTTTACGTTGTGGTCGGTGATGAGGATACCGATGTTCTTGCTTTTCAGCTTCGCTACGATGCTTTGTATTTCTTCTACGGCAATGGGGTCCACACCGGCGAAGGGCTCATCCAGCAGCACAAATTTTGGGTCTACGGCTAAGGCACGGGCAATCTCGGTGCGGCGGCGCTCTCCCCCTGATAGCACAATGCCTTTGTTGTTGCGCACGTGCGTTAGAGAAAACTCCTCCAGCAAATCCTCCACCTTTTCGTGCTGCGCCTTTTTAGGCAGTTTCGTCATTTCCAGCACCGCCAGAATATTCTCCTCTACCGTTAGCTGCCGGAAAACAGATGCTTCCTGCGCCAGGTACCCCACGCCGCGCTTGGCTCGCTTGTACATTGGCAGGTTCGTAATGTCTTCCTTGTCCAAATATATCTTACCGCTGTTGGGCTTTACCAAGCCCACAATCATATAGAAAGAGGTAGTTTTACCGGCTCCGTTGGGGCCCAGCAATCCTACTATTTCTCCCTGGTTTACCTCCACGCTTACATCATTTACAACGGTGCGGGATTTGTACTTTTTTATCAGGTTATCTGCTCTCAGTATCATCGTGGCTAAATTACGCATAAAGGCTGCATCCTGCAACGTGTAGGTGTTGGAGTACCTGCCACTACCTTAACGTCTTATATTTTAAATCTGCTATTGATATGGAACTAATATTCTCTATAATCCTTATTATTATATATTGTATAAGCGGAGATTAATATATAACTTATAACTCGCTTATCTCAAACATGAATTATGCCGCTGTTTTCAATTTTATCGGTGTGCCAGAAACTGGCTTTTTCAAGCCTGCTACTTTTAGCGGGACATACCGGTATGGCGTCTGCTCCTACAGAAGTCACTCATAACGACCCTACCAAACCCGGCACCGCCAGCAGCAGCCCGGTCAATGCTACGGTGAAGGGTATTGATGTGTCGAGGTGGCAAAAAGATATTAACTGGGAATTAGTAAAGGAGGAGGAAATCGTCTTCTCCTTCATCAAAGCCACTGAAGGTGATTTCAGGCAAGACCCATATTTTACGCGCAACTGGAGCGAGTCGAAGCGCAACGGAATCAGGCGGGGCGCCTATCATTTCTTTAAGCCACTTGCTCCCGTACAGTGCCAAATCGAGCTCTTCACGAACTCTGTCGTGCTGGAACCGGGCGACCTGCCACCGGTGCTGGACGTAGAGGTATCAGACCCGCAGGTAAGCCCCACACAGTTGCGCGAAAGCATCCATACCTGGTTAGAGGCGGTAACAGCGCACTATGGCGTAAAGCCTATTATCTATACCAGCCAGAACTACTACCGCCGCTATCTGCAGGGGCATTTTAAAGGCTATCATTTCTGGATTGCCCGCTACAGCCCTATACAACCGGAGGTGCACCACACCGACAGCTGGATGTTCTGGCAACATACCGATAAAGGCCGGATAACGGGTATTAAAACAGCCGTAGACATGAACTTCTTTCTCGGCGACGTGGAAACCCTGTCTCAGCTGTGCATCCCGGATTTAGTCGCCTCAGAAGAACCAAGCCCTCTGAAGCAGTTAAAGCATATGTACCCGCTGCCCTAGGTATAGCTGCCTGTCTGTTGTTTTCTTTCCTAATGCCATCGCTGCTGATAGTTTGCACTGGCTTACGCATCTGCTTTTGAACCTATCCCTATAAAATTACAGCGAATGGAAACACCCTTACATAAAACAGCAGACGAGGCTATAGAAACAGCAGCCTCTCCTGCCCCCACGCTCGACCAGCACAAACTGGAACTTTACATGCACAGGCTAAGCATGGAGCAGCGCCTTGTCAAAGGCATACTGGCTGGTTTGCTGGCTGCTGTGGCAGGAGCAGTTGTATGGGCTGTTATCACGGTTATAACAGGCTACCAGATCGGTTACATGGCTGTTGCTATTAGTTTTGCGGTGGGGTACGTGATGCGAACCATGGGGCAGGGAATAGACAAAGTCTTTGGTGTGATGGGGGCACTGCTGGCACTGTTAGGCTGCGTGTTGGGTAATTTCCTGGGCATCTGCGGCTTTGTAGCCGAAGATAATGCATTAGGCTACCTGGAGGTGCTGCAGACGTTTGACTACAGCTATGTGCCGGAACTAATGGTGGAGACGTTTTCTCCTATGGATGTAATCTTCTACGGCATCGCCCTGTACCAGGGATATAAAATGTCTTTCCGGCATGTAACCCAGGAAGAACTGCTTGCCAACGCCAGTACAGCTCCTGTTACTTTTCAATTGTAAGCAGAAAGGCTCCCGACGACCTGTGAGCTCTTTTGCTTACCCTGTGTTATTTTACCCGGATATCTTTGATGCGGAGCTGCAGCGAAATAACGCCACGGTATATGTTTTCTTCCACTGTATAACACACATTAAACGGAATGCCTTTGGAGATGGCTTTGTAGTAATCGCTGAGGCCGAAGCCAATGGCATCAATGGTATGGAAGCCATCCTGCGTCAGGCGCAGCTTCAGGTGTGTATCGCCTACAATGCGCACGCTTCCTGTGTCATACACGCACTCTGACTCAAACACCGGCCCCATATTACCGGGCCCGAAAGGCTCCATCTGCCGGATAATATTATAGAAGTTGCGGGTTATCTGCTTCAGCTCTATTTTACCGTCTATCTGTATCTGCGGAATTTTCTGCTCTGCCGTAATAGTACTGGCCACTACTTCCTCAAAACGCTCCCGGAAAGCCTGCACGTTCTCTACGGGCATTGTAAGGCCTGCTGCATACATGTGTCCGCCAAACTGCTCCAGCAAATCGGCGCAACTCTCGATGGCATCGTGCACGTTAAACCCGTGCACCGACCGTGCCGAGCCTGATGCCACACCATTTGATTGGGTAAGGATGATGGTGGGGCGGTAATATTTTTCGATACAGCGGGAGGCTACAATACCAATCACGCCTTTGTGCCACGTCTCCTTAAACAGCACCGTAGAGTTAGCCGACCGCAGGAAATCATCCTCTTCAATCATCTGCAGCGCCTCTTTGGTAATGTTTGAGTCTTTGGTGCGGCGCTCCTTGTTAGACTCATTGATGATGGCGGCCATTTTAAAAGCCTCATCTTTTGTCTGGGCCAGCAGCATGCGCACCGAGTTCTTGGCATCTCCCATACGTCCGGCGGCATTGATGCGTGGCGCAAAGCCAAACACAATGCTGGTGATGTCCATCTCATAGTTGATGGCGGCTAGTTCTTTCAGCGCATCCAGCCCCGGGCGCATGGGCTGCGGGCCGTTCAGGTGGCGAAGCCCGTAGTGCGCCAGGATGCGGTTCTCACCCGTAATAGGCACTATATCTGCCGCTATGCTCACCACCAGCAGGTCGAGCATCTTAAAAGCCTCTTCCTGGTCAATGTCGTTTTGTATACAGAACGCCTGCGCCAGCTTAAAGCCCACACCACAGCCTGACAGCTCTTTGTAAGGGTAAGGGCAATCCACTTGTTTCGGGTCCAGCACCGCCACAGCCTGCGGCACATCTTCGTCTGGTAAGTGATGGTCGCAGATAATAAAGTCAATGCCTTTTTCTTTGGCTAAAGCTACTTTATCAGCAGACTTGATGCCGCAGTCGAGGCTGATGATGAGCTTGAAGCCGTTCTCTGCCGCCCATTCGACGCCTTGCTGCGAAACGCCGTAACCTTCTTTGTACCTGTCCGGAATGTAGAAATCTATCTGGTGAGTGTAATGGCGCAGGAAACCGTACATCAGCGCCACAGAGGTGGTGCCATCCACGTCATAGTCACCATATACCAGTATCTTCTCACTTTTGTGCAGGGCTTCGTTCAGGCGATCCACGGCTTTGTCCATACCCTTCATCAGGAAGGGGTCGTGCAGGTCTGAGAGGGAGGGGCGGAAGAAGTGCTTCGCTTCTTCAAAGGTGCTGATGCCGCGCTGGCAAAGAATACTGGCTAAGGTGGGGCTGATTTTGAGGCTTTCTGATAAACACTCTACTACCTCTGCTGGCGCCTCCTGGCTATATACCCACCTTTTCTCCATATGCTTCTGCTACACTACAATCGTTTAGTTGCAAAGGTAGCTTTTTTCAGGGATTTTTGAGTGAAGGTGCCGGCTTGCTGCCTTCACCTTCGTCTTAAATTTCGTATTTTTGTTGCGGTATAACAGGAAAGAACGTGAAACGACTCAAGGAGCTTTTCGAAAAGTATAAGAACTATTCCCTCGACCTGATAATGTATGGGTTCTTTGTTCTTTTCATTCTAGTCCTCATCATTTTCTTCGGATGATTTCGCGTATCACGACGTATGACGTGTCTCGATTCTTCGGCAGGATATATGAAGCACAGGAGTTTATGCATTGAGCAGTTTGCCTCAGCTCTTTAATTCACGGTATCTCCACGCAACTTGCGGAAGCGCTTGCGGGCTTCTGCCGCAAAGATGCTTCCCTGGTGCTTTACCAACAGGTCGTTGTACAATTGCTGTGCCTTCTCCCTGTCCTGCAGGTTCTCTTCGTAAATAAAAGCCAGTTTATACAAGGCATCATCGCTCAGAATGTCAATTTTTGGGCCGTCCACAATTTTCTGCAGGTTTTCAACGGCCTTCTCAAAGTCCCCGGTGCGCTCATAAATGTTGGCTTTCTGGAAGTATATTTCATCTGTGAGGCTGTGCCCCGGAAACTGCTGCAGCATACCATCCAGCGCTTGCTGCGCCTCCTGCAGCTTGTTTTGGAACACCAGCAGGTCGATGGCAGCGTAGGCTTCCATGGCAACCGTAGACGTGTCGAGGCCGGTGTTATCTGTAATTAGCAGGCTCAAGTCCATGGCATCGTTGGCTATCTCGCGGCTGGTGGCTAGCTTCAGAATATCGAGGTGGGCCTGTGCCAGTTCAAAGTCGCCTTTGTAATAGTTGAGGCGGGCGTTGCGCAGCTTCGCCTCGTGCCCTACCGGCGTCTCCTTATGCGACTTCTCCACCTGGGAATATAGCAGGGTGCTTTCCCAGGGTTCCCCCTTCAGCAGGTAAATATCCCCCAGGGTGAGTTTGCTGTCTGCCACCAGGCTGGAGTTTGCCCGGGGCATACTGATGGCCTCCTGCAACAGGGCAATGGCTTTTTCTTTATCATCTAGTTGGAAGGCGTATAAGGACGCCATATGCTGCAGCACCTCCACAGTTTCGGAAGTGCGTCCCACCTCGCTCAAAAGCGCATCATAGTCTGCTAACAGCGCCTGTATTTTCTCCCCGCTTACCGGAAACGTATTCTGCACCTGCTCTTCGCGGGCATTTATCAGGCGCTGCCGTGCCACCAGGTAGTAGGGCCCCTCTGGGTACTCCTGCACAATATACTCATAGGCCTCAATGGCACCCTGGTAGTCGTTGTTCTTGAGGCTGATGGCTCCCAGTTCCATTACACGGGTACCGCCGCTGCGGGTACGCTTGTCTACGGCACGTGCCTGTAGCAGTGCACTGTAAAAGTCGCGGCGCTGCACATACAGCCAGATAAGCAGCTCGTTAAAGGCCAGCTTATCGGGGTTCTGCTGCACCTTCAGGATCAGCTCTTTCTCCAGTGCATCAAAGTGCTCTTCTTCCCGCATGCTGTTCTGCAGCATGTTCTGCGCATAGCCCAGCTCTTTTTCATCTGCCTGCACCAGATTTAATGCTTCGAAAATCAACTGCTCCGTCTTCTGCCGGTACATGTACAGCGAAATCAGCGAACGGTTATACGCCATAGGGTCGTTGTTTAGCTCACGGCCGCGCAGGTAAGCCTTTTCGGCATAGTCATAAAGTTCGTTTTGTATAAAAGCACTGGCCATCGTAATAACCGCCTCTGGTTTGAGCCCGGATATCAGATTGTTGAATTGCTTTTCGGCAGCGGCTTTATTTCCTGCAGCCTGATATACTATACCTAAGTCCACTTCATAGCCAGGGTTGTCCGGGAAACGCTTGCTGGTTTTCTTCACCAGCTTCTCAGCTTCTTTATAGTTCTGCTGCGCCAGCAGGACCTTCAGATAGTCCGGGTACACGACATTAAACAACCGCTGCTCATTTATCAGCTTAGCGTATAGCGATTCGGCTTTTTTGTAATCGCCCTGGCTTAAGTACTGGCGGGCCAGCTCCAGGTCCTGATGCTGTGCCCGTGCCGCTGGCACAGCTGCCAGCATAAGCAGCGAGAGCAGGAGGGTATGGTATAGTTTTGTTAGCATAGTTTCCTTAAAACGATGTGGTAGCGCCTGTTGATATGCACTTGATCTATAACATTTTATAAAGTTCCTGAAAAAGGAAACCGGGAGGATATTCAGTTTCTCCCTGGTACTTTCTTCTTAACTATGAATATACTGAATCAGTTTAATTTTTTTACACATAATTGATTGCTGCAGGCTGACGGCCTGCCGTGTTTGCTTTAGCTGAAGCACACCCAATTAGACATAAAAGCAGAAAGCCACTCTTTGGGGAGTGGCTTTCTGCTTTTTGTATGTTATTTCTTGATTAGAAGAATCTAACGCGATTGTCTTTTACATCCGCTTTTTCTCTGATAGCTTCGAAGGCGTTGCTCTGCACAGAGTTTGTGCGGGTACCACGCATTTGCTCTTTCACATTAGAGAAGTCGTTGATTTCCGGGGCAGGGTTCATTTGCGTCAGTTCTACCATCAGCACACCGCTCTGGCCCTCAAATGGAGCTGTACGGGCACCTGGCTTTAAACCGAAAGCCTTACCAACAGCCATTGGCTCTACACCTAAACCAGGTATAGCAGCAGAGGCAAACGTTACGTTATCAGCAGTTCTGACTGTTGCATCCGGGCCATAGCTAGCGGCAATCTCGTCTAAAGTACCTTGCTGGCCCTCTAGTTTCGCGATAATTTGCTGCGCCTTTAACTCATTGCGTACCGCAGCAGTTAGTTCCTCACGCACATCCTCCAGTTTTGCATAGCCTTTTTCACGCTTGTTTGTGAGCGTTGCTACTACAAACTGATCTTCTATTTCGAACACAGGCGATACATCACCTACGTCAGTGTCTTTGGCATATGCCCAGCGCACCAGTTCACGCGCGTTGTTGAGGTTGTTTACAACAATGTTGTTTTTACCAATGGCAGTTGCTTCTTCTTTCACCAGAGATGGATTCTGCGCAACATTCTCTCTAAGTTCTTCAGCGCTCTCACTCGTACCGGATAACTCATCCGCTACCGCATAAGCAGCATCACGTGTGGTCTCGCTTGGTTCGATGGCGCGTTGCACACCAGCAATCTGATACTCCTGGTTTGACTTAGGAGCAGTTACCTTGACAATATGGTAGCCGTACTCAGTCTCCACAAGGTTTGGCAGCAGACCAATGCCTGAATAATTAAACACAGCCTCGTCAAACTCCGATACCATCTGTCCTTGCGGGAACCAACCTAAATCACCACCTGTAGAGGCAGTACCGTCTGTGCCATACTGTGCAGCCATCTGTGCAAAGTCAGCACCGTTCCTGATTTGCGCCAGCACATCCTGTGCTTTTGCCTGGGCAGCAGCTTTAGCCTCTGGCGTATCATTCTCTGGTCTGATCAGGATGTGGCTTGCTCTTACAGCACTTGCGTCTGCTTCTCTTACATCCGTTACTTTGAAAAGCGCTTTAGTGCTGTTTTCACTGTATGGACCGTAAACTTTACCTTCTTCTAAAGGCAACTGGTTGCGAAGTGGCTCTGGGAGCTGGCCCGGGTTACGGTAAGTGCCATCGAAAGGAACGTCAGAGTTCGCGTTTACAAAAGCTGAATCGTTGGTTGCCGCCGCAAACTGCTGCGACAGCGTACCTAACTCCTGATTTATGTAGCTGCTATCTTCAGGGGATGCGTTCACCGGAATGGTTACAAACTCCATTGAGCGACCTTCGTCAACTTTGTAGAGCTCTTTATTGCGGTCAAAGTAATCCTGCAGTTGTGCGTCCGTTACCTGCACTGCTGAGTCTGATACACTAACGAAAGGCACAAATAAAGCTTTAATACTAGCAGAAGCGTTTTGCGCCTGGTAATAGTTCTTAGCCTCTGTGTCTGTAATATATACTGTCTTGGTCAGCAAGTTCATGTACTTCGACTGCATACGGTCAGCATAGATGCTCTGCTCAAAGTTAACCCACATCGGGCGTGCTTCCGGGCCCATCTGGTCCAGGTTCTGCAGGTACTGCACTACCTGGTTGCGGTCGAACTCACCTGTCTGAGGATTGGTGAAAGCTTGCTGCACAGCCGGGTGAATATTGTTACCCTGCACCATGTCTGCCAGTTCTTCTTCCGTTACCGCTATGCCAAGGCGGTCATATTCTTTCTGTAGCGCAATTTTAAAGATTAGCTGGTTCCAGGCCTGCTCACGCAGCATTGCTAGCTCCCCTTCGTTGGCAGCACGGCCGGTTCGGTTTTCGTAATCCGCTTTTACCTGCTGCAACACCTGGTCAAATTCCTGAAACTCAATTTCTTCACCGGCTATTTCACCAACGGTATTTGCATCGTTTCCCAGAAGCCTTGAGTTAGGCCCAAGCAGGTCGCCGCCCACAACAAAAACGCCAAGCCCTATCGCAATGGCGCCTACAGCCCAACCAGACTTTTCTCTAATCTTGTTAATTAATGCCATTCTTTATTTAAATATAAAAAGGATTGTGCAAAATAAGGTTAATCGTGCTAATATTCAAAATTTTTATCTTCCTGTTTGGTCCGCAGCATCTGCCTGAGAATCTGTGTTTTTAACAAGCTTCACAGCATCAATGCGGTTCTCATCCATTGTGAGCACCCTGATAGTGAAAGGTGGCACTGTCACCTCGTCACCCGGAAGAGGTATCTCTCCGAATACAGACAAAATTAATCCACCTAACGTTTCATAATCACCCTCTGGCAAAGCCAGGTTATACTTCTCGTTCAGGTAATCGATTTCGTGGCGGCCACTCAGGAAGTAGATTCCTTTCTCAGGCAGCACCCGCTCCAGAAGCCGCTGGTTTACATCGTACTCGTCCTCTATCTCCCCAAAGATTTCCTCAATTACATCTTCTACAGTAACTATGCCAGAGGTGCCCCCAAACTCGTCTACCACCACTGCCACGCTGCGGTGCTCTGAAACAAACTTCACAAACAACTCACTGGCCATCATACTCTCCGGCACCATACTTACCGGCCCCAGAATTTCAGAGATATTCCGGGGCTGCTTAAACATGGCAAGTTGGTGGCAGTAGCCAATGATGTTATCAATAGAGTCTTCGTAAATAAGGATTTTGGAATGACCTGTTTTCACAAATGCCTGCCCCAGTTCCTCTACTGTGCTTTCCACATCCACCGCCTTTATCTCGGTGCGCGGCACCATACACTCCCGCACCTTCACGGTTTTAAAATCCAGGGCATTGTGGAAGATGAGCGGGTCTACTTCGGGCGCACCCTCCTGTTCCGGGTGGTAGAGGTGGTTCTTGATGAAGGCATTCAGGTCTGTAAACCCGAATACCGGCTTCTCCTCTGAAAACTCAATCCGGAAGAACTTCTCTGCCACCCATTTGCTCAGGCCCACAATCAGGAACACCACCGGGTACAGCAGATAGTACACAACCAGAATGGGCACAGCCAGCACCTGCAGCATGCGGTTAGGGTTAATGGCGAAAAGGCTGCGGGGCAGGAACTCAGCAGTGAGCAATACCACCACCGAAGCCACAATGATCTGCAGGAAGAGCACAAGCAAGCTGAACTGCATTGAATCAGGCAGGTACAGGGAGAACAGCTGATGCAGCACACTGGCAATGGCCAGGCCGTACAGCACTAGTGCCAGCGTATTACCTATGAGCGTAGTGCCCATCAGGCGGGCGGGGCGCTTTAGCAGAAAGCCCAGGATGCGCCCCGAAAGCTCCCCGTTTTTCTCGTTCAGCTCAATCTGGATTTTATTGGCAGCCATAAAGGCCATCTCTATACCCGAGAAAAAGGCAGAGAACAGAAGCGCGATAAACAATATAATGATCTGACTGGGGTCTATCATAAATGCGTTTGATCCAAAATAAATCAGGCGCCGTTTTTCCTTTTACGGTAGTAATACAGCATATACAGCACCAGGCCAATCATAAAGAGCCAGTAATTACCGAGAACATCATCTTCCACCATGCTGCGGTGAACCCCGATAACCATGATCACGAATGACAACGATAGTAAAATAACATTTACAAGCCTTTGGTTCATTATTCTTTCAGATTGAATTGCCCGGTTACTTTCCGGATTCTATAGTTTGAGAAATCCTGGTCTGCTTCGAGCCCCTGTCCTATCACCACTTCTTCCGGCGATGTTATTTTCACTAATTTGTCGGTATAGATCTGGGCCTTGCGCCTGTCCCAGAACAGTTCTTCTGTCTCCAGTGTCTCCTGCTTTTTCAGGTTGTTTACAACCACATTACCCCGCGCTTCGAAAAGGTTCTGATTGCGATCCTGCTTACCGTAGTTTGCTTTTATAGTAGAGGTTACCTTCTCCCCCTGCTCGTAAAACTCCACGAAAAGGCCTTCCGGAAAAATACCGTCGCCGCTCTCAAACTCCTGCTGCACGGGTGCCTGCAGCTTCACAAGCAGCCGGGCAGAGTCGCTATAGAGCGTAACCACATCCTGGTTCTCTATTGTTGGCCCTGTATACTTTTGCTCCTTATCAGGGTCTTTTAAATCTTCTTTACAGCCGAAGCTTAAGATGGCCATTATAGCCATTAGCCCGACCATGTATGCTTTATGCATTGTTTTGGTTAATCTGATTTATGGTAAGGTAGCAAAATCTGTGCTGAAACGATTATACCTTTGAACCTGCAAATTTATCATGCAAAAAAGGCCGCTTCATGAACGGCCTTTTTTGCATCAGGAAATAAAGAGCTGCTATTATTCGATTCTACGCTTAATAAACCACCGGCTGTTTACCGTAAACTCCAGGCCAAACTGAAGGTAGTCTTCCTTCACCAAACCGTAGTCGGTGGTGCCGCGCTGCCCGTAGCCTACGGAAATATTCAACTGGTAAAGGTCATATAGCGTGGAGCGACCAATAGGCAGTGTTGCTCCTGTTGTTACTCCCCTATCAGTGATGCGCTGGCCATTCAGGACGTAAGGTGTTTCGCTGTAGTAAAGGCCCCCACGGTACGTGATGCGCTTAAAGTAGCTGTCGATGGAGTTAGCCTCGGGCGTATACTCCGCGCCTAATGCCGCACGGTAGCTGTCTTCCAATCCACCATTGCTCCCGTCAAAGTTTTTGTACTTAGACCACTGGTAGCTGGCAAAATCAGCGGCCACCGTCAAGTTGGAGCCATTGTCGATGCTGATACCTGCTCTCATACTTGCTGGTATCGTAACGCTGTTTTCTGCACTATCCGCCGGAGAGGCAGCCTGCGTAGAACGCTCATACGTTACCATGCGCTCGGCATCCAACTCCGTCTTAAAACTATATACACCACCGGCACTCACAAACAACTTGTCAGCTAATTTCTGGCGGTAGTTGGCTCCGGCTCTGAAAATGAAGTCGCTGTAGCTGGTGCGGTCCACTATAGTAACACGCTCCAAAGCCATGTTTTCCTGCTCAGGGTCGTTTATGGTGCTGGAGGACTCGTTTGCAATGTTGCCGAAGATATAGGAGGCACTACCACCCAATGTAAGGCCTCCTGCAATTCGTACGCCATGGGCAAAATATACTTCTGACAAGCCGCCACTGCCCACATACTCCCGGAGGATGGTAGCCTCCGGATTGCCTTCTACCACATCCGATACATTTACCTGGTAATTTACAGTAGAGAACGGGCGTAAACCTACAGCCGAGCTCCAGCGCTTCGTAACCGGCACTGAAAGCGACACGTTATTCAAGTTGCCGTTACCATTCGTCTGTGAATTGCCCTCATTGCTCACTCTTTTTGCCTGCCCCGCAATGCCCATTGTAAAGTTGGTGATGCTGTTGTAATAAAGCAGGGCCGGGTTAGCCAGGTTCGGCTGGTAACTGTTGGCCGCACTGATACCGGTACCCGCCATACCGGCGTTTCGTATGCTGCCAAAGTTTTCGTTTATTTCTCCCAGCCCATAGCGGGAGTAGGGAGTGCTGCTGATAAGCTGTGCCTGGGTAGTGTGCGCTAAGCATAGCGCAGCAAAACCTATCAGTACTCGGAATGTCTTATACATTATGTGTCAATATTCTGTGAAGTCCGATTAAGACCAATTCAGGAATTACAAAGATGCGTCCTTTTAACTTACTTTCAAAAAATCCCGCATCTCCTCCGCAAAGTATAACCACCAGATCGGCAGCTTTTTCAGTGTAAGCCTGAATAAATCCGTTCAATTCCGCCACGGTACCTGTCAGCACCCCGCTCAGGATAGACTCTTCGGTGCTTTGCCCCGTTAGCGGAAAGCCTTTTTCAACCCGCTGTACTAACGGCAGCCGCCCTGTAAAAGTATGCAGGGCTTTAAATTTCATGGTTAGCCCCAAGGAAATGCCTCCGCCATGGTAGTTGCCCCCGCTGTCGATAAAGTCATGCGTAATGCAGGTGCCGGCATCAAATACCAGGCAATTGCGGCCCGGGAAAAAGTAATGGGCGCCTACCGCTCCTGCTATTCTATCGGCCCCCAGCGTGTGAGGTGTTTTGTACAGATTAGAAACAGGCAAGGCTGTCTGTGCGGTAAGCTCTAAAAACTTACCGGTTACAGACAGCCTTTGCTGTATATCTTGTGCGTTGGCCGCCACCGAGGCAACTATGGCATGGTTAAATTGCTGGCTTTGCAGTTTTTCCGGCAGTTGTTCCTGCTCCTGAAAATAACCTTGCTCCACCAGGGCATCTCCTTCAAAGATGCCATACTTTGTGCCCGTGTTCCCGATGTCGATAGCGACGCTGCGCATACAATTACATAAAGTACTTCAGCCGGACTACTTCTTTTTCTGAAAGGTAGCGCCAGTTGCTGCGCGGCAGGTCTTTCTTTGTGAGGCTTGCGTACTGCACACGGTCCAGCGTTACCACCTCGTAGCCCAGGTGCTCGAAAATGCGGCGCACAATGCGGTTACGGCCAATATGAATCTCTATACCTACAAATTTATTAGACTCTCCCAGAATGGCTACATCATCCACTTCTGCTTTGCCGTCTTCCAGTTCCACCCCTTCAGCGATTGTCTTAAAGTCTTCTTTTGTGAGCGGCTTGTCGAGTTCTACCTGGTAAATTTTCTTAATACCGTTGGAAGGGTGCGTCAGCTTTTGTGCCAGTTCTCCATCATTCGTGAACAGCAGCAGGCCGGTAGTGTTACGGTCCAGCCTACCTACCGGGAAAATGCGCTCTGTAGAAGCATTAGCTACTAAGTCCATCACTGTCTTTCTTCCCTCCGGATCATCGGTGGTGGTCAGAAAGTCTTTTGGCTTGTTCAGCAGCACATAGACAAGTTTTTCGCGGTTCAGGATTTTCTTGCCATACTGTACGTTGTCAGTCGGCTGTACTTTATAGCCCATCTCCGTAATCACTTCGCCGTTCACTTTAATCTCACCTGCTTCAATCAACAAGTCAGCTTCGCGGCGGGAGCAAATACCAGCGTTCGCAATAAAGCGATTCAGGCGGATCGATCCATCCTCTTCGCCTTCTTCCTGGCGATTTGTTTTTTTGATGCGCGGGTTGTCTTTGTAGCGGCTCAGGTTATAGTTAGGTGTCTGCGGATCTTCACCCTTGCTTTCACCAAAGCGGCTGTTGCTGCGGTCGCGGTCGCCAAAGCTTTTGCTTTTCGCGTCTCTGTCGCCCCCAAAGCTGCGCTTCTCACCAAAAGATGATTTGCCTTCGCGGTTAAAAGGACGGTCACCGCCTTCTCTGCGACCAGCGCCGAACGGCTTTCTGTCGCCGCCTTCGCGCCTGTCAGGACGGTCTGAATTATAGGAGCGTCTTTCACCGCCTTCATTTCTTCCGGCACCAAAGCTTTTTCTTTCCCCTTCATCACGACGTGGTCTGTCGACTCCAAAAGAACGTCTTTCGCCGCCCTCTCTTCTGTCTGCTCGGTCACCTCCAAAAGAGCGTTTATCTGCATCGAAGGGTCTTCTTCCGCCTCTCTCACCACCTTCTCTTCTATCGCCGCCGAAAGAACGCTTTTCGCCGCCTTCTCTTCTTTCAGGCCTGTCAGTGCCAAAAGAGCGTCGCTCAGATCTATCTCCGCCACGGTCATCTCTCTTGTCGGAGCTATAGCCGCCTCTGTCGTTGCTGCGTCTTTCCGGACGGTCAGAGTTGAATGAGCGTCTCTCGCCGCCTTCTTTTCTGTCGCCTCCGAAAGATCGTCTTTCACCACCTTCTCTTCTTTCTGGTCTGTCGCTGTTGAACGGCTTGCGTTCTCCGCCCTCTCTTCTGTCGCCGTAAGGGCGTCTTTCGCCGCCTTCGCGTCTGTCTGTTCGGTCTGCGTTGAAAGGCCTGCGTTCGCCACCTTCCCTGTTAGGGCGGTCTGCGTTAAAGGAGCGGCGTTCGCCGGTATCCCTTCTATCGTTATCTCTCCTGCCAGAACCGAAGGAGCGGCTGTTACCGCGATCTCCCCTGTCATCTGGCCTGTCAGACTTGTCTCTTCTGTTAAATATTTTCTTGCCTTCGCGGTCGTTGTTTGCCGGCCTGCCAGATGAGTTTCTGTCAGCGCCTCTTCTGCCTGCCCCTGCGTTGTCGCGGTCAGGTCTTTCGTTATCTCTTGCCATGGTAATATAGTTATGGATGCAGTATCGCTACTGTACCTCTTTTGTGTGCATTATTAAGGAATAATGATGTATTATAGTTCAAAAGGGATGTTGAACCATTTAATCGGCTGTTTCGCCTATCGCGTTCTCTTCGGTGGCGAAATCTTTTAGCTGCGGAAGGTCTTTGATGTGGTTGATGCCGAAGTAGTCCATGAACTTCTGAGACGTGCCGTATAAAACGGGTCTGCCAATTGTATCGGCTTTGCCTCTGATCTCTATTAGTTCTTTCTCTAAGAGTTTATGGATGGCATAGTCACAACCCACACCCCGTATTTGCTCTATAGCTGATCTGGTGACAGGCTGCTTATAGGCGATTATCGCCAGCGTCTCCAGAGAAGACGCTGACAGTTTTTTCTTTGACTTATGTTTTAAGTATGTGCTTACTGTCTCCTGGTACTCCGGCTTGGTGAGGAACTGGTAGCCCCCTCCGATGGCGTAGATTTGAAAGGCGAAGCCCGCTTCCAAAAGCTGCTCGTTTATACCTTCCACAGCCTCCAGCACATCGCTCACCAATATCTCTTCCATCCCCAGCGACTCCTGTAAGCAGCGCTGGATTTCTTCAATGCTGATGGGCGATTGGGCACAGAAAACAAGTGCCTGAATATGGTTTTGCAGAATATTCAAGTGGTAAAAGTAAAGGTACTGGTACTAATCGTTACGCTGAAGCTTGGCCTCAATAGAATGCTGTGTGTGCGGTACAGCACGCAGTCTTTCTTTCGGGATAAGCTTGCCTGTTACAATGCAAACACCATAAGTGCCGTTCTTAATGCGGATCAGGGCGTTCTCCAACTGCTGGATGAACTTCATCTGGCGGGAAGCCAGCTGGTTCAAACTTTCTTTCTCAGCTGTGTCAGCACCATCTTCCAACACCTTTGTAGGCGAAGCGGTGTTATCGGTACCAGAGTCGTTGCGGCGGCTAAGGGTTTCTTTTATAAAGGCCACCTCTTTACGGGCGTTTACCAGCTTTTCTTGAATAATAGCCTCAAACTCTGCTAACTCCTCTCTGGAATAACGCTGTTTTTCTTCGTTTGTATTCATTCTATTTTTTTAGAACTGGTTATAGTTTTAACCTATTTTTATTTGTTGGTAAACTAAATTCGATTCTTTAACTAGTATAATGACATAACAGCCACGAAAGAATTTAAGTTTAATCTGCTATATATCTCTCTTCAAATCCTTTGCCAACGCTGCTCCAATGAGTCGAACAAAACCTAAATTTCGTGCAAAAATAAGAGGAATATCCGTACTTTACTACCTCTCATGTTAAATAAAGAAATTTTATCTACTTTATAAACGCCTCACTTTCTGTAGTATAATAACCGTGCCGGTTTTGCTGTTATTGGAACGAATGTTGCTTTCAAGACTAGTGGCCACTGCAGGCCGGCAACCCCATTTTAAGAAGTTTATTTATATGAAGAAGTTTACCTTTTTGTTAGTCTTATCGCTTCTGTTGGCTTTTGTGGCAGTAGCTCCTGTTAATGCACAGCGTAGAGCAGCGGCACCTGCCAATAACCGCAATACCGTAGTAAAAGTGAATGTGCTCAGTCCTTTTGTGCTCACAGCCTCTGGTTTTGTGGAGCATGCGTTCAGCCCAAAGATCAGTGCCCAGCTAGGCGCTTTTGCAACAGGTGCCAGTGTAAAGGATGTTGAATTCAGAGGCTATGGCTTTACGCCGGAGGTGCGTTACTATTTTGCGGAACAGGCGCCGGATGGCTTTTACGTAGCAGGTTATGGCCGTGTACTGAATTACAGACTGACAGTAGAGGACACGGAAAGAGGAGAAACCTATGAGGCGACCTATAAACCTATTGGAGTTGGTGTGGCTGCCGGTAATCAGTTTATTTTTAACAACGGCATTTCCCTTGACCTGTTTTTTGGTATAGGTGTAAATGGCGGCAGCCTGAATGTTAAATCAGGTACAAATGAAGACTTTGACCGTGGTGTGCTGGATTACCTGAACATCTTGGGCAGTGGCGTGAGATTCAGACCAGGTTTAACAGTTGGCTATGCCTTTTAAGCTAAAGACATTCAAGAAGTAAATCAAGCGCCCCACCTCAGTACTGAGGTGGGGCGCTTGATTTTTGGCAATCTTCTACAAACCTCGCGCCAGCATCAGTTTCTTTTTATTAACCGCTGATTAACCACTTTAAAAGCTCAGCATTCTGATAGCTGCCGCTGCTGCCTCCACGCCTTTGTTGCCGTGTTTGCCTCCTGCCCTCTCCAGTGCCTGCTCTAATGTGTTTGTGGTAACAAGCCCAAAGGAAACTGGCTTGTTGTACTTCATGGACACATGCGTGATGCCCTGCGCCACAGCGTAATTGATGTAGTCGTCGTGCTTTGTATCGCCTTTAATGACCACTCCAATACAGATCACCGCATCCATCTCTTCCTGCTGCGCCAGAAACTGTGCCCCCAGGGTCAGTTCAAAAGAACCGGGAACTGTGTTGATAAAGATATTCTCTTTTTTGGCCCCATGCTCCAGCAGGGTATCGACTGCGCCCTGACACAGGGTGCCGGTAATATCGTCGTGCCACTCTGATACCACTATTCCAAACATCTTGTCAGAAATGTCTTTCAAATTTTCTTTGTTATACTCGCTCAGGTTTTTCAGTGATGTTGCCATGCTAGTTTCGTTTTTCGTTGCTCGTTTATCGTTATTTGCGAAGTAAGGCATGCGTTCGCTGCTTCTCCCAAGTCTTAGACAGATGTTGGGGAGGTATATATACAGTAATCCGCAAGTAGGCCGTACAACAAAAAAGCGCTTCTGACTGGCTCACCAGCACAAAAGCGCTTTTTAATAAGGCCTAAGCCTGTCTATACTTATTGGTTGCCACTTGCCATCATTTCGGCACGGGCTTTATACTTCTTCGCGTCTACTACTTCAGCAGATGCAGCAAAGTCAGAGATAATTCTGTCGTATACTTCCGTTGCGGAGGCAAAGTTATTGGCTGCTTCGTAAGCGATACCGGCTTTCATCAGGTACTGTGGCGAAAAGAACGGGTTCTCATTGTAATTAGCTGCCTGCACATACATGTCAGCCGCTTCAGCGTTCTGTCCCTGCTCCAGCAAAGCATCTCCGGTTAAGCTATAAGCACGTGCCTGCATCAGGTAATCATCTGACTCAAACTCACGCAAATGTTCTGCCGCCTCGGCGTATTGGCCTTGCTTTAACAAGGCAACACCAGCGTAAAAGTTAGCTAAGTTGCCTGCATCTGTGCCACTGTACTCATCTGCTATCTGCAGCAGGCCCTCATACTGTCCGTCGCCGTTCAGCGCTTTGTTAAGAGAATCAGCCTCAAAATAGTAGACTGCCTGGAACATTGCCTGCTGTGCCTCCTGGTTCTGTGTGCTACGGTAGTTATAGTACAGAAAGCCACCGACAACAATAGCAGCGATCAGGGCGAACACACCGAGTAGCTTCGACTTGTTTTTCTTCACGTAGTCCTCTGACTGCGTCAGGCGACCTGCCAATGCATCCGGACTCTCAACCAGCTCCTCAAAATCGCTGTGCTTCTCGTTGTGCTTCTTAACTGTTTCTTTTGCCATTAGTAGTAATGAAATAATAAATTCAAAATTAGGAATTAAAATTTGTTTTAGACAACATTCCTAATGCCTGAACATCAAAATAATAATTTTTAATTCCTAACTCTGAAATATTTATGCCTTAGTCCATTATATAAGGATAATCCTTCTCTACATAGATGTCGGTGTAGAGTTCAGAAGGATCCGGATAAGGAGAATCTTCGGCAAATTGCACAGCATCTGCCACGCGCTCTTTAATTTTATCATCAATCGCATCCAGTTCTTCTTCTGTTGCCCACTCCTGTAGCAGGATAGTGGCTCTTACAGCCTCTACAGGATCTTTCCCTTTGTAGTCTTCCAGCTCTTCTTTTGTTCTGTACTTGGCAGGGTCAGACATCGAGTGGCCTTTGTAGCGGTAGGTTCTGAACTCCAGCAAGGTTGGGCCCTCACCGGCACGCGCACGCTCCGCAGCTCTCGCTACAGCCTCGTGCACATCCTCCACGCTCATGGCATTTACAGGCTCAGAAGGCATGTCATAGGCTTCGCCTAAGGTATAAAGCTCTGTTACGTTGGAGGTACGCTGCACCGAAGTGCCCATAGCATACCCGTTGTTCTCTATCACGAAAATCACCGGCAGCTTCCAGGTCATGGCCATGTTCAGGGCCTCGTGGAAAGCTCCCTGCCGTACAGCACCGTCACCCATATAGGTGATGCACAGGTTGCCTGTTTTGTTGTACTTCTCAGCAAAGGCGATACCAGCTCCCATTGGAATCTGAGCACCCACAATACCATGACCACCTATAAAGTTTACCTCTTTATCGAAGATGTGCATGGAGCCACCTTTCCCTTTAGAGCAGCCTGTTGACTTTGCAAAAAGCTCGGCCATCACAGCACCCGGGTCTGTACCCAGCCCCAGTGGGTGTGCGTGGTCGCGGTAAGCCGTAATCCACTTGTCGTCTTTTGTAAGCGCGCTAATTGCGCCGGCAGCACATGCTTCCTGGCCGATGTACAGGTGGCAGAAACCTTTAATCTTCTGCTGGCCGTATAACTGACCCGCTTTTTCCTCGAAACGGCGCATGAGCTTCATCTGCTCATACCACGTCATGTATGTTTCCTTTGAAAACTTTGGCTCAGCCTGTACCTTTGCTTTCGGTGCTTTTCCTTTTGCCTTTTCTTTCGTATCAGCCATAAGTATTAGTCTATGCGTTATCTTGAATATCCGTTGACTGCCCTTGAGCAGGTTTAACTTTATTAAACTACGACAAATATAAGCCGCTAACGGAATTTAGCTTGCGAAATTAAGGAAAAAGATATCAATTAGAAACGAATGCTCCTCGAAAATCTAAGTTTGCTGTATTTCAAGAATTACGAGGAAGCCACGCTCAGCTTTTCGGAGCATATTAACTGCTTTATAGGCGATAACGGCAGTGGCAAGACCAACCTCCTGGATGCCATTTATTACCTCTCTATCACCAAAAGCGCTTTTCCGGGCACTGAGCTGCAGAGTATTAAGCAGGGCGAGGACTTATTTATGGTGAAAGGCCGCTTTGAAGTGGAGGGCAGCAAGCACACCGTGCAGGTGAGCCTGAAGCAGGGGCAGAAGAAGACGGTAACGCACAACAAGGCGCTGTATGAGAAAATGAGCGACCACATCGGGCGCTTTCCGGTGGTGCTCATCTCCCCTTACGACACCGACCTGATCCGCGAGGGCAGCGAGGAGCGCCGCAAGTACTTCGACAGCCTTATTTCGCAGTTGCACCACCCTTACCTCGAGCAACTGATACAGTATAATTATGTGCTGAAACAGCGCAACTCGCTGCTAAAGCAGTTTGCCGAACGCCATTACTTCGACCGCGATTACCTGCACATCCTCAACGAGCAGCTGGTGGTTCCGGGAGAGCTGCTGGCACAGGAACGGCAGAAGTTCTTAGAAGAATTCGTCTCGATTTTCCGGAAGCACTACCGCCACATCTCCGAAAGCAGTGAAGAAGTGAGCCTGACTTACAAAAGCCAACTACCGCATGCTGATTTTGCACAACTGCTGCACCAGGCCGAGCGGAAAGACCTGGCGCTACAGCGTACCACGGTAGGCCCACATAAAGACGACTTTGTTTTCCTGATGGATGGCAACCCTGTCAAAAGCTTCGGCTCGCAGGGGCAGCAAAAAAGCTTCGTGATTGCCCTGAAGCTGGCACACTTCGAAGTCATTGCGGAGCGGCAGCACCACAAGCCCCTCCTGCTGCTGGACGATATCTTTGACCGCCTGGATGAGAAGCGCATCACACAGCTCATGCAAATGGTAGCTGCCCACACCTTCGGCCAGATTTTCCTGACAGACACGCACCTGGAACGCACGGACAAAATACTCTCCGGCCTCTCAGAAAGTATCCGTAGATTTGAGGTGAAGGAAGGGACGGTTAAATTAATTGCTTAATTGTTGGTTGTTAAATTGTTGCTTTTTGTCAGGCTTTAGGGTAAGAAAAAATATTGCTTTTCAGTTACTTACATAACTAGGGAACTGTAACAGAAACATAAATTACGTATAAGCTTACGTAGTAAATAACATTTATCTGAGACCATGAACCTAATTGATTCTAATATCGACAAACTCGTGGACCTATGTAAAAAACATAAGGTGGCTAAACTGTTTGCATTTGGCTCTGTAGTAACAGACAGATTTAGCAAGGACAGCGATATAGATTTGATAGTCGATTTCGAAGAGGTTGATGTAAACCACTATGCCGATAATTATTTCAATTTTAAATTCTCCCTGGAAACTCTATTTAAGCGAGAGGTAGACTTGTTGGAAGAAAAAGCCATAAAAAACCCCTTTCTCAGAAAATCTGTTGACGCAAAGAAAAAGTTGGTCTATGGATGAAGAACTGAAAGTGTGGCTCTATGATATGCTTCAGTCCATCAATGAAATAGAAGGTTATTTTGAGGACAGACCGAAAGAACTGGAAGCGTATCGGAAAGACACAAGAACAAAGCGTGCGGTAGAGAGGAATTTAGAAATAATAGGTGAAGCTGCTAATAGAATTTTGAAGGCATCTCCGGGTTTTCCTTTACCGGATGCGAAGCAGATTATAAGCACAAGAAACAGAATTATCCATGGCTACGATACTGTTTCAGATGATTTAATCGGTCCATCATTGTAAGCCACCTGCCCAAGCTTAAAACACAGGTAGAACAGATGCTAAAATAGGACAGCCACAGTATTGGTCCTATTCAATCATTCAAAACTCAGTTATTCAAAATTCCCAAAACGTGCGTTACTACAAGAAGAAAGAGGAGATAGACAAGCGAAAGGCTGATATACAGCCTATCGGCGACAGCATTAAGTCGCTGATGCAGGCGTACCGGCTGCAGGGCAAACTTAACGAAGTACAGATTGTTGAGAGTTGGGAGAAGATCATGGGCAAGCCTATTGCCATGAAAACGCAGCAGCTGTTTTTTAAAGATCAGAAGCTGTTCGTGCGCCTTACTTCTGCCCCGCTCAAGCACGAGCTGAACATGTCGAAGAGCAAGGTAATTGAGTTGCTGAACCGCGAGGTAGGCGGCGAGGCCGTGAAAGACGTGGTGTTTCTGTAAGCGCAACAGCTACGGCCATAACAGAGTATAGCTTTTGTATATCCAATTACACCTATACTATACTTACCTTTTCATGACTGCACCTGCTTATCGCGCCGTATCCTATTCCCAAACCGTTCTGACGGAACTGATGATCCCAAGTTATGCCAACTTTGGCGGCAAGATTCACGGAGGCATCCTGCTCTCGCTCATGGATAAAGTAGCCTATGCCTGTGCTGCCAAGCACGCCGGCAACTACTGTGTCACGGTATCGGTGGATGGCGTGAATTTTCTGCAGCCTGTGGAGGTAGGCGAACTGGTGTCGCTGCTAGCCTCTGTTAATTATGTCGGCAACACCTCACTAACAGTCGGCATAAAAGTGATTTCGGAGAATGTGAAATCAGGATTCGTGAAGCATACTAACACCTCCTACTTTACCATGGTAGCCAAGGGCGATGACGATAAACCTGCCCAAGTGCCCGGGCTTAAGCTGGCAACTCGCGAAGACGCCCGCCGCTTTCTGGAGGCCATCAAACGCCGCGAACTCTCCCGCCGCTACCAGACAGAACTCGCCAACACCAAAACCATCCTGCAGGTAGAAGATGAACTGCACCTGCTGCAGGAAGAGCGTTGCCAGATTATGTTCTGACTAGTACAGTTGTCAGAACCTTCACAAATCAAAGCCCATTTAATAAGTCGAACTGCCTCTGCTGCTCCTTATTAACCAGCAGAGGCAGTCCGACGCTTATGACTTCTATCTTTCCTTCAGCAGCTTACCACTGGCTATTTTACCGTTAGCAGCTAGCTTGTAAAGGTATAGCCCACGGCTCACAGGCTTTCCATAGCTGTCTGCGCCATCCCACACCAACTCCTGTTGCCCTGCGCCTAGCCTTTCAAAGTTTAGCTCCCGCACCTTCTGACCTGAAGAAGAGTATATTTCCAGGCTGACAGACTCCTCCTTCTGTAGGTTCAATGAGATAGTAACTCCTTCCGCAAAAGGGTTAGGATAGGTGATAATCTGCTCCGTCTCAGTTGTGGTTAGTACTACAGCTTTCTTTTTCGCCTTATTGGTAGGTTGTATTACAGTATAAGAGAAGCTACTTACAGCTTGGCCTCCGCCCGCCAGCTTAACGGTTACTCTTCCTGTAGTGGCTCCTTCCGGTACAGTTACCCTTAACAGGCGGTCGTTACGAACAGTCAGGTCGGTGGCCGGAACACCATTAAAGAGCACCTCACTTGCTGTGGCGAGATGCTCCCCCACAATATTTACCTTAGATCCCACATACCCTCTCCTAGGTGCAAGGACATGAATACTGGGCTGAAGCACCTTGAATTCTCTTCCGCTTGTCACTTCCCCACCTGTAGTTGTGATGGTAATTCTGCCGGTGGAGGCATCGGCTGGAACAAATGCCTGAAGTTCTGTGTCACTGATGACCTCAAAATCTGCCTCAGCACCATTAAAGCTAACAGAGGAAGTAGCGAGTAGGTTAGCACCTCCGAGGGTAACCATGGTGCCGGGAAGACCTTTATTAGGAGAGAAAGAGGTAAACTCTGGAGGTAAAACTGCATCCTCAATGGTGATGGTGTAGTCCTCAATCTCTCCGAACAGAAGTGAGTCTGAGAACAGTCCGGGAAAATCTGGATCATATGTAGCACAGGCCTCAGCACCACGAAAAGGGAAGGAATTTGACCTTACCCGCATGCGCACAGGACCCGTATTCGCAGAGGCAGGTATAGTCACCGTTCCATTGAACGGATCAGTGCTGACGGATGGAGAATATACTACTCCTCCGGCTTCCACATAATTCTTACCGATGATTGGGGAGGCATATACCAGTTCCCCCTCATCATCAAAGTCCCTGTCGTTGTTGTAGTCTAACCACACGCCGAAAGCCTGTGCCACAGGGCCCGACTGTACGCTGATGCTGTAGCTTTCGCCTTTCTGAACATTAGTAGTAAGCGTGCCGGTAGGTTCATAGTAAATGTAGCCGCCTTCTCCGCTGCAACCGGAGTTGTTGTTGACAAGCGTGTTAAAACTGAAGTTATCGATGTAGGAGCCGTTGCCACAACCGTTGGGCGCATACGGCGCACAGTAACCTATAGCGATGGTGTAGTCCTGTGTTTCACCGTAGTTGCCAGTTGTACAGGATTCCGAAGCGATGAACACACCATCTGGCCTGCTCCTTACTCGCAGGCGCCTTACCCCCGAAACAGCATCGGCAGGAATCGTAATGGTGCCGGTGAATTCTGCCCCTACCTCGGGAGAACTGTAGACATATTCACCGGGATCATCAAAGTCTTTATCGTCGTTGTAATCTATCCACACCCCGTAAGCCTGCGCCTGCGCTACCTCACCATATTGTGAGTATGACCGTAGCGTGACAGGGTAGCTTTGCCCCTGCTTTACGGTGGCGCTGTAGTTGGAGTCTCTAGTTATATCGTAGAAGGGGTAGAACTTGGTATAGCTATTATCATTCTGGCAACCCTGCCCTACCGCACTATAGTAAATACCGGCGAATCTAAAGTAACCGATAAAATTATCGCCCGCGCAGCCGCTGGCCATCGAGGGTATGCAGTAAGGGTTGGTTTCATCCTTCACCTTCACTACCCAATAGTCAGAGAAACCTTTTGTGGCCTCACTTTTTCCTCCACTATTTCCCGTATATATATTCTCTTCGGGAAATGTTGAAATTATGCCTCCATATGTACTATCCCATACTTTAGTCTCACCTGTAGCTGTAAAGGACAGAAAGGTCAGCAGCAGCTGCGTAAGGTAAACCCGGTGCTTCCGGTAACAGAAGATTACAATATTATTGCTGGTGCATTTTTGTATTACAATTTCTTCCATAGCTTGTTAAGTTAAAAAACATGACTGATGAGATGAGCACATTTGAGAGTGCGAGTTGTGATCTTGTAAACCAAAACAACAAGCTGCACCAGCGGGGAGAGGAGCAAATATTAAAATCTTGTGAACTGATCTTACTTCCAGAGAAAGGGGTTTCTAGGAAGTGTGTGATACCCGAGGAGCGGCTACGAAGCTTATGTGGGAAGATTACCATCGCTTCTGTTCAAAATAATTTTATTGCGACTGAGCAAGAGGCCCAGACTTTAAATGGCGTAAATAGCTATCTGTTACATCTTCCGTATGAACACGATCTTCTACTGCAGCAAGCATATTATCTTCTACTAAGCTAAAACAATAAAGTTATAGTATATATACAATTATTTACAAATAAAAGCATTGCTACATTGATTCAAAAGTAATATGCTACTATAGCTATATAATTTATATTATATTTTATTGTAATAAGTCAAAGGTATCACACAGAAACAACTGCTCATTACGCAATGGCCTCCTCTCACAGAGCTGTTCATACAATGATTTTAGAGATTTACTTTGTATCTTTAGGGTCTATCATTCTTACAATTAAACGTACATGACCTTAAAACATAACCTAAAACGAGCGCTGGCACCTATACTGGTGGCAGGCTTTTGCCTTACCTCTCCCACCCTTAGCATAGCCCAGGAACCTGTACGCCAGAATGACGAGATAAAGCAGATGGTGAACCAGCTATCGGCCCAGAACCTGGAGCAGCTGGTACAGACAATGGTTAACTTCGGCACCCGCCACACGCTTAGCACCACCACCAGCAAAAAAGAAGGTATCGGTGCTGCCCGCGAGTGGGTAAAGTCTGAGTTTGAGAAGTACGCCAAGGCCTCTAACGGCCGCATGACGGTAGAGATGGACCGCTACATTGTGAAAGCCGACGGCCGCCGTATTCCGCAGGATGTGGAGATGGCCAACGTAATGGCGATTCTGAAAGGCACTGACCCGAACGACGACCGCGTGATTATTGTAGGCGGCCACCTCGACTCGCGTGCCACTGATGTGATGGACGCTAAAAGCAAAGCGCCCGGCGCCAACGATGATGCCTCTGGTGTAGCCATAGTAATGGAAATGGCCCGGGTTATGGCTTCCAAGCAGTTTCCGGCAACACTAGTGTTCGTTGCTTTCCAGGGCGAAGAGCAGGGCTTGTATGGCTCCACCCACCTGGCAGAGCGTGCAAAAAAAGAGAATTGGAATCTGGTGGCCATGCTGAACAATGACATTGTGGGTAACTCTTTCTCAGCTGAGACAGGCCTGCATGACAATACCAGCGTGCGCGTCTTCAGCGAAGGTGTACCTGCCAATGAAACAGAAGAGCAGGCCCGCCTGCGCAGAACACTGGGTGCTGAAAACGACAGCCAAAGCCGAAACCTGGCCCGCTACATGGAGAACACCGGCGAGAAGTATGTAGACCAAATTGATGTTGTGCTGGTGAACCGCACCGACCGCTTCCTGCGTGGCGGTGACCATACCCCATTTAACCGGGAAGGCTTTGCGGCTGTGCGCATGAGCGAAACCAACGAAGACTTCGACCACCAGCACCAGAACGTTCGCAAAGAAGACGGCAAGCAGTACGGAGACCTGATTGAGTACATGGACTTTGAATACCTGCGCAAGAACACCGGCGTGAACCTGGCGACGATGGCCAGCTTAGGCTGGGCACCTGGCGCCCCTGAAAAAGTTGGTGTGCTTACGTCTGACCTCACCAACAAGACAGACCTGCAGTGGCAAGCCCCGACCAAAGGCAAAAAGCCGGCAGGCTATTACGTGCTGATGCGTGAAACCAACAGCCCGACCTGGGAGAAGAAGTTTTTTGTAAAAGACACAAAGGCTACGCTCAACTACTCTAAAGACAACTACTTTTTTGCAGTACAGTCAGTGGATGACGAAGGCCACGCCAGCCTTCCGGTGCTGCCAGTGCCGGTGCGATAGTCTTATAACTAAAGTATAAGTATATTTCATCATAAAAAGCGAAGCCGGTGCTATAGCAGTACCGGCTTCGCTTTTTTGTTAATCCCGCTTCACCAGCTTGTTGAAGTTCCCGTTCGGGTCGTGCAGCAGGGCTAGTTTGCTGTCGTCAAATTCTTTAAAGAACTCCTCCCAACTCACTTCTTCAAAGCTGTCGTTGCTGTCGCTCTTGCCGGGGAAGTGAATACGGAGTAGGCCTTCTCCACCTCCGTCGTTCTCTGTGCCTTTTATGATGGACGGCTTGCCGCCATGCTGCTCCGCCCATTTCTTTATCTCATTGTGGTTCGTTGTTTTCTTAGCTTCGCTCATAGTTTTATAGGTTTATATCGTTCTGTTAAGCTTAACTATACGAACAGTCACCATCAAAGGATAATGACTCACCAGGCCACAAAAAAAGCAGCCTTAAGGTAAAGCTGCTTTTCCGGTTAGGTTTGTATCTAATTTTAGATTTTTGAAATCTTGGCTGCCGAAGATGTTTCAGCAGTAATGCTCGGGCTGCCTTTATAAGAAATTGAAGTGGCACCCGAGGCACTTATATCCAGAGTCTCTGTGGCATACACCCTCACCTTGCTTGCGCCGCTGGCTTCCACTTTTACGCGCTTGGCCTGTAAGTCAGCAGCCTCTACTTTGGAGGCACCCGACATATCCATGTCTACTTCATCGGCTCTACCGGTTAACTCTATCTTGCTGGCACCACTCATATCGGCTTCAAGTCTGTCTGTGTTGATATCCAGGTTGACTTTAGAAGCTCCGCTCATATCCAACTCCAATGCATCTGTTTTAAACGTAGAATTGCCTGTTACTTTTACACCTCCGCTAATGTCCACACTGCTCAACTCTCTCATGGTGATGTAGGCCTTCATCCCTTTCTTGGTTGTCACACCGTCTTCATTGTAGATGTGCAGCACACCATTACGGACTTCCGACTTGATATTGCTCAGCAGATTTTCATCTGCCTCCAGCCTCAGGCTCTCCTGGTTGCCTTGTGTAATCTCTACAGCAAAGCCGCCGCTCACATTAATACCCCTGAAGTCAGACACGTTCCTGTCCTGGGTTTGGATGTTGCCATTGCCACGCAACTGCTGCGCCATTAAGGGAACAGTTGTAAACAGAAGTGCTATGAGAAACACAAAGAGAGAGGTGGTGTAAGATTGAATACCTTTCATAGTTTTATTAGTATGGTGAATGATCTTTTCCGGTGCAAAGGCTGCTAGCACAGCTCCTGAAGTAACACGCTAACTAAAAGATGCAAGATTCTGCAGAAGGTTGCTTGAGGGTGAGAAAAAATTTATTTAAAGTTAAAACTTCAGCGAAAGAGGAAGTAAACTACTGCTCTATAGCAGCAGGAGCTTGAAGCGGCTTGTTCATACTATGGTGAAAGGCAAAGGCTCCGAGGGCATAAGCTACCACATCCAGCACATCGGCGGTATACAGCAGCTTGTAAAGCGGCAGGAGCAACTCAAAGCAGACACTAAAGGCTGCTACCGCAAATATAATGTGCCTCACCGGTATGGTCATGCTTTGATTCTGAAAGTATACCCGCTGCACGGTTAATATAATTCCTAGTGTCAGCGGCATACACAGCACATCATCGAGGTAAGCGTAGAGCGGCCACACATATACCTGCGCCTGCTCCAGTGCCCGGTTCAGGCAAAACAGCAGTATGCATATAACAAACAGGGGATGCTGCAGGCTTTTCATCATACTTTATAAAGCTACCAGGAACACGCCCAGCATGATGCTACCCAGAACGAGAAGAAAGATTTCGGTTGGCGTAAGAGTTTTGAACCAGCTTTGATTAAACTTATTTCTGCCACCTAGTATCTGGCCGCAGTTAGGGCAAACTTTTGTTTTGACAGGCACTATTTCGCCACAGTTTGGGCAAGTTTTCATTTTCTTTTCTGGAGCAACCATGGCAGCAGGGTGTGGTATTAAAGTTTAGACAAATCCTATGCTTACTATACTGTCTTGCGTATCTCAGGTTTGGCAGCAACAGCAATAAGCCGCTTGGTATAACCTTCAGCCACTTTAGAGGGTACATTCTTAGCAAACAGAACGCCATGAATAAACCAACAGAAAGCAACGCATACTACACGATAAAAAGTGGCAACAGCCCTCTGGTGGCCACCGCCATCCACAGCGGGCATGATGTGCGCCAGAATATCAGCAACCTGTTTGCACTGGCGGCAGAAGAACGGCTCCGCGAAGAAGACCCTTTTACAGACGCATGGGTCGTGATAACCGACAACCAGATTATCGGGCACAATTCTCGCTTTGAGTTGGACCTGAACCGGTCTCCCGAGCAGGCTATCTATCGCCGGCCTGAAGATGCTTGGGGCCTGAACGTCTGGAAAGAAGATTTTCCTGAAGAACTGGCCAGGGAGTCGATGAGCCGCTATGACCAGTTTTATGCTGACGTAAAACAGATGCTGACCAAGATCCAGGAGCAGCACGGCTGCTTTGTTGTATACGACCTGCATACCTATAACCATAAGCGCGAGGGAGCAAACGGCCCCGCCGCTAACCCCGAAGAAAACCCGGAAGTGAACATTGGCACCGGCAACATGGACCGCGAGAAGTGGGCACCGGTCATAGATGCCTTTGTGCACAGCTTGAGTGTCTACGACTACGAAGGCCGCCACCTGGACGTGCGCGAGAACGTGAAGTTTAAAGGAGGCTACTTCATGCGCTGGATTCACGACACCTTCGGCGACAAGGCCTGTGTGATGAGCGTCGAGTTCAAGAAGTTCTTTATGGACGAATGGACAGGAGAACCCGATGAGGCACAGGTGCAGGAGATTCGTAAAGCACTCGAGCACACCACCAAACCTGTGCTGGAGGCGCTTGCTAAAGTATGCCAACCTTAAATGGAGTAGATGTAAGTCGGGAGATGACCTGCTAACAGGCATAAACCCATACCGTTTGCTGCTTCCTGTCTATCACAAACCAACAGAATGATTGAAACTATAACCGATAAGTTTATAAAGAAGATAAGCCGCAGCCTGGAGCGCGGCAAGCAAGTGC
This sequence comes from Pontibacter pamirensis, assembly GCF_010015475.1. Classification (GTDB taxonomy): domain Bacteria; phylum Bacteroidota; class Bacteroidia; order Cytophagales; family Hymenobacteraceae; genus Pontibacter; species Pontibacter pamirensis. The sequence continues at coordinate 119,508 of NZ_SSNI01000015.1, forward strand.
ACCGGCGGCTGCCACAAGGCGGGCTGGTCTACATCGACAGGCCCCTGCCCTTCCTGGTGCTGTTCCGCCACCCTTCTGGCAAGCCGGACCATGCCACCGCCGATTTTGTAAAGGCAACTGCTTCTTATATCATCTCGCATGAAGAGCAAACACCCCGGCTGCAGGAACTGGTCCGGGCAATAGCGAGTGCTATGGCAGACGAGTTTGGCGCTTTTATGATACTGGAACTGATGGCAGCTCCTTCAGACGATCCAGCAGCTCCTATGTTTAAAGTACTGGGGCCGGAGAAACAGCTGCCTGCCACCATCAGCACCCTTACCAAAGAACTTGAAAACATTAAAGTCAGCGGTCTCCGCACGGACGTAGAGACAGCCTCCAACAAGCCACTGCTGGAGGGGGCCCAGCGCCTGATGACGGAGGAGGAGCTGAAAAAGCACGGTTACCTGATGCTCGGGCTACAGCTGAAAACCGTTTACTGCGACAGTGAGACAGGAAAGGCTTACCCCTTGCTGCTGCGCACTATCCGGGAGAAACTCTCCAACGCCATCAAGAAAACAGTGTATGACTTCGTGTCGGTGCAAACAACACACAAGCCCATCCATTTCCAGGCGCTGGGGCGACAGGCCGTAAACCGTGTGGTGTGGCGCATCGACAAGCAACTCACCAGCATCAGCGACCAATTCCAGTTTCTGATGCTCGTATCGCCGGTAAACCATAATGAGGCCTGGGCTGAATTCAGGAAGTCGAAGTTCAAAAAAGAGCCGCACCTCCACTACCGCCTGATGCCTGTGGATGTTGACAAACTGAAACGCAAGCTCTACAACATCTCCGTTGAGAAGGTAGACGACCCCACGCTGGCTTACCTGTTCCGGGACAAGCGCCATGAACTTGACAAGATGCTGACCATGCTGGCCGACCGCAACACACCTGACTTTATGTACAGCAGCATGCAGGTGTTTGGTGGCGTAGACGACCAACTGCTGAAAATAGCCGAGGGCATTCTGGCCGCCATTCCCGAACCGACCCGCGACACAAACGTTGACATCATACCTGTTGCAGAATTTGCCGCGCTGGCCGAACAGGAAATCGCATTTCTAAAAGAACAGTATCCCGGCGTGGATTCTGGTGTAAAAGTGCGGGATGATATCGTAGGGCTGCTGGTGTCCAAAGGAAAGCTGAATGTAGGCTCAGACTACATCATACCCCGCCACCGCGCACAGGCGCTGATACAGCATGAGGTGGGCACACACATCCTGACCTATTTTAATGGAAAAGCGCAGCCGCTAAAGCAGCTGTATGTGGGCAGCCCGGGCTACGAAGAACTGCAGGAGGGGCTGGCGGTGCTGAGCGAATACCTGGTAGGCGGCCTCGACCAGGACCGGATGCGCATGCTGGCGGCACGTGTGGTGGCCGTTTACCACATGACCAAAGGCTGCAGCTTCCCGGACACTTTTCTGCGCCTGAAAGACGACTACCATTTTGATGACGATACCGCTTTTGATATCACCATGCGCGTGCACCGCGGGGGCGGCCTCACCAAAGATGCCGTATACCTGCGCGGCCTCGTGCACCTGCTCGACTACCTGAAGCAGGGCCACGAACTGGAGCCACTCCTCATCGGTAAAATTCGGCAGGACTACATTCCGATTGTGCAGGAGCTGATTTACCGGAACGTGCTGCGCCCGGTGCCTATCAAGCCCCGCTACCTCCTCGACCCAGCCATCAAACCGAAACTGGAACAACTAAAAGCAGGCATTTCAGTATTTAACCTACTGTGAGTGATTTTCACGGTACCTGTTAAACAAGTATAAAAACGCACCTGAATAAAATGAACATAGGATTTGTAGTAAACGAAGTAAACACTGAAAAGGCAAACTACTCCACCATCTTCCTAGCGCAGCGCATGCACAACCAGGGGCACACCGTGTACCTGATGGGCGTCGGGGACCTTGCCTATTATCCTGATGGTTATATGGGCGCCACGGCCACGCAGGCTGACCCCAAGCACAAGTACAAATCCGGCGCTACTTATTTAGAGGCCATTCAAAGCGACAAGGCAAACAAAGTGCGCGTTACAGCCCCGGACCTGGACGTGCTCATGCTCCGCAACGACCCTTCCGCTGAACCGGAAGGGCGCACCTGGGCACAGAACGCAGGCATTATTTTCGGGCAGTTGGCCATGCGCCACGGCGTCATCGTGCTCAACGATCCTACTTCGCTTTCAGATGCTGTAAACAAAATGTATTTCCAGCATTTTCCGGAAGCCGTAAGGCCACGCACGCTGATAACGCGCGATAAAGACGAGATAAAGGAATTTTTTAATGAGCAGAAAAACAACATCATCCTCAAGCCACTGCAGGGCTCCGGCGGCTCCGGCGTGTTTATGGTAAAGAAAGAAGATGCCACTAACCTGAATCAGATTGTGGAGGCCATCAGCCGCGATGGCTATGTGATTGCGCAGGAATACCTTCCGGAGGCCACAGAGGGCGACGTGCGCCTGCTGGTCATGAACGGTGAGGCGCTGCAGCACAAAGGGAAATACTGCGCCATTCATCGGGTAGGAAGCAAAGATGATATACGAAGCAACCTACATGCCGGCGGCTCCACGAAAGCAGCAAAAGTAACGCAGACCATGCTCGACTTGGTGGAGCTTGTAAGGCCTAAACTCATTCAGGACGGTATGTTCCTGGTAGGCCTGGATATTGTAGGCAATAAACTGATGGAGATAAATGTATTCAGCCCCGGAGGCCTGTATGATGCGTCTGAACTGGAGGGCGTAGATTTCGCAGAACCTCTAATGGCTGCGCTGGAGCGAAAGGTGCATTATAAGAACACCTATGGTGTACAGATCAACAACACAACCGTAGCGATGATTTAGCACACAAAACAGCAGCAAACAAGTTTTTAGATGGCTAAGTTTACCAGGAGTGCATACTCCTGTGACTTAGCCTCTTTTTATGAGGCATCAACTCAATATTTGAGTTGATTAAAAGCTGCTAAAAATATTTCACACCCTAACTCATTAATAGTAAAATAGTTAGAACAAAAAGTGGCGTGCGGCGAAAAATATTTAGGTTTATCGCTTTCTAAATCGAAAACAAAAAACTAATTTTGCACCCGATTTAAGGGGGAGATAATTCCGGAAGGCTAATATAGATAGTGATTGCAGAACAAGCAAGATCTTCCTGTGTTATTTCCGATTTTTCTTAACTATGGTGCCAGATATTACATAGTTGGAAATTGAAGAAATCCCTTCCCTGCCCCAGAAAAGATGTTTAGAGATAAAGAATAAAGTTAGTTAAAGTTTAGATTAGTTTGTTTTAAGGTGAGAGAAAGCCCCGGCTATATAGCTGGGGCTTTTCTCATTTATACCTCTCCTATCTTACATCACGCACTTGTACAAGCCTGAGCTATGGCAACCTCTGATTTGACACCCCCACGCTGTTTCGCTTTCCTGGGACCACAGAATTGAAATCCCCAGAATATAATTTATCCTGTGTTAAGGGGGTTTCATATATGATAAAAGGCTTTTCATATAAAAGCCTACAAGATCTTGTCAGAGTCCTTTTCTAAACTTTTCCAAAAGCATACTTTTGTACCTGCTTAGAGACTGGAGTCTGAACAATATGCTTGCTTTTAAGCAACGTTTACAGCTACTAATCAGGCAACTGCGCAAACCACACAACGAATAAAACTATGATTTTGAAAATGCAAAAGCTTCTGAGCTCACTGTTGCTGCTGTGCCTTTTCGCACTGCCAGCCTTGGCCCAGGAGAAGGTGACCTTAAGCGGTTACGTTAAAGACAAATCCTCCGGTGAGGGCCTTATCGGCGCCTCCGTTAGCGTACAGGAACTACCCGGTGTAGGCGTAGGAACAAATGAGTACGGCTTCTACTCGCTCACCTTACCAAAGGGCAACTACACGCTGCTCTACACCTACCTCGGCTACATTACGCTTTCAAAACCGCTACAGCTCACCGCAAGCCAGAAGCTTGATGTAGAACTAGCTCAGAATGCCACTGCTCTGAAAGAAGTGGAGATTACCACCCGGAAAGAAGATGAGAATGTGCGCTCCATGGAAATGAGCACGCTCAAAATGCAGGTAGCCGATATCAAAAGCATGCCTGCGCTCCTGGGGGAGGTGGATATTGTGAAGGCGATACAGATGACGCCGGGCGTGCAGACAGCCGGCGAGGGAACCTCCGGCTTCTACGTGCGCGGTGGCGGCGTAGACCAAAACCTGATTTTGCTGGATGAGGCACCGGTATATAACGCCTCCCACCTGATGGGCTTCTTTTCTGTTTTTAATGCCGATGCCATCAAGGATGTACAACTCTACAAAGGCGGCATCCCGGCGCAGCACGGTGGTCGCCTCTCCTCTCTGCTGGATATCCGCATGAAGGAGGGCAACAATAAGAAATTGGCCGTGTCAGGTGGTATCGGTACCATCTCCAGCCGCCTGACGGTGGAAGCGCCGATTGTAGAGGATAAGAGCTCTTTTATTCTCTCCGGTCGCCGCACCTATGCGGATATGTTCTTTGGCCTGAGCAGTGATGAGAACATCAAAGACAACAAGCTTTACTTCTACGACCTCAACACCAAGCTGAATTATACACTGGATGAGAAGAACAGGCTGTTTGTTTCCGGTTATTTTGGCCGCGACATGGCTGCTACCAACGACTTTAAGATGAATTGGGGCAATGCCACGGCTACAGTGCGCTGGAACCACCTCTTCTCAGACAGGCTCTTCTCTAACACCACCTTTATCTTCTCAGACTTTGACTATGCTTTAGGCTCTAAGGAAAAGGCTTCGGAGTTCACATGGAAGTCGCACATCATTGACTACGGCATCAAGAATGATTATACCTATTTCCTGAACCCGAAAAACCAGCTGCGCTTTGGGGTGCAGGCCACTTACCACAATTTTATGCCGGCAGAGGTGGTGCCGGGGCCGGAATCTTACGTGACAAACCTGAAGCTTAACTCCACCAGCGCCCTGGAGGCCGCAGTATACCTGAGCAACGAGCACCAGTTGACAGACCGCCTGACGGTGGATTACGGGCTGCGCCTCTCCAGTTTCACCAATGTAGGACCGGGTAAAGTATACAAGTACGACGAAGCTTTCGAAACACCCATTGACACCGTAGCATACGGCCGCTTTGAGAAAATCAAAAGCTACGGTGGGCTGGAGCCTCGCCTCTCAGCAAAGTATGATTTAAATGATAGGAGCTCCATCAAAGCTTCTTATAACCGCACATTGCAGTATCTACATTTGGTGTCTAACACCACCTCGTCTATGCCTTTCGACGTGTGGATACCGAGCAGCACCTATGTAAAGCCACAGCTAGCGGACCAGGTAGCCGCCGGTTACTTCCGAAACTTTGCTGATAACACCTATGAGGCATCAGTAGAGGTATATTATAAGTGGATGGACAACCAGATAGATTATAAAGACTACGCGGAGATTTTCCTGAACGAGCGCCTGGAAACGCAGCTGCTGCGGGGCACAGGCGAGGCCTATGGAGCAGAGTTTTACCTGCGCAAGCAGAAAGGGCTGCTGACCGGCTGGCTGAGCTATACCCTATCTAAAACAGAGCGCACCGTGCCGGGCATAAACAACGATAACCCTTACCCGCTGCGTTACGACCGCCGCCATTCCGGTAACATCGTGCTAGCCTACCAGTTTAGCCCGAGCATTAACTTCGGTGCCAACTGGACCTATGCCACGGGTGGCGCCATTACCATGCCGGTAGGCCGCTACGAGTACAACGGCAAAACCTACCCGGTATATTCTGAGCGCAACGGGTATCGCCTGCCAAACTATCACCGCCTGGATTTGTCCGCCACCTATGAGAAGCCGAAGAACGAGTTCAAGAAGTATAGCGGCAGCTGGACCCTCTCCCTTTACAATGCTTATAACCGTAAAAACGCTTTTTCTATTTATTTCCGCGAGAACGAAGACGACAAAACTAAAACAGAGGCCGTGAAGACATACCTGTTCGGAATCATCCCGTCACTCTCCTACAACTTCAACTTCTAAGCGCTTACACTATGAAAAAATATATCCTGATAAGTCTGAGCCTGCTCTCGTTTGCCTTCAGCAGCTGCGAGGAAGTGATAGATTATGAACTAGATACAGCCGAAACCAAACTAGTAGTGGAAGGCCTGATCACAAACCAGCCGGGGCCTTACTCCGTGCGCCTCTCCAACACCAAAGGCTACCTCGACGAGGGCCGCACGCCGGGCGTGAACGGTGCACTTGTAATTGTTTCTGATAACCAGGGCACTGTAGATACGCTGCAGCAGGTAAGCGACGGCATCTACCAAACCACTAAACTTCAGGGCCAGCCGGGAAATACTTATTATTTAAAAGCGGTAGTGAACGGCAGGGAGTATACCGCCCAAAGCTATATGCCCACCGTGTCGCCGATTGAATCTCTTAAGTTTGAGTATAAAACTTCTCCCAATGAGGAAAACGAAGGCTTTCACCCTATCCTGCGCTTCTCTGACCCTGCCGGTAAAGGCAACAATTACCGCTTTAACGTTACTGTGAATGGCGTGGTAAAGCCTGATGAGCTAGCCGTAATCAACGATGAGCTCTACGACGGTGAAACCGGCGACGTGGACATGCAGTTCGGTCTAGAGGAAGGCGACAGACTGAAGATAGAGTTGTTTTCACTGGATAAGCCAGCCTATAAGTTCTGGATAGCACTGGTAAATCAGCAGAATGAGGGAGGTGGGCCTTTTGACGTCACACCAGGCAACGCGCCCAGCAATATCAGCAACGGAGCTATCGGCTTCTTCGGTGCTTCGGCTGTATCAGCGATAGAGGCTGAGGCGAAGTAAACAGTACATAGATAAAAAAGCAGAAGCCCTGGCATTTGTCGGGGCTTCTGCTTTTAGGACTGGAATAGAAGGCTTACAGTTTCGGCTCCACTATAAACCAGGCAACCAGCACAGCAAGCGGTATCAGCGTAAGCAGTATCTTCAGAACTATCCCGGGAGCTGTTGTGCCCGACCTCCAGGAGCCCCTGCGGAAGGTATACCGCAGGCTAACAATCAAAGAAATCAGCACCAGCACTGATAGTACGGCGTGCACGATTGATATAATCTGAGTAAAAGCGGCCTCCGAAGCTGTTATACTCATCCATGCGTTTATCACCCAGGGTATTGCCGCTAACAGGCTAAGTAGCGCCAGCAATGTTCCTATCTTAACTTTAAAAAGCGTTAGCCAGGAAGCTATTCCAAACAAGGCCATGGCGCCCACCAAAGCAGCGTTAGAGACAGTAGAATGAGGCACGGATGCATAGCCTCTAAAGAAAAGAATGACCGTGGCAACGGCAAAGCCAGTCAGGAAGTACAGCAGGTATCTCGTCATAAAGATACCATACTGTAAAAAGGCTATTTCAGATATTTTTCAGGGAGAGGAGCTTTCTCTGTCTCCGGTGTAAAGAGTAGGCTGGCAATCCACCAGCGCCCCTGGTCGTACACCAGCTGGTACGTATTCACACCGCGGTCTTCTACCTTGCCTGTTGGACTGCCGGTGCGGGTTTCGTAAGTCTGAAAGGCAGTTGCCAGATTCCCGAAGCGCTTGATGCGCAGCGCCAGCTGGTTTTCGTAAAAGCCGAGATTTGCGTAGGCCGGCCCATTGCGCTCTGCAAAATTTTCTACCGTAGTGAGGCGCACAAAGCTGCTGTCACCTTTGTAGAACACACCACCCATTTGCGCACCTGGCAGGAACAAGGCCTTAAACGCCTCCATATCCCGCTGCTGCCCTTTCGGGCCGGAGATAATCTTTAAACCAGCCGCCGTGATGGCTTCAATGCTTGCTACATCTGCTTGAGGTGCGGTAATTTGCTGTGCCAGCAGCACATGGCACAGGCCGCAGCAAAGCAACAGAGTGAGAAGGTGTTTTTTCATAAGCATCTATTTTCGGACTTTCCCCGAGCTGGCAAAAGCGGACATCAGCTTGCTTCCCTCCACTGTTGCAAAAGTACCTCCCTTTAGGAAGCTATACCTCTGCAGGAGCACTCACTACAAACCTGCTTGCCAAAAGTGCCGCGTTTCAAGCATCTACGTTCTTTGAGCTGCTTAACAACAAGCTATTTACACTGCTAAATATAGTAGGATTTGGGTTATCACAAGATGAAAACGCTCTGCTAAAGATCTTTAATTTTATACCTTACCGGCACTAGCTGCCAAACATAACTGGCTGATGCCTGTATAGGAATAATGGAGGCTGCGAAGGCATCAAGAGAGAACATATGAGCATGACAACGAAAGGAACAAGAGCTGCTGCCGACAAAACCGATACTGAGAAGAAAAGCTTTCGGGAGCAACTGGGCGCACTCAAGAACCTGCCTAAGTTTTTCCAGCTGATATGGAACACGAGCAAGCGCATGACCATCACCAACATGCTGCTGCGACTGGTTAAATCTGCGCTGCCTATCACGATGCTGTATGTGGGCAAGCTGATTATTGACGAAGTGATACGGCTGATTGACGTGGCGGGAGAGCGTGACCTGAGTTACCTGTGGCTGCTGGTGGCACTGGAACTGGGGCTGGCCGTAGCATCTGACTTAATAAACCGGGGCATTACGCTGATGGACAGCCTCCTGGGCGACCTGTTCTCTAACCGCACCTCGGTGGCGCTGATAGAGCACGCCGCCACACTGGACCTGGCGCAGTTCGAGGATGCCACGTTTTACGACAAGCTGGAGCGGGCTCGGCGGCAAACAGTATCGCGGGTGGTGCTGATGTCGCAGGTGCTGTCGCAGTTGCAGGATATCGTGACGATTGCCTTTCTGGCGGCTGGTCTGATTGCCTTCAACCCCTGGCTCCTCCTGATTCTGCTGATTGCGGTGGTACCTTCCTTTTTAGGAGAAAGTCATTTTAACGAACGCTCCTACTCCCTCTCCCGCTCCTGGACGCCCGAGCGCCGTGAACTGGACTACCTGCGCTACATCGGAGCCTCCGACGAAACAGCCAAAGAAATCAAGACCTTTAATCTCTCCGGCTTCCTGGCAGGGCGATTTCGGGAATTGTCTGATAAATACTATACCCTCAACAAAAGCATCACCGTGAAGCGGGCAGTCTGGGGCAGTGCCCTTTCCGCCATCGGCACCCTCGCCTACTACGGCGCCTATGTTTTCATCCTTTTCGAAACAGTGATGGGCGTGATTACGGTCGGTAGCCTTACGTTTCTAGCTGGCTCCTTCAGCAGCATGCGCAGTTTGCTGCAGGGTATCATGACGCGCTTTTCCCAGATTGCAGAAAGTGCCTTGTACCTGCAGGACCTGTTTGACTTCCTGGAGCTGAGACCGCAAATTACACCGCCCGCTAACCCGCTGCCTTTGCCACGGCCCATTCAAAAGGGTTTTACATTTGAGAACGTCGGCTTTAAGTACCACAACAGCGAGCGCTGGGCTGTAAGGTATCTTTCCTTTCACTTGAATGCAGGAGAAAAGCTGGCGCTGGTAGGCGAAAACGGGGCAGGCAAAACAACGCTTGTCAAGTTGCTGGCAAGGCTGTACGAGCCTTCTGAAGGACGGATTCTTTTAGATGGTGTAGACCTCCGCGAATACGACCTGAATGACCTGCGGCACCAGGTGGGCATCATTTTTCAGGATTATGTGCGCTTCCAGATGACAGCCTCTGATAATATTGCCATCGGCCAAATCAGCAACATTCTGGATAAAGAGCGGATACAGGGCTCTGCTCAGAAAAGCCTGGCCGACCTCGTGATTCAGCGCCTACCGGACAAGTATGAGCAGGTGCTGGGTAAGCGTTTTAACAAGGGAGTAGAACTGTCGGGGGGCGAGTGGCAGAAAGTGGCTTTGGCCCGCGCCTACATGCGCGACGCGCAGCTGCTGATACTGGATGAACCTACCTCTGCGCTGGATGCCCGTGCCGAAAATGAGGTTTTCCTGCGTTTCTCGGAGCTGATAGAAGGCCGCACCGCTGTCCTTATCTCCCACCGCTTCTCCACCGTCCGCATGGCCGACCGCATCCTGTTCCTGGAGCAGGGTCAACTGAAGGAGTTGGGCTCACATGAGGAACTGCTGGCCAAAAATGGCAAGTATGCAGAGCTGTTCCTGTTGCAGGCGAAGGGATACCTTTAAGTTAGAGAGTTAGATGAGTTAGAGGGTTAAGGAGTTGTTTTGGGTAAAGACAGTTATGCTACTGTTTTACATCTTCCGGAACAGTACTCTGCTTCTTTTTGAGGTCAATTTTGTGATATACGCTAAAGCTGATGATATCCCGGCTGAAGTATTGGTTTCCGGATGCCCGTTGCTGGTACCATTTCAGGTAACCTGCTTCGAAGGCCACATTTTTATGTATTGCATAGTTGAGGCCCACATAAATCCTGTTCTGGTCAAACCTGTTATAGTTGATTCTTTCTCCGGCATTGATATGGATCTCGTCGTTTAGCTTTAGTTTTAGCGGCAGCCCATGAATAGTGGCCAACTGATACTCTAACCCAAGGCGGTACCTGAAGCGGTAGTTGGTATTATACCCTTCCGCCAGTTCCCCATCCTCTATGTTCCTGAAGAACCTCTTTTCAATTCTATAACGATGCCCTATAAGCAGTTTACTAAAGGACTGTTTGTAATCAAATTGAATGTGCGGTCGCAGTTCAGGCACCACTAGCTTGTTTGCTGCGTGGGGATCTTGCGGGCTTTGCAGGAAATAGGTGAATCCTGCCGAAGCATTCCAGCCTTTGCCTAGTGCATAGTTCAGGTGGCTGCGCGTCACAAATTGGTGCTGCGCATCGGGGTTCATGTACCGCCTCTCATGCACCTCCGTAATCAACAGCCATTTCGGGCTAAACTCCAGCGTATTGTTATAGGCGTACCAGACTAACTGCTGCTGTGTTACCTGCTTGCCCGTGCTTTGGGCATATAGAGAGGGTGCGGCAATAAAAGAGAGAAGAACCAGGTATACCTTATAAGCGCTCATACTACTTTAAATTCAACAAATGTACGCTGTATTTCTTACAAGCAGCTAAGTAGAAAACGTAGGAGCTTCCTTAAATGCACCTTTTTTCTGATAAAGGCTGCAAGCCGGTTTCTAAGGGGCCATGTGCAAACACTTTCACTTGTCTAGAATACCCTTTACATCATCGAAAGTAAGTACCGCTTGGTTAACTTCTTCTCCACGTGGAACATCCCTCACAGAACCTGAGGCTAGAAAGGGAAGAAGTACGGAAGTATGAGGGAGGCGAGCAACCAGAGGAGTAGGTTAAGGGGAGTGCCCACCTTCAGATAATCGGTGAAACGGTAGTTGCCGGGGCTGTAGATCATGGTGTTCGTCTGGTAGCCAACTGGCGTCATAAAGCTGAGGGAGGCTCCATAGGCAACAGCCATCAGAAACGGCCGCACGTTTACACCTAATTCCAGTGCCGTAACAATGGCAATGGGTGCTAACAGTGCCGCCGTAGCATTGTTCGACATAAAGTTCGTTGTCATGAAGGTGATAAAGAAGAACACTGACAGCAGCGCATGGGGCCCATAGTCTCCCAGGCCATAAATCAGGTAATCGGCCAGGAGCCTGGCAGCTCCTGTTTTCTCAAGGGCTGCCCCCATTGAAAGTACGCCCGCCAGCATAAAAATTACTTTCCAGTCGATTGCTTTGTAGACTTCGTCCATCCGGATACAGCGAAAGAGGATGAGCAACACAACACCCACTACGGCGCTTAGTACAATGGGCACTAAACCTGTGGCGGCGGCCATCACCACGCCTACGCTGATGATCATGACCGGGATAATTTTGCTGTAGTTAAAGTGGCTACGCTCTGTTTGAGAAATAATCAGCAAGTCCTCGTTTTCCCGAAGTTTGTTTGCCTGGTGCGCATTAGCGGAAATCAGCAGTACGTCTCCGGCTGAAAGCTTTACGTGTGTGGGCTTCTCATTTACGATTTCGTCGCGATGGCGGATAGCCAGTACGGCAGCACCATGATTGTACGATCGGAAGTTGAGTTCTTTCAGCGACTTTCCTTCCATGTAGGAGTTTGGGGTAACGATGGCCTCGTACAACTTGCTGTCGCTGGTACGCAGTTCTTCGTCCAAGAATTTCCGCTCCGATTTCAGCTTGATGCCTTTTTCTTCCTTCAGCATTTTAAGCTTTTCTACTCCACAGCGTATCTTCAGCACATCATTTGCCTGCAGAATCAGCGAAGGTGTGGCGTGGAGTTTAGATTCCTGGCGCGTCACCTGCATTACTTTCATATCCAGGTTCTGGACCAGGCCCAGCTTTTTCAGCGGCTCCCCCACCGACGGGGAATCAGGAAGCAGTACCACCTCCGTCACATACTCCCCCAGATTAAACTCCTCCGACAGGTCTTTAGAATGCTTGCGGCTGGGCAGCAGGTGCCTGCCAACAAAAAACATGTATGCAACACCTACCAGCAGAAACAAAATGCCTGCCGGCGTAAACTCAAACATCTGCAGCGGCTCCTGGCCCTGCGCCTGCGCGATGCCACTGACCAGTATATTAGTAGATGTTCCGATAAGGGTGCAAACACCACCCAGCAACGCACCAAAAGAAAGGGGAATAAGCAGCTTAGAGGGGCTGACATCTATATCCTGGCTAACCTGTATGACGACAGGCATCAGGAGTGCCACTACAGCAGTGTCGTTTATAAAAGCAGAAAGTGCTCCAGAAATAAGCATGAGCGAGAGCAGGCAGAGGAGGTAATTTTTACGCCCAATCCGCGTCAGGACTAAGCCAATACTATTTAATGCACCGGACTTGAAAATAGCAGAACTAATGACAAACATAGACGCTATCGTGATAGTAGCCGGATTGCTGAATCCTGCCAGGCCCTCTGCAGGAGTCAGGACACCAGCCACCATAAATAAGGCCATTATCATAATGGCCACTGTATCCATAGAGAGTTTGTCGGATACGAACAGAACGACCGCCAGCGCAATTATTCCTAATACTATGGCAATCTCAAATGTCATAGGCCCGTTAGCAAAACTTTAGGTGCCTGCATTTTTTGCTTTTGTGATCGTCCGGAATGTATTCTGGCAGGATCAGCAGCAGGCAAAATTAACTGTACAGATGTAATTTATATGCCTGCATACGGACAAAGGGAGAAAAAGCTATATATTTTACTGATTATATGATAGTTAAACAGAAATAAGTTTACTTTTCATTGCTCAGCCAAGCCTCAGCCTCCTTACATGATGTAAAGCACCTCAACGGCAACTGGCTTTCACTCATGATTTCCTTGAGTTGTAAAGTGGCAATGCGATCGACCGGTTCAACGCTGGCAACCCGGACAAGGCCGGCTTTCCTTAGAAGCGTTTGCGCCTCTATATGCAGCCTACACAGCCGCTGCGGGTGCGTAATCATGGTGCGCAGGTCTGAGAGCAAATTAAAGCCAGGCTTTGCCAACTTCAGCGCTTTCTGTATATCGTCCAAATAATGCGGAACAGCCTCTTTGTTTTTCCAGAAACCCTTGATGATAAAATAAATTCTATTCTTCACACTATCGTAAAGCAGTTCATAGCACTGGTTTTGGGCCACTACTATTTTGGACTCATTTGGAGCGGTATGTTGGTTGGTACTAAACATAATATCTAGTACATTCTACGTGCTTTCACCGCTGCTGCATTTAACAATGTACAGTAAATGTTAAATATTAAGAGGATTATAAAGTAAAGAAGCACTTATACAGCACTGGGAGCAGGTTAACAATACACCTTAACAGCATGGCGTATTTTGCACTAAAATATATAGTGAACAAGATTTACTCTAGTGTTAGCTTGCTCGAAAGGCCGTGCAGCACCCCATTGCTAACCTGTATGTTCTTCGTTTCGATACGTGCGCCATTTACCAGCGTGTGGTCCTTTTTGCGGAAAATGTTAAGCTTTGTCCGGGCCAGTGTCTCTACGGTAGATCCATCTTTCAGATCCTTTTCAAGGTAAGCGCCTTTTAAAATATGATTGGAAATAACGGCTCTCAGTCGTGCGGGGGCTAATTGTTGCAATGCAGTAAGTTCCGCCTCCGGCGGAGCCAGCACTGTATAAAGTTCCTTATCAGAGAGTATAGGTGTTAAACCTGCTTTTGTTATAAGGTTTGCCAGCACCGGCCTTTCCTGCATCACGTATTGCATCAGGGTCATCCGCTCCTTCGGAACTAATGCCATTTCCTGCGCCTGTACAGGCTGGAGGCAAACCAGCAACAGTGCAATTATAGCAATACTAACATATAACTTCTGATACAATAGCTTCATGATGTTAAGCAGCATACTTAGTAGTATACGTAACAATCACTACGACAGCCAGGAAAAACTCACACAAGACATCGCAATAGAAGTGCAATTTAACCCGCTTTAAAACAGGCTCCAGTTACTGATCTCAGAGAAGAAGTTTGGCAATGCCTGCGGCACCAGCGCAATACTAAGCACAAAGCCATAAACAGCGCCATACAGGTGCGCATCGTGGTTAATGTTGCCTTCCATTCGCCTGCCAGAGTAGTAAGAGTACATCACATATAATATACCCAGGATAAACCCTGGAATACAAAGCAGCCCGTAGAGGCATATATCATTAGTAGGATAAAACAGGATGCTGGAAAAAACCACAGCTGCTACCCCACCTGATGCACCTAAAGCCCGATAGGCCGGGTTGTTGCGATGTTTGAAATAAGTAGAAATATCCGATACAATGATACCTCCGATATAAATAAGCAGGTATAACAGAATGCCTGTTACTGGTCCGAAAATAATGCTGAGTGTCTGTTCCACTGCTCCCCCAAAGAAGAAAAAGGTGAACATGTTAAAGAACAGGTGCGTGAGATCAGCATGTATAAACCCAGAGGTTACGAAACGATACCAGGAATTGTCGCGCTGCACCGCATAGGGCTGAAAGATCCAGGAATGCATCACATTTTCGTTTTTCCAGGCATAAAACGAGGTACCGACCGTGATGATAATGAGTATAAGGGTGACGCTTAAATCCATAGGATGAAAAATTTGAATCAGATAAAAGACAAAGGAAGAAAGACTTCCGAGGGTATAATAAAGCAATCCCTTCTGTCTTTCTTCCTTTGCCAAAAACAATTTAGCAATTTAGCAATCAGCCATCAACTATCCCGCTCCATCAGCTGCAGGGCCAGGCCACGGATGGTGGCTTTACGCTCTTCGGGTAACTGAATGGCATCTAAATGGTGAAGGGCCTTTTGAAAGTAGCGGTCAATCTGCTGTTCTGTCTGGTGCCGGATGTTGAGTTGGTTGTAGACCGCTGTGATGGCTTCTACTTTTTCTTCGGCTATACTGTCATCCGTTTTGTCACGCCAGCTGATGATGGTCTGCCGCTGCTGTTCGTTAGCCTGCTCCAGCGCCGTCAGCATCAGGAAGGTTTTCTTGTCCGATAGGATGTCGCCACCTACCTGCTTCCCGAACTTGGCTTTATCACCATATACGTCCAGCAAATCATCGCGCAGCTGGAAGGCAATGCCCACATTATCTCCGAAAGCCTTCAGGTGCTCCGCATCGGAAAGCGGCGCGTTCTGAAGGATTGCCCCAAGCTCCAGGCTAAAGCCCAGGAGCACGGCAGTCTTCAGCGTAATCATGCGGATATACTCCTGTATGCTTACCTGCTCGCGCTGCTCAAAGTTCATGTCCAGTTGCTGGCCCTCGCACACCTGGGCAGCTGTTTCGCTGAACAGCTCCAGCACCTGCGCCAGCTTGTCCTGCTCCACACCCAGCAACAACTGGTATGCCCGCACCACCATCACATCGCCACTGAGAATAGCCGTATTGGCGTCCCATTTTTCGTGCACGGTTTGCTCACCACGGCGCAGCGGTGCCTTGTCCATAATGTCGTCGTGCATGAGCGTGAAGTTGTGGAAAACCTCTACCGCCACCGCCGGCAAAACCGCCTTGTCCACATCGTCGTCATACATTTTTGCTGCCAAAAGTACCAGCAAAGGCCGTATGCGCTTCCCGCTCAAGGCCATGATGTACCGGATGGGCTCATACAGCTCAACCGGGTGCTCGCCATATCGGAGCGTGGACAATGTGTGATTTATCTTTTCAGAAAGGGTGCTGATATCCACAGGATACTTACTATTTTTTCAGGGTTTCGATTAACGTCAGATCAATGGTACGGTCGGCAAGGTTGGCGCTTTTCACCTCTACCATCACCTCATCACCAAACGAAATAATGCGTTTGTTCTGGCGGCCGATGATGCGGTAGTTGTTCGCGTCCAGTTCGTAGTAGTCGTCGTTAAGGTCAGACAAACGAACCATACCTTCGCACTTGTTTTCCTCGATCTCCACAAATATACCCCATTCTGTGACACCAGACACAATCCCTTTGTATTGATTGCCAATAGTGTCTTTCATAAACTCTACCTGCTTGTATTTAATAGAGGCACGCTCCGCATCTGCGGCACGTTTCTCCATCTCAGAGGAGTGGCGGCAACGCTCTTCGTATTCATCCTTCTCCTCTGACTTGCCTCCGTCGAGGTAATGCTGCAGGAGGCGGTGCGCCATCATATCCGGGTAACGGCGTATGGGCGATGTGAAGTGCGAGTAGTGGTCAAATGCCAGGCCGAAGTGGCCTTCCGGCTCCGTGCTGTACTTAGCCTTTGCCATGGTCCGGATAGCCAGGTTCTGCAGTACGCTCTGCTCCGGCTTACCTTCTATCTCTTCTGTAAGGTTGTTCAGTTCTTCTGATATATCACCATCCGGGTCTACTTTGTAGCCGAACTTGCGGGCAAACAGCGAGAAAGTGCTCAGTTTGTCAGGGTCCGGAGAGCCGTGGGTACGGTATACCATAGTCGGACGGCGCTTGCCTTTGCCCAAATTATAGACATACTCGGCCACTTTCTTGTTGGCCAGCAGCATAAACTCTTCTATCATCTTATGAGCGTCTTTACGCTCTTTCACATACACATAAAGCGGCTTTCCGTTCTCATCCAGCTTAAACTTTACTTCTGTTGTCTCAAAGCTGATGGCGCCGTTCTTAAAGCGTTTGTCTTTGAGCTTTTTGGCGATACCGTTTAGTATGTTTATTTCTTCTGCAAAGTCACCTTCGCCGGACTCAATACGCTCCTGTGCATCCTCGTAAGCAAAGCGGCGGTCGGAGTAGATGACGGTGCGACCAAACCACGAATCGTATAGTTTGCCGTTCTCGTCCAGCTCAAACACCGCTGAAAAAGTTAGCTTCTCCTCTTCCGGCCTTAAAGAGCAGAGGCCGTTGGAAAGGCGCTCCGGCAGCATTGGTATGGTTCTGTCTACGAGGTAAACCGAGGTCGCTCTGCGAAAAGCTTCTTTCTCGAGTGTAGTCTTTGGCTGCACGTAATGCGTTACGTCGGCAATATGTATCCCAATCTCGTAATGCCCGTTCTCCAGTTTCTGTATCGACAGGGCATCATCAAAGTCTTTCGCATCAGCCGGGTCAATGGTGAAGGTCGTGACGTCGCGGAAGTCGCGGCGCTTGGCTATTTCAGCCTTCGTTATCTTATCAGAGATGCTTTCCGCCTCTTCCTCCACCGCTTCATCAAACTCAAACGGTAAACCAAACTCCGCCATGATAGAGTGTATCTCGGCCTCATGTTCACCAGCCGGGCCAAACACACGGGTTACTTCCCCGGTTGGGTTCTTACCGGGGCTCTTCGGCCACTCCACAATCTTCACCAGCACTTTGTCGCCGGATTGCGCACCGTTCAGTCCACGCTCTCCCACAAACACATCAAAGTACAGCTTCTTAAAGTCGGGCACCACAAAGCCAAAGTTCTTCGACAACTCCATAATCCCCACCAGTTCTGTGCGGGATCGCTCCAGCACTTCAATAACCACACCCTCCTGGCGTCCGCCGTGCACGGTTGGCGATACTTCTACTTTTACCGTGTCACCGTCCATCGCATACTTCAGGTGTTCCCGGAACACGCGCACGTCCTCTTCGCGCCCTTCCGACACGATATAGGCGTACTTGCTGTTTGCGAGATCAACGCGACCAGTGATGATATCCACCTTCAGGTTCAACATGAACTTTTCGTCGTCAATCGGCAGCAATTTATTTTCCTTCACCAGGGTCTGCAACAGGCTGTTTACCTGCTCACGGCCTTTTTTGTCTGTTATCCCCAGGCGGCGGCACAGCTGGCGCTGCGTAAATACGGTATCCGGGCTGTCGGAGAAAGCTTCCAGCACCCGTGCTTTGGCTGACTTAGGGGTATCTTTGCGGCCGGAGGAAGATCCGCCGCGCCTGGAGGAGGAGCCTCCCCCTTTAGATGATTTGCCTCTTGATGATGAATCGCCCCGTCCTCTGGGGCTGTTGCGTTCGTTGCGGCTGTCGTTGTCTTTGCCGCCTTTGTTACTGTCTTTACTTCTCATGTATCTCTTTATGCATCTGGCAGCCACAAAACAGCCGCCGCTTCTATTTACAATCTTTTACTTAAATAGTTTATTTCCTATACGCCGGATGTGGTTGTATGGCTAAGGTGATGGGAAATTTTATGGTGAATTTATATATAATACTTCATATATAAGCTATAGATAAGTAATTAACCGCCTTGCGTCAGGCTTCGTGTAGTAGCAGCAGAGAAAATAGTTATGTTTTACAGACAGAGTTTGAATTACATGTTATCAAACAAGCCCGTAGAAACGTAGATGGAGGAAACAGCATAGTATATAACGGTACCGCCAAAACCTTTCACGCAATGGCAAAGAAAAAGAAGAAGGGTGCGCCTGCAAAAGGTAAAAATGCACCGGCAACTCTTAACGACGAAAAATACCTCTCCAGCGGCCGCGCCAGAAGCTTACCCATCTATAAATGCGTAATAAATGAACATTGGGAGGAGGATGGCATGGCCGAAATTTTTGTCTCCAGAAAGCACGTAAACGGCCACGTGACGGTAGGCGTTTACCTGGTAGATACGTTTTGTACCGGCGTCAAAAGCACTTTCTATTACTTCAACACGACGGAAGAAAAGTTCGAAGATCTTCTTACAAGCATTCCGGTGGACATGGAAGATATTTCGTACGAGCTGGCCCACAACATTATATACGGTGCTATTGCCTATGCACAGGAGTATGGCATTGCTCCTCACCCTGAGTTTCAACTGACACAGATGATACTGGAAGAAGATACCGAAGACGTGGAACTGATTGAGCTGGAGTTTGGCCGCAACGGAAAACCTGCGCTGCTCATAAACCCCGCCGGTGATCCCAGAGCGGAATATTACCTGCGCCAGTTAGAAAAACACGCCGGACCTGGTAATTATGATGTGGTGGATGGCCGTTTAGGAGAGGCTTTGGATGACGATTTTGAGGATGACCTGGATGATGACTATTATGCTTTTCCGGAGGATTGGGACGAGGGGGATTGGGAGGAGTTTATAGATGAAACGGAGCCGGAGGAGTTAATTAACTTCATAGAAGCGGCTGGTTATATGTATGACAAAACAGTTGCCGCGCCAACCCAGGCCGTTGACCTGCTCACTTCTGATTTGGAACACGTGGGTATGGCCATTACCTATGAGCCCTTACAGAACAACTATTCTGACGAAGAGCTGAGTGAAGCCGCTCAAATTATAGCAACGGTAAAAGCATCTGTCCCCTCCGAGCAGACAAACCCCTTAGACATTCTGAAACCAGATTATGCTTCAGATAAACCCGGCACAGGCCTGCTAAAGCCTAAAGACAACTCAGAATCAGTTCTGAAGCAAACAGTAGAGCGGCTGCAGCAGAATATAAAAAAATGGCCGGAGAACCCGATTTTCTGGAATTACCTGGCTATGACGTACCAGCAGTTGGGTGAAGATGAAAAAGCGGAGGAAACAATCATCCAGTTGCACGAGCAGTTCCCGGATTACCTGCACGGCAAAATAATGTATGCTGAACTGCTGCTGGACCAGGAAAAAGCAGACGAGGTTCCGGCTGTTTTCAACAACCAGTTTAACCTGAAAGGGGTGTACCCGAACCGCGATATGTTTCATATATCCGAACTGGTGATGTTTAACTTCCTTATGGCTGATTACTATCTTGAAGAAGGAAATCTATACATGGCCAACATGTATGTGAAGATGCTGGACCAGATGGAAATACCTGATAGCGTATCGCTGAACATGCTGCTGTTGATGAGGGTGAACGTTGCCCTTGTAAAGGAAATGGCGCCTGTACTTCAGGAAGCAAAACAAAGCGAAGAAAAGAAACGAGAACTGATTGCGCAACTGGTAAATTAAGTAGTGTATCCCCAGGAATGTATTTGAAACCTACCGGGGCCTCGGTTCTAACCCAGCGCCTTCATAGCTTTCCGCTTCTGCTGTGCTGCCAGAATGTCTTCCGGCTCGCCCCTGGGTATAGCGCTGAGAAGGGTTCGGGTATACTCCTGCTGCGGGTTTTTGAACAGTTGGTCGGGGGCACCGCTCTCTATAATCCTGCCTTTGCTCATCACCAGGATACGGTCTGACATGTACTTTGCTACGGAGAGGTCGTGGGTGATGAAGATATAGGTTATCCCGAACTCCTGCTTCAGCTTGTTGAGCAAATTCAGTACCTGCGCCTGCACCGAAACATCCAGAGCAGACACCGACTCGTCGCAGATGATGCATTTTGGTTGCAGTGCCAATGCCCGCGCAATGCTGATGCGCTGCCGTTGCCCCCCTGAAAACTCATGTGGATAACGCTGGAAGTGCTCCGGCAAAAGCCCCACTTTATCAAGCAGTTCCATTGCTTTTGCACGATGCTCTTTGCCACTGGTATAAAGCTTATGCACACGCATCGGCTCCATTATTGCCTCTCCTACTGTATGCATCGGGTTCAGCGAAGCGTAAGGGTCCTGAAATATCATCTGAAAGTTGCGGCGGCTTTTACGCAATTCCGTCGCGCTAAATTGGGCAATATCGTAGCCCTCAAAAAGAATATTCCCCTCCGTTGGCTCTACCAGCCGCAACAGCGCACGACCTAGCGTTGTCTTGCCGCAGCCCGACTCTCCAACCAGACCAATCGTTTCACCGGGCTGCACCTCAAAGCTCACGCCATCCACTGCTTTTATATACTCGGTGGTGCGGCCAAAGAAGTTTTTCTTTGCCGGAAAGTATACCTTCAATCCTTTAACCTGCAACAGCGGTGGCTTCTGCCCGTTTGCCTGTTGCTGCTCCAGGTACGTTAATGTATGTCTCTTCACCACATCCTCTAGTGGCGGCTCGTGTGCGTGCTTTTTCTTTTCGATGATGTTCCCGAAGGCATCCTCCTCCATAAAGTCAGACACGGTGGGCAAAACAGACTGTGGTTTATCTGATAGCTTCGGGCGGCAGGCCAGAAGGCCTTTGGTGTATGGGTGCTGCGGATTTGTGAAAATATCGAATGTGTTGCCTTGCTCCACCAGTTTGCCTTTATACATGACCAGAATGCGGTCGGCTATTTCGGCTACCACACTTAAATCGTGCGTAATGAACAGCACAGCCGTGTTCTCTTTCACACGCAGCTCGTCAATTAGTTGAAGCATGCGTGCCTGCACCGTTACGTCGAGGGCGGTGGTGGGCTCGTCGGCAATGAGTATGGCGGGCTCGCAGGCCATGGCCATGGCAATCATCACGCGCTGCTTCTGCCCACCAGAAATTTCGTGTGGATAAGCATCATACATCTGCTCCGGGCGTGGCAGCTTTGCCTTCTCAAAAAGCTGTATCGTGCGTTCCCTCGCCTCTTGTTTGGTTAATTTAGTATGCAGCAGCAGCACCTCTGCCACTTGCTTTCCACAGGTATACACCGGGTTCAGCGACGACATCGGCTCCTGGAAAATCATACTGATTTCTTTTCCGCGCAACCCCTGCAGCTGCTTCTCAGGTAGCTGTAGCAAATCAACCTGCCCAAACTCATTCGAATGAAAAACAGCCTCCCCTCCTGCTATGCCGCCAGGTGTATCCAACAGCCGCATTACCGACAACGCTGTTACAGACTTCCCCGAGCCTGACTCTCCTACTATGGCTACCGTCTCTCCCGGAAATATTTCGAATGATATTTTATCCACGGCTCTGACAATGCCACTCTGTGTGGAGAAAACAGTTTCTAAATTTATGATTTGAAGTATGGGAGTGGGTGTGGCCAAAGTAAGAGCATGTTTAAATTTGTAACGTTCTGATTTTTAGTCAATCCGGTTAAGAATGAGCTGACAATTCTGCCATAGTACCCATGCTTCTGCGCTTTTAGTGGTCTTTTCATGGTCTTTGTCGAGCCTTC
>NZ_SSNI01000016.1 GCF_010015475.1 Pontibacter pamirensis
CAATGTCCCATTGCGAGTCAGTGAGTCTCTTGTATTGAGATTGCATAAGCTTTTGAGTTTGGTTACCCATTGCTTACGCACTGACTCGCTCTTTTTTGCTAATCCTCTAAATTTAAACATGCTCTAAACGGAATAACTCCGTTTTACAATAGCTAAGGTCAAATGAATGAGAAAATCTAATGTAGATTTATATGATCCAGAATATGTCAGTGGTATGTTTGATAGGATGTCTAAAACGTACGGTTTTGCTAATCTTCTGACTTCATTCGGGTTTACATCAAGATGGAGAAGGCAATGCATAGGTGATTTGCCACCGATAAAAGAATCGGCAAAGGGTTTTGATTTGATGTCTGGAATGGGTGAAGCATGGACTGAAATCCAAAAACTGATAAACTCAAAAGGTCAGATAATTGCGGTGGATATATCGGACGAGATGAATCGTAAGGCAGCCAAACACATAAAGAGATTAAAAAATAAAAATATTGAATTAAAACAGATTAATATTTTACAAAATAACATCCCTTCTGAGTCTGCTGATTTCGTTATCTCGACCTTTGGACTTAAAACATTCAATGATGAACAACAAGCAATACTTGCAAAGGAAATTGCTAGGATTTTAAAACCAGGTGGTTCCTTCTCGCTCATCGAAATTTCAGAGCCGAAGGTCCTATTACTTAAGTGGATATATATGTTCTACCTGAAAATAATTATTCCGTTGATTGGGAAAATGTTTTTGGGAAACTCGGAGGATTACAGGATGCTGGGAAAATATTGCGCAAGTTTCAAGAGTAGTAAACACTTCCATGAGCGTTTAATTAGTGAGAGATTGAAGTCAAATTATAAGAATTACTTCTATGGTTGTGCCACAGGAGTTTATGGAATAAAATAAAAAATAGACCATAACGTAGGGTATAGGTAATAGCCACGCTACGCCACATACCTGAAGCATTATAACAGCAAAAGCATTTATCTACTCATGTCTGAATTAACCAAGAAACTACAGTTAAAGCGTGACTACAAATTGTTACTCCTAAATGCACCAGAAGCATTTGCCCAGGCTTTATCGGCGGAAGGATGTAACTATACACGAACGGCTCAGGCTCCTGCAGTAGGTACTTATGACGCGGTACTGCTGTTTGTGCAGCGCCAGGAAGAGTTAGAAAGCCTCGTCCCACAGGCTGTTGCCCTGCTGAAACCGGAAGCAATGCTCTGGATAGCTTATCCAAAGAAATCATCGGGAATAAAAACAGATCTAAACCGCGACAATGGCTGGGAAGCAATTGCGGCCTTAGGTTATTCCGGTGTAAGGCAGGTTGCCATTGATGAAACGTGGTCGGCCTTACGGTTCAGGCACCAGGCGGAGCGGAAAGAAGCTTCCAAGCTTGGAGTAGATATGCCCGGCATCGACAGGAAAACAAAAACAGTAACAGTACCCGAAGATATGCAGCAGGCACTGAAAGAGGCAGGCGTGCTGGAACAATTTAACCAGCTGGCGTTTACGCACCGGAAAGAATATGTAGTGGCTGTGCTGGAGGCTAAAAGACCGGAAACAAAGGCCAAACGCATCAGCAAAGCAATTGAGCAAGTGGCAAGGAAGCCAAAGGAACAAGTATAGCTACAGAGTGCTGTATATAAAAAAGGAGGCGCAGTATAAAGCTGCGCCTCCTTTTACTTTTGTTCTGACTGGAGCTTACTGTATCACAGCCGGGAAGCTAGCTTCTACATCAGTCTCGCCTACCGAAATACCGCTGTTTGCGGTTTTCAAATCAGGCTGGTGCTTTAGCGTAACGCGTAGTGTACCTGTACTTGCTGCGCCAGTTGTGATGGTGGCCTCCAAACCAATAGGAAGGTTATTGCTGTCCATATCTGTTTTATCAACCGTAACGTTCAGGCCGCCCAATGCTTCATAAAACACCTCATGCTCATCCCCTTCTTCTTCTATCTCCGCTGTAATATCCTCGGACGGCGTCTGGCTGTCGTCTGAGAAAGTAAGAGTGGCATTGTACACGGTGTTAGGCGCCAGGTTTAGCGTCTGGATTGTAGCATCAACACCGCCTGGCCCATCCGGGTCGCTGAAGATAGCGCTTACATTCTGCCCCTTTCCTTCAGGCACAAGGTTGATGGTAACAGTCGTGATCAGCTCACCTTCTTCAACTGGTGGTGTTGGATCATCATCCTCGCAGGACGTGGAAGCGAACAGCAAAGATCCCATCATAAAAGCAATCAGGTAAGGTCTAAATAGATTTTTCATAAGTAAAAGTATTTTTGAAAAAGTTAATTTACATGATACATCAGCACAATGCTGATGTAAAAAATTTAATTTAAGTTTTGCTAAAATCTAAGGGCACTTTAATCCGGAACATGAGCAGGCGGCCCACTTCATCAGCAAAATACCGGAAGCGGTTCAGGTAATCGCGGTACGTGGTGTTCAGCAGGTTGTTACCCGTGATGCCTATCTCCACCGGTTGCTTCCCGAAATACACTGTAGCCCCTGCCGCTGCCTGCATTAAAAAATAGGCGTCAGGTGCAGGGGCAAAATCCTCATCCGTTTTCTCCGGCACACGCGTCTGTTCTGCCACATAGGTACCTCCTAAGGAGACATAGATGTCTGAAAAGCGTTTCCCATTGCCTGACTGACCAAACTCATAGCGCAGGCTGTTATCAAACCTGTCTGCCGGAATGTTGATGAGATAATCATCTGCCACTGTGTTTCTGGCACGCACAATAGCTGTTTTAGAATCTATCACTAGGTTCGGAAGCAGGTTGTACTCCAGACTTAAATCTACTCCACTAAAGGTGGCATCCGTCTGCCTGTACCGGAAAGCCGGAAAAGCCCCCCGTATAGTGAGCACAGGGTTGGCAAGCGGTGCCTGGTAAATATAATTGTTGATAAAGTTGTGGTAGAGACTCAGCTGACCGTTAAGGCGCGTGTTGCCGAAATAATTTACAGATGCCTCAAAGTTATACGCCTGCTCCGAACCCAACTCCGGATCACCTACCTCGTAAGTGGCAGCACTGTGGTGCACGCCATCACTGAATAGCTCATTTACACTAGGTGCCCGCCAGGCAGAAGTGGCACTCAGGCCAAAGGTAAGGTGATAGCCCACATCATACAATGCACCCAAGGTACCCGATACGTTGTTAAAATCATACTCAGGCTTTAACAGCTCTCTACTTGATGAGAACCGCTTTACCTGCAAATACTTGTAATCGTATCGGAGACCAGCTTCCAACTGCAGCCTGTCCTTCCGCCACTTCTCAATGACAAAAGCGCCGGCTGTTATACCGGTATAGTAAGGCAGAAAGTCGCTGTACTTATAGGTGTTCTGCTGATAAATGGTGCTCACACCCACTGACCCAGTGAAGTTGCCCAGCGGCCGGTGTTCCCAGATAGCCTCTGTGGTATGCGTGTTCAGGTTAAGGTAGAGTGCCGGGTTTCCGGTTGCGGGGCCATGCACATCATACTCCTCCCGCCTGTTGCGTTGCAAACCATATACAAACTCCAGCCTGCCTGCCTCGCCGGTTTGCAGGTATGCCTTTGCCTTTAGCAGGTCATGCTGCACGTTCTGGTAAGGCCGATCTATCTCGTAGGTAAAATCCACGTTTTCGGCTCCGGCTGGTCTGCCACGCTCAATCGCATAGTTCAGGTCTGTCAGGTTACCGATATGGGAGGCCTGCAGGATGCCCAGCTTCGTGTTGAACTGGCTGTAAAACAGCTCTCCGCCAAACTTCTCTTTCTGGTAACCAAGTGCCGCCGAGAAGTTCTGCTCCTCAAAGCCTGTGTTGTCCAGGTAATAATTTGGCGTGCGGGTGTTTCCTGCTTTCTTATAGGTACCCTGCAGCCGCCAGCTTAGCGGCGGAATACCGGCAAAGTTACCTTCTGCGGTAGCTGATGCGGCCATCTGGCGGTTGTTCGTGCTGCCCAACAGGTTTACCTCCCCGCCTACACCTGGTGTAGTCGGCAGTGCCCGCGGCTCCACAATCACCACGCCCCCGATGGCATCCGCTCCATAGCGCACACCGGCAGCTCCTTTTATCACCTTCATTTCGCTAGCCACAAAGGGGTCTATCTCGGGGGCATGTTCCGAGCCCCACTGCTGGCCCTCCTGTCGCACCCCGTTGTTGAGCAGCAGCACGCGGTTGCTGTGCATGCCATGTATCACGGGCTTGGAAATAGTAGGCCCGGTCTGTATGGTGGTAACACCTGCAATACCC
The DNA here is from genome assembly GCF_010015475.1 of Pontibacter pamirensis. Taxonomy (GTDB): domain Bacteria; phylum Bacteroidota; class Bacteroidia; order Cytophagales; family Hymenobacteraceae; genus Pontibacter; species Pontibacter pamirensis. The sequence goes on from NZ_SSNI01000016.1 coordinate 4,216, forward strand.
TTCAGCGACCCAGCCAGCGACAACCCCCGCGTTTCCGCTAGTTCCCGCCCCGCTAGTGTATACGACGACTGCGCCTGCTCCTGCAGATGAGCACCCGTTACCTCCACCGTGCCCAGTGTTCTGGCAGCTGTGTGCAGTTGCAGGTCTCTGACAGAGGAACCTGTCAGCCGGATAGTAAAGCTCTCCGGCTCATAACCCACATAAGTTACCTGCAAAGTATAGGTGCCCTGGCACAGGTGGTGGAAATGGTAGTTCCCATACGCATCAGCTGCGGAGGCCTGGTGCAGCTTTGGAATGGACACGGTGGCACCCACAAGCGTAGCACGGGAGTCGTGGTCCAGCACTTTGCCTGATAAGGTAAGGCCACAGTCCTGCTCCTCACCTGTTTCCAAATCAGGAGGAGGTAACAGCTGCGCCAGTGCCGGCTGCACCTGCATCGCCAGAAAAAGAAGTATCAGCAAAAAAATATGCTGAAAGTATTTTAAAAAGAACACGGCTAAGGTTTTAGCAATAATCGGCAAAGGCTATTGTAGCTTCTGCCAAACCCCGTAGAGGCGTCCTTCAGCAAATGATGCTGGCGAGCCAATGGGGCTATTGTAATAATTAAAGTATACCCGCACCTGCTCAGAAAACCATGTACAGACATGAATATAATCAGGTAAAACGGGTAAGGAGCTAAAACTAAGCCGAAGGTGGGCCGCGAAGAAAAGTAGAAGTGTGGGTTGCGCTGTGCCATGTGCCGGTATAACGCACGGCATAGGTAGCGCGATGTATAATAGGTTTTAAAACAAAGGGAGGAAAGCTGCCCTGATAAGGCTTGCCAAACATATCCTCTACGGAACAATGCTTGTGCTTCAGGCCAACCTGCGCTTCGTGCATATCCGTGTGGTCGGTATGCACGGTATGGGTATGCGGATGCAAATCCAGCAAAAGGGCATCCGGTACCATGGCCCTGCAGAAAAGCAGGAGCAAGAACAGGGCGATATATTTCAGGAAGGACTGCACCTTTTATATAGGAACCTCAGCAAATGTACAATTAATTCCACAATGTTGCATTTGTATAAAGCTGACGCTGCGTTTTCGACTCTTCTTCTACTACAGATACCGCCGGAATGTTCCTTAATGCAAATTTTTCAGGACCAGTCTTGTCAATTTATATACGCTTTTCTGACAACCTGTCACAAAAGCAGTGCCGCCGCCGCTCTGGAACAGGATTTGAAAGCTATTGGCAAATCACCCTGTCGGTTAAAAAGAATTTTCAAAAAACATATATAGTAGCAACATGGAAGAAAGAGGTAATATTTCGATTCACACCGAGAATATTTTCCCCATCATCAAGAAGTTTTTATACTCTGACCACGAGATTTTCCTGCGTGAGTTAGTGAGCAACGCTGTAGATGCCACACAGAAAGTGAAGCGTCTGGCAGCTGTTGGCGAGTATAAAGGCGACCTGGGCGAACTGAAGGTAAAGGTAGCGGTAAACAAAGACGACCGCACCATCACGATATCAGATAACGGTATCGGTATGACGGCGGAGGAAATCAAGAAGTACATCAACCAAATTGCGTTTTCAGGCGCTTCTGAGTTTGTAGAGCGCTTCAAAGACTCCGATGGAGACAAAGACCAAATAATCGGTCAGTTCGGTTTAGGCTTCTACTCTGCCTTTATGGTGGCCGACCGTGTAGACATCGTGACCAAATCATACCAGGAAGGCGCAGAACCCGCCCGCTGGACCTGCGATGGTAGCACAGAGTTTGCTATCACAGATGCTCAGAAAGAAGACCGTGGCTCTGATGTGATTCTGCACGTTGCCCCAGATTCTGACGAGTTCCTGGAAACAGCGCGCATCCGCAACATCCTCGACAAGTACTGCAAGTTCCTGCCTGTGCCGATTGAGTTTGAGGGAGAGGTGATTAACAACCCGAACCCAATCTGGACAAAGCAGCCTGCTGACCTGACAGACGAGGACTACAAGAACTTCTACAAAGAACTGTACCCGTTCTCGGAGCCACCACTGTTCTGGATTCACCTGAACGTGGACTATCCGTTTAACCTGACAGGTATCCTGTACTTCCCTAAAATTAAGAACGATTTTGAGCTGCAGCGAAACAAGATTCAGCTGTACTCCCGCCAGGTGTTTATTACTGATGAGGTGAAAGACGTGGTACCGGAGTTCCTGATGCTGCTGCACGGTATCATCGACTCGCCGGACATTCCGCTGAACGTGAGCCGCTCTTTCCTGCAGGCTGATTCCAGCGTAAAGAAAATCAACACCTACATCACTAAAAAGGTAGCTGATAAGCTGAACGACATCTTCAAGAAAGACCGCGAGACGTTCGAGAAGACTTGGAACGACATCAACGTGTTCGTGAAGTATGGCATGCTCTCTGACGATAAATTCTATGAGAAAGCCAAAGACTTCGTGCTGCTGCAGAACACCGAAGGCAAGTACTATACTATAGAGGATTATAAAGCATTAGTGCAGGCCAACCAGACAAACAAAAGCGAGCAACTGGTATTCTTGTACACCACAGATGCCGACAAGCAGCATGCATTTATCGAGGCGGCTCAAAACCGCGGCTACGACGTGCTGAAGCTGGATTCTGTGATTGACAGCCACTTTATTGGTATGCTGGAGCAGAAGCTGGAGAAAACCACCCTGAAGCGCGTGGACTCTGAAACCATCGACAAGTTAGTTGAGCGCGACGAGGCGAAGGAGAGTGTGCTGAACGACCAGGAGAAGGAAGACCTGAAAGCGGCTTACGAGCAGGCTATCAATAACCAGCACATGCACGTAGAAGTGGCTGCTTTGGCTCCGGACGATGCCCCGGTGGTGATTACGATGCCCGAGTTTATGCGCCGCATGAAGGACATGAACAAGACCGGTGGTGGCGGCATGATGTTCATGGGTGATATGCCAGATACCTATAACGTGACCATCAACGCGAACCACCCGCTGAACCAGCGCGTGCTGAGCTCTGAAGGCGACAACAAGTCTGCTGTTGCCCGTCAGGCGTTTGACCTGGCGCTGCTGTCGCAGAACATGCTGTCTGGCGCTGCCCTTACCACTTTCGTGAAACGCAGCTTTGAGCTGATGACGAAAGAATAGAAAAAACTTTACAAATCAATATTATACCAAACAGTTTAAGGCAGTGCCCACAGGGTGCTGCCTTTTTTGCTTTTACCGCTCCTCCTCATGAAACTAACCTGCCACAGGTAAAGTTATAGGGACAGTTTGCGTATTGGTGCTTATATGATTTATGTTCATCTTTACGTTTAGAATCTGATTGTTTATTGCTGGGATGATGGTTAAATGGCTTAATTGTTAAATTGTTGAACAACAAGAGAAACATAGCGGAACCATCCATTTTATATTCTAACAATTAGGTATTCAAATTCTTTATTCGATATTAATAATGAGGCATTTTCTTCTTCTGGCGTTGACTTTTGTAGCAGGCTTAGGGTTGTTCACCTTGGGCGGTTGCGGCCAACCTAAGTGGAACAGCGATTATCACCTGGACCAGGCACGCTTGAAAGGAGGCACCAAAGCCGATGTTCTTGCCTCCGGAGACACTATAAACCCTGATGTGGAAGTGCGGAAGGCGCTGGAAAAGGAGGAGGTAGAGGGAGAAAAAAAGCGAAAGAAGAAGAAGCAAAGCAAACGTTATTTCCTGGGCTATAAGGTAAAGCGCGGATTTATCAAGACAGGGCGCAGTTCCCGCCAGACCTTAGAAACTTTCAGCTACCTTCCTGAGAAAGAGGAACTCAATCCGTATGCCCCTCTTAAATACCTGTATGACACCAAAAAGCGCAAGCTATACCGCACCAGCAACAACGAAGTAGACCAAGCACGTTATAAGGTGCTGCACGGCCCTTACGTAAAGAAGATTGACGGGCAAACAGTAGAGGAAGGTTATTTTTATATAGGCACCAAGCACCTGCGCTGGGAGAAATACAGACCTGACGAGGAAGGCACCCTAGTTGGAAAGGACCACTACGAGAAAGGTTTTGTACGCGATGCGGTGGTTACTTACTATGACGGTGCTCAAAAGCAGATTAAAGAGGTGGTACCTTATGTATATGGCGAAGTACAGGGCACATACTACCGCTTCTATGAAAACGGGCAGGTGCAGTGGTCGGGGCAGTATGAGAAAGGCCACAAAGTAGGCACCTGGATTCATTATTATGACTTCCGCGGCCGGCGCCATCATGAGTACCAGTATCCTAAAACTGGGTATGACGAGCGCTTTGAACCTTATTTAGTAAAGGAATACGACCGGCACGGAACGCTTATTTATGAGAAAGATAAGCTAGACAAGCGCTCGCAGGCAAAGCGTTAGTAAAAGGCGTCTTCTATATGGTGTATGGCTACAGGTGTGCTTAAGGTGATGGCGATAATGTCGAACCGAATATCATGTTGCCAGTCTATTTTGTAGATAAACTCCTGCGCAGCTTCTAGCAGCATTGTTTCCTTCTTCGCGCTAACTGCCTCCTCCGGATATCCGTACCTATCAGTACTTCTGGTTTTAACCTCTACAAAAATCAGCAGGTTCTCTTTCTGTGCAATAATGTCCACTTCAGCGCGCCTGTGCCTGAAGTTCCTTCGCACAATGGTATAACCCTGTTGCAGCAGGTAAGCTGCGGCACGGTTTTCACCGGCTTGCCCGGTGAGGATGTGGGCGTTAATTTGAGAAGCCATTAATTATCTCGTAATTTGCACCAGTCTGAGATTAAATGATTGTTCATCAGAATTAAAGACGAATTATGAAGCAACTTGTTGAAGGCTTTGCGCAGCAGCTACGCGATGCAATGGATATCGGAGAAAAAGCCACCGTTAATTTCTCCGGCCTTAGGTATAATAATTTAGTCATAGCAGGCATGGGTGGCTCTGGTATTGGGGGCAACATCATCCAGTCTTACGTAGCCGACAAAGCTTCTGTACCTGTTATAGTAAACAAAGGGTATACAATCCCAGCCTTTGTTGGGCCGGACACTTTGTTTATTGCCTCCTCTTTCTCCGGAAACACAGAGGAGACGCTTTCTGCGGTAAGAGCCGCCATACGTAGCGATGCCGCTGTCTGCTTTGTTACTTCTGGTGGGGAAATGCTGCGCATTGCACAGGAAAACAGCATGCCCTATATTGCCATACCCGGCGAATCACAGCAGCCACGGGCCTGCCTGGGTTACTCGTTTATACAAATGCTGTACCTACTGCACCATGCCGAACTGCTGGACGATACCTTTAAAACAGAGATAAGGCAGAGTATCAATCTCCTGGAGGAGCTGTCGGGAAGTATAAAGGTGCAGGCCAGCGCTTTGGCGAACGCTTTCCATAATAAGCTGCCGATGCTGTACGTTAGCGACGCAATGGAGCCGGTGGCAGCACGCTTTCAGCAACAGATTAACCAAAACGCTAAGCAACTGAGCCATGTGAATGTTTTCCCGGAGATAAACCACAACGAAATTGCAGGGTGGCAGCACCCGGAAAACCTTTACGGACAGCTTGTGGTGCTGCTCATCAAAACCAGTTACGACCACCCGCGCGTGCATTTGCGCATGGACCTGACAAAGAAAATCTTCGAGCGCAAGGTGCAGAATGTGCTGGTAATGGAGGCTCGGGGAGCTACTTTCCTGGAGCAGGCGTTCCATCTCATCCACATGTTTGACTGGGTATCCGTTTACCTGGCGGAGCTAAATAACGTGGACCCCAACACCATCGACAATATTGACTATCTGAAAGGCGAACTTTCAAAAAAATAGCGTGCAGAAAAATACGAAGATAAAATTTGAACGCCTGGGCCTGGTTGACTACAAAGAGGCTTGGGAGTACCAGGAGAAAGTCTTTAACAGCATTCTGGACCTGAAGGTGCAGAACCGTAAAGCAGAGGCGGGCGCACAGCAGCCTACACCAAATTACCTGCTGTTCTGCTCACACCCACACGTATATACATTGGGCAAAAGCGGCCATCAGGAGCACCTGCTCCTCAACGAAGAAGGGCTGAAGAAGAAAGAGGCTACTTACTACAAAATTAATCGCGGCGGAGACATCACCTATCATGGTCCCGGTCAGATTGTAGGCTATCCTATCCTGGACCTCGAAAACTTCTTTACCGACATACATAAATACCTGCGCTACCTGGAGGAGGCTATTATCCTGACATTACAAGGCTATGGCATTACCGCTGGACGCATTCCGGGGCTTACAGGTGTATGGCTGGACCACGAGGCGCAGCGAAACCCACGCAAGATATGCGCGATGGGTGTGAAGTGCAGCCGCTGGGTTACCATGCACGGCTTTGCCTTTAACATTAACACCGACCTGGACTATTTTAACAACATTGTACCCTGCGGCATTTCAGACAAACAGGTGACGTCGCTGGCGAAGGAGTTGGGGCATGAAGTGCCGCTGGCAGAGGTCGAGGAAAAACTACAGAAGCACCTGGCAGCTCTCTTTGGTGCCACTATTACGACAGCAGTACATGAAGAAAGACATTGATTTTGGAGCAGTAGAGGGCGTTGCAGTAGCAATAGCCACCTCCCTGAGTGAGTCCGGAGAAGCCATCTGGAATGTTTATTTACTTAACAACAATACCTTTGCAGTGGAGAACGTGCTGGTCGCTTCCAAAGGCTATGGCATCATAGACGGCAATGAAGTAAAGACATCCGTGCTGCGCCATATGTTTGAGCGCTTGGAGGCGAAGAGCTTTGTGCAGATTGAGCCAATTGATCCGGCAATCTTCCACATCAACAACGAATATTGGGTAAGCTACTATATTGACAGCAAGATTTTTGACAAGAAGTTCGTGTTTGTACCGGATTCCATTCAGGAAAGCAACCTGATTGAAATAAGCATGCTGCAGATGCAGGGCGTTCTCCATTCCTAAGTTAGTTAAATTTTTTGCCTGTTCAGACGCTAACTCAAAAGCACAAACCTTTTTTTATACTAAATTGCTTGTATATTTACTTCACTATTAGCCTGTGGCTAAAAGCATGTTTAAAATTCATCCTTCGCGCTGCAAACCGCTCCTAAGGGAACCCGACTTACAGTTTTCTCGCTCCATAGCGCTGCTAAGAAGCTCTAAAACCGTTTCGCCAGAACCCTTGTGGTCAGTTTTCGCTTACAAAAACGAAATTTAAACATGCTTTAAAGAGAGGATGTGCTGTTGTTAACTTAAAAGGAGTAAAGAATACCCTTCGCTTTACTTCCGTTTTGCGCCTATGGATCAAAGAATTCTACCACTCATACTTGCCTCTAGTTGGGCTTTCCTTATTGCCATGTTCGCTGTTCCGTCTATCATCAGAGTGGCGCATCTAAAAAATATCCTGGACACCCCGAACCTACGTACCGTGCATGCAGAACTTACGCCGCGCTTGGGAGGGTTGGCCATGTTTGCAGGCTTTATGTCGGCCCTTACCATCTTCACCGGCCTTGGCAACGGCGTGCAACAGCTATTGGCAAGCTGCATTATTCTGTTCTTTATTGGCCTGAAAGACGACCTGATTACAATTTCTGCGCTCAAAAAATTCTCTGTGCAGTTATTAGCCACTGGTATTGTCATGTTTATGGCAGACATTCGTATCACAGGCTTTCAGGGCATCTTTGGCATTGGAGAGCTGCCAATAGGGCTGAGCTATGGCTTCACCTTTTTAGTAATCATCGGTATCACGAATTCTATCAACCTGATAGACGGACTGGACGGACTGGCAGGAACACTTGTGTTAATCGCTGCCTGCACGTTCGGCTTATACTTTTACCTGTTCGGTGGCACGGCTTATAGTAACTACGCAGCCGTTGCTTTCTGCCTCATCGGCGGTGTGCTGGGCTTCTTACGGTATAACTTTCACAAAGCTACCATCTTTATGGGTGATACTGGTTCTTTACTTTGTGGCTTTATTATTTCCGTTCTGGCTATTCAGTTTATAGAGATGCGACCTGAACCAGCGTCCCCTGCCGTGGCTTTAGGGATTCTGTTCGTGCCGCTTTTCGATACTCTGCGCGTTTCTTTTATTCGTATCATGAAAGGCTCATCGCCTTTTATCCCTGATAAAAATCACGTCCACCACCGCCTGCTGGCAATGGGCTTCAACCAAATCACCACTGTGCTTATCCTTGCCATGATCAACATGCTGGTCATTGCATTTGTGGTGAGCTTCGGGGACTGGGGCAATCTGGAAATCCTGATGGTTCTGTTCGCTTTCTCGGTCGTATTAAGTGTGTTTTTAGGAGTTTATAAATCACATAGTGCACAAACTGTTTCCAAGGCAAAAATTAAAGCTTAGCCTCTTTTTCCTCTTATATAGCGTTACATGGCTGGGGTCTGCGCAGGCACAGGTGCTGCCCCTGGAACAGAAAAACGCTATCACAGCCGACTGGATGGTGCGGCGGGAGGGCGCAACACAGTTAATGCCGTACGTGGCCGGGAGGCACTCAGAGTATAATGCCCTACACCAGTGGCTGAATATTACGCAGGTCCAGCCTTTTAATATTCGTTTTACTGCTCCAAAGGACCTGTGCCTCTTTCTGAACAACCAACTCATTTTCAAGGCCGATTTTTCTGCTAATTACAACATAGATCTAGCAAAGCACAGCAAAGGAGTGCCTCCTGTAGAAGGCAAATTCCTGCTGACGGTGTGGCATCCGGAGCAGCAGCCTAATGTCGGTTCATTCCAGAACCAACCCCGATCCCAGGCACAGGTAAGCGAACTAAATGACCGGCCTCTTTCCGCCCAGATGCGCGAGTACGTGAATCAGAATGCCTTTATCCTGTTTCTGCTGGTGATCGGGCTGGTGTACGGCGCCCTCCGGACAAATTTCCCGAATGACTTTAGCAGCTTGTTTCACTTTGGCTCCTTCCTGAACCCCCACGCATTGGAAGAAGGCGTTTTGGTGAAGCCGATCCGCTCTCTTTCCAGCCTGCTTTTTGTGTTGGCCTTTTCGCTCACACTGGCACTGCTTATTGCGGCCATCCACACAAACGTGCAGCAAATAAACCTGTTCGACCGACTTTTCCCTGTTTCTGAGGCCGACATCACCACCAAAGTGCTCTTTTATACTTTACTCATATTTTTTATTATCCTACTCAAGTACCTTTTCCTGAAAATAATGGGTTTTATCTTTGGGTTAGAGCAGGTGGTGCAATTGCAGTATCGAGAGTTTATAAGATCGATGCTATTTCTGGGCATGTTTTTGCCGCTGGTGATGCTCCTTTACCTGTCCCTGTACACTATTATACCGGAAACAATTCTTTTGATATCAAACCTTGCGGTGTCGTTTGTGCTGATAATCACCATTATGCGGGTATTTGCAACAGTAAATAAAAAAGCGCCTGTACTAAATTTGCATTTATTTTCATACCTTTGCGCCACAGAAGTAATTCCGCTTGCCATTATGCTAAAGTTGATTGTTTTCAACTTTTAAAAACACAAAACGGCATTAGCAGCGGGTATTGAAGCAGGAGAAATTTTAAAAAACCGTTCCAACTGACTATGGCTGAAAGCAAAGCAAAGGGCACTGCAAACCCTGAAAGGTTCAAAATTCCCATCAAGACAATTCTGGTTACACAACCACAGCCTACAACCGACAATTCCCCATACCTGTCGATTGCTGAGAAGTATGACATTAAAGTCGATTTCAGGGCTTTTATAGATGTGGAGCCAGTCCCTTTCAAAGAGTTCAGGAAAGATAAGGTAGATATTCTGTCGCATACGGCAATTATATTTACCAGCCGTAACGCAGTAGACCATTTCTTCAGAATCTGCCAGGAAAGTAAGGTAGAAATGCCTGCTGACATGAAGTACTTCTGTATTTCTGACCAGACAGCTTATTACCTGCAGAAATACATTACGCTTCGCAAGCGCAAATTATTTGTGGGCGAGAAAACGGCCAAAGACCTGTTTGAGGTGATAAAGAAGCATAAGAACGAGAATTACCTGTTCCCTTGCTCTAATATCCGCAAAGAAGACATCCCAAGTTTTCTTGCCATGAACAAAATCAAGCATACAGAGGCAATTATTTACAAGACAGTGGCTGCTGACCTGTCTGATCTGGACGATGTAACTTACGACTGCATTGCTTTTTTCAGTCCGTCAGGTATCAGTTCCCTATTTATCAACTTCCCTGATTTTAAGCAGAACAACACCCGTATCGCTGCCTTTGGGCCTACAACAGCCAAGGCGGTGCGGGATGCAGGTCTGGAACTTGATATTGAGGCACCTATGCCGAACGCCCCTTCCATGACGGGAGCTATTGAAGTATACATACAGAACCAGCAGCAGCACTTAAAAAAGTAGACACCTGACGCAACTTTTATCTCTGTATTACATAGTTAGTAAAACGCAAACGCATACTATCACGAAGTAGTCTGCGTTTGCGTTTTAATGTTTAATAACTATATTTGAACAGCGGGTGCCAATCCACAACACTTTGCAACCATACTTCGCCATGTTGCCACGGCCTATGAAAAAGCTTCTACCTGTTTTGATGTTGCTCCTGCTCTTTTGTGCCCCTGCAGTAGTAGCACAGCAGCAGCCTCAGTTTACCCATTACGGGTTTAACGGGATGCAAATCAGCCCTGCCTATGCCGGCATTACAAACAGGCCGGAATTTACTTCCATTTACCGTTACCAGTGGCTGGGCTATGACGCCTCTTTTGACGACGGCGGTGCCCCTAGGACACTTTTACTGACAGCCAGCACGCCGGTGCGCCTGCTACATGGGGGTATGGGCCTGGTTCTGATGCGCGACAGAATCGGCAATACTACCCAACTCACTGCAGCCGTATCATACGCTTACCATATCAATATAGGTGAAACCGGCCGATTGGGTATAGGCGTACAGGGCAATGTAAACAACTATAAAAAAGGAAACTACAGGGCAATTGATGGCGGCGACCCTAACGTGCCGTTTAACAGTGAGGACACAAAGTTCGACATGGGAGCAGGCTTGTGGTATGAGTCTGAAACATTTTATGCAGGCGGCGGTGTAACAAACCTGCTGCATGCCGAATATGAGTTTGCAGATTCAACCAACACAGGCAGAGGAACCGTTTTAGGGGAGAATCACATTTATGTAACAGCTGGCTACAACCTGCCTTTAACCACAGATATAACAGTAACGCCAACCGTTTTACTCAAGCACGACACTGAAACATTCTCGTTTGATGTGGGTGGCCGTGTAAGTTTTCAGGAAAAATATTGGGCGGGATTGAATTATAGATATCAAGAAGCTGTTAGTGCGCTTGTGGGAGTATCTCTGTTTGAGGATAATGCCCTACGAGTTGGTTATGCAATAGATTTAACTACTTTTAATGTGGATGCCAAAGCACCCACCTCGCATGAGGTGATGCTAAACTACCGCCTTCCAGAGCCAGTAATCAGATTTAAACCACCCGTAAGAACGCCACGCTATTATTTTACTAAATAGTTGAGACAGCGTACACCTCACAATTGCACTGTTTACGGAGAAATCCTACACCCAGGGCAGAAAAAATTTGTTATTCATCCAGATAATAATCAGCTCCTTACCGCGTTAAAAAATAATAAATACGGGTTGTAGGGAATTGTTTTTTTTATTGTATCTATTTCTTATATATTTGCTACACCTGTCAAAGTGTATTATACAAATAATCGTAACTTTTACTTCTTTTTAATAGTCATCATGAACAAACTAATTAAGCTGTCTACATTCGCATTGGCGGTGGCACTGCTTGCAGGCTGTGGAATGGGACGCGGGCCCGAGGGAGATCTAGTGGGAGCCGAGGACCGTCCAGAGTATAATCCACAGGAGGTGCCTTACGGCATGGTTATCTGCCCGGGTGGTACTTTTCATATGGGCCAGGCAGATCAGGACATAGCTGCGTCAATGGCCAACCTGAACAAGCAAGTGACAATTGGTGGCTTCTATATGGATGAAACTGAGATCACTAACAATGAATACCGCCAGTTCATCAATGTGATGATGGAGGATTCTATAGATGTTTTAGGGGAAGAATATGTCATGGATCAATTGTATCCTGACACGACTGTTTGGGTAAGAGATTATACTTACCACATGGGCGACCCCTTAATGGAGTACTATTTTTCTCATCCAGCTTTCGACGATTATCCTGTAGTAGGAGTAAATTGGTTTGCAGCCAAATACTTCAGCGAGTGGCGTACAAAGCACAAAAACCAAGCGAACACAGAGTCAGGAATGGCACCAATGCCAGCGTTCCGTCTGCCAACAGAGGCAGAGTGGGAATATGCAGCCAGAGGTGGTCGTGATATGTCTGTTTACCCTTGGGGCGGCCCTTACCTGCGCAATGCAAAAGGCTGCTTGCTGGCAAACTTTAAGCCGGGCCGTGGTGATTATTACAGCGACGGATTTACTTATACAGCTCCTGTAGCACAATTCTTCCCGAACGACTTTGGTTTGTATGACATGGCCGGTAACGTGGCAGAATGGTGTTCAGATGCCTATGCTGAAGCCAGCGTTCCGATAACGTGGGATTTGAACCCTGTATATGACAAAGATGACGTGCCGCGCAAAGTAGTAAGAGGTGGATCATGGAAAGACATCGCCTATTTTCTGGAGACAGGTACCCGTAACTTTGAGTACCAGGATTCGGCTAGATCTTATATAGGCTTCCGTAATACGATGATTTATCTGGGCAGATCATCTGGCAATGAATTTAGATAATAACATTTCATAAAATCAATCAAACCCTTTTCAACCTTATTTTTAACGTTCACAATTAATTAGAAAACAAAATGAGCAAAGCTAGAGGTCGTAATTTCCTATTCGACGTGTTGATGCCAAAAATTTACGGTATTGGTGCTGCTGTCGTAATCGTGGGTGCATTGTTCAAAATCCAACACTGGGATTATGCAAACGAAATGCTTATAGTTGGTTTGTTAACGGAGGCAGTTATCTTCTTCCTCAGTGCTTTCCAGCCGCAGCCGCACGAGCCAGATTGGGCAAGAGTATATCCACAACTAGCCGAAGATTTTGCAGGTGAAGGACTTGTTCCGGTTACTGCTAACAACGGACCGTCAGTTACAGGAAAACTGGATGAAATGATGCGCAATGCTGATATCACGCCAGAAACAATCAACAGTCTTGGCCTTGGCCTGAACAGATTGAGTGACACAACAGCTCAATTGGCTGATCTTAGCCAGGCAACTGCTGCTACAGAAGACTATAATGTAAAAGTAAGAGCTGCTGCTGACCAGTTAGGCCAGATAAACAAGGCGTATGCTACTACTGCTGATGCTCTTGCGCAAATGGCTGGCTCTACAGTAGATGCACAGGAGTACCACGGTCAGGTACAGAACATGACGAGGAACTTAGGCGCATTAAACGCTGTTTACGAAATGGAACTTCAGGATGCTAATAATCACCTGAAGGCGATGAACAAGTTCTATGGTAACCTGAGCATGGCAATGGAAAACCTGACGGACGCCAGCAAAGATACTGCGCAGTTCAAAGAAGAAGTTTCCCGCTTAACGCAGAACCTGCACAACCTGAACACGGTGTACGGAAACATGCTTACAGCAATGAGAAGCTAATTCCAATTCAGTTCTATTAATCAACAAGAAAACAACAGTATATAATATTATATAATGGCTGGAGGAAAAGAGACACCAAGGCAAAAGATGATCGGTATGATGTACCTTGTACTGACCGCGATGCTTGCCTTAAATGTGAGCTCGGCTATCCTGTTAAAGTTTCAGTTCCTGGACGACAGTTTACAGGAAGTGAACCGGAGAACAGTTACAGATAATGCCGGGGTCGTATCCAATATTCAAGCTGCCATTGCAGACAACAAGAATCCATCTGCAAATGACCAGCGTGTGCTAACAAAGGCACAGGACGTAAGAGAGCAAACAGCAGAAATGGTAGCCTTTATTCAAGGCATTCGTAACACGCTGGTTGAGAAAACAGGAGGAGAAGCACCGGAAGGCGGCTATGAAAATCCGGAAGGAAATGACATAGTAGCCAACACCATGATTGGTGCTGCCAACAAGAACAACGGTCTGGCTTATGAGTTAAAAGATAAGCTGAACGGCTATGCAAAGTTCCTGAAGCAGTATAACCCAAACATGCCGGCGCAGTTGGCTTACGATGGATCAGAAGATCCGATTGCAAGCAGAGACCCTTCGCAGAAGAACAAAGACTTCGCAGAGCTAAACTTCGAAGAAACACCAATGGTAGCTGCTTTAGCTGTACTTTCTCAGAAAGAGAATGAGATACTGAAGTATGAAGCCGACGCTTTGCAGAAACTTGCTGCTGAAGTTGGTGCGGACATTATCAAATTCGAGAAGATCTTCGCTATGGCCCGTGCTGAGTCTAAGACGGTAGCGGCTGGTACGAAGTATAAAGCAGATATGTTCATTGCCGCTTCTTCTGACAACATCGTTCCTAAAATGAGCTTCCAGGGCAAGCCGGTAAAGGTTGCCAATGGAATGGGTACAGTTGAGTTCGTAGCAGCTGCCTCTAACTATGATGCAGAGGGTAATTCTAAGCAGACATGGAAAGGCCAGGTTACAATCAACCAGAACGGCCGTGATACAACGTTTACAGTAACTGAAGAGTATGTGGTAGCGAAGCCAGTTATCCAAGTACAATCTGCTGCTGTACAGGCCCTGTACTTCCAGGCAGCGAATGAGCTAAACATTCAGGTTCCTGCTTTGGGTGCAGTATATGACCCAAGCTTTAGCGCCAACGGTGGTGCTGCCATTAAAGGTGCTAAAAAAGGTGAAGTTACTATTATCCCAAATGCTACAGAAGTAACCATTAACGTAAGCAGTGGTGGTAATGCTATCGGTAAAGAAACTTTTAAAGTTCGCCCTATACCTAAACCAGAGATAGTAGCGTTAGTAAATGGAAAACCGATAGATCCTAAGCGTGGCGTGCCTGCTGCATCCTTTAGAGCAGTTGAAGTACAGGCTATATCAGATGAGGGTTTTAAACAGTTGCTACCAAACGAGGCTCGTTATAGAGTAACAAAATGGAACGCATACTTAATAAGAAACAATCAGCCGATTGCACAGCAGGAAATTAACGGCCCAACTGCTAACCTGACAAGTTTTGCTGCCAAGGCTAACAAAGGAGACAGGGTAATGCTGGAAGTAGTTGACGTGAAGCGTTTGAACTACAAAGGTCAGGCAGTAGACGTTAACGTGGGCGCGCCTAACTTTAACGTTCCATTAAACTAATCTAGAAGCTTACAAGGAGTATGAAACTAATCAAAGCAATAGGTGTAGCAGCTGGTATGATGTTATTATCTGCAGGAGCTATGGCGCAGCAGGTATCCAACACAACGGCAAGTAACCCTTCCGCAAGGCCAATTCCGGAATCTGATGTTCTTTTCAAGAAAACTGTTTGGCGTAAAATTGATTTGCGTGAAAAGCAGAATACGCCCATGTTTTCTGAAAACAGGGAAATCACCAAGATCATCATTAACGCGGTTAAAAGCGGTGAATTGACTGCCTATAAAACTGACTCAGTTAACACACCGTTAACTCGTGAGGAATTCATTGCAAATATGACTCCTAAAGAAACAGGTGGTGGTTTAAGTGAGGAAGAAATAGCAGCAGGTTTTGGTCAGGAAGAACAGGAGGAGGAGTTAGATGCTTGGGGAGATGCCTTGGGTGATGACGCCGTTGCAGCAACAGCAGCTCCAGTAAGTACAGAATATTTCCCAAAGCAGTTGTACTTGTTAGAATTGAAGGAGAACGTGGTATTCGATAAAAAGCGTTCGCGCATGTACCACGACATCCAGACAATCAGCGTTAAAGTACCTGCTACGTTAAATCCTTTGGGCTTTGAGCAGACAGTAGGTTCCTTTAGAATGGATGACTTGGTGCGTATATTCCGCAATAATCCTGAAATGGCTATCTGGTATAATGCACAGAACGATGCACAGCACAAGAATCTAGCTGACGCATTCGACCTTTGGTTGTTCAGCTCTTACATCACTAAAATCTCCAACCCTAACGACAGAGGACTGGCAGATATCTACGGTGGTGGCAGAAAAGGACTACTTGCTGCACAGGATGCTTTGGAAGCATTAATAGAATACGAGTATAGCCTTTGGAGCTACTAAGAACCACAAAGATTAAGCATAAAAAGGAAAGGGAGACTCAGCTGAGTCTCCCTTTCCTTTTTATGCTTAATCTCAAATAAAAAGCAGAGCAACTATTCATTCCACTTCTTTCGCCTCATGGAAGTAGCTGTATAGCAGCGTGGCTTTCGCTTTGCCTATCTCATCAGATAACTCCTCCTGCGAAAGCTCTCTTAGCTTCTTGACAGATTTAAATTTGGCCAGGAGCGCTTCAGCAGTTTTGGGACCTAAGCCTTTTATATCAGTGAGTTCTGTTTTTAAAGTACCTGCATCACGCTTACTACGATGAAAGGTAATAGCAAAGCGGTGTGCCTCATTTCTCAGGCGTTGTATAAGCTTTAAAGATTCAGATTTTTTGTCAATATAAAGAGGCAAAGCATCTCCTGGATAAAAAATCTCTTCCAGGCGCTTTGCAATACCTACTACGGCTATTTTACCATATACATCCAACTCTTTTAGCGCCTTTACAGCCATACTCAGCTGCCCTTTACCACCATCAATGACAATAAGCTGTGGCAGTGGCTGGTTTTCGTTGAGAAGCCGTCTGTAGCGGCGGGTAACGATCTCATACATCGACTCAAAGTCGTTGGCACCCACCACTGTCTTGATATTATAATGACGGTAGTCTTTCTTGCTGGGCTTCCCATTTTTAAAACAGACCATTGAAGCCACCGGATTATCTCCCTGGAAATTAGAGTTGTCAAAGCACTCAATCTGCCGTGGCAGTTCTGTCAGGCGCAGGTCCTTCTTCATAGTCTCCAGCACCCGCAGTTCGCGCTTTTCAGTCAGGTCTTTGTTTTTCTCCTGACGGCTCTCCCGCTCTTTGCGCAGGTACAGGGCATTCTTGAGCGAAAGGTTCAGCAGCTTCTTCTTATCCCCAATCTGCGGATAGGTGATGCTGATACTGTCGAGCGGAAGCGACAGCTCGATGTTGGTGATAACCTCACGGGAGGTACTTTCAAACTCCTGCCGCAACTGCACCACCACCGAAGCCAGAATATCGGCATCTTCCTCATCCAGCTTTTTATGTATTTCCAGCGACTGCGTCAGAATGATGGAACCGTTCATTACCTTCAGGTAATTAATAAATGCACAGTCTTCGTTACTGGTGATGGTAAAAACATCAATGTTGGTGAGTGTGTTGGAAACAACTGTGGATTTTACCTGAAAATCATCCAGCATATCCAGCTTCTGCTTAAACTGGTGGGCCACTTCAAACTGGTAGTCAGCTGCTGCAGCTGCCATGTGCTCTTTGAAATAGTTCTTCGCTACAGACAGGTTCCCGGAAAGGATGTTTTTGATTTGCGAAATGGCTGCATTGTATTCCGTCTCATCCACCAACGCCTCGCAAGGTCCTTTGCAATTGCCGATATGGTACTCCAGGCAAACCTTAAATTTACCGGCTGCCACATTTTCAGGAGAAAGGTTATAGGTACAGGTACGAAGCGGGTAAAGCGTGCGGATAAGGTCCAGCACCACGTGCATGGTGGTGCCGCTCGGGTAGGGACCAAAGTATCGCGAGCCGTCGTTGATTTTGTTGCGGGTGCTGATGACGCGCGGAAAGCGCTCATTTACAATACAGATATAAGGATAGGTTTTACCGTCCTTCAACAGGATGTTATACTTGGGCTGATATTGCTTGATCAGGTTATTTTCCAGCAGGAAAGCATCCGCCTCTGTATCCACAATGGTGAACTCGATGTCCTTTATCTGTGACACGAGCTTCAGTGTTTTCTTGTTATGCTGGGCAGAGCGGTTGAAGTAGGAGCTAACCCGCTTCCTGATATCAACCGCTTTGCCTACATAGATGATACCATTGTCATCAAAAAACTTATAGATGCCAGGCTTGTGCGGCAGGTGCGATATTTTCTCCTTCAGCTTCTCGTTCGCTGGCATATAACATCAGAATTAAATCTCGGCGTCCAGGTCAATCTCCGTTGGCAGGTTCAGAAACTCATCTTGATTAGCAGAGTCTATAGGCATCCCCTGATTATACCTTTCACAATTTAATTCTACAGATAAAGGCGTTAAAGGTTTTGGAAACGGATCTTTCGATACATCCAGCGACTTATCCTGATATACCTTCTGCATGAAGGCACCATATATAGGCATGGCTAACTTACCTCCCTGTCCTTCACTCATTGTTCTAAAGTGGATAGCTCGGTCTTCTCCACCAACCCAGGTACCGGTAACAAGGTTTGGTGTTACGCCCATAAACCATGCATCAGAATAATTTTGGGTGGTACCTGTTTTGGCGCCTATCTCATTCTTAAGCCCATTGCGGTAACGCAGACCGTAATAAGCAGTACCACCTGGCTCTGCAGCGGCTTGCAGCATGTGCACCATCATATAGGCAGTTTCCTCGCTCAGGGCTTCAACAGTTTTAGGCGTATGCTCATATATCGTGTTCCCGTGCTTATCCTCTATTCTTGTTATAAAATTAGGCTCCACCCAGGTACCACCATTCACAAACGTACCATAGGCACCCACCATATCATAAAGCGACACATCGCTTGCTCCTAAGGCTAAGGAAGGAGTAGGATCAAGTGGAGTGGTTATACCCATCCGCCTTGCTGTTGAGGCTAAAGTTTCAGCACCCAGTTTGTTTACCAGAAAAGCAGAAATAGAATTAACAGACTCGGCAAGTGCTCTGCGTAAAGTGTACTTCTCACCGCTATACTTGTTATCCGCATTGTCCGGGCACCACATGGTTCCATCCTCCAGCGGCACACATACTTTGGTATCGATAACCTCATAACACGGATAGTAACCACTCTCAATGGCAGCGGTATACAGGAAAGGCTTAAACGTAGAACCCGGCTGGCGTGCCCCCTGCTTCACGTGGTCATACTTAAAGTGCTTGTAGTTGATACCGCCCACCCAGGCTTTAATATGACCAGTCTGGGGCTCCATGGCCATAAAACCAGTCTGCAGAAAATGCTTGTAATGCTTCAGCGAATCCATTGGGCTCATCATCACCTCTTTTTCCCCATCCCAGTCAAAAATGGTCATCGGAATTTTCTTGTTGAGGTAATAGTTGATAGAATCTTCGTTTCCTTCAAACAGTTGGTTCAGGCTACGGTAACGCGCGGTGCGCTTGATAGCCTGCTGCGGAAAGCTCTTGATTTCCTGATTGGTCTGGTCTACCCAGGGGTTACGACCTTTCCAGTGCGCAAAGAATGCTTTCTGACGGTCTTTCATGTGCTCTGTCACCGCCTGCTCGGCATACTGCTGCATCCGCGAGTCGATGGTCGTATATACCTTCAGTCCGTCGCCATACAGGTCATAGCCGTTCTCGCGGCACCACTGGCGCAGGAACTTGCTGGCCTCAGTCCGGAAATAAGGGGCCATGCCTACATTCTGGTTCTCTACCTTATAGTCCAGCTCAATGTCATTCACCTTCAGCTTGTCGTACTCTTCCTGATCCAAGAAGCCGTACTTCACCATTTGTGACAGCACGACATTGCGCCGGCGCTTTGAATTCTCAGGGTTAAATCGGGGGCTATAGTAGGTAGGGTTCTTGAACAGGCCCACGAGCACAGCAGACTCCTGCACCTCCAGTTCTCCCGGCTTTTTGTTGAAAAAGGTTTTTGATGCAGACTCTATCCCAAATGCATTGCTGCCGAACTCAAAGATATTGAGATACATCACCAGGATTTCGCGCTTAGTATAAGACTGCTCCAGCTTTACGGCCATCAGCCACTCCTTTGTCTTATGAATAAGGATGCGCACGCCCGGTACATCGTTCAAAATACCATTATTCAACTCATCGCCACGGGTTCTGAAAAGGTTCTTTGCCACCTGCTGTGTTAAGGTACTGCCACCTCCCTTGGAACGGCCGGTAACAATGGCAGCAGCCACACGCGCCATTGCCTCCGGATCTATACCTGAATGCTCTTCAAACCGGATGTCTTCTGTTGCAATCAGGGCATTCACCAGGTTATCCGGCAGGTCTTCATAGTCCACAGGCGTGCGGTTCTCACGGAAGTAACTACCCAGCCGCACGTTGTCGGCAGAGTATACTTCAGAAGCAAGCTCGCTTTTGGGATTCTCCAATGCACGCGTACTCGGCAACTCCCCGAACAGGTTCAGGAAATTAATGCTGACGGCATACAGATAGAGAATAAAGATTGCTAGGCCACCCACAAAGAACAGCCACAATGCGGCGATTACTTTTGGGTAAACTTTACTCTTTGTATTGGGTGCAGATTTTTTTTGACGCGTAGCCATGTACTTAATAATTGTTTTTAAAGAAGGCCAGATATGCCTCCAGATCCTTTTTCTGCAAGAACTTCTGATAATTAGCAGAAGAGATAACAAAGGTAGTGAAATCTACCCCTCTAATTTTACCTACAGGCGCCTGCGGAGCTTTTTGTTTTACATTGTAAGCCATTGCCTGCTTTGGATCAGCGAAGGTGCGCATCAGCAACATCCTTTTGCCATCTGCTAAGTCCATAGCTTCTATCGATAGATTCTGCTGCTTATAGTAGGTGCTGTTATACTTTTCATACTTCGGTTGCACATCTTTAAAAGCGGCAGCATCAGTGGGGTAAATCAGCACAAAGTAAAAAGCTGAGTCGTCCTTAGTCTCATAAGCCACTGGATCCACAGCCGGAACAGGAGGCGCTACCGAAGTACTTAGTGAGTCAGTTGGCACTGCAGTTGTAGCCAAAGGCTGTTGCGGCTCAATAACAGGAGGTGTGCCTGTTATGGCTGCCGGGTTCTGCTGCTCTTCCTGTTGCTGCTGCGGCTTTGCCTCCTCAGGCTGAGCAACAGGAGCGGGCGGCAGGATTTGCGGCGTGGCTTTGGCCACCGACGCTGTAGCTGTAGCAATATTTGTGCTAACCTTTTCCCTGGGTATCTGGGCAACGGCAGCTTTGGGCTCTTTTGGTTTTGGTGGTGCAGGGGCTTCCTGGCGCAGTTGGTTTTTCTCTTCGAGTTGTTGATAAGTTGCCAGTAGTTGGTCTGCCTGTGGCAGCAGCGGGCTTTTAGGAAAAGCAGCCTTAAACTGCTTTAACTGCTGCCGTAGCAATTCCGGTTTTTGAGTTCGTGCTGTCACCATCGCGCCCAAAAAGGCTACTTTGTCTTTGATGTCGTTCAGCGGGTATTGGCTGATAACCTGGTTCAGTAGCGCTGTTGTCTTATCGTACGCGCCCGCATCATAAAAACTATAAGCAGAGTCATAAAGCGCGTGCGCCTTCAGGTTTTCTGCCGCGTTCTTCGACATGAAATCTGAATCATCCAGCAATCGGGCGTAAGTGGTATTCGGGAACTCCTGCTTTAGCTTGTTATAGAAGGCTTGCTGCTGCGGAGAATCCCCTGCCTTGCCATACAGCAGGTAAAGGCTGTAATAAGATTCCGGAGCATGCTCTGTTCCCGAGAACCGCTGCAGCAAAGTAAGGTAAGTCTGAATGGCACGCTCCTGGTCGTTCAGGTTCTGCGCATAGATGTTTGCCAACCGGAAGAGCGCTTCCTCCACCATTTTTTCTGAGCGTTGCATGTCTGCCGTTGTCACCGGTATATTCTGTAAATACAGCTGTACCTGTGCTGATGTGCGCTCTTCCGGTGAAGGCTGGTTTTCCTCAGCTTCTACAGGAACAGGGGCTAATGCTACATCCGCCTGACTTCCTGCCTCGCCACGGGCACGGTTTCGCCAGAAATCCTGCAATGGCCTGTCGCCCCAGCGGCGCACGAACTCGGCACGCGCAGAAGCCATAGCCGTAGGGTTATCAAAGTACCACACACCGCCGGTGCTGCTTTCGGTGGCAAAGGCATCGCCGTTTTGTGAGCGCCTGTTGTTGTTCCTGCTCGTCTCCTTTTCGGCTATCAGCTGTCGCTCCTGCTGCCGGGCTATTTCCTGCTGCCGTGCCTCCTCTTCGCGCTGCACCAGCGCCTGAATAAACTCCAAGCGCTCTGCTTCACTCATATGGCCCAGGCGCTGCAGGCTGTCCTGTGTCTGAATCGTGCTGTACTGCTTCGCGAAATCCGCTAATACATCACGTCTTTCGGCCACGGCCTCATACTCCGGTGCCCGCTGCGGGTATACCTGCACAGCACTATCGTAGTAAGCAGCAGCCAGGTCAAAGTTTTGCAGTTTGTCAAAATAAATCTCTCCTGCCGACAGGTAGCTGTAGGCTTTCTGGTTAGACAGCGTTCCCTGCGTTTTAAGCGACTGCTGCAGGAGCGCCAGTGCCTTATCGTAGTTTTGCTGGCGGAGCTCAAACTGCGCCATCTCATAATAGATCCTGTCACGATACTCCAGGTTCTTGTCGTCTTTGAGCATCTTCTGGTAATACCCGGCAATACGCTCCTTGTCCTGCTCATCCGTCAGTTCTGTTACCTGCCCTAAGTTCAGCCTGCTGAAGAAGCCTAAGTCGTAGGGTGGGTTTCGGCGCAGCACCTTGCTATATTCGGTATAGGCCTCTTTGGTTTGCTCTGTGAGCTGGTAAAGCTGCGCCAGGGTATACCGCGCCCGCGACTGGTCATCTTTTTCATCAAAGTTGGGGAGCGAAAGTGCCAGGTTCTCTATCAATTGTGTTGTATCGCGCTGCAGGCGGTAATACTGGGCACGCGCCAGGTACAGCTCGCGGGCATTTGCTTTATTCAGGCGCTCCTTGCGAAGGAACTCTGATACCTGCTGCGCGTTCTCCATCTCATCCAGCTGCATAAAGGAGCGCATCAGCCACACCAGCGCCTCGTGCCGGTCAGGGGCATCTTTGCTGGTAGCGTTCACATACTTGAAGGTGCGCACCGCCTCCGCAAAGTTCAGCTGGTAAAAGTTTGCCTTCCCTATTTCTATATAAGAGTTGTCTATCCACTTGCTGTTCTTATGGTATTGAATAGGGTGAGAGGCTTTTTTCTTTACATCTTCCAGGTCAGCCTCGAAGGCCTTGGCTGTGGTAGAGTCTATGAGCGGGTAAATAGGCAGCACCTGGTTGTAGTCGTACTGCATCTGTTCCTGCAGCCCCTGTTCTATCAGGCGCATCTTCTCTTTGGCAAGAAAATAGCCATTGTAGCGCGCAGTGGTGTTATGATACGTCTTGCTTAGCGGGTTATTACGCTCCACTGAGCATGACGCCAACAGCATACCTGCCAGAATAAAGAGGATGTACAGTGGTTTTATGTTCAAGCTAATAGCGTGTGCAGGGTGTTTTAGCACTTTATATATAAGGTATAAACGTTGTAGCCTATGCTTAAAGTATGGGGCAAAGCAGCCTGATAGGCTTTATATTGGCCTAAGTGTAAAAGCACCTCCTACAAAAATACAACAATCTGCCAATTACAAACAAGCAGCTGTTTTACAGCCTGCTATTGAACTATCCAAAAATGTAAATGGTTTCAGACCGGGCAAGAGTTTCTATACAGGCAGCTTTTATTTTTGCACAGCAGAAATCACTCTTTAAAATGAGTACTTTTGTAAAAATCAGTGCTAGCATGGAAAATACGCCAGAGCAGGAAAAGAAGCCTTCGCGCGGGGACAGTATAAAACCCTATGTGAAATATTCAGGCATGGCTTTTCAGATGATAGGAGCCATGGTGCTGGCTGCGCTGGCAGGCAGGTGGCTGGACGGGTACACAGGCACTGAAAAGCCCTGGTTTACTATTGTACTGCTGCTGGTGGCGGTGGTTGGAACAATGGTGCTGACAATCTTATCTATAAATAAAAAGTAGTATACGTGAAATTTTATCGAGACTTGGCCATCATAACGGCTGTGCTTTGTGTTGTGATTGGAGCCTTGTTGCAGTTTACCGGCTATGCGCTGGTGCATCCGCTTATCTGGTACACGCTTCTTTTCTTCATTTTCATTACCGGCTTTACTTATTACCTTATCGAGTTAGGAAACAAAAACGACCCGGGAAGCCTGCATGTGTACTACCTGGCTTCGATGGGTTTCCGGATGGTGCTGAGCATAGGAGTAGTGCTGCTGTACGTTTACTTCTTCAAGGAAAACCGCCTGATGTTCGTTTTCAACTTCTTTGCATTATATTTCCTGTTCACTGGGTTTGAAGTTTACAGTTTGTTGAGTAACTTGCGGCCCAATTTGAAAAAGCAGAACTAAACAGAAGGCTTTACTCTATTAAATCTGTTGCTAAATCTCACTTGATGAAGAAGTTATTTGTTTTATTGTTTTCTTTTTTCCTGACGCTTCCTGCGTTTGCTGAAGATCCTTCGGAGAATTTCCAGCCGGGTGAGATGATCACGCACCATATAGCGGATGATTATATCTGGGAGTTTGCTGAAGGTGCTGTGCTATACCTGCCTGTTATACTGATTGACAACGGAGAGTTGAAGGTATTTTCGTCCGGCAACTTCTTCGACGAATATCATGAAAGAAGACCGTACAACGGGTACGGGATGGAGCACGGCCACATCGTGCGTGTGAACGAGGCAGGTGAGCCACTGGAGGCGCATGGCGGCTTGTACGACTTCTCTATCACCAAAAACGTAGCGTCTCTGTTTATTAGCGTGGCGCTGCTGTTTGGAGTTTTCCTTACAATTGCTTCACGATACAAAAAGAACGCAGGCAAGGCTCCAAGAGGTATACAGTCATTCTTTGAGCCGATTATTATATTTGTGCGTGACGACATTGCCAAGGGAAACATCGGTCCGAAGTACGAGCGCTATATGCCCTACCTGCTTACTGTGTTCTTCTTTATCTGGTTTAACAACCTGCTGGGCCTGATGCCTGGCGGCGCAAACTTAACAGGAAACATTGCGGTAACGCTAATACTGGCCCTGCTCACCTTGCTCATCACTGTTTTCAGCGGAAACAAGAATTACTGGAAGCACATTTTTGCTACACCAGGCGTGCCGTGGTGGCTGGCTCCCATCATGATTCCGGTGGAACTGATTGGTATCATTACAAAGCCATTCTCACTGATGGTTCGTCTTTTTGCAAACATCACAGCAGGTCACATCATTATCCTGTCGCTGTTTAGCTTGATCTTTATATTCGAAAGCCTGGCAGTTGGGCCGCTGAGTGTGGCGTTTGCAACCTTCATGAACTTCCTGGAACTGTTCGTAGCGCTGCTACAGGCCTATATCTTCACCCTGCTTTCTGCCATGTACATTGGCGGTGCCGTGGAGGAACATGAGCACGAGGAAGATCACGGGCACGGTGCAGCAGCACATTAATCTGAATTTTTATTTTTTTTAACTATATATACTACAATTATGTTATTAGCAATTTTGCTTCAAGCAGCAGCAGTAGCGACTGATTATGGTCTGGCTATCATGGGTGCCGGTATCGGTGCTGGTCTAGTAGCCCTTGGTGCTGGTTTGGGTATTGGTAGAATCGGTGGCTCTGCCATGGAGTCTATCGCTCGCCAGCCTGAGGCTAGCGGACGTATCCAGACTGCGATGATTATCGCTGCTGCCCTTATCGAAGGTGTTGCACTTTTCGGTGTGGTAGTTTGCTTGCTAATCTCTTTCTTAGGCTAATTAGCTTAAGTCTTGGTCTCACGTCCAGACGTATGGTCTGGACGTTGAGTCCAAAAATGTGTAGTGTAGTTAATTAATACAGCTTTGAGGCAGACGTGCCACTGCGGTGGCAAACGGGTCAGATAAAAAGAAACTCATTTTTCAAATTATAAAACAATGGAATTAGTAACCCCGGGTATAGGTTTGATTTTCTGGCAGACGATCACATTCCTGATCGTGCTGTTCCTGCTTAGCAAGTTCGCCTGGAAGCCAATCATGCGAGCGCTGAATGACCGCGAGGCATCCATCGAAAGCGCGCTGAGTGCTGCTGAACAGGCAAAACTGGAGATGCAGGGCCTGAAGGCGGAGAACGAGAAACTATTGGCGCAGGCACGTATGGAGCGTGATAAGATTCTGAAAGAGGCAACGGAGGCAGGCAACAACCTGGTGGAGATGGCCAGAGAGAAGGCAAACGAAGAAGGTGCCCGTATGATAACCGTAGCCCGTGAAGCGATAGAAAATGAAAAACGTGCCGCCATCGCTGACGTGAAAAACAAGGCTGCATCACTTTCTATTGAAATCGCAGAGCGCATCCTCAGAAGAGAACTAAGCGACCCGAAGGCACAGCAGGCGCTGGCACAGACTTACGTAAGCGAAGTATCCCTTTCTTAAATATACGCCTGATGATGCCTGACATGCGTGAAAGGCACCATCATCATAAAAAAGACTATGTCTGACATTAGAGTTGCTTCCAGATACGCGAAGTCGCTGATAGAACTGGCGAACGAGAAAGGAGTTTTAGAGCAGGTGCACAACGACATGCTGCTTTTCTCCAAAGTCGTTTCCCAGAACAGGGATTTTGAACTGATGCTTACAAACCCCATCATTAAGTCAGATAAAAAGCTGGCGGTGCTTAACAGCATTTTTGGCGGTAAAGTGCAGCAGATGACACAGATGTTCTTCGACATCGTGACAAAGAAAAACCGTGAGTCGGTTTTGCCTTTTATGGCAGCAGAGTTTGAAAAGCAGTACAACGAGTTTAAAGGCATTCAGGTGGTAACGGTGAACAGCGCTGCTCCGCTTGCCCCGGCGCAAAGAGATTACCTTATCAAGCAGCTAACTGCTGAAACAGGTAAAATAATTCAACTGAAAGAATCGGTTGATCCGTCGCTTATCGGGGGCTTTGTGCTTCGCGTTGGTGACAAACAAATAGACAGCTCTGTGAAGAACAGCCTTCGCAAGCTAAAAATTGATTTTAAAGACAACTCCTATATTAATAAACTATAATCATGGCAGAAGTAAGACCTGATGAAGTATCAGCCATATTAAGAGAACAGTTATCTAACTTCCGCTCTGAGGCAGAGTTGGAGGAAGTAGGAACTGTACTACAGGTAGGTGACGGTGTCGCTCGTATCTATGGTCTTTCCCAGGCACAGTCTGGAGAGCTCCTGGAATTTGAAAACGGACTTCAGGCGCTTGTGCTTAACCTGGAAGAAGACAACGTAGGAGCCGTATTGCTAGGTGACTACAGCGAGATTAAAGAAGGCGCCACTGTAAAAAGGACAAACCGTATTGCCTCTATCCGTGTAGGTGAAGGCATCATAGGACGTGTGGTAAACACCCTTGGATTACCAATCGACGGCAAAGGCCCGATTGCAGGTGAGTTGTACGAGATGCCGTTGGAGCGTAAAGCACCAGGCGTTATTTTCCGCCAGCCGGTAAACGAGCCAATGCAAACAGGTATCAAAGCGATTGACTCAATGATTCCAATTGGCCGTGGTCAGCGTGAGCTTATCATCGGTGACCGCCAGACAGGTAAATCAGCAGTAGCAATTGATACTATCCTGAACCAGCGTGAGTACTACGAAAGAGGCGAGGCTGTATTCTGTATTTATGTGGCGATTGGCCAAAAGGCATCTACTGTAGCGCAGATCGTGAAATCGTTGCAGGAAGGTGGTGCGATGGAGTATACCGTAGTAGTATCTGCTTCTGCCGCTGACCCTGCTCCAATGCAGTTCTTCGCGCCATTTACAGGTGCGGCTATCGGAGAATTCTTCCGCGACACAGGCCGTCCGGCACTGGTGGTGTACGATGACCTTTCGAAGCAGGCCGTGGCTTACCGTGAGGTGTCACTTCTGCTAAGAAGACCTCCAGGACGTGAGGCATACCCAGGAGATGTATTCTACCTGCACTCCCGCTTACTAGAGCGTGCCGCTAAGTTGACTACCTCTGATGAGATTGCCCGTAACATGAACGACCTTCCTGATTCTATCAGGCACCTGGTGAAAGGCGGTGGCTCCTTAACGGCACTTCCTATTATTGAAACACAGGCCGGTGACGTTTCTGCTTATATCCCGACAAACGTAATATCCATTACGGATGGTCAGATATTCCTGGAGACAAACCTGTTCAACGCGGGTATCCGTCCGGCCATTAACGTAGGTATCTCTGTATCGCGTGTAGGTGGTTCGGCCCAGATTAAATCAATGAAGAAGGTTGCAGGTACCCTGAAGCTGGACCAGGCGCAGTTCCGTGAACTGGAGGCGTTTGCCAAGTTCGGTTCTGACCTGGATGCTTCCACTAAACTGACCATTGAGCGTGGCCGCCGTAACATGGAAATCCTGAAGCAGGCCCAGTTCTCTCCTGTAGCGGTAGAGGAGCAGGTTGCTATCATTTACTGCGCTACAAACGGATTACTAGATGATGTTCCGGTGAATGAAGTAAGAGCGTTTGAGCAAGACTATCAGCGCACCCTGCGTGCGCAGCATGCTGATGTGCTGAGCGCCCTGAGAGCCGGCAAGCTGGATGACCAGATAACAGGTACGCTGAAGCAGGTGGCAAGAGAGTTGTCAGACAAGTACAGAAAATAGAAAAGTCATGGTTGGAGGTTAAAAGTGTGACGCTTTTGACCTCCAATTTTATGCTTATAAAACAATATGGCAAGTTTAAAGGAAGTTAGAGGCCGTATTACATCGGTATCTTCGACACAGCAGATCACAAAAGCCATGAAAATGGTGTCGGCTGCAAAGCTTAGACGGGCACAGGATAACATTCTGCGCATGCGCCCTTATGCGCAGCGCCTGAGCGGTATTCTGGCAAACCTGTCGTCGCAAACAGAAGGTTCTGAGAACAACATATACTCTGCTAAGCGCGAAGTGGTTAATAATGTGCTTATCATTGCTGTAACATCAGACCGTGGTTTGGCCGGTGCTTTTAATGCAAATATCGTGAAAGGCGTTGTAGCCCTTATTGATAGTAAGTATAGAAGCCAGGCTGTAGCCGGTAATGTTACTGTTCTTGCAATCGGTAAAAAAGGACTGGATGCCTTCAAGAAAAAAGGAGTGCCTTTAATTGAAGATTACAGCAACGTTTTCGCTAATATTTCCTTTGACAACGTTCGTCCTGCAGCAGAGCGGGCCATGGCTGGCTTTGTGGCAAGGGAGTTTGACCAGGTAGACCTCGTTTACAATGAGTTCAAGAATGTAGCCACACAAATTGTGCGTCAGGAGCAGTTCCTGCCAATCGAGGAGAAGCCGGTTGAGGTAACGGATAAAGCCGCCCTGTTAGTAGATTATACTTTTGAGCCGTCGAAGGAGCAGATTATAGAGGAGCTGATCCCGAAATCGCTGAAGATACAGGTTTATAAAGCAGTACTGGAATCTAACGCCGCTGAGCATGGTGCCCGTATGACGGCCATGGATAAAGCAACTGAAAACGCAGGAGAACTTCTGAAACAGCTGAAGCTTACCTATAACAGAACGCGCCAAGCCGCCATCACTAAGGAAATCCTGGAGATTGTGGGGGGTGCAGAGGCGCTGGCAGCAAAGTAAAGAGAAGAAAGCCTTTAACAGCAGCGCTCATCAGCACGGTGGGCGCTGTTTGTTTTTTTGGGGTAGCAGTGCCGGAATATTAACAAATCGTTAAAAAAGTACTGCAGCCAGTACCAAAGCGCAGAACAAATATGTACCTGTTATATTTGTACAGGTACATATTTGTAGCAGGAAAATATCAGAAATGAGAGAGCAAAAACTTTTCATTCGTAGCATCATAACAAAAGCCGCAGCAGTATGTTTGCTGGTAGTAAGTGCATGTGCAGGTACAACGCAACAAAACACGAATACAGAAAGTAACGCAGCAGCACGTACGCAGGATTTTGTAAACGTGCTGCCAAGGCCAAAGCTGGTAGTAGGAATTGTTGTGGATCAGATGCGCTATGATTACCTGTACCGTTACTGGGACAAATACGGCAACGACGGCATAAAAAAACTGGTAACACAAGGCTTTAACTTTAAGAACAATCAGTATAGCTATGTGCCCACTTATACCGGGCCGGGTCATGCCTCTATCTACACAGGTAGTGTACCCGCTATTAATGGCATTATTGGGAACAACTGGTATGAGCGGCGGCAGAACAAAATGGTGTACTGCGTAGAAGACGAAACCGTAAATACAGTAGGAAGCACCTCTACTGACGGCAAAATGTCTCCTGCCAACCTGCTCACCACCACCGTTACAGACGAGCTGCGCCTGGCCACCAACATGGGCTCTAAAGTAATTGGTATCGCTTTAAAAGATCGCGGCGCTATTTTACCTGCAGGTCACCTGGGTAACACAGCCTATTGGTTTGACTCGCCCAGCGGAAACTGGATAACCAGTACGTATTACCGCGAGGACTTGCCACAATGGGTGCAGGAGTTTAATAACCAGAAGTACCCCGACCAGTATCTGAGTCAGCCATGGAACACATTGCTGCCAATAGAGGAGTATACGGAAAGCACGGCTGATAACATGCCATGGGAGGAGGCGCTGCCAGGGGAACAGGAACCAGTGTTCCCGCACAACATTCCCGCCATCAGAAAAAATGACTATGAACTGCTGCGCTCTATTCCTGCAGGCAATACCATTACGAAAGATTTTGCACTGGCAGCCCTGAGAGGCGAGAATTTAGGAAAAGGACCGTATACAGATGTCCTGGCAATAAGTTTTTCTACGATAGATTACATTGGCCACAAGTTCGGGCCTAACGCTATAGAAGCCCAGGACGCGATGCTGCGTTTGGACAGAGAACTGGGTGAGTTGATAGCGGAAATAGAGCAGGAGGTAGGAAAAGGCGAAGTGCTGTTTTTCCTTACCGCAGATCACGGGGCAGCGCAGGTACCTGCTTTCCTTCAAACAATGAACATACCGTCGGGTGTGGCAACATCCGGTACTGTACGAGACTCTACCGAAGCTTACCTAGACAAGATGTACGGCAGCGGAGAATGGGTAGAGCGCTATACAAACCAGCAGATTTACCTGAACAGGGAGCTAATAGACAGCAAAAAGCTTAACTTAGCAGATGTGCAGCAGCGCGTGGCAAGCTACGTGATGCGTTTTGAGGGCGTGATGCGCGCCGTAACAGCCACCGCTTTGCAAGGCACCAGTTGGAACCAGGGTTTGATGGCTCGCGTGGAAAACGGTTACAATGCACAGCGTTCCGGAGACGTTATTATATTATTGCAACCAGGATGGTTTGAAGGATACGGCAGCGGCAAAGGCACTACTCACGGTTCTTACTCCAACTACGACACGCACGTGCCACTCATCTGGTATGGCTGGAACGTAGAACCCGGAGAAAGTTCTGTTCCGACAGAAATAGCAGACATCACACCTACCATTGCTTCATGGCTCCATATACAAGAGCCGAACGGAAGCGTGGGCAGACCTTTACAGGAATACATGAAATAAACCTATAATGCCTGAGACAGAAAACAGACGGCGCTTAACAACATTATAAAAAAATATATGGAGAATAATATGGATATCAGCAACCCATGGCATAGTGTAAGCTACGGTGAGGAGGCTCCAACAGTATTATCAGCTATCATTGAAATCCCGAAAGGATCGAAGGCGAAGTATGAATTAGACAAAGAAAGCGGCATGCTGAAGCTTGACCGCGTTCTTTTCTCATCTATACATTATCCTGCCAACTATGGCTTTATTCCGCAAACTTACTGCGACGATAAAGACCCCCTTGATATCCTGGTCATCTGCTCAATAGACGTGCAGCCCATGTGCCTGATTGATGCAAAAGTAATCGGCGTGATGCAGATGATCGATAACAATGAGGAGGATGACAAAATCATCGCCGTGGCAAACAACGACATGTCAGTGCGCCACATTAACGACATTTCGGAGCTACCGCCGCACACTCTCCTGGAAATGCGCCGCTTCTTTGAAGATTACAAGAAACTGGAACACAAAGAAGTGATTGTGGAGCAGTTCTTGGGCCGTGAGCACGCGTACAAAATCATCCAGGACAGCATTGACCTGTACAACAACACCTTCGGCGAGCCTCAGAAGAAGGCGAAAGCGCTTTAGGAATTTTACTTTACCTGTTAAGCCTGGCGTGGATCTTTCTGTGCCGGGCTTTTTGTTTTAGAACCAGATAAAAGCCAGATACAGGAAGACTTTTGAGCGAAGGCTGATTTGTTGCGTAATTGCATATAGGATGAAGCAGTACAGAAGCATCGCGGGGGGAACTGATTTCTACACGTTACTGGAGCGTGTAGCAGGAGGATTGCTGTACAGCCACCTGTTCATCTCTTTCTGCGCCTATAGCCTGACCGTAGAAACATACCTGCTGGCAGAGGTACCGGTGTCTTT
Organism: Pontibacter pamirensis; assembly: GCF_010015475.1. GTDB lineage: Bacteria > Bacteroidota > Bacteroidia > Cytophagales > Hymenobacteraceae > Pontibacter > Pontibacter pamirensis. Next base: position 36,385 of record NZ_SSNI01000016.1, read on the forward strand.
GCCTATCGCTGCGTTTGTCTTCATGGCCACACTGTTCACCTATAACCTGAGCAGCGTTCAGAGCGTCCTGCGCCATCCACAGCAAAGTGCCCCCAGGCAAAGTGCCCCCTGGAGCCAGCGCAACAAGAAATTACTGGCAGGAGTGGGGCTTGTAAGTATAGCCGCTGCCGCCATTTTATACTTTAGTTATAACCTAAAGATAAATGGTTGGTTTCTGTTGCACCTGGCGCTTATTTCCATTGGGTATACAGTGCCCATCAGGTATAAGGCAAAGGTGGTAAAGCCGCTACGGAGTGTCCCGCTTCTGAAGGTCTTTCTGATTGCGTACGTATGGGCGGCTGTAACAGTCTTAATTCCCCTAATGGATGCAGGTATTCAGTTATGGGAAACAGAAGCTCTGTGGCTCTTCCTGCGCCGCTTCCTGTTCATACTCGCCCTCGCCCTGCTGTTCGACATACGGGACTATACCTATGACCGCACCACTAATACCCTCACATTTCCAGGATGGGTAGGCGTACAAAATACTAGGCTGCTCTCCTTAGGTCTGCTGCTGCTGTATGTGCTACTGCTGTTAAATACAGAAAGTGGCCTGGTGCTGGCCGCTCTGATAGGTAGTGCCGTCGGAGCTGCCATGGTTATCTCGCTTTCTTCGGAAAAAAAGCCCCGTATATACTATGCCGTGCTGGCTGACGGCGCCATGCTGCTGCATGCAGGCCTAGTTTACTTGGCTATGACATAGGCTGCTGCAGGCACATAAATGCTTTTGGCAGGTGGTCAATCAAGTCAGAAGCCGTCATCCCGATGTCTCCTACAGTACGCAGGGCCAAATCTCCCGAAAGCCCGTGTACATATACGCCCAGAATACAGGCCTCCTCTAAATTGTACTGCTGCCCTACCAGCGCTGTGATAACTCCTGTGAGCACGTCGCCGGTGCCACCCGTTGCCATACCGGAGTTACCCGTGGTGTTAAAGTATACCTTGCCGGAAGGGGTGCCAATGGCGGTGTGACTGCCTTTGAGGGTAACATAGCACTGATGCTCCTGGCAAAAGTCCCGGAGGCGCTGCAGGCGCTCGTAATCGTTATTCACCTTGCCTGCCAGGCGCTCAAATTCTTTTGGATGAGGCGTGAAAATAACTTTGTTCTTCGGAAGCTGCTCTTTCAACCTATCGCTGCCGGCAATGATGTTAATGGCGTCTGCATCTATCACTAAAGGATGGGACGAAGTTGCCAGCAATTGCCCGATAGCGGTTTTAGTCGGAGGTTCTGTCCCCATACCCGGCCCTACGCCAATGACATCGTATTTATCAATATCCTCCGGTAATTCCGAAAGATGCCTGCGATTAGGATCTGTTAGCGTCATTGCCTCCGGCACGGCTGTCTGCAGCACCGAATACCCTGCAGACGGTGCCTGTATGGTTAAAAGGCCGACACCGCTTCTCAGGCATGCCCTTGCTGCCAACACGGCGGCACCCATTTTGCCGTAGCCGCCACAGAGCAGCAGCGCGTGGCCATAGGTACCCTTGTGCGAAAACTTCCTGCGGAGCTTAAGCAACTGCTGCACATCGCGCCTGGAGGTATAGTATACATCTGTATCAACCCCTGAGATGAACTGCTCGCTGAGCCCGATGGGCACCACCTGCCAGTCTCCCACATATTCCTCGTGCTGCGGCAGGAAGAAAGCCAGCTTCGGCAGCTGGAAGCTAATGGTGTTATCTGCTTTTACAATCGTGCTGCCTTCGGGAGTCTGGCTGTCGGTGTAAAGGCCGGAGGGCATGTCGATGGAGGTAATGCAGGCGCCGCTTCTATTCAGCTGCTCTACCACCTCTTCATATAAACCTGTGAGGGGCCTGGTAAGGCCGGTGCCAAAGAGTGCATCCACCACACAGGCTATCAATGGCAGCTCCGGAATGTCTTTCTCCTCTTCTATCATTTGCGCCTGCACCTCTTCCGGTAAACGCTTCAGGTTCGCCTTGAAATCTTCAGAGGCTTTGGCAGTATCACCCATTATATATACCTGCACCTTATACCTCCGCTGATGCAACAGGCGTGCTACTGCCAGGCCATCGCCGCCGTTGTTACCAGGGCCACAGAAAACAAAGACTTCTTCCGTCGGTAAAAACTTGTTTTCAAACCAACCAGTAAAGGCCTTGGCGGCACGCTCCATCAACTCTAACGAAGTGATATTTTCTTCCTGGATAGTATAAGCGTCAGCTTCCCTGATTTGTGCAGCGGTAAGAAGTTTCATAGATAACGGATGAGTTTCCTCAATATACTAAGATTTGAATATGGAGGTTCCTGTTTAGAGGATAAGAAACTAATAATACCACCTCTCCTGAACAATACTCTACAGAATCTCAGAATCTCAGAATCTGCTTAAGCTGCTGATGATTTATTCTGCTTAACCTGCCGTAGCAACAGCTTATCCAGCGGCATCAGACCTGCTGTTCTATAGCTATTGCTCTGTGCTCTCTAGGCCGAGAGGCCTCGTCTTTAGGCATCGCGCTGGGAGTTTTTTGCGCCAAGGCGCTGCCGCGCGAGCGGCACCAAAAATCTCCAAAGGCGCTCAACCCAAAGACTGGAAACAGTCTCACTCCGTGCTGACGAATTAAAAATGCTACAGATCTTGGGAAGGAGCTTTACGTCATTTGGAATTATCTCCTGAAATCAGATGAGGAATAACAGCTTCTGCCAAACCTGCCCTTGCAGGTTTGGCAAGTCAGCACAACCTAAAAAGCCACTGTTAAAGTCACCCTAATTTTCAGGTTATCTTTCGGAGCATCAGAAGAGTAAGGGCCATAGCGGTACAAAGCCCCGACACCGACACCCGCGAAAGGAGAGCTGATAATATTGGTCAGCAGCAGCCCTGATTCAAAAAAGCCTTTTTCCATCGTCTGGTAAGCTTCCTGCGGGAGTACATCCTGTAGCGGCTGCTTCAAATCACCAAACCCGATATTGGAGACAACAATTAAGTCTGGCTGAAAGAAACGGGTACGCAGAAGGCGCTTACCGAAGTTCTGCGAGAAGAAGAGGGCGGCATAGCGGTCGGAGAAGAACTCATACGGCTGCATCGTCTCAAAACCTTCGCCCGCATACATATAATACTCCCGGTTGTAGCTGCCGTAGCCGTTGTAGAGATTTACAAAGGGAGCATTACCATCTACCAGTCCTCCGGCTAAGGTAAAACTGCTTTCGCCAAAGGTGCGGTGGCGGAAGGTAGCTTCTGCCCTCACATCATATTTGTTATAGCCGTAATTACCGTCCAGCAAACCGTCGATACCGCGGGTATACTGCAGCCACAGCACCGGATACTCGTTCGCCATGGGCATCAGTTGGTTGAACTGCTGCATAAACTTTTCGCCATACGCATACCGGAAGCTGAACACGGCCTCAGTCAGGTTATAAGCGGGCTGCGGCGCATCAGCGGCAGTATAGCCGAAGGTAGTCCGGCGCTGTTCCTGCCGGAGCATCGCCTGCGCCTTTAGGTAACGGAGCAGCCTCCCGGACAGGGCCAGGCTTTTGTGGGTGGTATAATCAAGTACAGGCAGTAAAGCGGGACGCACATCGCCCAGGAGGCTGCGCTGCCGAAAAGGAAAGCGCCTGCCGCCTGGTTCCAGCACATCCTCGAAAAACGCAGCCTTTAGCTGCAGCGCTGATGGCTGGTGCAGTATCACAGCGGCATCTGCACCATACTTCGCTTTCTCGTCCTTGAAACCATACCCATAGTAGCCTCCTATACTAAAGCGCTCAGAAAATGAAGTATTTGTATGAGCTCCTATACCTAAACGCAGCCCTTCGAAAGCACTTATGCGCAGTAGGCGGTTCAGGTCCAGGCTAACAGGGCCAATGGGAATTTGCTGGGCCATCAGGTACTCCATCACACGAACAGTGCGGTCCAGGTTCTTTATTTTGCCCACACTGTCGAGACGCTCATAGGTGCGTTGCTCCAGGGCACTGAGCGAGTCGGGGCGATACCCCTGGTAGAAATCGTCGGGCTGCAGGTGCGCATCTGCCTTCTGCTGCAGGGAAACAACGCCAAAGTCGGACTTGCGCAGGTTGGGGTTCAGGTTGATGTTGGTGATGTAGGTGCGGAGGTGCCCGTACGGCTGGTGGCCCATAAATTTGAACTGTTGCACACTTATCTCCACATCCAGCTCTGTCGGGAACCACTGTTGCTGCGGCCCTACCTGCTCGTACTGCTGCTGCAGCTTTATGCCGCTCTTGTCGTCGTCGGCAGTAGTTTGCGCCAGCACATGCTGCACTGCCCAGCCATCACTGTTGATGTACAGTAGCCCTTGCAGCCCATCAAAGTTCTTTCCCTGCTGTGGTTTAAAGGAGATGATAAATACTGTATCCTGCCCCACCAGATTCGTTTCCTGCAACACAAAATTATACTTCCGGATACTGCCTGTGCTCAGGGGGCTGAGATAGCGCTTCCCGAAAAACACGGGCATGTCATCATACACAGAAAAATCGCGGGACTCGGCTGCCACCACGCCAAAGCTCGGCTGCTGCAGTCCTGATATCCGTGTGGCCAGTATGGTCTCTTTTGTGAAGTTCGGCTGTAGAAAAGCGTAATCCGTAACGCTCTCCAGGAGAAACAGGTGCTGCTGGTCCAGCAAATTCCGCATCCTCAGGTAAGCAGAGTCCTGTGGCGAGAGTAGCAGTGTATTGCTCATGTCTAATTCGCGGGTATCGGTGGCTGTGAGCACAAACTTGTTATAGGTTCGGTAGGTGTAAGCCCGCAGGTTTTCGGGGCGGTGCCGGTCGCGGTTCTGGTGGGCCAGCCGGATGATGCGGTGCGCGGGGTTCTCCCCTGAGCCTAACACCACAACCTCCTGCAACTGTGCCACCGATGGTTGCAGGAAAACATCTATTCTTTTGGAGGAATCAGGATAAATAACTTGGGGTGCATAGCCCACATAGCTGAAACGGAGCTGCGTAATCGGGCGGTTGTGCCGCAAGCGGTATTCTCCGTCCAGGTTTGTGGTAGTACCCGTCTCTCCGCCATTGGCTGCTATACTTACAAACGGAAGCGCCTCTCGGGTTTGGGCATCCCGCACAACTCCCTGCACTTCCAGTACCTGTGCATAGGAGGCTGCGCTAATAAAAGTTAAAATACACAGTAGCAGAAGAAAGCGTGACAATGGCATTTGGTAAAGTTAAAAGAAAAGGCGCCTTGTCCTGCTACGGAAAAAGCGCCCTGGCTTACGGATCAGTTTGCTATTTATTAGAACTGCATATGAAACCCGACACCTGGGCTACCGTTTGGCAACATTACGGGTACCACAGCAGTGTTCAATCCGCCGCCTTGGGTTAACTTGGCATGTATCCAGTATACTGTGTTCACAGAAAGTATACCTACTCCGGCTCCGGCCAGTACATCCGACATCCAGTGGGCATTGTTGAGCACGCGCAGCACGCCTGTTCCGCCCGCAAGACCATAACTTACCACGCTCACCCAGGGGCTCTTATGCCGAAACTCCTTATCCATGAAAGTGGCTATGGTAAAGGCATAGGCTGTGTGGCCTGACGGAAAGGCATGTGGCTTTCCGTTCGGACGGTCCACGTCGGTTAGGCCCTTGACTGGCCATACAACGGCCGAGGTAAGTGCCCCGGCAGATACTAATAATAATGTCTGCCGGCTTAGTTCGTGCCGATTCTGCGATGAGACAAGGTTAAACCCATACAGCGCCGCCAGTGGCGCCAGCATGAGAAAATCATCGGCATTGGTAGCAAATTCGGGAAACACCCTGGTCCTGTAGTCGAAGACATCCTGGCTGTTTATGATACCCCTGCCTCCAGTGGTATAGACACCCACACCGATAAGCACCGCAGCCGGAATAACAGCCCTTTTAAAGAAGCGACTGTTATCGGCCTCCAGGCGCTGCGATTCAGTAAAAGGTTTTTTCTGCCCGGGAAGTACTGTGTCGGGCGGTATAAACGCATCATCCGATATTACCTTTAGCGTATCGGTTCGGGTAACTTTTTTTGGCTGTGGCTGCACTTGTGCCACAGCTGCAGCAGGGCCAAACATTACACTTACCCAAAGGAGGTGTACTGTTAGAAGTTTGTTCAATTTCATATAAATGCAGTAGGCGTGAGTCTTTTACGTTTTTGATATTAAGGAATTGTTACGTAAAATTTAACGCGTGCGCCTGCCGTGGGTTTTATACAGGACTTACAATTTATTATACTATCTGCTCATAATAAATGTCTTTACCTGTCCAGCTCTCCCAGCACAATGTCTACGGAACCAACAATAGCGATGAGGTCGGCCACCATGCAGCCTTTAGCGATTTCGTGCAGCACCGACAGGTTAGAGAAGCAGGGGGAGCGGCCTTTGCAGCGGAAAGGCACATCGCTGCGGTCTGTTGTCCGGAAAAAGTACCCCAGTTCGCCACGCGGCGTCTCTGCCCGGAAATAAAGCTCCTGCGTGCCGGTGGTGCGGAGCTTCTTTGGGCAGGCTGCCTGTGGATCGAAGTCAGGGGTGCGTTTGTAGTCGCCCTGCAGGCGGTCGAGGCACTGCTGTATGATTTTTACTGACTCCCGGCACTCCAGCGCCCGCACGTAGTTACGGTCCCAGCAGTCGCCCACGCTGCCTACCAGACCGGTGCCGGTTGGTATGTCGAACTCCAGTTCCGGGTACACACTGTACCCGTCTACGCGGCGCAGGTCATATTTCAGGCCGGAGCCACGCAGCATCGGGCCGGAGCAGCCGTAGTTAATGGCTACATCCATTGGAAGTATGCCCACATTAGCGGTGCGATCAATAAAGATTTTGTTCTCCAGCAGCACCGTGTCTATTTCATCCAGCTTCGGCTGCAGGTAGTCGATAAACTCCTGGCAGCGCTTTTCAAAACCGATAGGTAAATCATAGTACAGACCGCCTACCCAGATGTAGTTGTACAGCATGCGTGCGCCAGACACCCACTCCAGCAGCCGCTGAATGTGCTCACGGTCGCGTAGCATCCAAAGGAAAGGCGTAAAAGCGCCAATGTCGATGCCGTAGGTGCCGATGGCTACAAAGTGCGAGGCAATACGGTTCAGCTCCGTTACCAGCACACGTATATACTCCACGCGCTTAGGTATCTGGTTTGTAGTGCCCAGCAGCTTCTCTACGCCCATACACCACACATGCTCCGAGTTCATAGCGGCCAGGTAATCCATGCGGTCTACGTAGGGAATGGTTTGGTTGTAAGCCATGTGCTCGGCATGCTTCTCGAAGCAACGGTGCAGGTAACCAATGTGCGGCGCTACGTCCGTCACAATTTCCCCGTCCGTTACCACCTCCAGCCGCAGCACGCCATGTGTACTTGGGTGCTGCGGACCCATGTTCACAATCATCTCGCCGTCTTTCAGGTTGTCCAAACTGAACTTGTTCGGCTCCGACTGCAGCAGGTAGTTCTTATAGAGAGTGGATGACAAAGAGTTAAAAAGTTAAAGGGTTAAAAAGTTAGAGTGTTATTTCTCTGCAAAGTGTTAAAAGTGTTTGAGTAGCCTGACCACTAACTCTACACCCACCAGCAACACCTCTTGACTGTTTTCGAATTTACAAATCTTTAAATTCCCGAATCTACTCCGGCTTCTCGCGCTTGTCTGAGAAAGGTGTGGGTTGCCCTACCAACTGCTGCGGTTCCCCTTTGAATCCGTTCAACTCGTTGTGCTGGTCGAAAGGCACTTTAATGCCGTGGTAGTACTCCTGCAGCTCATAGTCTCTGCGGAGCGGGTGGCCTTCCCAGTCGGCAGCGCACAGAATGCGCCGCATATCCGGATGGTCTTTAAAATAAATTCCAACCATGTCGAATACCTCCCGCTCATGCCAGTCGGCGGTGCGCCAGATGTGGCTGAGGGTAGGAACCTGCGGTATGGCCTGATCCGGCGTATTGTTGCGCGGCACCTGCACCTTCAGCATCAGGTGGTGGTCGTAGGGAATAGAATATAAGTTATAAATCACCTCCATCGAGCCTGCCTCCGGGCCGTTGTCGATGCCGGTGATGCAGGAGAGGAAGTCGAAGTACGTCTGCTCGTGGTCGTGCAGCGCAAGGCAAACTTCTGCCAGACGCTCTGTCTGCAGCACGAGGTAGGGCTGCAGGTCGTCTGCCTTTTCAGCTACCACTACCTCTGCACCGAAGGTGGCTACTATGAAATCTTTTAACTCCTCAAAAGTCACAGCTTCTTGAATCATGAATGATGAATGGCCGCTGGTGCTTTGTCTGCATCAGCTACTGGTTGGCCCTGCTGCGCGCGCTTCGCCATAATCTCCTGCACGGCTCTGGGCGCACGTATGGTTTCTTTCCGGATGATTTCCTGCAGTTGCAGAAAGCCACCTATCAAGGCTTCCGGCCTTGGCGGGCAACCTGGCACGTATACATCCACCGGAATAATGCGGTCCACCCCCTTTACCACATGGTAACCGTGCTCCCAATAAGGACCGCCGCAGTTTGAGCAGGAGCCCATGGAAATAACATAGCGTGGCTCCGGCATCTGCTCGTAGAGGCGGCGTATGCGGTCTGCCATTTTAAAGGTAACGGTGCCGGCCACAATCATCACATCAGACTGGCGCGGTGAGGCACGCGGAATAATACCGAAGCGGTCCATGTCGTAGCCGGAGGCGTAAGCACCCATCATTTCGATGGCACAACAGGCCAGTCCAAAGCCCATCGGGAACAGCGAGGTCAGCCGGGCCCAGTTCAACAGGTCGTCTAACTTGGTGATAACTACTCCGCCTTCTCCGGTCTTTGCTTCCATATAGGATGGTATTATATATGATGAATGAGGAAGTATTTAATTGCCCCATTCTTTCTATTCAAACTTTAAACTAAAGTTGCTATGCCTTGGATTCCGTAGTTTCCGGTGCTGCTGCACGTTTTGGATACTGCCGTTCGTTTACGCGCTGGTACATTTCCGCTGGTATTTTTGAGCGGCTTTTTGGAACCACAGGCTCCGGCTTGATCCAGTCTAGATGCCCTTTGGCCCAGGCGTAGGCGAGGCCCAGCACCAGAATGCCGATGAAGATGAACATCTCAACCAAGGCAAACCATCCCCAAACGCCATCGGTGGCCTCAATCAGTTCCCGGCGACCAAACACTGTTGCCCACGGGAACAGAAAAGCCAACTCTACATCAAAAATGATAAAGATAAGCGCCACCACATAGAACCGTGGGTTAAACTGTATCCAGGCATTGCCAATCGGTTCCTCGCCACTCTCATAGGTAGAAAGCTTTTCTGTGTTGGGCCGGTTCGGACGAATCAGTTTGCTCGTCAGCAGGCCAATCATCACGAAAATAGCACCACCTATCAGGAAGAGCAGGATTGTTCCGAAGTCAGATGCATAGGTTTCTGCCATAGCTTACAGCTGTTTATGCAAATTTACAATAAAAAACCGGGATTGTTTGAATGTAGCAAATTGAGGTGCTGGGTAGGATTGAGCACTGTGGTGTGCTATTCCAAGTATCTATGTCCGGAATTAAACCTGAAGTGGACATCTTTGTCCGCGTACCGGGCAAGGTTATACACGGGGACAAGGATGCCCCCCAGCAGAGACAAAGATGTCCCCAGCAGAAAACTTTCGGACAGGGATGTCCGAAAGAGCAGCAGTAACTTTTGGATGAAGAAGTCCGGAACAACATGTGATAGGCGATTGAAACTTAATCCTGTCAATCTCTTAATCCTAGAAATCCTGATTCTGACAGAATAGGCTGGGAACCTTCTTTTCTAAAACAAAACCGCCTGAACCAATAAAGGCCCAGGCGGTTTAAATCTATCTACAAACTAATAATTACCACTTGTAGTATCCGTTCTCCTCGCCATCGTTCAGGAGTTCAGTGGCGGTGTCCGGGCTGCGGTGGATGTCTTTTAGCTTGCGCTCTTTCCAAACGGCGGCAGACTCCCGCACTACCTCCAGATGGGCATCAGACTTCAGGCGCTCTTCCTCCCGCTTGGCATCCACTTCATAATCGGTACGGGACGCGAATTTAGCGTTGGCCACTGTTTTGCGGGTATCGTACTGCTGCTGGCGTTCAGCTACGCGCTGCATCTCCTGCGTAGTGCGCTCGTGCTCAATACCTTTCAGGATATCATCATAAGGACCTTTGCTGGAGATAAGCTTCGTGAATATAGGTGCTGTCTCTAAGCATATAAACAGCAGCGTGATAAAGAAAACAGGTAACCACGGCAGCTCATTCAGGGCATTGATGCGGGCCATCAGGCCATCATAGTTCGAAAAGCTTTCCTGCCCCTCGGCCACTGTCTCGTCATAGTTCTGCATGAGTTCGTTAATGCGCTGCTCCCGCTGCAGGATGCGTTCATTTGCATTCGCCTGCAACAGTTTGAGCTCCTCGTCTACCTTATCATACTGCCGTTTCTTTTCTTCGAAGATAGGGCCTTTGCCTACCTTGCCTGTTCCGCCTGTGCCATCGGCTTCAGCGGCAAGGGCATCATACAGCCTGTTGCGCTCCTGCACCTTCGCATCTACCTCCTGGCGGATACCGGCTATTTCTGTTTTGATGGAATCTACTTCCACATACTGCTGGCCCACCAATTGTTTGTGTGCAATGGCCAGTTCAGCCTGCTTTTCCTTCAACACGGCCTGAATCTCTTTATCGAAGATCTTCAGTTCCAGCGGCTTTGAGATAACTACGGCCAGCACCAAGGCCAAAAAAATTCTCGGCATTACCTGCAGCAGCTCTTTCCAGAACTTGCCCTCTTTGCGCAGCGTGGAAACAATAAAGCGGTCGAGGTTGAAGATAACGGCACCCCACAGCAAGCCAAAGGCAATCGCCATCAGGGCATCGTCGAAGACGGTGTAAAGGGCATAGCCACCTGAAATACTGGCTAAAAGGCCCGTAAACAGCACAGTGGCGCCAATACCGGCATATTTTATATGCTCTGATTTAGAACACTTTTCGAGTATGGTATCGTCGGCACCGGCACACCACCAAAAAAATCTTTTCATATATGAACGATCAGCTGATTAAGAGAAAGAGGCTCACAGAGAAGCTACAAACTAGTAAACGTATAAAAGCTTACGGTTTATACTTCAAATTAGGTTTAATTAGTTAAAAATCAAACTGCTACCTTCCCTCCTCAACGAGACCGCTTTCAATTAAATTCAAAATTCTCTACCGATTCATTTAGCTTCTCATAAAGCAGCAGAGAAGCCATGCCGCTGGCCAAGACCATACGCGTATCAGGGTTTAGCTGCGAACTCACCCACACTTTCCCGTTGTTGATAACCTGCACCGCGCCGACAACATTTTCTCCCTCTTTAAACTCGTAGCCGATTACGTCAGACATTGGCAGCCCTTTGCCCTCGAACTTATATACAGGCGCAATGGTGTAAGTAGTCTTGCGGTTAGACAGTTCGCCCCTGAACTTTTTGCGCTCCAGGTAATTGCCCGGGTCTACCGTGAGCAGATGCCATTGGCCGCTTTCCGGGGAAGTAAAATGGCTGGCGTAGTACTCCATGTTCGGGCCTACATCTATGGTCACACCGGTGTTCGACCGGAGTGATTTGTCTTTGAGCCTGCTGGCCCCAAATACGTACCACTCGCTGCCCATGCCGTCCTGCAGGCTAAACTCGTACTGCTGCCTGGCGCTGATGTTGTTATAGCTGAAAATGGAAAAGCCGCCCATATTCCTCCAGCCGCGGTGTACGTTGGCCACCGTATAGTTGCCTATCTGGAAATTTCCATTTGGCTTCAGGAACTTACGGCCTTCTATGGGTAGCTCTACTGCACTTTGCTGAAGCTCAGGGGCTACCGCCATGTGCGGCACAGTGCAACTCGTGAACGCCAGCACACAGACCAGCGATGCAGATAACAAATAACTTTTCATAGTTTTAGAATTGATGCTCAGCGGATTAAAGAGTATTTAAATCTTAAATATAGGCGTATCATATATTGTGCCAGATCAGAGTGCCACCTGGCCTTATGTAAAAAACAAGACCAGGCCTTTTATCCAGCCAATACCATATATATCCCCTTATTCAGAAGACCCTCTCCAACTGCCGGTGGTTGCCCAGCCTCCATAATATTTTTTCATCAGCAGTTCTCCCAAAAACAAGAAAGGTAGAAAGCCACCGCTTCCTACCTTTCTATAAATCATCAACCTAAAGCTTGGCGCTACTCCTCGTCCTCGTCTGGCAGGATATCCACATCCTGCACCAGCACCAACTTCTCAATTTCACGCGCCCTGGGTGTGTTCGCTAAGCCGCCTTCCGCTGTTTCTTTATACTTGCGCTCCATGCTTTCGCCTACCTCGCCAAGCGCTGCCACGCACTGGTCTACCGGAATAACAGCGTTAACACCGGCAAGTGCCATTTGCGAAGACGAAAAGGCGATGGCAGCTGCACTGGCGTTGCGCACAATACAGGGCACCTCTACCAGCCCCGCCACCGGGTCACAGACAAGGCCCAGCATACATTGTATGGTGATGGCCACGGCCGTAAACACCTGATCCACGTTACCGCCCAAGCAGTATACAATAGCACCTGCAGCCATGGCTGCCGCACTGCCTGTTTCGGCCTGGCAACCACCCACAGCACCGGCCAGCGACGCGTTCTGCTCAATAATCAACGCAATGCCTGCGCCTACAAGTAAGCTTTCGTGTATTCTCCTGTCGTCCAGGTCATGCAGCTCCTGCAGGGTGGTGAGTGTGCCTGGCAAGATACCCGATGCGCCTGCTGTGGGAGCCGCTACCACACGTCCCATGCAGGAGTTTACCTCTTTGGCGCCCAGTGCACGCGAAATCAGCATCTGGAATTCCGGCGACAGCACCGTTATGGGCGCTTTCGCTACCTTCTTCGCACTGTTGTTCACCATGCCCGAGCGGGACTGCATGTTTTCTGTGAGGCCAGTTTGCACCGCATCCTTCATCACCTCATACGCTTTGGCAATATTTTCCCAGATGTATTCCTCTGAACGGCCTTTCTGCTCTATTTCGTATTCCAGCACCGGCTGGTACAGCGGTTCTCCGGTTTCGGCACAATGCTTTTCCCAGCTCTTAAAATCGTTGAATAATAATGACATCGTAGTTCTTTCTCCTATAAATCCTGGCTAAGAATGCCAGGGTGGCCAATATAATCACATTTTCTGTATGCAGCTATACACGCCTCTTACATAACAAACTCACCTCCAATAAACGTTCTCATCCATACTTTTTGATTCTACTTAACCCCTTTGGCTGTAGCTCGTTCAAGCACATAATACTATATTACATTTTTATGGCAGACGTAACACAGAAAATAAAGAACAGCCTTTTAACAGCCCTTCAGCAGGTGGAGCATGATCTTTCTATGGCAAAGTATAAAACTAAAGAAAAGCTGCATTTGCTGGACCCTATTACCATAATGCCTTACTATGGTTTTGGTAACGATACATATGTGTATGTAAAGGGAAGAGTGCTTGAAAACGAAAAGCTAAAAAAACCGAAAGACGAAGATAGCACGCTGACGCACCTTGTAAACACCTACAAACGCTACGAATCAGATGAAATACCGGGTATAAAGTTAACAGCGACCTTTGCCGGCCAGAAGATAGAGCTGCAGACAGACGAGGAAGGTTTCTTTGAAGTGGAATTCAGGACAGACGCACCTTTTGATTACAGCAGCACCGGTTACAAGATAAAGCTGACTCTGCAGGAGCAAAAGACAGCGGAAGACAGGACAGAGGCAGAGGCACATGTGTTTGTTCCGGGCGAGGATGCGGAGTTCGGTATTATTTCCGACATTGATGATACAGTGCTGGTATCTAAAATCGCTCATTTTCTGGAGCGGCTTAAGCTGATGCTGACAAAGAACGCGACTGAGCGCAGTCCTTTTTCAGGTATAGCCGGTTTTCTGCGGGCACTATGCAGGGGCAGCGACAACAGTAGGAAGAACCCGCTCTTCTTTGTGTCGGGCAGCGAATGGAACCTGTATGACCTGCTGATCAGCTTTTTCCGCTCACACAATATTCCGGAAGGGCCACTGTTTTTAAGAGACAAAGGCATCAGTCTGAATGAAGGCTACCTCGAAACCAGCGGACAAGCGTATAAGCGCGATCGGATCCGCCACATCCTCGACACATATCCCTCAATTCAGTTTATCTGCATCGGCGACAGCGGGCAACACGACCCCGAGATTTATCAGCAAGTAGCACAGGAATATCCCGGCCGCATTCTAGGCATTTATATCCGGGACGTGACGCCGAACAAGCGTGACAACGAAGTGCAAACAATTGCTGAGCAGGTGAAAGCGCAGGGAGTTGAAATGAAGTTAGTAGAAGAGACGTACTCTGCTGCAAAACATGCTGTTACAATGGGGTGGATCAATGAAGATCAGCTGGAAGACGTGAAGCAGGCGTGCGAAAAAGACGAGCAGCAGGAGCATTGAATGGATGAAGAATAAGTAAATGTTTAATTTATGAGCAACATCAAACATATCTCCATACAAGTATATGGCAAAGTTCACGGCGTGTTCTTCAGGGCCAGCACCAAAGAGAAAGCACAGGAACTCGGCCTCACCGGCTTTGTACAGAACGAAGAAGACGGTACCGTATACATGGAAGCTGAAGGGAACCCTTCCGCTTTAAAGCAGCTGGAGCAGTGGGTGCATGAAGGACCTCGTAGAGCTCAGGTGGAGAAGGTAGAGGTGAAGGAAATGGAAAGGCTAGCGGGGTTTAAAGACTTTAAGGTGAAGCGGTAGGAAGAGATAAGTTCAGGAGATGTTAATAACATATAAAATTTGTCCTATATTAGCAAAATAGATATCTCCGTCCCTAATGAGTACAAGGATACTACACTGTTCATCAGCTATAGATAACTACAATATTTGTATTGAACAAAAAGTTGCTGGATTCCAGAACAGAGGACCACAACCTGGCGACCTAATATATTTAGCAGCCAAAGTGGGCAAAAAGACATTATGTGGCGCTCGTTTTAAGCTTGATCAGCTAACGGATTTAAAGCCTTGGCCTGATGGAGAAAGGTATGTACATTCGCTGAAGGTGAAAGAAGTAGAATATTGCCAACCGTTTGACATTTCCATTTTATCACAGACGGGAGGAAAATTTTGGAGCCTAAAGTACATACAGGCATCAAAGCCAATTTCAGATAAACCTGCTTGCGATTTACTAGATCAGGAATTTAGCCTCAAAAAAACAGATCATTTCACTCCTTTTAATATTGATTCTGATGGCAACAACGACACTGCAGATTTTGTAGTTGAGGATGAGATTACAGAACTAATAGTTAAAAAGCCCTTAACACGTAATTCAATCAAGATTCAGGCGCTGCTTGCTGAAATTGGTGATCGTATGGGTTATAAAATTTGGCTCCCAAAGAACGATAGGAGCAGGGTGTTAGAAGTTTGGCAGACAAAACTAAATTCTGTTTTACAGGATTTACCTCTCAACTATGATAGCGACACCTTGAATACCATCGAAAATATTGATGTACTTTGGATAAGAGGCCGCTCTATTGTACGCGCTTTTGAGGTAGAGCACACTACTTCTATTTATTCAGGTATACTAAGAATGGCAGACCTTATGGCCTTGCAGCCTAATCTTAATATAAAGGCACACATTGTTGCTCCAATAGAGAGAAAGGAAAAGGTAATGAATGAACTGTCAAGACCAGTATTTAAACATGTACTGGCGCCCTCATGCTCTTTTATCTCCTACGACTCTATTGAGGGATTATCTAATGAGAAGATGTTAGAATACATGAGTGACGCCGTGTTAGAGGCTTTTTCTGAGTCTGTGAAAGACTCAGCTATATAATGTATTCTTAGCCGTTGTTGGTGTTTTCCCAACAATCATCCTTCAGCGGTATTTTGCTTGCTGGTGAAAACACACAGCAAGGGCAGAAGGCGTCAGTTTAGAGCAAGCCGCTGCACTAAGTAACTTCTCTAATTTAATCAAGAATCTGAAATTTCTCCTTTACTCAAACAAAGTCAGAGACAATTGCCAGCGTTAAGCCAAACAAGGTTGCAACGAGCTTGCTGCGGTTAAAGTGGTGGTCGGGGCTCGTCTCGAATAGAATGGTGGTGGAGATGTGCAAGAAATTACCTGCCACCAAACCTGTCAGGGCAGTATAGACTAGCCCATCCGGCGCCTCCTGCGATAAAACCACATTGCTGAAGAAAATACCCAGGGGCGAGCCAACAGCAAATATCAGCAGCCACAGAAAGGCTTTCCGGAAGTTCTCCAGCCGCGACAGCAGCACCGACATCAACGCGAAAGCAGCCGGCACGTGGTGCAGTGCCACCCCCAGCAACACTACATAAAAGCTGCCCCCTCCATGTGCATGGCCTGCATGGTACTGCCTTTGCTCTACCAGGATGCTTCCTTCCAGAAAGGCATGCACAAACAATGAACCTAGCAGCAGAAAGGGCATAGAACCGATACGGCCGTGGTCGTGGTGATGAATATGGCCATGCTCCACCCCGTGCGAAAACAGCTCCAGCACCAGTTGCAGAAAGAATCCTGCCAGCACCCAGTAACCTACACCATAAGAATTGGTGCTGCCGTTCCGGAGCACATCGGGCAGCAGGTGTATGATGGTGATGGTAAAAAGGTAAGCTCCACTAAAAGCAAGGGCTATTTTCAACCACCTTGAGTTGTGAGGCGGAAACACCTTCACTAAAAAGGCTGAAAACACTACTGTAAAAAACAGTACAAGTATGGCTACAATCATGTAGAGCTGTTATTTCTTAAGCACAAAGATCACCCGATCGCTCTTCGCAAGGTCGAAGGGGTTAAGGTGATAGTCGCCAAACACCTCTACGAGGCGCAGCTGTATCATCTTAAAATACTCCTCAAAGTCTTCCTCCCGTAATGCCCGCACCCGCTCCACAAATTCATACTCCTTTCCCTCATCACTGAAGTGGATAGTTTTAACGATAAAGCCATTCTCTACGCCGCGCGTGATTCTGAAGTTTATCCCATGCACACTTTTTTCCTCCTCCGCCACCAGGTTGTCAATCACTTTGTCGGTGTTCATAAAGTCTATCACCAGCTTCCCGCCGGGCTTCAGGCTTTTAGCGGTTGCAGCAAGCGCCACCACATTCTCTGTTTCAGTATCAAAATAACCGAAGCTGGTGAACAGGTTCAGGATAAAGTCGAAATACTCCGGCTTGTACACTTGGCGCATGTCGTGCACGTCAAAATGCAGGTGCTCGTCTTTAAACTGCTTTGCATACGCTATACTTTTCCGTGACAAGTCAATACCCGTTACCTCAAAGCCTTTCTGGTTGAGGTACACCGAATAGCGGCCTTTGCCACAAGCCAGGTCCAGTATCTTATTGTGCGGTTTAGGGTGGAGGTAAGCCAGCAACCGGTCCATGAACGCCTGCGCCTCCTGCGTGTTACGGTTGTTGTAGAGTATGTGATAGTATGGGGAGTCGAACCAGGTACTGAACCACTCGTCTTCCTGTTGGGCCATGGAGGTCTAAAAGCAATTGTGTTGCAAATATAGGCGTTTTATCTAAACACGTGCGTAAGTAGCGGAAATTTACACTTGCAGCGGCTCCGGTTGATATAACAAGGGCACAAAAAAACCTGCCGTTGTTGTAGTGCACAGCAACGGCAGGTTTATCATCTTAAGAAATTTTTAGTCTTCTTCTTCTATAATATTTTCTTTTGTAGTACCCAGCACAGTGTTGGTTTCAGTAGCCTCCAGAATGCTGTCGCCAGGCTGAAGGGTGTTACCACCTAAATCGCGGTCTGGCATTGCCTCAGCCTCATCAGAGGGAGGATACACTTCATTAACTTTGCCAATATTAAACGTGTTGCGCGTGCCTGGCTCTACGTAATCTACAGATACTTTATCTTCTGGTCTCAGGTCAGACGGAGTGTCGCAGGAAGCCATAAACAAACCGCATATGGCGGCAAATACTGCTGTTATGTTCTTATTCATTATTGTACGTTTTTTTACTTGCTATATAGGCGCCTCGCCAGGCAATTCACTGGCAAAACATTATCTATTAAATACTTACGTTGATTCCCTCCAATTAGGTTGTGGTACTGGTTGTGGCATTGCTTGCCAGCAGGTTCTTACGGCGCAGTATGCTCTCGAACAGCTTTATATCGTTGGTGCTGTTAAAAATGCGGAAGGGCAGGTGTATGAAAATAGGCGTCTGGAAGTTACGGGCCACCCAGCCTTTCCATCCGCCCGGTAATTGCGCATCGGCGGCAGGTTGTAGCCACAGCAGGTAAGCTTCCGGCTTTACCTCGGCTTTTTGGATCATGTCCCAGTTCAGGGCCATTCCCTCGCGCTCGTTGCGCTTCATCAGTATCTGGCGGTTGTCAATCTCATAGTTCAGTTTCTCGAACAGGGGGTTTCCCTGCTCCATCTGCGTTACCCCCATTACCTGCGCCGAACGGAGCAGCACAAACAGCAAGGTAACAATGATGGCAGCTGCCACCCACCACCACGAAAAGCTGAAAAGGGCTGGCAACAGCAGCAACACCAATGGAATTAAAGCATACCACCAGTCATGGCGCCATACCTTACCCAAGGCCATGCGGGTATATTTTTCTTTATCGAGCTGATACTTCTTTGTGCGGATTCCTTGCGGAGAAGGCCCTTGTGCGGTCCGAAAACCTTTTTGATTTGGTCGCTGCATATAAATTTAATGTCGAAATTCTAATCTCTGCCAAACTCTCTTCTGGCATCACGCGCAGAGCGAAATCCTGTAAACTAAAGCCCTTGCTCCCGCAAAGGTAACCTGTTTTTATTTATAAGCCTTCAGGCTGATATCTAAACTCTTCATGGAATGCGTTAGCGCACCCACCGAAATATAGTCAACGCCACATGCTGCCACGGCGCTTATTGTTTTCTCTGTAATACCTCCTGAGGCTTCTACCTCATACCTGCCGCCAATCATTTTCACAGCCTCCCGCATTGTCTCGGGTACCATGTTATCCAGCATAATACGATGGATGCCGCCTGTCTCCAGGGTCTCTTTCACTTCCTGCAGGTTGCGTGTTTCCACCTCAATTTGCAGGTCTTTCCCTTTTTCCTGCAGGTAGCGCTGCGTAGCTGTGATGGCTTCCCGGATGCCGCCGGCATAATCCACGTGGTTGTCCTTCAGCATTACCATATCATATAATCCGAACCGGTGGTTATGGCCACCGCCTATCACAACAGCCCACTTCTCCATCATCCGGAAATTAGGGGTGGTCTTGCGGGTATCCAGCAGTTTGGCTTTCGTGCCCTCAATCAGCTGTCGCAGCGAATTGGTATAGGTGGCAATGCCGCTCATGCGCTGCATGCAGTTCAGCACCAGTCGTTCTGCTGTTAAGATAGATTGCGCCTTCCCTTTTACCGTCAGACCGATGTCGCCATACTTTACCTGTGCACCATCCTGCAGCAGTAGCTCTACCTGCAGGTCCGGGTCCACGGCTTTAAAAATATAGGTTGCCAGTTCAGCGCCTGCCAGTATACCGTCGCCTTTTATCAGCAGCCGCGCCTTGTTTTGGGCATCGGCGGGTATAGCCGCAAGAGAAGAGTGGTCACCGTCGCCGATGTCCTCAGCCAGTGCCCGGGCGATAAACTCGCCTATGCTTTTTTCGGTTAGGTATGTCGGTCTCACGTTTTTCACGGTGCAAAAATAAAAAAAAGGCCCGGTATAAACGCCGGGCCTTCCTAAAAATCTCATTATTATTTGCTTAATCCTTAATAAAGTTCATCGAGTGGATCAGGTATTTGCCGTTTGCTGACTTCATCCGTATCAATACGGTGTAAGAATCACCTTTGGCGGCGTAAGTACCGATAGCATACAACTGGCCTTTATCGGAAGTGCCGTTGTGGTTTACGCTAAAGTCTACAGGGGCATTTTTGGCAAAGAAGTTCTTCATTACAAACTCCGCCTGCGTATTGCTGTAGCTGGTGGCTTCGTTGCCATCGAGGGTAAGTTCTACCATACTGCTAAAGCTCTTAGACAGTTCTTTGGCCGAGCCCGTTTTCATCGCCGATTTTACGCTGCTCATGGCATCGCTCTGTGCCATTACCTGCCCTGCCGAGAAAAATGCGGCTACCATTAACAAAGAAAATGCTACTGCAATGTGTTTAAAGTTTTTCATATAACCGTTTGTGTTCTTGCCCTGACATCAGCTAAAACTATGCCAACAAAGGCCTTTTGAATCGACTCTCTAATTTAATAGTATATTTTAAATATACGAAAAAGTACATTCACTACCTTCGATTTGTTTTTATGGAGGATGTGGAAACCTTCCCCTCATAAAGGCAGTAGCCGCTATAAAGCATGCCGATGCCTGTAATAACCGGCACTGCTCAGGCATAGGCAGCTATTACTAGACTGCTTTGAAAGATTATAGTTATATTTGCGCTATGGATAATAAGGTACTTTTAATGATATTGGATGGGTGGGGTATTGCCACTAATCCGGAAGTTTCAGCAATTGAGAAGGCCAACACGCCTTTCGTTGATTCTATCCTTGCAAGATATCCGACCACCAGACTACAGGCCTCAGGTGAGGCTGTTGGCTTACCTGAGGGGCAGATGGGCAATTCTGAGGTAGGGCACATGAACATTGGCGCAGGCCGCGTGGTGTACCAGGATCTGGTGCGCATCAACAAATCTATTGCGGAGCGCAAGCTTGCCACCATGCCTGTGCTTGCCAACGCCCTCGCTTATGCCAAAGAGAATAAAAAGCCGGTGCACCTGATTGGTTTGCTCTCCGATGGCGGTGTGCACTCGCATATCAACCACCTGAAAGCGCTCTGCTCTGTAGCTGCAGATCAGGAGCTGCGCGAGGTATACATCCATGCTTTTACAGATGGCCGCGACACAGACCCGAAGGGTGGTGTGAAGTACATCAATGAGTTGGAGCAGCACCTGGAGCAGACGACAGGCACCATTGCCTCTATAGTGGGCCGCTACTATGCCATGGACCGCGACAACCGCTGGGAACGCGTAAAACTGGCTTATGACCTGATGGTACACGGCACCGGGGCACCTTCTCAGAACCTCATCAAATCGATGCTGGACTCTTACAATGCCGGCGTATCGGATGAGTTTATACAGCCGATTGTGAAGGTGAACGATATGCAGGAACCTATTGCCATTATTAAAGACGGCGATGTGGTGATCTGCTTTAACTTCCGCACCGACAGGGGCCGCGAAATTACGCAGGCACTCACGCAGCGCGATTACCATGAGCAGAACATGCACAAGCTGAACCTGCGCTATATCATGATGACCAACTACGATGAGAGCTTTTTAGACGTAGCGGCCATTTTTGAGAAAGACAACCTGAATAACACCCTCGGGGAGGTATTGGCAAACGCCGGCAAAAAGCAGATCCGTATTGCGGAAACAGAGAAGTACCCGCACGTCACCTTCTTCTTTTCCGGGGGCCGCGAAACTGTTTTTGAAGGAGAAAGCCGCCTGATGTGCCCATCGCCTAAAGTAGCCACTTACGACCTGATGCCGGAAATGAGTGCCTTCGACATTCGGGATGCCATTGTGCCTGAGCTGGAGAAAAAGAGCGCTGACTTTATCTGCCTGAACTTTGCTAACCCGGACATGGTAGGCCACACCGGCGTGTTTGAAGCAGCGGTAAGAGCCTGCGAGGTAGTAGACGAGTGTGCGGAAAAAGTTATTACCACTGCCCTGGCAAACGGCTATACCACCATTGTGATTGCAGACCACGGCAACGCCGACTGCATGATCAACGAAGACGGCACACCAAATACAGCCCATACTACCAATCTGGTGCCTTGTGTGCTGGTAAGCGATACGCTAAACGTAACACTGCACGAAGGCAAGCTTGGCGATCTCGCGCCAACCATACTGGAGATAATGAACGTTGCAGCGCCAGCGGAAATGAACGGAATATCACTTATAAAAAAATAATACGGGTGGCCAGGCACATACCTATCTTCTTTTTGGTCCTGCTATTGGCCACTACTGCTTGTGAGAGGCCCACTCCGCCTACATCTGCCGAGGCGGAGGCTTCTTACAATCTAACCACCTACCTGGAAGAACAAATAGAGCGCCTGCAGGCGGAGCAACCTATGGTGCTCAAGTCTGTCACCACAGAAGGCACTCCAACAGAAACCATTGAAACCACTGCGGTAGACTGGGAAGATGAGTTAGCTGTGTTTGAGCAGGCGGACCTTAACCGCCCGGCGCTGGAGGAGTACTATACAAAGCAGGAGCACGTGCTGGAGAATGGCAGTATAGTGGTAGAATACAATAGGGTAGAGGATGCTGAGCCGCTCGTGCACTACCTGCGCCTGGAGCTAAGCCCTGACAGAAAGCTAAAACAACTCAACGCCCTCCTCCAGGACGAGAATGCACTTTTCTACTCGCGCCGTAACGTGCAGCTCAACGCAGACCCTGCGAGTGGCAATATCTCGGGCTACAGAGTGGAAGGTGTCCAGAAATTGATTCTCTCCGACTCACTGCATTACAGAGTAGACGCCAACCTATAACTGCATCTTCCTAAAAGCCAGCGCATAGCAGCGGTAAATCCTTTATAATTTATTATCTTGCAAAGATAACGTGGCACAGCAAGTGCTGCAGTTTCTTTTACCATACTCTTGCCGCATGCGCACGTTTATTTTAACGGCCTTGATGTGCTTAGGCTTTGCCTTGCATACTTCTGCCCAAAACCTTAGTTCTGCTGTTAGCAGTGGCCGCACTTGTGCCACTGATGCGTATACAGCGTTACTACAGGCAAAGGACCCGGAATTAAGAGAGCGTCAGCAGGTACTAAAACAAAAAATCCAGCAGTCGCTGATACAACAGGGGCGGGCGCAGAAACGGAGCACCGATGTTGTGGTTACTGTTCCGGTTGTGTTTCATGTGTTGTATAATGCTGAGGAGGAGAACGTGTCGGAGGCCGCTTTGCTGTCGCAGTTAGAGGTGCTGAATGAGGACTTCAGGAGAATGAATGCGGATACCGCGAACACACCAGAGTATTTCCGATCCTATGCCGCCGATACCAGAATCGAGTTCTGCCTGGCTTCTGTAGACCCTAATGGAGATCTGACCAATGGCATCACCCGCACCCGCACAACTAACAGCGCCTTCAGCTATGTTAGCGACAATGTAAAGTACACTGCGAAAGGTGGCGTCGATATCTGGGACAGAGACCAGTACCTGAATATCTGGATTTGTAACCTGGGTGGAGACATCCAAAGTAATATCTTAGGCTATGCTACCCCACCAGGTTCCCGCGCTGTGAATGATGGTGTTGTCCTGCATTATGCCTCTGTAGGCGCTCCGCCTACCAATAATTTTAAATGGAATTACAATATGGGCCGTACCGCAACGCATGAGGTGGGTCACTGGCTTGGACTGGGGCATATATGGGGCAACGGCTCCTCCTGCACAGACTCTGACGGAATTGATGACACACCAAACCAGCGGGAAGAAAACGGCGGGTGCCACACCGGAATAAAGAACTCCTGCGACGACAGCCCCTTTGGAGACATGTATCAGAACTACATGGACTACAGCGATGATGCCTGTATGAACCTGTTCACAAAGGGCCAGGCAGATTATATGCAAACGATACTTGCCACGTCGCGCAGCAGCATTCTGAATTCTCTTGCCTGTACCCGCACCCTCCGGTCTGACTTTGAAACCACCTCACCAAACGACACGCTGGTTATAGCAGGAAATACTGTTAATTTCTCGGATCTTTCTGCGGGAATCCGCCCTATATCGTGGTACTGGGAGTTTGAAGGAGGTGTTCCTGCTGTCTCTACACAGCAAAACCCTTCCGTTACTTATTCCAGGCCAGGCAGGTACGGTGCTAAACTAACGATAACAAACGGAGACCTGAGCAGCACCGAAGTAAAAGAGAAGTTAGTACACGTAACGGTAAGTGACCTGGTGGTATATCCGAACCCAACAACTGATTTCCTTACTATAGAGCAGCCTGCGCGTATTCTGGTACGCCAGGTAGAACTGGTAAACAAGTTGGGGCAGGTAATTATTAACGAGCAAATCAGCAGCCGCGTGTTACGCCTTGACGTGCGCGACCTGCCACAAGGCCTTTACATTCTCCGCATAAAGAGCTCCAATGGCACAGAAGTGAAGCGAATTAGTGTGTTAAGGTAGTTTGGGGAAAGTACTCAGGTATAAGGCATCAGCGTTTTTAGTCCCAGCGGCACGACCCGTTAATAGCACGATGGTCTTGACACACCTTTAGCTCCGGAGGAGCGGCCTGTTTAAAATAAATTTAAAGGCCGCTCCTCCGGAGCTAGAGAAGAAATGACTGTCTTTCTACCAACAGTTCGCCCCGCTGGGGCTGTAGCACAACGTCAGTTTATGTCAGAATTTACTCTCCCTGCAGTGTTACAACTACTGTGCGTTTAGAGGCGTGGTTGCGGTGCTCGCAGAGGTAAATGCCTTGCCAGGTGCCGAGGTTTAGCTTTCCTTTTGTGATAGGCACAGTGACAGAGTTGCCGAGCAGGGCGGCTTTCAGGTGTGCCGGCATATCATCCGAACCTTCTAGGGTATGGCGGTAGTAGGATTGGTTTTCCGGCACCATGTGGTTGAAGTGGCTCTCGAAATCCTGGCGCACCGTAGGGTCTGCGTCTTCGTTAATTGTTAAGCTGGCGGAAGTATGCTTGATGAAGACATGTGCCAGCCCCACGTTTATATCTTCCAGTTCAGGCAGCTGCGCCTCCAGCAAATCAGTGATTAGATGAAAACCTCTTTTCACGGCTGGAAGCCTTACTTCTTTCTGATACCACTTCATAGCTTTTACGATTTTAAATAAAGAATTCTGAACGAGTGAATGTTATCCAGTACAGTTTGACTGCACCGGATGCTACGTATAAGACCTTAATCAACAGCTCGCTCAAAAGCACCTGCGTCCGGAAGGCTTGTACTGCGGGTAGTGCCTTTCAGGTCTGATAGTACCTCCGGGAGAAACCTGGCAGCACCACTGGCTGGGGACAAAGTGTCTAGGGTAAAGTCAGCTTTGGCTGGCGCTTCAAACTTGGGCGCTTCATTCAGTTTGTTGCCACTTTGCGCAAAAGCTTCTTTATATACCTCCGTCAGGAGCAGGTTGTTGCTTACCTCTGTAGCAGCGTCCAAAGGCGATAGCAGCACCTCATCTTTTAGGCTGTAGCTGTCAGAGTAGATAATGGAATTCACCAGGCGCAGTGAAGTCGGCTGGTTCTCTATTTCTGTTCCCGGAATGAAATCTGTGACAACAAACAGCGGTGTTTCGCGCACCATTCTGTTGTTATAGCTTACGATGGTAGAGTAGAGCACTTCATAATTGCCGCCCCCCAGGCCCCCGAAGCCGTACTGTCCGCAGTTATATATCAAGGTGTTCACCATCTTTACATCCGAGGTAAAAGCGACGATGCCATCCACATAGGCATGAGATACCGCACATCCTTCCACTAAAGTTCCTGCTTTGCCCGGGTTCCCGATGCGCAGACCATATAAAGTATTTCGGATGTCAGCATACTGTATTACGTTATCACTGCTCTTTGTCAGTATCCGAATGCCTTCCCACTGGCCGGGTGCTGTTAGATAGGCTTCTTCCTGCCTGTAGCCTCCGAATATCACGCGCTCTTCCGGCGTACCCTCCACCAACAGACGGCCATTTACCAAAAGCACTGATTTATCTGTTCCGTAAATACGGGATCCTTTTCTGATGGTCAGGGTAGCACCTTCCTGCACCAGCACCGAATCCAGCAGTATATGGGGCTTGTCACTTTCCCATACAGTTTCCCCTATGGCCTCTTTGCGGTGGAAGTAAGCGTTCTGCCCATAAGCTACCAGCTTTACGTCCTGCTGTTGCCCATTTGTCTGGAACAGGACAGAGTCTGCTACCAGAAAAGGTAAATTCTCATCTGAAGGGTTAATGTTTACCTGCACTAGCACATACAGGCTGTCGCCGCCACGTAGATTCACATCGTTAGCCAGCGGGCTTTGCACACCATTAATTGTCAGCTGGTAAGGAGAGGCAGCAGCACCCGCCAACGTAATCTCGCTGATGCGGACAGCCTTTTCGTTGCGGTTGTATACCTTTAAGCGCTTAGTAATGCTGCCCCGGCTAACGAATACCGTATCGAACAATACAGTATCCGCCGAGAACTCCAGCACTGCAGCAGGATCTGTGGTAATCACCTCATCCCTTGGCTCGCAGGAGAACAGGCAGAGCAGCAGGAGCAGAGGCAGTAGGAAGAGGGTGTATTTCAAGGTTATTTGAATTGTTTGACTGTTAAATTGCTACATGGCTGTTCTGGATGATTAAAATTTTCCAGGTTCGCTAGCTAAAGTAGTATGGAGGTTTGAACTTAAGAAGAGTTGATGGGTGATTGACTTAAACAACCATACAACCATCAAACAATTTAGCCATTTAAAACAAAAAAGAGTGCAGCTTCAGCTATTCCTGCTTTACTGCACCCTTTCTATAGATAACTACTGTTGCTGTTATTACTCTGTTGCGGCACCTTCTTTCAGCCTCTCCGCATTCTCCGCCATACGCAGTTCTTCCACGAAGTCTTCGATACCGCCGTCCATCACATTCGGCAGGTTGTAGACGGTATAGCCGATGCGGTGATCGCTTACGCGGCCTTGCGGATAGTTGTAGGTACGGATTTTATCGGAACGGTCGCCGCTGCCTACCATGCTCTTACGCTGTGCGCCCTCGGCTTCATTCTTCTTGGCCAGCTCAATCTCGTAAATACGGGAACGAAGTACAGCCAGGGCCTTGTCAAAGTTCTTTAGCTGCGATTTCTGGTCCTGGCACTGCGCCACAACACCCGTTGGGATGTGCGTTAAGCGCACCGCAGAGTAAGTCGTGTTTACCGACTGCCCGCCAGGCCCTGACGACATGAACAAATCTTTGCGGATGTCGTTCATGTCCAGTTCTACATCAAGTTCCTCCACCTCTGGCAGCACCACTACGGAAGCTACCGATGTATGAATGCGGCCCTGCGTTTCGGTGGCTGGCACACGCTGCACACGGTGCACACCAGACTCAAACTTAAGCTTGCCATACACGTCTTCGCCAGACATGCCCACGATGATTTCTTTATATCCTCCGGAGGTACCTTCTGTGGCATCGATGAGTTCTGTGCGCCAGCCCTGCTTTTCAGCAAAACGGCTATACATGCGGTACAGGTCACCGGCAAAGATAGAGGCCTCGTCGCCACCCGCACCGGCACGAATTTCCATGATGATGTCTTTGCTGTCATCCGGGTCTTTCGGGATCAGCATCTCTTTCAGCAGATCCTCCATCTCCTCACGCTGTGGAATCAACTCGTCCAGCTCTTCTTTGGCCATTTCCCTGAAGTCCTCATCCTTTTCGGTGGCAATTACCTGCTTGGCATTGTCGATGTTGCTCAGGATGTTCAGGTACTTCTTATATTCAACTACTATCTTGTCAAGGTCTTTATACTCTTTGTTCAGCGACTTATATTTCTTCATGTCGCTGGCCACATCAGGCTGGGTAAGCAACTGGCCCACCTCCTCAAATCGGTGATTAATGGCTTCTAACTTATCTAACATTGTTCTTCTCGGGTTTTATCTCTGCAAAGATATAAAATTGCAGTGTAGTTTCTTTAATACAATTCAGGCTAAAAAGTTGTTCAATGGCCGTAAAGTATTCATTTAGATAACCTTGCTACCTGTGCTTATAGTTTCCGGATGTGTGCCAAAAAACAGCTTCAAAACAATTTATACGCAGCACTGTTGGCTTTTTTAATGAGCAAAGGCTGCATGTTTGGCTTGAAACATTTAATTTTGCACCCAGTATCTTAAATAGAGTACAATAATCTGATTTTTTAAACTGTAATAAAACGATAAACATATGGCCGTTATAAAAGCAACAGACAACGATTTTAGCGATATACTTAATGGAAACGAAAAAGTGGTGGTGAAATACTATGCCGACTGGTGTGGAAACTGCCGCCTGTTCTCTCCTAAGTTCAAGCGTATGTCTGATGATGAGCAATTTACAAATGTTGCCTTTGTGGATGTTAATGCTGAGAACAGTCCCGAGGCCCGCAAGTTTGCCGGTGTTACAAACCTGCCTTTCTTCGCCACTTTTAAAAACGGCAAACTGGTTGACACTGTAGCCGCCAGCAAAGAAGAAGCCGTTCGTGACCTGATACACAAATTAGACATTTAATCAAAGACATGAAGATACCTGCTATAAAGAAGCTTGTTGAAAATAATAATTTAGAAGAACTGATGGCCGCTGAGGCAGCCATTGTAGATGAACAACCAATTGCCATTGAGGTAGAGGGGGAGGATGAAGGCGAGCAGCTAACACATGTGCTAGCCGCTGTTTGGATTCTGAACGAGATGGAAGACAATGGTACTGATTTCAAAACTGCCCTGCGCATGTATACCCAAAAGGTGCGTGTTTCTATCAGCTAACAAGACTTTGTAAAATAAAGGCGAAGGCCCGGGATGATATTACATCCCGGGCCTTCGCCTTTATTTTGTGTTACTTTGAAAACTGTATCAGGAACAAGAAGCCTTATGTCGCTTTACTCAAATAGCCTGACTTACAGTTAATGTAACGCAAAGCCATATTTATTCAGTTTTAGTCCCAGCGGGACTGTTGCATGTCGTTCTACAGGTTGTTCTTTGAGAAATACTCTTCCGCCATTTTACCTCCCTTTTCTGTGCATATACCGCGCACATAGTACAGATAGATGCTCCTGAAGACTTCAGCCAAGTTATAGCGATTAGGCGGAAATACGGCAGGATTTATCATCATAAAGAACTGCTCCATTATGATTTTAGTCACCAACTGCAGGTTGATATCTTTCCTAAAGTACCCTTGCAGAATGCCTCTGTTTAGAATTGCACTGTTCTGGTGGTGCGAATAATTGCTGAGGTAGTCCTGTGTTAGCATCCACGATTCAGGGTAGTATTGCTGCATATCGCTTATCATGAGCGGGTTTGTTTTACTTAGTGTGCTTATCCCATCCTGCAGCAGGATCATAATCTCCTCCACAGAGTTATTCGCACTGGCCAATAGCCGTATTTGCTCTTGTTTCTGCATTTCAATGTTAAAGAGCGTCACCTGCTTCACCATTTCAGCTTTGCTGGAAAACAGCTCCTGATAAGTTGTCCCCGGAATACCCACTTTCCGGAGAATGTCTTGCTCCTTATTGGCCTCAATTCCTTCCGCCTTGAACAGGTACAGAATCCTCTCTAAAACATTTTCTAGTAAAGCCATACGATTGCTGTTGTCATCCGTCTCAAATAAGGAAGCCGGGTTTACGTAAACGCACGAATAAAAGCTTCGGCACCCCCTTAAATTTAAGCACTATGCAAATATAGCTTTCCCTGACAAATTAAAAGTGCAAATTGAGATAGTTGCCTGAAATACTACAATTGACTAAAGAGGCATATAAAGAAGACCAACTGCACCAGGTATACGTAAGGCGCCAGCTTATTTTTTTTAAAGATGTAAGCTTTCTGGAAGTAGAGCTGCAGCAAAAAAGCCACGGCAAACCAGCCAATGAAGTTTGAAAGCGGAATGGAGCCGCCTTGCCAGCTCCAGAAATCATACTGCATGGCCACGGGCTCTATAAAATAATCCAGCAGCACCATAAGCAGCGCACCTGCGAGCGCCTTTGCCAGCCAATGCAATTTTAAGTAGTTGCTGATGTGGCCGGTCGTGTACACCAGCATCAGCCAGTTCAAGCCAATGAGCAGAGGCACCTCCCAAAGCTTCAGACCCAGGGCAGCACCGTAGCTATAGCTACCAAACAGCAACCCGGTATGCACGCCTAGCACCTCCGATAGGAAGCCTACCGCAAACACCACCACAGCAAAAAGCACAAAAGCTACGTTCCATTGCCGGTGAAAGCTAAAGAGCAGCACGTTCGTAAGCAGCAGGTTCATCGGCGTCAGTTGCTGGAAATACGTTGGATTACCGCTGAACAGCAGCCCCCATAAGCCTACGCAATGGAAAATAACCAGCACTGCCACTGCAGAAGGCAGCGCATACTTCCTGTACTTTTCCACGGCATGCTTAACAGCAGGAGCTGATTGTGTGGTGTCGGGCATAGATTTATACTTTCTCAACTGGTGTTACGGCTGGCACCAACTGTCCAACAATTTTAGCTGAAAGCAGGCACAACGGCACACCGCCACCCGGGTGCACACTACCACCGCAGAAATAAAGTCCCTCAATCTGCGAGCTAAAGTTTGGGTGGCGCAGAAAAGCGGCCATCATGTTGTTGGAGCTGCTTCCGTACAAAGCGCCCGCAAAAGACGAGGTACGGCTTTCGATCTGGAGAGGATCCAGCACCTGCTCCTGGTCTATAAGTTCTTTTATATTCGTATGCAGCATGCTGCTGAGCTTCTTCAGCACTGTTTCACGGGTAGTAGCTATTAGTTGTTGCCAATCCTGCCCCTGGTGGTGCGGCACATTCACCATCACAAACCAGTTCTCACACCCAGCAGGTGCGTCCGCAGGCTCCAGCTTAGAAGTAATATTCACGTATACAGTCGGATCCAGACTGATGGTCTTACGCTGGAAGATATGTTCAAACTCCTCCCGGTAATCTCCACTAAAGAAGATATTGTGCAGGTGCAGCTCCGGAAACTGTTTCCTGATGCCCCAGTAATAAATGAGCGCAGAGCTGGAGCGTGGCTGCTTCAGGGTTTTCTCCGGAGCCGGGTGGTCGGAGAGGAGCCTGCGGTAAGTAGGCACAACATCCATGTTACTCACCACGACATCCGCATTATGATTGCCCTGTGCTGTTTTCACGCTCATCACTTTCCCGGCAAGCGTTACTATCTGCTCTACGGGCTCGTTATACCTAAATTCAACGCCCAACTCCTCCGCCAGCTTTACTAAGCTGGCCGCAATGGCATACATACCGCCTTTTGGATAAAAAGCGCCTATATTGTGCTCCAGGTGCGGAATGATGTTCAGTGTGCCAGGCGCCTGGTACGGATCAGAGCCGTTATAGGTGGCGAAACGATCCAGCAGCTGCACAAAACGCGGGTCTTTAAATTTGTTTGCATTTGCCTGGTGCATGGTTGTGGTCAGCCCTAAGTCGGTGAGGCAACCCAGCGCTTTTAATATATCCGGGCTCAGGTAAGTGCCCGCCTTGTGCAGCGACTTGTTGAGAAATGTGTCGGCAGTTCCTTTGTACAGCCGCCTGCTCCGGGCCAGCACCTCCCGCACATCCTGCTCCGGCACCCCTAACTGCTGCGCTGCCTCCCGGGCAAACCGCTCCGGGTCAGCATAGGCTTTTAAATGGCTGCCGTCGGGCCAGAAGTAGTGGGTGATAGGGTTGAGGCGGGTATAGGTAAAGTAGCTCGCAGGTTTTCGTCCGGCCAGTTCAAACAGCTCATCCACGAGGCGTGGCAACGTGAACAGCGAAGGTCCGGCGTCGAAGCGGTAGC
The DNA here is from genome assembly GCF_010015475.1 of Pontibacter pamirensis. Lineage (GTDB taxonomy): Bacteria > Bacteroidota > Bacteroidia > Cytophagales > Hymenobacteraceae > Pontibacter > Pontibacter pamirensis. The sequence goes on from NZ_SSNI01000016.1 coordinate 67,748, forward strand.
CGCCCAGCCAGAACTCATGCATCTTGCCGCCAAAGCTGCCGTTGGCTTCGTAGACCGTTACCTCGTAGCCTTTCAGGGCCAGCCGGATAGAGGCGGCGATACCTCCTATGCCTGCTCCAACTATGGCTGCTTTCTTCATACTTACAATGTACGCAGTTTTAAACTTTTGTGCTCTTAACCAACAGAGCCGAAAAAGGTTTTGCTCCAGCAGTTGGAGGTAATATTCATAGAGAGGCCTGAGCGCTTTGTTAGCTGCTGCAGAAGAGGTGTTTTTGCTAGTGCATCCTCCTGAACACTTTCTGATAGACTGGCCTCCGCATTCCGAACTGCAGCTTCATAAGCGGGTAGAGTAACAGGTCCAGCAGTTTTATGCCGGTGCTGTAGGTGATAATGTCGTGGATGATGGCACCGCTGCCGTTTTTAGTTATAAGGTGTTTGTGCTGCCAGTAGCGCAGGGGAGGGGGCAGTTCCTGGCCTTGGTCTATGAAGTAAGCTTCTGTTTCGGTTACTTCCCTCTCTGTAATCAAGCTGGTCCAGCGGAAGGATTTTATCCCCGTTTGCAGTTCTACCTCCACCACATCGCCGGGCGCACTGCCATCAAAGCGCCGCAGCTTCAGGCGCGGGTAAGGCGGCGACAGCTTCCTGAACAGTTGCTCATCAAAGGCGTTAAATACGGCCATGTAGTCTTGTTGTACAGGTGTTTTCAGGTGAAGCTGCATGATTTGACTTTTAATGGTTAATTGCTTTATACTGCCGCCGATATTCGAGTAGTAGTATATAGTGTGCGTGAGCCTCCAGACGCACTTGTGCAGCCTTGGGTCAAACCACCCCTGCCCCTCCTTGTCCAAGGAGGAGAATTGGATACTATTGCTTTAACCCTCTTCCAGAGTGAAAGTTTTACCTTCTGAAAAAAGAAAAGCCGCTGCATTGGCTCCTGCAGCGGCTTTTCTGATGCCTTTCAACAATGAACAATCAGCAATTTTCACCCTAACTCAACAAGCTTTCAATATCGTCTTTTGTCAGGTTTTTGATGATGGTTTCGTCGGTGCTGATGAGGTCGGTGACCAGCTTGATTTTCCGGTTCTGAAGCGCCAGTATCTTTTCTTCTACGGTGTCTTTGGTGATGAACTTGTACGTGAATACCGTGTTCTGCTGCCCGATGCGGTGCGCACGGTCAACAGCCTGCGCTTCTACAGCCGGGTTCCACCAAGGGTCCAGGATAAACACATAGTCGGCGGCAGTGAGGTTAAGGCCCACACCACCCGCTTTCAGGGAAATCAGGAACACCTGTATGCTTTCGTCATTCTGGAAGCGCTCTACCTGCTCCTGCCGGTTCTTGGTGTTACCGTCTAAATAAGCATATACTACCTTCCGCTCGTCCAGCACCTTTCGGATAATCTCAAGGTGCTTTACAAATTGACTGAAAATAAGCACTTTATGCCCTTCACCAAGTATACTCTTTGTCATGCGCAGCACCTCCTTCAGCTTTCCGGACTCGCCTTCGTAGCCGGGGTCTGTCATCAGCGGGTGGTTTGCAATCTGGCGCAGTTTTGTTAAGCCCTGCAGGAGCATAAACTGTGTATTGCCTGGCCCGTGCTCTTCCAGGTTTGTAAGTATCTTGTTGCGGTAGAAGGATTTTGTTTCCTCGTAAGCATGCTCCTGCTCCTCCGTCATTTTGCAGATGGTGGTATGCTCTATCTTCTCAGGGAGTTCCTTCGCCACCTGCGATTTATGCCTGCGCAAAATAAACGGCTTGATAAGCGCGTGCAGCCGGCGTGTTTTATGCTCATCCTTCTCCTTCTCAATCGGCTTCAGAAACTCCTTCCGGAAGAAATGCTGGTTGCCCAATAGGCCAGGGTTAATAAACGACATCTGCGCCCATAAATCCATCGTGCTGTTTTCTACCGGTGTACCTGTCAGTATAAGCCTGTGCCGTGACTTCAGGGAGCGCACTGCTTTAGAGGTGCTGGAATCCGGGTTCTTGATGGCCTGCGACTCATCCAGAATGATATAGTCGAAGTAGTAGGTTTTCAGCAGTTCCGCATCGAGGCGCACAATACCATAGGAAGTCAGAATGACATCATAATCCTGAAACTGTTCCACGTTCTTGTCACGGTAGGTGCCGGTATACGTCAGGATGCGCAGGTTTGGCGTAAACTTCTGCGCCTCATTCAGCCAATTGTATACCAGCGAAGTAGGCATTGCCAGCAGTGAGGCTGACCCGGCGCCGCTTTCTTTACGGTGCTGCAGCATCGCCAGCGTCTGCACGGTTTTACCAAGGCCCATATCATCGGCCAGGCAACCACCGAATTTATAGTTCTGCACAAAGTGCAGCCAGTTGTACCCCGCTTTCTGGTACGGTCGCAGCTCTCCCACAAAGCCTGCCGGCATCGGTTGGTCTTCTATTGCCTCAAACTCCCGCAGCTTCTCCAGCTTCCGCGTCATGGTTACGGTGGCGAGGTTGCCCTGCTGCAGGTCGTTCACCAGCGCCATATGGTGCTTCTTCAGCGTCAGGTGGTCTTCGCCCTCGGAAAAAGCAAACAGCTCGATATACTGCGTAAACCACTCTTCCGGTATCACGGCAACTTGGCCGTTGGGCAGCAGGAACTCGTTATTTTTTGTCAGGATGTGGTTCTTGAGGCGGATAAATGGGATTTCAAACTCTCCGAAGCGCACAGTTCCGTAGATATCAAACCAATCGTTTTTTTCGGTGATGCCAACATCCAGCGTTATCTCGCCTATAAAATAATTCTTCCCGCTTTTCTCCGACTGCCGCACTGTAAAGCCAAGTTCTTCCAACTCTGCCAGGTTGTTGTTCAGCCACGAGAAAGCATCGCTCTTGTCAAGCACCGCCTGCCCGTTCTTCACCTCCAGGGCACGCTTGTTCAGCTCCTTCACAAAGACTTTCTCATGGTTCAGGTCACGGATGAGCTTGTGGAAGACATACGAATCAGGGGTCTTCTCCATGCTCACACTGATACGCTTGGCCTCCTGGGTCTGCACCATATAGCCACCGTATTGAAAGGCCAGGTTGAAAACGATCTTCGTATGCTGACCTGCACGACGCTCTGCTTTGCCATCGCCGTTACTGCCGTTTACCTTTACAGCGGGTGCCTCAGCGGCAGCTATCTCCGAAAACGAGAGGTAGGGGCTTGGTTCATACTTCTCTGCCCGTATATCGAAGCCTTTGGCATGCACATCAAAAGACTCTACCAGCGGCGCCACAAATTTCTTGTAGTAGTTTTCCTCTACCGAGCGGGGTACTACAATAAATTTCTTGTTCAGGAAGGGTTGAAGCTTTTTGCCATCCACATCCTTCTCGAAGCTATACACTACATCGTTGAGCATCAGCCAGGCGGGTTCGTAGCAAATCAGCTCCGCGTTCCGGTACTGGAAATCTAACTTCTGGCCGGCATACTTTATCGTCGGGAAATAATGGGTGTTGTCGGCGTTGCGCATGAAGTGGAACAGCACCGTGGCTCGCTCCGGGGCAATGTTGATGCGCTTCCAGGTAGGTTCGCCGTCTTTGCCCATGATAAAGGTCATCTTGTTGCGGAGCAGCTCCAGAATCTTGCCCATGCGCCCCTGAATATAATGGCTGATGGTTTCCTGCAGCGCCTTGTCTCCCTTCTCCGGGTCATAGGTTTTCAGGAAGAAATCAACAGGTGTCATTCTTTTAGAGGAAAAGCGCTTCAGAACGGCATCCTGCTGCACCTGATCCATAAGTGCGATAAGCTTGAAATCGTCGGCATCGAGCCGGGAGGCAAACTCATCCGCATTCTTAGCGGAAATATTCTGGTGTTGTAAGGTAAGCTGGCCTTTAGAGTTTACCTGCACCACGAATGATTCGAACAGGTACCCCAGGTACTCATGCTCGAAGAGCGAATAAATAACCTGAAAAGGCTGAGTGGTGTAGACTTTCATGCCAAAAACAGTTTTAGGGCTCCGAATTTAGCCTTTCTACTATTTATTTCCTATCAAAAACATTGTTTTTAGCCTATAACAGGAACGTGAAGGAGTTGGAAGATACAAATAGTGCGTCAGTTTGCCCAAAGTATGCTCCTTTTGCTCTTGAGCATGTTTAAACTTTATTTTTCTGAGCTGAAAATGTACGCTCTCAGAATTCAACAGCTGCTATTTTAGCTGCTAAATGTTCTCTGTTACTGACATAGCAGCGGCTTTGCGGGCGGGCCGCACCGACACGAGAATTGTAATAACAACGATGGCTATACCTGTCAGTATAAAATCTCTCACCTCCATTTTTACCGGATAAGCCTCTACTACCGAGGTAGACATGCCCATACTCACCATACCGAAAGTCTGTTGCAGGTTGCAGATGAGCATGCCGATGGATAGCCCGTATGCCGCCCCAATAAAGGCTACCAGGGCACCTTCCATTAAAAAGATGTTTCGGATGGTATTAGCAGTAGCACCCATAGAAGCAAGAATGGCGATGTCTTTCTTCTTATCAATCACGAGCATAGAAAGGGAGAAGAAAATATTGAGGGAGGCAATACCCAGTATAAAAGCGAAGGTAATGAACACGAACAGCTTCTCTACCTTCACGGCGCGCAGCAGGCTGGTGTGTTGCTCATCGCTGTCCTGTATCCTGAAGCTGTCTCCTAATTCCTGCTGTAAAGCGGCTTTTACCTGATCTACCCGCGCCCCATCCGCTAATTTTATCTCGATGGCGGTGCGGCGGCGGCCGTATTCCAGCAGCTCCGCAGCAAAATTCAACGGCACAAACACATAAGAATCGTCGTACTGCCGCTCGATGGCAAAAATGCCTCCGGGCGCTATATCCAGAGCATTGAAGGCTCCTTCGGGGTTAAGCGGGTTAAACCTGGTGTTGCGGGGATACAGAAACTGCAGCGGCACAAACTTGTTATTCGTCCTGATAGAGAGTTGGTACTGCACACCGCGGCCGATCAAGGCATAATAGGCATCGTTTTGAATTAGCTGGCTGTGCCCTTCCACCACCGACGAGTCGATTTCGTTCTGCTCAAAAAAGTTCTCACTCACGCCCTTTACCTTCACCACCATCTGGCGATCGTTGTAGCGCAGCAGGGCATTGTCTTCTATCACCTCCGACACCACCGCGACGCCCGGCATCTGGCGGATGCGGTTCATAAACTCTGTATCGGTCTCAAAAGACTTGCCCTCTACTGCCGTAATCTTCAGGTCAGGGTCAAAGCTGGAGTAGATTTCCCGGATAAGGTCTTCCAAGCCATTGAAAACGGAAAGCACGATAATTAGCGCAGCCGAACCAACCGCAACGCCAATCATGGCGATGTTGGAGATAATGCTAATGATGTTTCTCTTCTTTCTGGAGAAAAAATATCGCTTCGCTATCAGAAAAGGAACATTCATCATTGATTGCTAATTGTTTATTGCTGATTGTTTGCTAGTTAAACGTTCATTGTTACGCGTGCTGAGACAACAATGAAGCCATTTAACAATCCAACAATTACTTATTTCCAGGCTTTCACAATCAGGCCGGTGCCTGATTTGTGGTTGCCGTTCACGTCCATCCAGTTCAGCACGAGGCATACCGGGAAGGTAATGAGGTAATAAAAAGGCAAAACCAGGAAGAAAATTTTAGAGACGTTCAGCAGCAGCAGCGGATACTTCATGGACAAACGCCACGATACCTGGCCTGGCTTGCCGTATGAGTAGCGTGCTTTTACTTTGCTGAACCCCGCCAGTTTTAGCTTATCCTGTATCTCCTGAATATTATACCCGTCGCGCACGTGCTCTTCTATGAAAGAAGCTTCATCGTCGCCATGCACATCGGAGCCGCCCTGGTCGGATGGCGTGGAGATAACAAGCATACCCCCATGGCGCAGTGAAGACTGGAAGTTGCGGAACACCTCCACATCCTCCAGGATATGCTCCATCACGTCTACTGATAAAATAAGGTCGTAGCTTTTAGGCTCCCGGTACTTCACCAAGTCTGCAATCCGGAACAGCACATTGTGGCGGCCAATGGCACGGATAAAGCAGTTACTGTCGGAAATCTGCTCTTCCTTCACGTCCACTGCCAGTATGCTCCACTTGCGGCTCATGCCAGACAGATAATACGTATACTGGCCAAAGCCGGAGCCTGCATCCAGAATATGCTGCTCTTTGTCGCGGCGGCCTTGTGCCCACTCGCGCAGCTCTTTGTGCACGTGCCAGGTACGCAGCAAAAGCAGGTCTAGGAGCTTGTAAAACACGCGGCGCAGGAAAGGCGTTCTGTTAAACGCGTCGCCCAGCACCCGCTTTATCGGGTCGTATTGCATAAAGGTGATGAGATACTATAAGCCTGGGTATGTTTCCTCGTCATCCTCGGTGGCAGGCGGTATGTCGATGTTGTCGAACAATTTATCTATGCGGGCTGCATATTCCGCGCTATCGTCCAGAAAGAATGCCAGCTCAGGCACAATTCTTACCTGCTTACCAATGCGCTGGGCCAGCAGATGACGGACAGTTTTGGTATTGGCGCGCACTTCTAAAAGCAGTGATTCTGCGTTCTGCGCCATCATGACGCTGATAAATACCTTGGCAAGGCCCAGGTCCGGCGAAACCCGCACCACGCTGACTGATATGAATGCGCCGCCAAAAAGATGCGGCACCTCCCGCTGGAAGATGTCTGCTAATTCTTTCTGAATCAGGCGCGAAAATTTCTGTTGTCTTTTACTTTCCATATGAAGCTGCAAATATCATATTAATTTCGCATTTTTACCCCAAAAGCGCCTTACTCATTTCAGGTTTAGGGCTTTTGCATTGTTTTGGGACGAAAACAATGGCCGGCCAGGCTTTAGAGAAGCTGAGCATCCGCTTGTGTTTTCTAAAGCTTAACCGGTCTCTCTTGTCCTTTATTGTAGTTTCTTCTAACTGTGTCTTTACTTGATTAGTTACTTCCGAAGCATACTGCCTTCCCGACTGATCCTGTTGGTTTTGCTTTTTCTTGCTGTTCAGCTTCCGCTCATTTTATGGAATATATCTGCCACTGCACCTGAGCTACTGCACATGCTGGTGGGGGAGCGCATGTCCGACGGCTTTAGTATGTACCGCGACATATATGACAACACGGCCCCGGTCTCTGCGCTGGTGTTCTGGGCTTTGGACGCGCTGGCGGGTCGGTCTTTTCTGGCTTACCGGCTCACGGCGATGGGTTTGCTGCTGCTGCAGGCCCTGCTACTGAACATTACGCTTAACCGCCATAACGTGTATGACACCAAAAATTACCTGCCCGCGCTGCTGTACCTGATGCTGGGGAGCCTTTCATTCGAGTTCAACATGCTCACGCCGCTGCTCATCGGCAACACCTTTATCATCCTGTCGCTGCCGTACATTATTACCCTGTCGCGGGAGGGGTTCGACAATAACCGCTTGTTTGTGGGTGGGTTTATGCTGGGCCTGGCTGCCATGAGCTACCTGCCCCTGGCCCTGTTCCTGCTGATAGGCGTGTTTGCCGTTATCTTTTTTGCCTCCAGCACCTTTAGGAGCATGCTGCTGATGTTGTGCGGCTTTGTTTTTCCGTATGCTGTCCTGCTCACCTACTACCTCTACACTAATACCACACAGGAGTTTATAGAACTGCACCTGCTGCGCCCCTGGCAACTGCAGGTAAATTTCCTGCGTCCGCCAGCCGACGTAGCAAAGCTGATGGCCATACCAGCCGTAGTGCTTTTGCTCTCGCTATTGAGCTCAGCTTCTCTGCCACAGCGCCTCGTTTTCCAGGACAAGTTTAAGCAGTTGATGTGGGTGTGGCTGTTCACCAGCTTTGTAGTCATCTTCACAAGAGACGAGATTTCGATAGCTACCTTTATCCTGTTGCTGCCGCCAATAGCCTACTTCAGCGAATTCTTCTTTACCTCAAACCGCAAGATGTGGCAGCTGAATTTTGTTATTCTGTTGGTGATTGGCTGTATGCTGGTGCTACGCTACAGGCACATGCTCCACATCAACAGGTTTCTGCTGCTGGACGAGTCGCCGCTGCTGTTGCCCGAAGAGCCTGACCTGCCGATGCAACAGGCTACTGTGCTGGTATTAGGCAAAGATGTCAGCTACTATACACAGAACAAGCCTGTAACACCCTACCTGAACTGGAACCTGGCCCAACGCCACTTCGGACGGTTGAACGAGTATCAGGCTGTGTTTGAGATACACCAGAACCTCAGCCGGGAAATGCCTGCTTATATTGTAGATAAAGCGAACCTGATGCCGGAACTGAGCTATAAGCTGCCGCGTATTTTTGGGAGGTACAGTGCCACCAGCACTGCAGGGGTGTATGAGCTGTCTAAATAAAGCTGATTCTTTTTTGAGCCTCTTTTCAAGATAATACCGCTTTTCCTGAACTGTTTGCCATAGCTTCTCAAGAAATTTCTGAGCCAGGAGCCTCTGAGTATGATTGATGCTGTCTAAGCTACCGTTGAAATGGCTTATCCAGCGGCATCTCACTTACAGTTTCATTGTTTCTCTCTGAGCTCTCAAGGCCGAGAGGCCTCGTCTTTGGGCATCGCGCTGTGTATATTTCCTGCCTATCGGCTGCCACTAGCGTGGCACCGGAAATTTAAAAGGCGCTCAACCCAAAGACTGGAAACTCCTTCACTTCGTGCTGAAGAATAGAAAACATGATAAATTATCTGAAAGGAGCTTCTTCTCACTTGGTATAACAGAACATAAAGCTTCCGCTTTGCCAAAAACAAAAGGGCGCTGCACATATAAAGATGCAGCGCCCACTTATTAAAAAAGGCAGCCTTAGCAGGCTGTGATTTTGTCTACGCGGGTCTGGTGGCGGCCACCTTCGAAACCAGTTGAAAGGAAAACTTTCACCATTTCGCGTGCCACATCCTCCGACACAAAACGGGCTGGTATACACAGCACATTGGCGTTGTTATGCTCCCGCGCCAGCTTAGCCAACTCAGGCTTCCAGCACAGCGCTGCACGTATGTCGTGGTGTTTGTTGGCCGTGATGGCCACACCGTTGCCACTGCCACAGATCAGGATACCGAAGTCAGCCTCCTCGTTCTCCACCGCTTTTGCAAGCGGGTGCACATGGTCCGGGTAATCTACGGAAGCGTCAGACTGAGGGCCAAAGTCCTGTATTTGATGGCCAAGCGTTTCCAGTACAGCTTTTACCATACTTTTATAGGTATAGCCGGCATGGTCTCCGCCTATTGCAATGTTCAGTGCCATTATATTGTATTGTTTTCGTTCAGGTTCTTCAAATCTCTTTTACGGATTGACTGCGAGATGTTTATGCTTACCTCGTACAACAGCATCAGCGGCATCGAGATCAGCAGTTGGCTGATAACATCCGGAGGCGTAATGATAGCCCCTATAATCAATATTACTACAAAAGCATGGCGGCGGTAGAGTTTCATTGTCTCAGCCGTTATCAGCCCTGCCTTGGTCAGGAAGTATACGATGACGGGCATCTCAAACATAAAGGCACAGGCCAGGCACAGCGTGGTGAGGGTGGAGATATAAGATGAGAGGTCAAACTCATTTATAATTGTCGGGTCTACCTGGTAGCTAGCTAAAAAGTTAATGGAGATAGGCGACACCACATAGTAACCAAACAGCAAGCCCATCACAAACAGGATAGACACAAAAAATACTGCTCCCTGCGAGTTTTTCTGCTCCTGCGGATACAGGCCCGGCTTCACGAAGCGCCAGATTTCCCAGAAGGCGTAAGGGAAGGCACAGGCCAGGCCCAGTATGGCAGATACGAGCAGGTGCATGGTGAACTGTCCGCTCATCTGCCGGCTTTGGATGGTGAACCCCATCTCCGTGATACAAAGCACATCAGAGCCAATTCTCTGCCCTATGTCGCACATTACCCGGTAACTCAGGAAATCTGTGCGGGAGGGAGCCAGAATGATATCATGGAACACAAAGCTTTTTGCTAAAAAAGCAATGGTTCCGAATATAAGGATAGAAGCTAAAGCCCGGATAAGGTGCCATCTCAGTTCCTCGAGATGGTCCACAAACGACATCTCCTGCGACTGCTCTTCTCCTTGCTGCTCTTCCCCTATCTGTGGTTGATCCATCATCACAATTGTGGCCCCTGTTCTATAGTGTTAGTAAGCAAAAAGCGGATACTCTTGCATCCAGCTGTTAATGTCTTTACGTGCTGCGCTGATCTTGCTGTCGTTGTCGTGGTTTGTCAGCACATCGTCTATCAACTCCACAATACGCACCATGTCGTTTTCTTTCAGGCCACGGGTAGTCACAGCTGCTGTACCTACACGCATTCCTGAAGTCACGAATGGTGATTTATCGTCAAAAGGCACCATGTTTTTGTTGATGGTAATATCGGCTTTTACCAGCGTGTTCTCTGCCAGTTTACCTGTTAGTCCTTTCGAACGCAGGTCGATCAGCATCATGTGGTTGTCTGTACCTCCTGATATGATGTCGTAGCCTCTTTCTACAAACGCTTTGGCCATCGCCTGCGCATTTTCCTGCACCTGCTTTACATAACCAAGATAGTCATCAGAAAGTGCCTCATAGTATGCCACCGCTTTTGCCGCAATCACGTGCTCCAGCGGACCGCCCTGCGTACCCGGGAAAACGGCGCCATCCAACAGGGACGACATCATGCGTGTTTCACCTTTCGGTGTTTTCAGGCCATAAGGATTTTCAAAGTCTTTCCCCAGCATGATCATACCGCCTCTTGGGCCACGCAAGGTCTTGTGGGTAGTGGTGGTTACAATATGGCAATGCTCAAACGGATCATTCAATAAACCCCGCGCAATCAGGCCGGAAGGGTGGGAGATATCTGCCAGCAGCAGGGCTCCTACCTCATCGGCGGCGGCACGCAGTTTTTTATAATCCCAGTCGCGGCTATAGGCGGAGGCTCCACAGATTATCAGCTTCGGACGCTCCTTGCGGGCTGTCTCCACTACTTTATCGAAGTCGATGAGGCCTGTTTCCTGCTCTACACCATAAAAGGACGGGCTGTACAGCTTGCCCGAGAAGTTTACCGGGGAGCCATGCGTTAAGTGCCCGCCATGCGAGAGGTCAAAGCCAAGAATTTTATCACCAGGCTGCAGCAAAGCCAGCATGACCGCTGCATTTGCCTGTGCGCCGGAGTGCGGCTGCACGTTTACCCACTCCACGCCAAACAGCTCTTTGGCGCGGTCGATGGCCAATTGCTCCGACTGGTCCACTATCTCGCAGCCGCCATAATAACGTTTGCCCGGTAAGCCTTCCGCATACTTATTGGTCATCACGCTGCCCATGGCCTGCATCACCTGCTCTGAAACAAAGTTCTCAGAGGCAATCAGTTCGATGCCATGCGTTTGGCGGATTTTCTCTTTCGCTATAAGGTCAAATATGGCTGTGTCTTTTTGCATTGCTCTTTGGTTGGTTTATCCCTTTCAAAATTAAAGTATGCTACGGAATAAACCAATGTTTCAGAAGTTTATATACGGCGCGGCAGCGGTTAGCAGATTTAGGTGGTATAAATATTAGCAGCAGAAAGTTCTGTAAAAGCAAAAGCCCGGCACCACATGGCACCGGGCTTTTATACTAATAAGGTTTAAGTATTACTGCTTCACTACTTTTACCTGCCGGTGCTGACCGTTCATCTCTACAGTTAGGATATACAGGCCACTTGGCAGTTGGTCGTAAAGTGGCAGTTGCATTTCAGTCTGTCCTTCTTTCACGTCCACTGCTTTCTGATACATCCGCTTGCCAGTCATGTCGTGCAGCGTTACATCCGCTTTACCGCTTTCCTCTACCGTGATGTACACTTTCGAGTTATAGTTGAGTGGGTTTGGAGCTACCAGCACCTGCAGTGCCAGCCCCTGTGCTCTTCCTGTAACGGCTACCACTTTGCTGTAAGAAGATGTTCCATCCAGGTCCACCTGCTTCAGGCGATAATAGCGGGTGCCGCTGGCATTGCCCATGTTATGCGTGAAGTCATATGAAGTGCGGATGCTGCTGTTCGTCGTCTTGCTATCTACTCGTCCTACTTTCTCGAAACTATCTGCCGCATTCAGCGACGTCTCTATTTCGAAGTGAGAGTTATCCTGTTCCGAAGCAGTTTCCCAGGTCAGCAGCGCCTTGTTTCCTTGAACGGCTGCTTTAAAGAAGATGAGTTCTACCGGGAGAACGGTAACGGAACTACCGTTAACAGCTAGTGCTACATCCGTTGCATTCAGTGAGGTATGCATGATGTTTCCACTGTGTGTACCTGTTCCTGCGGGATTGTACCTAATGTAAATAGGTGTTGTTCCTATAGTAGTAGAACCTGTAGGTTTGGGCACGAACACACTCTGTGTAAATCTTACATTATCTGAAGACACCTCAAACTCAGTAGGTGCTACTATAGTTATGTCGCCTTCCATGTTTGTACCGCTCACAGTATAGCTCTGTGAAGTTGAAGGAGCACCTACCTGAGTAGAAAATGCTGTAAGGGATGCAGTAACTGTGATAGTTGGTTTGATTACAGTATAGGTCGGCGTGGTGCCCGAGCCGTTTGCGTTAGCCACCGTGATAGCACCAGTCTCGGCGCCCACCGGCACCTGGGTCTGCAGTGAAACGGAACCGTCGCTGTTGGTGATTTTCACGAAGGTGGCCGCCACCCCGCCGGTGAACACCACCGACGTCGCGTCCGAAAGGTTAGAGCCGGAGATGACAACGAAGCTGCCTATCTTGCCGGAGGTCGGGTTGATGGTCAGGTTCGAAGGAACAGGCTTGAGAACTGTGAACGCAATGGAGGCCGTGCCATCAGGGGTTGTCACTGTCAACGGACCTGTCGTGGCGCCAATCGGCACCTCCGCGTATACGATGGTACCATTGCTGGCAAAGTCCTCCTCAAAGGCTGCGCCTACTCCATTGAAAGTCACTCCCGTTGTACCACCTAAGTTCGTTCCTGTGATGGTCACTATCGCCAGTTCATAGGCTGCTGGCGGGTCTACTGAGGTGATGGTTGGTTTGATTACGGTATAGGTCGGCGTGCTGCCCGAGCCGTTTGCGTTAGCCACCGTGATAGCACCTGTCTCGGCACCAACTGGCACCTGGGCCTGCAGGGAAACTGAACCGTCGCTGTTGGTGATTTTCACGAAGGTGGCCGCCACCCCGCCGGTGAACACCACCGACGTCGCGTCCGAAAGATTGTCTCCGGAGATGACAACGAAGCTGCCTATCTTGCCGGAGGTCGGGTTGATGGTCAGGTTTGAAGGAATGGGCTTGAGAACCGTGAACTCAATGGAGGCAGTGCCTTCATCGGTTGTCACTGTCAACAGACCTGTCGTGGCGCCAATCGGCACCTCGGCGTATACGATGGTACCATTGCTGGTAAGGTCCTCCTCAAAGGCTGCGCCTACTCCATTGAAAGTCACTCCCGTTGTACCACCTAAGTTCGTTCCTGTGATGGTCACTATCGCCAGTTCATAGGCTGCTGGCGGGTCTACTGAGGTGATGGTTGGTTTGATTACGGTATAGGTCGGCGTGCTGCCCGAGCCGTTTGCGTTAGCCACCGTGATAGCACCTGTCTCGGCACCAACTGGCACCTGGGCCTGCAGGGAAACTGAACCGTCGCTGTTGGTGATTTTCACGAAGGTGGCCGCCACCCCGCCGGTGAACACCACCGACGTCGCGTCCGAAAGATTGTCTCCGGAGATGACAACGAAGCTGCCTATCTTGCCGGAGGTCGGGTTGATGGTCAGGTTTGAAGGAATAGGCTTGAGCACTGTGAACTCAATGGAGGCAGTGCCTCCGGGTGTTGTCACTGTCAGCGGGCCTGTCGTGGCGCCGATCGGCACCTCCGCGTAGATAATTGCGTTACCATTGGCATCTACACTTTCCTCGAAGGCCGCGCCCACTCCGTTGAAGGTCACTCCCGTGGCACCTCGAATGCTTGTACCAGAGATAGTTACTACCGCCAGTTCATAAGCCGCTGGCGGATCTACTGAGGTGATAACCGGAACTCTATAGAGAACAGTAAAATTAATAGAGCCTGTGCCGCCAGGTGTTGTCACCGTTAAAGGACCTGTTGTGGCACCAGCTGGCACGGTCGCATCTATCACTGTGTTGCCATTACTGTCCAGTCGCTCCGTAAAGGTTGCGGGCACCCCGTTAAAAGAAACTTCTGTTGGAAGGTCCATATAGGTTAGATAGTCACCAGAAATGGTTACTACTTCCAGTTCGTATGCCTCTGATGGACTTACAGACGAAATAACCGGGGTGGGAACTACATCAAAAGAATTACTATTAGCGCTCAAACCACCTGCAAAAACTGTTACAGGTCCATCTACAGCACCTGCAGGTACAAATACACGTATTTGCGTGTCGCTAAAAACTGTCATTTGAGCTGAAACGCCACTACTGAATTCTACCCTGTCTGCGTTAATGAATTCAGAACCCTCAATAATTATTTCTTTACCAACACCACCTATATAGGAAGACAAGCTGGTAATAACAGGTCGCAGGATGGTTCCTTCCCCCGTTAACAGAATCCTGTACGGATTTTCATCGCTGTCGCTATTCCCTATTTGTACTTCTGCATTATAAGTACCATGAGCAGTTGGGCTAAAGGTAACCTGAAGAGTAGCTGTTTGCCCGGGGTCTAAAAAAGCTGCATAGCCAGCTAGTGCAACAGAAAAGTTGGCAGCATTAGCTCCGGTTAAAGATGGAGGATCAAGGCTTAGCCTGCTTGTACCAACATTCTCTACCGTAACCTCAGCTGTTTTAGACTTATTTAGGTTAACTGTACCAAAGTTGTGTGTGCTACCACTCAAAAAATTGACACCTGCTATTTTCAAATTCATTTCTGGTCCAGTAGGAGCAGCTGTAATCTGAGCATTATCCAGGAAAAGGGCTTTAGTTCCTTTCGTCTGCATATACAAACGTACAGATCTGGTAGTAGAGCGAAGAGAGCTTTCTACCGGGTAAACTTTATCGCTACCTGCCATTACATTAGAAGTCTTGTCTATATTGGTGCCTACCATTGTATACCCGCTTCCAATTGAACTAGATTCAAGCACCTGGAAAACACCGTCAAAGCTCCCAGTAAATCCTGAATACCTCAGGTTGAAAGAAACTTTATCAGGTACACCTATAAAGTCAACTTGTATATAAGTATCTGTAGCAGTATAGCTGGCGGAGCTTGCTGTCCCTGCTGTTGTAGTAGGAATATCTACAGTAGTTGAGCCTACACCAGAACTACTCCAGCCTGCAGGCAAAGTAGTCCAGACTGTGTTGCTTGTAGGCAAGGTGGCCTGCGCAAAACCTTGCGCCACAAAGCCAATCAGGAATAAGCACTGCAGGAGCAGCGAAAGAAGAAGCCTTTTCTTGCGAGGGGGAGGGTAGACTTGTGCCATAAATTGTACTTTAAGTTTTAAAAATATAATTAGGTATATTCCTATATTAATGGTTTTATATCCACACAAATAACTATATTTTATTTTATAGTTTAGCAAATATTTATAACTATTTTTTTATCCGTTCTTTTAAAATATAGGAATAACTTAATGTATATAAGAAATAATGAAACTTACACTAATCACCCATAGTAAGCTTTTCGCAGGCATTATGAGTTGCTTTACCCCTTGTTAATAATCTGAAGCTTTATCATTGTTACTCATATTTTATGAGAAGCAAACTGTACTTTACATTAAACTACTAATGCTTATAAGATTCGTTCAACTATACTATATAAAAATATAGATATGTTTCCTTCCCCCAGTAAAATCCCAACACTGATTGCACAATTCTATTTCACAGGCAGTGTATCAAAAGATTAGTTAATGCTATGGTTTGGGATCTAGATTTAAAGGAAGCTTTTTGCGGAGAGTTCCCGACACTGTGGTTCAGGAAGTGGAGTAAAGCACCAGCACATTGCAAGGCTCACAATAACAAAGGGTACATAGTTTATAAAGACAATGCATGAAAAACAACCTCACCAATGTAAACAAAGGCAGTTTGACCCTCTTTATTCAGGCTATTAATGGTTAATGCTTCTAGCTTTTCCTAGCCACAGGATAAGGCCGATCCTGGTTAGGCTGTATGTACAGTTCCTGTGTGTCTAAATTTAAAGCTATGAGGTTGCCATAAGCGGCATTGCGGTAGTAGACGCAGCCAGCGTCCAGGTTCAGTTGCTGGTCTTTGTGCGCGACTGACTTCTTGATGCTGTGGAGGGCGGTGGGGGTATGGCCGTGCAGCAAGCCTTTGTTGTCTATTCTTTGCCAGTCTACCTCATAACCCCGGATGTTCAGCATAGCATCTTTATCCGCGAAAATATCGTCTTGTGTAAAGTTGAACCCGGCATGCACGAGGTAATAGTCCGGCAGTTCGAGGTGGTAGGGCAGGCTTTTCAGAAACTTCCTGTATTTCTTCGGAAGGTCTTCGAATGACTCAATCTGAAAGCTCTCCAGTACAAGCTTTTTCTCGGTGTCCGTTAAGCTTAGAGCTTTGGGTCCTTTCTTAGCGGCTTTCAGCAGCATCTGGTCGTGGTTGCCGCGCAGGCAGTGTACCTGGTATTGCTGCTCCTGCAGTTCCATTATAAAATCGATAACGCCTTTGCTGTCCGGCCCTTTGTTTACCAAGTCGCCCAGCACGTATAGCTCGTCTGTTTTCAGAAGGTTCAGCTGCTCATGCACGAGTGCTCTGAAAGTACGGGCACAGCCGTGTATGTCGGTCAGGGCGTAGCGGGCCATGTGGTTTGGTGAATTGCGATTTGGTGAGGCAAAGGTAGTACAAAGAGAAATAGCACCCGTTGCAGCAGGTGCTATTTCTCTTTGTACTTAGGTAAGGTTATCAATTATACTTGTTGTTGTCAATACCGGGCTTGTCGGTGTTACGGTTCGGGTTGTTTGTGATGGTGTTCTGCCCTGCCGCCTCATCTGGCCCATCTGTATGCTTTTCTTTTAACTCTTCGTGCTCTGCACGCGTTTGACCAGGATCCACTGGCTTTCCGCCAGCTGCTTTGTCCTGGCCTTTTCCGGTTGGTCTTCCTTCGTTTTCTGCGTTATCCTTTGTGTGCTTATATGATGGCATAATTTCCTCCTTCTAATTAAAATGTTACATGAGGCACTGCAAAAAAAGAACATACTACAGCACCTATACTTATACTTTTAAATTGGCTTAAGCGCCACGACCTTCTTCCTCGGTCCGCATATTATCCGCCGGCGGAACACCGTCGTCAGAATAATCATTTACGCCGGTAGCGCTTGGTCCGTTGCCAGCTGTGTCGCTGCCATAGCCTTCTTTTCCGTCGCGGTTACCGAAGCCACCGCGCTGGTGCTCGTTCTTTGGCGGATCTGCACCCGGTATAATATGCCCGGCCTGCATCTCCTCCATACTCGTGTCGTCTTCTATTACCTGAAATCCCCTTTTGTTGGGCTCCTGGTTCTTCAGTTTATTTTTATCTTCTTCATCTTCAGCCATAATCGTAGTTTTTAATAAACAGGCTCCTTTTATGTAGTTATGTAAGGCTCCCTTAATAGGTTTTACTCCTTTAAGGCCTGTTGGGTTCCGGGTTTGATTTAGGTAGTCACCATTTCGCCGCCGTTGATATGCACTGTTTCGCCAATCGTGAATGCGGAATCCTCTGACGCCAGATATACGTAGGCTGGTCCTACTTCTGATGGCTGGCCAGCCCGCTTCAGCAGCGTGTTAGAGCCGAATTCATGTACTTTTTCTGCGCTGAAAGATGCCGGGATAAGGGGAGTCCAGATAGGGCCTGGTGCTACACCGTTTACGCGTATTCCCTTGTCTGCCACCATTTGCGCCAGTGTACGGGTAAAGGTCAGGATAGCTCCTTTTGTGGAGGAGTAATCGAGTAGCAGTTTGTTGCCATGGTACGCTGTCACGGATGTTGTGTTGATAATGGTGCTGCCTTTTTTCATGTGGTCTAAGGCTGCCTGCACAAAGTAAAACATCGCGAAGATGTTGGTGGCAAAGGTGCGGTGCAGTTGCTCTGTAGATATATCACGGATGTCCTCTTTTGCATGCTGCTCTCCGGCGTTGTTTACCAGAATGTCCAGTTTGCCGAGTTCATCCACTGTTTTCTGAACGGCATCGCGGCAGAACTTTTCTTCGCCCACGTCCCCGGCTATCAGCAGGCACTTTCTTCCTTCTTTTTCGACCATCTTCCTGGTGTCCTCAGCGTCCTTGTCCTCATTCAGGTATACAATGGCCACATCAGCTCCCTCACGGGCAAAGTGTACTGCCACAGAGCGGCCAATACCGCTGTCACCGCCTGTTATCAGGGCTACTTTATCTTTCAGCTTATCGCTGCCTTTGTAGTTGTCCCGGATAACTTCCGGCTCCGGGTTCATCTTGTGCTCTTTCCCTGGCTGTTCCATCTCCTGAGGCGGAAATGATTTTGGTTTGTTTTCCATAGCTTTTATAGGTTATAGTTCGTTACAAACTTAGCTATACGCCCGTCTCCCCGGCTTGTTTCTGTAACAGGCACAGAACACCGGCAGCGGAAGGCGCGGCGAATCAGGAAACAACTAAACATAAAAACTATGTGGAAGGAAGAAGATAACAAGCTAAAAAGCAGCCTCACGTTCAAAGACTTTGAGGAGGCCATGGCTTTTATGAACGAAGTGGCCGCTGTGGCCCACGAAATGGACCACCACCCGTGGTGGAGCAACGTGTACAACAAAGTAAATATTGAACTGTATACCCATGACGCCGGCAACACCGTCACCATCCGCGACCACAAACTGGCAAAGCGAATTGAGGAAATCTATGACAAGTTTAAAAGTTAGAGAGTTTGGGAGTTGTGGAGTTAGAAAGTTGTAGAGGTGAAGAATTTTACCTCGGGAATGAAACTACACGCCTAAAGTAAGAATTTAGTACTGCCGGTTCTTCAAGTTTTTCAACCTGTAGCTTATACTTATTTAGGCAACTAAGCTTTTTAACTCTCTAACTCCACAACTCCCAAACTCTCTAACTCCTCACAACTTTTTAACTTAAGTAAGCTATCTTTACCGCATGCAGGAACAAGAAAAGACGAACCTATACCTGGTGCCGACGCCCATCGGCAATTTAGAGGATATAACACTGCGTGCCATACGGATACTGAAGGAGGTGGATGTGATTCTGGCGGAGGACACACGAACCAGCGGCAAACTGCTGCAGCACCTGGGCATAGACAAGCGCATGCACAGCCACCACCTGCACAACGAGCACAAAGCCACCGCCCACCTGATAGACCGCCTGAAGGCAGGGGAGGTGATGGCGCTTATTTCAGATGCAGGCACGCCGGGCATTTCTGACCCGGGCTTTTACCTGGTGCGCGAGTGCCTGAAGCATGACATCAAAATCGAATGCCTGCCCGGTGCCACTGCCTTTGTGCCTGCCATTGTTAAGTCCGGCTTCAGCACCGATCGGTTTACCTTTGAGGGTTTCCTGCCCGTAAAGAAAGGCCGCCAGACACGCCTGCAGAGTTTGGCAGAGGAGGAGCGCACCATGATTTTCTATGAATCGCCGCACCGCCTGCTGAAGACGCTGACACAGTTCGGGGAGTATTTCGGGGGAGAGCGCCTGGCCTCTGTTTCACGTGAAATCACGAAGATGTTTGAAGAGACTATCAACGGAACTTTGGACGAGCTCATTCAGGTTTTCACTACTAAAGCCATTAAGGGAGAGTTTGTGATAGTGGTATCAGGTGCCACAAAAGGCAGCAAATCCGATAAAGAATAACATGAAGAAATACATCAAGCAATTAGGACTAGTCCTGGCCTTCTGCCTGCTCTCTTTTCAGGGATGGGCACAGTTTGAGGATATCCAGCTTTCGCCACAGGCTAAAATAAGCCTGATTACCTGCTCCAGCGGCCCGGAACTCTACGCTATTTTCGGACATAGCGCGGTGCGGGTGAACGACCCTGTGAACGGGTTCGACATTGTCTTTAACTACGGCACCTTCGATTTCAACGAGCCCAACTTCTACCTCAAGTTCGCACGGGGCAAGCTGAACTACAAGCTCTCCATTGCTTACTTCCGGGATTTCGTGTACAGCTACACCATGGACAACCGCTCGGTGTATGAGCAGGAAATGAATTTTACGGAGGAGCAGAAGCAGCAGTATTGGAGTTTTCTGACAAACAATTACCTGCCTGCCAACCGCTTTTACCTCTACGACTTCTTTTTTGATAACTGCGCCACCCGCATCCGCGATGGGGTAGAGGCTACCTTCCCGAACCAAATCAGGTTCAACATCAGCCATTTTGATGAGGACATGAGTTTCCGCAACCTGATTGACCTATACCTGACACCGCAGCCCTGGGGAGACTTTGGGATTGACTTTTCTCTGGGAGCCAGGATAGACAGAGAAGCAACGCCATATGAGTACATGTTCCTGCCAGACTACCTGGCCAAGGGCTTTGCTAACGCTACGATAACAGAAAACGGACAGACAAAGCCGCTGGTAGGGGAGATGCAGGTGCTTTTTGAGCGGGAGCTTATCCCTATATCTCGTGATATATTTACACCTACACTGGTCTTTTGGCTGTTTTTTGCCGTTGTGCTGGCCCTTACGGTAGTAGACTGGATGAAGCGCCGCCGCAGCCGTGTATTCGACATGGTATTTTTCTTTATGATTGGTTTAATGGGCATTGTACTGCTCCTGCTCTGGTTTGCAACAGACCACCAAGCAACTGCTTACAACTTTAACCTGCTTTGGGCTATACCTGCGCATGTTGTGGTGGCTTTCTTCCTTGGCCGCAACAAACTGCAGGACTGGGTAAGCAAATACATGCTGGTTACAGCCATTGTGGCGGGCGTACTGCTACTGTTCTGGCCCTGGTGGCCCCAAATGCTTCATACAGCCTTTATACCAGTCACCCTGGCCCTTGGCCTGAGAGCTGCGTATACCGTATGGTTCTCTAAAAAGATTAAAACAGAAATCTTTACTCCAAAAGTAGAAAAAGCGATATGAACCTGAGCCAACTATCACAGAACCTGAATATCATTGCCCGCAGTGTAGGTGCTTTTATCCGGCAGGAAGCGGAAAATTTCGATACCTCCACCATTGAAATGAAAGGCTTTAACGACCTGGTGTCTTACGTGGATAAGCAGGCGGAAGTGCAACTGGTGGAGGGGCTTCGGGAACTGTTGCCGGAGGCAGGTTTTATTACCGAAGAAGGTACCGACAGCACAAAAGGCGAGCGCTACAACTGGGTGATTGACCCTTTAGATGGCACCACCAACTTTACCCACAGCCTCCCGATATACTGCGTGAGCGTGGGCCTGCTGGATGGAGACGAAGTGGTAGTAGGCGTGGTATATGACCCTAGCCGCGATGAGTGCTTCTCGGCCTATAAAGGCGGCGGCGCTTTCTGCAACGCTAATCCCATAAAAGTGTCTGAGGCTCCTGCCCTGGCAAATTCACTTATAGCCACAGGTTTCCCTTATTATGATTTCGGCCTGATGCAACAGTACCTGCAGGTGCTGGGGGGCTTTATGGCTAAATCGCATGGCATACGGCGGTTAGGCTCTGCCGCCCTGGACCTGGCCTATGTAGCGGCTGGCCGCTGCGAAGGCTTCTTCGAGTATAACCTGAATGCATGGGATGTAGCAGGCGGAAGCATTATTGTGCAGGAGGCAGGGGGCATGCTAAGCAAGTTTGCTTCTGACGGTGATTATGTATTTGGCCGGGAGATTGTGGCAAGCAACGGCAACATTCACTCCGAGATGCAGGAAATCATTCAAGAGCACTGGAGGCAAACCGCAGAGTAAACTTTTTATACCTACAAATAGTTGTTAGAGCATGGTACAGGAACTGATTATACTCCTCGTTTTTATAGCCGCTGCTTTTTACATGGGTCGCCTGGTGTATCGCAGCTTTGTTGCTAAAAGCGGCTGCGTTAAAGGTTGTGGTAGTGCCTGCTCCTCCATTGACTTCAAAAAGATTCAGCAGGATTTGGATAAGAAAGCTGCATCCGCCAAACATTAAGAGCTGCTCATATATCAATAAACAAGTACTGTAGCCGCTCCCCCACGACATTTTTCTTTCTTTATCTGTATCCTATGTTCTTTTTTGCGTATAGTTTAATACGAATCCAGAACAATATTAAAGCGATATACTATGTCAGATAAAGTAGAAGAAAGGTCCATGGTAAATGTTACGAACCGTTTGTTTAAAGACGGTTACAAAACAGATTTCAAGGTAACCGATGAAGGAAAGCTTACTACCATGGATAGTAAGGAAACATTCGGCCCAGACCAGGTGCGTATAGTAGACCATTACCGTTTTGAGGGACAAAGTAACCCGGATGATATGTCTATTCTTTACGCACTTGAAACGACCACCGGACTGAAAGGCACTATTTCTAACTCTTACGGCCCTTATGCCGATGAGAAGGTAGACACCTTTCTGAAGCAGGTAGAGGATTTAGGAAAAAACCTCGATAAAGACGACAAATAATTAAGATCATCAACTAAACAGAAAGGGCCGGTGTCAATACCGGCCCTTTCTGTTTAGTTGATCTCCATAAAGTAGCATACAAGCTTACTGCCCATTGTTGCCTAAACGCTTCCCTTCTTTGATAGAGGCAGTGATAGCGTCCAACTGCTCGTTCAGTTTTTCGCCTCCTTTTATACCAAAGTCCAGCGTACGGATTGGGAATGGAATCAGGATGTCGTTTTCATCAAAGGCTTTCTTGATGCGGATAATGGCATCACTCTTAGCCCATACATAATCTACCTGGCGGCTGTATGTTACCCAGAAACGGGCTTTGAAGTTGATGGAGGAATCTCCGAAGGCATCATACATTACTTCGATATTGCGTGTTTTTACACGGTTTTTCACGTCCTCCAGCGCTTCTGTTACTACCTGCTGCACACGCTCCAAATCTTCGGCATACGAAATACCCACTTCCAGATCTATACGGCGGGTACCGTAAACAGAAAAGTTGGTGAGCGGGTTTTCAAACACCATCTTATTCGGGAGCTTTACCAGTTCTCCCGTCACCTGCCGGATATCGATGGTGCGGAGGGAAATACGCTCAATGGTACCGAAATAGTCGTTCGTTTCAATGTTATCGCCTACGCCAAAAGGTTTCTGCACAGCTATAATTACCCCGGAAATGAAGTTGGCGGCAATATCCTGAAAGGCAAAACCTAAGGCCAAACCAATGATACCGACACCGGCCAACAGGGAGATTACAACCCTATCGAGGTTAAGCACAGTAAGTACAAAGAAGAAGCCGACCAGCAGCATACCTATGTACAGGAGTGTCAGGACAAGGTTGTTAAGGGCTGCGCTATGCGAAAACCTTCTGATAACTCTCTCAAGCTGGGTTTTTACAAATCCAGCCACCCAAAAAGTTATTATCAGCAGCACGAGCGCAACAAACAGGTTCGGCAGCATCAATACAATGTCCGCACCCCAACCCTCCAGTTTCCCCCAAAGCAGTTCCACTGCTTCATTCAGGTCATTCATATAGTTATTCAAGTTGATTCTTTTTTAGGTTTAATGATCATGCCCATACTTTGGTGCCTTCTGTACAGTTGCGGCACATTTCTATATTGGCCCTGGAGCCTAGCAGTTGTTGCCTGAACTGGCTGTATGCCGGCCCGCGCCATACTGTTTTAAATTTATTACTTTTTAAATCACCCATTCTGTACTCGGCATCTTTATCAAAACAACAGGGCACTGTTAAGCCGTCCCAGGTAATGACGCAGGAATGCCACATTTTCCAGCAGTGGTTCAGTAGCTTATTTTTGATTGTATAGCTGCCGTCGCCGTTATTTTTGTACCTCGAGTAATAGTCAATGGTCGGGATGAGCGGGGAACCTTGCTGGTAGTCATAAATCTGCGCGGTTTTGAACGCTACCTCATTTACCTCCAGTTCCTGTGCCAGTTGTTTTACGTCTTCCAGTTGATGCTCGTTTGGCCGCACAACTAAAAACTGAAACATGATGTGCGGTGTTTTCGATTTCAACGCTTTTTTCCATTTCACCACATTCCGTGTTCCCTCCAGCACCTTCTCCAGTTTACCGCCAACCCGGTAAGCGGCGTAGGTCTCCTGTGTAGTACCGTCTATAGACACAATAAGACGGTCTAAGCCCGATGCCACTGTTTCACGGGCCGTTTCATCGTCAAGGAAATGTGCGTTGGTGGAGGTAGCAGTATAGATGCCTCTTTCTGAAGCATACTTTACCAGGCCCAGAAAGTTCTTATGCAGATAAGGCTCTCCCTGAAAGTAGAAAATGAGGTAGAGCAGGCGTTGGTGCAGCTGGTCTATAGTTTGTTTAAAAAGCTCGTCCTGCAGCATGCCGGTAGGGCGGGAAAAGGAGCGCAGGCCGCTGGGGCACTCCGGGCAGCGCAGGTTGCAGGAGGTAGTAGGCTCCAGCGAAATGCTCAGCGGATAGCCCCAATGCCTTGCTTTGCCTGTTGCTTTAGACAAGATGTAGCTGCTCACCACCTGCAGGGCATTCACAGCCCGCAGCAGCGTTAGTTTCGATAAAAAATTTAACCCGTCGGTCAGGTGCAGCGTCATGCAAAATAGGCTAAGGGAGCAAAGAAAGTATCAGCTCCATTTGCTGAAGAAAAAAGGGCAGCCACACTGGCTGCCCTCTAAGTTATGGTTTCTGGCGCGAATAGCCAAAATTAAGGCTTCCTAGTATCGGAACAGAGCTTTTACGTTCACACGTCCGTCTGTTGCTTCCTGCAAGCCATTGTAGCTGCTAACATACACTGTACCTCCCTGTGCTATTGTTTTGATAGCCGCCAGGTTAATCAGGTCGTCATCTCCACGCTGGTACTCCTCATGCACCTCGGCAGTTGCTTTCACGGAATCGTAAGTTCCCCACACAGGCTCACTTGGCGCAATAAACAGGGTATCTATGCGGCCATGTACTGCCTCAGCAGCCACAGTGGCAATATCTTCTGAAGTAGAACCTGTTCCTGCCACGTTCTGGTAGCGTGTAAGTGCTTCTGAATGGCCCTTCTGCATCAGTGGTTTCATTACAGCCAGTGCTCTTTCGTGTATCGAGTGCATATCTCCGCCGCCCTCGTTCACGTTGATGTTCTGCTCCACAATGTGCTTGTACTTGCTGATGTTGCGGTAAATACTGCAATAGTGGTCTACACCGGCTAGCACCAGCGGCTCGGTGGCATTGTGCAGAATCTCCTGGAGGTTGTTGTCTATATCCAACATAAATTCACGCACGCGGCTATGTTCCTCATCGCCTTTCGTAGTACCTGCCCCATGTACAATGTTGCTGCCATTTACGGTAGTGGTGGAGTTTGTAAAGTCCTGGTCATTTCCTTTTACATCAAACTTCAGCGCCTGGTTAAAGCTTTCCGGCACAAAAGAGCTGATATCAATCTGCCTGATATTGTCTATAGTCGCCTCATAGAAAGCAACTTTCTCGCGGTATAGCCACAGGATAAAGAAGCGGCCGTTCTGGCTCAGGACAGGCAGCATGGGTGTAAAGTAAAACTGGTCAAGTACAAAAACCTCATTTGGCATTGATACCGGCAACTCATAATGCGTTGAAAAGCCTTTCGTGATAAACACAGCCAAGCCTTCGCCCTGGTGACGCCAGAAGCCATTTTCGTTCAAGAGAGCTTCTGCAGGCTTCATGTACTCTGCTATTTCTGCGGCAGGTACATCATGTTTTTCTAAAAGCTCTTTTGCCTTCCGTATCTGGTTTTTAAAGGCAAGGCTGTCCTGTCCGTTCAGTGTTTCTTTGCCGGCGCGGTGAGTGGGTAAGTAGAAGGAGAGGCACAGCGCGTTCCCATTGCTGCTTTGCACATTTATCAACTTCTCAATATCTTTTTTATTTATTAATGCCATATGCTTTGTTGTTATAGTTGCTTTTCATAGTTCATAATTGTCTCCGGTATGCACCGGTAGGTAGGTTTTAAGTACGCAGCAAAACAAACAACGGTTATTGCCTTCTATACTATTGCCATAGCACCCACACTTCCCTGAAATATAAAAAAAGCCTGATATCAGGAGGATATCGGGCTTAAGTACAGGTACAACAGTATGCAGGAACAACCCATGAGGCAGCTGCCACAGCTCATGGCAGTATCTTTCTCTTCTTTGCCTCTGTGAAAAAATGGGATATAAAATCTGCTTACCCGAACAGGTTGCTGAACACTTCCTCTAACCTGCCAAAGGCATGTATGTTAATAGAGAATTTGCTGAAGTCAAGCCCTTTCTTGTTGTATTTAGAGATATAAATATCTGTAAACCCAAGTTTTTCAGCCTCGCTGATGCGGTTCTCGACCCGGTTAACGGCACGTACCTCGCCACCCAACCCTACTTCGGCGGCAAAGGCCGCGGTGCTCGGAATGGCCATATCCTCGAAAGAGGAAAGGATGGAGGCGCACACGGCCAGGTCCAGGGCAGGGTCTTCTACCTTCAGGCCACCGGCCATATTCAGGAACACGTCCTGCGCACCCAGCCGATAGCCGCCGCGTTTCTCCAGCACCGCCAGCAGCATGTTCAGGCGCTTGGCATCGTACCCGGTGCTGGTGCGTTGCGGGGTACCGTAAGTAGCTGGCGTCACGAGGCTTTGCACCTCTATCAGCAGTGGGCGGTTTCCCTCCAAAGTAGCTCCGATGGCAATGCCGCTAAAGGCATCCTCGCGCTGCGAGATCAGGATTTCCGAGGGGTTGCTTACCTCCCGCAGGCCAGAGCCCAACATCTCATAGATCCCCAGCTCAGAAGTAGAGCCGAAGCGGTTTTTGGTGGTGCGCAGGATGCGGTAGGTCATATGGCGGTCGCCTTCAAACTGCAACACCGTGTCTACCATGTGCTCCAGTATCTTCGGGCCAGCCAGGTTGCCTTCTTTGGTGATGTGCCCGATCAGGAAAACAGGGGTGCCGCTCTCTTTTGCGAACTTCAGCAGCTCGGCTGTGCACTCGCGCACCTGGCTCACGCTACCCGCGCCTGATTCTATAAAAGAGGAGTGGAGGGTCTGGATGGAGTCGATGATGAGTACCTGCGGCCGCACCAGCTCTATCTGCTTGAAGATGTTCTGCGTGCCTGTTTCGGTGAGGATAAAGCAGTCGGAGGTTTGGGCAGTAAGTCGCTCGGCGCGCATCTTAATCTGCTGCTCACTTTCCTCGCCGCTCACGTACAGCACTTTCATACCGCTCAGGCTTAGGGCAATCTGCAGCATCAGCGTACTTTTACCAATGCCAGGCTCACCCCCGATCAGCACCATGGAGCCCGGTACGATACCGCCTCCCAGTACGCGGTTCAGTTCCTGGTCTTGCGTGATAACGCGCTGCTGCTCCTGAAAGCTGATATCCGCAATCGGCTTAGGTTTATTAGAGACTTGTGCGGTGCTGCTGCCAACTTTCCAGGCTGTAGTAGGCGTTACCTCCTCGCGCTGCACCACTTCTTCTACATAGGTATTCCATTCGCCACAGGCCGGGCACTTTCCAATCCATTTTGCGGACTGAGCACCACAGCTCTGGCAGAAATAAGACGTTTTTATTTTAGCCATTCAATTTTGTTGTTCGTTATGCGTTGTTCGTTTTCCGGATGTATTTATCCAGTAAATCGGAACAAAATAAGAGGCAGAAGAATCACTGTTTTTACTTAAAATTAAAGATAAAAGCAGCATATAAAGTGCAATACAAGCTTTAAGCGCTACACTACTTCCGCCACAGCCGCCTGCTTAAAATACACCTTAAAGGTAGTGCCTTTGTCCACCTCGCTCTCTACTTTAATGAAACCGCCGTTGTTCTCGATAATGCGCTTAACAATGTACAGCCCAATGCCGGTACCCTCCACATGGCTGTGCAGGCGCTTAAACATGGTGAACAGCTTATGCTGCTGCTCCTTCTTTATACCCAGGCCATTATCCTTCACCTCCAGCACAATATACCTGTCCTGCTGGTAGGTAGCAATATGCACTTCAGGTGCCCGCTCCGGCGACTTATACTTGATTGCGTTAGAAACTAAGTTGTAGATAATACTTCGTAAATTTTTGCGGGCATACAGGATGTTCTTTACCTCCAGATCAGTGCTGATGGTGGCGTCAGCCTCTTTTATCAGTTTATCTATATCAGTGGTAATGTCCTGCAACATGTTCTCGACAGAGAGCGGCTCCACCTCCGACTGTAGCTCTTTCTGCACTTTCGTGATTTCAGTCAGGTCTGCAATGGTGCCTTTCAGTTTGTTTACAGCCTGCTGCAACATGGCCAGCACCTTCATGTCTTCCTGGTTGAGGTTGCCTTGCAGGATGTCGCGCAGCAGCGTGGCCAGGCCTTCCATGTTGGCGATAGGCGATTTCAGGTCGTGGGAGGCGGTGTATACAAAGTTGTCGAGGTCGTTGTTAATGCGCTGCAGCTCTGTGTTCTTCTCGCTCAACTCCTCGTTGGTATTAATCAGCTCTTTGCGGGCCTTCACTAATTCGGTCACCTCTACGGCAAACACCAGCACGGCCTCTACCTGCCCGTTGCTATATATCAGTGGCTGATACACCAGGTTAAAGTAGCCGCGCTCTAGTTGTCCGTTGTTATAGCGGTCGAAGGTGGCAACTGTTTCGTTCCCCACAAAAGGCTCACCTGTTTCCACCACCCGCTCGAGGCGTTGGAAAAACCCGTGTCCTTCTTCGCTGGTGTGAGCATCGTAAATAGTTTTACCTACAAGCGGGCGGTTGCCATACAAGCGGCGGTATTGCGGATTGGCCAGCACATATTTAAAATCCTGGGCGCGCACCAAGCCCACCACCGCTGGTACCTCTAAGAACAGCTTCTGCAGCAGTTCCGCATTCTGCTTCACCTTTTGCTCTGCTTCTTTTATCTCTGTAATATCAATGATAGAGCCAATGTGACCCAGAAACTCCCCATTCACCCCAAAGCGAGGCATAGCTGTATTGATTACCCAACGCAACTTTCCGTCGTGGCGGCGCATGCGCATTTCCATCTTAAATGAACCTGACGCGGCGGTGGCCTTTTTAAATACTTCAGAGTACTGCGGCATGTGCTCCGGTTCCAGCACCTCTTGCCAGCCCCGGCTAATGCTTTTCTCGAAGGAGAGCCCTGTAAAGTCAATCCACTGCTTGTTCACATACACGCACTCCCCCTGGGGGTTACCTACCCATATCATAACAGGCGCGTTATCGGCCATGGTTCTGAAGCGCGCCTCACTCTCAATAATCGCCTCCTTTGCGCGTTTCTCTTCTGTTATGTCACGCACCTCGATAATAGCATAGGTTCCGGAGCCTCTCTCTTTGATAGGCTGCACCGTACACGACACGTTACTAAAGCTCCCATCTCTATGGATGAACATATCTTCGTAGGCGCGCATCGGCTCTGTTATGGCCAAAGCTGTGCGTATTCTGCATTCCTCTACAGGAAAATCAGAACCATCCGGATGCATATAGTGCACCATTTCGTGCAGGGTTTTTCCCTCCATCTCCTCTAAGGTATACCCTGTCATTTCTTCAGCAGCCGGGTTCATGAAGGTACAATACCCTCTGGCATCAATGATGAAGAGGGCTGCCGTAGCATTGTCCGTAATGGTCTGCTTCAGTCGGTTGGACCGTCGGGTGTTGGAGAGGGACCAGATGATAAAACCCATCAGTAAGCTGATAATTACGCCTCCAGCCAGAATGTAGTAGGGCAGTTCTGATTCAGCAGTCCCTTCAAAATCGGGCTCTGCTGTAATGAAGAGGCGCCAGGTATGGTTCCCGATACTGATGGTGCCCGGATAAGCGAGGGTCCTGTTGTTGGTGTGGTAGTACAAAGTGGAGTCTGTGCTGTAAAGCAGTGACTCCTTTGCAAAGCTGGTGCCGTCGTATACCTCTACATCAATGTCGTCAAATTGCCGCCCCAGAATGGAGGTCATCAGGTCTTTAGCCCGGAAAGGACTGTATACAAAACCCTTGATCAGGTTCTGGCGGTCTTTAATGGATGCCGGATCGGCGTTATCCCGGTACAAAGGCAGGTAAATCAGGAAGCCTGCCTGCTCATCTTCTCCATCTTCCTGCACCAGGCGCACCTTTCCGGACAAGGCTGGTTGCTTTGTGTCGCGGGCAATCCGCATGGCTGACTGCCGCGTAGGCTCGCTGGACATATCAAACCCAAAGGCGCGCAGATTCCGGCCAGTAAAGGGCTCTATATAAGTAATGGGAGCGTATTCCGTCCGCTTACCCTCAGGGTAAACACTGAACCCGCTGAATCCTTCAGAGCGAATGCGCCGCTCATAAGCGGCCAGCTCTGAGGGCCTGACAACGTGTGTGTAGCCGAGTGCCTGAATGCCTGGGTAATTCTCTTCCAGGTTCAGCGAGTTATAGTATTTATGCCAGGCACTGCGCTCTATTGTATCAGAAGCAACAAGGAGCGCTTTCGCTCCAGTCAGTACCTGAACGTAGTTGTTCATGCGCCTCTTAACAGCTGCGACAGCCTGTTCTGCATGCAGCTCAAACATCTTCTTACTTCGTTCATCTGCTTTTCTCTTCGTTTCTGAATACACAAAAAGCGTGAGCAGGAATATGAGCAGAAAAGAAAATACAGCTATATAATGATCTCTTAAAAAACGGGCCAGTCTGGCTAATTCCATGTTTTATGGCTTAATGCTACATCTTGCCGGCAAAAGCTAAAGGTGCTTTTGCATTGTTCGTTTCCCCCGCAAGCAGTTCTACCTTTCTCAAATGTACAAAAAAGTCACCAATACCTCATGAATGCCGTGGTGCAGAAAATCTAAACTCAAGCAGCGTTATATTATTGTAAAAATAAGGTAAAGTAAGTACATTCCATCTATAGAAAAACCTCTGTAAAATCGGCGTTAAATTTATCACCATCAACAACATACACATGAGAACAATACAGCAATGGTTTGATGAATATGGCCAGAGCCATCAGAACCACACCAATAAACTAATCCACTGGATATGCGTTCCGCTGATATTTTTCAGCGTTGTTGGCTTGCTGGCCAGTATCCCAAGTGGAGCGTTGCAGGAGTTTTTTCCTGCCCAGGTGCAGCCTTACGTGCATTTTGGCACTGTAGTCCTGTTGCTGGGCCTGCTGTTTTACCTGCGCCTGTCTTTTTCGATGTTTCTGGGCATGGCCCTGGTGTGCGCCGTAGTGCTGTGGGTGGTACAGGCGGTGGAGGTGGCATTTGAGACACCGCTCTGGCTCATTTGCCTGGTGGTGTTCATCCTTGCCTGGATTGGGCAGTTCTACGGGCATAAGGTAGAGGGCAAAAAACCTTCTTTTCTGAAAGACCTGCAGTTCCTGCTGATAGGCCCGGCCTGGTTACTTGGCTTTATTTATCGGAAATTGGGGATACCGTATTAACTTTGCGGGACTAACCCTTTCCCCATGCTGGAAATTATCAAGAGTTTACTTATTGCCTTTTTTGCGGTGGCTGTGCTGCTGCCCGTTGTCCGCTATGCTTTGCGAAGGTTGTCGCCGGCACAGCATACCGCTGCCATGTCAGCAGAAGAGTTGAAGTACATCCAGAAGCAGGAGTTGAAACTAACAGTTGCCTATTTCTTTTTTGCCTCCGTCTTAACGGTATTTAGCGCTGGTGTTCTGGCGCTCCTTTCCAGCATTATCCATGCCTCTGAGGAACACCTGTTTGTAATGACGCCCAACTTCAGGGCGTTTTTCGCACCAGGTCTGCTGCTTGGGCTCACGCTGGCGGTGCTGCCACTGCGTATTGTGCAAAGTGCGGTATTAGGCAGTGATTATGAACTTTACAAGACCTATACCCAACAGGTAGAAGGGCAGCATTCTACTCGTACGTACAGCATCCTGTTACTTGTGCTGCTGGTTGTATCAGGCATCGTTACGTTTTATGCGCTGCGCTGGCATATAACTATAGACCGGAACGAGATTCAGGCTACCAACCTGCTGCTGGAGCAGCGTGCTTACGACATGCAGGAAATTGAGAGTATCCGGTATCTGGGAGCTGAGGGCGAATACCTGGTTTCCTTCTCCGACCAAACAAACATTAACACCACTTACCTGAAACCTGTGCAGCTGGAAATGATTGCGTTGCTGGCAGAGCGATCAGGTAAAAGGGTGATTCGGTAAAATGTGCTATAGCGGGCGTGTTATCTTAGCCTGCAGGTGCCTGTCGTTTTCCGCTCTCTTTTAAGCCATTCCTGCTCCTATGCGTAAGGTATAAAGCAGCCAATGGCTTGCCCGCATCTTATGGAATAATTTCATAGTTTTGCCACAGACACATGTTTCTTCAATTTAATAGATAAAACTATATGCAAGTTCGTGTAGAAAAAGACACCATGGGGCCTATAGAGGTGCCTGCAGAAAAATACTGGGGCGCACAGACACAGCGCTCAAAAGAGAACTTCACCATAGGCGGACAAACGATGCCGAAAGAGGTGATTGAGGCCTTCGCTATACTTAAGAAATCTGCGGCACAGGCAAATGCGCAGCTAGGTGTGCTGGCGCAGGACAAAGCCGACATCATCAGCGAAGTATGCGATGAAATTCTGGCTGGTAAACTGGACGATGAGTTTCCGCTGGTAGTATGGCAGACAGGTTCTGGTACACAGTCGAACATGAACGTGAACGAGGTAGTGGCCAACCGGGCGCACGTATTGCTGGGCGGCGACCTGATGGACGAGAAGAAGCAGGTTCATCCGAACGACGACGTGAACAAATCGCAGTCTTCAAACGACACCTTCCCCACGGCCATGCATATTGCGGGTTATAAGAAAGTGGTAGAGCACACGCTGCCCATGATTCAGAAGCTGCGCGACACACTACACGGGAAGTCGGAGGAGTATATGGATGTGGTTAAGATTGGCCGCACGCACCTCATGGACGCCACGCCACTGACGCTGGGCCAGGAGCTTTCCGGGTATGTAGCCCAGCTGGAGTATGGTATGAAGGCGCTTCGCAACACCCTGGAACACCTGAGCACGCTGGCACTGGGCGGTTCTGCCGTAGGAACAGGCCTTAACACGCCGGAAGGCTATGCCGAACTGGTAGCCCAGAAAATATCTGAGTTTGCCGGTCATGAGTTTATCACGGCACCAAACAAATTTGAGGCGCTTGCTGCCCATGATGCCATTGTAGAAACTTCCGGTGCTTTAAAGCAACTGGCTGTAAGCCTGATGAAGATTGCCAACGACATCCGTTTGCTGGCGTCAGGCCCACGTTCTGGTATCGCTGAGATTTTGATTCCGGAAAACGAGCCAGGTTCTTCAATTATGCCGGGTAAAGTAAACCCAACACAGGCCGAGGCCATGACCATGGTTTGCGCCCAGGTAATTGGAAACGACGTGGCGATATCAGTAGGCGGTATGAACGGCCACTTCGAACTGAACGTGTTTAAGCCGGTGATGATTTATAACCTGCTGATGAGCGCCCAGTTGATTGGCGACGCCTGCGACTCCTTCGACAAACACTGTGCTGTAGGCATTGAGCCAAACAGAGAGAAGATCAAAGATAATCTGGAGAACTCGCTGATGCTGGTAACCGCCCTGAACCCACACATCGGGTATGATAACGCCGCCAAAATCGCGAAGAAAGCCCACAAAGAAGGCACTACGCTCCGCCAGGCCGCCATCGACCTCGACTTACTTACGAATGAGCAGTACGATGAGTGGGTGAAGCCAGAGGATATGATTGGCAGCTTGAAGAAGTAGAATATACGTATTACGATACACGTAGCAAGACATAGTGAAGTAAAGAAGAGCAGCTCTGATTGGAGCTGCTTTTTTGTTGTAGGTTTTTTGAGTTTAGTTATGTAGAACGGAATATCAACTTTATTCGTTTATTTGTATAAAATCTAAAAAGATTGGAAAATCAAGGTCATATAGAAATACGAGTTGTTGGTAAAACAGGAAACTTAGAGTTATTACCTGATAATTACGATATTAAAGATATAATCTCGGTTTTACAGACTGCAGAGAACTTACTGTTTCCAAACAACAAGAAAGATAGGCCTTTGATAAGCTATGACATTGAAAAAGGCTCTGTCAAGCACATTATAAAAACTAGTATTCAAGCCATTATTGGATTTAATGCTATCATAGGTCAAGTAGCAAGCACAGAATCTATTGATTTCTTAGAGGTTCAATCTGCCAAAGCAATTGAAACACTTCAAGTAAACGCGATTAAACGAGATTTTGAAATAGAAATAAGAACCTCTGTAGCCAATTCTAACGAATTACTTATAAACAAAGACACAAGGTTCAACAGAACTCAAAATTTTTGGGTTGATGCTGAGTTTTATTTTTACGGTACACTTACAAATGCAGGTGGGAAAAATAAACCGAACATTCATTTAGATACTGAGGAGCATGGGTCTTTAACTATCACAACTGATAGGGAATATCTTCAAGACAAAGAAGAGAACCTGCTATATAAGAAATATGGAGTTCGGGCAATCGGTAAGCAAAACCTTGACACAGGCGAACTTGATAAAGCTAATTTACAATTAGTTGAACTTATAGACTATAACCCAAAATTTGATAAATCATATCTATCGTCATTA
This sequence comes from Pontibacter pamirensis, assembly GCF_010015475.1. Taxonomy (GTDB): domain Bacteria; phylum Bacteroidota; class Bacteroidia; order Cytophagales; family Hymenobacteraceae; genus Pontibacter; species Pontibacter pamirensis. Next base: position 102,139 of record NZ_SSNI01000016.1, read on the forward strand.
ATGAAAAAAGCTTCTAAAAGCTGGCAAGACATTGGTGATGCTGATGAGTGGCTGGAACAAATGAGAGGAGGCTATGACGCATAGTGTACTCCTTGACACCAGTTTCTTTATCAGATTGTTAAATGAGAATGATAAGCTGCATCAGAATGCTCTAGGTTATTTTAAATACTGCTTGGACAAAGATTTTATACTAAAATGTTCTACCATTTCAATAGCAGAATACTGCGTTAGAGGTAAGTTTGATGAACTTCCATGGAGGAACTTACAAGTCTTGCCATTTAATACTGATCATGGAATTCGTGCGGGTGAGTTTGCAAATATAGTATTTAAAGAAAAAGGTACTTTAGAACTCACTAATAGAAATATTATCCCAAATGATTCTAAACTTTTTGCTCAAGCTGACACAGATAAATCTGTCAAGTATTTCATGACTTCTGATCAAGAATGTAAAAAGATTTACAAAATACTAGATGCAGCCTTATCACCTTCTTTTAAAATTATAGATATAAATATGCCGTACAACGAGCGTTTTGGAATATTGGATTTTTAGGACATCATTGTAGTTAAAATTAGAAAAGCAGCCCTTATATGGAGCTGCTTTTCTAATTTTGCGTAAAAGAGAAATGACCTGCCGCCATGCCCCCTCAAAAAAAGAAATCACATCCGGAAGAAAAACCGGGTTTACACCCGCGTAACAGGCATCGGGTACGCTATAATTTTAAGCAACTGGTGGCGAGTTGCCCTGCCTTGGGGCCTTTTGTAAAATTGAACGCCTACCAGGATACCTCAGTTGATTTCTTTGATCCGAAAGCCGTTAAGATGCTGAACAAGGCATTGCTGGCGCACTTCTACGGCATTCAAAACTGGGACATTCCACCCGATTATTTATGCCCGCCCATTCCGGGTAGAGCCGACTATATCCATCATGCCGCCGATCTGCTTGCTGCCTCCAGCCAAAATCAAATTCCAACTGGTAGCGGCATCAGGTGCTTGGATATTGGTGTAGGGGCAAGCTGTGTGTATCCCATCATCGGTCACAAAGAGTACGGATGGTCCTTTATAGGTTCTGATATTGACCCTGTTTCCATTGCTTCGGCAAACACAATAGTCGAATCAAATCCTGCTTTGAAAGGTGAGGTGGAACTGCGGCTGCAAAAGAATCCGCAGGATATTTTCCAGGGGATCATTAAAAGGGAAGATCGAATTGATCTGACGGTATGTAACCCTCCGTTTCATGCTTCCCTGGCAGAGGCGCAGGCAGGAACAGTGCGCAAGTTATTGAATCTGAAGCAACAGAAGATTGCGAAGCCAACGCTGAACTTTGGGGGCCAGAAAGCGGAACTGTGGTGCGAAGGAGGGGAGAGGCAGTTTGTGACGGATATGGTTTACCAAAGCACGCAATTCGCTGCTTCATGCTTTTTATTTACGACATTGGTTTCAAAGCAGACCAACCTCCACAGCATATACCAGGCACTAAAGCAGGTAGAGGCGCTGGAGGTGAAAACGATGCTCATGAGCCAGGGAAATAAGACAAGCCGCCTCGTCGCCTGGACCTTCCTTAACCCAGAGCAGCAGCAGAAATGGGTAGAGGCTAAATGGCAATAAAGCAGTGTTCAGCAAACGCTGATTCAGTCTTAAGGCTAGTGCTACAAACCTTCATAATGCGTCTGGCTGTAATAGTATCTGCTTTTGTAGATAAAATTTTTACTTAATATTTATAGTAGCTATGTTGCCAGTTAAGTTTTATTTTTCTGCCGTTCCCGGGTATGGGTAACAACAATTGAAATAAATTTCTAAAGTCTTCACGCCCTATACAAGGCAAACACCATGAAACAACACTACCGCTTCAATTATACTCTCTGTCTTCTGATAATATACTTTGCATTTTCGTGCAAGCAAAAAGAGACGCAACCCGACCTGGACGCGATAGAAACTGCCATGGGCAAAGAGACTCCCGCAGCAGCGGACAGCACATATAAAGCGGCTGAAGAGGCTAACGAAGCGCTGATACGGGAGTGTTCCGCCTATATGGAAGAGTGGGAGGAGCTGAATGCAACTAAGGCAGCATTTTATACCACAGTTGTTTTGCCAAAGGCTTTAGCGAACCCGGAGCTCACAGAGCAGAACAAAGCATTCTTGCTCGCCCTGGAAACATACCTGAACCAATCTGTAGTAGAAGCACATGCGGTACCCACTACAGAGCAGCTCCTGTTTCCCATTTTTAAGTTAGAGGAGAAAGAGCTTGGCATTTTCGGTTTCCCGGCTTATGACCACACAAGCGAATCATTTATAGACATCTCGGTTGAAAATAAAATATTAACAAGCAGCAGGCTCACAGCTACAATAGACAGTACAGCTATAGGTGAGGTGGTTTTTCACACGGAGTTGGCAGATTCTCTGTTCACGAACACCGACCAAACATTTACCGCTTTCACTACCGGAAGAAAAGTGCAGACAAAAGTGGTCAACTTTGGTTCCTACGCTGGTGAGTGCCTGGAGTACTACAACTACCTGATAGACAGTCAACCTTTCAAATCCACTGATAAAGTGCTTTTCGGGAGCAGGTACAATCTGGATCTGGCCTACAGGAATTACCCGGCAATTGATGCGCAGCTGCAGCGTCAGGTTAAAAAGGTATGTGAAGATTGCCCGAACAGCAGAGAGCATGAAAAAACCTTTGCTGCACTTAAAGGTGTAGATGACATTTACTTTACCTATGCAGACACTTTTCCACTAAACAATGAGTTGGAGACTCCTTTAAGAGGTTTAGTAATGAAGATGGGCAGTAAGGTAGTTTATTTATGGTATGCAGAAGTAGATTTGTTTGGCTGTAGTTGTTTGTAATGGATGCGCCACTAACCAATAAAGCCTACCTGCTAGAGAAATTCCCGGGGAAAGGGGGTTGGACCTACGCTTCCATTCCGGAGGTTCTGCAGGATAAACATGCGCCATTTGGCTGGGTTAGGGTGAGGGGCAACATCGACAGCTATGAACTGGAGGGCTATCGTTTAATGCCGATGGGCAACGGGAGCCTTTTTCTCCCAGTAAAGGCGGAAATCAGGAAGAAGCTAGGAAAGAAAGAGGGCGATTGGGTGCATGTGACGCTATATGCTGACAATACACCGCAGGAGGTACCGGAAGAACTACTTATTTGCCTCAAGGATGAACCAGCTGCATATGAAGCATTTCAGAACTGTACTCAAGGAGGGCAAAAAACCTTTGTAGATTGGATTTATACTGCCAAGACAGATGAAACCAAAGTGGAGCGTATCGTCCAGACCATCAATAAGATGCTGTGTAGCCAAAAGCAGCATAAATAAGAAGTGAGCCAAATTCATGTTTGGCACTTATCTGCAGGCTAGTGAATCAGAGTAGCTTGCAACAAACTTCGTCAAAAGCGACAAACAGGAAGCAGCTAAGCTATAGTTTATCAGCGTATCAAACTATGGCTTAGCTGCTTCTTGCTTGCAACTTAAACAATCTTAATCTAAGCAAGAAAGTATAAAGTGCCTGCTTCTGGTTTTGCTAATCTATCCATAGAAGCCTCTTCTTGAACCGGATTAGCGCATGTTTGAATCTTGTTTTAAAAGCTAAAATGAGTGATACTAGGTTCTGACAAGGCTCGTTCTGAGTATAATACCAGCGCTGTTTCGCAAAATTTAAACGTCCCGATTCCATCGGGAAAGCTGCCGTCAGGTTCCAGAAGCGCGCACTCTTCAGCTCAAAGTGTAAATTCTGAACATGCTCTTATTATAGATTCAAGTAATACTCAAAACCTGCAGTTTCCCACTTGGTTTTTTCTGTTGCTTTCACCTGCATGGTTCCATTGGAGGTTAAGGTAACATTTTTCAGTTTGTAGAACCCTTCTTTCAGGTTTTCAGGTATGGTGAGCCCCTCCACTTTAGCCTGGTCCGGAAGGCTGCCTCCATCACCGATAGTAACTGTTTCAAGAACCTCAATGGATTTCATTGGGCAGAAGTACAGCACCATCTTACCCTGTCTCTTCTCCAACCGAACAGGAGATAGGTTGGCTGTCACTGTTTCGCCGTGAGATAATTTCTCTTCCCGCATTCTCTTCTGCAAAACTTCTGGCTGCGACGAAGAAGTAACAATTACCTGCCTTGGCTCTCTGGCACCTGAAGGTTGATCCTTGGCACCAAACAAATTTCGAAAGAAAGTTGTGTACATGTTCATAGTGCTTACGCTTTAAAATATTAAAAAAAAGATTCTGAAGGCACTTAGTCTCAGACAGTCATCAGGTCCAGGTATTTACCTATTAGATCCAGGAAATGTCTCTTTCAATTGAGAACGAAGTTGCCTCTGCTCTTGTTCTTTCCAGTGCCTCATAAGTGACTAGCTACGAGTTTTTTAGGGTGAACGAAGCTAAATCAAAAGTAAAGACTATCTTATGTTATAGCTGACTCTGAAGACCTTCTGGTGTGCTGCGTAAAAACAAGAAAAAATTAATTGAGAGGCTGGTCATTTACCTGTCGGAAATGCCTGAACCACAGACATCCAACAGCTAATATTTTTTATGCGAAACCTGTCGACGGATACAACGGGCATTGCTTCTCCTTTTATGCCGTAAAACATCCCATTCTTACAGAATGGCTACCTTTGGCGCTAAACAAGTAAAGTAATGGAAGCAAAAGACAGCAACGGCAACATCCTCAACGACGGTGATGCTGTACACGTTATTAAAGATTTAAAAGTAAAAGGCATGCCCACTACTTTGAAGCGAGGCAACGTGATCAAGAGTATCCGTCTGACAAATAGTCCTGATGAAGTAAAGTGCCGCATTGGCAAAAGCCAGGTAGTGCTGCAGACCATGTACCTGAAGAAAGCCTGAACATACACCATCTTCTTCTGCCACTCCGCCACCTCAAACCCTTTTGGTCTTTTACATGTTTATATTTTCAACGTAACAACCAGTAAAAACAGAAACTTATGAAAGTAGCGAAAGACCCATCAGAATATAATAAGCTCACACCAGAAGAAGCACGCATCATTGTAAACAAAGGCACCGAATACCCGGGAACAGGGGAGTATGAGCACAACAAAGCAGAAGGTGTATACCTGTGCAAGCGCTGCAACAACCCTCTTTATACCTCAGAATACAAGTTTGAGTCACACTGCGGCTGGCCAAGCTTTGACGATGAGATAACCGGAGCGGTGAAGCGTGTGCCAGATGCTGACGGTCGCCGCACCGAGATTGTATGCGCCAACTGCGAGGCACACCTGGGCCACGTATTTGCGGGCGAATACCTGACGCCAAAGAACATACGCCACTGCGTAAACTCACTCTCAATGAAGTTTGTGCCAGTGGATGAACTGGAGAAGCAATAGAACAGCAGGGCAGAAGGCAGATGGGGGAACTCATCTGCCTTCTGTTTTTTACTGAAAGCTATGTGCTCCAATGGCTTCATAAAGAGGAGATGGTAACTTTATACTTCCTGTACAAGTAAAGTCCTAGCATAGGTATCTAGCACCATCCAAACCGATAAAATGCGCCGACCTTCCTTTTTTAGCACCCGCTACAACAGCTTTAAGTTTGCGTTCAAGGGTATGACTGCCGTCTTCCGCACCGAACCCAACATGCACCTCCATGTGCTGGCAAGCATCATTGTGTTTGTGATGGCGTACCGCTTCGAAGTGACGCGCATGGAGTGGTGCCTGCTCATCTTCTGTGTCGGCTTAGTATGGATGGCAGAAATCTTTAATACCTCCATTGAAACGCTCGTCAACCTTGTTTCGCCGGAGTATAATATTCTGGCTGGCAAGACCAAGGATTTAGCGGCAGGAGCCGTGCTGATGGCAGCTATCACAGCGGCAATTATCGGCTTGGTTATCTTTATACCCTATTGGGAAGCCTACGTAAAAGGTTAATTCAGCAGGCTTTCATATAAAGACAGGTTTGTTACCTTTGCTCCGCTAATCAGATAAGGCATCATGACAAAAGCAGGCACTATGGTTTGGGCATTTACATTAGCTGCAGCTGTAACAATGGCTGCCTGCAAACCGGGTGTGTCGCCGATAATATCAGAGGCCGCTACCGCCAACGCACAGGGTGCTCCCTGGCTAAACCAAATGATTCAGCAGATGCAGGAAGAGGCAACCGCTAACCCGCCTGCCAAAGTTTACCGCTATACTTATAAAGACCAGGAGGTATACTATGTCACGGGCCGCTGCTGCGATATACCGGGGAAGGTATATGATATGTACGGAAACATCATCTGTGAGCCGGACGGTGGTATAACAGGCAAGGGCGACGGCCGCTGCCCCGACTTTTTTGAGCAGCGAAAAGACGAAACTTTAATTTGGGAAGATAAACGAGAAAAATAAAAAATGACTGGAAACGACGTACTGAAAAACCTATCAGAATATAATATCTGGGCCAACAAGACAATGCTGGACGTATTCAGCAGCCTGCCGGAAGTGCCTGCTAATGCGGCCCGCCTGTTTAGCCATGCCCTTAATGCACAGGCTATCTGGATTGCCCGCATCACCGGCACCGAGAGCTCTGTAAAAGTATGGCAGGAGCACAACCTGGAAGAGCTAAAGAACCTACATGAATACTCTTCTTATAAAATAGCCGAACTGGCGCAGAATGCCGACGAAGCAGAATTCGACCGCCTGATTGATTACAGCAATAGCCTCGGCAACAAGTACAGCACCCGCGTGCTGGATATTCTGACGCACGCCTTCAACCACGCCACGTACCATCGTGCCCAAACGGCCACTGACCTGCGCAAAAACGGCCATACGCCTCCAAACACAGATTACGTAACTTATGTGCGTGAGCTGATGGGGCAGGTGTTTTAGATTTGACATTAGAAGTAGGACTTTTGGACAAAGGACGAAAGAGAAGGATAAGCGGAAGCATCTGCTTTTACTAATTTGTCATCTTAATCAGCCTTAAGTTAACTCTATCACACTAAAAAAGGAGCTCTACAAATCGTAGAGCTCCTTTTTTTTGTGATAGAAATCTTTTGTCAAACAGTCTTTTATCCTTTGTCTATTTGTTCTTTGTATAAAAGCCCATCGGCCGGGACTGGCTGTTTAGTTACCACCCTGGGTTGTATCTGCTGGCGTGGCAGCTGGCTTGGTCAGTTGCTTCAGGAAACCACCTACTTTGTCAGTGGCTTGCTTCTTGATTTGCTGCTCGGCTTCCCTGCGTTTTTTCTCCAGCTCCTGTTGTGCCTGGCGCTCCACCTCCTGCTTTCTGCGGTTTAACTCGGCCTGCACAGTATCCTGCAGCTGCTGCTTGCGCTCATCCACCTCTTGCCTTGCTTCATCCAGTTTGTTCTGCACCGCATCCTGCACTACGTTAGCCGCCTGCTCTTTCACAGAGCCGCCTGCCAGCGAAACTTTCGGATCAGACACAGTTCCACCGATGTTCAGGTTCAAGTTAATGCGCTCTGAAGTGGCCAGGCTCTCACTGCCTATCATGCTGGCAAGGCGGGTATTGATTTCACGCCCTACTTTGCCTGTCGGCACATTGAGGGTTGTTACATAATCAATGTTCCCGCTTGCATCGTTTGAGCCACCGACTTTCATGTCTATGTTGCCTACATTCAGTTCGAACGGCTTTACCACCAGCTTACCATCCACAATCTGAGCATCAATCACCTTGTTCTCAATTACAAAGTTTTTTAACTCCTGTATGTTCGTCAGGTTACTGATTTTATCCACGATGGCTACATTGCCTACAGCGGCTCTGAGCACGCGAATAACCCCTGAACCATCCACTGTATTGAAAATTGGTATCATATCCTGGCCAAGCTCTCCGGCAAATGCGAAGTTAGTGGAGAACTTGCCCTCCAGCACACCTGCAATCGGAGCCAGTGCCTGTATGGTGTTAAAGGAGTTGAAGGCCTCTTTGAAACCTAGATCCTGGATGTCCAGGTTCATATCGAACAGGGGCTGCTGCAGGCTTTGTGTGTTGTAGCTACCATTGGTTGCAAAGGTCGCTCCCAGTGTATTGAAAGTTACTTTGTTCAGCCTGGCTATTTTGTCCTTCACCTGCACCTGCCCGCTTACATTGTTCAGCTTCAGGTTATTATAAAGCACCTGCTTCGCATCAATGTTCAGAGCCACATCCAGGTTGGCCGGCACTTCTACCACACCTTCTGAGGCGGTTTCTTCTACCGGAGCACCAGTGTTCTCGTCCACCATCCACTCGTTCACATCAAACAGATTCGAGCTGATGTTGAACGTACCGCGCAGCGACTGGTTATCGGCCATTGCGTAGCCTATGTAATTAGATAGACTGCCACTGGCCTGAATGTCGCTCTTGCCTAGGTAGCCGTTCATGTTCTGCAGGTTAATGCGCTCATTGTTAAACGTAGCATTGGCCTGGTTAATCTTCATACCCTGCGGCAAGTCTGTGCTTACAAAAGTAAGGTCGTTAATTGCCATGGTGCCGTTGGCAGTGATGTTGTTATACTTCTCAGCCTCTATATCACTCATCTTGCCTTTAGCAGCTACATCCGCATTAATACGCCCGGAAAGCGTCATATCCTCCAGCGGGAAGATCTTTGTAAGCTTCGTAAGGTCCAGTATACCCTTGATGCGGCCGTCAAAAGCAGGCTGATCAATGCCTTGCACCAGCATATTACCCTCCAGTGGCTCGCCATCCAAGGTCATATTAAAGCGCTCGATGTTGATGCGGGTATCATCAGTGTTGCCAGTTGTGTTGCGGATGTTCGTCACCATGTTCAGGTCCTGGATAGGCGCCGGAAACTCTTCCGATTTCACATAGCCGTTGGTCAGGTTCATGTCGGCATCTATCACCGGCATACTTGTTTCGGAGTAGGTACCCTTGGCATCAGCGTCTACTTTCAGCAGGCCGCGCAGTGTCATACCTTCCACGGGGAACACTTTGGTCATTTCCGCCAGGTCGATGTTCGCTTTCACGTTACCATCTACCTGCATCACACTGTCCAAGCCTGCTATCACTACTTTCGCATCCACCGGGTTTTTACCCAGGTCGAGGTGGAACTGGCGCACTTCTACATTAGTGTTGGCCAATTCTCCGTCTTTGCTGTCCACGCTCATGTCCACGTTGATGTTGCGGGCAGCCTCCGGCAAGTCTGGGTACTTGAACATTCCGTCTATCACTTTCAGGTCCACACCATAGCCGGGCATGAGGGTATCATTCATGCGGCCTTTCAGGTATCCGTCAAAACTTAACTTACCTTCTGTATTGATATCTTCAAATTGTTCGCTGTACATACCTGGCACCACCGACAGCACGTTGCGGAAATCCGTTTCCGTGGCTGTAAAGGTTAGGTCCATGTCAATGTTCTCTTCCGGCATCAGGATAGTGCCATCGAACTTAAACGGAAATTCGTTGATGCGTATATTGTTGTCCTTAAAAGTGTAGAGGGACTGATTCAGGTCCATCGCCATGGTGACATCGGCGTTCAGTCTGGCGTTCTGGATATAGTTCGTGCCATCATAGGTCATCACAAAGCGATCTACCGTGGTATGCGATTCCATATCAAACACATCCTGCTCAAAGTCGCCGCTACCGGTGTGGTTCACGTTATAGGCTGCCATACCAAACGGTATGCTCAGATCATCGTAGTAGAGCGTGCCGTTGTTCACTTCCCAGCCTTTTATGGCCATCCTGAAATCGCTGGCTGCCGTATCAACAGGCGTTTCATCGGCAAGGCTGTCTTCCAGCATAATATCCCAGTTGGCTTTTCCGCTTTCGAGCACAATAAGCCGTATAACGGGTTCGTCTAAGGTAATAGAGTTCACCTTCAGCTCGTCCCCTGATATTACGCTCATCAAGTTCAGTCCCATCCGGAAAGAGGGGATGCGGGCCAGTGTATCGGTGGCGAAGGAGTCTTTACCGATAACAGAGAGGTTGTCTACGCCCAGCGAAAGGTTCGGGAAATCGCGGAAAAGCGAGAGGCTCACGTCGTCTGTCTCGTAGAGCACCCGGGCATCAATATTTTTGGCTATCTCTTTGTCGAGGGCTTGCTTGATTTTATCTTTGAACAGAACAGGCACTATAGCCGCTGTGATAAGCAGCAGGGCCAGAAAGATAAAAAAGCCGATAACTACTTTTTTCATATAGATGGTTGGTTAATTCGGTCGTTCTTCAAATATAAAAGCTATTCTATTCACTTTGATAGCTAAAACCGTGCTAATTTATGAGTAGCTCCTTAAGTAATGGTACCTTTATAATAGCGTTGCAGTTAGATTGTTCTGTATAGGCATGGGTTTAAAAAAGATATTTCTGCTGTGTGGGTGCTGCTTATGGGCTTTTATTGCCGGGGCGCAGGATGTACAGTTCACGCAGCAGTATGCCAACCGAATATACCTGAATCCTGCATTTGCGGGCATTAACAGCGACTGGAGCATTGCGCTGGCGCACCGTAACCAGTGGCCCGCCCTTAATGGTTCCTTCATCACAAACCAGCTTGCCGCAGATTACAGGCTGCCGGATACCAAAAGTGCCGTAAGCCTGCTGGTGCAGCAGGACCGTGCCGGGGTAGGAGGGTTGCAGAAATGGCAGCTATCAGGAGGTTATGCCTACCATACCAACCTTACAGAAAAATGGGCTATGTCGGCGGGCCTCCAGGCAAGTGTAGCTTCGCTGCGCGTCAATTTTGATAATCTGGTATTCGGAGACCAGTTGTCAGACAACGGGCAGGTGGCAGTGACTTCGGCAGAGGCCAATAGTTTTAAGCCAAGCTATTACATGGATTTCACCGTAGGTGGCCTGGTATACTCCGATCAGTTTTGGGCAGGCCTTACGGCGGCACACCTGAACAGGCCTGGTTACGGATTTAACCAGGAAACGGAATTACCAGTCCAATTCACGGCCATAATGGGATATAAATTTTATGCAAAATCTTACGAAGAGCGGGGCCAGTTGTTTGAACTTAGCTTTTCACCCACGGCCACATTTATCCATCAACAAAATTTAAATCGCTTAGATTTAGGTATATATACTAATTACACGCCCCTGACGTTAGGGTTTATATATCGGGGAATTCCAGTAACTGGCGGAACTAACCAGGACCAAACCTTGTCCATCATAGCAGGCCTGCAGCTGAAGAATCTCAAAATTGGCTATAGCCACGATGTTGGCATACAGGGATTTAGTGAAGAAGCTGGCGGTGCGAACGAAATTTCACTTGTTTTTGAACCTGCCGATTTAAATAATCTGTTCAAAGGCAACTCAAGGCGTAAATTAAACAGAAACATTGTTTGTCCAGCATTCTGATTTTAGTTATAATTGCACATTAAATTACGTTACAAGAACCTTATCTTAATTGGGTACTAATTTATGAAGTTGATTAAGTATTTATCAGTAGCAGTTGTAGGAGGTTTTCTCCTTGGATCCTGCTCTAAGGGAGGCCAGCCAACCAGCACGAACCCCGGCGCTTACAGTAGCGCAACAGGGATCGAGTATGGCGAGGATGAAGAAGCCTTTAATGTTCCGGAGTATGCTGAGTTCCCACAGGGACCGGGCCTCGTGTTCATTGAAGGTGGCCGGACGGTGCTTGGCTCTATGGAAGAAGATATTGCCATGACACGCGACAATGTGGAGCGTACTGTAACGGTGGCTTCTTTCTATATGGATGAAACGGAAGTAGCCAACATCCACTGGCTCGAGTACCTGCATTACCTCAAGAAGGACTCCCTACCTGAAGTATACCAGGCTGCCCTGCCAGACACTACTGTTTGGTCACGTCAGTTGTCATTCAACGACCCTTATGTAACATATTACCTGCGTTACCCAGGTTTCCGCTTCTTCCCGGTAGTGGGCGTGAGCTGGTTACAGGCAAACGACTTCGCGATATGGCGTACAGCTAAGGTGAACGAAAACTTTGCCGCTCAGGAAACTGGCGGTGGCCGCAGAGGCTTGTTTGGCCGTGGCGGTGGAAGCGATGAAGCAGTAGAAGGTTCAGCACCGTCTATCGAGTCTGGTCTTGTGTTGCCGAACTACCGTCTCCCAACAGAGGCTGAATGGGAATACGCTGCGCAGGCGATGATTGGTACCCAATACACGGAGGATGAAAACCAGAATAACCGTCGCCTTTACCCATGGGACGGACACCAGGTGCGTAACCCGTATGGTAAGGAAATGGGTAAGTTTATGGCTAACTTCAAGCGTGGCCGCGGTGACTATGCCGGTATTGCCGGTTCTTTGAACGACGGTGCCATGATCACAGATTATATCTACAGCTACCCTCCTAACGACTTCGGTCTGTATAACATGGCTGGTAACGTAAACGAGTGGGTGCAGGACATCTACCGTCCGTTGTCTTACCAGGATGTAGAGGATCTGAACCCTTTCCGTAGAGATGGAACCCTGGATGAGGCTGAGAACTACGACTCAAGCGAAGGTTTCCACTCGCTTGTAAACGATGAGGTTCGTGTGTTTAAAGGCGGTTCTTGGAAAGATGTAGCTTACTGGTTGTCTCCTGGTACACGCCGCTTCATGGCACAGGATTCTTCCACTGCCACTATCGGTTTCCGTTGCGCCATGATTAACGCAGGCTCTAACAGATAAGCATTCGCAGTAAATCAAATATTGATAAGCAAAAAGCCCGGAAGCAGTTCCGGGCTTTTTGCTTTCAAAACAATCGCAACATACTACAATGAGTGAACAGGAAAAACCGCATAAAATTCTCTTCCGGTTTAACAGCAGCCTCTTCGGAAAAGAAATGGTCGAATCGTTGTGGGCACTGGAGGTAGAAGCCGACCAGGGACTTTATAAAATCGACAGTATCCCGTACTACGTGCCGCTCATTGCCACAGAAGACATTGTGCGGGCAACTTATAATAAGATGGAGGAAGGCCTGCTTTACCAGGAGACTGTTACTCCTTCCGGCAACTCTACCATCCAGGTGATACGGCAAAACGAGGATACACCGCTGCTGGACCTGCGCAAGCAGTTCGCCGAGGTAGGGTGTGTATCAGTGGAGGTGAACGAAGATTTCTTCGTGCTGGAGGTGCCAGTCAATATAAATTATGCTGTGGTAAAAGATAAACTGGATGAACTGGAGCAACAGGAGGAAATAGAGTATGCCGAGCCGAGCCTGTCGGATATACACCGGGAGCAGACAAGTTTAGCAGAAGCTACAGGTAGTTTACTTTGCTTTATGCTACGCCGCTGCAATGGTAACCACACTCACCTCCATAGCGCCTGCTGCCAGCAATGCCACCGCACAGGCTTCTAGGGTCGCACCTGTCGTCATCACATCATCTACCAACAGCACCCGCTTGCCCCGCACCTCTATTGGCTGGTGCACCTGAAATACCTGCTCTACGTTTTGCCAGCGGTCCAGCCTGTTCTTGCGGGTCTGGGTGGAGGTGTCAATCGTTCTTAATAAAGCCTTACCATTATGAGGAAGCTGCATGGCCTGAGCCAAACCCCTTGAAAAACTTTCGGCCTGGTTATAGCCACGGCGGCGCAGCTTGTATTTATGTAGCGGCACCGGCACCACCACATCAAAATGTTCCGGGTAATAATGGTCGGAGAGGAGGGAGCCATACCGCTGCCCCAGATGCTCGCCCAGTTCTTTTGCTCCCTTATACTTTAGCTTGTGCAACAGCCGCTGCACTCTGCCCTTCGGCATAAAGTGCAGGTATGAGAAGGCGAACCGCACCGGCACCTTACCCCAAAACCTGCGCTGCAGCGGGTTTAATTCTGTTGCCCCATGCACATGCGAGTCTGTGTAAGGCAGCTTTACGCTGCATTTGGTGCAGATGTATTTCTCACCGCGTGCCATGGCCCCGTCACAGGCATAGCAACTTTTAGGGAACAACAGCGAAAGCAGGTCGTCGAACATTGGCAGGGAACTACGGTTTAAGGTATTATGGTTAACTTTGCGTAAATAATATACACTTTTTAAAGGCTTAACAAGCAATAGCAAACATCAGAATGAGCTTAGTAGAAGAATTCAACGACTACCGCACGCGCATGAACGAGCGCATTATGTCTTACGACAATAAAGTAATAAAACGTTTCTTCAACCTCGACACCAATACTTACATGGAGGGTGCCCTGGACGTTAAAACAAAGGAAATGCTGGGCTTGGTGGCCTCTATGGTATTGCGCTGCGACGACTGCATCAAGTACCACGTGGGCAAATGCTACGAAGAGGGTGTAACTGACGAGCAGATAATGGAGGTGTTCTCCATCGCCAACCTCGTGGGCGGTTCCATTGTGATTCCACATTTCAGAAGAGCCGTAGAGTACTGGGAGGAGCTGAAAGAGCGGGGAAGCGCTGAGTAAATTTAATTGTTAAATGGCTGTATGGCTAAATTGTTGATTTCTCACATATATATTTTATCAAAATTCTGCTAACCAGCCATTTAACATTTAAACCATTCAACAATTAACATGAGATTTGATTCTGACAACTTAGAACATAACTGGACGCAGCTGCGGGCTTCGCTGATGAAGCAGTTCGGCAAAAAACCGGATATGAACGCAATCCTGTTCCTGATAGGAATACAGGAACTGGGAATCGGCATCCGGGAGTTTACCAAAGAAGAAAAGCAGGACCTGATGCACATCGCCACCTGCAAAGTCTTCAGCCTGTCCGGTTACTACGAGTACACCGGCACCGACGAAGAAGGCTGGCCACACTATAAAGCTGTGAAAACAATTCCCTTTGCCAATTTAAGAGAGCAGGAAAATATGCTTAAATGGCATGTAATTGAGTATTTCAACCAATCAGAAGAACTTTAAAACGTAGCGCGTATCAAGTAGCACGATATTCAAATATTACTGGCACGAAAATCAAGATCCTGCATCTCATACTCTTTTCGTCACTACTGCTCTTAACAAAAGACACCGGTAAGAACGGCAAGCCCTAAGTTGTGATACCCCATACGAGCTACGTGATTCGCTAAAAATACCCATGAAAATTATTACCTACAATGTAAACGGCATTCGTGCCGCGCTTACTAAAGGCTTTGGCGACTGGCTAAAGGCTGCTAACCCGGATGTACTGTGCCTGCAGGAGATTAAGGCAGACGAGTCTAAATTTGACAAGGAGTTTTTTGAGCAGATGGGTTACCACGTGTACCTGCACCCGGCTGTAAAGAAAGGCTACAGCGGTGTGGCTATTTTGTCCAAAGAAAAGCCGAAGCACGTGGAGGTGGGCTGCGGCATAGAATGCTATGATTTGGAAGGCCGGGTATTGCGCGCTGACTATGATAGTGTGTCGGTGATGAGCGTGTACATGCCTTCCGGATCCAGCGGTGACGAGCGCCAGGGCTTCAAGTTTAAATGGCTCGATAATTTTAACGGGTATATAAAAGAACTGAAGCACCAACTGCCCGGTTTAATCATTAGCGGCGACTATAATATTTGCCACCAGGCTATCGATATACACAACCCGAAGTCGAATGCGAACAGCTCAGGCTTTTTGCCGGAGGAGCGTACCTGGTTAGGCCAGTTTATTGACAGCGGCTTTATCGACTCGTTTCGGCACTTTAACCCGGAGCCGCATAACTACACCTGGTGGAGTTATCGTGCCGGCGCACGCAACAAAAATCTTGGTTGGCGTATTGATTATAACATGGTTACTGAAAACCTGCGTGACAGACTGAAGCGCGCCGCTATCCTCACTGAAGCGAAGCACTCAGACCATTGCCCGGTATTACTGGAACTGCACTAAAAAAGACATACTAAAGTAAAGGCAATCAGAGTTAGTACTTTAGTGGCTTATTGCGATACATTTCCTACTTAACAGCAATACTTTAGCAGTATTTAGTTAACTTACCACTATAGCCGCCATGTGATAAACCCATAAGGAGAAACGACATGAAAGAAAAAGATGCACTCGACCAGTTGCTGCATCAGCTGCAGGAGTTCAAGCAGAAATTCTACCTCAACATGCTTTTGCGGGGTAGCATTTTCGCGGTTGGGCTCCTGTTGTCTATATATATAGTATATAGCCTGCTGGAGTATATGTTTTATTTTCCGCAGGTAGTGCGTGGCTTTCTGTTATTCTCTTTTGTAGCCTTGGTAATTTATGTGTTTGTGCGATGGATAGCACTGCCCATGTCGGCACTGGCAAAACTGAAGAAAGTACTCACCGACGAACAGGCCGCACAACAAGTAGGCACCCATTACCCGGAGATAAAGGACAAACTTCTTAATGCCATCCAGCTACAGAACCTGGACCGCACCAACGAACTCATAGCGGCCAGTATAGCGCAGCGCACCGGACAGATGGGCTCCTTCCGTTTTAAAGATGCGGTTACGTACCGCGAAAACAGGCCATTGCTGAAGTATGTTGCCTTACCCGCGCTGATTGCTTTACTCATTGCACTCGTTTACCCCACCATCTTCGTGCAGGGCACGGAGCGCATCATCAACTATAAAAGACATTACGAGCCACTCGCACCTTTTAAATTTGTAGTGCAAAACGACCAACTTCAAACCTTCAGGGGAGAGGACTTCGAGTTGAAGGTGGACGTAGAGGGCAAAGCCGTGCCGAGCGAAGTTTTCATCAATTACAATGGCCGCCGCCAAAAGCTGAATGCCAAAGCTGACGGCACCTACACCTATACTTTTAAGCAATTGCAGAAGCCAGTGGAGTTCCAGCTGGAAGGCTCCGGCTTCTTGTCTAACGACTATACCCTACAACTGCTCTCTAGGCCAAACCTGAAAGACTTCAAAATGGTGGTGCAGTACCCCGACTACCTGAAGCGTAAGCCGGACGAGGTACAGAATACAGGCAATGCCAACGTACCCGAAGGAAGCACCATTACCTGGAACTTCTCTGCCACCGAAACTGATAACATCAGTTTAGCCTTTGAGGCTCCTGAAGAAACCCTGACCGCCGGGAAAGAAGGCAGCAGCTTTAGCACCAGCAAACAGTTTAACCAAAGCCAGAACTATAACATTAAGCTGAAGAATAAGCACAGCAGTAACAAAGAACAAATCAATTATCAGATAACAACCATTCCGGATCGCAACCCACAAATCAGCATAGAGCAGTACCAGGACACGGCGCTGTATACCTATACTATACTGGGCGGCGATGTGTCGGATGATTATGGCCTGACGCGCCTTGCCTTGTTCTACCGCATCAACAGCGATAAAAACCCGGAGGCAAAGTATAAGAGTCAGGCACTGCCGATCAGCACAAAGCAGCTCAGCCAGACATATTATCACCAGTGGAACACCGCTGCTCTTAACCTGCAGCCTGGCGACAAGCTGGAGTATTTTGTGCAGGTATGGGACAACGATGGCATTCATGGCCCTAAGAGTACCCGCACCCGCACCTTCGAAATGAAAATGCCGGACAAGCGCGAACTCCAGAAAGAACTCGATAATAATTCGCAGTCGGTGGCCAGCCAGATGAGCAAAACATTGGATAAAGCTACCCAGCTGCAGAAAGAACTTGCGAAGTCGGAGGAGAAGATGAAGACCAAGCGCGACCTGAACTGGCAGGACAAAAAGCAGTTGGAAGACCTGATGGAGAAGAAAAAGCAGCTGGAGCAGGATATCTCCTCTATGAAAGAACTGTTCGACCAGCTCAACAAAAAGCAGAACATGCTCAACGAGCCGGATAAGCAGTTAGCAGAGAAGGCACAGGAACTGCAGAAGCTCATGAACGACCTGCTAGACCCGGAAACGAAGAAGCTCTACGAAGAACTGGAGAAACTGCTACAGCAGCAACAGCCAAACGACACCGAGTTACAGAAGCTCCTTAGCAAGATGGATAACAAGGAGCGTAACCTCGAGCGCGAGTTGGAGCGGGCGTTGGAACTGTTCAAGCAACTTCAGTTTGAGCAGAAGCTTGACAACATCACGAATAAGCTGGAGGAGATGGCGAAAGAGCAGGAACAGTTAGCTCAGAAGACAGAAGAGAAGCAGGAGGATAATCAACAGCTGCAGGAAGAGCAAAAAGAGCTGCAGGAAGAGTTCGAGGATGTAAAGGAGCAAATGAAGGACCTGAAAGAGCTGAATGATAAAATGGAACATCCGAATCAGATGAACGAGGAGCAGCAAAAGCAGGACCAGGAGAGCATCGAGCAGGACATGCAGCAGGGACAGGAGCAACTACAGAAGCAGCAGAACAAAAAAGCCTCCGAGTCACAGAAGAAGGCAGGGGAGAAGATGCAGCAGATGGCTCAGCAAATGGAACAGATGAGCAACAGCATGAGCATGGAAGGTATGGAGCAAAACCTGGACAACCTCCGTGACATACTTGAGAACCTTATCAAGCTGTCCTTCGACCAGGAGGACCTGATGAAGCAGTTCCGGGGCGTTAACCAGTCTGACCCGCGCTTTATTACCCTCTCACAGCAGCAGCTCAGCCTCCGCGACAATGCACAGGTGATAGAGGACAGCCTTTATGCCTTAGCCAAGAAAGTGTTTCAGATTGAGTCTTTCGTAACACGTGAGGTAACAGCCATGAACGAGAGCATGGACAACAGCATGAAGGAGCTTCGCGACCGCAATATAGGCAAGGGCAATGTGCAACAGCAGCTGGCCATGACAAGCATGAACAACCTGGCGCTGATGCTGAACGATGCTATGAAGCAAATGCAACAGGCCATGCAGCAGATGGGCAATATGGCTGGCAAGCAAAAAGGAAATAAGCCTAAGCCGGGCGATTTTGGTGAAATGCAGCAACAATTGAACAAAAAAATCGAGGATTTGAAAAAAGGAGGCAAATCAGGTAAGGCACTTTCTGAAGAATTAGCTAAATTGGCTGCTGAGCAGGAGGCCCTCCGTAATGCGCTGAAGGAATTAGAGAAGCAAGGCCAAAAACCCGGTGAAAAGGGCCAAAACGGCGACCTGGGAAATATAAGTAAGATGATGGAACAAAGCGAAACTGATCTCGTTAATAAACGTTTGACCGAACAAACCATCATGCGACAGCGGGAAATACTGACCCGATTACTGGAAGCAGAGAAGTCGGCAAAGGAGCGGGAATTGGACAATAAACGCGAGGCAAAAACGGCACAGGAAACTGACCGCAAAGTGCCGCCATCATTTGAGAAGTATTTCAAGGCAAAAGAAAAACAGACTGAACTGCTCAAAACCATACCACCTGCACTTTCACCCTATTATAAGCAGAAGGTAAACGAGTATTTTCAAAACATTAGTAAATAAACGCACCTAATTTACACTTAACGATTAATATGAATCAGGTTAAAATTCAGATTCCTTCCCTAATCGAGAACATCAGAGTTATTGAAAGTTTTATTGACAACTCAAGAGATGAGTTTGAGTTCGAAGATGACATCTATGGCAACATCATGGTTGCTGTTACGGAATCTGTAAATAACGCTATCCGGCACGGGAACAAGTTTGACAAAGACAAAAATGTGTATCTGACGTTACAGGTAGAAGAGAACAAACTGTTTTTTGAAGTGGAGGACGAAGGTCCCGGTTTTGATTACGAGAACCTGCCGGACCCTACTGCACCAGAAAATCTGGAGAGTCCCGGGGGCCGTGGCATCTTCTTAATGCGCAACCTTTGCGATGAGGTAAACTTTGCTGACAATGGCAAAAAGGTACAGCTGATATTTAATGTAATACCATCAGAGAATGGAACATCCAATTGAGTTTTTTAGCGAGGATATTGATTTCGAGCTAAAAAACCCAGACCAGGTTTCCAAATGGATTGCATCAGTAATAGAGCAACACGAACAAGAGCTAAGTAGCCTCACCTACGTTTTCTGCTCAGATGATTACCTCCACCAGATAAACGTGGAGTACCTTGATCATGATACCCTCACAGACATCATCACCTTCAATAATGCCGACGAAGAGGGCATCATTGAAGGTGATATTTTTATAAGCGTAGACCGGGTGCGCGACAACTCAGTTGAGTTAGGCATTTCTTTTGATGATGAACTTCACCGGGTCATCATTCACGGTGTACTTCACCTGCTCGGGTTCAGAGACAAGACTGAAGAGGAAGAAGGACTTATGCGCAAACAAGAAGATTCTTCCTTATCTTTGCGTAAATTTTAATCGCAAAAGGAATTACCATCCTCCTGCAGATGTTTCACGTGAAACATCCCTAAAAATCAGAATACATGTTTCCAGAATACGATATCATTGTTGTTGGCGCAGGGCACGCAGGCTGCGAAGCCGCTGCCGCTGCAGCCAAGATGGGTTCAAAGGTGCTGCTAGCAACTATGAACATGAACACCATTGCACAAATGTCATGTAACCCAGCCATGGGCGGTGTGGCCAAAGGTCAGATTGTTCGTGAGGTGGATGCACTGGGTGGTATGAGCGGCATCATCACCGACCAGACCATGATCCAGTTTCGCATGCTGAACAAATCGAAAGGGCCGGCCATGTGGAGCCCGCGTGCGCAAAGCGACCGTATGCGTTTTGCAGAAGCCTGGCGACTGTCTCTGGAGCAAACAGAGAACATCGACTTCTGGCAAGAAATGATAACGGGCATAGAAGTAGAAGGCGGAAGAGCTGTCGGCGTGCGCACAAGCCTGGGGATAACTATACGTGGAAAGGCCGTTGTATTAACCAACGGCACGTTTTTGAATGGCATTATCCACATCGGTGAGAAGCAACTGGGAGGGGGGCGCGCCGCTGAAAAATCAGCAAAGGGCATAACGGAGCAACTCGTAGAACTTGGCTTTGAGGCAGGTCGCATGAAGACCGGAACCCCTCCGCGTGTAGATGGCCGCTCGCTCGACTACAGCCGGATGGAGGAACAGTTCGGGGACGAGAAGCCATCAAAGTTTTCATACACTGCTACCGAGCCACTGGCACAACAGCGCAGCTGCTACATTACCTATACCAATCCGGAAGTACACGAAATCCTGAAAACTGGCTTTGAAAAATCGCCAATGTTCCAGGGCCGTATTCAGGGACTAGGGCCTCGCTATTGCCCTTCTATCGAGGACAAAATCAACCGCTTTGCAGACCGCGACCGTCACCAGATTTTTGTGGAACCAGAGGGATGGAGCACGGTGGAAGTATATGTAAACGGATTCTCCAGTTCCTTGCCTGAAGACGTACAGCTAAAGGCGCTACGCAAAATTGAAGGATTTGAGAACGCGAAAATGTTCCGCCCAGGCTATGCCATCGAGTATGACTTCTTTCCGCCAACGCAGCTCAACCTGACGCTGGAAACAAAGCTGGTAGAGAATCTTTACTTCGCTGGCCAGATAAACGGAACAACCGGTTACGAAGAGGCCGCATGCCAGGGATTGATGGCGGGTATAAATGCCCACAACAAGATAAACGAGAAAACGCCGTTTATACTGAAGCGCTCAGAAGCTTACATTGGAGTGTTGATTGATGACCTGGTGAACAAGGGCACCAATGAACCTTACCGTATGTTCACCTCGCGTGCCGAGCACCGCATCCTGCTGCGCCAGGATAATGCCGATATCCGGTTGACAAAGCTTGGATATGAGTTGGGCCTGGCAGACGAGTCACGTAAAAAAGCTGTGGATAAGAAGATCGAGGAAACAGGTGAAATCATTGCCTTTTTAAATAATAAGCCGATTGAGCCAGGAGATATTAACATAATGTTGGAGAGTTTAGGCTCTGCTCCAATCACAGAAAAACAGAGAGCCGGTCAGCTTATCAAGCGCCCAAATGTAGAGATAGAACACATTGCAGTGGCGGTGCCATCGGTGGCAGAATACCTGAGCAAGTTTAGAGCAGATAGCGTGGAGCAGGCAGGTATCCAAGTGAAGTATGAAAGCTATATCGAAAAGGAATATAGTATGGCCGCCAAAATGAGCGAGCTCGAAAACTACATCATCAAAGAGAGAATAGATTACCGTAACATACCTGCCTTATCAGCTGAGGCAAAAGAAAAACTGCTAAAGGTAAATCCGGAAACAATTGGCCAGGCCTCCAGAATCAGTGGCGTTACGCCAGCTGACATTTCAGTACTAATGGTATACTTAGGTAAATAAATGAGCTACGAAAGACTGGAACAATGCCCGATCTGCGGCAAAGAAGAATTTAAAAATTTTTTGGTCGTAACAGATAACGCTGTATCAAAGGAGAGCTTTGTAATTGTGGAATGTGAGAACTGTTCTTTTAAATTCACGAACCCAAGACCCGATACTGAAAGCATAGGCCAGTACTATGAGTCAGATGAATACATCTCCCACAGCAATACAAAAAGCGGAATTATCAACAGGGCGTATCATGTGGTGCGCTCTATTACGACGAAGCAAAAAGTAGAGCTTATCAACAGGCATTCTCCAGCAAAAGGAAGCGTCCTGGACTATGGTTGCGGGACAGGAGTTTTTCTTAGCGCCTGCAAAAAAGACGGCTGGGAAGTAAGAGGAGTAGAGCCGAATGATAAAGCAAGAGAGGCAGCATCAGCAGAGACAAGCGAACTAATAGCAGAGAGCCTGCAGGATATACAAGGGGAAAAGTTTGAGGTAATTACGCTCTGGCACGTGCTGGAACACATCCATACCCTCAACGAAACTGTTAGCCAGCTGCTGGATAGCCTGCAGGAAGACGGCACCCTGATTATAGCCGTACCCAACGCTGACTCACATGATGCCAAGGAGTACAAGGCGGATTGGGCAGCCTATGACGTACCACGCCACCTGTACCACTTCACGCAGCCGACGATGAAACGCTTCCTGAAAAAGCATAAGATGGTACTGGCGGAAGTGCTGCCGATGAAATTTGACGCCTACTACGTGAGCATGCTCAGCGAAAAGCACAAAGAAGGCAAAAATAAAATGATCAGCAGCGTGCTGAACGGCTACAAGTCGAACAGCTATGCTGAAAAGAACGGAAACGATTACTCAAGCTTAATTTTTGTAGCTAAAAGAAAATAAATTAAAGTATTTAACGTGTGATATCTGGATAGGCAAGCGAAAGTTTGCCTATTTTGATTTGAGACAAAACACCCTGATGAATTTAAAAACAGCATTGATAGTAACAGGCATAGTAACAGGTCTAGTCTCCTGCGCTACCATGAGCACACCCGACGGAGGCCCGAAAGACCTAGCACCGCCAATACTGATTGAAAGTAATCCCGAAGACCAACAGCTGAATGTAAATACGAAAACCATTCAACTGGTTTTTGATGAAGAGGTGCAGCAAAAAAACCTGACGAAGGAGCTGTTGATAACGCCGAACATCAACAACAAATACCAAGTTAAAAGCAACCGCAATGTAATGACGCTAGAGTTTGAGGATCAGCTACAGGACAGCACCACCTTTACCTTCAACTTCAGAGAAGGCATTGTGGATATAACAGAGCAAAACAAGGCCCAGAACCTTAAAATAGCATTTAGCACCGGCTCATTTATTGACTCCAGCAGTGTAAGCGGTAGAGTAGTGGACCTGCTTAAACAGACGCCGGAGAAGGGTGCTGTTGTGGCTTTGTACCAGGCAGAAGATACGCTGAGTATCCGGAAGAACAGGCCTTATTACTTAACCACCACAGACGATGCAGGTAATTATGAAATCGAAAATATAAAGGAAGGCAATTATCGGGTGTATGCTTTGATAGATAAAAACAACAACACCTACTACGATACGGAAGAAGAGAAAATCGCTTATCTGCCTGCCCCCATCCGGATAATGCCCGGCACAGATTCAATCAACCTGCAGACAGTTCGCTTCGACACAAAGAAGCCAATTCTACTTCAGCGGGAAAGATACACTGACCGTTTTATAGCCAACTATAACGAAGGCATTCAAAGCTTCACCGCAAGACCGGTAGCAGCTGGTACAGACAGCCTCGTGCATAGGATAGGAACCGTTGGAAAAGCAGTAGAAGTGTTTAAAACTCCAGAATTTGATGGTGGACAAACAGTGCTGACGGCTGTTGATTCTTCGGGTAATATAGCTGTAGACACAATTGCAATAGCTTTTGAAGGCAAAAGAGCGCAGCGTGTAAGAGGCGCGCAATTAAAAGTTATCAACGGAAGTCCAAAGAGTGGCTATAGGGCAGGCCAGCTGGTAACACTGGAAGTTGAGACCCCTATACGCATTACCGGCGACACCCCTGTCACCTTGCAATCTGACTCAACAGTGCTGCATCAGATTACGCCGGAGCAGATAACGATTGACAGAACGAAGACAGAACTCAGCTTTACTTTACCGGCGGTCGATGACCGTATAAAACAACTGTCAGTAGTGTTGGATAGTACGGCTATTGTGCCCATAACAGGTGATACTTTAATTTTTCAGCCGCTAAACATTACCATCGCAGAAGCGCGTGGTACAGCAACATTTAGTGGAACAGCCGCTACTGATTACACCTCCTTCATCATACAGCTGCTTAACAGCGAATATAAAGTGGTGGAAGAAGTCCGGGATAATAAGAGCTTCCGGTTCCGAAATATCGAACCTGGCACGTACCGCCTAAGGGTACTAGTAGATGAGAACAACAACGGCATATGGGAAAAGGGGGATCCGAACTTCGAAACAGCTCCGGAAAAAGTTTATGTCTTACCTGAAGTCCTCGAAATACGAGCTGGCTGGGAAAGAGACGAACCAAATTTCCTGGTGTTTTAGCTCCTTGCATAACCATAAAAAGAGGGAGGTCTTTTGGCCTCCTTTTTTTATGCCCCGATTGATATATATATCCAAAAGTAGCTACTCAAGCAGTCAATAGCTTTCACCTGGACGCTCCTAATCATTCCTTCAGTAACGGCTTATATTCATTCAACTCCTGAGGCTACAGGCATCATGTCTCAAAATATTCTGTAGCCATTTTAATCAGACTATACCTAAAGCAGCTACACTTGCTGGCAAACGTATCGGTAGCTGGTTACGCCAACATTGTTTCTATCAATATGCCTTATCTGTAGCTTTCCCCTGTCATCATCTGCTATCAACTCCTGGCCTTGCCCTCTTAGTGGCTCGAGACAAAAAATTTTTCAGATCGCTTCTGGATTTGTCTTGGTTGCAGCAACTGCTATACCATTCCAGCAATTCATCCGCTCCTGTTTCCTCTATAACTGATACCCCGCAGAATTTCTAAGCCGTATATCAAACTTAGCCAAGCTTAGAAACAAGAACGTGTAAGTGTACAAAGTATACTGCTTACACAGCACAATCATCAAAAGTGCGGGTGCAATCTCTTATAGAAATTACACCTGTGTAATGAAGGTACACACGTATAATTTCAGATAACACGTACACTTGTAAGCCATCCGGACGAGATAAATTTAATAAAAGAAACATAAAAGAGTAATCCACAGGAGGGATGGTATTACGTGTGGATAAGCGTGGGTAAACCTAAGGACAAGTTACACACCCCAAAGTGTAAGGGTCAAAACACAGGTGTGTAAGCTCCGAAAAGTGGATTAGGGTGTACAAGTCACTGTGTAATCTTACACTTTCCACGTATCTGTTGCCTGTGTAAAAAGAAATACACAAATAAGAGACGAAAGTGGATAAACAGGCTAATCCTCTGAAACATAATCCCATAAAATCCACAGAAAGGTGGAGGTGTTGGTGAAAAAGAAGGGAGCTGTAAACAAGTTATAGCCAGTAAACAGAATTGAGTAAAGTTGTCCACTTATAAACACACCTTATAATGAAAGAAAGATTTTTAAGATAAAATATTTTATAAAAGTTATTAGGTGTTAAGAGTTGTGGAAAGGTGAAGAAAGGCGCCAGTGTAAGGAGGCGAAAGACTTACATTAAAACTATACAGGAGAAAAATCGATATATTTAAGGCCGACACAAAAAAAAAAGAAAAGCATGCTATTGAATATAGATTTGACATTACCCTTCGAAGAACCAGTGTTAATATTTACGTTGGTGCTTCTGATCATACTGGTTGTTCCGATTGTTCTGAACAAGTTTCGCATTCCGGGAATAGTAGGGTTGATAGTGGCAGGGGTGGTACTGGGGCCTAACGGGGTAAACATATTAGCGCGGGATGCAAGTATAGTGTTGTTCGGTACAGTGGGCCTGCTCTACATCATGTTTCAGGCAGGACTCGAGATAGACATGATCGACTTTAAGAGATACAAGGTAAGAAGCCTTGTATTTGGGTCACTGACGTTTCTCATACCTATACTGGTAGGAACAGCAACGTTCTTTTACATTCACGATTATGCAATTAAGCCAGCCATACTACTGGCAAGTATGTTTGCGCCTCATACGCTGTTAGCATACCCCATCGTGAGCAGATTTGGCCTAAGTAAAAATGCGGCAGTAACCTTAACTATAGGGGGAACATTGATAACCGATACCGCAGTACTCTTTGTATTAGCAGTTATTATCAACTCCACGCAGGGAGACACAAGCCTCTGGTTTTGGGTACTGATGGTGGTAGAGATGGCCATATTTGTAGCGGTGGTACTGTGGCTTTTCCCGAAGATTTCAAAATGGATGTTTAAGCAGCTGGAAAGCGAAAAAGGAGCGCAGTATATTTTTGTGCTGACGGTGGTATTTGCAGCCGCCTTCTTATCAGAGGTAGCAGGCATGGAAGCCATCATTGGAGCGTTCCTTGCTGGTCTGGCGCTGAACCCGCTAATACCACATACCTCCGCACTGATGAACAGGATTGAGTTTGTAGGAAACAATTTATTTATCCCGTTCTTCCTCATTAGCACAGGCATGCTGGTAGACCTGACAGTGTTGTTCACAGATACCAATGCCATGCTGATAGCTGGAACAATCGTAGTACTGGCACCACTTACGAAATATGCAGCAGCTTTTATAACTCAAAAAATATTCAAATTTAGTGTACTCCAGCGTAATCTAATCTTCGGGTTAAGTAGTGCGCACGCGGCAGCTACATTAGCTGTAGTGCTGGCAGGGTATGACATTGGCCTGCTAGGAGAAAGCGCTCTGAACGGAGCCGTAGTACTCATTCTGGTATCAAGTATTGTGAGTTCATTCTCAACAGAGAAAGTAGGAAGAAAGCTGGCGATTCTGGAAAGCAGAAGAAAGCCGGATGTCAGTATAAAACCTGACAGAATACTGGTACCTATCGGAAATCCGAAAACAATAGAACGGCTGATAGACCTGTCAGTAATGCTGAAGAATCCGAATAACAGTCAGCCTATATACCCCCTGGCGGTGGTAATAGACAATGAGCATGCGGAAGAGGAGATCTTCAAGAAAAATAAGATGCTGCAGGAGGCGATAACCCATGCATCAGCCACAGACAATGATGTGCAACTGGTGTCAAAGATAGATGTGAACGTATCGAGTGGTATACTTCGTGCTATCAAAGAGTTGATGATAACTGAAGTGGTACTCGGGTGGAATGCCAAGATTACGACAAGGGATCGAATATTCGGTACGGTGCTGGACAGCCTGCTCGACAATACAGACGAGATGATACTCGTGTGCAAAATTATACAGCCGTTGAACACGACGGGTCGCATTGTAGTGATAGTGCCGACAAATGCAGAACTGGAAAGAGGCTTTATGCGCTGGATAAGGAGCGTGAAACTGCTGTCGCAGCAGTTGGGTGCTCCAGTCGTGTTCCGGGGCCGTAAGCGGACGCTGAGCAAGCTTAAAAGCATAATCGCAGATACCAAGCCAGCCGTGGAAGCTGACTATGTACCTTACAACAGCCTGAGCGAGATATCTACTATGAAAGCTGATATATCGAGTGACGATATGGTCATAGTCATCTTAGCCAGGAAGCGGACAGTGTCCTATAACAGTGCGATGGATTACGTGCCACGCATCCTGTCCAGAAACTACAAGGACAACAGCTTTATTGTCATTTATCCGGAACAGAATCCGGTATATCAGAGCGTACCTGTAAAACCAACTGCTTATGCCGGCAAAGCCAGTGAAGAGGAAGATTTTTAACTATGAGCTTGATTTTGCCAATATCAACTTCAGGGAAAGACCGGAGTTGTACCGCATTGGCAAAGGAGAGCAGGGCGTGCTGCTGGTAGAGCCCTATAAATCAGAAATTCTCCCGCACTGGCGCTTCAAAACACCTGAGATAGCTAAGGAATCATCTGAAAAGATATACCGATTATTTGAAGAGTACCTGCAGCAAGATGATTTTATAGGGGCTGATATGGCACGTAAGTTTCTGCAAATGGGCTACACGCGCAGCCGGCGCTACGCTAACCACAAGTCGGGCAAGAAGTACGACGGGCCTGTTCCGGAAGATAAAAAAGGACAGAGCGGAGCACACGGCAGGCAGCAGTTGCCAAATGAGCCGGATCCGGTAAAGGCAGCGTCTGTGGCAGTATTTAAAGAGAAATGGGACCAGGCGAAGCAGAATGAAAGGTATCAGCAAATGAGCCAGCACTTTAGAACCAGGTACGAAGAGCCACCGCAGAAAATTTCTGTAAAAAAAGATAAACCTTTAAAAAAGTAATTCGCGTATCTTTGCACATATAAACTTAAATTGACAATGATCAACAAAGACATCAGGTTAGGCAAAGGGCTTGGCAAGATCAAGTTTGGCCTGACAATGGAAGAAGTAGAAGAGCTGATTGGCGAGCCGGAAGAAGTAGAAGAGTCTGATGAAGAAGATGAGTTTGAGCATCAGGCCTGGAACTACTGGGAAGAAGGCTATTCCTTGTACTTCGACAAAGAAGACGACTACCGCTTAAGCTGTATTGAGACGGCAAACCGAGAGGTACAGATTTGGGGCGAACGCGTGTTTGAGATGAGCAAAGATCAGGTTATGCGACTCTTTGCAGATAACGATATCACCGGGCCAGAAGAGGAAGAAGCAGAGACAGGCGAAACCCGCGTTTCTTTTGAAAAAGAAATGATAGACCTGTATTTCGACGAAGACCAGTTAATCGCCGTTAACTTCGGTGTATTCATCAATGATAATCTAGAAGTAGTCTGGCCGGAAAAATAACACTGAAAAATAACATAGAAAAGCTTAGTCAGAAAGCCCCGGCAGCACACCCTGCCGGGGCTTTTTTTTGGGCAATTGCATAGCCACAGGCAGTGGAAAACAGAGGAAAGCTGCGTGTGGAAAAAAAATACATTTAGCTCTTACTGATAGTAGAGACCAGTTTTTCTGTTCAGAATAGAGCTGCAAAATGAGGTTATCTCAATAAGAAAGAATAAAGTAAAAGGAGGGGCAAAAGAAAAGGTCTGGCTTAAACTAGACCTTTTCTTTTTTGCTATGAGCAGCATTTATCTAAAAAAGAAATCCAGAAGCTCTTGCTGAATAACAGGGTTAATAGCCACAGCCAGAATGATGGAAATAACAAGACCAATCGTAACAGACAACACGTCTTTACCAATCAGGCTAAAGGTTCTACCTAACTTGGCAGTACTGTCTTGGTTGCGCAGGCGCATTCCCAACTCACGACCAGCCAAAAGACCCACAAAAACCCAGGTAGTACTCATCGGGATGTTATTCATCTCTTTGAAGTAGTACAGGATGATGGCGTATACCAGGTCAATGATAGTGGCACTTCGCACATCACGCACGTCAGATTTCTCATTAATGATGTGTTGAATCTTTTCACCACGCCTGAAGAACATAAAGCCAAGGCCTGCGAAGATAAAACCGGCAAAGGGCACAAACTCCCAAACACCCAGCTGGCGGGGCAGGTAAACAGCTACGTTGGCTAAATCCTGCGCAAGCCAGGTGTGCCACAGGAATCCGCTGATGACCCACTGAGCAATAACCCAGGAGCCATGAGCCTCACCTTTCACCATCTTTTTGATGATATTAGTGAGCGCAATGTAAATGATAAACGCCGCTACAAAGGCCGCCACATACCCCATCAGACTCTTGCTAACCATACTGATGATGGCGCCGGAACTCACTGTAAACACACTCAGCAGCATGAAAGTGGTAGACACCGGAATTCGGAAGCGGGTGAGTAGCAACAGCACAATTGGGGCAGCCAGCTGCAGGTAAACAAAACTGTCGATGGTCTGGTCAAAGCCCTTTGAGGAGAGGCGTTGGTAAGTCACGTCACCATCAAAAACATACCAGCTGTAGAAAACAGTGCCTAAGAAGATGGAACCCATGAAGAGCCACTGCCAGTACCATTTCTTGTCTTCATTCGAAACAATGAACGTTCCAATGGTCTGGATACTGTCGTTGGCAATAGCAGAGTAGCCGGCAAAGGCAAAGCCCACCCACATAGCAATAGAGGCATACGGGTATACTAAACCGGCCAGGATAAGCGAAAAAGCGATAAAGTAAAGGAAATTCTTCTCCTTCCGGATATAGATGTCGAGCTGGCTATACCGCCTCCTGAACTTATAAGGCTTTATAGGAGCGACATGCTTTTTACCTTTTTTTGTTTTAACCATTATCTAAGAAAATTGGTGAGAATCATAAAACGCTGCAATTTACTTCAAAATGAAGAGAGGGTGGGAAGGCTTATGTTAAGAAATTTTTAGCACAAAGTCCAAAATGTTCTTTAGAGCTCTTAGAGCAGGTTTTAATTATTATATTAAAATTAATTTTTTTGCGTGGCATCAGGCTCTGTAAGTGTACATTCTCAACTCAAGAATGCAGTTAAAAAAGCTCTGTAGCACAAAAAAATGCAGGTGCAGGAGCAGAATCTGTACAGATGAGGCCTCATCACGAAAAAGTGTAAACCATCTGTGGCATAATCAAAAGCTAAAAAGCTATCTTTGCGCCATGGCAACACAAGAGAAAAACCCTGTAGAAAACGCACAGTTAAAAGATATTATCTCGCACGCGAAGGAGTACGGCTTTATATTCCCGTCTAGCGAGATTTATGATGGCCTGCAAGCCGTGTACGACTACGGCCAGATGGGCGTGGAGCTGAAGAACAACATCAAGAACCTGTGGTGGAAATGCATGACGCAGCTGAACCAGAATGTAGTGGGGCTGGATGCTGCCATTTTCATGCACCCGCTTACCTGGAAAGCCTCCGGCCACGTCGACAGCTTCAACGACCCGATGATTGACAACAAGGATTCGAAGAAGCGCTACCGTGCCGATGTGCTGATAGAGGAGAAGGCAGCTGAGTTTGAAAACGCCGGCGATCCGGAGAGAGGCAAAGCGCTGACAGCCGAAATGGGCAAACTGCTGGAGGCAGAAGACTTGGATGGCGTACGTGAGCTGATTATCCGTGAAGATATTAAGTGCCCGGTTTCCGGCACCGCCAACTGGACAGAGGTGCGCCAGTTCAACCTGATGTTCTCCACACAGGTGGGTTCTGTGGCAGAGGAGTCCAGCACCATATACTTACGTCCTGAAACAGCGCAAGGTATATTCGTGAACTTCCTGAATGTGCAGAAGACAGGCCGCATGAAAGTACCTTTCGGTATTGCGCAAATCGGTAAAGCATTCCGTAACGAGATTGTGGCGCGCCAGTTTATCTTCCGTATGCGCGAGTTTGAGCAGATGGAGATGCAGTTCTTTGTGCGCCCTGGCACTGAGATGGAATGGTACGAGCAATGGAAAGAGACGCGCAAGAAGTGGCACGAGGCCATCGGCATACCTGCTGAAAACCTGCGCTACCACGATCATGACAAGTTGGCCCACTACGCCAACGCTGCTGTGGACATCGAATTCAAGTTCCCGTTTGGCTTCAAAGAAATTGAAGGTATCCACTCCCGCACCGACTTTGACCTGACGCAGCACCAGGAACTGAGCCGCAAGAAAATGCAGTACTTCGACAACGACCTGAATGAGGAAGGCAAGCCATACGGTAATTATGTGCCCTACGTCATCGAAACATCTGCCGGCGCAGACCGCCTGTTCCTGATGACGCTGTGCAACGCATACCAGGAAGAGGAAATTACCGAAGGCGACAGCACTAAATCACGTACCTTCTTAAAACTGCACCCGGCACTGGCTCCTGTAAAGGCTGCCATTCTGCCACTCACCAAGAAAGACGGTTTGCCAGAAAAAGCTACTGAGGTATTCGATGCGCTGAAGTTTGATTTCAACATGATTTACGAGGAGCGCGACAGCATCGGCAAGCGCTATACCCGCCAGGACCTGATTGGAACACCATTCTGTATCGCCATCGATCACCAGACGCTGGAGGACGACACCGTGACCGTGCGAGACCGTGACAGCCGTGAGCAGGTGCGTATGCCAATCAGTGAGCTAAGAAGTTATATAGATAAAGCTGTTAATTTCAAGAGCATTCTTGAGAAGTTAGCCTAAGCAATACATACATATAGATTTTATATGATGAGAGGCAGCGTGGCAAAACCACGCTGCCTCTTTTATTTTCAGGCTGTGGAAAAGCATCATCAAAGCAAGTTGAAAACTTATTTTTCCAAATTTTTTAACACCTTTGATGCTGGTTTTTAGAGCTGAAGAAGAGCGACGCATAACCATGAAAATGCACATAACAGTATGTGTGTTTTTTCCGCCGTTGCTAGTATTTTCACCTGCAACTTATTCCGCAGAATACCCCGAAATATAGCCCCTTCATAGTTTTTTAAATCTCATTGTGTGCTTTAAAAATAAATGGAGCATTACGTGTGCCTTACAGTGCAATAATTATGTTAAGTATGTATCGGCATTGTAAGATTTTATTTAATTTCCGAAAGAGCCAAAGCAATAGTTTCTCTTCTGTTAAAGTGAAAGCAGTTAGTATAAGATTGGCCTCCCACCTGTAAGTAATCTTGCTACAAACTTCTCTGCTATCCTTCTGGAAGTGTATAGGTAAAAAAGTAAAGCCTTTACTATGGCATTACGCCTGTTGAAAAATGACTAATAAATAGACACAGCAAAAGTGAATTCGTGTAAATTTTAAGCTTCAGCAGCAGGAGCAAAAATGTGGAAATGTAGCAGCTAAAATATACAAGAAAAGTGTGGATAAAGTAAAAACAATCTGATACACAGTGCTGTATAGTGTGTAAAAGTAAAAGTTATGCACACTGTGTAAAAAGCAAGTGGTGCAATTTTACTAAAGCAAAAGGGATGTTCGCCAACTAAGGGCATAGGAAAAAGACAGGTGCCGTATATGAAACTGAACCAATCATTAAAGCTATGAGCAACTCAAAATCAGACAAAGACAACAACAGTTTAAAAGAAAATAACCCCTGCTGGAAAGGATATGAACCTGTAGGCATGAAAGAGAAAGACGGAAAGGAAGTGCCAAACTGCGTACCAAAGGATGATTCCTCTAAGTCTTCTTCTAAAAAGAAAAGTTAAGAAAACCATAGAACATGAAAGTATAG
The DNA here is from genome assembly GCF_010015475.1 of Pontibacter pamirensis. Lineage (GTDB taxonomy): Bacteria > Bacteroidota > Bacteroidia > Cytophagales > Hymenobacteraceae > Pontibacter > Pontibacter pamirensis. Next base: position 135,194 of record NZ_SSNI01000016.1, read on the forward strand.
CTTCAGCCTAGCTGAGGCTATTTTTTTGCCACTCCAGTAAATAATTTGTTCAGTAGCTGATAAAATACTGTAGGAAGAACTCCTAAAACCTTACCTCCACGTTAGGTGAATGTTAGCCGCAGAAATGAGCAAAATTGCCTACCTTTGCGAATTATAGCTAACTAAAGTAGAATAAGATAACCATTCAGGATGTTTACTGTAGGGGCGCGAGCTACCAAGCAATAGTTTGATGTATGTCCTGATGCTGTTTCAACGACACGATAGCCATAGATGTGCTGATGCCGGTGAGTGTATACAAGCTGTTAAAGGATTAATTTACACCTATAGCTGTTCAACTGTTATTTAAGAGATGCTGTAGGCGGGAGCCGAAAAAGAGCCTGCGAAGCAGAGAGGAGTTTAACCGGGAGCCTAATGGCATCTCTTAAACGCCCGAAAGGACAAAGCCATGAAATCTTTAAGTTAACCATGTGGTGAGCTTATGGGTGGCGAAATTTACAAACCTGATTATCTTGCTTACCTTGCTGATGCGTTTCGACAATGGCAAGTATGAGCGGGACCCTTACGTCCTAATTGAGCAGATTACTGGGGCGTATTTAAAACAAGATGATGAAGAGCTGGATTTGGCTCAACTAAGATTAAAGTAGAAGAAGAACCTGAAAATGGTAAAGTACAACGAGTATAAACAACTGAACTACGCCAAAGTAGGCGAAGACGTATTAGCGTTCTGGAAGCAGAACAACATATTTGAGAAGTCAGTGGCAACCCGCGAAGGCAACGAGAACTTCGTATTTTACGAAGGACCGCCTTCTGCCAACGGTAAGCCGGGCATTCACCACGTGATGGCTCGTGCCGTGAAAGACATCTTTTGCCGTTACAAGACCCTGAAGGGTTTCCAGGTAAACCGCAAAGGCGGCTGGGATACCCATGGTCTGCCAATCGAATTGCAGGTAGAGAAAGAGCTGGGCATCACGAAAGAGGATATCGGTAAAACGATTTCGGTGGAGGAGTATAACCAGCGCTGCCGCGAAACGGTGATGCGCTTCAAGCACCAGTGGGACGACCTGACCGAGAAGATGGGCTACTGGGTAGACCTGAATAACCCGTACATCACCTTCGAAAACGAGTACATTGAATCCTGCTGGGCCCTGCTGAAGCGCCTCTACGACAAAGGTTACTTATATAAAGGCTATACCATCCAGCCTTATTCTCCGGGAGCAGGTACTGGTCTGAGCTCGCACGAGCTGAACCAGCCTGGTTGCTACCAGATGGTAAAGGACACCACTGTTGTGGCGCAGTTTGAGGTGAAGCAAATCACCCGTAACATGTTCCTGTTTGAGAGCGAGGAGGAGAAAGTATACTTCCTTGCCTGGACGACAACGCCCTGGACGCTTCCTGCCAACACGGCACTAGCCGTAGGTAAAGGCATCAAGTACGTGAAGGTCAAATCCTTTAACCCGTATACCTTCGAGCCAATCTCTGTTATACTGGGGAAAGATCTTATCGGCCGCTACTTCAATCCGAAAGCTGTTGACCTGGCGCTGGAAGATTACAAGCCGGGCGACAAGCTGATACCTTACAAAGTAATAGAGGAGTACAAAGGCAGCGATTTAGCAGGTGTAGAATATCACCAGCTGATGCCGTACGTGCAGCCGGACAAGCCTGCTTTCAGAGTAGTTGTCGGTGACTTCGTGACGACAGAGGACGGTACCGGTATTGTGCACATCTCGCCAACCTTTGGTGCGGACGACTTTAAAGTGGCGATGCAGAACGACATACCACCGCTGATGGTCACCGATGAAAATGGAAAGCCCATGCCGCTGGTAGACAAGCAGGGCCGTTTCGTGAAAGAGGTAACTGACTTTGCCGGCATGTACGTGAAGAACTACACCGGAGAAGATGAGACTGCCGCTGACTACAAGCCGACCGATGTAAAGATTGCCATCAAGCTAAAAGAAGAAAACAAAGCCTTTAAAGTGGAGAAGTACGAGCACACCTACCCACATTGCTGGCGTACGGACAAGCCCGTATTATACTACCCGCTGGATAGCTGGTTCATCAAGACAACAGCGGTAAAAGGCAGGCTGATTGAGCTGAACAAGACCATAAACTGGAAACCGGAGTCTACGGGTACAGGCCGTTTTGGTAACTGGCTGGAGAACCTCGTGGACTGGAACCTGTCGCGCTCGCGCTACTGGGGTACGCCGCTGCCTATCTGGAGAACAGAAGACGGGGAGGAAGAAATCTGTATTGGCTCTATCGCGCAGCTAAGTGAAGAAATTGACAGAGCGGTAGAAAAAGGCTTTATGGATGCCTCTGTAGAGATAAACGACCTGCACCGCCCGTACGTGGATAACATCGTTTTGGTGAGCCACTCCGGAAAGCCAATGTACAGAGAGACAGACCTTATCGACGTATGGTTCGATTCTGGCGCGATGCCTTATGCACAGTGGCATTACCCGCTGGAGAACAAGGAAACGTTTGAGCAGAACTTCCCGGCAGATTATATTGCAGAAGGTGTGGACCAGACACGCGGCTGGTTCTTTACCTTGCACGCCCTGGCTGTGATGCTGGAAGACAGCGTGGCCTACAAAAATGTTATCGCGAATGGCCTGGTGCTCGACAAGAACGGAAACAAGATGAGCAAGCGCCTCGGCAACGCCATCGACCCGTTCGAGATAATAAACCAGTACGGCCCTGATGCTGTGCGCTGGTACATGATTGCGAATGCGCCGCCTTGGGATAACCTGAAGTTCAACCCGGAGGGTGTGGTGGAAACACAGCGCCGTTTCTTCGGTACCTTGCAGAACACCTACTCCTTCTTTGCGTTATACGCCAACCTCGACAACTTCACTTATGCCGAGGGCGATGTGCCGCTGGAGAGAAGAACCGAAAGCGACCGCTGGATTATTTCTAAGCTGAATACGCTGGTGCAGGAAGTAGACGGCTACCTGGCCGACTACGACCCAACCAAAGCGGCCCGTGCCATCCAAGACTTCGTGATAGACGACCTGAGCAACTGGTATGTGCGCCTGAACCGCAAGCGTTTCTGGAAAGGCGAGTACAACGAAGACAAGATGGCGGCTTACCAGACGTTGTATACCTGTCTTGAGACCATCGCGAAGCTGATTTCACCAATCGCACCATTCTACGCAGAGCAGCTGTTCCGTGACCTGAACAGCGTGAGCAGTAAGAATAAGGTAGAGTCAGTGCATCTGGCTGATTTCCCTGTTGTGGCCGAAGGAGCGATTGACAAGGACCTGGAGGAGCGCATGCAACTGGCACAGACTGTATCATCACTGGTGCACTCGCTGCGCAAGAAGGAGATGATAAAGGTGCGGCAGCCGCTGCAGCGCATCCTGATACCGGTAATGAACGAGCATACGAAACAACAGATTCAGGCCGTTGAAGATTTAATAATGAGTGAAGTGAACGTGAAGGCGGTGGAGTATATCGATGACACGTCCGGCATCCTGGTGAAGAAAATCAAGCCGAATTTTAAGAAGCTAGGCCAGGTATTCGGGCCGAAGATGAAGCTCGTGGCGGCTGCCGTGCAGCAAATGGACCAGAAAGACATCGCTCACCTGGAGCGTGAAGGCGGCTTTGAAATCATGCTGAACGATGACGAAACGGCCGTGTTGACACCAGACGATGTGGAAATTTCTTCAGAGGACATACCGGGCTGGCTGGTGGCCAACGAAGGCAAACTAACCGTGGCCCTGGATATCACCCTGACGGAGGAACTGAAGCAGGAGGGGATTGCCCGAGACCTGGTGAACCGTATCCAAAACCTGCGCAAGGACAGCAACCTGGAGGTGCAGGATAAAATCCAAATTACTATGCAGCGTGCAGAGCCGGAGGTAAATGCCGCCGTAGCCAACTTCAGCGACTATATCTGTGCCGAAACGCAGGCCCTGAAGCTGGATATAGTAGACGAGGTAGAAGATGCGACACTTTTAGATATCGACGACTATAAAGTGTACATCCAAATACAGACAGTAGAAAACACTGCTATCTAAACCAAAAAAGCACCGGGGGAAATTTTTCTTTCCGGTGCTTTTAGACTTTAAGGAGTACATTTGCAGCGGTTCTCACCCTTACACCAACTGTCTGCTTAACACATGCATATGAAATACCTTAAATATTTTCTTGCCGCACTTGCCGTTATCGTGGTGGACCAAGCTGTGAAGCTGATTGTACACTATAACATGGAAATGGGCTTGCCAGGCGAGATATACCTGCTTGGCGATTGGCTGAAGCTGCACTACACGCTGAACCCAGGGATGGCCTTTGGGGTGGAGTTGGGCTCTGACTACGGAAAGCTTATCCTGACCCTCTTCCGCCTGGTAGCCATGTTCGGAATTAGCTATTACCTCTACTACCTGGTAAAGCACCAGGCACCAAAAGGCCTTATCTGGTGCATTTCCCTAATCCTGGGCGGTGCCATTGGCAACCTGATTGACAGCACATTCTACGGCGTTTGGTTTGATAATGCTCCATATGGTGCCGTAACCCCATGGTTTCATGGGCAGGTAATAGATATGTTCTACGTGGATATATGGGAGGGAATTGTCCCGCATTGGGTGCCAATTATGGGTGGCCGTCCGATGTCATTGTGGCCAATTTTCAACATAGCGGATTCCGCTATTTTTATAGGCGTGCTGCTGATTCTGTTTAACCAGAAGCGCTTCTTTGGAGAGAACCCGGAACCGGAGCATCAAAGTTTGATGGAGCGGGAGCAGGGGCTGTAGTCTGTCCTAAACATTCAGCAATAAAAAAAGGCTGCTGCTCTAGACTATTAGAGCAGCAGCCTTTTTTTGCATATGCGAGGTCTTTTGAGCAGCTGTATTACTACAGAATCTCCCGCTCCTTCAAAGCTTCCCGCAAAGCCTCAGGAGATGTAAAATGGATAGAATCTATACCTAGCTTCTCTGCTGCTTTTACATTCCGCAGGTTATCATCTATAAAGACAGCCTCCGAAGGATGCACATCAAACCGGGTAAGCAATGTATGGTAAAAGCTGTCGAAAGGTTTTCTGTCTTTCTCTGTGCCGGAAACTACAATTCCATCAAACCAATTTAAAAACTCATACCGTTCCTGCGCAATCGGAAAGGTTTCTGCAGACCAGTTGGTCAGGGCGTACAGGTTGTACTTGCCGCTCTCTTTCAGTTCTCTGAACACATCTACAGTTCCCTCTATGGCGCCGCCTAGCATTTCGTCCCAGCGGCCATAGAAAGCACGAATATTTTCCTCCTGCTCCGGATGCCTGTCTATCAGCAGTTGTGTTGCCTCCTCCAAAGAGCGCCCGGCATCCTGTTCTTCGTTCCAGTCCGGAGTGCAGATATTCTCCAGGAAGTGAAGCATTTTAGCTTCTTCGTCAAATATTTTCCGGTACAGGTAATGCGGATTCCAGTCAATCAGCACAGCGCCCAGGTCAAAGATGATAGTTTTAGTCATAGTTTATGATGATAGGAAGTGAAATCAAAAGTAGCACCTGCTGTTTAGCTTAGCAAATGGCAGCACAAGCCTATCTATATGAATGCCGGCCGGTGTGGCTTCGTACTTTCTGGTTCTCTGGTCTCCATCGGCACAAACAAATTTCCTCATTGAACATTAAGTCCTGCAAGAGCCAGAGTTTAAGTGCTTAAATTACATTAAAAACCTTATTTTTACCTAAAGCATAAACTCAGCTTAGAGCATGTTTAAATTTAGAGGATTAGCAAAAAAGAGCGAGTCAGTGCGTAAGCAATGGGTAACCAAACTCAAAAGCTTATGCAATCTCAATACAAGAGACTCACTGACTCGCAATGGGACATTG
>NZ_SSNI01000017.1 GCF_010015475.1 Pontibacter pamirensis
CTTTCTCCTGCAGCCATTCCTCCTTTTGGAGCTCGGCCTTTATCCGGGCCTCGCATTTGGCTATCTCGGTGTCAAACTTCTTTATCACCTCCTTGTGGGATTTGATGACAAAGGCCTGCGGCTCATGCGCGGAGAGCAGAGCGCTGAGCCTGTTGAGCAGCACCGTCCGCTCTTTCTTGAGGTCGGTGCAGTGCCTGGTCAGTTCCCGCAGGGCCTTGAACACCGGGGCCGGCGGTTGCCAGGCGGGCAGCTGGCGCTCCGCCCCCAGCCGGGCGATGACTCTGGCGTCGATGCGGTCTGTTTTGCTTTTGACGTTGAGGCTCTTGCCGAAGTGCTTGACCTTGTTGGGGAGGACAACTGAAACATTCTGCCGGATCCGGTGCAGGTGATAGGCCAGAGGCTCATAGTAAATACCCGTGGCCTCCATCACAAAGTTTACCGGCAAGGCAGGAGTTGTCTGCTTGCTCAGGCCATTTGAGCAGTTGGTTGAAGCCCCTGATGCTGTTGTCAAAGGATGCCACCTGGGAGAAGCACAGGCCGGAGTTGGGGAAGAGTTTGCAAACGCAGGCGGTGAAGCTCTTTTTGGCGATGTCGATGCCCACGCACTGTCTTTTGATCTGTTCCATAGCATGAGTGGTTAAAGTGAGCGACCTTCTTTCTCCCTCGTCTTGCCTTTTGTCTTACACTTGCTTATCCACGGTGATAGCATTAAGTACTGCCCAGACTCTCGGAGAAAAGGTAAGGGGGGAATGGAGCTTCCTTTTTTACGGTATAGTATTGCAGACTTACCTGGCCCTCAGTCTCTCATTCCCCTTGGTCAATGCACCTAGTCTAACTACGATGAAAGGACCATTTTAAAACCTTACATAAAAGTAAAAGGCCTCCAGCGTAAACTGGAGGCCTTTCGTGTAGCCCGTAGGGGAATCGAACCCCTGTTACTAGAATGAAAATCTAGCGTCCTAACCCCTAGACGAACGGGCCTTGTTGCTGTATTGCGATGCAAATATAGGAGGCTGTTTTTTAATTACAAGGGTTCCAAGGGAAAAATATCTCTTATTAGCTGAAAACGCTGATACACAGGTCGAAAATTTATAAACCGCACTGCTCCATCTTCTGTCACCACCTTACGAGGTCTGCCTATTTCTCAAAAGAAATCACGCTGTACAACTCAGGCTCTAAAAAAGGCCCTCCGGGGTGACTGCCCGTATAGTCAAAGTTAATCCAGAGATTGCCTCCTGTTTCGTGGAAGTGTATCTTGCCGCCGGCAATTTCATCCGGGAACAGTGTGCGGATGGCAAAGCTTATCTTCTCTAAATCATCAACAGTGCCAATCTTCACCTCTGTATACATGTGGCTTGGTGATATCACCACGCGGGCTTCGCCACCAATCGCCATGACAGAAGATGCCATCAGAATGGCGTAGTCATCGCAGTCGCCAGCCAGCAGGCCCATACTTTCTATTGGCGGAGAGTAATAATCCATGCCAAGCGGATCGTTCACGTACTTCCAGTTCAGGCGGATATATTTGAACAGAGAGAAGTAGCGGGTCAATTTGCCAAACTTCTGGTAGTACTCATCATGAAAATACCGGGTAGAGTTTTCTACGGCAAAAGCGCGGACTCTCGGGTCATTCGGTTGCATAGCGCTCTTTACCCGCTGATTCTGGAAATAGGTGCCGCGCACCGGTTTAAAGTAGGAAACCTTGTGGGGGTTGCTCGTCATGTTCACCAGCAGGGCGTTGTAGTCGTCGTACAGTCCTTCAAAAGTTTGGTTTTTGAAGGTGCTGTTAAAGCCAAACAGTCCTAAAATACTCACAAACAGGAGCAAAGTCAGTTTGGGGCTGTACCGGGTGACAACGACTGAGATAAAAGCAGAAAACAGGAGGCACAGCAGAAAGTGCAACTCGTAATCCATGGAGTTGTAAGGCGGAACATAAAAGCTAAACAATACCGCCATCGGGAACACAATGATGATCTGGATGAACCGCATGGTGAGGTTCATTAAGCGTAAAGAATGTAGAAACTGCAACATATGTTTCTAATATAAGGGTTTAGGCGGTATAGACAACTAAATCCTGCACAAGCAGTGGAAAAGCATCCTCATTAGCTATAAGTTATAACGCAAAAAACATTCCTTGTTTCACGCAGCCGCCGCTTTTTTTTGATTTTTATATTAACAGGTGGTGTCTATATAAATCAAAGGTTTTGAGACAGAAAAAATTCCCTGATTAAAGGCAAAGTTTTATAGCTGATTTAACCGCATTTTTAGATGAAGCAATCCTGGTGCCGTAATTGGAAATACAACTTAAATCCGGTTCGCTAAATCATCCCTATTCAGTTCATTTTAAAGCAACTACTTCATTTCCTTTTGCTGCAGAATCATCATAAGTAAAAAGCACCGCAGTCAATTTTCTCCTATGATGAAAGGAGCCACTTCTCAGAAAACAGGAATAGGCTGCATAGGTTTAAGAAAATTTTTTCTTTTCTAAAAGCATGTTCACTTCGCTCTCATTCAGAGCTTGATTTAAGATAGCGAAACAAGAAGAAATTTGCAAGCTTATTACCCTTGTTATCCGATGTGTAAAGTTCTTCTTTTGTGCCTTCGTTTGCCCCTTGTTGGTCTTCAGAACCGGGAGGAAGTGCTAACGCCTTGTGTTATAGGAAACAATGCAGGCGCTGTGCCCGGGCGGACAATGAAATGGCTTTAAACTGCTGCGCCACCTGCTATACTTAGCAGGTGGCGCAGCAGTTTAAAGATTATAAATCAGGTAAAATTATGGTGGAATAAAAGTCGTAACCGTTCAGGAGTACGCGTTTATATGTTGTTTACTGCACACCGGCAATTTCACTTACTGATACTGAATGTACAGGGGCTTCGGATTTAAAGAGAGTAATTCCTCAGGTGTCATCAGGCGCCCCGGTGGTTTTTTGAGGTCATTTTTATAAAATATTTTAAATCCCGTAAACTGCACAGGCTCTTTCTGGATGTAGGCGCGGTATGTGTCTTTCTTGAGCACAGGACCACCCCAGCCATCCATGTGCATAACTATTTGCACCTCCGGCCTTAAGGTAATGTTCTCTGTGTTGGTCACCATCCCCTGTGTGAAACGGTGTACCACAAGTATCTTAGGCGGCAGGTTGTGCTCTTTGGCTAAGTCAGCCAGGTACTTTGTTGCGTAGTTGATATCTTCGGCATCATACGTGCCAATGCGGCGGCCAGGTACTCCTCCTCTTTTCATGGAAAATTCAGGGTCTATACCCAGGTGTACGTGGGGCAATTTCAGGTATTTCTCCAGGGCAGGTATTTCCTCCTGTAATGTGCTCTGGCCTACCTGTATGTCCAGAAAGACAATAGCATCGCGCTGCTTGGCTATTTCCAGTACGTCGTCAATCATCTTGTCTGCCATGCGGAGCCTGTACTTTCCACCGGCGCTGGGATGCCCCTGCGCTGTTACCACAATGGCGTGCAGGGCTGGCTGCACTGGTGTACCTGGATCGGCTTCGTTCCATTTGGCCACCTCTTCGTCGAGCTTTTGCAGCATCTGTTCCGGGGGCAACTCTCCCAGTATGCCCATGCGCTTTGACAGCAGGTTGCCGTAGTAAGCAATAATGCGTTTTTGAGGCATTATTGCGCCTGCTAAAGGCCTTGGCCCCGGGTAATCATAGGCAGCGGTGTCTGGTATTGGTGTTTCCTCTACAGGGGCGGGGGCAGCAGCTATGGTGTCCTGCGGCTGTGCACTGCTATCTGCCGGCACGGCAGGAGCAGTAGTATTCGAATCTGCCTGTGCAGTAGCAATAACAGCTGAGTTAGTGTCACGGTCCTGGGTGCAGGCGCTTGTCAGCATCAAGCCGCATAGTAGTGCAGCTGCTCTGGAGGTATATTTTTTAAATTGAAAACGGGTGCTTTCCCCGTTAACAGTTGTTACTGGAAATATGTGTAGAAGGGTATTCTCACAAAACAATCGGCGCAGATTCATCAAAAATTATAATAGGTGTATAAGGTAGTGTTGAATATAGCTGTTTTACGGTTAGCCTGCTACAAAGTGTACATTTACTTAGTGAAAAAATCAGGAATGAGTGTAGTGCCGTTTCAGCCACTGGCTTAATCCGGATAGTCCTGGGAACAGCACCCGTTCTGTTATGTTGGCCTGGTCCAGTTTGTCGCGTACTTCCCATTTAAGTTTAGCAGGTATTATCACCCTGAAATAAAGTTCCGGGTGTTGCGTGAGCCACTGGCTCAGTCCTGCCTTCACATCCGACATCAGCGAGAAAAGGGCATACTGGTGTACTATTCGGGCATCAAGGGAAGGGGGCTCCAGAAAAACAACAAAATCTTCCTCCTTAAAGCTCTTCAAGGCCTTCAGAGAGGGCGCTATCGGTTCCAGCACTTCAGGCGTGAAAACGTTGGAGCCTTCTTCTTCCAATCCCCGCTTCAGGGGCGCAGGAAGATACTCGCTTGTTTTAACGTAGTTGATACATACCACACAGCCATCATGCTCATACTTAGACAAATCTTCTGTTGCGAAATGCAAGGCTACATAAGGGGAGTAGGTCCAGTCTAACAACCGCGTGGGCAGGCCGTGGTGCTGGGCAATAGCCAGCCAGTTCCAGATAGAGTCATCGGTAGGGTTGGAGTTGTTGTATGCATATTTCCGGAAGTTCCGGAGCAGGTGCGGTTCCAGCTTTTCATACTGGCTGCCAATGCGCATAATGCTGGTACTCAGGTCAAAGCTCTTGTTCCAGGTTCCGCGGTAAACGTAAGAGGACCTGAACCGGTTGATGTTCTCGTCCCAGGTATGGTCAAATAAAATCTGTTGCAACTCTATCCAACTGTCCACCACAATGTCTTTTCCCAGTTCCATCTCTGTGCCTTGTCTTTAAAATAATAAAAAAAATATGCTATGCGATTACATACTTCTATAAGTGCTATATGTTACACCTGCTTTGCCAGTAATGGGTTTGGGTAAATAAATAATAAGTTGAAGTTAGTGGTTTAAATATTTGTAAATAAGTGAGTTATATAAATTAAAGGGGTGCGTCTATAATATTATGTTATTGTACTATTTATATTATCAATTATACGTATCAATTGGAAGCAGCTCAATATTACGTGCTTTTTATATAGAAAACTGATAGGTAAGGGTCCCGTAATTTCGGATATGTTTCATATATAAATACAAAAAACTATGTTTTACCATGATAACAAACTACAGTACACAGTGAAAGTGGACAAACCTAATCCCGCTTTCGCCAATATGTTGCAACAAGCTATTGGGGGTATCGAAGGAGAGATAAGAGTCTGTATGCAGTACCTGTTCCAGGCCTGGGGCTTCAGAGGTGATGTAAAGTACCGCGATATGCTGATGGAGACAGGTACCGAGGAAATTGCACACATTGAAATGCTGGCTACCGCAGTTGCCCTGAACCTGGAGGGAGCACCACAGTCCCTGCAGGAAGAAATGGCTAAAGATAAGGTAATCGGAGCCGTGATGGGGGGTATGAACCCACGCCACGTATTGTCTGCTGGTATGAGTGCCATGCCTGTAGACTCTAACGGTGTTCCTTTCAACGGATCCTGGGTAGTGGGTAGCGGAAACATTGCCGCTGACATGTATGCCAACGTAATGGCCGAATCCACAGGAAGGCTGCTGGCTACCCGCCTTTGGGAGGCTACTGATGACAAAGGCATGAAAGATATGCTGGCTTTCCTGATTGCCCGCGACACCATGCACCAGAACCAGTGGCTGGCAGTGCTCGAAGAGCTCGGCGGACTGGAAGGGGTGCACCCGATTCCGAACAGCTTCCCGCAGGCAATGGAAAACCAGGAGGCGAACTATACCTTCATGTCGACTAGACTGGATTGCAAACCGGAGACTGACGGACGTTGGACACACGGGAAGTCTTTGGATGGCAAGGGCATGTTTAAATATGAGCTTGGCAGACCGCAAGGCCAGGAGCCGGAACTGGCAGCGCCTGCTCCGAAAGGACATGCTCAGAAAGAGCAGATGATGGGATCAGGAGCCAAAGGTTTATTTAATAGAGTGAAGAAAAACCTATAGGCATTTGTTATAGCCAATGACTTGTACAAAAGCGGAGGGAACAGCAGTTCCTTCCGCTTTTGTATTTTGACGGACCAATAAACTCTTTTAAATCAACATCCGGTATTTTTTGGTCTCCTTTTAAGGTAGGGCCGTTTTATTTTAGCAAATCCTCTACTTAAGGGTTAGGCTGTTTTATTCTCATCCGAAAGGCTTTACTGTCCTTAACTACGGAGCGAGCGAAGACACTCGCTCTATAAAAGATGAATGCAAAAGTCCTACCTTAAAAAGGGACTTTATTACAGATAGGCAATCCTCTCATAATCATCAGAACAAATCCAGCTGCTTGCCGCTGCGGGTGCAGAAGTGGCTGTAGTTATACGGCTTTGTACTGCGGTGCTGCATATACTTCTGCTTGCTCATCCGGAACAGGTTTGCAATGGCCTCTGCAAACTTGCCTTCGCCGCGCATGCGGGTGCCAAAGCGACTGTCGCTTAGCTGCCCGCCGTGGCAATCGGCAATCTGGCGCAGCACCTTTTCTGCCTTGTCGGGGAAAGCCTCCCGTATCCAATCCTCGAAGATAGGTCCAATGTTCCCGTTCAGGCGCACGATGGTATAGGCTGCGTTGCAGGCGCCTGCCGCTGCAGCCTGCCGGATAATCTGCGGGATTTCTGAGTCGTTGAGGCCCGGAATGACAGGGGCTACCATTACGTTTACTGGCAAACCGGCGGCACTTAGCTGCCGCACTACCTCCAGGCGCTTTGCCGCCGTAGCTGTCCGTGGCTCCAGTTTCTGCCGTAGTTTCTCGTCCAGGGTCGTGATGCTAATGTTTACGTGTACCAGGTCCAGCTTATTCAGTTCCTGCAGCAGGTCCAGGTCCCGGAGGATGAGCGCGTTTTTTGTAATGATACTAACCGGGTGGCGGTACTGCAGCAGCACCTCTAAGATCTGGCGCGTCAGTTGCTTCTTTGCCTCTATTGGTTGGTAGCAGTCGGTGTTTCCTGCCAGCATGATGGGCATCACCTGCCAGTTTTTGTTTTCCAGCTGCTTTGCCAGTATCTCAGGTGCATTCTCCTTTACAATTATCTTCCGTTCAAAGTCGAGGCCTGCGCCATAGCCCCAGTATTGGTGCGTGTTGCGGGCGTAGCAGTAGATGCAGCCATGTTCGCAGCCCTGGTAAGGGTTCAGGGAATAGCTCAGCCCCAGATCCGGGCTGTCTACCTTGTTTACGATTTTCTTTGGGTATTCTTTGAAGAATTCGGTGCTGGAGTTAGACAGCATCGGCTCATCCAGCCCCTCCACATGTTCCGATACATACTCCTGTTTCAGGTAAGGATTGGCGGGGTTTAACTGCGCGCCACGGCCTTTTATATATTCCTCTGCTTTCATAGTTGTTTTACGATTTGCTAATATAATTAGTTTACTAATATAATTGGTGATGTAGCTTCTGATTTATATTCTTTCTGATCTTCCTATTTGCTTTCACGAACCCCTGAACACAGCTTTAGAAACATAAGCCCCGCCACACCGTAATCCTATGCAACAGGCTTCAGTGCCTGCGCAAAGCCTATTCTAACTACAGTTAGTGCCAAAAATAAAAAACTATGAAACAGGAATCCGGAGCCACACTACCCATCTGGGACAAAAACATAACACTACCTAGCACCAAGCATCTGCCCGAAAACATGACATGCGATGTATGCGTGATAGGAGCGGGTATAACAGGACTCACGACAGCATACCTGCTGGCGAATGAAGGAAAACGTGTTATTGTGCTGGAATCTAAGAGTATTGGCGGAGGTGAAACAAGCCGTACAACTGCCCACCTTTCCAATGCCCTTGACGAACAGTATTACAACCTGATAAAGACTTTCGGCGAAGAAGGAGCAAAGCTTGCCTGCCAGAGCCATGCAGCTGCTATTGATAAAATAGAGGAGATAGCGAATGATGCCAGCATCGACTGTGATTTCGCCCGTGTAGATGGGTACCTGGTGGCACACAACAAGGAGCAGGAGAAGTTTGTGCTACAGGAACTGGAAGCCCTGCAGCAGATGGGTTGGGACGAGGTGGTATTGCGGAAGGAGAGTCCACTGAGTTCGCTGACAACGCTCCCTAACCTTCATTACCCGAACCAGGGGCGTATCCATCCTATGAAGTACCTGGCAGGCCTAGCAAATGCTATCATAGAAAAAGGAGGAAAGATATTTACGAATACGCATATTGTTGACTTCAAGAGCGGGCCTGTTACAACCGTGGTGTCAGAAACGGGCCATGCGGTATCGGCTAACCACCTGGTGGTGGCTACTAACACACCTGTAAATGATAAGGTGACCATGCACACCAAATTGATTCCATACCGCACTTACGCTATAGCGGCGAGGGTTCCGAAGGATTCGGTGCCCGATGTGTTGTTTTGGGATATGGACGAGCCTTACCACTATGTCCGGTTGCAGCGTAGCGAAGGGGAGGATGTTGACTATGACGTCTTGATTGTTGGCGGCGAAGATCACAAGACAGGGCAGGACGACCAACTGATGAAACACTTCAGAGCACTGGAAAGCTGGACACGCATGAAGTTTCCGATGGCTACGGAAGTGGACTACCTCTGGTCGGGGCAGGTATTTGAGCCTGTGGATGGACTTGCCTATATTGGGCGCAATCCCGGCGACTCAAACGTATACATTGCTACCGGCGACTCCGGCCACGGCACTACGCATGGCACCATTGCGGGCATGCTCATCACGGACCTTATCATGGACCGCAAAAACCCATGGACTGGGCTATACGACCCAAGCCGAAGTGGCTTAAAAGCTGCCGGCGACTACATGAAGCACAATGTGAATGTGGTGGCGCAGTTTAAAGACTATGTAACGCCTGGAGAGGTAGAAGATCCGATGGAGGTAACCCCCGGCACCGGCCGCATCATGCGCGACGGCACTACAAAGGTCGCCGTATACTGCGACCAGGATGGCGTTCGGCACAAATTCTCTGCTATATGCACGCACCTGGGGTGTGTCGTAAATTGGAACGAAGTTGAAAGCTCCTGGGACTGCCCATGCCACGGCTCCCGCTTCGACCCACTGGGGAAAGTGATTACAGGACCGGCTACCAAAGATTTAAAAGAGAAAAAGTAAAAGCTCCTTTAAATATAAATAATAAGCCTCTGTTGTATGGATACAGCAGAGGCTTATTATTTATGCGTTAATTTGATACCAAATTTCATAAACTAGGTTCTATAATGTTAGGTAGTATGCAATCTGTCTAAGCTGGCGTTGAAATTGTTCATCCTGCGGCATCTCACCCAGTGTTTTATAGTATTAACTCAAGTTGTGATTTAATATTCGCATCTGTAATGAACCCACCATTAACCCTTCCCGGGCTAATTTTGTAGTGAAAAATTCAGAGACTTTAGGATACTTGAAATCAGCAAATACGACTTCCTTTTTTGTCATCCTGGAAGGATCTTGTGGGCAAGCCGCAAAGCTTTACTTCCCAGGGGTAGGGACCTTCGATGTAGGAGGGGCAGGGGCAGGTCTTTAACGGTAGTGAAACAGGTATATGCTCATATCACAATGAGTTTTAGTCTTAGCTCTCAAGGCCGAGAGGCCTCGTCTTGGGGGAAGGGGCCCTCCTTAAGGGCATCACGCTGATAGTTTTTTTCGATGGGGCGCTGCCGCGCGAGCGGCACCAAAAATCTCCAAAGGCGCTCAACCCAAAGACTGGAAACCCCTTCACTACGTGCTGACGAGTAGAAAAGGATTGATTTTAAGGAAGAAGCTTCATGTGAATTGGTCAAAGCTGTGTTCATCAATTTATTGTTGTTACCAGGCACTGATGACACAACCATAGCACGCCTACTCCTTCAGGCTCCTGCTCTTTCGGACTTCTTAGTCCGAAAGCTAGCTGATGGGGATTTCCTAATCCCCGTACTGGTGATTTTGTTAACGTGGATTAGGAAATCCAGAACAGCGGTACGCAACCTCAATAAGAACTCAAAAGTTTCAGCTTACTTATACGACTCCAGTGCTCTCAGACGCTGGGCGATGGTGGCTGCCCACTGACGCTCTCTTTCTGCGTTCACCCCATGTTTAGAGGCAATATCAAAAGCATCCTGATCGGCTTTCCATTTCGTGAAGGCACGACTAACGGTGCCGTTTAGTTCCTCTTTCAGGTTTGTGCAGTTCAGTTTCTGTAACTCCCTTCGTAACAGCCTGGCGTGTACCTCCGTAAGGTCAAAGTGAAGCTGCTCATGCTTCAGCAGCTGCTGCGACTTCTTGTTCTTTGTCCAAGACTCTGTTGGCAGGAACACACAGTTCACCTCGTAAGTGAACCCTTGATTCTTGCAGTTGGCGTTTACGGCTAAGTTTGCAGCGGTTAAGGCATGGTGCGGATTGCCATCATCAGGCTGGCCTCTGAAATCTTCCCAGGACAAGCGGCGGTTAGCAGACCAGATAACCTGATCTACCACAATTTTTTCTACTGCAGGTGCAGTGATTTTACTTTCCTTTGCTGTAGTAGCATCAGGGAAGAGGAAAGGAAGCAGTATTCTTGCCCACATTGACAGGAATAAGGTAAAGGTGTACATTTTACTCCGGCTAAATTTAAAACATGCTAAACATAGTTGTTACGAGCCAGGGTGTAGCAAGAGCGAGTAAAATACCTAACCTCTGCTTTACGTGTGTATCAGGCGGCTGCTTAAGGCGCGGAACCGGAACGTAAGCAGCACAGCAGCTACTGACAAACCTGTTAACAGTCCCATCCAGATGCCGTTGACCCCGAAATCTGTTTTAAAGCACAGGAAATATCCAACTGGCAAACCAACTCCCCAATATGCTATCAGCGAGATCAGGCTCGGTACCTTTACGTCTTCCAGCCCGCGCAAAGCACCCAGGCCTACCACCTGTATGCCATCCGAAATCTGGAACAGGGCCGCTATCACAAGCAGGGAAGACGCAATACGTATCACCTCCGGGTCGTTAATGTACAGCATCGGAATCAGCTTACTCCCAAGTATCATCAATAACCCGCTACAAACCATAAACCCAACGCCCATCACTAAATTGCTGATGCCCGCCATGCGCATAGCTCTGTAATTGCCCAACCCTTTCTGATTGCCCACCCGGATGGTGGCTGCTGCCCCTATGCCACTCGCCATCATGTATGTCACGGAGGCCACGTTAATGGCTATCTGGTGGGCGGCCAGTTCTTTGGCACCCAGCCAGCCGATCATAACAGCAGAGAAACTGAAGGCTCCCATCTCAAAAATCATTTGACCAGAAATGGGCAGACCAAGCTTGAAGATGCGGTACATGTGGATGAAAGACAGGTGTCGCAGTCGCAGGAAATGATGATAAACTACAAATCGTTTCCCATACATCACGTACCCCGCCATCATCATGGCCATCACCACACGAGAGATTAGAGTTGCCCAGCCAGCACCTACCAGTCCCATTGGCTCGAATCCTAATTTACCAAAAATTAAAATATAATTGAGAAAAATATTTAAAGAATTTGCAACAATTGAAATCCACATGGCTTGCTTCGTGAGCGAGAGGCCTTCGGCAAATTGCCGGAAGGCCTGAAACACCATCAGCGGCACCATAGACAGGAAAAGGATGTTGATATAGGGCACTGCCAGTTCCACGACGCGGGGCGGCTGGTCGAGCAATGTGATGTAGGGCGAGAGAAAGTAACCAGCTATAAAAAGCAGAATACCTAACAACACGTTAGACACAAGCCCGTTTAGCAGCAGCAGCGAAATACGGGTGTAGTTTCTGCGGCCATCTGCTGCCGCAATTAAAGGTGTGATGCTGTACGACACCCCCAGGCCAAACACGAGCGTAATGGTAAAAATGCTGTTGCCAAGCGAAGCGGCCGCCAGGGGCAGCGTGCCAATCTGACCTACCATCAGGCTATCGAAGACACTTACCATAATATGACCCAGCTGGCTCAGCACTACCGGATAGGCAAGGGTAAAGTTTCTCGAAAAGTGTTGTTTATAAGTAAAGGAATCCATGGGTTACGGTAAATCATAAATCGGCCCGCAAAAGTAGCGCTTTTCTGCGGATGCAGCGTGGTATATTCGGGAGGTTGTGGGAGTGGGAGAGAAGTGAGAAATTATCTATTGCGCTAGCGTCACTACCTCAATTTGCTATCACGGAGCCTTCGGCAGCTTTAAAGCGCAACATGTAAATATTGGAAATCAAAATGATAAGAAAGTCTTTGTTCTAACAGCCCACTCATTGCTTTTGAGCCAAAGTAGTTTCATTGGGAAAGTTTCTACCAAAACAGCCTCTGCAACTTAAAGCTACAGAGGCTGTCTCTATTTAAATACAAATCAAATCTTTACTAAACCACCGGCCTGGCATACGCCTGCGCGTCTTCCAGGCTAATCTCGTGGCCGCTCATGATTACGAGGCGCTCTACCACGTTGCGGAGCTCGCGCACGTTGCCGCGCCAGTCGAGTTGCTGCAGAAACTGCACAGCTTCGGGGGTAATGGTTTTAGGTTTGTTGCCGTAGTCGTTGGCGATGTCGTTGAGGAACTTCTGCACCAGGTCCGGGATGTCTTCGCGCCGGTCGTTGAGGGCTGGCACGTGAATCAGGATAACGCCCAGGCGGTGGTAAAGGTCTTCGCGGAAGTTTCTGGCTTCAATTTCCTCCAGCAGGTTTTTGTTGGTGGCCGCCACCACCCGCACATCCACCTGTATGTCTTTGTCGCCTCCTACGCGTGTAATGCGGTGCTCCTGCAGGGCGCGCAACACCTTGGCCTGCGCCGACAGGCTCATGTCGCCTACCTCGTCCAGGAAGAGGGTGCCGCCGTTGGCCTGCTCAAACTTACCGATGCGCTGCTTCACTGCCGAGGTGAAAGAGCCCTTTTCGTGGCCGAACAGTTCGCTCTCAATCAACTCGCTCGGAATGGCGGCGCAGTTTACTTCTATTAAAGGGCCGTTGCTGCGGTTGCTGTTCTCATGTATGGCACGGGCCACCAGTTCTTTCCCGGAGCCGTTCGGGCCCGTGATCAGCACGCGGGCATCGGTGGGAGCTACCTTTTCAATGGCTCCCTTCACACGCCCGAGCGCAGCAGAACCGCCTACCATTTCGTAGGTTTTGGAGATTTTCTTTTTCAGGATTTTCGTCTCCGTCACCAGGCTGGATTTATCCAGGGCGTTGCGCACGCTCACCAGCAGGCGGTTCAGGTCCGGTGGCTTCTGCAGAAAATCGTAGGCTCCTTTTTTGGTGGCCTCCACGGCCGTGTCGATAGTGCCGTGGGCGGAGATCATGATGAAAGGGGAGTCCGGGGAAATTTCCATTGCTTTCTCCAGGACTTCAATTCCATCCATACCCGGCATTTTGATGTCACAGAGCACCGCGTCGTACTTCGACTTGGAAATCAGTTGCAGTGCTTTTTCGCCATCTTCGGCCTCGTCTACAGTATAATTTTCAAATTCAAGTATTTCTTTCAGTGTGCTACGGATGGCCCGCTCATCATCTACTATTAATACTTTGGGCATAGTTTTATTTTGTTATCAGGATGAATACACTGTTTAAATTCCATTTTGCAAGCGCAAAACAAGACACAAAAAGCAGTCTAAGTTTATACATTTTCAACGGCTTATTAAGGCAGCTGTTCGTTTTTACGCAAAAGCCCCTGTTACGATACCGCTTCAGGAGCCTGTAAAAGCCCTGCCAGATAACAACGTTTTATTCCTGATGTAAATTAAGCGTGTGCTTCAACTGGTTCGGAAGCTTTTAACAAAGGTGCTTCCTTCTGGTAAATCAAAAGGTACCCGCCTTCACAGCCGTTCATAGATTCCACGTGCTGTATGGCTGTATCCAGAGATTCCTTTGCGGTATGGCACAGGCCGTCGGCACTTTGGTTGATGTAGTTGCAAAACCTGTTTTGCCCCTCATGCGGGACGTGCTTTACAAAACTGTTCGCTTCTTCTTCTGTTATGTCATCATAAGCCAAAGCACATGCGACACCTATTCCTTTGGATTCGCACAAAGTTTTAGCCCGCTCCACTTCCTTCTGGCTTCTAAAGGACAGCATCATAAATCCTGTTCGAAGATCAATACATTCCATAAAATTTAAGCTTAATTAGTAAAATCGAATTGATAATATGTGGTTTTAATAGCAAGGGTAATACTTGTAACAGCTTCGTTTAGTTTTATTTAGCATGTAAAATTAGTTGCGGCGGCATCTGATTTTATCAGATATTTAGACTAAAAGTGCTTTATCTCCTGGTATACCTGCATTCAGGGAGTGTGGATTTTGTGCGATTTTATTTCTTAATTTCTAAAGCAAGGTAGAGAAAATTGCCAAACATAAAAGCTTTAGCAGAGAAAATAAATGGAATTCAATTCTCTGGTGGTGCAGCTGCTTTTAAACTTGTTGCATTCAATGCAGGTGGCACGGGCTAAGTGACGGCGGCCGGCTACCGTAAACAGGGCAGCCAGGGCTCGTGAAGCCAGCAGCAACAGGAAACGAACAACGGGCAACGAACAATAAATAAAGAAATTTCGCTTTATTGGCTCTGAAAACAAGCACTTCCTATGCAGCACCACATCCTGCGCCCGCGCCAGGCCCTGAACAAGGCTTACTTACGACTTAAAACTTCCCGCACCGACATAGAGCAGTTCAAAATAGGGCTGCGCACGCTTCTGGACAGCATTAACCTGCACGAAAGCGAGGAGCACGCCAAAAACCATCTGCGTGATTTTCTGCAGTCGGTTTTTTATGTTAAGTATGACATCAACACTAAAGGCAAAACCGACCTGGTGATTCATACCGGTGCGACCACCAAAACCAAAGCCGGGGTGCTGCTGGAGGTGAAGCGGCCCACCAACAAAGCCGATATGCCCGCACCGGACAACCTGAACGCGAAGGCGGTGCATGAGCTGCTGCTATATTATATGTGGGAGCGCGTGCAGGACAAGAACCACGACCTGCGCCACCTCATCGTCACCAGCGTGCACGAGTGGTTTGTGTTTGATGCCATAGAGTTCGACCGGTTGTTTTACCGCAACACACAACTCAAGAAGGCTTTTATTGACTGGCAGGAGGGGCGCAAAGCCAGCACCAGCACCGACTTCTTCTACAAAGAAATAGCCGCGCCCTTTATCGCACAGCTGCCGGAGCAGCTTACGTTCACACAGTTTAATTTGCTCGACTACAAAAAGCCGCTGCTGAACAAAGACATGAAAGACGATGTGAAGCTGGTGGCGCTGTATAAACTGCTCTCGCCGGTGCACCTGCTCAAAGAGCCTTTTGCAGCCGAACAATTTGAAGAGAATAGTAGTCCGGTATGTTATGCGAATGTAAAAGGGTTGCGGGAAGGGTTTGAAGGAGAGTGGTAATCAAAAAATTGAAGCGTTATAAATTTATTCTGATACACTATTGATTATAGATATCTGAGTAGAATATTCTACAGTAAATTAGTATTCAGTTAGTTATGTATTCCTGTTTCATTTAACTGACAGGCATAAAATAAAGCAAATTCTCATGATGAAGTTTATTTACCAGAATAAGGAATATTTACTAGCGGAATTAAAGGAAGAACAAAATGCTTTTGAAAAAGAGCTGGAGGTGCCTGATTACCTGAGAAAAGTTGAACATCTAAAACTGTTAGGTTTTGACTATGGGTATTGTATAGCTTATGATTTCTTCGATGACTTGTACAGCCAAGTAACTTCTGCCAGATATGCTTTACTTATGGGGCACAAAAAATTATATGATTCCAATTATATTAAATGGAGCAGTGGTGAAATTGGGCAGTAATAGGATAAGATATCAATTTCTGAAAAATTCTATTGTTTGGTATAGTGCATCTTACGAAATGCTATGGCAGGCTTTATGGTTTGGTTTTTTCTTGTTTCGAAAAAATAATTTTATCATCAAGAAAAAGCCTGTTACGTTTTATGATATAGAATCCAAGGATATATATCAACAGCTACTAACATTATGTACTTATCCTAATTTAGAAAGAGCTTTGCTTAAAGTTTCTACAGATCATTCAGCTTTGTTATTGGATAACCTACGAAAATTTCATGAATGCGAGGAGCAAAAAAGAGTGAAAATATGGGTGAATAAGTTAAAGCATAATGGAAACTTGAAGGCCAAAGAACTTTACTACAAAGACAGTATTGAACTGGAAGAAGGTAAGTTCAATTCAAATTACACTGAACCAGAGGTTGTAGCTATTGATGAAATGGTAAATGTTTTAAAAGGGTATCATATAAAATTTTGTGAACTTGTTCAGTATGTATATACTTTCTTTGACTTTGCGTCCTTCATTCCTGAAGATCGTAAGGTAAGGCGTATGGATGTAAGAGAGTATAAGAAGATAGTAATTGAGTAATGTGTTAGTGACTGCCAATAAATTATAGATGGAGGCGGAGATAGACCTGCTGGTGTACCGCCTCTACCACCTCACCTACGAAGAAGTACTGCTCGTAGAGCCTGAATTTGCCATGCTGAAGGAGGCGTATGAGGCGTGCGTTGTGATGGAGGAGCAGCTGAAGTCATGATGTTTAAATTAATGACTATATGATAATTAAGGTCAGTACAGGCTGCTGAGGGGTCTTTGGTAGTAGGGCTTGCCGGAGGAATAGCCATATTGTTTTATAAAAAGCTTATTTCCAGTCATTTAATTGCTGCATTCGTATAAGTAAAGGTATATTTTTCCTCATTATCATGAAAAACAAGATACTTTTATTATCATTAGTAACCGCCCTGTTTTCAGTAGTCGCCATGCCCGCTGTTGCACAAAGCACCGAAACAAAACAGGAACGGCAGTCAGCCAAAGCCGATGAAAAGCGTCTGAATGATGCCGTGGATTTAAGAGTAGATACTAAAGCCGATTCGGAGGCAGCCAAAGCAAGTCTGAGAGAAGCGAAGCGCGCAGAGAAAGATGCAAGAATTGCCCGAAGAGAAGCCAAAAAAGCTGCCAGGATGGAAGCCAAAACGCAGAAAAGCCGCATCGAAGCTGACAAACAAGCCCGCAAAGCTGCCAAAGCCACCGAAAAGTCAAACAACAACTAATGTAGGCGCTGGCCACGTTTAGGCAGCTGGTGCACCACACATATTAATAGAGCTCTCCCAGACATATTTGTCTGGGAGAGCTTTTTTGATTCTAGTGAGCCTACAAGATCCTTTACAGGTCGAAAAAAATGTAGCATGGAATAGCCCTACTCCTTCATTGCCGAAGCTTCTTCATATAATATCAATCAGTAATACTTATTTACTATTCTTATACACTTAAATAGATCGGACTTACAGATAGTAATACCACTACTTCACCCAGTTAATCAAGTATATACGACCGTAATTTACATTACTCGTATTTAGTATAGTAAGTATAAATAACATGTACCACTAAGTACTGAGGTTATGCTGCTATATACATTGGATTACATGGTTGCTGTAGATGAAGAATACCTGACGATACACTATAATCGGGATGAAAAATTGATGTGGAACCAGTGGCAAGGCGCTATACCCAGTCCGCAACTGCGGGAGGCAATGATTTCGGCCTGCCAGTTTATACTGGCAAACGACGTGGAGCTTATATTGGCAGACTTCACCCGGATGTGTGCCCCAACAGTGGAGGACCAGGTATGGATAGGCAAAAACTCCGCTGAACTGCTGCAGCATAGCAAACTGCGGAAGGTGGCGAACCTGATGGCCCGGGACATTTTTCAGCAGATGGCCATCGACAATATCTACGATAAAGCATCTGAACTACCGATGCCCTGCGAATCCAGGACTTTTGTTTCGAAATTTGACGCCATGGAGTGGTTGATGGCAGACGGAAGCGACTGAATACGGAGTCTAGCTACTCTTCCGGGGGTAGGGGAAATGCCGTCAACTTAAGGTGAAACAGTAGCTAGACTGTCATTTCGAATGCAGTGAGAAATCTGGGTTATTTCATGGCCCTGCAACATTTCAGTTTTCTCACTGCTACGCAGGTCCCTTTCGACTCTCGTATCAGGCATGTTCGAAATGACAAAATAAAGCTTAAGTTGACGGCATTGACCCTAGCCCCTCCGAGGAGGGGAATATCAGCTACAACAAAACTAATCACAACTTGAGTTACATTAATTTAAAATGGTCCTGCACCAGCTACGATGCCATTTTGCTGGTACAAACGCTGGCGTTGATGAAACTTTTAAGCGTGACATAGTCATAGGAATTATGCTCAATGGAGGACACGTCATAGAAGAAGATACGGAGAGAGGTTATCAGTTCCTGTATCAGGGCTACCTCTTTACTGACTCCGGAGCCTTCCGGCAATATAAGTACACCCTCTTGCTGGATATATACAGAGAAGGATCTGATGTTGCCACTTTCAACCAGTGCTTCATATTGGAGCAGCGCTGCATTAATTTTTTCGGTCATGTAAGCTTGTTCCATATAGTAGTGGCAGACTTATATCTGTCAGGTATTCAACGTATGTTCCTGAGCATAAAATTCCGAAATTTATACTGCTTTTGCGTGCGTGTGAATACTGAAAAATGACTAAGTATAAATAACAAATCGAATGTAATCAACTGAATTACAAAAGGGTATGCGGCTGGTGCAATAGCAGCTGATTAGCTGTGGGCAGGGCAACATAATTGGATGCTGTTTATGCCCTCGTTATACCATTATAAGTACGAAATGAGAAACAACAGCCTGTGAATTTCCTACTGAAAGCATCCTGAAGCCTTACTTTGCTTTAGAGCAGCAAAATATCGATGCGGTGGGCGTGCACCAACTGGTCGTGGGGCGACCAGGCAAAAATGGTGAAGCCGCCATCCTGCGAAGCCACGAGCGCAAAAGCATCCCGCTGGTCGTGCACGAACTGCGCTGCTGACAGGTGCCGGGTGCCGCCGTTCTGCGATGGAGCAATTACGGTAGGGCTGCTGCCAACCACCGGTTCTGTTACCACCACCTTCTCCACGGGGCTGCTTCCCTGGGGCCTGCCAATTTTTGAGCCGAACGCGAGCAGCTCATACTGGTCGCTGATAACGGTTGCCCCGTCTACTGCCGTTACACCCGCAATGCCCTCCACCGCTTTGTTGAGGGCACTCTGCCATTCGCTCCCGCGTTGTTCTTCCTCGTTTTCCCGCATTAATTCTGAGATCTTGTCAAAAGCAGGTGCTACAGAATACAGGATAGGATGTATAATAGACTTCCGCCAGGCCTGCGTGCCCGCCGGTACTATCAAAAGCGTACCTCCGCGCTTGTGGGCGCGCATCGACACGGCGAGCTGTACCAGCACATTAACAGAGTCTCCCCACGGGGAGGGCGAGGAAAAGCCGAGCAAGGTTGAGAGGAGGGGAGGGCTGTGCTGCAGAAATATTGTTTGCTCTTCCAGCACCTTTACCTGGTCTCCTTTTAGTACTGCAATGTTAGCGAACTTACCCATTCCGCCTGTTCTGCGGTACTTCACCACCAGCAGCCCCGGCTCCGACACATCCAGCACAAGGCACAGGCTTGGGATTTCGCGGGTGGCACCCCATACATACAGTTCATCTTCGTATTGCCATACCCCCAGGTGTATGCCGGGCCGCTCCACAGCTGGTGCAAGTTTTACAAGAACAGATGGGTTTAGCGGAAGCCGGTGTTCCAGCAGCAGCGGCTGCCCCGCGAGTTCGGGCGGGAGGAAGGCGAGGGAAATCTTTGGGGAGTGGCCTTCTTCCCGCCGCAGGCTCGCCCAAAAGGCAGTGTCGATGAGAATTTCTATTACCTTGGCATCAGGCTCTGGTGCCATTTTCTCTTCATTACCCTGGCGCGATGCAGCAAGATGACGCACAAAATGGCCTTCTACTGTTTTAGCCACTGCTTTGGCCGCTCTGTAAGTCGTGTGGTGTTTTAAAGGCATAGTTTTGCCGGTGTTAAAAGACAATGGGTGCCCTTAGGTTTTATATAGAACATGTTATTTCGAACACAGACCCTTTTCCATTTTCCCCTTGTACTTCCATCTTCCCCTGCAGGAGCTCTACCCGGTTCTGGATGCTGCTTAAGCCAATACCTTTCATTTTATTAAAGTCTTCTTTACTAATGCCAATACCATTGTCCTCTATGCGCAGGTAAATGGTAGCATCATCACACGTTATAACAATATTGGCTTCAGTTGCCTGTGCGTGTTTGATGATGTTGTTCAGCAGCTCCTGTATTATCCTGTACAGCGACAGTTCCACTGTATAGTCGAGCCGGTTTTCAATACCTTTTACTTCCAGGCTGATTTTAAGACCGGAACTGCTGATGCGCGAAATAATTTCTTCCACGGCAGTTTTCAACCCAAAAGTTTTCAAAACAGCTGGTGTAAGTTCAGAGGATATATCACGCGTAATCGTAACACTCTCTGAGAGCAGCTTATCTATTGTTTCAATTGTTTTCTCTTGCTTCGTGTTCTCCGCCTCCAGGGTGCTGAGGTTTAGCTTTGTTGCGTATAAAATCTGGCCGAGCCCATTGTGTAAGGCCTCCGAAATACGGCTTCGCTCAGCCTCCTGCGTTTGCAGAATGGCACTCAGGACCTCACGCTGCTGCAAGAGCCGAAGTTGTATGTTAGCTTCCTCCGCATCTTTCTGTACCTGTATGTCGGTGGCGGTGCCAATCCACATGGTTATTGTGCCAGCCTCATTCCTGATTGGAACATCTTTAATCAGGTGCCAGCAGTACTGGTTTAAAGCTTTGTTGAAAATACGTGCTTCGGCATTAAATATCTCCCCGGTTCTCAGCGAAATCATATAATCTTGTAGGAGTTCTTCCCTATCATCAGGATGAAAAGCATCTTCCCAGCCCCAATTAACTGATTTTTCCTCCGTTAGTCCGGTATAATCGTACCATAGCTGATTGAAAGAGGTGTTTTCGCCAGTTGGTGAATTTGTCCAGGTGATATGCGGTACAGCTTCCAGCAGGGTGCGGAAGCGTTCCGCATTGGCTATATTTTCTTCCTGCTGTTGCTGCAGAGCCTGTTCGTATAGTTTGCGCTCGGTTATGTCGTGCAGGGTCAGCACCAGGCCATCATCAAACTTAACGGCTACCAGGTGTAGCCAGTGCTGCTTGTTTTTATGCTGCTGCGGTAGTTCCTTATCCAGTTGCTCGCCTGTTTCCACTACTTTAATCAGACTGCTGAAAATGCCTTTCTCCAGTAAACGAGGATATTCTCCCCAGAGCGTTTTACCCACTAGTTTGCCTGCAGGGTGGCCGATGAACTCCTGTGCTTTCTGGTTTAATAAGCTAATGGTGAAGTCAACAATAGCCTTACTTTGGTTCCGGACCGCTTTTAGGGCAAGAATGGCATTCGGGGAGCTGTCCAGGATACCTTCGTGCAGCAGGTGCAGGTTTTTCAGCTCGTTTATCTGGATAAAGATGATGATGGCACCGTCAATCTTCCGATCCTGCGTGATGTAAGGCAGGATGCGCATCTGGTACCACAAGCCGCGTTTGTCCTGCACCTCTTTTTCGAGTGTATGATGGGTGGCGATGACATCCCGTACATCGTCAGTCAGCCTGTCGTAGCGCAGGTTATTGGATATATGGAATATGGAACGCCCGATGTCACTTTCTATCATGTTAATCAGGCGTATTGCAGCAGGCGTAAACTTCCGGATAACCAGCTTGCGATCCACAAATATCTGCCCGATTTCGGTGCTTCGGAAATAGTTGTTCAGGTCGTTGTCGAGCTCTACCAGCGCCTTTATCTTATACTGGTGCTCAGAGTTGATGGTATGCAGCTCTTCGTTCAGCGACTGCAGCTCCTCGTTGGTGCTTTGCAGCTCTTCGTTAGAAGATAGCAGCTCTTCATTTGTGCTTTGCAGCTCTTCGTTTGCCGTCTCCAGTTCCTCTACTACGGCCCGCAAATCTTCTTTCGTATGCTGTAGTTCTATTTCAAGTTCCTGTACCCGTTGGTCATATTGGTTATCAGCAAAGGGCACCTGCTCGTTCACGTTAAGCGGTTTGCTTGGCTCTTCTTCTGAGAATAACACCAGTATAAATTTCTGGCCGAAGTTTCTGTCCCCCAAGTGCGGCTTCACCACTATGTTTATATGACGGAGGCTATTGCCATCACGCACCTGTATGTTATGGGAACTTAGTTTTTCCTTTTCATGCATGGCTCTGCGCAGCATGGTTCCCAAGGAAACGGCCAGGTCCTGCGGCACCAGTTTAAGCAGGTTAAATGTAAAGTTGCGCTCAGGAAGGTCCAGGTAGTTCTTAAATTGACCAGCCCCGTGCAGCACATCATAATTTTCATCAATATATACAGCGGCGTAACCATACTCCTCCAGTACCGTCTCATTGAGTAGCTCGTTGAAACTGTGATATAACAGTTGCTTTGAGGACAGGTCACGGGTATAGCTTGGGACAGCTGACGGAATGGGCCTCTTAAGCAGGCCACTGCCCGAAAACGTTTCAGTCATGCCCAAGGAGCGGCCAGGCTCCGTGTTGCGGAAAATTTTCCACTTTTTATTTACCTCCTCAAAGTTTTTCCGGTCGCCGATGCTTTCGCTGGAACCGAGGAACAGGTAACCATAGACTTGCAAGGCATAATGAAACTTATCGATGACCTTTTTCTGGAGCAAGGGGTTGAGGTAAATAAGCATATTGCGGCAGCTAACAAGGTCAACCCTGCTGAAGGGCGGGTCAATGACCACATTATGGGGGGAGAAAATGACCATGCGACGCAGGCGCTGGCTCACCCGGTAGTTGCCTTCTTCCTTCAGGAAAAATTCCTGCAGCCGTTCTTCTGAAACAGATGTGAGCGTATTTTTCGGGTATAATCCTTTACTTGCAAAATCGAGTGCATCACGGTCTATATCGGTGGCAAAAATCTTTACCTCGATGTCTTTCTTCACCTTGTCCAGGTACTCCCTTAGCATGATAGCCATGGAATAGGGCTCCTCGCCGGAGGAGCATCCGGCAATCCAGATGCGCAGCTGTTCATTTTCCTTTTTGCTGTCTACCAGATCAGGAACTACTTTATCGGCAATTACCTGGTAAGCCTCCTCATCGCGAAAAAATTTGGTGACACCTATCAGAAACTCTTTGCTCAGTGTTTCTACTTCATCAGGGTTCTGCTTCAGGTAATCGAGGTAATCTGCCAGGTTGGTGATGTTCAGGACGGCCATCCGGCGGCTGATGCGCCGGATGATGGTTGGCCGCTTATAGCTACTGAAATCAACCCCTGTCCGCTTATGCACCATGTCCAGGACAGATAAGAAAGAGGCTTCCGTATCATTATTTACCAACTCTGCCAGGTTAAAACTGAGCAGTGCTGCCTTTACATAGTTCATGATCTCGTCGGGCATTGCCTCCGGGGACAGGACAAAGTCAGAGTGGCCGGTGTTAATGGCATTTTGGGGCATAGCATCGAAGGTGGCAGTATCAGGGTCCTGCACAATGACCATACCACCTGCTTTCTTTATGGCTACTACGCCTTGTGAACCGTCATTGCCAGTACCTGAAAGGATAATGCCGATGGCGCGGTGTTTTTTATCGGCGGCCAGGGAGGTAAAAAACGTATCTACGGTTCTGGCACGGCCGCTATTGGTTTTCTCAATCAGCAGTAAGTGATTATCCCGGATGGTCAGCTCCTTGGTATTTGGTATAACGTATACCTTGTTTGACTGCACAGGCATGTTGTGCTGTGCCTCCATTACTTCTAAGGTAGAATACTGGGAAACCAACTGTGTTAATAAGCTGCGGTGCTCTGCAGCAAGGTGCTGCACAATAACGTAGGCCACACTATCCTGGGGCACACTGCTGAACAAAGCTTCCAGTGCCTGCAGGCCACCGGCAGACGCGCCTATCCCTATCACGAAAATTTCCTCCTCCGTTTTTTTCCGTGTTTTGCTGCCTGGTTTTCGCTTTTTGTTCTGATTTGTTGAGTCTGCCATGCACTATTCCCTTTTATGGAGGATACGTAATATTCTTTTTCGATATGGTCAATTTACTTAATTATTATCTAACAAACATGTACTGGAGGAGGAGCAATTGCACAACTCAAGTTGCGATAGTTTTTTGTGCTCGAAATGAACCCAACCCTAACCCCAATGCCGTCAACTTAAGGGGAAACAGTAGCTATACTGTTATTTCGAACATTCTTGAGGCTTGAGCCGAAAAGAGCCAGCGAAGCTGTGAGAAATCTGGGTTGTTTCATGGCCCCGCAATATTTCAGATTCCTCACTGCGTTCGCAGGTCCCTTTCGACTCCCGTCTCAGGCATGTACGAAATGACAAATTAAAGCTTAAGTTGACAGCATTGAGGTTTAGGGGTGGGGCTTCAACGGTAGCGAAACAGAGAAACGTGTACATCGCAACCTGAGTTAATTAGTTGATAAAGGCAAGTGAAAATAGCAGCCGGGGGATGAGATAAATGGTATAATAGCCTAACACTTAAAGCAATGCATCGTAAACAAAGGTTCATGCTAGAGGGGCTATACCAGTCTACAGAGCAGAAGGCATACATTCTATCTATATGACACACAACGGCCCCAAAATCATTGTAATTGGCACCTCGGCAGGAGGTATGCAGGCATTAACGCTGCTGTTGTCAAAGCTTCCGGCAGATTTGCCGGCTGCACTCTTTATTGTACAGCATCTAAGCAAAGATTCTTCCGCGCCTTTCCTGGTGAAGCGGTTGAGCCAGTACACGAAACTCACTTGCAAAGTAGCGGAACACCAGCAGACTTTTGAGGCTGGGACAGTATATATGGCTCCGCCCGACAGGCATTTGCTTTTAAAAGGGAATGAGATGCTGGTAACGAGAGGCCCGCGCGAAAACCAGTTCCGGCCGTCCATCGACCCGCTGTTCCGGTCAGCAGCCGCCTACCATGGTGCAAGTGTAACAGGTGTGATATTAACCGGTTTCATGAGCGATGGTGTGGTAGGTATGGAGTCGATAAAACGCAGTGGTGGTGCAACGGTGGTTCAGGACCCGGAGTATGCGGAGTACCCAGCCTTGCCAAATAACGTGATCCGGCAGATTAAGACAGATCATGTTGTGCCTGTTAAAGAAATGGGGAAGATACTAGTGGAGTTGGCAAACCAGGCAGATGAGGGCTCAGTGACAGTGCCCACCGATATATGGCAGGAAGCACTGATAGCAGAACGAGTAATGAACAATAGTGGTATGAGCAGTATAGAAGAACTGGAAAAAGCGGGCTCCCGATCACCTTATAGCTGCCCTGATTGTGGTGGTGGTTTATGGGAACTTTCACAGCAGAATACTATCAAGCGTTTCAGGTGCCATTCGGGGCACGCTTACACAAAAGATTCGCTGCTGGATGGTATGTCGAGCGCCCTCGAAGAAACGCTTTGGGTAGCTTTGCGCACCCTGGAGGAGCGCCGTAATATTCTGGTGCAAATGTCGCAGGCGGATAACGATAGAGGGAACCGGCGCTGGGCAACCCTGCAGGAAGAACGCGCCGATGAAATGAAAGTGCATGTAGAGCGGCTCCGGGAACTTCTGGCAAAAACTGCGCTCGCCGACGAGGATCGCATAAATGAGGTAGGGTAGGTGTATGGCTTAGCAATAACAGCTTATCCCTGTTAGAAACAATCCTCTCCTTAAAAGTAAAGTTGTTTCATTTTTAATAAAAGATTTTACTGCCCTAATTATAACACGTATAGCGCGAGCGTCCTTGCTCGCGCTATAAAAAATGTAGAATAAAAAGGCCCTTCCTCCCCGGAGGGGAATTTTCTGCACGAGAGAAAAATAATTTAGCTTGTACTTCTTCTATCCACTTACATCAGTCAACCGCTGTCAACTCAACCAGCTATTTTCGTTT
Organism: Pontibacter pamirensis; assembly: GCF_010015475.1. Taxonomy (GTDB): domain Bacteria; phylum Bacteroidota; class Bacteroidia; order Cytophagales; family Hymenobacteraceae; genus Pontibacter; species Pontibacter pamirensis. The sequence goes on from NZ_SSNI01000017.1 coordinate 25,814, forward strand.
CTAACTCCTGATTTCTACAGCATAAGGGTGAAAATAGTCTTATCTTTGCCCCTTTATTTTTAGCCTTATGATATCAGTTGACGGAGTTACGGTCGAGTTTAATGGCTCGGCGCTTTTTAGCAATATTGGTTTTAACATCAATGAAAACGACCGGATAGCCCTGATGGGCAAAAACGGCGCGGGAAAATCTACGCTGCTCAAAGTTATAGCAGGCGCAAGCAAGCCTACCCGAGGCAAAATATCGGCTCCTAAGGATGCCGTCATTGCCTACCTGCCGCAGCACCTGCTAACAGAAGACGACTGCACAGTGTTCGAAGAAGCCTCCAAGGCCTTCGCGGAAGTGCTTGGTATGAAAGCGCAGATGGACGAGCTGAACGCACAGCTAGAAACCCGCACCGACTATGATTCTGACGATTACTATAAACTGATTGAGCAGGTATCGGAGTTAGGCGAGAAATACTACTCCATAGAAGAAATCAATTTTGATGCAGAGGTAGAGAAAACACTGAAAGGCCTGGGCTTTTCCAGAGCTGATTTTAGCAGGTCTACCAAGGAATTCAGTGGGGGCTGGCGCATGCGCATTGAACTGGCCAAAATCCTGCTTCAGAAGCCGGACCTTGTTCTGCTCGATGAGCCTACCAACCACTTGGACATTGAATCCATTCAATGGCTGGAGGATTTCCTGTTAAACAACGCCAAAGCCGTTATCGTGATTTCCCACGACAAAACCTTTGTAGACAACATCACCAACCGCACCATAGAGGTGACCATGGGCCGTATTTACGACTATAAGGTAAACTATACTCAGTACCTGCAGCTACGCAAGGAAAGGCGCGAGCAGCAACAAAAGCAATTTGAAGACCAGCAGAAAGAGATAGCGGACATCCAGGGCTTTATCGATAGGTTTAAAGGCACTTATTCCAAAACCCTGCAGGTACAGTCGCGGGTGAAGATGCTGGAAAAGATGGAAATTATAGAGGTGGACGAGGTAGATTCTTCTGCGCTGAGTCTGAAGTTTCCTCCTGCACCGCGATCCGGCAACTACCCTGTTATTGTGGAGGACCTTACAAAGAAGTATGGCGACCACACCGTTTTTAAAGATGCCTCTCTCACGATTGAGCGAGGTGAGAAAATTGCCTTTGTCGGGAAGAACGGGGAAGGAAAATCTACGCTTGTGAAAGCGATAATGGGCGAGATAGACTACGAGGGCAAACTCACACTAGGACATAACTGCATGGTGGGTTATTTCGCCCAAAATCAGGCCGCTTTGCTGGACGAAGACTTGACTGTTTTCCAGACGATTGACCAGATTGCCGTTGGGGATGTCCGAACCAAAATAAAAGACTTATTGGGAGCCTTCATGTTCAGTGGCGAAACGGTAGAGAAAAAGGTTAAAGTACTCTCCGGGGGCGAGAAAACGCGCCTGGCCATGATAAAGCTGCTCTTGCAGCCTGTTAACCTCCTGATCCTGGATGAACCTACCAACCACCTGGACATCAAAACAAAGGACATTCTGAAAGATGCGCTTAACAGCTTCGACGGCACCCTCATCCTCGTTTCGCACGACAGGGATTTCCTGGACGGACTGGCCACGAAAGTGTTTGAGTTCGGCAACAAACGCATCAAAGAACACTTTGAAGACATCAATGGCTTTCTGAGAAACAAAAAGATGGAGAACCTGAGAGAAATCGAGCGAAAAATTGCATAAAAACTGCGCCCGGTTTATAAATTATTAGAAATAAAATAGTACTGTTTTATTGGGAATCAAACAATGCCAAAAAGGCTTTTAATACTAGCTGTCAAGTAATTAGGGGAGTATAGGTGTTTTGTATATATGGGCATATCTATTTGAAAATCAATAATTTGGATGAGGTGTTTAGTAACCTTGCCTAGAGCCTGCCGTTTTATATAAAAGAAACAGAAGGGGTTTTCCTATATAGGGGCCTTGTATTGTTTTTTACTTGTTTGTTTATATTTTACTTAATTTTTACAGCTATGAAGAAATTTAATTGGCTTTTCTTATTTCTCTTTTCCTTTGCTTTTGTGGCGTGCGATGATGACGATGATGTTGTGTTAGACACTGTTGCACCGAATATCACCATTACCAATCCGGCTCCTAATACAACTTTTCCAGCAGGAAGCGATTTTACGCTGACAGCAGACATAACAGACAATGAGGGCCTTGAAGAAGTAAGGGTGTATGTGACTGGTCCGGACGGTAACCGCATCTCTCAGTACGATGATGAGGTCAGAGACTTTTTAAACGATAATAGAAACTATGATTTAGAAGTAGACTTTACACTACCTGCTGATGCAGCTACTGGCGCTTATACCATTACTGTGGAAGCGGAAGATGAAGCGACAAATACAACAAGAGCAACCGTTATGATGATGGTGAACGAGGCAGATCTCGACGCGGCAGCATTTAATACGACCTTTGCCTCTACAGCCTGGTTCGAGACTTGGGATTTGAACGATGATAACATGTTGGACGAAACTGAGTTTGGAACCACGTTCTTCCAGACATGGGACTTAGACGATGATGATACTATCACGCAGGCCGAATGGAATGAATTTGCAGAAGACTTTGGACTGGAAGTTGCTGACTGGGAAGAGTGGGATGCCAATAATGACGATATCCTTACCCAAGCTGAGCTAAACACAGGATTAACAGCCTCTGGTTGGTATACTGCCTGGGATGTAGACAATGATGGTTTTATCGAAGAATTAGAGTATACAGGGGGTATTTTTGGCCTTTGGGACGATAATGACGATAATACGCTGACAGCTGATGAATACGTTGACAGGTACGATACCTATTACGTTATTTAAATATAAAACTGCTATAAAATCAAAAGAGCGCCTCGGGTTGGAGGCGCTCTTTTGATTTTATAGCAGTTTTATAACTAAGAAAATAATAATGTGTGTAGGTATGTGGGCAATAGCTGAAAAAACCTAACTTATAGAATTGGTGTAAAACAAATTCACAGGCACATTTCGTGATTAAGACTTTTTTATATAGCCCCACTTCTAAATTCTCCTTTTGATAAGAAGTCTTTTCTCTAATGTTTTCCGGCCCGTCATTATATAAAGCAGGCTTACTCTGTCACAAAAACTGAAACATATTGTGATGCTGTATTTCCCTGATCGTCTATTGCTTCCACAGTCATAGAATAAGGGCCTTTAGGTGCGTTTGCATCCAGGATAACTTTTAAATCTAAATCCTTTTCTCTACCGTCATTCAGGAAAATATTCATGCCCTCCTCATTTAACTGACGCACCTTCAGTTTTGGGTCTGTTACATACACCCTTACCTCACTAAGGCCCACATTGTCACTTACCTCCGCTCTTAGCTCAATCACATCACTTCGCTTAAAAGTAGCACCAGCGGCTGGAGACGTGATTAGAACAGTAGGAGGAGTAGCATCCACTGCAACAACATCATCATCCTCGCAGGCAAGAAAGGACAGGGAAAACAGCACTACTAAAAGCATATTGATTTGTTTTATAGCATTCATAATTCTTAACAATAAATTAGTGTTAAATGTAGTAAGAGGCTTCTTTATGAAGAGCGGATTATAATAAGACAGGCGCCATACGGGTAGCGAGGTAATTCTTGATTGGTCTATCCTGTTCCGGGTTACGCTTGTGCTATCCAACCAAGGCAGCGTTGTCGCGCGACGGCAAAAGATTGAGACGTAAAAAAATTAAAAATGATGGTAATGTAAAACCTAGATATGCTTTCTCCCGCCCCTATAGGACGAGCAGGTATACTCTGTAAACTCCCCGCAGAGCCTTTTCCTGAAAATTTGAAGCTTCAAACTTCGAATCTTCCCAAACAGCATCCTGTCTTAGCTTTCCTCCTGAAGAACGGTCCGAACATAGCACAGCACCATCCCACAAAGCATGTAAGACTGATCTTAAATACGTTTGAGGACTGAAAAGGTGGTGTGCTTTATATGCTAAATGCGCTTATGAAGGAGCTTTTGTACTGGAAAAGCCTATATGTTGGCTCTGGCTCTTAATTGCACGATTTATACCGATAAAAGAACCAGTAAATATTCAAACCAAAAGCAGTACATTTTCGCAAATTTTCATCCTGGCAACGGAGTGAAAATATGTAGGCTTGATTAAATGACAGCTGAATTAAAGTAAGTGCTGTTCTGTTTGCCGACCCTGCAGTAAAACAATAAGAAAAGCATGGTGCTTGATCATAAGTCTCCCGCACAAAGTTTTCTTATGAACTGCAGGATAACATGGAGCAACCGGCTTTGTGACTTGCCCAATCTGGCCTTTTGACGAAGAGCTCGTCAAACTTATTTGAGTAAGGCTCCTTAATTGCTTGTTGTAGTTTAACAAACAGCTGGTCCTCGCCACGCTCCAGTTCTTCTATGGCCTGGTGCAGCAGGTAGTTCCTTAAAATAATGCGGGGGTTATTTTCACGCATCCGTTTCAGGGTATTTTCTCGGGAGGCTTTGTTCTCCTTCACCCGCTTGCTATAATTTGTTATCAGGCTATGGAGCGTATCGGAATCAGTTGGTGAAGGTTCCTGGTAGAAGCTGGCTTTAAAATGCTTCACAATATCCTCCGCATCTTCGAGATTGAGCGGCAGGTCGATGAGGAGCTGGTAAAAAATAGTCATATCAGGTTTTAAGTTTGAGAGTGTCGCCTCAAACTGCTCGATGAGGTCAACGTCCTCCGGTTTCACTTCGTCAAGTCCAAGTTTATCCCCCATCATGGCCAAGTACTTTTCTGCATATACATCGCCGTAACTCTCCAGCACCTCGATTAGCTCTTTTGTGTCGGGCAACAACGGGGCAATGGCGCTGGCCAGACAGCCTAAGTTCCAGTAGGCGATAGCCGGCTGTTTTCCGAAGGCATACCTTCTGCCCGGCAGATCAGTGGTGTTCGGCGTAAAATTTGGGTCATAATCATCCAGGAAAGAGAAAGGACCATAGTCAATGGTAAGGCCCAGGATAGACATGTTGTCAGTGTTCATCACGCCATGCACAAAGCCTACACGCTGCCACTCAACTATCATGCTTGCTGTGCGCTCCATCACCTCTTTAAACCATGGCAGGATCTTGTCTTCCCCTTGTATATGCAGGTAATAGCGGTTGATGGTCCAGTCAGCAAGTTTCTGAAGGCTTTCAATTTCTTTTCTGGCAGCAAGTATCTCGAAATTGCCGAACCTCAGGAAGCTTGGCGATACCCGCATCACGATAGCGCCCGGTTCATAAGCTGCGTTTCCGTTGTAAAACATATCCCGTAAGACGTGCTCTCCGGTGGCCACCAGGCTCAGGGCCCTGGTAGTGGGCACGCCAAGGTAATGCATGGCTTCGCTCATCAAGTACTCCCTAACCGAGGAACGCAGCACTGCACGGCCATCGGCACGGCGGGAATAGGGGGTAGGGCCGGCGCCCTTCAGCTGCAGTTCCCAGGAATTGCCTTCTGGCGCTTCCCACTCTCCCAATGTAATAGCCCTGCCATCGCCCAACTGTCCGGCCCAGTTCCCAAACTGATGCCCGGCATAACAGGCCGCATAGGGGTGCATAGAAGAAGTGATGTTGTTCCCTCCCAGAATTTCTATCTCCTCCTGGCTTTCCGGCTTTTGTATCCCCAGCTTTTTTGCCAGTTCATGGGACCAGGCCAGTAGCGTAGGCTGTTTTACCGGGGTAGGAATGGCTTTACTGTATAAAACACCCGGCGTTTTCCGGGCCTGAAGGTTGCCACTTTCATCCCCCTCAAAGGTGCTGACAAATTCACGCTTATATTCTTTGGAGCTAAGACTTTGCATAGGTATATGGTTATCATAAGGGTTGCTGCATTAATGATATGGGGTGAAAGAGCAGCTTGACCATCTTATTTAAACCCTGATTTAGTGGGAACGGTTATATTTTAATATAAACAGAACATAGTATAACTATTCCATTTGATTGGGTGAAGGAGTCAATTGCTACTGTTGGTCTAAATCCTATCAATTCTAATCTCAAGCTGCTGCTGATGAGACCTTGCGGCATTATCATGGCCTATTTCTTTTTCAGATTCAGTTTGTACTGGTATGTAGAACCTGCATTAGTAAATTGCCCCCTTGAGGAAGAGTCTTTACTACGGCTGGTGTTAATTGCTTGCTGGTCAAAAAACACAGCAAGGGGGCGTAAGGAGACTTAACAAGCAGATGTGTTAGAGTACTGTTAGCTTTTTCATCACAATGCCTTTGTCAGTTTGTATTTGTAGGATGTAGAGCCCTGCCTGTGCGAATGCGACTTGCATCTCCAACTTATCTGGGCGGGGACTTGAAACAGCAGTTGAATGTACAAACTTACCAACAGTACTGTACACTTGTACGGCCTGTACATCAAAATCGGCGTGTAAGAAACTGATGGTAAAGTGACCGGTGGTTGGGTTCGGGTATACTTTAATGGACTGCGTTGGCGTAAGTTCCTCTACTACAAAATTAGTTGTGCTGTATGCCACGCCACCAACACCAGTTAGTTTCACTCTACCGGTGGTCGCACCGCGTGGCACACGAACTTTATACATAGCATCTGATGCTTCCACCAGCAGCGCTTTTACCCCGTTAAAGTAAATCTCATCCTGCACACCATGCACACCAAAATTTGCGCCCGTTATCTCAACAGCAGTGCCTACACTTCCTTTGGAGGGTGTCATGGAGAGAAAGACAGGAGCCGGTATTACTTCAAAATAAGCGACGCTGGTCGCTTTGCCGCCCGGCGTTTCTACTGTTACAAAGCCAGACGTAGCGCCAACTGGGATTTTCACCGTTAGTTGCGCTGGTGTTGCCTGAAGAACCTGTGCCTGTGCCTGCCCGAACATCACGCTGTTTCGTGCTGCCGGGGCAAAGTGCGCGCCTTCTATGCTAATTGTGGCGCCTACAGTGTCTTTGGGGTTACTAAGGCCACTGATGGAGGGCTGATGCCATACCACAAACTCTGAAGCGCTCTCTGCCTCGCCTCCTTTGGTCATGATTTTGAATGTGGCAGTCACCGCCTCCGCAGGCACCCGTACCACAAACGTATTACTTGTATTGCTGATAATTTCGCAGAGCTTGGAGCCCAATGTTACAGTCTGGAGAAGGTCTGAAGTTAGTTGCTCGCCCTGCAGCGTGACGGTGGCGCCAACAATACCCTCTGCAGGGCTAAAACCGTTAAATACCGGCGGCTGGTATACCTCAAATGTTTCTGTTGTGCCTGCGACGCCGTCTGGAGTCACTATTTGAAGAGTGCCTGTAACTGCGCTTGCTGGCACCAGCACTTTTAATTCGGTTTCAGAGGCGCTCACAACGGGAGCCAACAGACCATTAAAATACACCTTATTACTGGCTGCTGTTGCAGAAAACCGCTTGCCATTGAGGGTCACTTCGGTGCCAGGTTTGCCTGCAGCAGGAGTAAAGCTCGTTATGGCTGGAGTGGCGATTATCTGCTCCAGGTTCAGGAGCACCGTTTCGTCTATAACCAACGGCATATCATAGATGTGGTTAATTGTCACATTAGTCCGGACAGGGGAATTGTAATCAAAGAAGATATCGGCGAAATTCTCCACGGCTGTTTTCTCCGGCAGGTCTGCTTTAGGTTTAATACTGAACTGGATATATCCGTGGCTACCCGGCTCATTGCTGGTGCTGTCGGGCAGCATGATGTTGTCGAACGTCCAGGTAAGCACTGGTTTTCCTTTCCCGCTTAATTCATACCGATAGGTATGGGAGGCTGAGCCGATTTGAAGCGTGCTCAGGTCCAGGTGTTCGGAGAGCGTATCCACCACTACTACCCGGTAAGCCACGTCGGTGCCGGTGTTCTGGAACCGTATTTTATACTTGAGCGCTACCCCGGTCGGTGTATAATTTTCTTCTGTTCGTCCGACAGGTAACACCAACTTGTCATTCGGGTCGAAAGAGTCGATGATGGGCAGGCATTCTTCTGCTACTTCAGCTTCTTCGTCATCAGAGGGCATGGTGTTCACAAAGCCGGTGCTGAAGGCGGTGGGGGTGGATAACGTACTGCAGGCTTCTACTGTCATACTGGCCATAGTGTTGTCTCCGTTTCCGTCGGGCTGGTCTGCTTCCAGCCGTACGGTTCTGCCACCTGCCGGCACCCAGAGTACCATGCTGTCGCCGGCAGCCAGCCTATAATCCTCTACCGTGGAAAGCAGTCCGTTGATGTACTTCCTGAATTGCTCGCTTTCTTCCATGTCAACTTGGCCCGTGTTCTTAATCACAAAGCGTACTTTGCCTGTTTCAGCGTTACACGTGCCGGTAATAGAAATAACAGGAGCAGGGGGTGCCGTTGGGCTCTGGTTGCCTGGTGTTATCCATACCTTGGTGCATACCGTCATGCCGCGTATACTTTCATCTCCGCACACCACTTTATCCTGTATGGTAATGACGCTGGTTTTTCCTGCTGCTACTGTGCCTGCTTCAAAAACATAGGTACCATTGGGCAGGCGGGTGTAGGGTTTGTCTGCCGACAGCAGTTCTACCTGCACCGGTAGCTGCAAATATACTTTCGCATTGTTGGCAGGAGCATAGCCAGTATTGGAGTAGGTGAGCTTTGTGGTGCTCTCAAAGCAACGGCGTCGGCGGTCGGAGGAGACGCTGACATAGAGGTAGGGGGAGAGGGTGACTTTGTTGCCGAAGTTATGGTTAAGAGAAGTGTTGCCTATGGAAGTAAAGCTTACGTGCTGTTCTGGGGTACAAGCCTCTGTTTTTTTACCTACCATGTTTGTGCCTGCAGGCAAAATTGATGCTATATTGTAACTGCCACTCTCTACTTCTAATGTATAATTACCGTCTTTGTCTGAAAGTGCATAATAGGGGCCTGGGGTCGCTTCCACTATGACACCTGCCATTCCTTTTTCTCCCATGTCCTTTAAACAATTTTTATTCTGGTCTAGATAGACGGTGCCAGAAATTCGGTTGTATGCTGTACTGTCTCCCTCAGTATTTATAGTAAAACAAGTTAAAGTACGGTGTATGCTGCGAATATATACCCGGGTTCCTGAAGCATTTACAGAAGGTTGGTAACTGATAAGGTTATCATGAAAGCTACTGATACCCATAATAGCTCCTGTAGTAGAATTACACTTTATCAGGTAACCTCTTTTGTAACCATCTTCCGTGAGATAAATATTATTTTCTGCATCAAAATCAATACCCAGTGCACTTATACCGTAGGGGTGATCGGCAGGTATGAAGTCACTTATATAATCACCATTCAAGTTGTATTTTTTTATACCGATTCGAAGCAAGATATAGAGTTGCCCTGTGTTATCAATATTAAAGTTAATCCCGTTAAAGTCATTATCCGAGAATATTATCGGACTTTCTGTTTCGTTGTTAATAAATGTTATACGAGTGACAAATACACCGGCTGGATTATACTTATATAGATAAGACTGATCAGAGATGTATATATTACCTTCATGATCAATGGCTATACGACCTGGCTCAGCTGGAGCGGTGGGGGTTACTGTGGTAGAACCATTACTTGGTGCAAACCGGGAAATGAATTCGCCACGAGAGCTAAATTTCTGAACAGAGCCCTTCACGTCTGGTGCCAACACATAAACATCTCCGTTCCTGTCGATGGCCATATCTCTTATATAATCCTTAAACTCACCGTCTACATCAGCTCTCCCCCCAAAAGTGAAATAATGCTGCCCGTACTTATTAAATTTTTTGACTAGTCCTGTAATATGGTCAGCTACAAAAAAATTACCTGTGGCATCTGATTCAGCCGCAACAGGATAATTAATCAGTCTGTCTTCGGTGCTGGGGTCTCCAAAACTAAGTAAGAAGACCCCACCTGGGGAAAATTTCTGAATACGTGTGGGATAAGAACTCTCTGCTACATATATATAACCATCATCATCTACCGCAATACTCAATAGCGGGCTAGTCATCTGACCTTTACCCGAGCCTTTTGACCCGAAACTGGAAATTAAATCACCTTCCGTATCAAACTTAATAACTCTATATGCTCCCACATCTGTTATGTATATATTGCCTTGTTTATCCAGTGCAACATCAGATGGGTGAAAGAGAACAGTAGAAGTATCTGATACAATCTGTTTTATAAAACCACCTTCTTTGTTTAGTACCTGAATTCTTTTATTATTTGAATCTACTACGTATAAGTTACCCGCTTCATTAAGCGCCAGCTGTGTTGGCATGTTAAATTGTCCTGGTTCTGCACCTAAGGAACCTATTACAAAAACAACATTACCTTGTTGATCAAACTTTTGAATTCTGTGATTTCTTGTGTCAGCAATGTAGATAAATCCCTCCTGGTCAACTACTATACCTTGTGGGTATTCAAATTGTCCTGGCAAATTGCCTCTTTCCCCCAGGTGGAGAATTGTTTCGCCAGCAGGGTTTATTTTTTGAACAGTTCCACTGAAAGATGTTAAGATATAGCAATTACCATCTTTATCGCGGCTGATCCGATAGTGGCGATTATAATCTGTCAGTTTCTTTTCCGGAAAATTAGGATCTGCATAATTCAGATATAATTCGTTTTTATAATTTCCAGAAGTATCAAATACACGGGTTGCATGAGAATCAGCAACATAAATCAGTCCATCATCCCCAATGACGAGATCAAAAGGGTCGTTGAGAGTGTTGCCTAATACATAAGCCGGAGAATATGTTGGCGTTTGAGCAGGAGCAGCTAAGTTGCAAGACATGAAGAAAAAGAAGAGTAGTAAAGCTGTTTTCATGAGCTGTTTGGATAGAAAAAGACAAAGTGTACTATATATGTATATATAGTACACTTTGTAAATATATAAAAGAAGCATTACTTAATAACACAAGCTCTATCTAAAACACGCTGCTTTTGCCGTACAAAAGGCAGAAAACCTGCTACAGCGTCAGGTATGATACAAAATGAACAGCAACAGCCCTCAAGAAACTATAATACAATCTTTCTCAGCCAAATCGCAGTATAAACACCGTTCCCACGCCTTCTTCTGATTGCACCTGGATGGTGCCACGATGAAGCATCACAATCTGCTTACACAAACTCAGACCGATGCCGCTGCCTTGCTTCTTGGTACTGAAAAAGGGGATAAAGATTTTCTCCTGTACTTCCCTGGACATTCCTGCGCCGTTGTCAATCACTTTAATTACAATCCTGCCGTCCGAGTCGATGCTGGAGCTCAGGGTTATTTCAGGTTCAGGAACATCTTTTACGGCTTCCATAGCGTTCACCAGGAGGTTAATCAGCACCTGGTCTAGCAGGTTAGGGTCGGCCTGGAGGGAGATGTTCTGGTCTGTGAGGACAATGTTAAGCCTGATTTGCTTTTGTGCAAGCGTGGGTTGCATGAGGTGCTGCAGGTTGGTGAAGAGTTCTTTGATGTTAACTTGGTTCAGGTGCAGCGTAGTGATTTTGCTGAGGTTGCGGTAGGTCTGGGCAAACTTTAACAATCCTTCGCTTCGCCTTTTGATGGTGCCAACACCTACTTCCAGATCTTCAAAGTCTTCGGTGGTGGCACCCGTGACCACTGCTTCCTTCAGGCGGTTCTTCAGTGTATCTGCCAGGGAAGAAATGGGCGCAATGGAGTTCATGATTTCGTGCGTCATCACGTTCAGCAGCTTTTGCCAGGCCTGTGACTCTGTTTCGTCGAGCGCCTCATTTACATTCTGGAAGGCCACCAGTTTATACCTGTTCCCGTCACTTTGCCAGGTTGTTGCCGATAGCAGTACTTTGAGTGGGGTTTTATCTAACTGTGACGTATGGGCCGTGGCTATTTTATTCTGCCCCGGCTTCAGGTTCATGAGTGCTGCGTACAAAACATTGTCTCTCTTTTGCAGGTAATGAATGGTTTTCATGAAAGGGACATGCAGGAGCTTCTTAATGGCCTCATTCATGAGTAGCACTTCACCGCTGTTCATATCGTAAGTGATGATGCCAGTGTCAACCATTTCCAGAATCTTCTGCAGGTGCTGGTGCTGGGTTTCTTTTTCCCGGTTGATGCTCTTGAAAGTGGTATTGATTTCATTAAAGCCTTTCCGAAGTGCATCTAGTTGGGCGGAGTCGTGCTTTTCGGTGAAGTACCTCGAGAAGTCACGGTAGTGGATGGATTCTACAAACTGGTTCAGTTCTTCCTGGGCCTGCTTCAGAAAGCGGATGAGCTCAAAAACCTGGTAAATGATAAGGGGCAGAAGAAATACTAGTGCCTCAGGCCAGCCTTTCAGAATAATAATGGCCGGGGTGCTCAGGGTAACACACAGCAGTATCACCCGAAGAATAAGCTTTCCTTCAAAATTCTTAAATATCATACTTGCCCAGTCGCCTGTATAAAGCTGTGCGCGTAATTCCTAACTCTTTGGATGCCCTTGACAGGTTGCCATGGTGTTTCTCCAGCACCCGCAGGATGGTGGTTTTCTCCAGCTCTTCGAGGTTAGTCTCCTGCTGTAGGTTTTCAGCTGCCGGCGCTGCTTCTATGGGAGAGAAGATAATGTCCTGTGCCTCCAGCACATCACTGTCAGCCATAATCACCGCCCGCTCTATGGCATACTGCAGCTCCCGCACATTGCCCGGGAAATGGTAGTTTTTGAGTTTCTCCAGCCCTGATTTAGCTAATTCCGGAGCAGGCTTCATGTACTTGTTGGCATACACCGTGATAAAATGACGCGCCAGCAGCGGGATGTCATCTCCCCGTTTGCGGAGCGGCGGAACTGTTATTTCAACGGTGTTAATCCGGTAAATAAGGTCTTTCCGGAAGCGGGCCTCGTTTGCCATTTCAGCCATTGATACATTGGTGGCACACAGCAGGCGCACATCTATATCCACGGGCTCGTTGGCACCCACCCGTATCACCTGCCGGTTCTGCAGCACGCTCAGCAGCTTCGATTGCTGGTGCAGCGAAATGTTGCCTATTTCATCCAGGAAAACAGTGCCTTTGTGCGCGGACTCAAAACGCCCGGCCCGGTCTTCCCGGGCATCAGTAAAGGCGCCTTTCTTATGGCCAAACAACTCGCTTTCAAAAAGTGACTCAGTCAGCGCGCCTACATCCACCTTGATGAAGGATTTATCAGCGCGCAGGGAGTGCTGGTGAATGGCTTTGGCTATTAACTCCTTTCCAGTCCCGTTTTCTCCTAATATCAAGATGTTGGCATCGGTGGGAGCCACTTTTTTTATCTTGAAGAAGATATCCAGCATCACTTCCGATTCTCCTAATAGTTCTGAACCTATTACCGATGTGCTGCCGGCAGGGGAGGAGGAGACTTTCGCACCATTGCTTTTTTTGCTGATGGCTTCCTGAATGGTGGTGAGGAGCTTTTCGTTGTGCCACGGTTTTACCACAAAATCGTAAGCGCCTTCCTTTAGGGAGCGGATGGCCAGGTCGATGTCGCCATAGGCGGTGATCATGATGACGGAGGCTTCGGACTTCAGCGCCTTTATTTTCTTGAGCCAGAAAAGCCCCTCGTTTCCGGTGTTAATGGAGCTGGCAAAGTTCATATCCAGCAGTATTACATCAAAAGAATGTTGGGCGAGCAGCGACTGGATATTTTCGGGGTTCTTCTCGGTCACGATCTCTTTTACATGCGGCCGCAGTAACAGGCGAACAGCCGTGAGCACGTCAGTATCATCATCGACAACAAGTACAGAAGCCTTCTTCAGTTGCATATATTAGATTTATAGCTAGAAAGAAACTACAATTATGCCATTATTACAATATGTTGATTCTGAATAAGAACCATTTTATATCAAAAGATAAAGTGTGCATTTTCGCACACTTATAGCGCGATTTTGCACGCTGTGGAAATGAGTTAAAAATATAAGTTGTTGATTATGAATGCTTTTGTGTTTTGGCATTTGTTCTGTTAATCTGTTTTAGCCATAGTACAAGCAAGATAAAACTGGAAAAATAATCAGAACAGCCTAACCGACTCCTGTATGTTTAGAAACTACTTTAAAACCGCCTATCGGAATATCTTCCGGCACAAAGGGTTCTCCTTTATCAACATTGCCGGGTTAGCGCTGGGCCTAACCGCCTGTCTGCTGATCGGCCTGTTTGTGCATGATGAACTGCAATACGACAAGTTTCTTCCGGAAGGAGAACGAATCTACCGCGTTTATAACGATATATCTGCTGAGGAAGCCGGTACCATACTAGCGGTTGTGCCTCCCACCTTTGGGTCTACTTTAGAGGAAAGCATTCCGGAGGTAGCGTCTGTCGTACGTATCCTGATGCTGCAGTTTGATGCCAATCAACTGGTAGAGGTGGGAGAGAAGAGTATTTATGAAAAGGGTCGTTTCTATGCCGAACCTACGTTTTTCGAGATATTTCAGCTTCCGTTTATTTATGGTTCTCCCGAAAAAGCACTTGCGGATCCTTCGTCCATCGTTGTCTCTGATGAATTTTCCAGGAGAGTGTTCGGCGACATAGATCCTGTGGGTAAAGAAGTATCTGTGAACAAGCAACCGTTTATTGTAAGAGGGGTTTTCAGTACGGAAGAGCGCTTCCATTTACCTGTAAACTTTGTGCTTCCTCTTGCCGCTGCAGAAATACCAGCTGAACGGATGAAAAACTGGGGGTGGCAGCAGTTTTATACTTATGTTAAATTAAAAGAAGGGGCCGATGCGCAGCTGGCGCAATCGAAGTTCCGGGATATTGTTGCAAAGCAGATTGATGAGGCAAGAAACGAACCATTCAGGTACCTCCCTTTCCTGCAGCCCCTGAACGAAGTATACCTGTATTCGGCAGGCTTCAAACATGACCAGTCTATCAAGGGTAACATTACATATGTGAGGGCGCTCAGCATTATCGCCGTCTTCATCTTACTGATTGCATGTTTTAATTTTGTGAATCTGGCTACTGCCAAGTCAATGCAGCGGGCAAAAGAAGTGGGGGTAAGGAAGGCGGTAGGTGCCAGCCGGAGCCAGCTTATGCTGCAGTTCCTGGGAGAGACCATCCTGCTCACGCTCATCAGTGTAATTTTTTCTGCGGCACTCACTTCTTTGCTGTTGCCGTCGCTGAACGAATTTACGGGTAAAGAAATGACATTTAACTTGTTCACAAATCCAGTTCTCCTAATACTGTTGCTCCTCCTGACGCTGGTGGTAGGTATTCTGGCAGGGCTTTACCCGGCCATGGTCTTGTCTGGTTTCAAAACTGTAAAGGTGCTGAAGAGTGCTGTTGTAGTGGATAGTAAAGTGGGTAAAATACAGTGGCTGCGGCATGGGCTGATTGTGGTACAGTTCTCTTTGTCTATCTTCCTTATTATATGTGCCGGCGTTGTTTACAAGCAGGTGGCTTACCTGCACAACAAAGACCTTGGCTTCGATAAAGAACAGATCATGTTCTTCCAGATGAGGGGAGACAATATGTTCAGCAACTACGAAACTTTCAAAAACGAGGTGCTGACAGGACCAGGCATAAAGGGGGTGTCGATTGGATACGGTTTTCCGGGAGATGCCACGGCAGGTGACGGCGTGAATGTGCCGCGAAACGGGGAGATGGTGCCCCAGTCCACGGCCATGCTCATGGTAGACTTTGACTACATCAACACACTTGATGTTAAGGTGGTAGCAGGAAGACCCTTTTCTAAGGATTTTAAAACAGACGCAAATCATGCTTTTATGCTTAATGAGACTGCTGTGAGAGAATTGGGGTATGGAACTCCGGAGAAAGCGCTGGGGCAGACGTTATTCTGGCCAAGATGGGATAACCAAGACTCTCTTAAGGAAGGCAAAATCATTGGTGTTGTAAAAGACTTTCATTTCAAAAGCCTGTATGATAAGATGGACCCGACGGTACTGCAGATTTATCCGGGTGCTTATATTAAAGTAGCCGTGAAAATGGAGTCTAAGAACATCACAGGTTCCATAGATCATGTAAAGCAAGTCTGGGGAGAGTTCTCACCTGATTATCCTTTAGATTATATTTTTATGGATGACAACTTCCAGAAGATGTACAAGGCAGAAGACAAGTTAAAAACCCTACTGACCATCTTTACTGGTATCGCAATTTTTGTTGCCTGCCTGGGCTTATTTGGCCTGGCTGCCTATGCGGCAGAGCGCAGGAAGAAAGAGATAGGTATCCGGAAGGTGCTGGGTGCTGAAACGTCTTCTATTGTTACCTTGCTTTCCAAAGATTTTTTGAAGCTGGTGGTAGTAGCGGCGCTTATCGCTTTCCCGCTGGCCTGGTATGCCATGCAAACCTGGCTGCAGGATTTTGCCTACCGCATCGATATACCGCTGTGGGTGTTCCTGGCAGCAGGTATTGTAGCTGCACTGTTAGCTTTCGTTACCATTAGTTACCAGGCCATAAAAGCGGCTTCAAACAATCCGGTCCTGAACCTGAAGATGGATTGAACAAGCTTACAGGAAAAGCTACCCGGCAAGGTAGCTCTTCCTGCTTAAATCCCAGGGAGATTAACTTCTACAGAAAAGCTTGGTTCAGTTGATTTTGAAACGATTTCTGTGCAGATATACTTTATACATTGGAGAGCAGGTGGTAACATTAACTGCCTTAAGACTCTTCCATTTAAAACTAAAGCATATCCGAAACAGGTATCAAATATGAGTAAGGTTTTCTGTTACTTTATAATAGCACTAACGGCTATAGTAGCGGCTTGTGATGCGCCGCAGCCCGCTACCAGTGTTGCAGCTGAGGCACTAATTGAAAGAAGTGATACAGCCGTAACAAATGTTATAGCCGACATGAGCCTGGACGAGCTACTGACGAAGCACCAGGAGTACGAGCGGATACAGTTAAAGAAGATGTCTTCCGGGCACCTCCAGATGCAGGTTTACCTGAATGGCGTGCGTGGGAATTTTATACTGGATACAGGAGCCGGGGCTACCATACTGGAGGAGAAAAGAAAGTCTGCGTTCCATTTAAAGTCCCGTAAATCAAATAAGCAGGTTACAGGAACAGGGGGTGGCACTATGGGAATGCAACTGTCAACCGGCAACAAGATGCAGATAGGGCAGCTTGAAATAAACAATTCGAGTATTTACCTGATAAACCTGGACCATGTGAATAAGGCTTTCCTGGACATGAAGCTGGAAGAGGTAGACGGCATTATTGGCGCCGATATTCTTTCTGCTAAGCGAGGGGTTATTGATTATACCAATCTTGTCCTGTACCTGAGGAAGTGATAAAGCATTTTTACGTCTGACTCAGCGCATAAATAAGGTTTACCTGTTCTTTCTGCCTTTTCCCTGTTTTTGCTTTCTGGCTTTACTTCGTTCGCTTTTTATCTGCTTGAAATCTTCGTTAGAGACTGTGATAGTGTAAGTGGCAGAGGTTAAAATGGCAACTTCTGCATCAAAGTCATAGTCCAGGGTGAGGGCGAGGTGCTTGTTCTCGTTGAGCTCGTAATCATCCTCCTCGGTTGTATCAAACACCTGAAATTCATACTCACCTTCTGCTGACTGTTTAGAGTTTGTGAGTGCCAGACAGTCGCCTGTGATGACGAGGGGTATATCTAATTCATCCACAAAGTCAAAAGCCTGGTAGTACTTGCCGTCTTTTTTCTGGGTGATGTATTCTACTGTGTTAATGTGCACAGCTATATCCTTGTTCCTGCTATCTCTGCTGTTTTTAATCTGGCGTATGTTGCCTGTTACTCTCATGTGCTTTTTTCTCCTTCAACACCTTTCCGGCAGCTGCTTTAATAAGTTACAGCTTTTGTGCGAATTTGCCTTCTGAACAGGCCCGGAAAGTAATTACATGCAAGGTACACATATGCGTTGAATAATACTGCCTGCCACCTGCTGCTGTACAATCTGAAGTTATGTTAGGCTGATAATGTTTATCAGCAATGCCATGTAAAAGCACTATTCTGATGTGTTGTCTTTATAATCCTGTATTCTTTTTTCTACAACTCTGATGGCAGTTTGTTCATCTAAGTCCAGGGCGGAAGATATATAACTGATTAGCTCTTTTTCTTTTTCAGCCAGTATGCCATCGGCAAGTACTAACTCGATAGTTAAAGCAAAAAGGTCGTATTTACGTTCAGCCGAAATATATTCCACGCTATTGTCAATCAACTGTTTGCTGCCGATTCCGGCATGAGCCAGTAAGACCGCTTTGTAATATTCCCGCACATCGTGCCCCTCGAACATTGGTTTATAAGCTAATGCCTGCGCTAACTCTTCCAACTCTTCATCTGCTACATCTTCATCAACAGCAATGCAGGCATGCATGATAGCAATCCATGCCTCCTGCTCGTTACCTGGTGTATAAGATGCTCTTGTCGCTTTCGGATATTTTTTGTCAAAGACTCCCATCAAATATGTCTACTTCATTCTATATAGTGAATTTTCTACTACATCTGATATATATCAAAGGTTGCGGTTTCTATGATTATTTCATTTAAAGTTGAGGCGAACCTAAACGCTCACCTTCCTCCACGTGCCCTGCCTGAATAACCACCAACTCACCAGCGCGTGCAGTGAGTGGCAGATGGCAATAGCGATGAATATACCGGTGGCAGCCAGATCGAAAGAAATGGCTAGCAAATAGGCAAGGGGAATCTCCAGTATCCAAAGCACCACGATGTTGATGATAGCGGGAGTTCTGGTGTCGCCGGCTCCGTTAAATGCCTGCACCATCACCATACCCAGACCAAAAAATATATAGCCCAGGGTGATAATTTTCAATGCTTCTGATGCCACACGTATCACTTCGGGCTCCACTGTAAAAAAACCGGCCAGGTGCTCGCCGAACAGAAGAAAAACCACCGTGACGGCAGCCATGAAGATAACATTATAACGTGCCGTCAGCCATACGGCAATTTCAGCTCTTTTCCCTTTTTGCGCCCCCAGGTTTTGCCCCACCAGCGTGGCTGCTGCTGAAGACAGGCCCCATGCTGGCAGGATAGTGAATATGATGATACGGAAAGCAATGGTATAGCCCGCCAGCGCCTGGCTTCCGAACTCGGCTATTATTCTTGTCAGGAAAATCCAGCTGGCTGAGTCTATCAGGTATTGCCCCATACCACCGGAAGAAACCTGAAGGATCCTTCTGATCATGGCAAAGCGAATCACTAGGTTTTCCCGCCCAATCTGCAGTAAATGCCTGCCATTGAGCAAGTGATACAGCTGGTAAACAACACCCAGGCTTCTGCCGGCAGTGGTGGCCCAGGCCGCTCCCTCCAGTCCTAAACCAGCTATCGGGCCTAATCCAAAGATAAGGATAGGGTCCAGTATGATGTTTGCTCCGTTCGCGATCCAGAGGGCACGCATGGCCAGGTGTGGAAGTCCTGCACCGCGAAAGGCCCCGTTTACCAGGAAGAGGACCATTATAGCGATGTTACCGGCAAAAATGATTTGAGCGAAAGTAAGGCCGGAAGAAATAACGTCAGGTGTGGCTCCCATCAAGGCTAGGATGTCTGCTGCAAAGTACGTGGCCAAAACACCCATCAGCAGCGCTAAAATGCTGCCGGTTACCAGTAGCTGGTAGGTAATATTCCCTGCTTCGGCATAATTCTTTTCACCGAACCTGCGCGACACCAGCGCTGTTGCGGCAATGCTGATACCCATACCTACAGCATAGATGATCATCAACACCGACTCCGTAAGCCCTACTGTGGCTAAGGCGCTGGAGCCAAGTCTTCCCACAAAAAATATGTCGACAACGGCAAACAGAGATTCCATCACCATTTCAAGAATCATCGGCACTGCCAGCAAAACGATGCTTCTCTTAATGCTTAAGGTGGTGTAGTCCTGTTCTATTCCCCTCACTGCAAGCCAGATGAGTGTCCATAGTTCTTTGAGACTGTTCATGCAGAGAAACTGTATAAGCCTTAGCTCTCAAACGGCAGCATATTCATTATACCTTGTCCTGGTCGGGGTGAACCCAAGGGTGCCGGTAAGGGCGTTGCAGCAGCGCACTTGCCTCCGGATCGCCTGTGATTTCGCGCTTTACAGGGTCATAGACCAGGGGACGCCCCAACTCCATGGATAAATTGGCTAGGATGCAGCTGGCCGTGGAAATGTGGCCCTGCTCAATGTCAGCCACCGGTTTGCTGCCTTTTTCAATGGCGGCCAGGAAATCCAGCATGTGAAGCCTGGTGGCCGGAGCCGCATGCAATTCCATACCTTCTTCTTTCAGATCCTCGGGATACTCTTCTTTTTCATAAACTGCATCGCGGTGAATCCTTTCGTCACCCTCTTCCACCGGAATGAAATCAAATTGATGGGGACTGGCTAATAACGTTCCTTTCTCACCATAAATGGTTAATCCCCAGGGATACTCAGGATTAACCGGTGTGCCCCAGGTGCGGTGCTGCCAGACGCAGTTGAGTTCATCATATTCGAATGTAGCAGTCTGGGTATCGGAAGTGTTGGCCGCTCCTTCTTTTTGCACGTAAATCCCGCCGGTGGAGTAAACGCGCTTCGGCCAGCCGAGCTGCAGCATCCAACGCACAGCATCAAACATGTGGATACACATATCCCCGACAATCCCATTACTATACTCCATAAAATTGCGCCAGCGACGGTGCGGCAGGCCATCGTAAGAGCGTAGCGGAGCCGGCCCTGTCCACAGGTTATAGTTCAGGAAATCCGGCACTGGTTTGATTGGCGGGTTTGCAGTGCTGCGCATGTGGTAATAACAATACATCTCCACATGTGACACTTTCCCCAGGAGACCAGCATCGACTATGTTCTTTTTGGCTTCTATCAGGTGGGGTGTGCTTCTGCGCTGGGTACCCACCTGCACCACACGGTTATACTTGCGGGCAGCAGCCACCATGGCTTCCCCTTCCAATACATCCACGCTAATCGGTTTTTGCACGTACACATGGGCTCCAGCTTTTAGCGCCGCAATGGTTGGCAGGGCGTGCCAGTGATCAGGGGTGCCAATCAGCACAATGTCCAGCTTGTTTTCGGCGAGCATTTTCTGGTAGTCTTCGTACAGCCGGGGCTTTTTACGCGATTTCAGGCGCTGGCTTACCAGTAATGCCGCCTCATCCAGCATGTGTTTATCTACATCGCAGAGCGCAACTACTTCCACCGGGGCCACCTGCATCAAACGGAATAAATCGCTTTTGCCGTACCAGCCGGTCCCGATTAAGCCTACCCGCAGCGTTTTTGCCGGATCGGCAAGGCTTATTCCGTTTGCGCCGAGCGCTGTCAGGGCTAGTGTGGCCGTTGCTCCTTTCAGGAAGTTTCGGCGGTTGATAGGAAGTAGATACATAGCTGTGGCTGGTTAAGGTTTCGCTAAGAGTCAAGGCAATGCCTGTGCGGTAGCGCTTGTCCGCGGGCAATTTTAAGCCTTCGCGAAGCAGTACCAGAAGCAATATAAAAATATTCCGGCTTTGATGTACCTTATTTTCAAGAATTCATGCATGTTTTGCTATCTGTTCAGGAGGAGGTAGGAAGCAGGCAGTGTAGTTACAGCCAATGTACGGTTAAGCCAGATAGCTAGAGGAGAGTTACTTTACAGGTAAAGGCAGGTGGCACTTTTCAGGAGTAGCGTCTAAAATAATAGTAAAGAAAAAGACCCGGGAAGTCCCGGGTCTTTTATATGTAGCAATGGTTTATGCTCTTGGGTTAATTCCATCAAAGGAGCTTAGCCTTTCTCGTTGCCCAAACCTTCATTGCTTTTGTGTCCTTTCAGTGTGCTGGCGTTAGGCTGGTCGGTACGGAACTCTTTGTCTGTACTATCTGCCCCGCGCGAAGTCGTGGTCAGGTTGGTGTGATCTTTATCGCCAGGCTTTCCCTTGCCTGGTTTTGCGCCGCCACCATGACCTTCACTACTAGGCTTGTTCTCGCCGCGCGTATTGTCAGCGCCGCCCTCTACAGGTCCGGTTTGATTCTTTGGCTGCTGTCCGCTAACGTTTCCACCCTTGCCTTCAGGGCTCTTTGATTCATTGCTAATATTATCTTTCTTATCTGCCATAGTTATTGTTGTCTTTGTTAAAATATAATTTAAATCCCCTTACATATTCGGGTATAGTAAGTTGTACGGACAAAGTAAAGGTTAAGGTTAAAGCTGTGTTTTTAGAGAGGCCTTGATACTAAATGAATTAGTATTATGCTTGTGGTGTGGCTATAAAGAAAAACAAAATTGACATGATTGCGTATTTTATTAGCAAATAGAGTTTATTAGCTTAAAAAAACGAGAATTATGAAACTGAAAATAGATGAAAAGCCTTTTCTGACTGATGGACGGCATGTAGTGCAAATAACAGAGGTGGAAGAAGGTAAAAGTGAAAACAAACAAGTGCCCTTTATTAACTGCCGCCTGGAAAATGAAGACGGGTTTGTTAACCAGCGTTTCTACCTAAGTGATCCAGGTCAACCTATCCTGGCTTCTTTCCTGAAAGCAGTAGGTATTGAGAAAGCCGAGGTAGACTCAAAAGAGCTAAAGGGAAAAACACTGTCAGTGGAAGTGGAGGAGCGCACTTATGAAGACGCTGATGGAAAAGAAAAAACCATTAAACAGGCCACTCATTTCGAAAAAGTGGGTGAAGCAGATGCGTCAGACAAGTTTTAGAGTAATAAATTCAAGCAAAAAAAAGGAGCCATGTGCTCCTTTTCTGTTTTAAATACTACTGCTGACACACAACTTTACCGGGTTTTTGCCCTCACTGTTAATAACTCCTTTTACACCTCACAGTAATTAATGCGTATCGTCCTGCCCCGCCACACGGTCGGCGTGGTAAGCACCGCGAGTACCCCTTGGTTCTTCCTTTCCAACAGTGGTGTCTTTGGCAGTTTGATGCTCCAATTCAGAATTGATTTCTGCACCTAAAAGTATAACGAAACTAGTCAGGTTAAGCCACAGCATGAGAATAATAACAGCAGCAACAGAGCCATACATCTCGTTAAAGTTGCCAAAATTGTTAACGTACCAGGAAAACAGCAGCGACCCTACTAACCATAAAACCGTTGCAATAGCTGATCCCCAACTCACCCACTTGAATTTAGGGTTGTCTCTATCTGGAGCAATTTTATAAAGCAGAGCCAGTCCGAACATCACAAATATTGCCAGCAGAAGCCACCTGCCCCATTGTATAACCGTCTCTAGCACACTCGGCAACCCCAGGCTATCTACCAGTGCCGGAAAGGCAATTACTGCAGCCAGGCACATGATGCCCAGCACGATACCACCAATGGTGAAAAGCAGCGTGATTCCGTTTAATTTAAAAAAGCTTCTTGTTTCCTCTTCATCATAGGCAATGTCAATGCCCTGGAACAACGATTTCGTCCCCTTGTTGGCACTCCATAAACTCAGGAGTATACTCAATGCCACACCCCAGCCTAATGTAGAACTTGAGCTTTGTGCAATGTTGTGCAGCCTTTCCGATAGCATTTCGTGCGCACTCTCTGGTAAAACAGAAGTGAGTTGCTCCATTTGCTGCTCTACTTCAACAGGATCTGTTACAAGTCCGTAAATTGAAATAGTGGCAGCCATCAAGGGAAAAATCGACAGGAAGAAGTAAAATGCTACACCAGCTGCAACAATGTTTAAATTGTCTTTTGTTAGTTGGTCTTTTACCCTTAACATCACCTCTTTCCATCCGCTCCCAGATATTTCACTGGGTTTTTTTGCATCTCTTCCTTTATTGTCAGCCATGATTTCTTTGCTTTTACTTATATATAAACTATAAAACGAAGTCCAATTTCATTGGTTAGCAGATTCTGCTTTTTTAGATACAAACGGTACAATTATGTAATCCATAAAAGCATCAATTGGTGTAAAGGGAAGGGGAGTAATTTTCAGTGCTACTCTTGTTCTGTTCTTATGCCTGAATACGGTGTGCGCATTATAGTATAAAGCACTTGTACTTTAATCAACGGTAGCAAATACCTCCGCTAATTTTTTCTGATACGCAGGATTATCATTCATTCCGTTATGCCCCTGTCCCTCCAGTAAAATTACTTTATCCCCTGGCTTCAGGTGCGCTTTCAGCTTTTCCGAAGAACCCGGATAAATTATCTCATCCTCTTTACCATGAAATATAACAATAGGAACCTCCGTGTTCTCCACAAAGCGGAATGTCTCGAATTTATAGTTTAGCAGAAAAGCAGGCACAAAAGGGTAGAGGTTCTGCATTAGGTTGTCAAGGCTGTAGTAGGGGGCCTGCAATAGCAATAGCTTCGGTTTGTTTACTGAGGCCAGCATGGCAGCAGGTCCTGTGCCTATAGAATAGCCCGCTATGACAATCTGGTTCTCAGGATAAATCGATTTCAGCTGGTCGTAAGCTGCCTGTACATCCTCATAAAATTGTCTTTCGCTGCTAATGCTCCCTTCACTCTTGCCGTAGCCGCGATAATCCAGAATAAAGATGTCATAATTTAAACCAGTATAAGTTTGGGCTATCATGCCCCATGTATCTACAGAGCCGGCATTACCGTGCAGGTAAAACACGAGTCCTTTTGGTTCAGCAGCCTTAAACAGTAGCCCATGCAGCCTCACACCGTCTTTAGTTGGTATATAAATTTCCTCGAATTCCTGGTTAAAACGAAAGGCATGATCTGCTGTAAGCTTCTGAGGAAAGAAAATCATTCGCTCTTGCTGAAATGATAAAAGACCCATGAGTAGAAGGTAAATAATGAGTAGTGTTGTCGCTGTCCTTAGAATCAACATACGCAAGAAATAAATTTAGCTCTGCACACCGGGTATGCTGCTATACGAGGTACGAAAGGCAATGCCGCGGAAGCACATGAAATAACGCTCATATACATTGGGTGAAAATGCAGCTTTACTTTGCCACAGCACCTGTTGCATTAGAAAGTATAGGATGAAGATACCCGAACTACTGGCTTCAGCAAGCGTAAACTAATAGAATTATTTTAAAGAGTCTGTTACACATATGGTGGCAGCGCGAGGACTGGGCAATAGGAGAGAGGCCATGCCTAAGCCTTTTTCAGCCGGTTTTGGTAGAACAGTATCACCCTGTAAAGATACTTAACCCGCTTATTTAGCCTGTTTCTGAAACTTTGACTAAGCAGACAAGTAACTACTTATACTTGATTTAGCGACTGCTCCTGCTATGGAACATCAGGAGCAGTCGCTAAGCCACAGGAATCACAAAAATCTCTTAATCAACACGAAGAAAACAAACTTATGCTGGCTATGAACTACCGGGGCCCTCAACGGGTCCGATTAGACCGTGACAAACCGATGCCCGAAATACTGCATCCCCAGGATGCCATTGTTCGGGTTACCCGCTCCTGTATCTGTGGGTCTGATTTGCACTTATACAACGGCAATGTGCCGGACACCCGCGTAGGGGAGACATTTGGACATGAATTCATCGGAGTGGTGGAAGAGATTGGGGCAGATGTAAACAAGCTGAAAGTGGGTGACCAGGTGATAGTGCCTTTTAACATAGCCTGTGGAGAGTGTACCTTCTGTAAGCAGGAACTGTACGGGAACTGCCACGAAGCGAATCCGCAGGCTACAGCAGTAGGCGGCATCTTCGGCTACTCCCATATAGCTGGTGGCTATAACGGGGGGCAGGCAGAGTATGTGCGTGTGCCGTATGCAAATGTTGGGCCCATGGTTATTCCGGATAACATGCATCCGGATGACGCCGTGATGCTGACCGACGTAGTGCCGACAGGTTACCAGGCGGCTGAAATGGGTGGCATCCAGGAGGGCGACACGGTCGTGGTTTTCGGTGCGGGCCCTGTGGGTATTATGGCAGCGAGATGTGCCTGGCTGTTTGGGGCAGGCCGCGTGATTGTGTTTGACCAGGAGGAGTACCGGCTTGATTTTGTGCGGAAGTATGCACAGTGCGAAGCCTATAATTTCAGGTCTATTGAAGATCCGGTGGTTTTCATGAAGAGAACTACTGACTCGCTAGGAGCTGATGTCTGCATTGATGCTGTGGGTGCCGAGGCAGCGGGCAGTGCCTTGCAAACCTTTACCGGCAGAAAAACGCTGATGCAGGCAGGTTCTGCCACAGCATTGCAATGGGCTATCAACTCCGCCAAAAAAGGAGGTATAGTTTCCATTGTAGGAATCTACGGGCCTACGCTCAACCTAGTGCCAATCGGTAACCTTGTAAACAAAGGCCTTACCATCAGGGCAAACCAGGCTTCCGTAAAGCGCCTGTTGCCGAAACTGATAGAGCACGTGCAAAGTGGTATTCTTAACCCCAAAGAGCTGATTACGCACCACTTCCCACTAGAGGAAGTATCCGATGCGTACCGCATTTTTGCAGATAAGCTTGATGACTGCATCAAGCCAGTTCTAATTCCACCATCAGCCAAAATATAAACAAACAGGACTATGGAAAAAACAGCAAAAGACTATTCACATATAAAAGGGTGGGGCATAGACGCAGATCCGAAGAACGACCCCACTTATCCCATGCGGAAACGTGCCAACGAAGACCATAGCGGCTACAGTTGGAAACGGCCGCCTCTGCAACCAGTTAATATAGAGGTGCTGCATTCTATTGAGCGCCCGAATATTACAGCCGTTTTCGGAACCTCTGCGCCACCGAGCGGATTGAGTGGCATGCTCCGGCGCTATGCTTTCCAGTATGGTGAAGGCAGTTTTGGCCACTGGTTACCTCTGTTGCTGGCAGACCGCGTAAATGTGGTAGAAGGTATTCTGGATGACCTCAAACAGGGTCAGGCTCCTAATATATGGGCTGAAAGGGGCATGAATGCAGAGTGGAACTATAACCGGAAGGGCTTATTGCAGAACCTGGCTATAGGAGCCATTGTGATTTCCGCAGCAGCGGTTTACTTTTCCAGAAACAAAGATTAGCAGGATTGGAGAACTAAAGAATCCTTTGCAGCCATAGGGTTCCCATTTAGAAATGCTTTAAAAAAGAAGCACAGCAGAGAAGGCTTAAAGAAGCCTTCTCTGCTGTGCTTCTTTTTTGGTTAGTACTGAAATCTGTCTTTGCCTCTGAGGCTAATTCACAACGACAGGAGCTTTTACGTGTAGCACCACCTCTTTCATCAGGTTTAAGAGCTGATGAATACAAAGAAAAATAAAAATATTATAACGCATACAACCCTTTTCAAAACCCACTTGTCTTACCATCAGAACAAAGCTCGGAGCTGATAAAGAGAGAATAGGCTGTAGAGATGCATGCAAGAGAAATCTTAAATAATAAATCATCATTCGGGAACAGGCAAGATGCATCCTGGGAGTCAGAAATAAGCAGAAGTTCAACTATAATATTTTTTACTTACACTTATCACTACCAAAAAACTATGTATAACTCATCATTAAAATCAGCTTCTTTTCTGGCAAAAAGTACGCACCACCTGCATGGTATTGGCAGTATGCATCTACTGAAAACACTTAGCCTCTATTCGGGCGGAAAATTTCTTTTTCTTTTGGTCTCTTTTCTCTTTCTCCTGACTGGTTGTGAAAATGAGAAAGTGGAACCAGCTCCAAGAGCAGGTACAGTAACTGCAAATGCTGGACCTGACCAGACTGTGCAGGTAGGCCAGACAGTAACGCTGGATGCCTCCGCATCAAAAGATGATCAAAATAAAACGCTGAGCTTTAATTGGGCAGGTACAAAGAAGCCAGCAGGAAGTAATGTAACGCTGACGAATCCTACACAGGCAAAGCCCACTTTTATCCCTGATCTGCCAGGTGAATATGAGTGGGAGGTAACTGTATCCAGCGCGAACGCGCAGAAGAAAGACAAGGTGGCTGTTATGGCTATAGCAGATAATACAGCACCTTCAAATGGTATTCTATCAGAAGACATCACTGAATTTACTGTGCTTGAAAACAGAGAGGCAGACCCAGCAAAGCCTGATTACATTGTCACCAATAATATACAGGTGAAAGCCCGGGTAGCCATAGCGCCAGGTGTGGTAATTGAGTTTGAGGCAGATAAAGGACTAGAGGTTCTCCCCCAGGGTTATATTACTGCCCGAGGCACAGCTACCCAGAAGATTGTATTTACAGGCAAAACCAAGACTCCCGGTTTTTGGAAAGGTATACTTTTCGATTCTAACAATGCACTAAACGAACTTACTCAAGTAGAAGTAGGGTATGCCGGAAGCAGTACGATGCGTGACATGCCCGAAAACGTTAAAACGAACGTCGGCATAACAGGTACCGCTATAACAGCTGCATCTTTGAGCGTAAAAAACTCCTCTTTCACAAACGCGAACGGATATGGGATGTACGTGCTGGGTGAGATACCCGTTTTCTCTGATAACTCCTTCAGCGATAACAGCAGTCTGCCCTTGTTTGTAACCGCAAACCAGATACACAAACTTGATGCTGCCTCTACCTTTACAGGAGCTGCCGGTTCGAATATGATAGGCATAGGAGGCACTGTGCATCAACAGACAACAGGAGTTACCTGGCCGCTTATGCAGGACGGCACCAAATACGTGGCTATTCATGACCTGGCTATTGAAGGAGGAGTAACAGTGGCTCCGGGCGTTAGCATTGAATTTATGTCAAATAAGGGGCTGTCTGTAAACTGGACTGGCTATTTGAAGGCAAAAGGAACAGCAGCCAACAAAATTACTTTCACTGGCCTTGATAAAATGAAAGGATTCTGGAAAGGTATCATCATTCAGTCTAACAATAGTATGAATGAAATGGATCATGTGGAAGTTTCTTATGGCGGGAAAGGTGATTACGCGACGGGAAATCAAGCTTTTAAAGCAAACGTAGTCCTATGGGGTGATTTTAGCATGATAGGGCAGGAAGGTACCCTGAAAGTGAGCAATTCTTCGTTCACGCACAGTGGCGGCTACGGTATGGCGGTGCAGTCTGCAGGGGGTACGCTGGCTGCGTTTGGGAATAACAGCTTTAGCCATAATTTGGGTGCCGCCATGTACGTGGATGCGAGCCAGGTGCATAAACTGGATGCTGCTTCCCGCCTCAATGACAGCAACGGCTATAATGGATTAGAAACAGCAGGATATGTTGTATATGATCAGGAAGTGGCTTGGCCTGTTTTCAATGATGGCGCCAGGTACCATATTACCGATGATCTGTACATCCAATCAGGGGTAAAGATACAGAACGACGGTACAGCGAATGCCATGCTTGAGTTTGCGGCTGATAAAGCCCTGTATGTGCAGGATGACGGATATATGATTGCGAAAGGGAACAGCGAGACAGCTTTAGTTTTATTCAGCGGGAAGAATTATATATCTGGCTCATGGAAAGGCATCCTGATTGACAGCAACAGTCCGCTGAACCAGTTTGATTATGTTGGTATGAACTATGGGGGTAGCAATAAGCTGAATGGCATTCATCAAAAATCGAATTTGGGTGTTCGGGGGAGAATCAGTGTTACGAATTCAGAATTCAGAAACAGTGGTGGCTATGGGATTTTTGTAACACAAGGCGCTACTATCAACGCTGATGCTGCTACAGTAAACGAATTTCAGGGTAACTTGCAGGGGAACTACCACCAGGAATAGCACTACATGACGCAGCGAAAGAACAAACAGACAGGTATACCCCTGAAACATAAAAAGGTGCAGGACATCAGCCTGCACCTTTTTATGTTTACCTAAATAAGCCTTCTGTTTCAGGGAAAATATTAGATACTAACTTGGACTCTCAGCCACCTTCTCTAACCGGGCATTGCTCTTAAACCTGAAGTACTTTTCTATTGTCACAATGATAAGAAGGACTACTCCGGCACCAAAAATACGCAGCACCTGCATGGCGTCCAGCGGACTTGAGCCAAAGAGGGTGTTCATAAAAGGGACGTAAATGAACAGTGCCTGGAATAGAAACATAGCCCCAATGCCATAGTATATCCACATGTTCGTGAAGAGGCCGATTTCCCGCATAGGCCTTACAAGAGAGCGGCAGCTGAACAGGTAAAACGCCTCCAGCACCACTAAAGTGGTTGTGGCCACTGTGCGTGCCTGCGCTGCGGTAGCGCCTTGCTCCATTTCGTAGTAGTACAGGCCAAAAGAAGCAATCAAAAGTAATACGCCCACCAGCAAGGTGCGCATAATCAGGTCTCTTGTAAGAATAGGTTCTCCTGATGGTCGTGGTGGCCGGTCCATTATACCCGGTTCTTTGGGTTCAAAAGCCAATGTAAGTCCCAGCATAATCGCTGTTGTCATGTTCACCCAAAGAATCTGCACCGGCTGCACAGGTAGCTGCGAACCGATAATAACAGCAACTAACACGATGAGTCCCTCGCCAAGGTTTGTGGGCAGTGTCCAGACGATGAACTTGGTCAGGTTATCAAAGACGCTCCGGCCTTCCTCCACAGCTCCTTCTATAGAAGAAAAGTTATCGTCGGTGAGCACCATTTCCGCCGCGTCTTTGGCAACCTCGGTACCTGTTATACCCATGGCAATACCTATATTCGCCTGCTTCAGGGCAGGCCCGTCATTGACACCGTCGCCCGTCATGGCCACTACTTTATCACGGGACTGCAGTGCCTTCACAAGCCGCAGCTTCTGGTCCGGGGAGACACGGGCAAAAACAGAAGTCTTCTCCGCTACATCTTCCAGGTCGTGGTCCTGAATCTGCTGCAGTTCCCTGCCTGTAATGGCGACCAATTTACCATTTTCCTTGCGGCCTGTTAAGCCTATCTGGGTGGCAATAGCCGAGGCGGTGATGGCATGGTCGCCTGTTATCATCTTCACATCTATGCCTGCCTTCTGGCACAGCTTTACGGCCTCCACGGCTTCCTTGCGCGGGGGGTCAATCATGCCCTGCAAACCCAAAAAAACAAGTCCTGAGCTGGTGTCGTTGTGCGTGATGTCTGTTATGCCATCAGGCGCTTCGGCCATGGCACAGGCCAGTACGCGCAAGCCTTCGCTGGCCAATTCCTCCACCTGTTTTTCTATTGCCTCCCTGTCTACCTCCATAAGTTCGCCATCGGGCTGCATGGCTTTGTTACTTCGCTCCAGCACAGCCTCTACTGAGCCTTTCAGGTAAATAACAGGGCGGATGCCAGCGTGAAGCGTGGCCATGTACTGGTATTCGGATTCGAAGGGAATGGTGTCTTTACGCGGCTCTTTCTGTTCCAGTTCCTCTAATTTGAAACCCGCTTTGCGTGCCGCCACCACCATGGCTCCTTCGGTGGGGTCACCTTCGATAGTCCAGGAGCCTTCTTTTTCTTTTACTGAACTGTCGTTACATAGTATTCCTGCTTTCAGGCACAGTTCCAGCGCTTTGTTGGCTCCCAGGTCAGCTGGTTGGTTGTTATCCAGAATTTCTCCCTCCGGGCGGTAACCGAGTCCTTTCACAAAGTATGCTTTGCCTCCTGCTACCAGCTGCTGTACCGTCATCTGGTTTTCAGTGAGGGTGCCTGTTTTATCAGAGCAGATAACGTTGGTGCTGCCGAGTGTTTCTACAGCCACCAGTTTGCGTATGATGGCTCTGCGCTGCGCCATTTTAGAAACCCCCAGCGCCAGCATAATAGTAACTGCCACAGGCAAACCTTCCGGTATGGCGCCCACTGCCAATGCAACGGCTACCATAAAGGTTTCGCCTATACCTTCACCGCGGAGCATACCAACGGCAAAAACGATAACAGAAAGCCCCAGGATTACCCATAGCAGCAAATGGCTAAACTCTTTGATTTTTATAGTAAGAGGTGTCTCCAGCTCCTGAGCACCTGAGATAGACTGCTGTATTTTACCTACCTCTGTTTCGTCTCCTGTTGCTACCACCACTCCCTTGCCTTGCCCATACGTAACCATAGTAGAGGAGAAGCCCATGCTCAGGCGGTCGCCTAACACATCATCCGGGGCTACGGGTTCTGCGTTTTTCTCCACAGCCACAGACTCTCCCGTCAATGCCGACTCGTCCACTTTCAAGTCGCGCTGCTTCACCAGGCGCACGTCGGCAGGGAATTTGTCACCCGACTGTACCACCACAATATCCCCCGGTACCAGCTCCTGCGCATCAATATCCTGTTTTTTTCCATTGCGGATAGCTTGCGCTTTGGACGTCATGCTTTTAGCCAGGGCATCAATCGCCTCCAGTGCCTTCGACTCCTGCACATACCCGATAATGGCGTTGACGAACACAACGGCGAAAATAACAATGGCATCTGTGTACTCTTTCAGGAAAATGGTGACCACTGTGGCGGCAAGCAAAATGTAAATCAGCGGCTGATGAAACTGCAGCATAAACCGTACAAAGGCGCTCTGCTGCTTTTTTGGAGTCATTACGTTGCGGCCATACTGCTCCTGGCGCGCTGTCACCTCTTCATCGGACAAGCCATTTACCGGGGAGACTTCCAGCAGTTCCATCACCTCCACAGGATCCATACTATGCCACGGATGCTGTTTTTCAGATGGAAAAGCCTTGCTTCCTTTCTCTTTTTCTTCTGTTAGTTGCATGGCAGGGGATGTCTTTTCTTCAACAGTTACCATATAGTCTTACGCGGTATGGTGTAAACAAGCTATATTTCAATTGGTTGCGTATCCGGATTGATAGGTGATACCAAAAATGAAAATCTGGCCTGATAAACCAATCGTTCAGCAGGCCAGGGAAGAAAATATTGTGGTGAAGACAAATTGATCGGTCTAACGCGCCAGGTAGCCACCGTCTACGGCATAGTAGGCACCTGTCACAAAGGAGGCTTTGTCAGAACTCAGCCATACCACCAGTTCGGCCACTTCTTCTGACTCACCCAGTCTGCCGATAGGGTGCAGACCGGCCAGCATCTGGAAAGATTCTTCATTCATTCCTGCATCGGATAAGAGCGGCGTTTTAATAAAAGCCGGGCCAACTGCATTCACCCGTATACCTTTGGCAGAATATTCCACCGCACCGTTTTTAGTGAGCCCCACCACGCCGTGCTTGGAAGCCACATAGGCAGCTGAGTTGGCAAAACTAACCTGACCCAGAATAGAAGAGTTATTGACGATGGCACCTCCTCCGTTCTGCAGCATTTGCTGTATCTGGTATTTCATGCAGTAGAACACACTGCTCAGGTTAACGGCAATTACGGTGTTCCAGCCTTCAATGCTCATGTCACCTACCGGGTTAGCTTCTCCGCCAATCCCTGCATTGTTGAAGGCAATATCAAGCCGGCCATATTCCGCTGCAGTTTTTTTCACCATGTTTTCACAATCCTCTGGTTTCGCAACATTCGCTTTTACAAAAATGGCGTCGCCACCCTGGCTTTTGACTTCCTCCACCACCTGGATTCCTTTTTCTTCGTTGATATCAGAAACAACTACTTTTGCACCTTCCCGTGCATATTGCAGAGCTGTTGCCTTACCGATGCCTGATGATGCCCCGGTTACGAGCGCTACTTTTCCTGCGAATTGGTTTTGAGCGTTTACTGCCATTTCTTTATAGTTTAGTTTGTAAATACAAGATTGTCACCTTATTGCGGTGGTATGTTGCAAAGTTCAGCTTTTCCCTTTAGAGGTAATATGACAAGTGTCAATTAGTAAAATGTTTGATGTCAGTAATTAACACCGCCCTGTGCGTTTGATTTGTGTTCTGGAAGCTTTGCTGGTTACAGGGTGAAGACCTTTGTTTTTAAATCCGGAAACCTGGTATAAAGAGTGATTTCCCTGCTAATTTAAGGCCTTAACTAAAGTTAGGTTGAACAATGTATATAGTTTATAACTTTTTTAAGTTATATATGAATTATAAACGTGGTGGTAAAGAACAGGGTCTTTGCGTGTTTATACGTTTAAAAACAGTACCAGCACAAGACAAGATTTTAACATGATAGTGATATGTTAAGAAAAATGAAATTATTTCTGCAACTGGTCCTTGTCATGCTGCTATTTGTTTCCTGTACAGAAGAACAGGAAACAACCCAGCCTACTGTAGAAAATATCTCTGAGTCAGTGTACGCGTCGGGGGTGGTGAAGAGCCAGAATCAGTACTAGGTTTTCCCTATGGTAAACGGCGTTATTCAGCAGGTATTGGTTACGGAGGGAGATGTGGTGCAGGCGGGAGAACCGCTTTTAAAAGTAGAAAATGAGGCTGCCCGTTTAAGCACCGAAAACGCCCGGCTTGCCGCCGACTATGCCCGCGTAAGTGCCAATGATGAGAAGCTGAATGAACTGCAGGCAGCTATTGACCTGGCCGAAAGCAAAAAGCAAAACGATTCGCTGCTGCTGGTAAGGCAGCGAAACCTTTGGGCCGACCAGATTGGCACCCGTGTAGAACTTGAGCAAAGAGAGCTTAACTATAAAAATGCTGTGACAGCTTATCGATCAGCTTTGCTGCGGTACAATAACCTGAAAAAGCAACTTGATTTCGCTGAAAGGCAGTCAGAGAAAAACCTGCAGATAAGCCAGACGAGAACAGATGACTATACCGTAAAAAGCGCAACGGACGGCAAGGTATACAGTGTGCTGAAGGAGAAGGGGGAAATGGTAAGCCCGCAGAGCCCGGTGGCGGTGATTGGAGACGCAGACGAATTCATGCTAGAGCTGCA
Organism: Pontibacter pamirensis; assembly: GCF_010015475.1. GTDB lineage: Bacteria > Bacteroidota > Bacteroidia > Cytophagales > Hymenobacteraceae > Pontibacter > Pontibacter pamirensis. The sequence goes on from NZ_SSNI01000017.1 coordinate 60,132, forward strand.
GGTAGATGAATATGACATTTCCCGCATCAGGCCGGGGCAAAAGGTGCTGCTGAACCTGGACAGTTACAAAGGGGAGGTGTTTGAAGCCGAAATAACGAAGATAAACCCGGCAATGAACGAGAGAACCCGGTCTTTTACCGTAGACGCTAATTTTGTAACCACACCACCGGCACTTTATCCAAACCTCACCACAGAGGCTAACATCATCATCCAGGCAAAAGACAGTGCCCTTCTTATTCCGCGCGAGTACCTGCTGGACGGCTCTTTTGTGTTGAAGGAAAACAATGAAAAAGTGAAAGTAAGCACGGGGCTCAAAGACTACCAGAAAGTAGAAATACTGGACGGGCTGACGAGGGAGGACGTTATCGTAAAGCCAGTCCGATGAACAGCAAACTCATTTTAGGGTTAGCAAAATCGCTGCTGCTGGCCCGGTGGCGACAAACTTTGGTGGCTGCTGTAGGAGTAACCTTCAGCATTGCCATGTTTATCACGCTGCTCAGTTTTATGAACGGCCTCAACGACCTGCTGGATGGCCTGATCCTGAACCGGACCCCACACGTGCGCCTGTATAACGAGGTAAAACCAAGCGAGAACCAGCCGGTCAATATGTCTTCAGAGTATAAGGCCTCCTATAATTTTATAAAGTCGGTTAAGTCAGGCATAAGCCGCAAAGAACTTTACAACAGCGGCCCCATTATGCAGGCAGTAAGAGCAGATAACCGGGTAGTGGGCGTTGCTCCCAAACTAACCGCGCAGGTGTTTTTCAATGAAGGCACTATTGACATAACGGGAGTAATAAATGGAATAGATGTGGAGGAGGAGAGCAGGCTGTTTAACTTCCAGGACTATGTAACCGCCGGTTCTGCCATAGATGCGAAAAATGTTTCGAACAGCATTATACTCGGCAAAGGACTTGCTGATATTTTAGTGGCTGATATAGGTGATGTAGTGCAGGTAACTACAGCGCAGGGAGAGCGCTTTTCGCTGAAGGTGGTAGGGTATTTTCAGTCAGGTATACAGGAGATTGACAAAGTCCAGAGCTATGCTTCTATTGGCACGACACAGAAACTACTGGGCCAGCCAGCCAACTATATCACCGATATCCAGGTAAAATTAAGGGATTTAGCGATGGCCCCAGCCGTGGCAAAGGAGTACGCACAACTGTTTGGGGCTGATGCCGAAGATATCCAGACCGCCAATGCGCAGTTCGAGACAGGCAGTAATATCCGTACGCTGATTTCGTATGCCGTGGGTGTTACCTTACTAATAGTGGCAGGCTTCGGGATATTTAATATCCTGAACATGATGATTTACGAAAAGATGGACTCCATCGCCATACTCAAGGCCACCGGTTTCTCTGGCCGCGATGTGAACCGAATTTTCCTGGTCATAGCTCTGAGCATTGGTTTCTTCGGTGGGTTCCTGGGGCTGCTGATTGGGTTCGGATTCTCCCTTATCATTGATAACATCCCCTTCAACACGGCTGCACTGCCAACCATTAAAACATACCCGATAAACTACAGCCCTGTATTTTACTTTATAGGTGGATTCTTTTCTTTGATTACGACTTATTTTGCAGGTTACTTCCCGGCGCGCAAAGCAAGTAAGGTAGACCCTGTAGAGATAATAAGAGGCAAATAGAAACCGGACTATCAGGGTTGGAAGATTGACAGGATAAAGAACTTTGGTTGATTTTCAGGAAAATATGACATTAGTCGCATTTACGCGCAGCACCTTCTCAACAATTTAGTATATGCAGGACATTATACTGGAAGCAAGGCATATCAACAAACAGTTTCATGACCCGGTAACGGTGCAGGTGCTCACCGACATTACCTTTTCTATTGCCAAAGGTGAGTTTGTGTCTGTTATCGGTAAGTCAGGTTGCGGAAAGTCTACACTGCTATACATTTTGTCTACCATGGATACGGATTATGATGGAGAATTGCTCATAGATGGCGCGTCGATGACTGGGAAGAACGATGCGGCGCTGGCGCGTATCCGCAACGAGAAGATTGGGTTTGTATTCCAATTTCATTATCTGCTCAACGAGTTTTCAGTGCTCCGAAACGTGATGCTGCCGGGTATGAAGCTGAACAAGTTTAGTGAGCAGGAAGTGGAGCACCGGGCCCTGGAGCGGCTGAAGATGTTAGGTATAGAGCAGCTGGCTCATAAAATGGCCTACAAAGTCTCTGGTGGCGAAAAGCAGCGGGTAGCCATTGCCCGTGCCCTAATTAACGACCCATCCGTTATCATGGGCGATGAACCTACAGGCAACCTGGATGTAAAGAATAGCGAAATGGTGTTTGATATCCTTCAGCAGCTGGCGGCAGAACATAACCAGACGCTGCTGATTGTGACCCACGACCAGAGCTTTGCCGAAAAAACCGGACACATTATTGAAATGGAGGACGGGAAAATCATCCGCAATTAGACCGAACTTTAAAAGGCAGGAGCCGCAAAGGCACGACTGAAAGTAAAATTACTGGCTTACTTGCGGAAAATCTTTGTAATGCTCCGGGCGGTAAGCATGACTAGAACACCACTTATCGCAAATATTTTGATTATTGTCTGAGGGTCCTTTATGGAGCGAAACCGCGTACTTCCTTCGCTTATTTCAATATAGCCGACAGGAGTAAGCACCATACCGCCGCCGCCACCCGAGCCCTCTTCTCCTGTTTTCATGCCAGCCCCGCCACCAAAGCCATACACCGCCTTGGAAACTGGTATAACAGTAAAGCCATTTCGTTCTACAGGTTCTCCATAAATTCGCGCAGCGTTGGCTGCACCACCAAGTTTTTCTGCTATTCTTTCAACAAACGAGCTGGATGCGCTGCTTTGAGTATCTTGATTTTCCATTTTGCTTTCAAATTAACGGTATAGGAGGGATAATTTTCTAATGCTGTGGGATTAATACGACCTGATTTGAATATAAGAAAAATTCATATAATAACCTGAAAAAGCCATTGATTAAGTTGTAAAGGAGAGCATGATGTATGGTTACAAAGTTAACAGCAGATATGAGCTGCTGTAGTAGCAGATTTAAATTCAAGACTTTACCTTTGCGGCTTAAATTAGCTTTTTTAACCCTTTACATCCGGCATGTTTATTACTTCTACCAAATCAGGTATTCTTTTAAATAAAAAGTCTTTTCTACTAATACTGTTTTTTGCCCTCTCACTGCTAATTAACAGGCAGGCCGAGGCGCAGGTAATTTACCAGGGAGGTTCTAATGTGCAGCTTCTGTACGGCCGCAACTTAAAACAACCCGGTGATTTAGCGACTGTCACGGTAGAACATTTTGGTTCTTATGGTGCCCTAGAGCAGTTTGTTTTTGGTGATTTGTTTAATGATGCTAGTTTGGCAAGCCCGAACCTGTATATGGAGTGGTACCCGAAAGTGAGCCTGAGCCGTGCTACTGGGCGGGAGATAAAGTTGGGACCCATCAGTGATGTACTGCTGTCGGGCGGTATAAATGTCTTGTTCGGAGGCACGGAAGATTTCTTTGTTTACACGGCGGGTCCTGCTTTCAAGTTTCGGATTCCGGGTTCCGGTCTGCTGCAACTCGAAACATACTACCATAAGCAACTCGGTGAGGAATACGATGGCACCTATCAGCTAACGCCTAGTTGGGATGTTGCATTGCCTGTTTCGGAGAAGGTGCATTTGAGGTTCCGTGGCTTCATGGATTTTATAGGTGATCGTGGGCCTGGCAGCACACAGTACTTAACGCAGCCGCAACTTTTCTTGGACCTGGGGAACACCTGGGGCAAGCCCGGCAAAACGTACATCGGTTCTGAGTGGCGCTACTGGAACAATGTGGCTGGCATTGAGGGGCTGGAGGAGTCTTTCCTGCAGGCGAACCTGCTCATTAGCTTATAGAGAGCAGCCACAGCAGGGGAGAAGAAGCCCGTTTCATCACACTTTGCTGTGCCTGAGGCCGGAACAGCAGGAGAAAGGCCCACTATTTTATCTCTTTTTTCTGGAATTGTATATCACCACGAAGCAACGTTTGAATGATGTATGCGCATATCTTTTATACTGGTTACCTGAGACTTTAACCTACGTATGTATACCATTGCAATAGCTACCCTATTACATTTACTGCCTGATGTACACATGGAAAGTTGAACCGACACCTACCTCACTTTCCACTTCAATTCTGCCATCGGCATTTTCCACTATCCGCTTCACCATATAGAGGCCAACACCAGAGCCTTCCACGTGGTCGTGCAGGCGACCGAACATTTTAAAGAGCTTGTTGTCTTGACGCAAATCCATGCCAAGCCCATTGTCCTTGACTGAAAGAACGACAAAATCTCCTTCCAACCGGCAATTAATTTCTACCCTCGGCGCACAGTTGAGGGATCTGTATTTGATAGCATTGGATACTAAGTTATAGACTACGGAGCGCAGGTTCTTTTCAGAAAAGCGAATGGAAGGACAGGCGTCCACATTTACGTCCAGTTGTGCCTCTGCCGCTTCCAACTGTTGGGAAAGGTCCAGTTTTACTTCCCTGATTACTTCTGATAGATCGACCACAACAGCGTCCTGGCTGTTCTCCTTTTGTAGCTTGGTTACATCTGTCAGGTGCTCAATCGTGCGCTTGAAGCGTTCAATAGAGTCTTCAATCATGCCAGTTACTCCTTCGAGTCCCTGTGATTCTATTACGTGAGATGGCAGGGAGTCCACAAGTATCCGCAAGAGTCCTTCAATGTTAAAGATAGGTGCTTTCAGGTCGTGGGAGGCCGCGTAAATAAAGTTATCCAGGTCTATGTTGGTGCGGGTGAGTTGCTCATTTGCTATGCTCAGATCCTCATTCGTTGCGGCCAGCTCTCGGGTAAGTTCCTGTAGTGCTGCCTCCTGCTCTTTTCGTTCGGTAATGTCAATGATGATGGAGGCCAGGCCCAGCAACTCCCCACTTGAAGGATCCCTAATAGAAAAGCTATCATACTGCACTTTTATGGTTTCCCCTGTTTTAAAGTGCCGCAGACGAAACTCGCACACCCAGCGATCTTTATCTGCCAGGGCAGGCAGCATTACTTCCTTTACAAATGCTTTATCCTCTTCATGAAACAAATCGGCCATATTAAAATCTTCTACCTGTTCTTTTTCCAGACCTACCAGCTTCAGGCCGGCCGGATTGATAAAGATGCCCTTGCCATCGGGAGTTGCAAGCCCGATAAAGTCGGTGCTGTTCTCTACGAGGGTTACCATACGCTGCTGCTGCTGAGTTAGCGTTTGAAGTGCCAGATTTGAAGCAGACAACTTTTCATTTGAAGCCTTCAGTTCCTCAGCCAGGTCTTGTGCCTGTTTTTCCCTTTCTTCAATATGTTGCCGGGCCTCCACTTGCTCTGTAATGTCTTGCACAAGGGTATAAAATCCATCCAGTTTCCCATCCCTGAAATCAGGGACATAACTGGTCCGGATGTGTTTAACGAAATTTTCCCGGTAGGGCATTCTGCTCTCGAAATCCAGTCGCTCCCCAGCCAGTGCCCGTTTAATGTACTGTTTCACCTCCTGATATGCCTCTTCCCCGACTACTTCCCGTACGGGTCTGCCCAGCAGTTCTTCTGATTTCAAATTAAACCAGGCTTCGTATGCCTTGTTTGCAAAGCGGTATTTCTCTTCCTTATCCAGGTATCCTATCAGCACGGGTAGGGCATCGGTAATGAGCTTTAACTGTTCAGCGGTTTGTTCAACCTGTTGCCGGGCATGTACCTGATCGGTTACATCGTGGGCAAAGACCAGCACCCCATCCACGATGCTTTCTTCGTTGCGGCGGGCCTGGTATGTAAAGGTACTGTAAATCTCCTCCGGAGGAGCTCCCTCGTAGCGGGACAGCATCAGGGGCAGTTCCTGGACCACAATGGTTTCTCCCGTCTGGTAAACCTTGTTCAGCATACTCGGAATGGGGGAAGCTTTTAGTTCAGGTAGTGCCTTTAGCAAAGGTTTTCCCAGTAGCTCCCTTCCTGGAAAAATCTGCTGGTATGCCGGGTTAACCAGATCATACACCAAATCAGGACCGTTGAGAATGACAATGGGAGCGGGTGCCTGCATAAAGAGCTGGTGCAGCTGGTGGCGTTGAGTTTCTGTTTCGGCTTTAGAGAGCTGTAGTTCTCTTGTTCGCGCCAGCACCTGATCTTCCAGTTTTCGGTTCAGGTTTTGAAGTTCCTGTTGTGTATGTGAAATCTCTTTGTTCGCCTTTCTTATCTCCTCGTTTGCTGAGGCCAGTTCATCGTTCAGTTCTTGCAGGGCCTGCTCCCTCTGTTCCACCTTCTGCCGGGATAGTACCAGATCAGTCACTTCATAGGCAAATACCATAATTTCTTCTATGCTACCATCAAGACCATGTATAGGCTGATAGGTGAAGTTGTAGTAATTGTGCCCTAATCCACCGGTGTTGTCGTGGTCAAGCTGTACTTTCATTTCGTGTGCATGCACACTTACGCCGGTGCTAAACACGCGGTCCAGCAGCCCGAAAATAGGTTGCCCGGCCAATTCAGGCATCGCCTCGGCAATGGGTCTGCCCAACAGGGGGCGATCTCCTACTACCTGCTGGTAAGGTGGGTTTACCAGCTTAAAAACGTGCTGCGGTCCTTTAAAAATACAGATCATCGCCGGCGCCTGCATAAAGATATTGTACATCTCTTCCCGCTGCAGATCGGCTTCGGCGCGGGCAGCAACTAATTCTGCCCTGGTTATTGCCTGCTTCGCTGTACCGTTTTGAGTCTCCTGACCTCGCTGTTCCATTCCCTTAAGAGCCATAACCTGCTCCGTCACATCCTCCACCTTATAGATGATGTACAGGATATTTTCTTCGCTGTCAAGAACCGGAGAAATAGAAGCGTCCCAGTATTTCTCTACAAAATTGACTGACTGCTTCGGCTGAGAGATGTCGTAACGCTGCAGCCCCATTGGGTGTGGTTGTTTATGCTGGAGAACCCACTCCAGGGCGCGCCTCATGTTATCAATAGCATCTGTATTGTGCAACGTCGGGTTCGCGGGAAACACTTCGAAAAAAGATTTTCCCTGGATTTCTTCGCGTATTCTGCATGTGGCCTTCAGGTAAGCGTTACTGGCATTTAGAATGTTAAAATCAGGAGAAAGAATCAGGTATAAATCGGGTATGGTCTCAAACACGTGAAGTAGTTCTGGCGAGAGAGAGGTAACTTGTGTCATTTAGTAGTTAAATTAGGACGAAGGGGGGTGGCCAGCGCTAACCATATATACTAGTAACGTGGATACTATGGCCTTTGTTGACAAGAATTGAGGTATATAAAGCAGGGAAAGTGGTGTGTGGTATGCGGTATGCTTCAACTATAAGATTTTGCAACTAATTAGTAGTACATATAGAAGTTAAAGCGGGACAAAAAGCTGCTTGCGAAACGTCAATAATAAAAGGTAGATTGTAGAATAATAAAATGATGTAGATAGATTGGTATGAAGGCATTATCTATTCTGTTTCTGGCTTCTTTCCTGGCGGTCTTAAGGTCCACAAGTTTTGAGAGTCTCCCGAATGGTACTGCTTATATTAAAAATGCATGGGAGCAAGATGGCTTTGATACTGCCTGGGTGCAGACGCTGGATGAAAATTCGGCTGTAGATGATACTTATGCAGCCTCAGGTAACAAGTCGCTCAGAATCTCCTTCCCGAAAGGGAAGTTCGGGCCTTCGGAAAGTGGAGGCCAGGCTAAGCTAATGCTGAAGCCGCAATCAGAATATTACGCTTCCTACAAACTGCGCTTTAGCGAAAACTTTAGTTGGGGAGGTAAACACCAGGGTGGGAAATTACCCGGTCTGGCTGGTGGCGAGAACTGTAGCGGCGGGCAAAGCTGCGACGGAACCAATGGCTTTTCGGCCCGCTTCATGTGGAGAGAAGGCGGAAAGGCCGTACTGTACCTTTACCACATGGATAAGCCCGGACAGTGGGGAGAGGATCACCCGCTCAAACACAAGGACGGGTCTGAGGTAGTGTTCCCAAAAGGTGCCTGGATAAATCTGGTTGAGAGAGTGAAGGTAAATACGGTGCGCAATGGTCAGGCAAACAGCGACGGCGAGGTGCAGGTATGGTACAACGGAGAAGAAGTGCTGCACCTCTCAGGGCTTCGATTTGTACAAAACAGTAATCAGGTAGATAACTTCTATTTCTCCACTTTCCATGGCGGCAATACACAGGAGTGGGCTCCCATCCATAACAGCTGGATTTGGTTTGATGATTTGACTGTTACAGATGAGCCGGCAAAAGTGTTTTAGCCTTAGATTTTTTTGACTCTAACTGAAATCTGCTATGATTCGCGCTGCTATAAAAGAGAAGTGTTAGGACACTAACAGTTCATTTTGATTAGAGCAAACTAAATCATCAAGGTTTGAAATAGTAGCTTCAATAATAAAATTCATCCACATCGTCTGAAAAGTCTATCTCTTCGCCCAGCAGTTTATCCACTACGGCCTGCTGCATCTCTTCATATATCAACTCACCCTTCATTAGATATCTATTTGCATCCAGCATCACCTCATATATAGGCGTGTGTATGTGTTTGGGTATTTTGAAAATGCGCGGGTCATGTTTATCGAAAGGAGTGGGGACCTTCGAGTTAAACAGATATGGGATAAGAGTCTTGGAACAGCTGATAGCAATTCGGTGCACTTCGTGTTCCTCAAAATACTCCTGCAGCCGTTCGTTTATATTTTCAAAGAATTCTACCGTTTCCCCTAAACGAACCCTTGAACCGGCCCGGGACTTGCCTTTGGTTTTCAGGTATTTAATCTGGCTTTTTCCCTGTTTTTTCCGCACCATGTAAGAGCGGAACACTTTATGATAGAGGTTAACGCCGTTCTCAAAATAACCCATCGCACAGTTTCCGGACTGAATAAGCACAATCACATAGTTCACCTGAATTTCTTCCTCTGGTGTGTTTGCGCCAGGAGGGGGAAGCACAATGGGAAGCCTGAAATATACCTGCTCATTTCCCGCGTCATCTGACAGCACCATCCTGTGTTTATCCCTTTCATACGCAGTCGCAAAGGCACTGCTCCGGATACGTTGCAGCACTTGTTGTGATCGTTCCAGTGATATAAAACGGTTCATAGGTATTGGCGGCAAAACCTGAAATTAAAGAAAAGCATTCGTAATTTTAATGCTCCTGCTGTTTCTTTGTGAGGATGCGAAGGTTCTGTTGATGCAAAGGGACATTCAAAAACAGGTATAGGAGGAGAATTAAAGCAAAGACGCGGACTTTTGTCCGCGTCTTTGCTTTTTATAGATGATAGCTAATGTTTAAAACAGCTGTTGTGCCAGTGCATTGTCATGGCCGTACAGGTCATCTCTGAAATGAACCGTTCCATCGGCTTCCACCCATGTGGTGAAATACACCAGGTATACCGGCACGCTTTCTTCTAGGTCTACACGCTGTTGGTTGCTTGCATTCATAGCACTTCTAACACGGCTCGCGTCCCAGCCCGGCTTATCCTGTAGCAGGTATGTAGCCAGGTCGGCAGGGCGCTCCACACGCACACATCCATGGCTGAAGTCACGGTCTCTTTCATCAAAAAGGTGGTTGGCAGGCGTGTCGTGCAGGTATACGGCATATTCGTTTGGAAATATAAATTTAACACGGCCTAAGGAGTTATTCGGACCCGGACGCTGCCGGATGCGGTAATCAAAGTTATGCTGCGTCATGGTGTTCCAGTTTACATTATGAACAGATACCCGCTTTGCATTAGGACCAAAAGTATTCACCATCTCCATGTCCTGCGTTTCCAGCCAGTTGATATTTTTCTGGAGATGCGGTTTAATATCATCCTCTACAATGCTGTTTGGCACGTTCCAGTATGGGGAAAACATAAGGTACTGAATCTGATGACTGAACACAGGCGTGGAGTGCATTGTTTTACCGACCACGGCCTTCATTCGCATCATTTCCTCTCCGTTTTCCATCACAGTCACACGGAAGGCAGGTATGTTCACCATCACGTAACGGTTGTCGTCTCCTTTCGCAAGGTCTTTGGGTAGCCACCTCCAGCGCTCCATGTTCAGCACAATCTGGTCGATGCGCTCGTCCACAGGTACATTGAGTGACTTATACGTCTGCGGGCCCAGCACGCCATCTACTGCCAGTCCGTGCTGCTTCTGGAAAGTAGTTACAGCGTCCTTTACCTGCTGGTCATATACAAAATAGACAGAATCCTGCTCGTTTACCCGCTGTTGTGGAAGCAGGCGCCTGCGCACATCCAGCACGACTTCAGATGTATCGTTCAATTTTATAACACCTTCGCCATCCACTTTAGGCCAGCCACCACGTTCCTGTATCTGGCGGTACTGCAACAGAGCGTTCCGTAGCTTCAGGTAACCCTCGTGCAGGGCCTCAAACTCGTAATAGGGGTAGGTGCTTTCTCTTTCCTGCAGGATTGTCTCCAGCGCCTTGTTCAGCTTTATTTTATTTCGCTTAACCTCCCACTCAATGGATGCTGTGCTATGTGGGTCTACGGCACCTTTGTAAAAGTCAGAGGCATAGTTAAAGTAAGAAGCTGTCAGAGCCAAGTCAAGTTCCTGCTTCTTTTGCTGCTTGGTTGGGTCTTTTGCCGGTATGGCTTCATATGCCCTATAATTTTCCTGTAGGTCTATAACTTTATAATCTGCGGCAGTCAAACCTTCCTTGTGTGCTTTATCGATTGCTTGGATCAGCTTATCGGCCTGAGGTATTAGTGCATTGTTTTTAAACCAGGCCAGTTGAAAGTCCCGCTCCTCGTAAAACTGCTTTACCAGTTCCAGTTGATGCCGGTATTCGTTTTCATTGCCAATATACTCCTGTATATAATGGCGGTCGAACTTTGCCTTTTCGTTGCCGTTGGCAACATTAAGCGTATCAGAAGCAGTAGGTAGCGAGTTATTACTTGCTGCTGCCAAAAATGGCAACAGGAGCAACAGCATGCTTAAAGCTGCTTGTGGTAAGGGTGTATTCGTAAGTATTTTCTTCATTCGTTTTTTCTCTAGTAATGTTATTTTGTCTGGCTCCTGCACATCCGCATTCAAATGGAAGTATGTGCTGCTTATTGCACAGAAGAGTTGTACACTTGTATATACAAATATCAGGCCGTAAAAGTTTAAATATATCTGCAGTGGGATTGGTGTTATAGGGCTGTAGAAGGTATAGGAGGAGGTCGTCATTGGTACTTCGCTAAGGCTACCTTTTAGGTTGTACTGTTACGGGTTTATGAGGCGCAGCTGCAGAAAACAAAAATTTGCACAAGCTGTCATCCAGCACCTGCGGGGATAGCAGGGGAGGGAGATACTTGCCAATTTTAACTTTATCTCTTAATATACGTTTTTGCCATATATAAACACCTGCCTTATAATAATTTATAGGTTTTATTTATAATTCCACCTAAAAAGAAAAATGATATGGACAGATTCATAGGAAATTACAGCCCACACCTCTTCGCTGTTTTACGAATTGTTGCAGGACTCATGTTTGCGATGCACGGCAGTCAGAAGTTATTTGGCTGGCCGGGGGACGGCAACACGGTGGAACTGGTGTCAATGATGGGACTGGCAGGTATTATAGAATTCTTCGGAGGTCTTATGATTGCCTTTGGGTTGTTTGCCAGTTGGGCTGCCTTTATTGCCAGTGGTCAGATGGCAGCGGCCTTTTTTATGGCGCACGCCCCACAAGGCTGGAATCCTGTTATGAATGAAGGAGAGAAAGCTGTACTGTACTGTTTCCTGTTCCTGTACATTGCCGCGCACGGGGCTGGCATCTGGAGTATTGACGGTGCCCGAAACAAAGGGAAGAGACAAGAAACTGCTGCCCACCACAGGTAGCTAAATTGATGATTTAACTCAATTTATATACAGAAAAGCTGATTAGGATAACAAAACCAAATCAGCTTTTCTTCTGCTCAGCTCAAAACTAGGCTTAGGTTTAAATTCTTTTGTCCTTCTACTTTTGTCTCCTTACTTCCCGCTACTCCCAGCCGCCGCCGAGGGCACGGTACAGGTCTACTATGGCAAGAAAGATCTCTTTTCGGGTGTTCGCTTTGCTTAACTCGGCATCTAGCACACTTCCCTGCGCTGTAATTACTTCGAGGTAGGAGGCGTAGCCAGCCATAAACAAGTCGTTAGAGGTGCTCACTGCATTAATAAGTACTTCCGCTTCCTCTTCTCGAAGCGCATAGGCTTTCTTATAGTTTTCCACCCTTTGCAGGTTCGTTACCACCTCCTGATATCCCGTCAGGATGCTTTTCTGATAGGAGTAGAAGGCTTCCTTGTTCAAGGCTACGTTGCGGTTGAATTCGGAACGTATGACTCTGTTCTGGAAGATAGGGGCTGTGATGCCGCCTAAAAGTCCTAACACCAATGATTCCGGCGTATTGAAGATGGAAGGAAGGTTTCGGGTGTGTGCGCCGGCATATGGCGTGATGGTGAAGCTGGGAAGGAAGGCTGCCCTGGCCGCTTCCAAATCAGCTTTGGCGGCGATCAACTCAAGTTCTGCCTGCTGTATATCCGGCCTGCGAAGCAGCAGGTCAGAGGGTACCCCGGCATCGACTATAACGGGTAAATGCTGCCGCAGAATGGATTCACCCCTGGCAATGGGTTGCGGGTATCTTCCCAGCAAAAGATTCAGTTGATTTTCTACCTCTACTATCCGTTGGCGCTTCTCAAATCCCAAGCTTTGCGTGCGCAGCAGTTGGGCATGAAATTGCTGCACGGCTAGTTCGGTGGCTCTACCGCCTATCTTCTGTATCTTAATGATTTCGAGAGCTGTTTCCTGCAGCTCAATGTTATTTACAATCGCCTCCAGTTCATTATCAAGGCCCAGCAGCTCATAATAGAGGCGGGCTACCTCGGCCACGAGGGTGGTGGTGAGCAGGTGCTGCCCTTTCTCAGAGGCTATAAAGCGGGCGTAGGCGGCTTTTTTGCGGTTCTTTAGCCTGCCCCACAGATCAATCTCCCAGGTGCTTTGCAGCCCCAGGAAATAGTTCTGGGTTTGAGTTACCGTATTCCGATCGCCGTAGATGGTGCCGCTGAGCAAATTGTTATAGATATTGCCTGAGCGCGCTCTGAAACGGGCATCCAGCGAGGGCAGCATTGCGCCGCTGGCGATGTTGTAGTTTGCCCGGGCCATTTCAATGCGTTGGATGGCAGCCAGCTGGTCCAAATTGTTTCGGAGAGCTGTATCAATAAGACCTACCAGGTGCTTGTCATTAAAAAATATTTTCCAGGAAACGTCTCCCAGGCTGGTACTGTCGGGACTGTTCCCGAAAGCCAGCGGCATTTTGGCTGTGGCAGGTAGCTGTGGCGGCTTTGGGGGTTCAAAAACCTTACAGCTGGTTACCAGTGATAGCAGGAAAAAGAAGCATACATATTTATTTAAAGGTTTATTGATTGACATATAGCGGTTTAACTTAATTATGGGATACGGATACTTCAATATCTTCTGTAATAGGTTCAGGTTTCTTCTTAAGTTTTTTCTTACCCATCATCCCGGCAAAAAGAACATAAAGTCCCGGAATCAAAAACAAGCCGACGATGGTACCGATAAACATACCTCCGGCAGCGGCCGTACCAATGGACCTGTTACCCAGGGCACCGGCACCCGTGGCCATACACAGCGGTATAAGACCGGCAATAAAGGCAAAGGATGTCATCAGAATGGGGCGGAGTCTGGCATAAGAACCTTCTATGGCCGCTTCCAGCACCGACATTCCTTCCTGCCGCCGCTGGACAGCAAATTCCACAATCAGAATAGCGTTTTTACCTAGGAGGCCAATCAGCATAATCAGGGCTACCTGGGCATATACATTGTTCTGTAGCCCGAGCAGGTGCAAGGCAGCAAAGGCTCCGAACACACCAGCAGGCAAACACAGAATAACAGGCAGCGGGAGCAGGAAGCTTTCATACTGAGCCGCCAGCAGCAGGTATACAAACACCAGGCAGATGATGAAGATATAGATAGCCTCCTGCCCGGACGACACCTCCTGGCGTGTCATGCCATACCAGTCGTAGGTGTAGCCCCGTGGCAGTGTCTCTGCGGCAATCCTTTCGATGGCAGCAATGGCGTCACCGCTACTGTAGCCGGGGGCCGGGCTTCCTTTCACTTTGGCGGAGGTATACATGTTGTGGCGGGAGAGTTGTTCCGGACCGTACATTCTTTCCATGGTGATAAAGGTAGAGTAAGGCACCATTTCACCATTATTATTTTTCACCTGCAGGTTCAGCACATCTGCCGGCTTTGCACGGAAGCTTGGGTCGGCCTGTACCATCACATCATACATCTGCTCGAAGCGCACGAAATCCGATACATATAAACCACCTACAAGGGTTTGCAGCGTGCTCATGGCCTGGCTGATTGTTACTCCGTTTTTTGCAGCCATGTCCTGGTCTACATGAATCATATACTGAGGGAAGGTAGGGTCAAATTCAGAAAATGCACCAATAATTTCAGGGGCCTCTTCCAATGCCAGTACAAACTGCTCTGTCACCTGATCCATCTTCTGCATATTGCCGCTACCCGTGCGGTCAAGCACCTTCATCTGAAAACCACTGGAGTTACCGAATCCCGGTACGGTAGGAGGGAGAAAGAAACTAATCTCCGCGTCGGTAATATGCCGTGTTCTTTCTTCTAGTTTTAGGATTGTTTCATGGATAGATGCTTCCCGTTCGTTCCAGGATTTCAAGTCTATCATACCCATACCAAAAGAGGCTCCTGATAGCCCGGTGGAGAGGCTGTAGCCGGCGAGAGAGGAAAAGGATTCCACTTCCTCTATATCCGCTGTACTCCGGTTTATTTCGTCCAGCACGCGCTCGGTACGCTCCACTGTGGCACCGGCTGGCGCAGTCACATTCAGGTACACCACACTCTGGTCTTCAACCGGAATAAATCCGGTTGGTAGTATGGTAGCAATTCCCCAGGTGGCGGCAAAGAAGAACAGGAGCATCGCCACTGTAATCAGCCTGCGGCTGGCAAGAAAGGCAATGCTGCCTTTATACTTATCTGCAAAAGCATTATAACCACGGTTAAACCCGCCGAAAAAGCGCTGCAGGATGCTCTTTTTCTTCTTTTTGTCCTGGTGCGAGTTTTTTAGGATGATGGCGCACAAAGCCGGTGTCAGCGTCAGCGCATTCACTCCGGATATCACAATGGCAATAGCCAGGGTAAGCGAGAACTGGCGGTAAAAGACACCTACCGGACCTGACATAAAGGCTACGGGCACAAACACCGCAGACATTACCAGGGTAATTGCCAGAATGGCGCCGCTTATTTCATGCATGGCGGCAAAGGTGGCCTGGCGCGGTGGCAGGTTTTCCTCTTCCATCTTAGCATGCACTGCTTCTACTACCACAATGGCATTGTCCACTACAATACCAATGGCCAGCACCATCGCAAATAAGGTGAGCAGGTTAAGCGAGAAGCCCATGAGCTCCATAAAGAACAGCGTACCAATCAAGGCTACCGGCACAGCCAGGGCCGGTATAAGAGTAGAGCGAAAATCCTGCAGAAAAATAAACACCACTATGAACACGAGGATGAAAGCCTCTAAAAGTGTTACCAGTACGTTCTCAATGGAGGCATCCAGGAAACGGGAAACGTCATACGTGATTTTGTATTCCATGCCGGGAGGGAAGGAGCTGGCCTTTAGCTCCGTCATTCGTTCCTTTACCCGGTTTATCACATCCCGGGCATTGGACCCGGGCCGCTGAATGATCATGAGCGAAGCGGCTGGCTGTCCGTCAGTTTTCGAGATACGGCCATAGTTCAGGTTCCCCAGTTCTATGTCCGCTACATCTCCCAGCCGCAGCACAGAACCGTCCTCGTTGGCCCTGATAACTAGTTTTTGATACTGATCCGGCTCGAAAAATTTACCGGTGTAGCGCAGCACATACTGTAGCATCTGCGCATCTTTACCGGAGCTGATACCTAACTGGCCTGGAGCAGCTTCTATATTCTGGTTCTGGATGGCCTCAATTACCTCATCAGTAGACACCTTGTAGGCTATCATGCGATCGGGCTTCAGCCACACCCGCATGGAGTAATCCTTGGTGCTCATGATTTCGGCAAAGCCCACACCGTCTACCCTTCGTAGCTCCTGCAGTATGTTCAGGTCGGCAAAGTTGTAGATGAACTTCTCATCAAGCTCCGGGTCATCACTCATCACGTTGATGTAGAGCAGCAGGCCTTCCACCTCTTTCTCCACCGTAACCCCGGCCTTAATCACTTCTTCCGGTAAGTCACTTACAACTGTTGTTACACGGTTCTGCACTTCTACTGCAGCCAAATCCGGGTCTTTGCCGGCTTCAAAATATACTTTAATAGAAGCCGTACCCCTGTTACTGGACACGGAAGACATATACGTCATGCCCGGCACACCATTTATCGCTTTCTCTAGGGGAGTGGTCACGGTGTTTGCCACCACACTGGCGTTGGCACCCCGGTACTTGGCCCTGACGGAAACAGAAGGAGGGGCAATATCAGGAAAGAGGGCTACAGGTAAGGTAAAAAAGGCAAGTGCTCCCAGCAAAACGAAAAAGAGGGAAATAACAAGGGAGAGTACCGGTCTTCGTATAAAAATATCAAACATTCTGTCTAATTCTAAAAGCTATCGTCTCTTAATTAACTATAGTGTGGCTGCAATCAGACTATCCATGCCCACTGGTTTAGGCGTAATCTGCATACCACTTTCAATACTTTGAATGCCTTCCAGCACCACTCTGTCTCCTGGCTTCAGTCCGGACTCTACGATATAAAAGTTAGAGAAGCGGGTGCGGGGTACAAAACTCTTCATGCTGACCTGGTTTGTAGAATCTACCAGGAAAACATAGTTTTTGTCCTGGATTTCGAATACGGCTTTCTGGGGCACCAGCACAGCACCTTCTACTGCATTAGACAAAACGATATTACCTGAGGCACCATGCTTCAACGTTTTGTCAGGGTTTGGGAAACGGGCTCTGAAAGCAATAGAACCAGTACCGGATTTGAATTCGCTTTCCACGGTCTCGATATTTCCCCCGTAAGGGTAAGGGCTTCCATCAGCCAGGATTAACCGTACTTTGTTGTTCTTTTTCTCAGGGTCCTCTGCCTGCGTTTTCATATACTGCAGGTATTCATTTTCAGAAACGTTAAAATAAACATAGATGGCGCTGATATTGGAGGCTGTGGTTAACAGGGTGCCGTGATCTATCAGACTTCCGGTTCTATGCGGTATCCTGTCGATGATCCCGTCAAACGGTGCTCGGATGCTTGTGTAGGATAATTTAATGGCGGCATTCGAGATGGTGGAGCGGGCTGCCCCGATTCTGGAGTTGGCGGCGTCGAGTTTGGCTTTGGCGACATCGATTTCTGTTTCGGAGATCACGTTTTTGTCTACCAGCATGCGCAGCCTGTCAATCTCGAGTTTTATTCCTTTCGCTTCGGCGAGTGCGCCTTGCAGGTTTGCCCGGGCCTTTGCCAGTTCTTCTTTGTATTCCTCATCATTGAGCTTAAAGAGCAGCTGGCCTTTTGTTACCTCCTGTCCTTCGTCTACATACACCTTCTCTAAAAATCCCGGTACACGTGCCCGAAGTTCCACATTCTGGACCGCCTCTATATCAGCTACATATTGATGATGGAGTACAGTGTCTTTCGCAATGATTTGAGTGACAGGCAAAACCTGGTTTGCTTTTTTATCAGTAACCACCTGACTTTCGGCCGAACACCCCGCTATAAATAGTGCAACAATTAAAAAAAGTAGTGTAGGAAAGGCCTTTGTCTTATTATTCATAATTGAACGATATGGTTATAAGTGGTCTTCAGAGGTTTAATGCTTGCTCAAGCACTATCAAAAAAGACTAAAATCATTACCGGGGCGGTATATTTGAAGTCATATAAAAGCGTAGCATCCTCAGGATGCAAGCTTGTAAAGATGATATATAACTTTTCTAAGTCTCTATTTGACTGTTTACAAAAGCAAAGTCAACCTCTAAATTCCAGAAACATTAAAGAGATACTAAAATAAACGTCAGTTCACGCTTATTTGTTCAGCATAATGTATCAAATATAAGAAATAATGTAGGTTATGGCAAGGTGCTGTATGAATAGTATAATATGTAGATATAAGGCTGTAGCTATTAATATTAGAAGAAGCTGCACCCGCTGTTGGCTTTTGAGTATAATTTTTTAAAGATAATGTAATTTTTGTCTTGTTTGTTCCTCATGCAGAAATGTCAAAAAAATGCTCATTTGTGATAGAAATTTTTGCGTCCCGTGGTTGAGATCGGTTTCTTCTTAAATAAGATAAGCCACTCTCAAAGCTGAAAGTGGCTTATCTGTGCACTAACTGGAAACTGATTACATACCCGGCTGTAGCAGCTGGTTAAAAAAAGGCACCAGTTCCTGAGCCAGTACAGCATGCTCTTCCACGCTTGGGTGCCCGGTGCAGCCACTTGCCTGCATCGGCTGAAAGAAATGCAAGGCAACCGGCTTGTCAGCAGGATACCGGGCATCAATTCGTGACTTTACCTCTGTCAGCGCTTTTTGTAATGTCAGTCTGTTGTTACCGTTCACCATCGGACTGCTCAGCAGGGCGATTTGGGCCTGCGGGTACTTTGATTTTACCAGCTGCACGAATTTCACATATTCGTTTATGAAGCGTGTGCTGTCGAAAGGGAGTCTTTCTCTTTTGCCGTCGCCCTGGCTGAAGTCGTTTGTGCCTAAGGCAATGCTGACCACTTGCGGCGTATAGGTGCCAAAGTTCCAGCGTTGCGGGTTGCTGTCCTGGAAATTGATTTTCTCATATACCTGCGGCATGGCAGGGCCATCGCTGTTCCAGTTGCGGTAGGCGCCGATGCCGCTCACGCAGCTAATGATATAGTTGGCACCCACTGCCTCCGCCACCCTGGGGCCGTAAGCCATTAGGGCATTGTGCTGGTCGTGGTACTCGCCTGTGCCACAGGGCACCTCCGACGGATCGGCAGCGGCTCCGCAGGTAATACTGTTCCCTATAAATTCGATGACCGGGGCAGCAGGCTTTGAAACAGGCTGCACATTTACGCCCGTTACCTTCTCTATTGCAATGGGGCCGGTATGGGCTTCGGTTGCTTTATACACCCACACCGTATGCTTGCCACCTGTAGGCGCTTTGATAACAATGGGTTCTGCTGAATTCCCGGATACTTTAACTCTATTCTGGTAAACCCCGTCCAGCTCATACTGCAGGTAATTATGCCCGTTGCCATTCGGGATGGAAGCGAAAATGCGGCTTTCGTCTCCTTCAAAGGTATACCCGAAATGTACCGCAGAACTTATCAGCTCCAGATCATGAGCTAAATTCAAACTATGTCTCCCATAGGGCTGCAAGGCGGTTGCCGGTAGCTCCCCGGTTTCGACTGTGCTGCTTTTTATAGCCGTACAGCTCAAGCAGAACAGGCTCAGAGCGGCGGCAAGGTGTGTGTATTTCGATTTCATGCTGAAGTTTGACTGCTATGTATTCGGATGTGCAAGATGCACCACATTTTTTGGTGTTACAATGCTTTTGTAGCGAATTAGCTTGCGTATCGGGTGCAGCCATTAGTATAGCAGCCGTTCCCTCTATCTCCTAAAGTAAATGAGAGGGCTATAAGTTATTTCCGAATGGCTTAGGACAGGCAGGAAAAGTTTTTAACAAGCGGGTGCTACTGCCGTACAAAAAAGGGGTAACAATTCATTTTACTACAACACTTATACTATGGCAAACGAAGCAACATTTTCAAAAACATATACTATTGGCGGAGATCTTACCGTGAACAGAATGGGATTTGGCGCGATGCGCATCACTGGAGAGGGCATCTGGGGACCACCAAAAGACCATGATGAAGCGATACGTGTGCTGAAGCGCTCGGTAGAACTCGGTATCAACTTTATAGACACGGCAGACAGTTATGGCCCCCACGTTTCAGAGGAGCTTATTGCAGAAGCACTATACCCTTACCCCGAGGACCTGGTGATTGCGACAAAAGGAGGCCTCACACGCACCGGCCCTAACGTGTGGCCGATTAATGCGGACCCTGATTACCTGCAAAAGGCCTTAGAGGGAAGCTTGAAACGACTGAAGCTCGACAGGATTGACCTGTACCAGCTGCATCGTATAGATCCGGAGGTTCCATATGAAAAAACACTTGAATTCCTGCAACGGGTACAGGAGGATGGGCTTGTGAAGCACATTGGTCTTTCAGAAGTAACGGTGGAACAGATAGAGGAAGCACTGGAATATTTTGACGTGGTATCGGTGCAGAATAAGTATAGCGTCGACTTCAGGAAATGGGAAGATGAAGTGGAGTATTGTATAGACAAAAACATCGCTTTTATTCCCTGGAACCCGATAAACGCCGGTAATGTAGGTGCTTTAGAAAAACTACAGGAGATAGGGCAGAAGTACGATGCCTCCGCGCACCAGATAGCTCTGAGCTGGCTCCTGCACCGGGCACCGAACATCCTGCTGATTCCCGGCACATCCAAAGTGAACCACCTCGAAGAGAACTACAAGGCACAATCCATTTCTTTGTCTGAAGAAGACCTGGAGGAACTGGATGAGATAAAGCAGTCGGATAAATAAGACTTTCCAGCCTTATGGAGCAGTAACATAAATTTCTGATACAGAAGCGCCGCCCTGATATCCATCGGAGCGGCGCTATTTTATTTTCTAAAATTATAACATTTTACTTAAAATATAGATTTAATAGTGGTATTTGTTGTAAAGGATACTTTAAAGTAGCACGGCTATGAATGCGCATGCTTAGTATTGGGAAACATGTTTTTAGTGATAACGCCATAAACAGTGCTGTTACAAATTAATTATCAGGACCTGCTACAGCTTTTGTAAGCGCAAAGTTGTAGTGTATTCATGAATATCAGTATAGTAACTATATAAGTCCTAAAACCATGAAAAGATTAAACTGCCGCGATGCCGGTTTCGACTGCGAAGGCGTGATTCGTGCTGAAACCGATGAAGAAGTACTAAAACAGGCAAGCCAGCACGCAGGTGAGGTGCACGGTGTAACTGTAACAACAGAACAGGCTGCACAACTAAGAACGCTGATTAAAGACGAGGGTATAAGAAATGGCGTACATTGAGCAGGTTCAAAGGAGTATCATCTTAAATATTATTTAAATTATAATGTGTACAGACCCTGCATAAGATGCCACTCCTTAAAACAGTATGTAAAACGACAGATGAAGTAATTGCAGCCCTTGACGATATCATCCAGCATAGTATCAGCACCAACGACAGGGCTGGATATTTTGCTGTGCTGTACTACCTCGTGACCTGCCGTGTGAAGGAGGGAATCATCCATAATGAGTTTGATGATGGACCACGTATGGAGCGGCTCGATGTGTTATTTGCAAACCGATACCTAGAGGCATGGCACCTCTGGAAGGGAGGCAAACAAACAACTGCCTCCTGGGGCGTTGCTTTCAGAAGTGCTACGCTTGCACCGGCTATCATCCTGCAGCATCTTCTCTTGGGTGTAAATGCACACATCAATCTGGACTTAGGTATAGCAACCGCTGAGACAATGAAAGGTCAGCACCTGCCGCTCATCAAGGGAGACTTCGACAGGATAAACGCCATACTCAAGGCAATGGTAGACAAGGTGCAGGACAACCTGGGAAAAGTGTCTCCGTTGATGGGGCTGCTGGACATGTACAGTAAAACGCACGATGAGTTGCTGGTAGGGTTCAGTATAGTGGCAGCCAGGGAAGGCGCCTGGTTATTTGCAAATGAACTGAGTCATAAAACAGGAGAAACCTACCAGGAGTGTATTCTTAACCGCGACAGACGAATAGCTGGTTTAGCCAGGCGCCTGGCAAGCCCCTCCAGTTACTTTATAGGGCTGGTTCTGAAAGCCATCCGGGCTTCTGAATGGCGAACTCCTGCGGCCAACATTCAACTCCTTAACATTATCTGAGGTAACGTCGACTGCAAATTCGCAGCACAAAAGTTTATAATTGTAAATTCATAACAGCTAATAAAAGTTAGTGAGATAGGTGCGAACAGAGCACAGCAGCAAATTCTTTGAATTTTAAAAAATACTTTTTGCTGTTGTGTTAGATTCTATATATTGTATCGTTAAAACAATATATAACTATGTACAAACTTAAACAACTTCTGATTTTCTGCCTGATAGCAGGCGCACTGGTATCATGCGGCAAAGAAAGTGATCCGGAACCGGCATCAACTGCAGAGCAGGACTACCTTCCAACCACAGTAGGTTCTACCTGGGGGTACGGGGGTATCTCGCCCTACACCTTAACTGTTACGGGGGAAACCAAGGTCATCAATGGTAAAACCTTTCACGTGATGGAGACGACGCAAGGTACTGAGAAAAGAAAATCCTACCTATTGAAAGAGAAAGGAGTTTACACGGGCATTGGTATGCATCCTGATCTGGGAGACGTGGAGATTGCAATCTTAAAAGAGGAGACGCCAGTTGGGAAACCCTGGGAGCAGACGAATATAATAAACGATGTAGAGACTAAGATGACTTTGAGCATTGTTGAAAAGGGCATTTCTAAAACGGTAGAAGGTAAAACATATCAAAACGTAATTAACGTGAAAATGGAAACCTCCTATATTTTCATGGGTATAGAAGTAGAGTCAGGCGTTGCTACCAACTATTACTTTGCCAAAGGTGTAGGAATTATACTATCAGATTTTGGTGCTATGGGACAGGTTCCTTTGCTGACCTATGATGTTAAATAAAACCCTTTACCGATTCTGTCTGTAGTTTTGCTGACTTTCAGTGAAACAGAAAGAACTGAAAACTAATGCAAAGAGAAAAGGCAATGGCATTTTAGGGCTGTTGCCTTTTCTGCTTGTAAAATACATGATGAAAGCGGACAAGCAGATTGCGGATTACAAACCCACTTCTCATTATTTTCAGTTTATTAATCCAAAACAGCTTTAAACAGCAGAATAGAATGTGCAAAATGCACCTGTGGCAATCAGTCCTCTTTTCCCATAGCAATTAGAGTATCTGCTAAATCAGAAAGGGTAGGGGCCGATAATTCCGGTGCCGGGGCCAGCGGGTAAAGCACCTGGCCAGAGCGGGAGATAAAGGCGGCCCTGGCACCGGCACGGAGTGCGCCGGCCATATCCCAGCCATGGGCAGCTACCATCATTACTTCTTCCAACTTTACGCCCAGCTTGTCTGCTGCATATTGGTAAGGGCTGGGATGGGGCTTGAATTTTTCCACGGCATCCACACTCAGTGTCGCTTCAAAAAAATCTTTCAGGCCTACTTTCTCCAGGTGCGGTATACTTGACTTAGCGGGAGAGTTGGTAAGTGTCGCCATTCTGAAACCCGCCTCCTGTAGCTTTTGCAGCCCCGGAATCACATCGGGGTGTGGTTGTGTGTCCTTTACCATCGCCACCAGTTCTTTTTGCTTTTCCTCTGACACATCCTGGCCTATCACCGCTGCCGTCATACGCATTACCGCCTGGCCAACTTCACTGAAGGTGTGGTATTTATCTGTTACATTTTCAACGAGCGCGTACTCCAGGAGCTGCGCAAACCAAAATTTAAAGGCCAGTTCATTTTTAAAGGCTTTGTTTACTGCCTCCTGCATGTCAGACATGTCCAACAAAGTTTCATTAACATCAAAAAGCAACAATGCAGGTCGTTTATTGGAATTATTTTGCATCTGGTTTGATTAAGGAATTTATACATCCTGATGTCTCTATACGAAGCATGCTGCTCTGGAGTCCTTTTTCGTGTCTGGTTTTCCGTGAAGCATAAACCAGAGTAGGTTGTTGATAGGAAGCAAGAAGTGCAAGGCGTAGTGTTTCTCCGCCGTGCACCCTGGTAATACACCATAAAAGGCAACGGTGGTTTTTTTTATTTTCCTATTTCTTTTAATCAAAGGAATAATATATTCAAATAAGTCTTATGTTATGGCAATAGCTTCAGCATAGGGTGGTATATTTATACTTGAATTTTAAAACTGACAAAATCAATGAGAAAACCAATGCTCTACGCCTTCTCCTTCTTGTGGGTATTATGCACCATGGCGGGATGTGGCAAAGATGAAGAAACTGTAGAACTGGAAACAATGGTCGACATTACGGTGAAGAATGCAGCTGGCAGTGCCGAAGCAAACCGGGATGTATACCTGTTTAAAAACCCTTCCACAGAGGCAAGCGGCCGTACACCTGCAAACGCATTAAGAAAAATTGCCACCAACACCAATGGTGTTGCTAAATTCGACTTACAAACAATCCCGGATCTGGCATCAACAGGCACTTTGCATTTTACAGTATTGGACGGAGCTCAGAATGATGTGTTGGGCTCAGTTGCTATAAATTATACAAAAGGCCAGTCAGTGGCAAAAGAGCTGGTACTCCAGGATAATAGTACACCTGACCCTGAACCTGTTTCTGCCTACGAATATGGTTTTATGCCCACCACCGTTTCGCATGAGCTTGCCATGAGTGAGTATGAACGCTGGAAAACCACACAGGTAGTGCCTTGTAATGGCGGCCTGCGGGTAGTTGCAGCACCTGCCAACGAAAGCAAAGTGGAAGCCATTGGATTCGGACTTATGCTGGCAGCTTATGCGCAGGACAAAGAGACGTTCGATGGTATACACAGATTTT
The DNA here is from genome assembly GCF_010015475.1 of Pontibacter pamirensis. Lineage (GTDB taxonomy): Bacteria > Bacteroidota > Bacteroidia > Cytophagales > Hymenobacteraceae > Pontibacter > Pontibacter pamirensis. The sequence goes on from NZ_SSNI01000017.1 coordinate 84,741, forward strand.
ACAACAGCAAGCGCACGGTGCAGGCAGCAAACATGATGGCCTGGTCGGTTACCTGCAGTGGGGTTCTGGACCCAGGCAGTGCAACTGACGGCGACATTGACGTAGCCTTTGCACTGATTGTAGCTAGCAAGCACTGGGGCGACACTTACTTAGATGCTGCCAAGGAAATTCTTCAGATCATCAGAACAAACCTCATTGTGCAGTGCAGTGTGAACGGGGAAAACATGTACATACTGGCTCCAGGCTATTCGAACGGAGCCTGGGGTGGATGCGGCATGACAGACGTGATGTACCACACCCCTGCCTTTTTCAGAGTATTTGCAGAGGTAACAGGAGACAACGTGTGGGAGCAGTTAGCAGATGACACCTACAAGCTGTTAGAAAATGGTGCGCACCCGACAACAGGCTTAGTGCCTGACTGGCAAACTGCCAGCGGCACTCCCGGCCCTGGTGGGCGGGCAGGTCACTTTGGCTACGACGCCTGCCGTGCACCTTGGAAGCTAACTTTAGACTATCTCTGGAATGGAAATACGAAAGCCGAAGAATGGACAACTAAAGTATCGGGATGGGCAAATCAGGTGGGCCCTGCTAACATTGTGGATGGCTACGAACTAGACGGTACGCCAATCGGTACAAACGGATTGAACAGCTCTTTCCTGGGTGGCTTTACCGTTGCCTCCATGAGCCACAGCCAAGACCGTGTAAATAGGTTTGGTACAGAGTTAAGTAAGCTCAGAGACACCTACTGGTTTAACATCAACACAAGGGTGCTTTACCTGTTTACCTTAACAGGCAATTTCTGGAACCCGCTGGATAGATAAATTTTAAGTGCTATAGCGGAAGTGCTTTTCGCTCACACAGCGAATACTCTCGCTGAAAGCATGAAAAGAAACAAAGAGGCCCGGTGTCATGCATTGGGCCTCTTTGTTTTTAGATCATTTTCCTGTTAAGCGCAAGGCAGTTTACATACACTTTTTTCTGTTTCCTTCGTTTTTACATAAGTGTTTCACTTTCAGATTTATACTTATGATACTAGCTGCCAAACTACTACTGTTTCTATTCTTGCCGCTGTCTGTAGCCTTTTCAGCTTTACATCACGGATGGGCAAATTACGACCAGACCAATACGCTGGATTATACCGGCCAGGTAGAAGAAATCACCTATGAGAACCCCCATGGCATGTTGAAACTACAGCATGAGGATGAAACCTGGACGGTTGTACTGGCCCCACCCAGCAGAATGAACTCCCGCGGCCTGACAAATGATATGGTCCATGTTGGCGATGAGGTGCGGGTAGTGGGGTATCCGCATAAAGAAGAGAAAAATGAGATGCGTGCAGAGCGGATATATGTAGGAGAAAAAAAGATAGAGCTACGCTAGCGGTGCCCATTGCCCTGGCAGGGCTGATGCAGGACCTGGAGGCTTCAGCGCTGGCCAGTGCCATCCGGCAATCTAACTGGTTATACCCTTTTCTGGAGATTCTGCACATCCTGGGCATCGTATTGCTGGTAGGTGCCGCCTTTCTGTTCGATCTGCGCTTGCTGGGCTTCTCCAGAAACCTGCCTGTCCCGGACCTGGCCCGTCATGTATTGCCCTGGTCCAGGAGGGGCTTATACCTTATCGTTCCTTCTGGTTTATTGCTGTTCAGTACCAATGCGGTGGCCCTGGCAAGCGATCCCGTTTTTCATATCAAGCTGATCATGCTGGCGGTAGGCGGTATAAATGCAGGGTTATTTCATCGGTACATTTTTTCTACGGCACAAGGCTGGATGCATGGCAACACACCTGGGATGGCTAAAGCAGTGGCAGTATGCTCCATCGTGGTGTGGGTGGTCGTGATTGCCTGTGGGCGTTTGCTGGCTTATTAGTATTACTTTTCCGCTTTTACTGCTTTTTGCAACTCGGCTTTGTTCATTTTGCTGCGGCCGCTGATGTCCAGCTTCCGGGCTTCTTTCATTAGATCTGCTTTGGTGGGCGTATTATCCTGCTCTTTTTTTACTTCTTTTAAGGCTTGTTTCACTGCAGGGGTATAGGCTACATGCTGATTTCCTTTTTTGGAGCCTTTCGCTTTCTTTTGCTCGGCCTCCTTTTTCTCCTTTTCGCTCAGTTTTTCCCATGCTTCTTTGGGTAGATACTGGCTGGTTTTGCCATCGTGGCGGGCGTCAGCATCACCGTCCTTCGTCTGCCAATCCTCTTCCGTCCATTTCTCCAGCGACTTTGCCTCCTTGTCTTTTTCGCCTTTGTAGCCGCCACCCTGCTTTTCGTACTCCTGCACCAGCAGCTGGCTCTTGCGTGCCGACCATTGTCCTTTCTTGCCTCCCTTATCCGAAGCCACTAACTCGTCTTTGATTTTCTCCCGCAGCTCCGGCTTGGTGTACTGCGCCTCGTTTCTGCTCTTTGTCATAGCTTATTTTGATTGTTTTACTTTCAGTAAACAATGCAGAAAGGTATAAGTTTTGAATGCAGGGGTTGTATGGGATGAAATGAAGGTGCGTTAATCCCGCTGCTCCTGTATGTATTTTCAGTTACGCACCCGGAAGAGAAGTGGACTTAATTTAAAGCAAAAGATGCATTACCCTTACATCTATACTTGCTGTTTCTATAGAGTATAACACAGCAAATTATTACAACTCGCGGGAAAGACTAATCAGTACGTCACTCCCTTAACTACTTAGCAGCTATGAAGTATACTAATTCAACAATTCAACAATTCAACAATGGCACATACAGATTTCGATAAGGAAGAGCGCGAGCAGATTTACCAGGACTTTAAAGAAGCCGTGAACATGACTCCTTCTGAACTGGAGAAATGGTTAAAAACCGAAGAATCTAAAGAAGTAGGTTATAAGGAAGATGATGCTGCTGAATCGGTAGGGCACGAATCTGGGAGGAAAATCATTAAGATTCTTCACACAAAAAAAGCAGACCTGACAGATACAGACTATGCACACATGCGCAAAGTAGTAGGCTATGTGCACCGGCATACAGCACAGCGACCTTCCGGTGACATCGAAAATACGCCGTGGCGATACTCTTTGAAAAACTGGGGCCATGAGCCAAAGAAGAACTAAAGTATAAGGACTGGGCCTGGTGGTGACATGCTCCGTTAGCGCCAGCTAGTGCTACTGTTACACTTGCTGCATGTGCTGCAGCATACCATACGAGTGCTAATGTAAGCTTATAGCTCGTACTAGCACTCGTGCTGGAGGTATGTATAGCTGCGTAGAGAAGAAAAGGCACGAGCTGCAAGAACGCGCTAGCGGGGGAAACAAATAAGGCTACAAATTCGCGCTAGCAAGGCAAGTAGCAGGTAAGGAAAGTATCTGCTATTTAAATTAAAAGTAGAAAGGGAGCTTGTACCGGAAAACTACTTTCTTTTTGTTCTGTACCCCAGGTTCAAATTTGGGGAACAGCCTGATAACGCGTAGCACTTCTTCGTCCAAGCCGTAGCCTAGTCCCTTAAATACCTCCGGAAACCGCACTGTGCCATCATCATCTACTAAAAAATAAGCTATAAGCTCCCCATGCACGTTGTTGGCAGTGGCCTCTGCTGGTATATGGAGGTGCTGAGAAATAAATTTTTGCATAGCAGCATCGCCACCCTGGAACACTGGAGGTTGTTCTATGCCTGTATAAATAGGTTTCCGGAGAATAAGGTGCGCGGAGTCGGTTACCTCATCACAGTTGATGGGTGGTGGAGATACGTCTAGTGTAAGGGTGATCGGGTCGGGGAAAAAGACTAGTTCTTTGGAACGTTTGCTTTTGGCAGTTAGCTTTTTATTGTCTTTTTTAAACGCCTGGTCTACCTCCGGTTCTTCGCGGTCGGCTACTTTGAACATGAATGGGATTAGGAGGCGTGAAGGCACTGGCTTCTGGTTGATTTGCGCCGGTTCCCAGGAGGGCATACGACGCAGTGTCGATAGCAGTGCCTCAGCAAACACATCTTGGCTTGCTTTCAGAACCTTCAAGTCCTCCAGCCTACCGGTTTCGCTGACGCTTACCTGCATTAAAACATACCCCGAGAGATGAACCGCCACGTCATGGAACGGATAGGTGTAATGCGTGCCCATGAACTCTCCCAGTTTGATGTCTCCTCCCGGGAACGCTGGTTTAAGGGTATCTGAAACAATGGCACTAGTCTTTTCAATAGCTCCGGTACGTGCACGGCTGTTTAGGAGATCGTACACTTTCAGTTGCTTTCGGAAGGGTGCAGGAGCCTTCATTCCTGTAGCCATGCCCATACCAGCTAGCGGTATGGAAATACATAAGCCAAGGGTAAGCGCAAAAGCGATGTTTTGGAGAGGGTGCGGCCTTCGGCTGTATTGGAGATAAGGGTGTAGGGTCAGGAACATAAATAGTATAGTTTGCTTCAGATCATTGTGTTCTGGTACAAATTTTTGCAGAAGGAGCGGCACCAGCGTGAGAAGCTATATTTAGAGGTTTGCTAATACACCTTCTCTATTTGCCTGTATTGCCTTAGTTCCTTACGACGCACAGCTTCAGGGTTGTTGTCATAGTCCATCAAGGCCTGGTGCGTATAATTTTTTGCCGTTCGTGTTCGAACGGTAAGAAGAATGATTTGAGAAAGGTTCTTCCCTTCCAATTTATCTGCCTTTAGGTTTTCTAAGAAATCCTTCGGTTTGAAAGAAGCTTCTTCCGGAGAAATGTAAATATCCCACCCTGTGTCAGGCGTTATCCAATTCATGTAGTAGGTGCTTGGCTTTTCAGCTCCGAAAGTGATTTGGAAGTCGTTGGTCTCTCTTTTGTTAACTGTAAAATCCGGTTTGGACAGAAGGCCGAAATCTACAGGTGGAATTACGCCTACATGGTGATAAGTATAAAGAGAGCCTGCTGGGTCACTATAGCTTACTTCAGTCTCAAGTTCCGCCATACCACTTGGAGGGTATAAGAGGTCATAATCATTGCCCCCAGCACCAGTAAAGAGGATTAACCCACGCTCATAGTTTCCTGCTGTTGGATAACCACGTAATACAGATGAGAAAGATGGAACTCCACTTGGTTTGTTAAACATGTGTTTGGCGATAGTTTTTGCATTTGAAAAATCTACAAAGGTTTCGGAAGAATCTACTTTCGCAAAGATGTATTTATTCAGATCAGCCAGGAACAGGTAAGCATGGTCCTCTGGTAGTATCCTTTGATAGTAATAGCCCAGAATTCCCTCATAGTAGGTGCCGCTATTTTCGTGTAAAGTGTTCATAGTCTGAAACTTCATATCCATAAAATTGCTTGAAGGAACATTCCTGTAGATGATCTTCGCTGGCTCTACGGTAAACTGTTCTTCTGTAGCTGGCTGCTCCATAATATGCCAGTTCTCCGGCTTCACCTGAATGTAGGTCTTGATAGCAGTCCATTCAGCGCCTGGTTGTTTGCAGATAGTAGTAATATCAAGTTTTTCATCTTTTGACTTTACCTGCAGTTCGTGAGGCGCTCTGGTAGCTAATAAAGTATCAAGTAATACCTGCCCGTCTTTCTGGGAGACGATTAGCTCAACTTCAACAGCCACTTCCGCTGCATTATCATACCTGAAGTTAAATTTAACTTCAGGTATCTGAGGTTCGGGCAGAGGTGTGATTCCCTCATCTTCTTTGCAAGAGGTAAGCGCAAGGCATAGGAACAGAGGCAGGAGGTTTAGTTTTTTCATCATATAAGTTTGTTTTCTGTGGTGCAAGTATAGGAGTATTGCGATATGTAGTGCAAATAATAATGGTGCATAAGGCAAAGATTGGAAGGGTACAGTCATTAAATGCTGATAATCAGATGAAAAGATTTGAGATAAAATCTGGAACTAGACTTGAAGAAGGAGTGGCCAGTACTTCTTTTGTTATATAAGGTAACAGCATATCCGCTGTTGCATTTCTAAGCGCTGGCCAATTATTGCTGGCGTTCTGTTTCGCACCCGGAATAGAAATGAGAATAGTTTACAGCAATAGCTGCATGTACTTGTTACCTATTCCTGCTTAGTCTATGTGGTAAATGCACATGAGTAAGTAAAACCTGCGGAAATGACTCAGAATGATGTAGCTTTTCTTCCGGTGACATCGATGATACGCCGTGGTGTTACTCTTTGAAAAACTGAAGCCATGAGCCAAAGAAGAACAAAAGATAAGGCATGAATTTTTCATGCCTTCATGCTTTCTTTGATAGGAAAGGCTGTCAGTCAGAACAGCAAAACACACCCGTAAATGCTCTTATAATTAGAGAAGGCTAAATAGGAGACGGTAAAACCACGTTACTTCATAAAAGCTATTCAGAAGATTGCCCACCTATGGCAATAAGCACAGCGCCGATGGCCATGAGCGTGGCACCGGCAATTACCATCCAGTCTACTTTCTCCTTGAGAAATATAACGGCAAAAACGATGGCAAACACTAAAGATAAACGTTCCAGCGGCGACACGCGCGAAGCGTCAGCTAAACTTAGGGCGTAGAAACTCAGCAAAGAAGAGACGCAGGTGATAATGCCCGCCAGCACCAGGTAAACCCACACCTTCTTTTCGATGGTGGCTACTTCCGTCAGGTTACCCTGCCAGGCCACCACTCCCCATGATACAACCAGTATCAGAACGGCTTGTATGGCAAAGGCAAGGCTGGAATTCACATGCCTGATCCCGGCTTTGGATAGCGTAACAACAACCGCTGAAGTGATGGCGGCCATCAAAGCAAAAGTAATCCACATAAGCGTCTTGTTCATTTAAAGCTCGTAGTAATGGTAAGTAGCGAAGTCTAAAGGTACGGTGTTTCTATGATGCAAGTTATTGGGTATCGGTTTGTTATCCGGTTTTTATTTAAGATGGCGGTAAATGGTTTTACGCGCGAAAGCTGCCAATTAGCACCAGCGGGAGCGGGGTAATTCATCTTTGTTTCTGTACTTCCCAGGGCATTTTCGGGCATTCGCCCACATAATCAACGCCCACAAAAGCTGGTCGGTTGGTTTGGTTATCTGCTGCACAGAAAAGCACGGCTACCCTGGCAGCGTTGCCGTACCGGGCCTTTATGAATTCCGTCGTACCACCTGTTTCTGTGGCATCATCAATAAACAGCACGTCCTCAAACTGGTGGCGGCCCGTCAAGCTGTCGCCATCAAAGCCATAGGCACGGTTGTAGTTCACGTAATCCACCACGTTGATGCCCAGCTTATGCGCTACCAGGGCGGCTGGTATACAACCGCCACGCCCGATGGCCGCAATACAGGTAAACCCCTTGTTTTGCAAAGCAACGGACAAGGCATCCACGGCATCCTGTACTTCTTCCCAAGTATAGCTCTCCTTCATGCTGGTGTTTGTGGCGGTTGTACTGCTTAAGATGATATACAGCTTTTAGAAACTACTCCTCCCGCGTAAACACATCTATCTAATACGCCACCGCAAAACAAGATAATATATAGCCCTGTCTTTTATGGAAATATTTACTTTCTGCTTATGATCCTGCTAATATTTATCACAGCAGTTTCTGTGTTTTGATCAGGCAATAAGTCCACTAGTGCTAGCTTATAAATTATAAAGTTACTCTTGCTGTGGTATAGCTGCGTGGAAAAGAAAAGCCACGAGCTGCAAGCGCGTGGCAGCGGTAATGGAATTAGTTTAAGTTTAGAAAAGCTGAGGAATTGTAAAATTCATTTAAATTCAATATTGATCTTCTTATAGATCTGTAGTCATTGATTGGTACCTCAACCAATTCTTCTCCGTTTTCTGTTTCAGCATAAAATAAACCTCTTGGTTCGTCTGTAGTATTGATGAGATGCACATAAGTTCCATAATCAATAGCGTAAACATTGTACCTCTCACCTGGATTATCTTTAGATGATATATTTTGCTTAATCAGATGAATAACTCTGTTATCATACAAATATTCAATTAGCTCGTCTTCAAGGTCACTACTTATCAAAAAAGCCCTTGAATTCCTTTGTCCTATAACTTCATCGATAATCCACCTCAAAAGTAAATTTGCCTCTTGTTTTGAACTTATTGCTTTCTGCTTGTCGGTTGTAAACCAATTTCTTGCAGCTGTTCTTATGTTTGGGATAGAAATTTTATTCTGGTCAGCTTTAATAGCAGCATGTAAAACAATATTTATTGCATCTCTAGGAACACCTTCTGAAGCCCTTACTAATTCCTCAAATGCAGCATTTTGTGTAAATGCGGAATTCAGGAACAAATCTTTATTAAAGTGGGTGTATCCTCCTTCTACTAAGAATTCATTAATGTGATTGAATAATAGATTTTGAAAGAACTCTTTTGACTTTACAGCATCATTATCAAACACCATAAATTCGTCTAAATTCAAGCTTGTAGATATATCAGCCCCTGTTTCAATACCTATATAGGAGTTTGGCATATCAACTTTAAAATTTGTCCTTTTTTCTATTGCCCCAATTTTGATAGTTATGCCTTGAATAGGAAACAGTGTTCTTCTTAGTAGATCAGATAAATAAGGCTGTAAGTCCAATGGGATTTCTGCCCACTCATCTAGAAGAATCCAAATATCTTTACCTTCTAACAACCTTACTATTTTAGTGAAAATACTGTTAACGGTAGTAAAGTGTACTCTATGTCTTCTGGCCCCACTTACTTTTTGTCTCCTTGTTGATCCAGTTTTGTCGTTATTTTCAATTCCAAAGTTCAGAGATAAATCCTTTAATGAGGCTGAGAAACCAAAATTCTCTTTAACTGAGTTTTCATTATTATTTGTTTCTTCTACTTCAAGATTTCCAATTACTTCGATTTCAGAGATAGAATCAACAAGTTCGTCCAAAACAGGCCCAAATTTTGATAAATCATATACTTCATCATTATTAAGTACATAGTATAAAATTTGCTCATGAATTACAGAGAAAGTATCAATTAATAATCGTGTTGCCCTTTCAGGAACAGAAAGCGTGTTGTCTGAATAAATCCCACCGTTTGAACCTATGTTTCTCATATCAAGATATATAGAAACAGAGTTTTTTTTATTTAACTCCCCCTCAAGAAACCTTAAAGCATGTGTCTTTCCTGTTCCACGTCTTCCATATATAATCTGATGATCTGCACTCTTAAGTAGTGTCAAAAGTGGGCCAACATCAACAAAAGTCTTAACTAGATGTTCTTTATCATATTTCTCTGCTCTTTTGATTAGTTTATAGATAGCTGAATTAATAATTGAAGGCATAAAATAAATGATATAATATCCATAAAAATATTTGGCACTAAATTACCACTGGTTATTGATAGTTATAAAATTAAAATTCACTACACTGAAAATAAAAATGCTTCAATATCCAATTTAGCTTAAATTCACTTTTTCGCTGTGATTTGATTGAGTATTATATTCTATTTATCAGGGTATATGCAAAGCACTTAGGATTTTCTACACATCCCAGGCTTTTCTGCCTATAAAGTAAACTTCTTTTTTACTCAGGTAGTGCAAGTACAAGGCATCCGTTTATATCTGGCGTGTAGCCTTAAAGATATATTTGCTTTGAATTGCAGTCCAAATAAAATAACTGTCTCCAATCGTGATTATAAACTTTTCCAACTTGCTCTTCAACCCATTCACTATAGACATACCCGTTCAAAAATAACACTTGCTGTGCGGATGAACCTGGCGACGCAGAATAGGATGCTAGTAAACGCCCCTCCTGGAACCGGTAAACACACCTTGCTGCCGCTGGCATTGCTGGACTAAGTTTGGCTGAAAGTGCAATATATCTTAATGCTGCAGCTCCGGATCTTCATACAGCTTGATATCCTGAACAATAATACCTGCAACCTTAAATCAAAACCACCATACTACATAGTATGAATCTAACGGTCGGTTGTAAAGTAGAATGGACAGAGTCGGTGTATACGCCTTACGTGGAAGGGGAGGTATCGGAATTTGTTGGGGAGAGAACCATCACCGGTAGAATTACGGCAGAGGGGTATGCGAAGAAAACGAATTACCATTTCTTCACGATACATGTGTACGGCGCAACGGGTGTTAACGCCGATAAGATAGAAACTGGAGGTAAAATTGTACGGCGGGGTGTGGTGCTATACCCAAAATGCAGCATACTCAGTTCGCCAGATAATTATGAGGAGCTGGTACAGGAAAAGGCGCTACGGAAAACCGGAAGCAGCTGAATTTAAAAAGCCCCTGTGTTGCGCAGGGGCTTTAGTATTTATTTCACCGGTACAGGTACCAACTCACGCTCATAATAAACCAGGTCCTTCTGCGAAGGATTGTTGTTTACGGTGCAGTAGTAGATACGTTTCAGGTAATGTCTGATGGTTAATTTCAGATCAGGATTCACCTTGGCGAACACTTCTGATCCTTTTGGGAATAAGTTTTCTAACATACCTTCTATACGCAGTTAAATCACTTCACAACGGGTTATTCCTGTGTATTTAAAGTAATGTGCCATGAGGTGTGATCAGGTGCCTTTCGAAGCCCGGTTCAGCTGTAAATGTGATGACTGCATATCAAATAAGGCCTAGGTACGTATCTATTACTAAACGTATAAAATAACCTAACAGAAAACGCTATGGATAACAAAAGCAAAACGAGCATCAAAAACCTGGTGGATGAACCATCACAGATTAAAGATATCATGAATGACCCTGCCGAAAAGGGTATCAATTTTTACCAGAAGCTTCCTTCTAAGCAGAAGCAGTACCTGCTTTTTGCCGCTGCTGCAGGCCTGGTAGGCTATGGCATCTATGTAGGGCAAAAGGGTTAAGAACTCTTTCGATAAATATAAAAAATCGGCAGATGGTAAGTCTGCCGATTTTTTTTGCCTTTTCTGCACCACTATTTACTATTCTGCCTTTTGATGCATACGCGCTACAGGCCGCATACTATTGTATGTCGCCTGCTTCATCTAACTGAAGCAGCACAGGTGCATCAATGTAGCGATAGTTTTCTCCTTCCATTGGATCTACGCGGTTTGCCAGAGTAATAGAACCTCCGTTCCTGAGCGCATGAACAGCGATTGGCCGAATATTGGAGCAACAGCGGATGCCGCCATCCTTAAGTTTTTGTGAATCATCTATGTATACACCCCAATTTCCGATGCCTTCGGCACTCAACCCTGACACAAGCGTCCTGTAGCCATTTCCCCAATAATGATTCAGCACCACCAGGTTGCCGCCTTTTGTACCTGTTTGGTGACGGATAGCAGCGCTAAGTATTTTCCTGTCAAGGAGTGTGCCGGTTGCGGAAAAGAAGTATAGCCCGCGTGTATCGGCGCTGATGACAGTGTATTGCCCGTTCTGCAGTTTGGATATTTCTGTATCTCCTAAGCCTGAATTAATAGCTCCGGCAATGGTGTTTTTCCAGGTAAGGTCTCCGTTCGTGTTAAATTTAGCTATAACAAGAGAATCGCAGGTATAACAGGCAGGTCCTTCAGCACCTTTCAGTTTTACACCGGCAAGCACATAGCCATCACTTTCCACTAATGTATTCTGAGCTTGCTGCATCACCGTTTCCCCGTTCAGTAGTTTCTCCCAGACCTTGTTACCTGCTGCGTCTGTTTTCACGATTACAGTCCGTGGTCTTTCGTTAGCCCCAATCTGTATTTGTCTGGCACCTGTCAGAAGATAGCCGTTGTCGGGCGTTGGCGTTGCCTCATAATAGCTGTTGTTCTCTCCGACTTCCCGCGACCAGAGTATGTTTCCATCAGGGTCTATTTTAATCAGATGTCTCCTTAATCCCAGGCCCGTTGTGCTTCCGGTAAGTATAAAGTTGCCGTCGTTTGTAGCTGTAATGGAGTTAAGCTGGGTATCGGTTGGGTAGGTTTTCATGCTGACCTGATCCATGTTCTCGTCCAGCTTCATGATATAGCTGGTGCCAACAACAGGAGGAACAATTGCATCGTATTTGCTACCCACAAGCAGGAATCCCGTTTCGGTTTCCACTACATCAATTGGCCAGTTACTTACAGTTTCCCCCAGGTAGATGTTTTTCTGCCCTACAATGGCAGATACAGTTACATGAGCTGTATCGAAGGCAAGGTTTCTGTTTGCTGTAATCAGCTTTACATCATATTTCCCTTTTTTAGTATAAGTGTGCTCAGGGTGCCGCTCCGTTGACGTGGTTCCGTCTCCAAAATCCCATAGGTAGCTGATGGTTTGAGAAGAGTCAGAGAGGTTTTTGAAGTATATGGTAGAGTCCAGCAGCACTGAAGTCGATTTTCTCTTGTTAAAATGGTAGTCTCTCCACCTGGTGTATGTTTCAAAGCTACTGGAGGGCTTGTCTACCTTTACAATAATATCTTCTTCTTTTGAGCATCCAAACCACATGGCAGCCATGGCTAACAGCAGTGCAGTGAAAAGTTTGTTTTCGGCTTTAAGGCACATATACTTCTACAGGTTAATTTTCTCGACAAAAAAGTAAGGTTCATAGTATGACTGCGGTATCGTCAGGCAAATGAGCTGGCTGCCATCTCTGAAGAGCCAGTATGGCTTAAACTGAGTGGGATAGTTCTTTGTAACAGTACCTGATGGGTAAGCTATTTCTGCGATTTTATGCTCATCGTTCAACACGCCATAAATCAGGCTGCCACTGCTGTTAAAGGCAAAATCACGGTATTGGCCATTATAAGTATGATAAGGAAGTAAGTCTTTCTCATGCTCCAGGTTTTTGGTATAAATGGCTCCGCTGCTGGAGGTAATTAACCGCTGCCCATCCGGGAAAGCTTTCACGAGGGCAGGGTCGAGGGGGTGGTCTCCATGATACTTATCTTCTCGTTTGGCAGTCACTTCTCCCGAAGAATTAAACAAATAATAAGAAAGGTCTGTAGGGATGATGTTCGTGGTGATTTCGACTAACTCAATGTCGGAGGTCTGGCTGGCGAGGTTTTCCAGCAGAACCAAACGGGTGTTCTCCCACTCGCCGGTTCTGCTAACAAATTTGAGCGTGGCCCTGTCATACACCTTCAGCGAATTATCATTCATTCCACTAAAGCTTTGGTCAGACGAGGAAACAAAGAGCTTTCCGGCCGCAGCCACCACTGAAGTAACCTGAAAGCCTCCTACATAAATCTTATCTTTTGTTTCCAGGGTAAGGGCATCCAGTATGTAGACCCATCCGTGCTCGTCCGGTACATAAAGCTCGTTTTGAGTGCCGCCATAGTTGCCAAGGGCACTATAGCCTATCTTGCTCTGTAAGCTGATTTTTCTGATCGCCCGGTTATTGCCGTAGTCATACAGCATAATAGCACCTGTGCTCATATTATACAGGTAGAGGTAATCTTTGTCTGTGTTGATCAGGACATTGCTAAAAGAGCCGATATTGGTAATATCCGGCCTTGTATAGGTAACGCTATTGGGAGAAAAAGACGCTGTGTCGGTGATGAGATGAATTTGGTAGCTCACCCGCAGCGCATGAGGCATTTCTCGCTCTGTATAGGTGACAGAGTCAGTACTGGTAAAGCTTTTGATTTCCTCATGCTGTTGCTCAAACCGCCCGTTGTGAAGCACGCTGGCATACCTGAACAGGCTGTATTTCTTAAAATCACTTGCTTCGTATTTATCCCATCGCAGGCTGATTGTTGAATCGTTATAAACCTGTTCCACTTTTATGGTGAGGTCTCTTGCGTCAGGATTGATTTCAACTATTTCATTTTCTGTTACTTCGCAGGAAGAGAGTAGCAGGATGCCCAGGAGCAGGTATAAGTTTTGTTTCATAGATCTTTTGCATATATCACAAAACAAATATAATAACAAAATTATATAATAATACAAAGATGTTTTCCAGGCTTAATCTGTCATTATATTTTCCACACTTTTGCAATGATGTAGAATAGCTGACAACATAATTTGAGCTTATCCTCTTGCTTTAAAGAAAAAGAAGTTTAGCCAAAAAAGCTTTCAATTCAGGAAGGAAGTCAGTGCTGTTATGAATTATATAGCTTCTACTGACACAGAATCCATGTAAGCTCCCATTATAATCTCTACTGACTTTTTGTAAATTGCAGGCAAGTACCAAAGTTTACTTTTTTTATACTTTACTTAAAACTTCCCCTTGCCCTTCAACCCCTTCACCATAGACTTACCCGTTCGGGAAATCATACCTGCCGTGCGGGAGCACCTGGCGGCGCAGAACACGCTGATTGTAAACGCCCCTCCCGGAGCCGGTAAAAGCACCTTGCTGCCGCTGGCTTTGCTGGACGAGGCTTGGCTGAAAAACCAAAAGATTGTGATGCTGGAGCCCCGGCGCCTGGCAGCCAAAACCATTGCCGAGCGCCTGGCGCAGCTGCTGGGCGAGGAGGTAGGCCAGACCGTCGGCTACCGTATCCGTTTTGAGACGCGCATTTCCGCGCAAACCCGCATCGAGGTGGTCACCGAAGGCATCCTCACCCGCATGATCCACAGCGACCGCTCGCTGACGGGGATAGGCATTGTCATTTTCGACGAGTTTCATGAGCGCAGCATTCATGCCGATGTTGCCATGGCCCTGAGCCGGGAGGCACAGCACACGCTGCGCCCGGACCTGCGCATTATGGTCATGTCGGCCACCCTGGATATGCCCCAGCTCACGAGCCTGCTCAAGGCCCCGGTGGCTCAAAGCATGGGGCGGCAATACTCTATCAAAACCTTTTATACCGGCGATGCCGACGACCGCCACCTGCCTGAAATGACGGCCAAGGTGGTGGAGCAGGCAGCCAGGGAGCAGGAGGGAGACATTCTCGTGTTCCTGCCCGGCGAAAACGACATCAGGAAAGTGGAAACCATTTTGCGCAAACAGCTGCGCAATTTCCAGGTACACCCGCTGTTCGGGATGCTGCCCTTCGGCAAGCAGTATGCCGCCCTCATGCCCGACCGCCAGGGCAGGCGCAAAGTCGTGCTGGCCACCAGCATCGCCGAGACCAGCTTAACCATAGAAGGCATTTCGGTGGTGGTAGATACAGGCTTCGGCAAAACCTCCCGCTTTGATCCGAAGTCCGGTTTGTCCAGGCTCGAAACAGTGCGCATCTCCAAAGACGCCGCCAACCAGCGTGCCGGTCGCGCCGGACGTTTGGGCCCCGGCACCGCTTACCGCATGTGGAGCAAAACCACGCACGAGCGCATGGCCCCGCACCGCACCCCCGAAATCATGGAGGCAGATCTGTCCTCGCTGGTGCTGGACATGGCGCAGTGGGGAATAACCGACATCCGTGGCCTTACCTGGCTGAACCCGCCGCCGCGCGCTGCCCTGCAATATGCCACCGACATGCTGCACCAGCTGCAGGCGCTGGAGCATGGCCGCATCACAGCGCATGGCAAACGCATGCACGCGCTGCCCTGCCACCCGCGCATTGCGCACATGCTGCTCAAAGCCGAAGAAACAGACCAGGTGCCGCTGGCCTCTGATATTGCCTCTGTCCTGGAAGAGCGCGACCCGCTGGACCGCAACGCCGGTATCGACATTAACTTAAGAGTTGAAGCGCTGCGCCGATACAGGAAAGAGCAGGGGCAGGGCAAGCGCTTCGGCAAGATCGAAAAGATAGCCCGCTCGTACCGCCAGCTGTTTGAAGTAGAGGCCGACAACGGGAAATTTGATGAATATGAAACCGGGGTGCTGCTGGCGCATTGCTACCCGGAGCGCATCGCCTACGCCCGCCCCGGCAACAACGCGCAGTTCCAGCTGGCCAACGGCAAGTATGCGGCCGCCGGCCACCGCGACGACCTGGCGCATGAGCCCTGGCTGGCCATCGCACATCTTCACGCCGGCGGTGAAGATAATCCGGGCCGTATTTTCCTGGCTTCGCCGCTTAACCCCCGCGACCTGGCCCCGCTCCTGAAACAGCAGGAAGTATACCACTGGGATGTGAACGACGGCGAACTCACTGCTTCTCTGGATACCCGCATCGGCAGCATCGTGCTGCAAAGCAAACCGCTGCCACTACCCGACGAGAAGCATCTCGTGCCCGCTATTTCCGAAGCCATCAAACAGGAAGGCGAGCATCTGCTGGACTTCAACGAGGTCGTGACTCAGTGGCAAAACCGTATGCTTAGCTTAAGAAAATGGCGCCCAACAGAAGGCTGGCCTGATTTAAGCACCCCCACCTTGCTGATGACGAACGGGGAATAGCTGCGTCCACACCTGTTAAATATCGAGCATCCGGATGAGCTGATGGAACTGGAGCTCCTGCCGATCTTGGAAGCAAAGTACCTGGAGGAGGCACAGCGTACCCGACTAAACCAGTTAGCTCCCGCCAGCCTGGTGTTGCCGGATGGTTCATCAATAGAATTGGAGTATAAGCCAAACGGCGAACAACCAACACTGGAAATACGCTTGCAGGATATACTGGAGTGGGAGGAGAGCCCTGCCGTGGATGGGGGAGAAATGAAAGTGGAGCTTCACCTGCTCAACCCAGACCTTAAACCGATTACAAAGGTGGCGGATCTTGCATCGTTCTGGAAAGGGAATTACCGCGTCATCAAACGGCAACTAGAGGCGGTGTTTCCGCAGGTAAAATGGGAGAGAGCGTAGTACTGGATGACCCAGGGTGTTCATTTGTCTTTGCCGCGTATAAACCACTCTTCAATTATACTATACAAACCAATGCCCCTGCTCCACCTTTAAACCAAAGGGAACAGGGGCATTTAGCTGTATTAGAATTTACTGTATTGAGAGTTTGGTGTTAGATGTCCCGGTAGGTGAAATTGCTCTTATGATGTAGACGCCCATACTCAACTTCTTGCCTGGTCGCATCTCTATGCTAGCTTTTCCCAGTGCATCTGTCTCTGTTTTCTGTTCATGCACAAGAAGCCCGGAGACGCTGTAAATGGAGAGGCTAATAACCTCATTTTGGCCGAAGTTAGCAAGATCTACATAGACTATATCACCTGGGTTAGGGTTTGGATATGCCGTAATGGACATGGCATCAAGACTGTTTTCTGTTGGGACTCCTATCAGTGATCCAGCGCTGGCAGGTACTATTTCAATAGCACTTATAGTGGGTGTGTTTACCTGCCGGTTGAAATCAATGGTTATGTTGCCATCGGTTATGGTTACCGGTATCTCCCGCATAAGGACCGTTTTCAGTCCCGCTTCCTTCACTATGTCTAAACTGCTTAGCTCATTTATGCCGCCCTCTATGTTTACATCAAACACCCGCTGCCCTTCTGAGATGTTATCCAGCTCCACAAAATAGAGCCGAACAAGGTAATCACCGCTTGTCACTGGAATGTTATAAGTAAATGCAGTACTATTTATCTCTTGATTCGTATCGACTGTATTTTCCCAGCCAGTTTGAAAGATTTCCTGGTCCATGTACTGAGGAATACCTGTGACAGTAGTACTTGTATTGACATAGGAGTTACCGCCAGTTACATAGTTATTGCAGCCAGCTGCGTCAGGGCACCCTGTCCATATCATTCCTGAAATCTCTTTCGCAGGTCCACCGGCGTTTATTCTTACAGTACTGCTAGTCATTACCTTGGCGGTAAAGTTTGCTGTAACTGACTTATCGGAATCCATCGTGATGGTGACCGTGTTAAGGGTGCCGGAAACATCGCCAGACCATCCGGAGAACTGTGAATCTGCATCCGGTGTTGCCGTCAGCGTTACGACGGCACCATACGCATAGCTTGTAAGAGCAGGATCTGTTGAAACACTTCCACCTGGCCCTGCATTCGTCGTCAGCACATACTGCTTCAGCCTGAAGTTTGCTTTGATGGTGATGCTTTCGGTCACCGTGATTTCCAGTGGATTACTGGTGCCTGTTATGTCGCCTGTCCATTCCACAAACTCATAGCCAGGTTCCGGAATAGCCGTTATACTTACTTCATCTCCATACCCATAAGCAGTTTTAGAGGGGCTATTGCTTGTTAAACCTCCTACTCCCGCCTCTACGGTGAGGAAGTATGGCTCCGGCTCAAAGTGGGCCGTCACCATCTTGTCGCTATCCATTGTTACCACAAGCGGGTTGGTTCTGCCGGATACATCGCTGCTCCAGCCTGTAAACCGGTAACCTGTAGCAGAAGTGGCCGTGAGTGTTACGGTTGTTCCTGCCTCGTAGCTGTCGAGCTCGGGGCTGCGGGTAACTGTGCCGCTGCCTTCCATGCCTACAGTAAGGGTATAACTTGTCTGTTGAACCTGAGTGAAGGTAGCCGTGATGCTCTTGTCGCTGTCCATGGTCAGGGTGAGCGGGTTCTCTAGACCGGTGGCACCGCCTAGCCAACCTGCAAACTCATACCCTGCGGCCGGAGTGGCGGTGAGTGTCACGCTTGTTCCTGCAGCGTAGCTGTCCTGGTCAGGGCTTCTGATGACTGTGCCACTACCGGTGGCATTCACGTTTAGTGCATAGTTGGTAGGAGTAGAAGCCTTCGTTATTTCTATTGCCGAGATGATAGCATTATCTTTTACAGAGGAGAAGTCAATATTTAGTTCTCCGTCAGATATGTTTACCCCGTCAAAAATTTTGATAATGGCCTTGCCTGCCCCGTCCTGGGCATAAATGTCATAGTTGCTCAGCACCCGCTGCCCCTCTATGTCCACGTGGAAGATCCTGGCTCCGGCTTTCCCCGTGCCTCCGCCCGGTGCCCCAAAGTATGGCTCCAGGAAGTGCAGCTTCACGGTGTAAGTGCCCGCCTCGCTCATTGGCAGGCTGTAGCTGAAAGGTGCTCCTGAGGAAGCGTAGCGGTAGTTTCGGTACAGTTCATCATCTGTCGTGCCGGCCACGTCAAAGGTTTTAGAGGATGTGACTCCGCCAGAGAAGTGGACGTCTGCCGACCAGCTTTTGCCGTCAACATCAGTGTGCTGTGCACCACCGGCATTCACTAACATAGTATTCAGGTTTGTTATCACCTCAAAGTTCGCCTTGACAGATTTGTCGTCATCCATTGTGACTGTAACAGGGTTTTCCGTGCCGGTGGCGCCGCCACTCCAGCCTGTAAACCGGTAACCTGTGGCAGGCGTGGCCGTGAGTGTGACGGTGGTTCCTGCCTCGTAGCTTTCCTGGTCAGGGCTGCGGGTAACTGTGCCGTTGCCTTCCATGCCTACAGTAAGCGTATAATATGTCTGTTGAACCTGATTGAAGGTAGCCGTGATGCTCTTGTCGCCGTCCATGGTCAGGGTGAGCGGGTTCTCTAGACCGGTGGCACCGCCTAGCCAACCTGCAAACTCATACCCTGCGGCTGGTGTGGCGGTGAGTGTCACACTCGTTCCTGCAGCGTAGCTGTCTTGGTTCGGGCTTTTGGAGACTGTGCCGCTACCGGTGGCATTCACGTTTAGTGCGTAGTTGATAGGCGTGGAGGCCTTGGTTATTTCTATGGCCGAGATGATGGCGTTGTCTCTTACAGAGGTGAAGAGAAGGTCCAGCGAACCGTCTGTAACATTTATTCCATAAAAAGTTTTCACAACGGCCTGTCCCGCTCCTTTTTGCGCTAAGATGTCATAGTTGTTCAGCACCCGCTGCCCCTCTATGTCCACGTGGAAAACTCTTGCACCAACCCTTCCCGTACCTCCGCCCGGTGCCCCGAAGTATGGCTCCAGGAAGTGCAGCTTCACCGTGTAAGTACCCGCCTCGCTCATTGGCAGGCTGTAGCTGAAGGGTGCTCCTGAGGAAGCGTAGCGGTAGTTTCGGTAAAGTTCATCATCGGTCGTGCCGACCACATCAAAAGTTTTGGAGGATGTGATCCCGCCAGAGAAATGGATGTCTTCTGACCACGTGCGGGACTGACTGTCAACTAGTTGGTTGCCACCGGCGTTTATAAGTTTAACAGCAATTTGTGGTTCCGTTTCAGCTTGCCCTACCCGCAGCAGGGTAATGCGCGGCTGCCCATCACCGTTTCCGTCGAAGTATTCTGAAATGTAAAGGTTTCCTGTACGCGTATCCTCAATTACATCCAGAGGGTTGGCATACGGGCGGCGCAGACCAGGTACTTCACTACCCTCCGTAGCACGTATAATGTCCAGGTTGCTCGTTCCCGGTTCCAGTACTATAATGTCATCACCGCCGCTAAAGCGGCACACCAGCAGCTTTCCTTGCAGCTTGCCTTCAAAAGCACTGCTCTTATACTCAATCACACCGTTCGGAGATTTATTCAGACCAAAGTCAAAGGCCCAACCTTTGTAGGAAGGTTCCTGTGGCGTTCCTACCGGATAGCCATAAGCCTCACCATTCTCTGTCCAGGTGATTTCTCCTGGATCTACTGCTGCTGTTGGGTTACCCCCGTTCATGATGTACTCGTTGCGTGTAACGTTAGGGTGTCCGTAATATCCATCTTTTTCTATTCTAAACAGATAATCGCTTTGCGTAAGGCGTACGTCACTCATGGCTGGTACATCTGGACCAGTATAAATTTCCCCGTTCGACCACACGCTGCCTGATTTTAGTGCTAGGGTGTTGCCGCCCGCCGCTGAGCCGTTTGTTGGCACATAAAGTTGCCCATTGGAGTGCCATACCAGATCATAGGCGTTTCTGATACCAGAGGCATAGACTGTTAAAGGAGCGTTTGTGGCTTTGGGGTTATAAGTACCACCTTCTGCTGTTTTGGCATCAAGAGGCAGCGCAAGCTGCTGTGCCTTCTGTACATCCAGTCGCAACACTGCTGCCGAAAGTAAGCTTTCCTGTCTAAAGCCCCAGGCAGCGTCAGGTGCCCCCATGGCTGTGTTGCCACCCTGCAGGAAGTATAAAGCGCCATCCGGTCCGAAATCAATACCGTTGGTGGCATGATCTTTAAAAGAACGGGGCAGGTTGATGACATAATCCGTAACCTGCGGGCTGGAAGGGTTACTTAAGTCAATTTGAGATAGCTTACCAGCCCAGTCAGGCGCATTCGTAAATTCAGGTGAAGAGTGGCTGATCCAGGCAATGAGTTTATTCTCTGATGCCGAAGGATCAAACCGGAACCCTATGAGCAGGCGTCTGGAGGCTCCAAAAGGAGAGATGGTGACATTGTTGGTAAGGGTGCCGTCTACTTCTATGTTCCAGCGCTCAATTTTACCGCCCGATGTAGTGGCATACAACTTATGATCCGGGCCGACCACCAACGATGTAAAACCATCACTGCCAAAGGAGTTGTCAACTAATATTTGTTCTTTGAATGCTATTCCTTCAAGGTCTGTCGGAATATCGCTGGTGGAGCTGATCGTCTTAAAGCGCGAGGTGAACGGTTTCATCATGTACCCGTTTCCATCCTTTACCTTTTCGCTGATGAAAAACTCGTACGTAGTGTTTAAGGCAAGGCTGGCTGATAGCGTGATCGCATCTCCGGCTGCTGTTGCATTCACCGCTGTTCCGGTCACTTCTGTTTTTGTAGTTCCCTCTACCTTATACAACTTCACTGTGGAGGGGTTTACGGTGTTGCCATCTATCGATTTACCGCTTGGGTAGCGCACATCAACTGAAATGGACTGACCTAAAGACACGCTAATGGCTCCATCAGCAGGACGTACTGCAGTAACATAGGGCCTGAGTCCTTCTTCGTAGCTGTCTACTTCTAGTGTAACAACAAGCTCTGCCGGTGTAAAGCCTGTTGCAGCTGCTTTTACAGTTGCCGTATAAGTGCCGGCGGCAAGCGTGGTGGCGTTGATGGTGAAAACTACCTCATTACCTGATTCTCCAAGGTTATAAGTCAGGTTGTTTGCTTCAGACAGAGGCTTGTCACCATAAAGTAGCCAGTTTGGAGCATTAGTGCTGTTTTCTTCTGTTGCCGTAAGCTGTACAACAACAGGGTCTTCGTCAGAGTTATTAAGGTTTACTTTCAGTTCTTTCTGTTGTCCGCTGGGTAAATTTACAGTTGTAGAAGTGGGTGTAAATAATAGCATTGCCAGGCTTCCGGGGTTGGTAGGAGTGAAGCTGGCTGTAATGCTTTTATTGCCGTCCATCGTTACGGACAGCGGGTTTACCGTGCCCGAGGCGTCTCCGCTCCAGCCACTGAAAGCATAGCCTGAGGCTGCTGTCGCAGTTAAGCTGACGCTGGTGCCTGGGGAGTAAGTGGTCTGGTCTGGATTTTTGATGACCGTGCCACTGCCGCTTACGCTTACGGCGAGATTATAACCTGTATGTTGGTCCTGCTCAGCCTTTGCGATTACGAAGTAATTGTTTTGGGCACCGGCAGCAGGGCTCTGCAGGTTGCCCCCTAGTGTGACAGTGCCCGCAGGGAAGGTTTTGCTGTAGAGCTCCATGTAGCCGATCTTCGCGTCGTCGACCCCGACCCTGTCGGTAAGCTTCTGCCAGCCGCTCAGCCAGGAGGGCAGCGCCGAAGCACGCGGGTCGTAGGCCACGTACACGGTGGCGTTCTGGCTCAGGTTGAAAGATAGTAAGTTGGTGCTGGTGCTCTTCTTGTCGTCGTTGGCAGTCCGGATCAAGGAGGTGCCGGCCAGCGAGGAGGGTAGGCTCGTCACCTGATAGGTGCGGTCAGTGTAATGATTTACTCCTACGGCCAGGTCAGCCAAGATATAGTTCAGGCTGCTGCTAGCTGTGACGGAACTAACTAAACCCATTGAGGTTGCTGCCTCTTTTGCGATTACGAAGTAATTGTTTTGGGCACCGGCAGCAGGGCTCTGCAGGTTGCCCCCTAGTGTGACAGTGCCCGCAGGGAAGGTTTTGCTGTAGAGCTCCATGTAGCCGATCTTCGCGTCGTTGACCCCGACCCTGTCGGTAAGCTTCTGCCAGCCGCTCAGCCAGGAGGGCAGCGCCGAAGCACGCGGGTCGTAGGCCACGTACACGGTGGCGTTCTGGCTCAGGTTGAAAGATAGTAAGTTGGTGCTGGTGCTCTTCTTGTCGTCGTTGGCAGTCCGGATCAAGGAGGTGCCGGCCAGCGAGGAGGGTAGGCTCGTCACCTGATAGGTGCGGTCAGTGTAATGATTTACCCCTACGGCCAGCTGTGTTTCAGTGTAGGCTTTGCCTGAGGAGGCAGTGATGTCGGAAATAAATTCGCCCGCAGGCTGTAAGGCTGGCATTAGCGTTCCATGCGCATGAGCAACGTAGGGCTGCAGCAGCAACAGGCATAAAACAGGAATAGTAAATTGGAGAAGTTTTACCCCCCATTTCTTTAATATGCTAACAAGACAGATCTTAAGGGTGAATTCAGTGTAGATTTTGTCCATAAATAGGGCCCGGGGTTTTGAATTTTCTTTGACTTAGTAGAAGTATATGCTAGTACTGACTGAAAAATTAATTGGATTGGTTTCCGGGAAGAATACTTTGTATTTTTAAATTATGTTTCAACATAGGTGAAATAAAATGTTATTTATATAAAACATATGCTATGTTGAATAGAGGAATGACGCTGCAATTGTTTTTAATTGCTTGTTTTATATTAGATGAGGTAAAAGTACAACTATAGCAAAATGATAGATTCATTTTGCTATTACTTAGCGGTATTTCTATAGTAGGTACTTCTTATATTGAGCTGAAATACAAGTAGAAAAAGGGTCGAAACGAAATTCAGGTTTAACAAACCTGCGCAGCTTAATCTCGACAATAATTAGGACACATCATTCCCATGCTTCGAGTTTTCAACCTGCGTGGGTGTGAAAAGTGCTCAGGTAAATCATATGGTCTTACCTCCGGCAAGTTCACTTACATTAGCACTGCCTTCTAACGGATTTTCCTTAAAAAACAAGAGAGCGCCTCTGACCTTTCATCCTTGCTTTGCATGGTGCACCCTGAAGACCTGTATGATTTAGAAGAGAAGTATCGGCAGGTGCTGAAAGGGAAGCTTCTAAAGGATATAGCTTCGCATACTGTTAGCTGACCAAAGGGAGCGGTGGCTGTGCCTGACGCCTTTCCTGCTTGAATAAGAATCATGTCAAAGGCAAATAGTTAATTTTGCCGATAATATCACCCGCATAAAAAATCACAGCAACTATCTAAAGCGATTTTCAGATAAAAAAAACGCCGTAAAGGGATCCAGCAAGACCAATCGCTTCCTTTCCTCCAGCGAAAGCATCTACATTGAACTGGACGACAACAAGTTTATGCTGTGCATCAGCAATCTTATATCCAATGCGATGAAATTTACGCCTGACGGTGGAACAATTACTGTCAGCGTAGAAAAAGATCAGGAAACCTTGCTGTTTATGGTGGCCGACAATGGAATAGGCATACCAGCAATATACCATGGCTTCTTGTTTGACAAAATCACCGAAGCCCGTAGGCCCAGCATCAAAGGTGAGCCTTCTATCGGTTTGGGTATGTCTAGTATTTAAACCATTGTAAAGTGGCACAAGGGCCAGATATGGTGTGAGAGCAAAGAAGGCAAAGGCTCCATCTTTTACATCCGCCTTCCTAAAAAATTAGAGCTATTGAACCCTTAAAATGCGCAGGAGCCTCAATTAAATTGCTAATTCCTGCACATAGGTACACATAAGTGTTGTTGTCTATATATAATATTGGTATATTTATAAACTAAATAAATTTTTATGCTCCTGGATGTTGTGCCATGCTGAAGGTACGTGCAGGGGGTTAATAAACATGCAGATTCAAGGTGCTTGGGGGGCTGACCTAAAGTGCGGTGTTTTGCCTGAACTTGTCAGAGCCTGAGGAAGTAGTTTATTAGCCTTACATAGCACGAGAAAGGAATCTTATGAGAAATGACAGCACCCGCACCAACAGCAGTTCTGATTTTCAGAAAGCACTGGAACAGAACCAGGTTGATGTGCAGCAGGAGTATAAAAGCCTCCTGAAAATAATAGCGGCTGCACCGGATGCTTACCTCATTTTGTCTCCTGACCTGAAAATTCAGTTTGTATCCGATGCTTATCTGGCGGCTACTAAATCTGTAAGGAAAGACTTGCTTGGGAAGTATATTTTCGATGCTTTCACGGAAAGCTCCGCTACACCAGATGCAAATGCTGTTAAGAACCTGCACAGTTCTTTAAAGAAGGTGCTGAATACGAAGAAACCGCACCAAATGGAGCTACAGCATTATCATGTGCCCAAGCCCACGCATCTTGGCGGTGGCTTTGAAGAAAAGCACTGGAGCACTTCAAATACCCCAGTGCTGAACGACTCAGTTGAGGTTTCCTATATCATCCATAAAGTTACGGAAGTTACAGAACTTGTCAGGAGCCAGGAGAAAGTAAAGGACCTTAAAGGCAAACGGCTTTCGCTGCAGGCGACGCTGAATAAACTCCAGAATATCCAGCAGAAGTTGGAAGAAGAGCAGCGGCGACTTGAGGATGCGCAGACACTGGGGCATATTGGTAGCTTTGAGGCTGCCTACCCGTATGATGCTATTAGTTGGTCGGATGAATTGTACCGTATCCACGGATTGGAGCCACAGAGCGAAAAAATAACCTCTGAGGCATATGCCGCTTACGTTCACCCGGATGACAAGGAAATGTATGCGAAAGCTTTAGATGAGTTCTATAAAGGGAACAAGTCACTAAACCATATCTACAAAATTGTCCGGAGAGATAAGGTGGAACGGGACCTGCACCTGAAGGGGAAAGTAGTGCGCGATGCAACTAACAGGGCCATCATCGTGATGGGTACGATACAGGACATCACTGAACAGGTGCAGGCCCAGCAGATATTACGCGAAAACGAAATGCTGCTGCGCGAGACAGAGCAGGTGGGCCATGTTGGGAGTTACTATGGTGATATTGCCACGCTAACCTTCCGCTTTTCAGAGGGTATGTTCCGTTTATTGGGGCTTGTACCTGAAGACAAAGTTATTTCTCTGGAGCAGATCGATGCTTCTTCACACCCGGATGACGCGCTGGTGGTACGGCAGATACTCGAACAGGCTATCCGCGACAAGCAGCCTTACGAGTACTTACGTCGCATTTACAGGCGAGACGGTCAGATGCGGTATTTGCACAGCACAGGCAAGGTAAAATGTGACAGCGATGGCAAGGCAGTCAGATTTGTTGGTATTGTGCATGACATTACGGAGCAAAAGCAGGCAGAAGAAAAGATCCGGCAGAGTGAACTGCACATTCGCACGCTGATAGATAACACGCCAGATGTTATTACCCGCTGGGACAAGGACCTCAGGATTATTTTTAATAACCAAAGCTTCGTTACAAGTACTGATTTGCCTGTTCCGCTGTTGCTCCTGCAGGAAACTGTTGAGACAGAACAGCCTGAAAATATGCGCCTGTCTTTAAAAGAAAAAGTCATGCAGGTATTACAGACGGGTGAAACACCCGACCACAATAATTCCTATGCCTTGCCTCATGGCAGGGTATATTATCATTCTCAGCTTGTTGCTGAGTTCTCTGAAGACGGCACAATAGAAAGTGTGTTGGTAATTACCCGTGACATATCCGCCCTAAAGCGGCTGGAAAAGGAAAACCTGGAGCTGCGGCTAAACCAACAGCGAGAGCTGCTTTTGGCAATTATGGAAACGCAGGAAGCAGAGCGAAGGCGCATTGCGGAAGCCCTGCACAACGGTATAGGTCAACTGCTGTACGGCGCTAAACTCAACCTGGACAAACTCACAAAGGAGGAGATAGCACAGGATGTTAGCAAAGTAAAGGCCTCTGTTATGAAAACAGACCAGATGCTGGAGCAGGCAATCACACAGGTCCGCAGTATCTCTCATGAGCTTACCCCATCCGTTTTAGAGCACTTTGGGCTGGAAGTTGCCATGAAGCAGATTTGTGCTATATTCAATACAGAAAAGCTGGAGTTCCAGTGCCTGGTTTTTAGCCTTCGGAGCGATTTGGAAAGGCATCTGCAGATAAGTACTTATCGCATGGCACAGGAACTGGCAAACAACATTGTAAAGCACGCCCAGGCTACAGAGGCAAGTTTGCTGCTGCGTGAGCATAAGGATTCTCTGGTGTTGCTGGCCGAAGACAATGGAAAAGGCTTTGAGTTGGAGCACATCCAGACAAAGGGGATAGGCATCAAATCCATCCAGGACCGGGTGAAGCTATTGAGTGGCACCATACGCATTAATTCTGCACCAGGCCAGGGAACACTGATTCAGATTACCTTACCAATTACGACCCCTGGGCAGATTCAGCCTTATCATTAATGCCTTGCTACAGCATTTTCAGCAAGCTCTTAACCTTCTATCAGCGCTTCATAAACAGGAGTATCACCAATTCTGAATCAAAAGAGCGGTGAAAGATACTTTCCTCCTTTAGCGCAGCCATGGTGGTTCTGGCTACATCTTTCCGGAGTATAGAGCCTAACGATTTTCATTAACATTGGTTTTTTGAGGACCTGCCGATAGCTTTATGTATTCTCTAAAAGAGGATAAATGACACCTGCTCTAGAGATGTATTGATTTATAATAACATCTGCAGCATGTAAAGCAGAATCTCAGGTTCCTGAAGCATAATGCGTATAGCCTATCGCTATGTTTTGCGTATATCAGCAGATAGCAATCAATAAAAGTATTTTATTTTGTTAAATTAAAACAATACTTATAGAAAGAAAACTGCGAATTAATGGCAGCTGCTTTTTCCTTCTGGATTTATGTTCTATCAGAGCCATCAACTCTTCTCTTAGTTTCTGTCAAAAGAGGAGTTTGCGTGGAGGGTTTGAATCAAGTAAAGAAACCTGAGTGGAGCTTTGGCTTCGTCCTGCGTTCTGCATTTCTGAGTGAAATACGACAAATAACATCTTTAAATAAAGCTAGTTATGGCTGAGAATAATAAAGGATTGATGCGCCGCATTGGGGATACCCTTAGGGATTGGGGTCCATTCCGTCGTGATTTCTGGTACAGTCCCATCCGTGGTCCTTGGCTTACATCCTTCTTTAGTCTCATGCTACTGATTGTCCTGCCAATCGTATTCATCACCGGGCTTATAGACCACGTTGCCTGGAACCCAGCACTTGGGGGCACCAACAACCGGACACCAGACATGGGCCTGCTTGGATTTCTGACGGGATTAGAATGGCCCACCCGACCTATCTGGCTCTACCGGCTCACAGAAGGAATTCATGTTGTATTGGGTATATCGCTTATTCCTTTGGTGTTCGCAAAGTTGTGGTCCATTATGCCGAGCCTGTATAAGTGGCCATTGGCAGATTCGGTGGGCCAAGCCTTAGAGCGACTGAGTATCCTGTTCCTGATAGGAGGGATTCTTTTCCAGATGTTCACGGGATTACTATACATACAGAACTTTGTTATCATCAATAACTTCAAATTCAACCAACTGCATTTTTATAGTAACTGGATTTTTATAGCCGGTTTGGTCCTGCACGTGCTCGTAAAATTCCCGGTAATGGTAGAAGGGTTAAGAGCCAGAGGCGTGCGTAATGAATTGCAAAAATCCCTTTCTGAAACAGAGCCGGAGCCAAGGGAAGAGGGCAGGCTGGTGAGTACAGATCCTGCACCCCCGACCATCTCACGTCGGGGAGCCATTGCCGTGGTGGCAGGAAGCTCGCTTACAATGTTCGCCTTGGCTATAGGGCAGACACTGGGGCAACGGTGGAGTTGGCTCGCCATACTCTCCCCCCGTGCCCAATCCCCGGGAGAAGGGCCCAACGATTTCCGGGTAAACAAAACTGCAGAAAAGGCAGGAATAAGCCCGGAGCAAGTCGGGCCGGGTTGGCGCCTGGAGTTGGTGGGCAATACACACCAAATGCTGAGTCGGGAAGATTTACTCGCAATGCCGCTGTATACTTCCTCTCTGCCCATAGCATGCCTGGAGGGTTGGTCTACGGGCAACCAGGACTGGGAAGGGATACGCATGCGGGATCTCGCGGATCTGGCAGGTATGCCGAATGCAGAAAAGGTCCTTTTCGAGTCACTTGAATCAACAGATGCAGTGGCCCGCATGGCTTTTATGCGGCGAAATCAGTTTCAGGATCCGCTTTCTTTGCTGGCGCTTCGCGTGAATGGCGTTGACCTCTCTTTAGACCATGGTTACCCCGCCCGGGCTATTGTTCCGGCGACTCCGGGCAATCGTAACACAAAGTGGATTTACCGCATGACATTTATGGAGGAGGTCTGATATGAAAAATATACCTGGTTATGGGCGTGGTCCGGTACACTTACTGGGCGTAATCTTCTGCTATATACTTGCCATATATGCAGGTGTTAAGCTGTTCAGTAATGTTTCTTTGTGGATTGCTTTGGCATTCCCGGCGGGCATATTCCTGCATGATTTTGTGCTTTTCCCGCTGTATTCTGGTATAGACCGTGGCCTGAAGCATTTACAGCGCCGGCAGCAGCGGGAGGAGAAGGTATCGGTGGGCTGGGTTAACCATGTACGGGTACCGGTGATGATCAGTTTTTTCCTGTTACTCGCCTATTTCCCAATTATTCTCAGGCTGTCAGATGACCGATACCTTTACTTCGCTAACCACAGATACTTATCTATACCGCTGGCTTCTGGTTACAGCGGTACTGGCAGCTGGCTCCGCCTTCAGTTATTATGTTCGGAAGCGGCGTTATAAAAAACGGTTTTCTCTTGATAAGGAAAATGACTGAATAGGGACAGCAATTGAGTACTTTTCTTGCAGGAACAGTCTTTTGTAACTGTTAATGTTGAGAAAGCTTTTCTCTCACGGCTCTGCCTCGGAGCCCCGTAGTAGAGGGAGGTAATTTATTGTTAGGAGGAATTTGTTTCGGCTGCAGTTGTTACAATGTAGAATAGAAAAAGGCTTTGAACTTACCGCTGTTCAGCGTTAGGTTCAAAGCCTTTTATAGCTTTTATCTGTCCCTTCTGCACCCGTCTTAATGGACGTAATTTACCTGTTCTCGCTTTGTAGTAGCTGACAGACAGGCTGGGCAAAAGGTATTTATTTGATCAACTTCACGTTTACGGCATTCAGGCCTTTCTGGCCCTTCTCAACTTCGAAGGTAACTTTGTCATTTTCTTTCACCGACTCTTCTAAACCGTTCTGGTGAACAAAAATGCTATCCTGAGAATCGTGGTCCTTAATGAAGCCGTAGCCTTTAGAGGTGTTGAAGAAAGTTATTGTTCCCTTTCTGATTAAGTCTGCCGGATCCACTTCTTCATGCTTCGGCACACCTATTTGTATATCCTCCTGCTTTACTTCTTTCTTCTTCTTAGTAGGATCCGGAGGAGTATCTGTAATATTACCTTCGTCATCTACATAGGCTAGCATTTCGTCAATACCTTTTCCTTTGTTGGAATTCGCTAAGCGCTCTTCCTTCTTTTGCTCCTTGTCCTGTCTTTTCTTTAGTTTTTTCTTTTCTTTTTCTTTTTTACTAAAAGTTTCTTGAGATCTACCCATATATTATTCTTGATTTTGGTGTTGCATACTATTTATTCTACGAAAATGGAGGCTTTTCAGTCTAGTTTAGTAGCGGAACAAAAAGTTTGTGCCGTTACGTATCCACTTTTCGAAGAAAGAATTGTCGTTATATTCGCCCGACACTAACTCAAAGTCCGAGCGGTTTTTATTGGCCCGGGAGCCCATAAAGCTTTCAAGGGAGTCCTGGTTATTTGGTTCCCATTCTTGTCCTTTTTGCAATGCTACACAAAGGTATTCGCGCGTGGTGGTATCTACTAAGTATTTTCTGTTCATTGTAGTAATTTAAATGGCCCTATTTTAGTTGAAAACGGAGCAGGATTATGAGAGACAGAGGCTGAAAACGATCAAGCAAATAAAAAAGCCTTACTGCATGTAAGGCCTTTTTATGCATCTTATAAGTTAAGACTAAGAACGCTTAACGTTAACTGCGTTTAGTCCTTTTCTGCCTTCCTGCAGTTCAAAAGTTACTTCGTCGTTTTCTTTAATCTCATGCACCAGTCCTGATGCGTGAACGAAGTATTCCTGATCTGAATTTGCTTCTTTAATAAATCCGAACCCTTTCAGGTCGTTGTAAAACTTTACTGTTCCGTTATTCATATTTCTTTTTTTATTATATACCTACTACATTTCTGGCGGCATATATGTTCATTATATTCTACAAGATGCAACAAAAAATTTATATTTCATTGATTTTGTCTTATAAATCTCATTCATTCTTTAAATAGCAACTTGATATACTGGTAATATACCAATTCTGAAAGTGAAGCCTTCACAATGTGTGCAGTTACGCGTGACTTTAGCTAACAGAGTTTTAGAGAGCTTGCGTTATGACAGTAAAAGAAAAGTGAAGTATTCTTTTACTGTAGCAGGCTTTAGTGAAAATTGCACCGCAAAGGATGAACTTTAAACATGGTTTGATCAGAGTATATATCCAAATGCTTTTAAAAGCGTACGCTAATCAAAAAAAACATAAGACTATGAAAGATACTAAATCACTAAAATCTTCTTTAGGAAATATTCTGAAAGATCCCTCTGAATTAGAGTCGTTGATGCAGAATCCAGGAAAGTATGGGATAGACTTTTATAAGTCCTTAACGATCAGGGATAAGCAGTATGTTGCCTTCGCGGCTGCAGCCGGACTCATTGCTTATGGCATATATTTGAACAGCCAAAAGTAATAAGCGCATATAAGACTATGTGTTTAGCGCTGCTATAAGTACCATGATGCTAAAGTATTAGAAAATGGCTTTCAAGCCGTTTTTATATCTCTTATAATCTGTGGCAGTAGCAGCGTATTCAAATCCAAAATTAAAGCCCATTTCTGCTTTGTTCAGAAGTGGGCTTTAGTCTTTTACACCCGCCCTGGCTGTATTCATATCAATTACTTTTCCCTTACCTGTAACATCTTTTCACCTTCATTTTTAATCCACTGACTTTTAAACATCCTAACGAGTTAGTATAACTACTAGTAAATTAGGAATACTCCGAATTTGTTAGTAGTATTGTGTAAATATTACTACGATGCAGAAATTAGGTAAAAGAGAAGAACAAATCATGCAGGTTATCTGGCGCCTCGAAAATGCGTTCATTAAGGAGGTTATAGAGGAGATGCCCGAACCAAAACCACATTATAACACGGTGGCCACCATGGTGAAGATACTGGTGGAGAAGGGGTTTCTTAGTGCTGAAAAACTCGGCAACTCTTACCGGTACTCGCCCTCGGTGGCGTTGGCGGATTACAGAAAACAGGATGTTGCGAACATAAAGCAAAAATATTTTGGCAACTCCTTCTCTAAAATGATCACGCATTTTGCCAGGGAGGAAAAGCTTTCTGACAAAGAACTGGATGAAATTATTCAGATTATCAAATCACAAAAATCATCTTAACCTTTTATGCCATGACTGAATATCTGCTAAAGGTCTCTTTCGTGATTGGAATAGCCTTGCTTTTTTACAAATGTGTGCTGCAGCAGGAAAGCTTCTTTTCCACTAACAGGCTCTACCTCATTGGGTGCATCGTACTTGCATTTGCCCTGCCCTTTGTCTCTATGCCTCAGGTTGTTAGCAACCAGGGGTTCTTGTCTGCTGTTTTTCAGTCAGGCAGCCAGCCGGAAGCAAGGGCGACAAAGCTGGCACTTGAAATTGCCCCGCAGGAAACTTACATGAAAGCAGAAAGCACGGGCGAACCTAAGTCTGCTGTTTCAGCCTTACCTCAAAACACTCTTGTGGAAGTGGAGGAGAGGGCTGAAGTGCAACAAGGTTACGGACTTAACTGGCGCTCAGACTGGCTCTTCTTGCTGGGGATGCTCTATGGCTTTGGCGTAGTCATCTTTACGCTTAACCTGCTCGTGCAGGCCTGCAGCATCTTGTATAAAGCCATCAGAAGTGCCGATAAAGTTGATGAGGGTGATTTTGTTATTGTGAATACAGAGAACATGCAAGCCCCATGTTCCTTCTTTAAATACATTTTCATTTATCCTGACGCTTACGATTTTGCCACCTATGAACAGATAATCGCTCATGAGAAAATTCATGTCAGGCAGGGGCATACCGTGGATTTACTGCTCGCTGAGATAGCTGTCATTTTCCTTTGGTTCAACCCGCTTATCTGGCTTTACAAAAAGGAAGTAGAAAAGAATATTGAGTACCAGACCGACGCCATTCTCCTGGAGAGCGAGCAGGTAAGCAAAGACCACTATCAACTGAGTCTATTGCAGATAGCCTGCCCTAACAAGCCGCTCAGCATCACCATCAACTATAATCAGTCGCTACTAAAACAACGAATTATTATGATGAACGCAAAGAAATCAAACTTACATAGCTATTGGAAATACACCTTCCTGGCCCCACTGTTCTTTGGTACCATTCTGTTCATGAATGAACCAGCCATCAGCCAGGTAATACCGCAAAATGATACTGCTTCTATTCCGTTACCAGTTCCAGTTCCTCAACCAGAACCTGCCCCTATGCCTGAGCCACAACCCGCTCCTGAACCTGCCCCTGCACCTGGAATAGCGGAGGTAGTGAGGGAAGCGCTGGTGAATAGAGATGTTGTTTCTGAAGTAATAAGGGAAGTGCTTCCAGTAGTTAAGAGAAACGGATACTCTATGAATATTAGTGGACAGCAGGCAGATATGTCGGAAGGCTATTGGTACAGCAACCAGGAGGGCGGTGCGTACTGCCTGCAGTTTAAAGGAAGCAGGAATTCCTCTACCTGGAACATGTCCAGGTGCTTTGACAAAGGGCTCTTCCAAAAGCAGGGGAATGATACTTTCGTGATGAAAAAGGAAACCGGTACACTTCAGCTGACAGGTAATCTGGATGCGGAAGTAGGGCAGGGGAAGTATACATTCACTGAAGACGCTTCCTTCAAAAAATACCTGGCTGAAAACAACATCACCAGCAATAACGAAAACCTGATGTTCCATCTGTTTTTCGGTGATGTAAACAAACAATATGTTAGCTATTTACTAAAGACATACAACGAGTTGGAGGAAGAGCGGCTGCTGGAGTTAGCGATACACGGCGTGTCCATGACGGATTACCAAAACTATATGGCCCTGTTCCAAAAATACAGCAATAAAAAACCTTCTATTAGAGAAGTAGTGGAGGCCCGGATACATGGCATTGATCAGGCGTATGTGCAGGAAATGCTGGCTTTGGGCTTTGAAGATCTTACCCTAAACAAAATGATGGAGGCGAAGATACATGGTGTGAACACTGCCTATGTGGAGGGGCTTCGGAATGCAGGTTTTAAAAATCTTCAGATAGATAAAATCATCGGGGCTAAAATACATGGCGTGAATCCGGCGAACATCAAAGAAATGCAGGCGCTTGGCTTCGGCGACCTTAGCTTGGACAAGATGATGGAGTTAAAAATTCACGGGGTCAATGCAGCTTACATAACAGACTTAAGATCCGCAGGATTTGATAAACTGAGTCTTGATCAGGTTCTGGAGGCGAAGATTCATGGCCTAAATGCCGCTGCCATAAAAGATATCCGTGCCTTGGGTTTTAAAGACATGAGCTTCAGAGAAATAATTTCCGCTAAAATTCATGGGGTAGATGCAGGATATATCGAAGACCTGAGAAATGCAGGGCTTCAGAATCTTACCATCAGCAAGACTGTTGAAGCTAAGATACATGGTATAGACGGCGACTTTATTCGCAAAGCCAGGAAAGACGGCTATAACCTGAAAACTGTAGGTGATGCCGTTAAATTGAAAATCCATGGTATGGCCTTGGAGTCTTTAAAAGACTAAGCTCTCCCTGCCCGAATGTAGGAGGAAATAACTCATTGATTTTCTCCTACATCCGGGCGGCTACACCAATGTAAGTGCTTAGCCTTACCTGTTCCTTTCTGTAAAACCTGCGTGCCTCGGCTGACAAAAATATCAACTGGTGTAATGTTTACTTTACCTTGTCGTCTCTTCAATACGCTAGCTTTATTTTCAAATTGAAGACTAAACAGGTGCAACCTTCGCTTTCTGCTTCTGTCTTTGAAGTATAGCTGCTGATCCAGTAGTAACAGAATAAACACACATCTCCTATAACTATGAAAAAAAGTCTACTTTTTTTGCTGGGACAGCTATGCCTTTTCCATAGCATTTCAGTGGCAGGACTGGCACAGGTACAGCCCCAGATACCTGCTACGGATGCTTCCAAAGGCGTGGGCACAATATCAGGTGTGCTAATTGACTCCGTTTCCGGCAAACCTGTTGAGTATGCCACGGTAGCACTGCTGAAGAAGGGAACAACACATGCCCAGGCAGGTACACTGACTGACAATGGCGGTCGCTTCTCCTTCTCTGGCGTGGCACCAGGAGATTACGAAGTTATTATCAGTTTTATCGGCTACGAAACCAAAACAATACGCGGGGTATCCGTCACAGCACGAAATCCTGAAGCAGTAACCGGTATCATAAAGCTAAAGCCGATCGCTACACAGCTGCAGGAGGTAAACGTGCAGACACTGCGCCCAACTATAATGCAGGAGGCAGACCGGATGATTATAAATGTAGAAGGCACCGCAATGGCAGCTGGCAGTACTGCTTTTGATGTTTTAGTTAAGTCACCAGGAGTCTTTATTGATCAGGAGGGTAACATACAGCTCAATGGAAGGTCTGGCGTAACCATTATGCTCGATGGAAAGCTAACCTACTTATCATCCCGGGATCTGCGCACCCTGCTGGAAGGCATGGCTGCTGAGAACATCAAAAACATTGAGATAATTACCAATCCTTCTGCCAAATACGATGCAGAAGGTTCTTCCGGTATCCTGAACATCAACCTGAAGAAGAACACGCAGCAGGGTATAAACGGAAGCCTTTATGCCGGCTATACTTACAACGGAAAGCAGCATGGTTATACGACAGGCGGAAACATTAACCATAAAAGCAGCAACTGGAATTCTTTCCTGAACCTGGATATGGCGCGACGTGTAGGTGGTCGGGAAGCTACCTTTACCCGCATTTTTTACGGAGAAACAAATACAACTTATTTTGATCAGGTAGCCACCGGAAACTATATGGTGCAAGGCCCGCCTGCTGTTCGCTTGGGCACCGACTACAGCTTAAATGACAAACACTCCGTTGGTTTTATGGCTCACTTCGGCACTAACTTTCTGGAGACAGATTTCCTGACAGACACGTACATCGGCAGCCGCCCTAACCAGCCCGAACTATTTATTGATGCTAATAATTACCTGACCAACCAGTTTACCAATTTCACTTCCAACGTGCACTATGTAGGCAAGCTAGATACTCTAGGATCGAGCTTAACAGCTGATATCGATTATGTGAAGATCTCAAACCGTGGGAAGGCAAACTTCTATAACGACTACGATAGCTTAATAACAGATGCGCCCACCATACAAGACTTTCTGTATACTGACACGCCTAATGAATTCGATATTTATTCTGCCAAAATAGACTTTACAAAATCCTTCACAAAGGATCGGAAACTGGAAGTTGGTGCTAAAGCTAGCAGGGTTATGTCGGACAATGATTCCCGCTTTTACTTCAATAACAGCGATGTGCCTGTGCTGGATATAAACCGCACGAACCACTTTGTCTATGACGAGGATATCTATGCAGCATACATCAACCTGAACAGCAAACTAGGAGAGAAATTTACGTTGCAAGCCGGTTTACGTGCTGAACAGACGCATTCAAAAGGAGAGTCACTGACAACGGGGCAGGTTACGGAGCGAAATTACCTGAGCCTGTTTCCAAGCTTCTTTTTACAGCAGAAGATAACAGATGACTACGATATCAGTTACAGCTACAGCCGCCGCATACAGCGCCCCAATTATGGTAGCATGAACCCTTTCATCACCTACCGTGACCCTTATACTTATGTACAGGGCAATCCGTTCCTCCGCCCGCAGTTTACACATGCATTTGGCATTACACAAACTTTCAAAAAGACTTATAACCTGATATTGAATTACCAGCGCATCAACGACGTGATTTCGGAGCTGCCCATACTGGTAGAGGAAACGGCCACCACCATTTATACCACCGGTAATGTAGACGATGCCCAGAACATTAGTTTAACAGCCATTGCGCCGCTTACCATCATGAAAAACTGGGATACCAACAACACGCTGGTGCTTTCCTATAATGAATTTAGTATGGTCGCCAATAATGAGTTGATAGTAAATGACCAGGTGTTTTACATGCTGCAGTCTAACCACAACATCCTGTTGCCCATCAAACTTAAGATGGAAGCAAATGGCGTTTATCGAGGACCGGCAGCATCTGGCTTATACCGCATTGCGCCGATGTGGTGGGTACACATTGCTTTCAAGAAAAGCTTTCTGGATGATAAGCTAGACCTTAGCCTGAACTTCAACGATATCTTTAAAACCTACAGGCTTGTTTTTACCACTGATATCAGCGGAAACGTCAACGATTTCGACCAGTATTTTCGTAACCGCACCGTTGGTCTGACCCTGCGTTACAACTTTAGCAGAGGCGAGAAGTTTGATTCCAAACGCCGCAATAACAGCCTGGATGAGCTAAATCGGACAGGTGGATAATTAACAGAGCACCATTAGTGGAAAAAACCAGGACGCAAGGCTAACGTTTAAAATAATTAAACGACTTATAACCTAATTATACACTATGGAACAATTTGACAGGGACCGCTATAACAACGGTGGCAACAGCAACCAAAACAGGTACGACTACGACAATAGCAACAAAAACCACTACGACCGGGACAACAGGTATGAGTATGGTCGAAACGACAGGTATAACCGGGAAGAAAGAACAGGGCGTGACCCGAACCAGCAGTTTGAAAGAAATTACCGAAACAGCGATTATAGAAATAACGAGCATCGAAACAGCAGGGACTACGAAAGGGATGATAGGGAAAATCGCTTTGGGAATTATCGCAGCCATGATAACGATAGGGACACAGGTTATGCTGCTGACTTCAGGGGTAATGAAAACTGGCAGGGCAACATTCGGCAGGGGTACGGAATATCAAGCTTTGATGGTACCTCTGACCGGTACAACACCTTGAACAGTGACCAGCGCGAAGGCAACATGCAGGAGTCGCAACCTTACTACTCAGGAAACAGGGACCGCTTAAGTAGCACACGCTATGGTCGCGGTGTTGGCGATGAATTCCCTAATTCAAACCGGGGAATACCTAATTATGGTATCCGGAGTTTTGCAGATGATTATGGTTCCGGAATGGGAAGTTCCTACGGTAGCAAAAACTATGGCGGTGGTACAGGCTATTCCAGTGGCAACAAAGGCGGTTCATTTGGCAATAACATGTACGGTAATTCATCGGGCAACTATGGTGGCTACGGATCGATGGGTGTTAGCAATTACAGCGGAGGCCAAAGCAGTTCCAGTGGCGGCACCTCCCAAAATTCTGATAGGCGTGTTAAAGGAAACCATAATTAATAAACAACAGCTTAATTAATAAAGAAGGCTTGCCATAGAAATGGCAGGCCTTTTAAGTTTCTCTCCCTTCGTACCAAATAATGTAAAGCACCTTCCAAAAAGATGTAGCATATTCTACCTTTCATCACGGAGTGAAGGAGTTTCCAGTCTTTGGTTTATGCGCCTTGACGCAAAAACTCTCAGCGCGATGCCCAGGAGAGGTCCTACCCCAAGATGAGGCCTCTCTCATATATTGTCCCTGCCCCAGCCTAGAGAGCACAGACTCCTACTATAGAACGTTATTTAATATACCGCTGTCTAAGCCGTCGCTATGGCAGCTAAGGCAGCATCATTCCCAGAGGCTCTTAATACAGAGATTTCTGGAGAAGCTATGGAACATAGTTGAGGAGAAGCTGCATAATGTGCCGTGCCAGCCTTTAGAATGAGGCATCTGTTGCAGGCTTCCTTAAGCTGGAGCCCTTCCAGAGAAGAAAATAAAAGGTTAATTTTTCTTTGAACACTTATTTGTACTTTACTTATAATTTTATTTAATAATTTGAAAATAAATCTTTATCTTAGGTAAAGACCTACGTGCCGATTCACTGATAAAGAATTGTGGCAGAAATTGCTTAAAATTATTTTCATAGCCGGGCAACGCTTTACCACACCCTCCTGTCTTACCCTTAGAAACCATAAATTCAGCTATGAAAATTGAATCTGTTCTTCGGAAAGCATTTGCCGTGGTAACGGCCGGTACTTTTCTGGCGCTCTGGGGATGTGAACAAATGGAAGAGGATGTAGTGCCGGTTACCTTCACCAACTTTAAACTAAACGACGACCTACTCTATGTTTACAATACCAAGGATAGCAGGGTATACAGTGCAGTAAATGACACAGTAGAAATTTATGACAAGATTACCTATAGTCAGCCGGTGCATGGAGAACTTTATCCTAATTATGCCAATGATAATGAAAAGATTATGGGGTATAAACCAGAACCGGGTTATGTTGGTTTGGACAGTGCAACTTATGAAATTTGCAGCGGGGGGGTTTGTAAAATCGCAAAGATAAAATTTGTTGTTGAAGCTCCTCCGTTTAGTGATCTCTATATGTGCCAAACAAAGCTTGTCGCCGATACACTAATAGTTAAAAAGAATTCTAAGGGAGAAATAAGAATTTTCTTAAACGATATAATTTGCTTTTATCCCAATTCAAACTGGGCTTTCAAAACAATTGTCAGTCCGGCTAATGGTATAATGGACATCATGAATTATTGGGAAGGAGTAAAAAATGAAGTTTTTATTTATCGCCCTAATAGAAATTTTGTAGGAGAAGATATTTTTACTTATCGGGTTTATCCACGTGGCCAGGATGAATTGGGTTCTACTGATTACGAGGAAGTGAGTGTGAAAATAATAGTGGAAGATAAGTAAGTCAGCTTTTGCTCCAGTGTTTCAATTTTGTCAGGGTTTTAGGTATTGCATGGTCATGGTAAACCAAATACTACGTGCTTTCTGAGGAAGAAATAATTGCAGGATGCAAACAGGGAAAAGCATCAGCGCAGGAGAAGCTGTATCAGCTCTACTCCCGGCGGATGATGGCTGTTTGCGTACGCTATACCAGGTCACGTTTCGAGGCGGAAGACATTTTCCATGATGCCTTCGTGAAAGTATTTAAATACCTGGATTCCTATAATGGAGGCTCTTTTGAAGGGTGGATGCGACGCATATTTGTAAACACGGCCATCAACCATTATCATAAGAATAAAAAAATCGAAG
Organism: Pontibacter pamirensis; assembly: GCF_010015475.1. Taxonomy (GTDB): domain Bacteria; phylum Bacteroidota; class Bacteroidia; order Cytophagales; family Hymenobacteraceae; genus Pontibacter; species Pontibacter pamirensis. The sequence goes on from NZ_SSNI01000017.1 coordinate 124,523, forward strand.
AGCAACTCGACTATAGCTCCATAGAAGAAAGCACACCCTCCACCGAAGATATCATCAGCCAGATTTCTGGCCAGGAATTGATGGTGATCATTAACCAGTTGCCAGAAGGGTACAAACTGGTTTTCAACCTGTATGTAGTAGAAGGCTATAACCACCGAGAGATTGCGGAGACACTTAACATTGCAGAAGGTACCTCTAAATCTCAATTGGCAAAAGCGAAAGCCTCCTTACAGAAAATTCTTCTTAAACAATCAATGTCTGAAGCATGCTAACTGATAAAGAACTTGAAGAGATAAGGCGGAAAATGCTGGAGCTCGAAGAGGAGCCTCCTATGGGAGGCTGGCGTAGTATACAGGCAGAGGTGGTTCAGCCGAAAAAGGACTGGCGCCCACTGTGGTGGCTGCTGCCCCTGCTACTCCTGCTCCTGACAGGCCTAGGCACCTACCATATGCAAAACAGTATTCCGGATACAGATAAAACCATAAATAAACAAGTAGGTACCGTAAATGTAGCCGCTCCGCCTAATAAAGCAAATACAGACGATGTACAAAGACCCGCGCTTGTTACTAAGCAGCCTGCTTCGCGTGTGGAGGATGCGCAGCCAATTATAAGGAGCCGTACTACATCTATGGTACCGGAAAGGCAAGTTGTGCGTCAAATAGTACCTGAACCTACAGCCACAGCTACGGAAGGAGAGGTAACCGCTGCTGCCGTAGGCAGGAACAGGCCGGACATACCGGTTATAGCGCTGCTTCCGCACAGAAATACTGTCTTTGCAACTCCTCTGGAAAGTATTGACCCGAAAAAGCACACCATTGCAGTTAAAAACGTGATACGTGATGGGGCTGCAGGGTTAATTGAAGCGCATCAAGTAGCAATAGAAACAACTAAAGCAGAAAGTTTGAATGAAACAACAACTACAAAACAGAATATTGCGGTTGAGACAACTACAGCAAAATCAATAAACCCTGAGGAGCAGCTTCAGATTTCTCCCGCAGACACAGCTTCTCTGGCAGCTTCTCCTGCTGCGGCTACTGTTCCTGCCAAAGAAGAAAAGAAGAAGCGCCCACCACTCGAGAAGAGGATTTCCAGCATAAACGAATGGACCGTAGGCGTATATTTCGCTCCGCGTTATGCTTTCCGTAAGTTCCTACCAAATGCAACAGACGATATACTCATTACAGGTGTTCGCAACGTAAACCAGTTGGACCCGAAGCGGATGGGCTATGAGTTTGGCGCCAACTTCAGCAAGGTATTAAAGCCCGGGCTCTTTGTGGAAGGAGGGTTGAACTGGATGCAGCTGAAAGAAAACGTTACCTATACGCTCACAACTGGTAAAATTGACACCTTCAGCGTCAGGCAGTTGAATGGCGGCCCTATTGTGGTGGAGTCGAAGCTTATGTCAGAGGAGCGTCAACTAATAAGCTCTTATGCCTATGGCGGCTTGCGCCTGGGCGTTACCCAATACTTCCTTGAAAGAGGCAATCGCCGGTTTAACGTGACAGTAGCAGGCGGCGCTAACCTGCTGCTTAAGGGCGAAACTAAACAGTTTAGCAATGGCGAATGGACAGAAACTGTTGTTTTCCCTTCAAAAGAAAACATCCTGGAGCAGTCTAACTATAACCTGCAGGTGGGGGTAGGCTACAACGTGTCGGTGCTGGGTAACTATGAACTTATGCTGATGCCAACGATGAGCTACTTTTTAGGCTCCACCTTTAAAGAGCGGGAGCCGCTGGGGCTGCGACCCTATTCGCTGGGGGTAAACGTACAGTTAAAGCGGCGGTTTAACCTTTAGGTGTTCTACAGATGAGCAGGAAAGCAAGTAAAACAAGCGTGAACGATGAAATTTTAATTGCTTATAAGAATTAAGTAAACTGCTTTTTCAGTTTCTTTCAACCAGCAAGTTATTACCTTAAGTTACGCATTAGCTTGAGCAGGACGACACTTATTAAAAATCAATTCGGCAATTGTTTAGCTCCAGCGCGACCTGTTGAGGATATGTATACAAGCCGTGCCGCTGTAGATAAGGTTCGTTTGTAGCCATCTATCTATCTATCTATCTATCTATCTATCAACAAGTCATCCCGCTTGGACTTAAAACTAGTAGTAAAACGGTTTTGCGAAACTTATCTTTTTAATACTAAAGCCGGGCTATGAAAACATCAATCTATGTGATGACTAAGGCAACGAACATTGTCTGTACTAGTCCTCTTTTTTAGCCTCCTTATATGCTCTTTGATTTTCATTCTCTCTTCCGTTAAAGCTGTTTAGTTCGAACGCTTTTCTATCCCATTGTGCCAGATCAGCTGCTGCCTCATAGGTGCTGTGCAGAAAGTCCAGGAGCATGGCCTGTGGATTCTCTGCTTGTTGAACAGCCTCATATGGAAGAACAAACTCTCTCAGTTCTTTGTGATAATAAGCTTGTTCAGGTTTGATACTGGCTTTGTTATAGTCCTCTGGTCCTGGATAAATATAGCTGTAAAAGGCGGCGAAGGGTACAGCCTCGTTGCCGGGCCAGAATCCGCAGCTACAGACCTCTTTGGAATAGGCCTCCTGTGCTACCCAATCAGGAAGATTCGGAACGCCTCCTGGATGTTTGGGTGCATCACGACCAGAGAAACGGGATACGGCTAAATCAAAGCTGCCCCAGAAGAAATGCACGGGGCTGCACTTGCCGGTAAACTCAGCCCGGAATTGCGTAAACACATCATGTGCACGAAGAAGAGCCTGATGTAAAGAGACTGCATGTTTGGCCTCATAAGTAGCATGTGTCTCATCTTCGTGGAAAGGAATAGGGTCCTCAAGCTCGTTGGGTATAGGGTGGATAGTTGCCTGGATGTTAAAATCATGAAGAACTGCCACGAGTTTGTTATAGCAGCCTGCGACTGACAACTCATTCAAGTCCATGGATTGGAATTCCCCTTCGCTGGTTTTTACTTGCAACTGATGATGAATAAAGTCGAAGTCAATCTGAAAGTGCTTCTCCTCATCAGTAATATCTCCTGTCGACAATCCAGTAGGGGTAACATACAGCGTCACGTGCCAGGAATGATTTATCCAGGGAGTCTTTACTAAACTGATTTTACCTACGATCTGGGTCCATAGGTGGATAGTCTCGTAAGTTTTCTTTGCTTCTGTAAAAGAAAGTTCGGTCCAGGCTGCTTTCATAGTCTTTCAATGTTTGTTAATTTCAGAACTATGTTAATTTAAACAATTACAGAAAAACTTGTTCTATTCTGTAGGCTTTATTATTCCTTTTTATCTCCTTTCATAAAATGTAAGGAGCCATCTGCATGGCCGACAATAACCCTGTTAACTTTAGGATGCAAAAACAAGCCTCCTTCTACCACCCCCGGTATCAACAAGATGTTAATATTCAGGAGTTCAGGAACTTCAATTTGGTTAAAGAAGCAATCCGCAATCAGGTTACCATTGTCAGTTACAAAGTTCTTCCCGTCTTTTTGCCTGATGCTTGTTTCACAACCTAAGTTTCTTAACTGTTTTAGCGTCAGTTCTGCTGCAAAAGGCACTATCTCCACGGGTAAGGGAAACTTCCCAAGTGTGTGCACTAGCTTGGAGTCATCTACAACTACAATGAATTGGCGGCTGTTATAGGCGAGGATTTTTTCCCTTAGTAAAGCTCCGCCGCCACCTTTTATCAGGTTGCACTGTGCATCAACTTCATCTGCGCCATCAATGGTTATGTCAATATCAGAAAGCGCTGAAAAATCGACAAGGCTGATGCCATATTGCTTCGCCAGGTTTTCAGATGCTACAGAACTTGCCACACACTGTATATGAAGGCCTGCATTTACCTTTTCTCCAAGTGCTTTTATAGCCCAGGTAGCGGTAGAGCCGGAGCCAAGCCCAACTACCATTCCATCCTGTATATATTCCACTGCTTTTTCTGCTGCCAGTTTCTTAGCAATCATATTATCTGCTTTCTTTTGTTGCGCCCATGCCCATGCAGCCCAGACCAATTTCTAATACTTCGGGGGTGTTTTTTTCTTATATCAATGGTTTCTGCCTTTAGATTAACAGCTTAGGCCTTATTTGTTTACTCCGCCAAAGCACATGTACTTTATCTCCATAAAATAATCCATACCATATTTGGAGCCCTCACGGCCAAAGCCGGATTCTTTTATACCGCCAAACGGTGCCACTTCTGTAGAAATTATACCTTCGTTGATGCCGACCATACCGTATTCCAGCGCTTCAGCCACGCGCCAGCAGCGATTCACATCCTTGCTGTAGAAGTAGGAGGCAAGGCCAAACTCTGTATCATTTGCCATGCGTATAGCTTCTTCCTCATTACTGAAACGGAAGATAGGGGCTACGGGGCCGAATACCTCTTCCCTGGCAATGATCATGTTTCCGGTGGCTTCTGCCAGTACAGTTGGCTGGAAAAACAGGCCTTCTATACTCTCTCCGCCTGTTGTCACTCTGGCGCCCTTCTCCACGGCGTCACGGATATGCGCCTTTACCTTATCTAGTCCCTTTTCATTGATGAGAGGCCCTACCTGTACATCTTTTTCCAGCACATTGCCCGTTTTCAGGCCCTGAACAGCTTTGGTAAATTTCTCGACAAAGTCATCATACACCTTGTCCTGTACCAGAATGCGATTTACACAAACACAGGTTTGCCCGTTGTGGCGATACTTTGCAGCCAAGGCACCACTTACTGCCTCGTCCAGATCGGCGTCATCAAACACAATAAAAGGAGCGTTGCCACCCAGCTCCAGGGATAGTTTTTTTAAAGTGGTGGCACTTTGCGCCATCAGAATTTTACCCACTGGCGTGGACCCTGTAAATGAAAGCTTTCGGACTTTTGTGTTCTCACAAAACTCTTTACCAACCTCACTGCTTTCTGTTGAAGTAACAGTATTATACACACCAGGAGGGAAGCCTGCCTTTTCAGCTAAAACGCATAGCGCAAGGGCTGTGAGCGGTGTTTCGGATGGAGGCTTCACCACAACAGGGCTGCCTGCGGCCAGCGCAGGTCCTACTTTCCGGGTGATCATGGCCAGCGGGAAGTTCCAGGGCGTAATAGCAGCTGCTACACCTACGGACTGCTTGATTACAACAAGGCGCCTGTCTTTAGTATGGGGGGGAATTACATCTCCGTAGGCACGCTTGGCTTCCTCGGCAAACCATTCGATAAAAGAGGCGCCATAGTTCACTTCTCCCAAGCTTTCTGTCATTACTTTCCCGGATTCAATGGTCATGATGTGGGCCAGTTCCTCTTTATGCTCCATCATCAGGTTAAACCAGTTCCGTAGGATGACAGAACGCTCTTTGGCTGTTAAATCGCGGTAGCCGGGCCAGGCAGCATCAGCCGCGTCAATGGCTTTGCGCACATCTTCGCGGTTCATATCGGGTACAGCGGCCAGTACTTCGCCTGTGGCAGGGTTAGTCACTTCAAAGGTTTTGCCGCTTGCTGCCTTTTGCCAGGCTCCATTTACATAAGCTTCTGTTCTTATTAAATTACTCTTTTCCATTTAATAGTCTTTTTTAAGTTTTGTAAATTAACCTGCTCAGCTTTGGTTGCCTTACTCAGCATATTAATTTTTTATTCCGAGGAGTGTAATTGATAGAGTTAACAAATTCTCCTCACAGGAGAGGCTAGGGTGGGTTTTCAGTGCCGGACAGGTACCTGTGTTTCCTGAACCCGCAAGTAAAGTGCATATCCTTGAATCATACTACCTTCAGCTACCATCTGTATGGGCGCTTTTTATAGTACATAAAAAAGCCATCCAGGGTTAACTGAAAGGCTTTCGTATAGGATTAACCTGATGCGTGCTTTTACAAGTATTTGCTTTTTTATAGTGCTTATTAAGCAATCTGATTTTCTTTGTCTGCCTGAGAGGACATCTCTATGCTTTAGGTTTCAGGTAAACGATAAACTCAGAACCCTCGCCAAGTTTACTTTCTACAATCAGTTCACCGCCTGCATTTTCTACAAGCTTTTTTACAAGGTATAGCCCGATTCCAGTTCCTTCCGTGTTGGTTTCAAAACGGGTAAACGGGGTGAATATGAGTTCTTTCTTTTCCTCAGCGATTCCGAGGCCGTTGTCTTTGACTGAAATTTGTACAAAACCATTCAATGCTTCTGTTTTAACTTGTATGTTAGGATCTTTGTCTGTTGATTTGTATTTAATGGCATTGCTCAACAGGTTGTAAATAATGCTTCGGAGGTTTTTTCTTGAGAATTCAATTTCCTGCTCCCTGATATCATAGATAATAGAAGCATTGCTCTCTAAAATATTATCTTTAAGAGTCAATTCAACCTGCGTAAGCACATCTTCGAAACGTACGCTTTCTACTACCTCCTTAAAATTACCTTCAATTTTAGCAATTTCTGAAAGCTCTTCTATGATGTTCCGCATTGTCTTGACAGAGTTCTCAAGCATGGCAGCGATCTCGTTCTGTTCCTCTTTATCGGCGTCGCATTGTTCTAAGAGGTCATTGGATGTTTGCTTTAAAAGCCTCACTAGCCCTTCTATATTTGCGAGTGGTGCCTTTAAGTCATGGGACACGGAATAGATGAATGTTTCATGAGAGGCATTTAGTTTTTCCAGGTCACGCAGCACTTTCATACGGTCTGTGATATCCACAAACGTAATGATTACGCCATTGGTCCTGTTATCTCTTTTAACCACATACGGAATAATATTCATCTGGAACCAACGCAAGTCCGTTGTTTGTATCTCCTTCTCAAAGATCTGTTCTGTTTCTATCACTTCACGAATGTTATCTATGATAGTGGAATACCGGATATTATCTATCAGTTCTTCCATAGGTCGGCCAATGTGGTTTGCTGAAAGACTAAACTACTTCATAGCCGGGGGCGTGAACTTGCGAAGCACCAGATCTGCATCTACAAAGAGCTGTGGGATAATCGTGTTCCTGAAGTAATTCTCCAGTTCATCATTCAGTTCTATCAGTTCTTTTATTTTCTGATTGTTCTTTTTTTCTGAGACGGATTTGGGGATAGAGTTTGATGATTCGGTATTATGTGATTCCATTTTCTTCAGCAATTCCTGCGGGTGGCTATAATTTAAATAAACAAAAACAGTAAGGTCTCTTTTAGCAATAAGCGTAATGTACAACTAATTAATTTAGCTTTTTGATAGACTCTAATTCATAAAATATTAAAGGCTTTCTAAATTGCCTCAGGCAGCCTTTTATGATAAAACTGAGTGTGTTGAAAGTGGTTTACCAGTCTTAATATGGGTGATTACTGCTTGTATATGATGTCCTAGTCGAGTTCATTCAGGAGGCCCTCCAGGTCGAGCGGACGCGTATACATCTCCACAGAACCGTCTGGCTTTTTCGGCCATTCCTCTTTCGGTCGGTCCCAGTACAGTTCCACGCCGTTACGGTCGGGGTCCATGAGGTAGAGCGCTTCCGATACGCCATGGTCAGCGGTGCCGGTGAGCGGGTAGTTTGCCTCCTGAAGCCGACGTAGAATAGCTGCCAGATCTTTGCGGGTAGGGTATAGAATAGCGGTATGGAAGAGGCCGGTGCTGCTTACGGGAGGAGGGGATCCATTTTTGCTATACCAGGTGTTCAGCCCGATGTGGTGATGATAGCCCCCTGCAGAAATAAAAACGGCGTCTTCGCCATAGGTGGTGGTGACTTCAAAGCCCAGCAGATCACAGTAAAACTTCAGGGCGCGCTCCAGGTTTGCCACTTTCAGGTGAACGTGTCCAATTCTTGTCTGCGGTGGTGTAGTATAATCTGATGCCATAATTCAACACTTTTATTTTCCGTGAAAAAAGTGTGTTGGGGTAACATTCCCAACACACTTCCTGTTTTTATCAGCCTTCTACTAAATCCTGTATTCAAGGTAAGTATAGTGGAGACAGCGAGGCTGTAAAGTGCCCTTACAACAACTATATCACCTTAGGCTGCACTCTTCTTAGCAGTCACCATCAATGCCGCAACTCTGACCTTCTGCTGTTACTTCCTCAAATTTTGGAGTATGTGGGGCAATCTGAGAAAACACCTGGTGAAAAGTTTCTGCCGGCTGTGCTCCGCTTATAAGGTATTTGTCGTTGATGATGAAAGCCGGTACACCCGTGATACCTGAAGCATGTGCCCATTGCTCCATCTCACGCACCTCCTTTTTACCCTCCTCACTTTCAAAAAATCCATCCAGGCGCTCAGCAGAAATTCCATTAGCTATCCCAATTTCTTTCAGAGCAGAAGTGTCGTTCATGTTCTTGCCTTCAGTAAAGTAACTGTAGAAAAGGGCATGTGCCACCTCGTCCTGTACACCCAGTTCACCTGCCAGCCATATTAACCTGTGGCCGTTGAAGGTGTTGTTCACCGTCGTCAGTTTATCAAAGTTAAATTCGATGCCTTCCGGGGCACCGGCGTCCTGTAGGCGCTTATTCATAGCGTCTATCTGCGAAACGATAGAAGGACCGTAGGCATTCTTAAAGTACTCCAGCCTGTCCACGCCCTCCTGCGATATGTTAGCGTTCAGCTCGTAAGGTTTGAAGCTGATGTTAAAATCATAATTGTTATTTGCCTCTTTCATGGCTTTGTGCAGGCGTTGCTCGCCCACATAGCACCAGGGGCAGTTTATATCTGATACAATGTCTATTTTTATCTTCTGCTTTGTCATATTATAATGCTTTGATATTGGATTTGTAAAATGCTGTCACTCACCCTCCAATTTATACTACGAAGTAACCACAGAAGCTACTCAAGAGGTTAGGTGAATAGCATAGAGTCTAGTTTTACTTTTGAAGCAGGTCCTTTCTGCCGTTCATTCTTTCAAAGGCATATCGTCATCCCAGCAATTCTATCATCTTACTCATGTAACTTAACAACAATGCTCCTGTATTGATTCAGTACTAGGTTACCAATAGTAACTCAACTGTAGTCAGTGTCTTTGTTTAAGCAAGGAGGCACTTAAAGGTAACCAGGTATTATGGAAGTGACTGAAGGTGATAATCAGCAAGATAAGGTTCAGGAGAAAATAGACAAAATAATGGATGACAGGGAGGCGGCAGAAACATGATCTGGACCGAAGCCTGCTGCTGCAGTTTCTCGAACTGGCAGGTTGGGCGAAGCTGTACCTGCATTAGATTGTAGAGGCGAGGGAGCGCTACGCTAAAAAAGAGCAGACGCGAACTTCATCAACCAGATGTTGCGCCAGTTGCTTTACTTGCTGCTGCCTGGTGTAATTCATTTTTATTCTTTGAATGTAACACTGGAAGGTCTTTCCACCCTATAATGGTCTGCCAACACTTTAAGAAATGCTTCTTCATTATGAAGCCATGGAAAATGACCGCTCGCGGGTATGACAATGAAAGTGCAGGTTGGGTATCTTTCTCTGACGTAGGAAGTGCTGTCTCCGAAAATATCATCATCTCCGAAAACGACCGTTATTTTAAAGCCCGGGTCTGGCAGCTTCGGAAGAGGAGGGTATAACAGCAGCGAAAAATAGGTACGGGTGATGGGGCTGGCATTAATATGGTCCACCATCACTTGGACAGGGTTCTCTACCCGAAAGTCTCTGTTGCAGTTGATGGAGAATTGGGTGTAAAACTTACCGTAAGCCTTGTAGCTTCCCAGCATGCCCAGGGCCGAATTTTTAACCATCGCTGCCCATTCCGGACCGGTGCTCTTTTTCTTGTGGAATTTAGAGACCTCCAGCACCGTTTTAGCCCACTGCCAGCCAGTGCCGGTAGCGGGGCTGCATGCGAACATGCTCAGTAACTTGTCTTGCCTTTTCGCTGCATAAACCTGCGCATAGAGCCCGCCCCAGGAGTGACCGAACAAGTGAAACTTCTCTAAGTTGAAATGCACAGCAATACTATCAATGTCTGAAATGTAACTGGCCATTGAATAGCTGCCTGAGGAGCAGGGGGAGTTCAGTGTGCCGCGCTGGTGGAAATAAATCACCTGAAACTCCTTCGCTAAATATTCCGCCACTGGAGCAAGGTTTTCGGGTACACCCGGTCCGCCATGGAGCAGTATAACTGTTTCTTTCCCTTTGTTCGGGATAACAACAGTGTATAGGTTCGTGTCTTCACTTCTTACTAAAATCGCCATGTTATCTCGTACGAAAAAACTTTCAAAAAAGAAGCTTCATTTCAAGCTGGCCTGGTAAATACAGTATAGGTAAAATTTTAAATTTATTGAATACTTTCTCAAAATTGCAAAAGCAAATACTTTATTCAGTGCTATTTTTCAATGCTAAACATGTGTTTTTAATTTGTTAGAAAAATAATATAAGTTTATATGCTAACAAATTAATATTTGTGTAATTTGTGACGGCAAACTCATACTTTTAATGCAATTTTATTTGTCTTATAATAATCTGGAAATAAAGGTTAGGTGTTGAAATCCTAAGGGATCGTTTCGTTTCATATGTATATAGCATAAGGAACAACACGATATACTATGCTTCAGTGATACAAGTAAACTAGATAAGCTAACAGATGAGATAAAAGCTTCAGTTAAAATTTATTTTCTGATAGTTTTAGCTGCTAGGTTATGTGGATAGGAATAGTGATAATAAGGCTTAAATAGTAAAAATTGAATCGGTTGTAGATGGGTGCATCAATTATCCTTTTTGGATGCTACATTATAAAAGCTATCAGAAGGTTCTGCTCAGGCGCAATGATTTGTAAGAGAATAAGAATACGCTGGCATATCGATATACAGATATATAAGAAGGACAAAAAACTAAGCTCAAGCAATGAATACGGTAAGCTACGAGCGAAATAGCTCTCTGAAGTTCCTAAACCGGTATGAAACGAACTTTACTTTATTTCTATTTATGATAAAACCTCTACCATCCTTAATTACACTTCTTCTGCTTTTATGTGCGGCAGCCAGCCTGGCACAGACGCATACGCTGTCAGGGTTTACTATATCTAACAAGAAGGCAATTACGCCCATATATGAAGGAAACGAGGTGAAGGGCTACACCATGTTTTACCGTGAAGACAGGCCTGATACCAGGGTTGCCAACTATGGTCTGGACTTCTTTGATCAGGACCTGCAGAAGGTAAGGAGCGCTATGTTTCCGAAAGAACGCCATTTCAGTCATTTGCTCAGGCGAGCCTATAACGGGGAGACCTTTAGTTTTTATTTTTACAATACAAGAACTAAGCTGTTGGAGATGGACGTCTTCGATAGGTCACTGAATAAAATAGCCTCAAAGCAATTTCCTCTACAATCTAAGGCAGACCAGCACGCGGCATTAGAGGAGCTCCAGGTGTACCGCTCCGGAGCTAGCAAACCACTTTCCGGTATGAATCTTTATGCTGTTCCTAACAAGGGGTTTATCAGAAACGGGTATACAGGAAAAATGAAAGGGTTTTCGCTGGAAATGTACGATAATAAACTCAACCTGAAGTGGAAGTATAAATCTGAAGAAAGATCTAAGGACTACGAATCGCTGCTCGTGCATGAGGTGACAAATAAATACGTACTGGCTACGATTGCCCGCAGGCCAGGCAACGTATCAAAAAAGCTTGAATTCTTTGTCGCTGCTTTTGATGTAGAAACTGGTGACAACCTGTTTGATGTGCCCGTTGAAAATGGAAATATGCAGCAGCTGTCTGTTAGTTCTTTTAGCTTTGACGAAAAGAAAATGGAGTTTATAGCGATGGGAGAGTTTTACAGCGTGGAAGACAAGGAGCTTGCGGACAACAGCCAGGGTTTTTATGTAAAACGAATTGGCCTGAATGGGAAGCAGAATCTCGCTAAGTTCTTTGCCTGGGAGAAGGATGTATACCCGCTAATGCCGCAGGAGGCAAAGAAAAGCCTGAAAGAAGACTATGAAAACTTTGTACATAAAATTATCAGAGGGGCAGATGGCAAACAGCACATTGTGGTAGAACAGTACAAAGTAATGGCTGACGGCGTTGGAATTGCCCTGGCTGTGCTGGGCGGTGGTACAAGCATGGTGAAAGGTGTTATTGGTAACATGCTGATTTATACGCTAGGCCCTGACCTAAGCCTGGAAAAAGTGAGCTTCTTTGAGAAAGACAGGACAGATTGCATACTTCCTCCGGGAGCAGGTGCTTATGGTGCTGGCTTGATAGGCCAGGTAATAAACATGAATGGCGGCTTTGATTACCAGTTTACACAGGAAGACAACAGCCAGATGGGTTTTACAACCGCCTACATCAACTATAAAAAGATATATAAGAGCAAGTTTAGACAAAAGACTTTAGTAAACATTATGTATGCCGGCAACACCCAGCTTATTACAGATAATATAGATGTGTCCTCCAGCAATGAAGTTGTATCCTTTGTGTATCCTGCAAAGCCGGGTTACGTGCTGGTTCTGGATCGTCAGTCAGGGGAGGAGAAGCTTGAAATGAAGCTGGTAAAGTTGAATTGATATTATCTGCCATGTAAACGTAGAAGGGCTCAGCTACTGCTGAGCCCTTCTACGTTTACATAACGTCCATGCTGTACTTCTTAAGCGCGGGTAGTGCTTGTGCCGTACTCAATACTAGGTTTGGCAATATTTGCTCTGATTGGGATTGCGGCGACTTCTTTTGAACGTACTGGAGTAGCCGTTGTCACTATACGTCACCTAGAAAGTCCACCCTGATCTGGACTCTTTCCTTATCAGCTGGCGTCAGTAGCGTCACCTCCACAATATCTTTCTCATGGAAGTATCCTGCTATGCCTCTTATAATGCCTACGGCTACACTAGCCATTTTACGTCTGGAATGGTAGTCTACTATCAGCTGCTTGCTACCTTTTTTGGTAACGAGCAGCATCGGAGGATTGGCTCTATTATTCTCTCTTTTAACAGCAGCGTGCATGGCGGCTTCAGTATTCAGCAGCATATCATACGTGCGCCACGAGGGATTTATATACCTGTTATAAACTAAGAGAAGGTCTGACACTAAAAACTCACCATAATTTTCCAGCAACTCATATACGGTAATGCCAGTAAGTTCAGAAGCTTTGTCTATAATGGCAAACATCTCTTTAGTCGGGTATACCTCCTGCATCTGGTAATGCTCATGCGCAATGCCTGCCGCCTCCAGTAATTTTATCCAGGTGCTGAAGTCATACGTGTTCTCTACATACCGCCGCAGTAGAACAAACATAGAACCATGCATCTGGTCTTCATTGGCTAATTTTTTCTCCATATAATGTATACTTATCTACTGAATACGATAGGTAAGGTATAACTTATAGAACAAACATTGCTTAAAATTCATGAGGAAAATAGTTATTAGCTTCTCATCAACCACCAGACCGCTGCTGTTTTGATGTAAAGCTTTGTAGTTGGCATGGCAGTAACAGGGACAGTACTTCAGCTTCTAAAATCCGTTTCTAGAATAGCGTATTCAAAATTATCGCTCCAGCCTGACTTTAGTGGAAGTACTTTTCTTTTTCTTCCTTCTCTTGTCATACCAACTTTCTCCAATACTTTTATTGACCCGATGTTGTCAACTGCACAGCCTGCCTCTATTCTATGGAGCTTCAGCACGTTAAATCCGAAGTCGAGGATGCGCTTTAAAGCTTCTGTCCCGAATCCTCTGCTCCAATAAGCAACATCCAGCTTATACCATACTTCAGCTCTGCTGTATTTGCTGTTCCCTAGCTTTAAGGCAATCATACCTATAAACTTATTGTCTGCTTTCTGCTCGATAGCAAACGTATACTGTAGGATAACCTCTTGCTGATTGTTTATAATCCACGGAGTGATTGTAGATCTGGTTTCAGCTATATCCTTCGGTATACCCAATGTATTGAATTCATCTATTTCAGGTAACACATGTAACGCATGAATCGCACCTAAATCTGAAGATTTTATTAATCTCAGCTTCAGTCTTTGAGTATGTAGTTCTGGTTCTTTCAATATTTGGCTAACTTAACTATAAAACTACATCGGAGGAATGATGTGTTACTAAAATGAAAATTTGCAATCTGCACATTTTCATTTCGAAGCTGTTTAGTGTTTCAGTTTTTTGTTGATTTTTCGGATAAACATCACGCAAAATGCCAGCCAATGTAGGGCCTGCCAGTGCTGTGCTTTCGTTTCGAAACGTATGAGCAAGGCCTTAAAGCTATCCAGCCAGGCATTGGCATGCTCAATCACTACTCTGCACTTGAAAAGCTCTTCATCAAAGTAGACATACTCCCCGTCCGCTCGCCCGTTTCTTGGATTGAAAGCAATGTTAGCCTCTATGCTCATCTCCGAGCACAGGCCCCTGAAGCCC
>NZ_SSNI01000018.1 GCF_010015475.1 Pontibacter pamirensis
TTCCCATCCCGAACAGAGAAGTTAAGCCCGGACGCGCCGATGGTACTGGGGTCACACCCGGGAGAGTAGGTGGCCGCCAACCCTACAAAAAGACGCCCCCTGTTAGAGATAGCAGGGGGCGTTCTTGCGTTTGGGGGCTTCCCTACTCAGTTAAGTTCAAACTAGTTTTCCCACCCTTCAATCTCTGGTTCTGTTGTTTGGTAAGAGGCAGCAGGAACACGATGTGTTATGAATGCTGATAATATAAGGTATAAACCAAAAATTAGATGCGGCATGTATATTCGTTGCGCGAAGTCGAAAAGCAAAGGTGAGACGGCCAGTATGACACCTATGAAGACATCAAACATTAGATGTGTGCTCATAGATGTTTTTTTTACAATACCGACCTCTATGTCTGTAAAAGCTGTTTGCATGAATACCAAAACACCTGCAAGCACAGCAGTCCAACTGGCAACTTCTACTTCTTTGAAACCTATTAGCCATGGAGATGCTATCAGCATAGGTCCTACTATATAGTCTAACATTCCATGAAAACGCGTCGGTAAAAACCTCATATATCTCCTCTTTTTTCCCTCAGTTTATACTGTTGTATGTGCTTCTTTATAAGTAACAGGAATAAATGCTTTAGGTTTAGTACAATAGTGGATGATAAGATTATCTCACAAAAGACACCCAGTTCAGGCGCAGTAGTGACAGTTGCCTTTAACCATTTCATATCATTCCCTAGGCTTTCAGAAATAGTGCATCACAACTAAGCTGAAGAGAAATGCTTCACTTATTCAAATTAGATTAACTAACTTGATTGTCATACTCTTCCGAGCTTTTAAAGTCCCAGTATATCTCTAGCGTAGTGGGGCTACTGAGGTAAGCTGGAATCGGAGTGTAAACGACCAGTCCCTGCTTAAATATCCGCTTGCCTGTCTTCGCAAGCCGCATGGCCTGCCACAGTAACCTGTTGTGGATTTCTAAGCCAATAGGACGTCTGCTGTTGATGTAAGGACTCCCCTCTTCGAATTTAAATACTGTAGTATGCATATTCTTCTTGTTCTACAGGTACAATGTACCCTACATAATTTTCTATACTTTAGCATATTAAGTTAACAAATTCAAAGTAATTACTCACTTACTATATAAAAAAATCTCTACTGATACACCTTTATCTATATTACTAGATTGAAAAGCTGTCACAGGAGAAACAGAAGCATTAAATGAAAAGCCGGTTTTATAATACAGAATAAAGGCAGGGCAGCAGCAACTGCTTTTTGCATGAAAGAAACCTACCTCCCTCTACTCTACTGCTTTCTCATAAATGAGAAAATGCTGTATCGGCAAAAAGTCTTCCTGCCTGTATAACTGAAAACCATTAGCGTCCAACTCTTTATTCACCTGACTTACACTCATCTTGTGCAGCTCCTTTATAGGTATACTGGTGTCTTCGGCGCGGTATTCAAGGAGGAGTAATTTGCCATCAGGCCTCAAGGCTTTATGAATTGCCTGTAGCATCTCCTGTGGATACTCCAGTTCATGATATACATCTACCATAATAGCCAGATCTATTGAAGCATCCGGAAGATTTGGACTTTGGCTTCCTCCTTTCACCACCTCTACATTAGATAAACCAAGTTCCTTTTTCTGCTCATTTAATGCCGAGATAAAAGCATCCTGCACATCTACAGCATAAACTTCTCCTGCGGGCACTTTAGGAGCAATTCTGAAGGTATAATAGCCCGTACCTGCACCAATGTCTGCGACCACGCTTTGCGTGCTCAGTTCCATGTTTTCAATGGCTAAAGTCACGTTCTCCTCCTCCTGCCGTGAGTTTCGCTCCAGCCATCTTCCACCTCCAGCCCCCATGATGCCTGCGATCTCGCGCCCCAGATATACTTTACCTGTGCCATCAGAGTGGGGCACTTTAGAGGAATAGCCATCGCTGACTGCTTGCTCTTTCTGGGCCTGGCAGGAGTTGCAGGCACTCAAACACAGCGACAGCAAAAGTACATACAAGCAGGTAACTGAAATGGAGGAAGCTTGTTTCATAATTGTTATGGCGTAAGTGTGGCACCTTGTTCATTTATAATCCAGCAACTGAATAACATTATTAAATAAGCAGCAAACATGGATAAAGCCTTCAAGTAAATTTTCACTCAATAAACCTGTGATGCCTTTCAATGTTCAGCTCCATAATTCAAGGTACAAGGAAATTTCGAAGCACTTGAACTTGATGAGAATATACACAACACAAGTTGAAAAATACAATATATCACAAGCAGGAAAGCAAAAGCTCAAGCTCCTTTGCAGGCGTTCAGACTTTTGTTACAGTTAAGGTAGTAGCAGATCCTTCGAATGTAAGACGCCTACCACCATATCTTCACATGTTTCTCCGAAGCTAGATATAAGCATAAACGATAAATCAGAAACAGTTGCGCCCACCCCAGTGCAGGGACAAGAGTGGCAGGTTTTCCTTATATTGCAGGTATAAGCCAGCAGGAGAAAAAAGGCTTCTCCACATACCTTTCGTCCGAGTATCGAGGTAATGCGACGGCAAAAGGAGCCCTGACTCTACTGGCTGAGATTAGCGCCAAATGCTACTAGCACTCTGGCTAAATGCTTTCTATAGATTTAAAGCTTTTATGAAGTATAGTCCACCAGAAATTCGGACCGTTGATGTGACCCGTTATGTCACACCTTTGCGTGAGGGCGGCTCACTACCTGCCATTGTGGAAGCTGACGATGAATTTCTATACGTGCTGAAGTTTCGTGGCGCAGGACAAGGCGTGAAAGCGCTTATTGCCGAACTTATTGCCGGCGAACTTGCCCGCGCGCTTGGCTTTCGGGTGCCAGAAATTGTTTTTGCAACCTTAGACGAAAGCTTTGGGCGAACAGAGCCTGACGAAGAAATTCAGGATTTGCTCCGCTTCAGCGAGGGTCTCAACCTCGGGCTTCATTACTTGTCCGGTTCCATTACATTTGATGCTTTGGTGACAACTGTCGATGCTACACTTGCCTCCCAAATAGTCTGGTTTGATTGCCTGATAACGAATGTAGACCGCACCCCCCGCAACACTAATATGCTGATGTGGCACAAGGAACTGTGGCTGATTGACCACGGCGCTTCACTCTACTTTCATCATTCCTGGCCAGACGTGGAGGAGCAGGCCAGACGGCCATTTATACAGGTAAAAGATCATGTGCTGCTGCCTCAGGCCAGTGAATTGGATACTGTGGACACAGCTTTTCGCACGATTCTTAGCCCCGAGCGTATCCGCTCCATCGTCGCCTTGATCCCGGAGGATTGGCTTACCGGCGACTCCCCTTTTGAGACGACCGATGAGCACCGGGCCGCTTACGTCCGGTTCCTGGAAATACGACTTGCCCATACCGAAAATTTTATCAAAGAAGCGCAGCATGCAAGAAAAGCACTTATTTGAGTACGCCGTTATTCGCGTGGTGCCCTGTGTAGAACGTGAAGAGTTTATAAATGTCGGAGTTGTTGTTTACTGCGCCTCCCAGGGCTTTTTGCAGACGCTGTACAAACTGAATGAGGACCGCCTTCGCGCTTTCTCCCCCAACATAGACACGCAGGAACTTCAGGAACGCCTTCATGCCTTCGAGCGCATTTGCGCTGGTCGCAGGGAAGGCGGAGCAATTGGACAGCTTCCCATCGCATCACGTTTTCGCTGGCTAACCGCTACCCGCAGCACGATCGTACAAACGTCACCAGTTCATCCGGGTTTGTGTGTTGCACCCCAGGAAACGCTCGCCCGGCTATACGCGCAGTTAGTTGATTGAATAGGAGGTGCTAGCAATAGTATAGACATGGAAAGCGCATCAACTTAATTTTATTTAGCATACCCCTCACAGCTGGAGAGGCCTTCTTGCTGCAGATTGCCTTTGGTAAGCTTTTTGCACTGTAATGTGCAAAACCTGGGTGTTCACTGGTTCTGGAGCATAACAGCAGGAGCACCTGAAAATCCAAAGAAGCTATATCCATGGAAATATGTTGTAAGCCTTTGCTGCAATTGCCTACGCTGTGAGTTTTCAGAAGGCTGTTCTCTTTTTAGTATCTTTGTTGATTAGTAACATTCACAGGGCCTGAACAAGGCCTTAATCTTTCACTTCATAAAGTATTAATGGGAAATAAATTTATTTACACAGGCAAAAAATCAAGCTTGCTTGTGATGCTGGCTTTCGTTGGCTGTACCTCCACCCAAACGCAGGTAGCTTCACAACAAACGCAAACAACAATGGAACAAAAGCAAAACACAGACAATTCTTTACTGGCTGAGTGGACCGGGCCTTACGGTGGGGTTCCTGCTTTTGATAAGATGAAGCTGGCTGATTTAAAGCCAGCCATGGAGAAAGGCATGGCATTACAGTTAGCAGAAATAGATGCCATCGCTAATAACCCGGCTCCTGCCACCTTCGAGAATACCATCGAAGCCATGGAAAGAGCAGGCGAAGAACTGAACAGGGCTTTTACATACTATGGCATCTGGAGCAGTAACATCTCATCTCCGGAGTTCAGAGCAATCCAAGCTGAACTGGCTCCTAAGATTTCTGAGTTCTCCTCTAAGATTTCGCAGAATGAGAAGCTTTTCCAGCGCATCAAAACAGTATATGATAACGCACAGAAGAACCCTTTGCCAGCTGACCAGCAGCGTGTGGTACAACTGGTGTATGAAGGCTTTGCCATGGAAGGTGCTGAATTGGATGCCGCCGCGAAGGAACGTTATGCCGCTATCAACAAAGAGCTCTCTTCCCTCTACACTAAGTTCTCGAATAACATCTTAGCAGATGAGGAGAAGTATGTGGTTTACCTGACAAAAGACCAACTGAGTGGTTTACCGGAGTCTTTTGTAAAAGCATCGGCAAAAGCTGCAGCCGACCGCGGCCAGGAAGGCAAGTATGCTGTTACCAACACCCGCTCGTCTATGGACCAGTTCCTTACTTACTCTGATGAAAGAGAGTTGAGGGAGCAGGTATGGAACAACTATTATTCCCGTGCCGACAATGCCGATGAGTATGACAACAACGAGAATATTGCAAAAATCCTGCAACTGAGAAATGAGCGTGTCAAACTGATGGGCTATGACAATTTTGCGGAATGGCGCCTGCAGAACCGTATGGCAAAGAATCCTGAAAACGCTATGGAACTGATGAATGCCGTATGGCCGGCTGCCCTTGCCAGAGTAACAGAAGAAGTGGCAGACATGCAGGCAGTGGCAGATGCCAGTGGCAAAAAGATTACTATCGAGCCTTGGGATTACCGTTACTACGCTGAAAAGGTGCGCAAGCAAAAGTATGACCTGGACTCTGATGAAGTGAAACAGTACCTGCAGTTGGACAACCTGACACAGGCTTTGTTCTTCACGGCCAGAGAGCTTTTCAATTATGATTTCCAGCCCGTTCCGGAAGGCTCAGTGCCGGTGTTTCATGAAGATGTGAAGGTATGGGAGGTGACAGACAAAACCACCGGCGAACATATCGGCCTTTGGTACCTGGACCCGTTCGCTCGCCAAGGCAAGCGTTCCGGCGCCTGGGCATCCCCTTACCGCAGCCATACCACCTTTGATGGCAAGGAAACCGTGTTAGCGTCCAACAACTCCAACTTCATAAAGCCAGCTCCGGGTGAGCCGGTGTTGGTTTCTTGGGACGATGCTACTACCTTCTTCCATGAGTTCGGACATGCGTTGCACTTCCTGGCCTCGAATGTTAAGTACCCTACGCTGAACAGTGGTGTAAGAGACTATACAGAGTTCCAATCGCAACTATTGGAGCGCTGGTTGTCTACAGACAAGGTAATCGACCAGTTCTTAAAGCACCATAAAACAGGTGAGCCCATGCCGGATGAACTGGTGGCTAAAATCAAGAAAGCCTCCACCTTTAACCAAGGGTTTGGAACGACAGAATTCTTAGCTTCTGCCCTGATGGACATGAAGTACCACTTGGCTGACCCTGCAGATATAGACCCTGACAAGTTCGAAAGGGAAACACTGACAACCTTGAATATGCCCAAAGAAATTGTGATGCGACACCGTTCGCCGCACTTCGGGCACGTTTTCTCTGGAGAAGGATATGCGACAGGATATTATGGATACCTTTGGGCTGATGTATTAACCTCAGATGCAGCCGAAGCTTTTGAAGAGGCACCCGGCGGCTTCTACGACAAAGATGTAGCTGCCCGATTGGTGAAATACCTGTTTGCCCCAAGAAACTCCATGGACCCAGCAGAGGCTTATCGCCTGTTCCGTGGCCGGGATGCAAAGATAGACGCCTTGATGCGTGACCGTGGTTTCCCGGTTCCTGAACCGCAATCAAGAAAATAAGAATAGGTCTCTTTAGAAATACAAAAAGGGAAGCGCCTGTAGTGGCGCTTCCCTTTTTGTATTTCTAAAGAGACTACATTGCACCCTTTGTCCCGGAAGATTGACACAATTCTTCAGCCTGTGCTCGTAGAAGGAACATGATTGAAATAAATGCCCCCCCCCGGAAGGTCAAGCTTCTGTTACTTGCTCATAACAAAATATCACATGCGCTTGCCTGCCTTTAGGCCAACTGTATAAAGTGTATTCTTACAAATTTCCTTTTGTAGCTTAAAGCCATAACAAGCTTCCTTCAAAAATTTCCAGTTTAGATGTATCGCCACTTCGCCATTTCTTTCCTAAAGCTGATACAGTCATACTTTAAACAGCAGGATTTTATTTACCAGGGCACAATAAACAAACGCCTCAGGGTAAGGATCTTCCATAACAAAGAAGCAGTGTAAAAGGCTGAAGGCTTCTTATATATTTTGTAGTTCTGACCTGTTTATTGTTAAACTTATTAAAAGTGGTCACTCACAATTAATATGAATAAAATATTATTTATTATAAATAAATAAACTATCTTGTTTTTATTTATAACTGCTTTTATATGGTTGCTGCAATGGGAGAGTCTGTACTTGTCAGGAGCACGTTGATACTGCCCGAAAACATTTTTGAGGTAGAGAGAGCTAATTTTCGTCTTTGGATAGACTTTGACGTGAAACTGATGTATACGGAGTGGAAACTAAAACCTTCTGCAGCGGAGTACCAGGAGGTATGTGACTTGTGTGTCAAATTAATAAAGAGCCATGCTGTAGAATGTTGGATAGCTGACTCCAAATTACTAACCGGCTTTCCCACACAAGTGCAAAAGCCTATTTTATATCAGGTAGCTCTTTCCCTGCTAGGCAGCTCACTGAAGAAAATTGCACGCATCATCGAAAAAGACTCGGAGAGCATTATCATGTTCGAAAATATATCAAGCCGTCTGAAGGAAACGCATACTTCTGCTATTGAAGTTGAACAATTCATCACCTTCGAAGATGCAGCAGATTGGATCGGAACAATTCGGGGATGATGCGTAGAATGTGTCCGGCATCAACAATACATGCCTTATTGGAAAACTGCTGTTACACACTGGTACGTGGAAGCAGAACCAACGATAGTCAATACGGTTAGCTTACCTCCTAAAAGAACAGAACAAACTGAGAAACAACTGCGCTTCTCATAAAGTAGATTGAGCCCTTGCTATGGGAGGCTTAATACTGCTACTCCCACAGCAAAGTTCAATAAACTTAGTTTTAAGCCTAAGCAGAAGCCTGTGCTGGGTTGGCAGAAATGTAGCGGCTCATCTCCTCCCCTATCCGCAGCAGGTCTTTAGTTTCCTCCTCTGTAAAATCATAAGAAACCGGTTTAGCTATACCTAATGTGCCGTATAATTCCCCGTTAAGCAACATCGGCACCGCAATAGAACCCTCTACCTTTGTCTCCTTAGCAGCAGGTCGCGCCACGCCAGAGCCATCTGTCTGCAGGTTACACATTTCTACTGGCTCTTTGCGTTCTGCAGCAATTCCGGCCATCCCCTTGCCTATAGGTATCGCATTCATTTTAGGTAGCAGAAAGGGCGGTATGCCTTCATGGGCCTTTAGCGTCAGCAGCCCGGTATTCTTATCGAGGGTATGAATCGTACCGGTGGTGCAATTAAACGCTTTTATGATAGACACTAAAAGTTGCTGCCAATCAACAGCAGATTGCGTGTTCTGAAGAGTAGAGAGAATGGAGGGATTAGTAGAAAGCATAGCGTTGTCTGTTATAAATTAAAATAAGTTCCTGGTTTAAAAAGAACAAGAATGCCTGCAATGTGAACAAGCACTTTATCATTCAGGCGTCTGGATTTTACCTTCCAGAGTATTAGGTACGATAAAACACTACGACCCGAACAAAAGAGCAGGTTTGGTGTCACAGGTTAATAAGCGAATATAGCATAAACAAATAAACGTGCCACCGCAAAGCATAGGAAAAGATGCGTAGAAAACCCTGAACTCATCTCCACACGTTGTGGAAATATTCTACAATATGTGGCGAACATACACAACAACGCAGGCCTTCCACACATAGCCCAGCCCTCATCATCTTGCCTTAATAACCTATACAACAACATCTTGAAATTAGATATAGTATTTGGCACGATTATGCTAATAAATGAGGAAGTACAAAAGAACACGACTAAGAAAAAATATAGTTTAGCTACAGCTACCGCATCTGTAGGTCATTCTCTCATAGTGCAAGCATTCAGACTTCCATCCGGCAAGCGTAAAACCCGGTTAGACAAGAGCAGAAAGAAAAATAACACAAGAACAACTACCAGAGCCTGTGAAAACAGCTCTGCGAAGTGATAGAAATAAATATTGGCTGTATAGGATCGTATCTGCCGCAGGAGAAACTAAAGGCAGTGCAGCTTATGATTTAACGGTGACCAATGCACAAGGCCAGACAGGCATTGTATGAATGAATGAAAAAGGCGGCAACGCTTCTAAAGACTAGTGAACGAATAGGTAATCCTATTGTTAAAAAGCCTTCGCCTTGCGGGGGCTTTTTTTTTGATATCACAATTACATGATGTTACCTGTAAGTACAACTTCTCTGTATAGTTTCGCTATCTCAGGAAATAGGCTAAAACCAAATTTGCTGGTATACTTTTTAGTGTTGCTGCCAGTAGGCACTGGCTCAATGACTCGACTATTATTCATCTAACTCAACCAATAGCTACTGCGTGATATTAACCCCTGGAGCAAGTACGCGTTATTTAGTAAAAGCAATTCGTTCACTTATCCTGTTGAGGGGTAACAACTACTACATGTGAAACATTTTTTTAAGACAGCCTGGCAGATTCTAAAAGACACCAAAAGTAATTTCAGGGGTAACCAGCCTATTGTGTATAGTGCTGCCATTGCCTTTTTTATGATTTTCTCACTGCCTGCCATCTTAATTGTTCTTACGCTTATAGGGTCTATTTTCTTTGCAGAAGAGGCTGTGAGAGAACGAATAGAGAAAAATGTAGCGAACTTAATAAGCAAAGAGGCTGGTGAACAGGCAAATATCATTCTGGAAAATGCAACGGAGGTGCCTGCCGGCTTTTGGGGAGTTCTTATCGGAATCATAGTCGTGATCCAAAGTGCATCTATTATATTTTTTATGGTGCAGAAAGGCCTGAACGCAATCTGGCAGGTAAAGGTAAAATCGGGAGTGAATTTCTTCAGGCTTCTGAAATATAGGTTGATAGCGTTGGCTATGGTAGTAGGCCTAGGCTTATTGCTTGCCATCAGCCTGCTGATTGACACGTTAATCGTTATTTTCAATGAGGAGTTGCAAGCTGTTTTTGAGGAGTATCTCACGCCTGCTATCCGTACATTTAACACCCTATTTTACCTGTCTGTGATTTTAATTTTTTTCACAGCAGTTCATAAAGTTTTACCCGATGCCAAGATTGCTTGGAAGGATGCATTGGCAGGCGGAGTAATCACCTCCATCCTCTTTCTGATAGGAAAGCAGATAATAAATTTTGTACTGAGCAATGTACAACTGATTGGTATTTATGCCGCTGCGGGCTCACTGGTTGTACTGCTGTTATGGGTATTCTACTCTTCCATAATTCTGCTTTTGGGCGCAGAAGTAACAAAGGCCTATGCCAACAACCACGGAAGAAAGGTAGAGCCAAAATCGATCGCAGAAAAATATAGAGAAGTAATAGGAGAAGAGGGTTAAGGTGGATAAACAGGAAGCAGAAGGTTTCTCAGAACACCCTGTCTTTTGCGTAAGTTGTTGATATATTCTGATTTCAACCACAAGAACAGGCATGAGGCGAAAACGGAAAGAACAATGCGGTGCAGGCCTCTCATTCTTAAACTCAAGTGCTTCGCCATTTCAGGTACAGTGCCAGGAACTCCTGTCATTTCAAGGAACCTGTTCAATACTGACGAGCAGAAACCTTTCAGTTGCAGGCTTATTCTCTTACTTTTGAAGATTATTGACTACAGTATAAGTTGCCGTTGTTTATAGGACAAAGCTTTTGTAAGGCTGTAGGGCATCAATTAAGAATATTCGATGAGTAAAATAATTGCCCAACCGGGCCTAAAGGAGAATGCAGGTCAGTTCTGGCTGCTGATGTTGATGACCGGATTTGTTGGGGCTATGGTGGGGCTGGAGCGAGCCGTAATACCAAAATTTGCCGAGACCGTCTTTAGCCTGAACGGGCACACCGCTATTCTTTCTTTTATTGTGGCATTTGGCCTGGCTAAGTCAGTAGCCAACCTGGTGATGGGACAACTCTCCATGCATTTAACGCGCAGGCAATTGCTGCTGATTGGCTGGCTTTTTGCGCTGCCGGTGCCCTGGCTCCTGCTTTACGCTAACAGCTGGTGGTGGGTACTGGCAGCCAACCTGCTGCTGGGCATTAACCAGGGCCTCGCCTGGACCTCCAGTATTGTAATGACAATAGACCTGGTGGGCGAAAAGAACCGTGGCCTGGCCATGGGTATCAATGAGTTTGCAGGTTACCTGGCGGTGGGGCTTGCCTCCTTTCTGGCCGGCTATATTGCCTCCGCCACCGGCGAGGTGACGTATGCCTTCGTGCCAGGCATTGCTTTCTCTCTGGCAGGTGTGCTGCTCGTGCTTTTTGTGGTACACGACACCCACGCACATGTGCAGGCAGAGGCAGCTATAAGCAGAGTGCAATTATTGTCAAACGTCTGGAAAGACACCACCTGGCGCCATATTAACCTAGGTCCTGTGACCTTGAACGGCTTTGTGACAAAAATAAACGATGGGGTACTGTGGGGGTTACTGCCCATGGTGCTCAGCTCTAAAGGTTATTCGCTGGTGGAGATTGGATTTCTGGCTGGTATCTACCCTGCTGTCTGGGGCATAGGACAGCTGTTTACAGGAAAATTAGGGGATACCTACTCCAGAAAGAAGTTGCTGTGTTTGGGCATGTTACTGCAGGGAATGGCCATTGCCGCGCTATTTTTTACGAATTCTTACGCCCTAATGCTACTGGCCCTCGCAGTCGTTGGAGTCGGAACAGCCATGGTATACCCTACCTTCCTTACCTTGGTGGCAGATAACACACACCCTAGCCAGCGGTCGCAGAGTATGGGTATCTTCCGGTTCTGGCGCGATTTCGGCTATGTGGGAGGTGCCGTGGCAGCAGGAATCTTCAGCGATTTGTTTGGGGCAGAAGTAGTATTGTTAGGCGCCGGTATTGGTACTATTGGTGCCGGTGTGTTTTCGGGAATACGCATGCTGGAACAGCCTTTGGATTCCAGCCCGCTGGAGCCTGCAAAATTGAAAAGACATAAAGCATTAGCAGAGACAAAGTAAAAGGCAAAGGTGCTCACACTTTCCCTTTCAGAAACATCCTGATTATTTGCTGCCGTAAGAGTTCCTGTTTCTGATGCACTTAACTATCCCTTAAGTGCTGCTCTCGGGAGGTTTAATGTCGTGCCGGCACAATGTATTTGGCAAGCAAGGTTTGACTTTGGCACCGTAATTGGTTAATTTTAACTACGAGTGGGCATGTGAAGATCTTCTTTATGCATTTTTTGTAGCTTTTTCACTTATGTTTTCGTTATAAAAAAGGTGCCCAATCGTTTAAAACTATTTTTAACCCAATCCTAAAAACTCCATTATGGTACTAATTAAGAAAGGGACTATTGCAGCTGCATTTGTAGTAGCATCTATGTCTTTTAGTCATGCGGCTTTTGCGCAGCAGGCAACAACTCCTCAAACTGAAACACAAGAACAGGCATCAGCCGAAGAATTCTCTGAAGATGTACTAGAGAAGTTTGTGGAAGCAAACTCAACCGTTACAGAAATACAGAAAGCCAGCCGCGACTCTTTAATTTCCGCTATTGAGAGTGAAAATCTGACAGTAGATAGGTTTAATGAGTTAGCCAAGGCACACCAGGCTCAAAAGCTTGAAGAGGTTGCCGAGGGCACGGAAGAGATTTCGGCCTTTAGTAGTGCAGCACAGCGTGTTGTAAAAATGCAGCCTGAAACAAAAGAAAGAGTGGAAGAGGCCATACAAGAAGAAGGTCTGACTGTAGAACAATATGAAAAAATAATGGCAGCCTACCAGAGCGACCCTGTTGTAAAGGCTAAAATCAGTGCAGTGATAAACAAGGACTAAAGACATTTATGGTCTGAAATATCAAAATAAAACTTCGGTTCTGTTGAACCGAAGCTTTATTTTTTTATCTGGCACGCAAAGTAGTGTCACCCCTGTTATTAATTTAAAAGCTTGTCAGGAGTTCCAGCTGGTCTGCCGTCTTTCACACATCTGAACCCGAGGTTGCTGGAACCGCTGGTTACTTCGCCTTTCCCACGGCTGCCTGCCCTGTAGCGGATGCAGTATTGGTCGCTGCACAGGTAAGAGCCTCCCCGCTGCACCCGCTTTACCGCTCCGGGCTCATCCGGATCATAACTGCTGGCCGGGCCTTTGGGATTTTCTTTGGTGCTGTGCTGGTAGTAGTCCGGCCGGTAGTAGTCGCTGCACCACTCCCACACATTGCCGTCCATATCATATAATCCGTAGGGGTTAGGAAGATAGGATTTGACCGGGGCCGCCCCGACAAAGCCATCCGCTCCTGTGTTGCGTTCAGGGAAGTGGCCCTGGTAGATGTTGGCCATCCACTTTCCATCGGGCTTTACCTCATCTCCCCAGTAATATGGCTGCTGCTCTTTGCCGCCTCTCGCAGCATATTCCCATTCTGCCTCTGTTGGCAAACGCTTTCCTGCCCATGTGGCATAGGCAAGCGCATCTTCATAGGAAACATGCACAACAGGCTCATTGGGGTGTGCTAAGGCAGCACTCCCCTTTCCTAAAGGCTTCCTCCAACTGGCGCCGGGGACATACTGCCACCACTGAAGCGGATTATCCAAAGATACCGGCTGGGCAGTAGCCACAAACACACCGGAACCGGGAACTAACTTATCAGCAGGCACCCCAGGGAAATCAGCAGGGTTCAGGGGCCGCTCCGCCACTGTTACGTACCCGGTGGCCTGCACAAACGCAGCAAACTCAGCATTCGTTACCTCATGCTCATCCATCCAGAAGCCGCGCAGGGCTACATCATGAACCGGCTTTGCATCAGGAAACGAGGCATCTTCCGCCCCCATGGCAAAGGTGCCCCCCGGAATCCAGACCATCTTCGAAGGAACAGTGTCTGTTGTTTCTTCAACTCGCCCTTCTCCCTTGCTAGCTACTCCAGCAAGTTTCGCAAACTGCTGCCCCGCCTCAGGCTGGCATACGGCTATCCCGCTTTCGTTACCAGTTGCAGCTGCCTTGGCTTGTTCCTCATGCCCAGACTGGCAACCTGTAAGGCTAGAAAGGGAGAGGCAGAAAGCTAAAGCAGCTGTGGCTATTCTATACGACTTATTCATATATATTTTTCTTTTTACACAACCACACTTTACAACATTACTGCAATATGGCTGGCTTCCTGACATTCTCGCCCACCCGGTTTGTCAGATCATCGCCTAAGTCTTTTCGTGCCTCCTCCGCAAGGCTCATTATTTTTGCGACCACCTCCGGGTACAGCTCCTGAACGTCATAATCCTCCCCGGGGTCGTGCGACAGGTTATAGAGCGCCATCGGAACCTGCACCCTTGCTATCTTGCCCGGTGTGCCCTCTTTGCCATGCAACGCTGCGTAGGTGTTGGAAGGATGCGGTAGTACGAGCTTCCAGTTCCGGTAACGTACAGCTTCCAGGCTGTTCTTACCGAAATAGTAGTAAAACACCTCCCGGGGTCCTTCATCTGCTTTACCAAGTAAAACCGGCAGGAAGTTCATCCCGTCGATTTTCTTTTCAGGAAGCGGGGCTCCTGTTGCCGCCGCAATGGTTGGCAGCAGGTCCATGTTTGTCATAAGATGGCTGTTAACGCCGGCAGCCTCTACTTTGCCTGGCCAACGCACCAGCATCGGAACCCGTGTTCCTCCCTCCCATGAGGTTGACTTGCCTTCCTTAAAGCCGCCAGACGAGCCGGCATTGTCTCCGAAGTTCAGCCAGGGGCCGTTGTCGCTGGTAACGATCAGCAGGGTGTTGTCTGCTATCTTCTCCTGGTCCAGCGCCTCCAGCACCTCCCCTAACGACCAGTCAAGTTCCAGTATCACATCCCCGAACAGGCCTATTTTACTTTTCCCCCTGAATTTATCTGATGCGGCCAGCGGCACGTGTGGCATGGGGTGCGCCAGGTAGAGAAAAAACGGTTTGGACTTGTTTTCCTTTATAAAGGCAACCGCCCTTTCGGTAAACGCTGTTGTTAAACGCGACTGCCCCTGTAAGGTAAGGATGGAGTCAACCACAACATCTCCCTGGTACACGGGTAGAACTGGCCAGCCTCCGCGCATATTCGAAGAATCCGTAATGCGGTTCCCGGCATAGTCTATGGGCCAGATGTCATTGGAATAGGGAATACCGTAAAAACTGTCGAACCCATAGTGGACAGGAGAATATGGAGGCTTGTTGCCCAGGTGCCACTTCCCGAGCATAGCGGTTTTATAGCCGGCTGCTTTGAGCAAAGAAGCAATCGTCTCTTCTTCCGGGTTCAGCGCCACTTTGCTCCCCGGGAGCAAAGCTCCAGCCAGTCCTAACCTGTTGGGGTAGGTGCCGGTAAGCAGGGCCGCTCGCGAAGTAGTACAGACAGCCTGCGCCGCATTGAAGTGGGTGAAACGTGTCCCCTCTTTTGCAACCCGGTTAAAATTGGCTGTAGATACTCCTGTCATGCCATAGGGCTCAATATCACCATAGCCCATGTCATCCATGTAAATGATGATAACGTTTGGCCTGGTCTGCTTTTGAGCGTTCACACTGGCACAAACGACGAATGCGACAATCAGCAAAAGTAAATTCCTTATCATACTTCCTTTTTTAAGTGTCGCTGCTAATGAGTAGTAGTAGTAGTAGTAGTAGTAGTAGTAGTAGTAGTAGTAGTTGCGACAAAACATATTCAAATATGCGAAGCTAGCTCTCCATCAACCTATTGTTGGAGGTAAGTGTATCATCAAAGCAAATTCATGTAACTCAATTCTAGCCTCAGCACATAATTGGTATACTTCTGAACAACGTTAAGGCATGGTGCTGATACCGCGATTACCCCCTAAGCTATATCTTCCTCAATTTAAAAAATTATAAATGCATTACCGAAGGAAAAAAGGTATGTATGTTCATGGCTACAAATGGCAATGACGACTTTATGCTAGCGCTAAAGTTATAAAGTGAAAAACAGTAAAGAAAGAGTGTCTTCCTATACAGAACATTACCCGGCTTTATCCGCACAGGCAGAACATGCGTATGTTCTGACAGAGGCCTCTTACATACAAAAGGCTTTTCTTATATTTACTTTTACATTTTAACAACAACTATGGAATATAGAAGATTTGGCCGCACGGGCTGGAAAGTAAGCGAAATCGGGTATGGCATGTGGGGTATGGCAGGATGGACGAACTCTGACGACGAGCAATCAGACCGCTCCCTGGATATTGCCGTGGAAGGCGGCTGCAACTTTTTTGACACTGCCTGGGGCTACGGCGCCGGCAAAAGCGAGGAGATACTGGGCCGCCTGCTGAAGCGCCACCCGGACCAGCGACTATATGTTGCCACTAAGATACCGCCCAAAAACATGAAATGGCCATCCAAACCAGATTATAAACTGGAAGACTGCTTTCCGGCAGATCACATTATAGAATACACGGAGAAGAGCCTCAAAAATCTCGGAGTGGAAACCATCGACCTGCAGCAGTTTCACGTGTGGGAAGACGGCTGGGCTGAAAATGAGGAATGGCAACGGGCAGTGGAGAAGCTGAAAGCAGAAGGCAAGATTCAGCATATGGGCGTGAGCGTAAACCGTTGGGAGCCTGAGAATGTGCTGAATACCCTGCGCACCGGCCATATCAGCAGCGTACAGGTCATCTACAACATCTTTGATCAGGCGCCCGAAGACACACTGTTCCCGCTTTGCAGAGAACTGGACATCGCCACAATTGCACGTGTCCCGTTTGATGAAGGCACCCTGACCGGAACATTTACGAAAGAAACTACCTTCCCGGAAGAAGACTGGCGCAGCACCTATTTTGTGCCGGAGAACCTAAATTCCAGTGTAAACCACGCCGACCGCCTGAAACCACTGGTGCCACAAGGTATGACCATGCCGGAAATGGCACTTCGGTTCATTTTGAGCAATCCGGATGTGAGCACAACCATTCCGGGTATGCGCAAAGCACCACATGTAAAATCTAATCTAAGCGCCAGCGATGGAAATGGCTTGCCTAAAGACCTGCTGGACGAACTGAAGCAGCATCGCTGGGATCGTAAACCAACGGAGTGGTCACAATAAGCGCAACTGTTGCCATATCAGTGTTCAGATGCTGGTTTAACAGAATCTGACCTTATCAACAGAAAGGCCCCTGATGAATTTCAGGAGCCTTTCTGTTGATGGGATGTAGG
The DNA here is from genome assembly GCF_010015475.1 of Pontibacter pamirensis. GTDB lineage: Bacteria > Bacteroidota > Bacteroidia > Cytophagales > Hymenobacteraceae > Pontibacter > Pontibacter pamirensis. The sequence continues at coordinate 16,805 of NZ_SSNI01000018.1, forward strand.
TTGTGCTACTGGTGCTTCTCTTATTACTTTTCCCCAAAAATGTTCTTGCTGTGTCTTTCGACAAGCAAGCTGTTGGGGATAATACACCACTGCTGCACTTCTGGCTTCTGGCTGGTGCAGCAGTGGTTATAGATATTTAATTTCCTGATTTTTAGAATCCTAAAAAGATTCTACTTATATTAATAAATCAATGAGTAATCACTTTTTCAAGAAGCCATAGAATGAAGCATACGACGTGGGGCACACTCCTATTTTGTGTTGGGTTATTAGTCACACTCTCCTTTTCTGCTTTCTCTCAGCAGCAACAGATTGGTGTGTTTGAAGGCAGTACGGATATTGGTCAGGTGCGGAAACCCGGCTCCGCCACCTATAAACCAAGTACACAGCAGTACGAGGTAGCAGGATCCGGATATAACATCTGGTTCGACAAGGACGAGTTTCATTATCTATGGAAACGCATGTCCGGTGACTTCATCCTCTACACCCGCGCCAAATTTGTGGGCGAGGGCGTAGACCCACATCGGAAAGTGGGCTGGATGGTGCGCTCTAACCTAGAGGGAAACTCGCCCCACATCAACGCAGTAGTGCACGGCGACGGACTTACATCGCTGCAGTACCGGGAAGCAAAGGGCGACAGTACTAAAGAAATACGCGCTGACCTGACAGGCGCGGATGTGATTCAACTGGAAAGAAAAGGAACTACCTACACCATGCGTGTCGCTAAATTCGGTGAGCCTTTCGTGACGGAGGAGGTCCGCCATTTAAATTTAGGCGATGAGGTATATGTCGGGCTGTTTGTGGGTTCGCATAACGAGGATGTGCTGGAGCGGGGCGTTTTTCAGGATGTGCGCATTACGGTGCCTGCCCCGGATGACCTCGTACAGTACCGGCAATACCTGGGCAGTAACTTGGAGATACTCGACGTGAACACCGGCGACCGCGAAATAATCTATACATCACCTAAGTCACTGCAGGCTCCGAACTGGACCCCGGACGGTAAAACCCTTATTTACAACTCCGATGGTTTGATTTACACGTTTGATTTAGCCACGCGCGAGCCGAAAAGACTGAACACCGGCAAGGTCACCAACAACAATAACGACCATGCGCTGTCTTTCGACGGCAAAATGCTGGGCCTGAGCAGTGGTGTAGAGGAACTGGGCGGCTCCATCATCTATACCGTGCCTGTAACAGGCGGAACACCAAAACAGATTACGCCCAGAGGCCCCTCCTACCTGCACAGTTGGTCTCCCGATGGCAAAACGCTTACCTACACAGCAGAGCGAAACGGAGAGTGGGATATTTATACTATACCCGCCAAAGGTGGTAAGGAAAAAAATCTGACCAATGCCAAAGGCCTCGACGATGGCTCAGAATATACTCCGGACGGCAAGTACATTTACTTCAACTCCAACCGCAACGGCCCTATGCAGATCTGGCGCATGAAAGCAGACGGCAGCGAGCAGGAAGCCGTTACTAATGGCGATTTTCATGACTGGTTCCCGCATATTTCACCGGATGGCAAGTCCATTGTGTTCCTCTCGTTCCTGAAAGAGGAAGTGGAACCCGGTGATCATCCCTTTTACAAGCACGTGTACCTGCGCATGATGCCGGTGAGTGGCGGAGAGCCAAAAGTGATAGCCTATGTGTATGGCGGCCAGGGCAGTATAAACACGCCATCCTGGTCTCCGGACAGTAAAAAGGTCGCCTTCATCAGTAACTCAGCACCAGTTGAGGCTCAGGCTAAATAATATGATGCTTCAGAAAATATACTCCCGGTTTTTCCTTTTATTCATTTGGTAATCAGGAACTGATACAGGCAATACTATAAGAGATCTAAACAAAACCTAAATGAACACAAGACGTGATTTTTTAAAAAGCTCAGGCGCTATGGCACTTGGTGCACTCCTTCTTCCAAACCTGGCCGCCACCGCCAAAGGAACAGCCAAAGTAAACAACGTAGGCATACAGCTCTATACTGTCCGTAAGGAGATGCTTGCTGATGCGGTGGGCACGCTGAAGCAACTTGCCAACATCGGCTACAAAGAACTGGAGTCTGCCCGTAGTGAGAAGGGTTTATACTATGGCCTGGAGCCAAAGGAAATCAAGAAGATAACAGAGGACCTGGGTATGACGCTGCGTAGCGGCCACGTGGGCATTGACAAGGACTGGGAGCGCACAGTAGCCGCCGCAGCAGAAACAGGTCAGGACTACCTTATCTGCTCTTCACTCCCTTCAAGCGGGCAAACTGTGTCTAACTACAAGCATGTGGCAGATACCTTCTCTAAAGCCGCCGAAGATTGTAAAAAAGCAGGTATGATTTTCGGCTACCATAACCACGAATACGAGTTCGAAAAAGAAAACGGGCAGGTACTGTACGATGTGCTGTTAGATGAAACAGATCCTGAAATGGTGAAGATGGAATTAGACTTAGGCTGGGTTATCTTAACCGGAAATGATCCGGTGACCTATTTCAATAAATACCCGGGCCGCTTCCCGCTCTGGCACCTGAAAGATATGGATAAAACAAAAAGGGAGAGCACTGAATTCGGTAAAGGTGCCATTGATATAAAGCGGATGTTGCAGAATGCAGACAAATCCGCCATGAAGTATTTCTTTGTGGAGCAGGAAGAGTACGCTGGTGTCGCCATGGACAGCGTGAAGCACAATTACCAGTATCTTCAAAAACTGAGCATATAAGTTTAAAACAACTTTCTGCTGAAAAGGATTTAAAATAAAAACGCCTGACCTTTTATATGAGGTCAGGCGTTTTTTATAGCTGTGGAAAATATGCCAGGCTACTTGTGCAGCAGCAAAGCTATTTAAATATCAGAGTATGACGTTGGGTGAAGCAGGTAGATATCGGCATGAGATACGTTATTTGCATATTCCGGCATAGCACTCATCTTTTTCCACTCCGGGTCTGCTCCGAAAGCCTTCCATTTCTTATCACGCTCTGCCATGTTCTCAAAAGTAGTCATGTACATGAGGTTCGGCATTCTGCTACCGGCTAGCACACGCCCATAGAAAACAGCATTGAAGCCCAACCGGTCAAAAAGCTGGATCTCCCCTTTGTTGAACATGTCCACTTTATTCTGGTGGAGTTTTTCGGTAGCTGCTTCGTAGCTGCGCAACTCATATATCCTTTCCTGTGACGCAGACTTAAGTTTCGGGACACTTACACCCTTCATGCCGACAAAAGCATCTAATAAAATCGTCTCGAAGTGGCTATAGAGAGGGTTGTTATGGGGAGCATCTATATACTCTTTTCCTGCAGCAGTATACTGTTTGTCTTTTGCCAGCGTCTCATCCAGTTTATATACCTGGTCTGGAGAAGAGAGTGGAATTAATACGTAAACCAGTTGCTCTGTCGGAGCGGGCGCACTGGCATCCGTGTTCTCGGCTGGCTTGAACACACCTACTTTGCTGATGCCCGCACGGTGCAGGGCTGGCAGGTATGCGTTCTGCAGGAAGTTATCGAGCCGTTCTTCCTGACCTTTATCTTTCAGGTGGAATATTTTTAACTGTTGAAGGTTAGGCTTGGCAGCCTGGCTAAGGGCAGGCATGGCGCTTACTACCCACAGCACAAGCAGGCAGAGGGCAAACAGGTTCAACTTTTTATAGTTCATGTTAAGAGGTTGATGTTGAAGTGTAAGATTGAACATAACAGAACTCTAATCTAACACATAATCCGGAATTTTCTTTAAAATATGTTCACTCACTTACTTCTGATTTTGATAGTAAAAGCATTCTCATTCGTTGAAACTTAATTTATCTTTGCCATTCCGTGCTTTAGCATGATATTGCGCAGCATTGCATCAGCCTTGATTTAATTAGAGGCTAAGACAGAGAAAGAATTTGATTCGAATGACACTTACCAAAGTAAGCAAAGGTTTTGATGACCTCACGCCGCATGAAATGTATGAGATGCTGCGCTTAAGAAGCGATGTGTTTGTGGTAGAGCAAAACTGTGTTTTCCTGGACCTGGACAATAAAGATCAGAAGTGCCACCACCTGCTGCTCTACAACGAGCAGGCACTGGTAGCTTATGCGCGTTTAGTGCCTCAGGGTGTTTCATACCCCAACATCATGTCGATTGGCAGAATTGTGACGAGTTCAGAGGTAAGAGGAACTGGGCTGGGCAAGCATTTAATGGAGATAGCAATTGCAGAATGCTATACCTTGTTTGGCACTGGCTCCATTAAAATCGGAGCACAGCTCTATGCTAAAAAGTTCTACAACGCATTTGGCTTTGTGCAAAGCAGCGAGGTGTATGACGAAGACGGCATTGACCACATCGAAATGATCAAAGCATAACAGACGCAACTTTCACCTCACGTATCAACAAAAATATCATGGCAGAATTCACGCAACCGGACCCGAGCATTCTGGTCGATCTGGTAAAAATTAAAATGCCTTTTGGAAAGTACAAGAATACTGTGTTATGTGACCTTCCTGTCTCCTACCTCGAATGGTTTTACCGGGAAGGCTTTCCTCCCGGGAAACTGGGGATGCAACTGGCTACCATTTTTGAAATTAAAACAAACGGCTTAAGTTATTTATTAGATCCCCTGAAGCGGCAGGCTTCCAAGAGCCAAACTAAATTCCCTCGCAGATAAACAGGAAAGCCAGCAATAAACACCGCTGGCTTTCCTGTTTTAGGTAGAGTTTATGCTCTGCGATCAAAGATTCATTTTCTTCATTTCTTTTACAGCGTAATCTACTGCACGGGCAGTAAAAGCCATGTAAGTAAGCGAAGGGTTCTGCGTAGAGGTGGAGGTCATACTGGCACCGTCTGTTACAAATACGTTCTTGCATTCGTGCAGCTGGTTCCACTTGTTCAGCAGCGATGTCTTTGGATCTTTGCCCATTCTCACGCCACCCATTTCATGTATGTCAAGACCGGGAGCCTGCTTCGAGTCTTTTGCCTGGATGTTCTTGAAGCCGGCGTTTGTGAACATCTCCGTCATCTGCTCTATATAATCCTTCGTCATTTTCTCGTCGTTCTCATCATAGTCAATCGAGACTTTAAGCTGCGGCATGTCGTACGGATCTTTCTTGCTTTTGTCGAGAGCTACATAGTTGCTTTCTTTCGGAATAGTCTCGCCCATCATGTGAGAACCGACTGACCAGCCACCCAACGAAGGGTTCAGCAAACTGTTTTTCAGGCTCTCCCCCAACCCATCCTGATTTGTGATGCTTTTACGGTTGGCATTGAAGCCGGCAGCATAGCCTCTCAGGAAATCTGTCTCCTGCTTATGCACATTCCTGAAGCGTGGTATATACGGGCTATTCGGTCTGCGCCCGTCAGTGGTAGAGTCCAGGTGGCCATCATACTCCGCAGACACTCTTGCCCGGTAGTTATGGAAGCCCACATACTTGCCCATCAGTTCGTTGTCGTTACCTAACCCGTTCGGGAAGCGCTTCGACGTAGAGTTTAGCAGGATAAGGTTGGTGTTAAGCGCAGCAGCATTCACAAAAATGATTTTGGCATAAAACTCCATCACCTCTTTCGTGTTCGCATCGATCACGCGCACACCGGTTGCTTTGCCTTTCTCATCGTCGTAGATAATAGAATGCACCACTGAATCAGCACGAAGCGTCAGGTTCCCTGTCCTGGCAGCCCAGGGAATAGTAGAGGCATTGCTGCTGAAATAGCCGCCAAACGGGCAGCCACGCTCGCAGATGGTACGGTGCTGGCACTGTGCCCTCCCCTGCTCCAGGTGGATAGGCTGTGGCTTTGTGATGTGTGCCGCACGCCCCATGATCACCTGCCGGTCTTTGTATTTCTGCGCTACCTGCTTCTGAAAAAAGGTTTCTGCGCAGTTCATTTCATGCGGTGGAAGAAACTCTCCGTCCGGAAGCTGCGGAATACCGTCTCTGTTACCGGAGATACCGGCGAACTTCTCCACATAGCTGTACCATGGCGCGATGTCCGCGTAACGGATAGGCCAATCTACAGCAAAGCCGTCGCGAGCCGGTCCTTCAAAATCGAAGTCGCTCCAGCGCTGCGTCTGTCGCGCCCACAGTAACGACTTGCCCCCTACCTGGTAACCGCGAATCCAGTCGAAAGGCTTTTCCTGCACGTAAGGGTGCTCGGCATCTTTTACAAAGAACTGCTCGGTGCCTTCATAAAAAGCGTAACACTTGCTGATGATCGGGTTCTGATTCTTTACCTCGAGCGGCAGTTGCCCACGGTGCTCGAACTCCCACGGGTTTTTAGTGGTGGTCGGGTAATCTTTTATATGTTTTACGTCCTTGCCCCTCTCCAGAACAAGGGTTTTAAGGCCATGTCCGGTCAGTTCTTTTGCTGCCCAGCCGCCGCTGATGCCTGAACCTATAACGATGGCATCATAGGTCATATCTTTAACTGCGTCTATCGCTAAATTTGCCATTTTATTAAGAAAGGGATTCTTGATTAACAGGAACACAACCATAGTAGTGGCCGGGTACTGCCTGGTAGTTGGTAAGGTTCATCATCACGTACTCTGAATTCATATAACCGCGCACGGTCAGGCCTTTTACCAGTTTATAAAACTCACTCTCACTTGTGTCGCCGGACTGCTCCATGTCTCTCAGCAAGGCTATGCGCTCGTCAGTGCTGCAGGCTTCGAATACTTTGCCGTGCTTTTTCCTAGCCTTCGCTTTAAGACCATCCAGTCCTTTCGATAAATTTTCCTGCGCTTCCTTCTCATAGCAATCAGCCACCATTTTCTGGACGAAGAGATGCACATTCAGGTCTTTGGCGCCGGGAGTGTCTGTAGCGGGGATAATGGTATCAACCACATGTGCTAAAAGTCCCTCTTGGCTAGGTGAAAGGTATGGCTGCAATTCCTGCGCTGTTGCTTTTTTACTGCTGAGATCGCATCCCGGGAGAAGCACCAGGCCAGTAACGGCCAGGGCCATATTTCTAATTACTACTCGTCTGTTCATGCGGGCCTAAATAATTCTAATATTGTTATGTAAAATGTTAGCGGGTATGCACTGGTTGAGTTTACACTTATCTATTCAAGCATAAGAAGGCTAATCTATTAAAAGAATCAGCTACTGACGCAAACTAAATCTCTGGAATTATATGCTGTGCGGCAACACAATTATGTAAGACTACATTATCCTGAAAAGTTCATTTTGCATTTGGGAACATATTACAGCTTTTTTCTAAAGTTGCCAAATACCGGAGATAGAAAGGACAAAGCGGCAGCTTTATCAGAAGGCGCAAACATATTTGGCACCTATACTACGCGCTGTTGGCTATTATGACAAGGGAAAGCACGAGGAGCTAATATACTGATCGAAACTTCAGGATACTCTATACTATCTTATCCAGTACTGAACTGCTTTTTTACCATCACTACCTAAAGCCACATATGATTAAAAGCTTGGGTGCTATAGATGGTCTTTTTATCCAGATTTTATGGTTGGAAGCGAGTCATCCGGAACTTAAGAAGAGTTACTTCTGAAATGTACAGCTATCTTTTTGTTTAAAAGGTAACTACCCCCAGTTTTTAAAGATATACTTCCAGAATTAAAGTACAAAGCTAAACAAGTGCTTAGCGGATTGGTTTGTGAATGAGTCGGAAAGGGAAGGGTACTAAAGAAGCATTCCGCATGGGGAGCATCATGAAAAAGGAGTTCAAAAAAAATTTTTAAACCAAACACTTGAATTTACACCAGCCTTGAAATGATTATTTTTTATGAGCACTTCAACAAAAACTAAAAGGACAATATTATATACTGTTTTTATTATACATGAATAGCATGTTAATCACTTTTCAGTTGTTTTTGTTCACTTTTATTACAAAATGAACAACCGCATTATTGTCTTAAACCAACATATAAAATACTTATCTCATTATTTTTTCCTAATAAAGCTCTAGTATTTAATATACCTTATATGTAATATTGCTCCATATCTATATAAAATTAGAGTAAAAGAAGCCTATTAGATAAAACATCAGGAAATATTACCAAATGAAAAATGCTGTGAAAACAGCAATGGGAAAACTATTGCCTAAAAAGTAAAGACTTCCTGTAGCCAACTGCAGCATCTATAAATAAGCAAAAATCATCATGTTTTTGCAAAGGAAAACTATTGCCTAAAAAGTAAGACAAACCTATTCGCTAAGTAAGAGCTCAGTCACCCTCAACACAAAACAATTATATGGAAAACCTTTACATTTCAAATTCACCTCTATTACGGACAAAACCTGCCACGGTTGCATTAAAAAGCATTTGCGGCAGAATTAATCAACAAATGCTGCTTTTAATGCTGAGCATGCTGCTGCTTAGCTTTAGTAGTTTTGGGCAAGCAGGAACAACATTCACAACAGTAGGGTCTGGAGATTGGCATTTACCTGCTACTTGGGGTAAACCAGCCACTTCTAGCCCTCTGGCTGGTACACATTATCCTAGTACAAACGACAACGTTAACATATTTAACGGTCATGCAGTAACTGTAAGAACTGGCGAATACGCATGTAAAAACATAAGAATCTATGCGGGACAAGGTCAGCCTAAGACAGGTGGCCAGTTAATTATCGGAGATACTACCAACAGTACAGCCATTACTTCGATTGCAAAACTTAGTTTGGCTGATTTGATGTTTGAAACTGCTACTGGCAAGCCAAAAGAACGCGCTACTTTAAGGATAGCTCGTAACGGGAACATGATTCTTTCTGGAGCCATAACCAAAGGTAAATTTCAAGGTAACAACAACTCAGACTATAGTAACAATCAAGATATTTTCTATAGATTCAGTTCTACTAGTACTATTGAGTACAACGGAACAGCGGCTCAAAATATCTTCAACTTCTACGAAATGGCTGGAGTCAACGTGGCTGAAACGGCAACATCATATGGTAATTTAATATTAAGCGGTTCCGGTACAAAAACGCCAGTTGCAGGGCTTGGTGTTAGAGGTAATTTAACAGTAAATTCCGGTGTTATTTTTGATGCTCTCGCATTAAATCATACTATATTAAAAAGTCTTTCTAACGCTGGAACCATAGAAGCAAAAACAAGCACCATTAATATTGGGGAGAATTTTACTAACAACATCAATACTATAACAGGCATATTCAATAAAGGTACAGGTCTTGTAAACTATAACGGTGGAAACCAAAGTGTTGCTGGCATAGCGTACCATAACTTACAGTTCTCGGGTTCGGGCACTAAAATGGCTACAGGCAATCTTTCAGTTGGGAGTAACTTGGATATAATATCAGGTGTCACTTTTAATGCTGGTAGTGGAGTCCATTCAATTGCTGCCAATTTAACAAATGCAGGTAGAATTGATGCTTTCACCAGCACTATCCATATTGGAGGCACTTTCAACAGCACTGGTCAGTTCAATAAAGGAATCGGTAATGTTATATATGATGGTAACGCTCAGTCCATTTCACCTCTTAGTTACTATAATCTAACTTTAACTCATGCTTCAGGCACTTCAGATATAACAAAAACTGCAGGTGGTGCAATCTCTGTAAGTAATATTTTCACAATAAATACCGGTGTTTCGTTTGCTCATAATAACAGTTTTTTCTTTTACGATGGTGACGCAAATCAAAATATCACACCTGCTGTCTATTACAATTTAACTCTTGGCGGAAAAGACACTAAGTTCGCTACCACAGGACTTGAAATAAAGAACAACTTTCAAGTTTACAGTCAGGTTAATTTTGAATCGGACGGTAACTACACACACACTATCACAGGGAATGTGCAAAACGATGGCACTATTAATAATCCCAACACCAATGTCACCAATCAATTAAATGTAAGAGGCAACTTTACAAACAACGGTATTTTTAATGCAAAGGCTGCAACTCACACTATAAGCGGGAACTGGCTAAATGATCGCACCTTTAATTCCGATGCTTCAACTATTATCCTCAATGGACTCAACAAAACAATCACGTCTACAATAACTAGTACTGGAGCCTTCCATAACTTAACAGTTTCAAATGGCACAACATCTAGCATGACAACAGATTTAACTGTTAACAATGAGTTGAAAGTTGAAAACACAGTGCTGACGACAGGCGATAGAACACTGTTTTTAGGTGCAACCGCAAACATGTTATCTTTAGAGACAGCAACAGCGCATGTCAGAGGAAATCTGCAAACGACAAGAAACGTGGCAGCAGGTGGTACTGAACTGTTTGGAAGAATGGGCATGAGAATTACTGATAGTTCTACTCCTATAAACAACGTTACTGTAAAACGCGTGACTGGAACAACTTTCGAAAACAGTTCCGTACAGCGCCAGTATTATGTTTCTACTCCAAATGCCCAGGCAACAGATAAATTTACAGCTGGGATGGAGTTAGCATTTCCTGATTTCAATTTAACGGAATCAGCTGGAACGTTGTATGAGGTTTACCGAAAGAACATAAACAACACCTACGAATTCTTGCCAAAAGTTGAAACAGCAGAAGCTTTTTACAACTATCAGCTAGCTGATGCAGACAGAAAGTACGGAGTATATACGTTAGCAAACCGTAACAATCCCCTCCCCGTCGAACTTACCTGGTTCAAAGCGCAGCGCCAGGCGCAGGGCGTGCTGCTGACATGGGAGACGGCTTCTGAGCAAGATAACAGTGGCTTTGAGGTGCAGGTGTCAACCAACGGCACGACCTTCAGCAAAGTAGCTTTTGTGGATAGCAAAGTGGTAAACTCATCCGTGAAACAGCGCTATAGCTATACAGACAACGCCACTCTTGCCTTTGGCACACGCTACTACCGTTTGGCTCAGATGGATTTAGATGGCACAACTACTTATTCTAGCATCAAAGCGGTAAACATGGATACAAAGATGGAGGCGGCCGCCGCTTTCCCTAATCCGTTCGCAGACGGACAGGAGGTAATGGTGCGCCTGCCACAGGGTGGTGAAAGCCGTCCGGTGAGCCTGGTACTGACAAACACGCTGGGCCAGGTAATATTGGAGCAGCAGGCACAGGTGCAGGATGGCCAGGTGGAACTCGCAGTGAACACTGCAAAAGCAAATGCAAAAGGGATGTACCTGCTCAACGTCATCGACAACGGCTCAAAGTATACCTTTAAGCTGGTTAAAAAGTAACACACCACATACACCAACAGCAGAAGAGGGTAGCACAAGCGTGTTGCCCTCTTTCTGTTTTAACCAACCTGGCTATAAGGGTTGAAACAGAGTTGCTCTGCCTCAGAGAATTTCTATTACACGTTTTTATGCATCCTGAAGTGCTCTAGGCAGGTATGACAGCCTATGGAGATAAGAGACAAATACTACACAGTAAATGGTATCCGGTTGCATGTAGCGGAAGCAGGTAACCCGGAGGGGCCGGTTTTGTTATTCCTGCACGGGTTCCCGGAGTTCTGGTACGGCTGGCGCAAGCAACTGGGCTTTTTTGCAGCCAAAGGCTTTTGGGTATTGGCGCCCGATCAGCGGGGGTACAACACCAGCAGCAAACCTTCCGGAGTGAAAGCTTATACCATCTCTCAACTAACAACTGATATTGCTGACCTGATACAGCAGGTTATCTCCCGGAAGGTATACCTGGTCGGCCACGATTGGGGCGGAGCGGTAGCGTGGGCTGTGGCACAACACTACCCGAACCTGCTGGAAAAGCTCATTATTCTGAACATGCCGCATCCCGAGGTGATGCACCAGGAACTCCGGACAAACCCAAAGCAGCTCTTAATGAGTTGGTATACCGGCTTTTTCCAGCTTCCTATGCTGCCGGAGGCATATTGTAGGGCCTTTAATTTTAAGGCGCTGGAGAAAAGTATGATGCTAACGGCAAATGAGGGTACCTTCTCCAAGGCAGAGATAAAATGTTACAAAGTAGCCTGGCAGCAGCCCCAGGCCCTGACTACTATGATTAACTGGTACCGCGCCTATAAGTATAAAACGCTGTACGTAAGCCGAGAAGTAACCGTGCCCACCCTGATGCTATGGGGAAGGAAAGACACCTTCCTAAGCGACACAATGGCACAGCCCAGTATAGCGAAGTGCACCAATGGACAACTGGTTTTTATGGATAACGCCACCCATTGGCTGCATCACGAAAAACCAGATGAGGTAAACAGCTTCATATATGAATTCATAAAATAAGGCACCAAAGATAAACATGTAGCATACGGGCTTCTCCTTTGATAAATTAATCTGCTTTCTCTATAACTGAACAATAGTTCTCCAAAGGCTGTTTTGGATGCCCTGATCAATCCTGCTCGCAAAGCACCAATAATAATCAGTATATCGCTGTGCATACTGCTGTTTAAGCGTCTTTATAGAAAGGGCTCCAGCGCGAGTACGCCCAGCAATCCCAAGACGGACACTAGTGTTTCCATAATAGACCAGGTAGCCAGGGTTTGGGGAATCGAAAGGTTGAAATATTCTTTAAACATCCAGAAACCAGGGTCATTAACGTGGGAGAACATAAGGCTACCGGCTCCGATGGACAGCACCATCAGTTCCGGACTTACGCCGGTGCTGGCAACCAGCGGCAGCGCAATACCGGCACCTGTAATGGCCGCTACGGTTGCCGAACCCAGGCAAACCCGCAGGAGCGCCGTAATCAGCCAGGCCAGAAACAGGGGCGAATAGTTGGTGCCGCTGAGCATGGCCGTTACCTCATTTCCTACGCCACTGTCTATCAGTACCTGCTTCAAGGCACCACCACCGCCAATAATCAGCAGAATCATAGCAATGCCTGCTATGGAGTCTGTACATACCCGCATCACTTCCGGCATTGTTTTCCCTCTGTTCAGGCCCAGGGTAACAATGGCCACCAGCACCGAGATCAGGAGCGCCATCACCGGATCGCCTATAAACTCAAACAGTTGCCTTAAAGGCGAAGCAGCAGGCAGCATGATGGTCAATACAGCAGACGTGGCCATCAGTGCAATCGGAACCAAGGCTGTTAAAATGCTTATCCCGTAGCCTGGCATTTGCTCCTCCGAAAGGGGCTTTAGCACAAAGAGGTTCTGAGGCGGCTCTGTTTTGATATTCCTCAGAAAGCGCGTGAACAAGGGGCCAGCCACCACAATAGTAGGCACAGCCAGTATGAGGCCGTAAAGGAGTGTGAGGGTTATATCGGCTCCGAATATGACTGCAATGGCGGTTGGCCCGGGGTGCGGTGGCAGAAAACCGTGCGTTACAGAAAGTGCGGCCGCAGCCGGGATGCCTACATAGAGCAGCGGCAGTTCCGCAGAAATAGCAACAGCGAACACCAGTGGCATGATCACCACAAATCCTGCATTATAAAACATGGGCAAGCCCACAATAAAACCAGTCAGCACCATGGCCCACTGCAGGTTGCGCTTACCAAAGCGCTTTATCAGGCCGTAGGTAATACGTTGCGCCGCGCCGCTCTCCGACAACAGGTTTCCCAGCATGGCCCCGAACCCCAGTATCAGCACCAGCGAACCCAGTGTATCGCCTATCCCTTTCTGCAGCGACGCCAGTGCATCTTTCACGGCCATGCCTTCGGCCAGTCCTACGCCTAACGCCACCAGCACAAGTGCTATAAAGGCATTTATCCGGAAAACAAGCGTCAGGATAAGCAGCGATATAACGCCAAAAAGAACGATGAGAAGCGACATAGTGTAGGGATTTACAGGTGCTGAAAATCTAGTATAACCGGCATACGACATGCTATGCCTGAATATATAGATTAAAGTTTATATCCTGTACTTTTTATGCGCCAATGTGGTGAGAAGCTTTATGGAGGCAGTCTTTTAACTTTGGGTAGAGTTCGTTGAACAGCGAAAAATTCTGCATGTAGCGTGAATGAAGCTTGGAATCAGGCACAAAGGTTTTCTTTACCCTAATCATAGCTGCGGCATCTTCAAGGTTGGTGATAAAGCCTAAGGCATACATGCCCATGATAACCGCGCCGAAAGCAGATCCCTCGTGCGTATCGGTAAGGTGCACTTCTTTGTTGAAGATATCAGCCAGCATCTGCACCCATAAGTCGGAGCGCGAAAAGCCGCCGTTCGCATAAATGGCAGCAATGGGACCTGTGGTTTGTTCAAGCGCCCTACCCACGCTGTACACGTTGTACATGACGCCTTCCATCAGTGCCCGCAGAAAATGCTCGCGGGTATGGTTATAATGTACACCAAAAAAACAGGCCCGTGCCGCAGGATCCCAGATAGGAGCGCGTTCGCCCAGCAGGTATGGCAGGAAAATCAATCCGTCAGCACCGGGCGGCACGGCAGCAGCCTTCTTGTTCATCAGCTCATATATATCTTTGTCCTCCTGCGCTGCCAGGGCTGCTTCGGATGCATAGAAATTATCTCGGAACCAGCGCAGGACTACACCACCGTTGTTCACGGCTCCTCCCAGCACAAAGCGCTTTGGGGTAAGAATATAGCTGAAGATACGCTCCTGGATATCTGTGGCTGGCTCACTCGCCATCACACGCACCGCACCGCTGGTACCAATCGTGACAACGGCATCCCCCGGACGAACAGCATTGGAACCCAGATTGGCCAGGCAACCATCGCTCGCCCCAATCACAAAAGGAACGGTAGCAGGTATGTTAAGCAAAGTCGCATAGTCCGGCTTCAGGTTGCGGAAGGTATGGGTAGGTGGTACAGGCTCAGACAGCTTGTCTTTGGTGATTCCGGCTAATTCCAGGGAATCCAGGTGCCAATCAAATTTAAAAATGTTAAAGAGACCGGTAGCTGAGGCAATGGAGTAATCTATCTTGTACTCCCCGAACAGCCGGAAAAACACATACTCTTTTATACCGATAAACTTCGCTGTGTTCTTAAACAACAACGGCTCGTGGTCACGCAGCCAGCGTAGTTTGGGCAAGGGCGACATGGGGTGCAGCGGTGTTCCGGTGTGCAGGTAAATGTCGTGTCCAATCACGCTTCCTTTCAGGTTTGTTGCATACACTTTGCTTCGGGTGTCGGCCCATATAATGCATTTTGTGAGGGTGTTGCCCTGCGCATCTACTGCGATAAGGCTGTGCATGGCACTGCTAAAGCTTACGCCTGTTAATTCTACACCAAGTATTTTCAGTTCTAAAACAACAGTGCTTAAAGTATCCAGCACAGCCTTGAATACCACCTCCGGATCCTGCTCAGCATAATCAGGCTGTGTACTGATAATAGGATATTCGATTGCTTCACGAAACAGCATGTTCCCCTCCATATCAAAAGCTACTGCTTTGGTACTGGTTGTACCTATATCCATACCTATAAGGGCTTGCTGCTTCATATTTCTTTCTTGGTTCAAACTAAAGTACGAGATCGAGCTTGTAAGTTGTTCTATGTTCTCCTGCACACCTGTGCTTTCAACTCATTACCAAAAATAGCCTGTTTGAGCAGAGTGTAGCAAATTAAGTATGACAAAAGCTGCTAAAAAGTCCATAAAAAGAAAGCCTCTAACTTAAACCAGGGGCTTTATTTTTACATCGGCTATAACAAAACTTTACATCACAACGGAAATATCTTCTTCCACTTCCTGCTGGCTTGCCTTATACCGCACATTTCGCTTACTAATCGTCAGCACAACCAGGCCACCCAGCGCGCAAGCAGTCATCACGCTCACCATCGGAATGGCTGTGCTGTTGTGAAATACACTAACCAAAGCAGACACTACTCCGGCCATCGCCATCCTAAAGCTGCCCATTAAGGCAGACGCGCTACCGGCATGTTTTGTGAAAGGCGCCAGGGAAAGCGCTGTGGCATTAGGGTTTGTTAAGCCCTGCCCTGTCAGGAAAACAAACATCAACACGATGAGGCTGTACATACCGAACCACCCATACCAGGTGCCTGCCACCAGCAGAATACCTATGGCGGTCTGGTAAAATAGGGTAAAGTTGATGATTTGCTGACTCTTAAACTTCTTCAGCAAGATATGATTTAGCTGCGTTGAGCCAATCATAGCAAAGGCCAGAAAAGCAAATATCCACCCGTAGGTCTGCTCACTTACATTGTAGATGTTCATGAAAACATCAGCAGAGCCTGCTATGTAGGCAAACGGAGCAGATGTGGCGATACCTCCCACCAGCGCATACACCAGGAACTGGGGTTGTTTTAGTACTGTGAAAAAATTATTTATTACCGGTTTTGGGCGGAGTGACATGGTGGTATCCGGCTGCCTTCCTTCTGGCAACGCAAAATGAACGCCCAGCAGGATAAGCGCAGTAATGATGGCCAGAATGATAAAAACATAATGCCACCCGAAAACTGCTGTTACATAACCGCCAACCGTTGGCGCTATCATCGGAGACACCGCAATAACGAGGGTAATCAGCGAAAAAGCCTGAGCCGTTTTATTAACCGGAAACAAGTCCCGTACCAGGGCCTGAGCTGCCACCATACCGGCACAGCCTCCTAATGCCTGCAAAAACCGCATGGCAATTAAAGACTCCACTGAAGTGGTGAAGGCGCAGCCTAAGGAAGCAAGCAGGTAAACTACCAGGCCAACATAAAGTGGGTTCTTTCTCCCGTACCGGTCCAGCAATGGACCGTAAAGCAGCTGCCCTGCAGAAATACCGATGAGGTAGCTGGTTAAGGATAACTGCACCTGGGCAATAGAAGTGTTTAAATCTTTTGCAATAGCCGGGAAACCGGGCAAGTACATATCTATAGAAAAAGGACTTATGGTTGCCAAAGCCCCTAATATTAATACAATTATAAAGTAATCTTTACGCGTCATGTATTCATAAACTTCAAAGTTATAACATTCATCAACAATACCTGCCATCTAAAGTTTAATGAAAGTGATAATTATTTTATTGAGACCATTCATACGCCCTAAAGCGTAAGAACTATGCAGAGGCCACAGCATTTATGGCGAGAGGAGTTGCTTTGTTAGTGGTAGTAGCAAAAATTATTCGCAGCTGTATGCCCTATACCTTGCGCTAATGCTATCCTTCTGAAGAAAAGGCACAAGTAGCAGGACAAATTGTTTTCATTATATCCAGGGAAGGTGTTAAGGAAACAGCGTACGGTAGGTAACAGCTAGAAATAGGAAAGCCTTGTATGTGGCTTTACAAGGCTTTGTTGATGAAGATATCGTTGGTAGTAGCATCTACCAACATTGGCTATTCTATTTATCTAATTCTGCACTTTCAAGAGCTCCCTCGCCATCGGTAGCTTTTAATAATTTTGCGTATTTATCCTTCAGACGTGAGATGCTGTTTTCATCAATCATTTCATCGTCCTCGCTTAGCAGAAGAAGTTCTTCCTGAAGGCTGATGTCTGTGATAAACATTCTGTCGAGGTAGAGCCCGTTTAGATAAAACCGGCAATAAAACCGGCCTTCATTTATAGGAGTAAGCGCAATAAAATCACAACCGGATAACTTCTTGTAAAAATTTGTTAACTCATTCATTCTTAACACCATTTAGCGTTATACAACACCTGCATTACCTTCCCCTCAATAGTTTTAAGGATAGAGTCTACTGACTGTGTATTTGTATATCTACTTCAAATATACTACATAATCGAGCAGATAGTTATAAATACCTAGATTTATCAGTATTTATACGTTAACAAAGATTTACACTCAAACTTCAAACCCTTTTATAGTGAGAATTGTACAAAAACCCTTATGCGTTATATAAAAACAAACCTTCTCATTCAGAGGCTGGAACGGCAGTAAACAGCCTACGCTAGCATCTGCTGTGCCCCTACAAAATCCGTGTAGTTAATGGCGGTCGTTTTTATTCTTAGCATTGTTTCTTTATCCTGCTTAAACTTAGAATTCTAGAAGTGGTTTTTAACGTATGCAGCCTGATGGACACGAACGGAGTAAAAAACCTTACGACACTACTGCAGCAACTGGAACCTGAGCTAAACGATGGAGAATACGTATTCTGTACAATTCAAGAGAACAGCTCCTTAGACCTGGCTCAGGTGCTGTTCAGCTTCAAAGAACAAGAAGGTCTCACGGTAGTGTTACTCAAAGAAGCAGCAGACAAAGCGGCCCTGCCCTATTCTTTTGTGTCATCCTGGATTACACTAAAGGTACATTCCTCGCTGGAAGCAGTGGGACTAACAGCCGCTTTCTCTACGGCACTGGCAAAAGCCGGTATCAGCTGCAATGTAGTGGCAGCATTTTATCATGATCATATTTTCGTACCCTCCAAAGATGCCGTGAATGCGATTCAGGTGCTGAAATCGTGCGCTTCCCAAGCTACATGAAGATACGATTTGTCCTCATCAATTTACATCGCCTTTCTGCCTGCTTGTACCCAACGAAGGGAGGAGCGATTCGTAAAGACGTATGCTGTTGTATTTACTAGACCAACCACAACAGCATATATTGCCCTGGGCTGTATTGGTTTCCCTGCCATTGGCGTATGAACAAATAAACAAACGTGCCGAATGCTAATAAATACACGCATCCCTTTCAGGTATATTTTCAGAAAAGTCAAAAATGATCTGCTCAGTGTGCTCTGTTTTTCTGTTGTGTTTCATATCCTGAAGCTGTTCTTTGTAGATTATCTCCCCATCATTCCGTTTCAACTACCTACCATTCTGGGTACTTCCATTGCGCTGATACTGGCTTTTAACCTCAACCAGTCTTATGATAGGTGGTGGGAAGCCAGAAAAGTATGGGGCGCTATTGTTAATGATTCCCGCTCGTTTGTTATGCAACTAAAAGGGTTTACCAGGAGAGAAGGGGACACAGGCACAATAATAAAAAGGATGGCGCACAGGCAGATTGCCTGGTGCTATTGCCTTGGCCAGTCGCTAAGGGGGCAGGATCCGATTGCAGCAGAACAGACCAGCCATTTATCGGAGGAAGACATTGACTTTATCAAAACACAGAACAACAAGCCATTTGCCCTGTTAATGCTGCACACGGAAGATTTGAGAAATCTTTACGAGCGTGAAGCTGTAAACCCTTTTCAGCAGGTTCAGATAGATAGCACTATTACGCGACTCTGTGACTCAATGGGGAAAGCGGAAAGAATCAACAGCACCGTTTTTCCAATTACCTACAGGTTATTCGTTCACTTCTTTATTTACCTGTTCCTGATTGTGCTTTCTCTTGCGTTGGTGGAAACCGTTGGCCTTTTCGAGATTCCCATCCTAACTTTTATTGCTTCTACGTTTTTCCTTTTAGAAAAAACCGGAAAGCACATGCAGGACCCTTTCCGCAACAAACCTACCGACACAGCTGTAACAGCTATCGCCAGAACAATAGAGATTAATATCAAGCAGATTTTACAAGAGGAGGAGGTACCAAAACCGCTGGCTCCGGAAGCATTCTATCTGATGTAAGTCAGTTTTAATATAACCTGCTGACTTTTAAACAGGATGAACGATGAGTCTGTTGGCTCATTTCGAAAGAGCTACACGTTTTTACCCGGCTAGTTTCTGATGAGGCTATTTGAACTGAACTGAAAAAGCGTTCAGCATTTACTGATAACAAGGTTTGTGAGCGCCATCAGAATCAGAGGATGCTTCTGCCTCATTTTCTCTAACATAAACTCCATAATAAAATAATCGCTTACGTCACTGTCTATACCATCGCAGAGCAGTGAATATTTAAACCTGATAACACCAATGTAACAGGCATCATCGTGATCAATTAAGTAATTGCAAATGCTGTAATACAACTCCTGAGACTCCTTCTCCCCCAGTTCTATACTTAGTACATCTTCTACAGCTTTTTTGGCACTGTTCTTTAACATGACCTTACTGAAATTTAAAATACCGTACTAGAAATACGTGTTTATCTGACATAGTATACGTATTTCAATAAATAAATTGCGTTCCTCTATTTTATAACCTACTTTTTCTTCCCCCCGCTATACCGATGAAGCAGATCAGGCATAAAGCCTTTATCATTGTGTGGATAATATGTGTATAGTTAAAAGGCACAAGTTAGTCCGCGAAACACTTCAAACCCACAACTCATTGTTTATCAGAAAGAAACAATATAAAGACACAGAACCACTATTCCACATACGTGTAAAATTTGTCCACATTCACATATCATACATACTGGTTACCTATATTTGTATACATATACACCCTTACACAAACAGGTAACATGCAGCAGACAGAGATAAAAACAGGTATACACCGAGGTGAAATAATTAAAGATGCCATAAAAGCGAGTGGTGTGGCAGTAGGTGTGGTAGCAGAAAAGCTTGGCATTAGCCGCAAAACCCTATACAACAAGTTTAAGGAGTCGAGCATTCCGTATAGCTTTATCCTGAAGTTAGGCGAGGTAATACACCATGACTTTTCACTGGAGTTCCCGCATCTGAGTAAAACCGTAAAGAAAGAGACACCTAAGCCACAGGCGCCTATAAACAATAACCTGCTGTTGCAATTTGATGGAGCACCTCAGGAGCCTTACAAGCCCAATAGCATGAAAGAGTGTGAACAGGAACTTGTAACACTGCAGCGCAAATACATCAGTCTGCTGGAGAACTTTAATGAACTGCTGCTGAAAACATCGCAAAGCAAGTAGTTAACTCAGCTGTGGGTTAAAGAATATAGCTGCACGCACTATCCTACACCTGAGGTAGCAAGAGTTGTGCAGCTGCTTTAAAGGGAATGTAAGCAAACTGGTGCTGAGTGAAGCAGTCTACATCTCCCACTATCGCAGAAGTGAATTTGCGGATGGTTATACAAATCATTCGCAACAGACAGATGTATGGGCATGTTTCACCTGCTGCAAAGGGTGCGTCAGTTATTGTCGTTGTTTATGTTCCTGTCCAAATCACTTTCCATCACCTCTACATTACCTGTCATAAAAGTAGCCACGGCTTTGTCACCGTCATACAGGGTTAATACATCTCCTGCAACACGGTACGTATTTACACGGCTTAGCACCTCCAACATTTTATTTTCCAGCTGCATGTCTGCGCAGGTCATCCGGGTGGTGCTTAACTCTGATAGCTGCAGGCGCTCATCTGTTAATGTATAACTGCCCGATATTCTGTTACAGCCTGTGTAACCGGTTACATCATCGTCTTTTTCCTCAAACCGGATATAGGCTGTGCGTGTATCTTTTGATGCCTGCACATTCTGTCCTTCCAGGGATACAAGTATCCAGTAAGCGTCCTGTATAGTTTCTGTTTGAGTACTAAGGGTATTATTTTGAAGGGTGCAGGAGCTACTTAAGAGAAGCAGCAGCAGTGCCACCGGAAGTATAGCGGTTAGGGTATTCATCTTCGTGTAAATTTCAAAAACATTATTTCGTGCCTGGGTTTTAGCCTGATGCCTGTGTATTTACGCAAAACTTACCCAAGGCTCTAGGTATGTATAACACAACAAAAGCCCACAATATAGCGTGGGCTTTTGTTGTGTTAAAAAATCAAATTACTTATCCACGTACCTGGCCATGCGGACTATAGTCACTGGCCGATGAACTGGCCCTGTAATCAGGTCCTGACCTGCCGGAGCGGTTTTGACGGCTGCTCACGCGGTCTCCGTCGCTGTCAGACTGCGGATTGTCGCTGCGGTAAGCGCGGTTAGAAGCGTAAAGGCCGGTAGCGTAGTTATCGTCGCGGTCGCTGCCGGTACTCTGTATGCGTCCGCTATAGCGGAAGTCTTCGTTGTCGAGGTAGCGGTCGTTGTCACGGCTATAGCCCGTGTCTCTGCTACGGCCTCCACCACGGTAATTGTTATCTTCCCGGTCGTATTTAAAATCAGAACGGTCGTAGTAACTATCTTCTGTGCCTGCGTTGTAACCGGTGTTTCGGTCCCGGTTATATGTTCTGCCTTCATCACGGCCAAATTCGCCGAAGCGCCTGCCCTGGCCGCTATACTGGTAACTGTTGTCTCCACGGGAATATCCGCCCTCTCGTCCCTGGTCTCTGCCTCTGTCGTCTTGGTTGTTTCTGGTATTATTAGTGTATCTGTCGTTATTATCGCGCCAGCCTGTACCCCTTGTACGCTCGTAGCCACCATTCCTGTCGTTGTCCATGAATGGGTTTGGATCGCCGTAACGGTATTGGTCCTGGTCGGTATCCTGGGCACCGCGCCAACTGCTGGCACCGTAGCCTCCTACCGGGCCGGCACCGTACGTGTTGCTGCCTGTGCTGCGCACATTACTGTACTCCGCATCTTCATCCCGCATGCCATAGTAATTGCCACCATCACTGCTGCTGTAGCGGTCTCTATAATTTTCGAACTGCTCATCTTTATCGTTGCGGTAATTATTTCGGTTGCTGTTGTTGCGATAATCTCGGTTGTAATTCTGGTTGTCTCTTTCCATAGGTATAGTATGTTTTAAATTTCAATTCTACTTTACCTATATAAACGAACCTAAGCCGCCAACGTTTATTTATACCTCTAAAATGCAGCTGCAAATAGATATAAAGGTGTATCTCCTGCAGTTTTTCCACCTTATGGTAATCGTAGAAGCCGTCCTCTTTTCCCTTAGAACCTATAACCGCCCTTTCAGGAACCGCCCTTTCAGGCAAAGCCCCGATAATCACAGTTGACAGAAAGCGGAACTGCAGCCCATGAGGTAAATCTTCTCCACCTGCCTTTGCATAACATAAACTACCCTCTCGTATACAATCTAAAAGCATTATATACATGATAGATTATGCATTGAGAAAATCTATAACCAATTCAGGTTCAGACATAGTATAAGCATAAGGGAGATATGTCTCTCATCAAAACAGGTAAATTATAATTATGAAAGAAAAAAGCGAAAACGGCAAGCAAAACCAAAGCGGCGGGAAAATGAACTCAGGTAACGGCCAGAATGGTCAACAAGGCAACAGGCTTACCACCCGCCAGGGCCATCCGGTTACTGACAACCAGAATACTCGAACTGTCGGCAACCGTGGACCTGCTACCATGGAGAACTATCATTTTATAGAAAAAATCTCTCACTTTGATCGGGAGCGTATTCCAGAACGTGTGGTACATGCCAGAGGAGCCGGTGCTCATGGGGTTTTTACGGCTTATGGCAAAGTGGGCGATCAGCAAATTTCCAAATACACACGTGCCAAGTTGTTTCAGGAAGAAGGAAAAGAAACGCCTGTGTTTGTGCGCTTCTCCACTGTCGGCCATCCGTCTGGCTCACCTGAAACACTGCGTGACCCACGCGGCTTTGCAGTGAAGTTTTATACCGAAGACGGTAACTGGGATCTTGTAGGTAACAACCTCAAGATTTTCTTTATCCGGGACGCGATGAAGTTCCCTGACCTGATACACTCCCAAAAGCCTGACCCTATTACTAATATACAGAGCGCAGGGCGCATCTTTGACTTTTTCTCAGGTACTCCAGAGGCAACTCACATGGTGACGTTCCTGTATTCGCCGTGGGGCATTCCGGCCAATTACCGCCAGATGCAAGGCTCTGGAGTGAATACCTATAAGTGGGTGAACGCTGACGGTGAAGCTGTGCTGGTGAAGTACCACTGGGAGCCGCTGCAGGGCATCCGCAATCTCACGCAAAAAGAGGCGCAGGAAGTGCAGAGCAAAAACTTTAACCACGCCACACAGGATTTATATGAGGCCATTGAAGAGGGTAACTATCCTGAATGGGAACTGCTGGTGCAGATTATGAGTGATGATGAGCATCCGGAACTGGATTTCGACCCGTTGGATGATACCAAGCTTTGGCCAAGAGAAGATTTCCCATGGTACCCTGTTGGTAAAATGACGTTGAACAGAAACCCTGAAGACTACTTTAATGAGGTAGAGCAGTCAGCATTTGGTACCGGGGTTCTCGTAGACGGCCTGGATTTCTCAGATGATAAAATGCTGCAGGGCCGCACGTTCTCCTATTCTGATACACAGCGTTACCGGGTTGGTGCGAACTATCTGCAACTTCCGATTAACGCACCAAGAAACAAAGTTGCCACAAATCAGCGCGGCGGGCAAATGTCCTTTAAAACAGATTTCGCTGAGGGCCAGAACAAACACGTGAACTACGAACCGTCTGTTCTAGGTGGTTTGCAGGAAGCTCCGAAGCCTGGGAAAGATCATATGCCCCTTTATGAAGCCCGCCTGACGCGCCAGCATATTGATCGTACAAATACCTTTAAGCAAGCTGGTGAAACGTATCGCAACTTCGAAGACTGGGAACGCGATGAACTGATCATGAACCTATCCAATGACTTGGCTACCTGTGACAAGCGCATTCAGGACAAGATGCTGGAACACTTCACGCAAGCCGATGAAGATTACGGACGCCGTGTGGCTGAAGGAATTAAGCTGATGAGCGAGAAGATGATGAAAATGAAAGAAGAAATGAAGAAGAAGAGACAAGCTGAGGGTACTGACGGACCAATGGGTAATACAACTGGTGAAGAAGGTGTTGAACAGGCACAGAAGGACTCTCATTCTGCTAAACCTTACTAAATAAAATAACTCTTATGCAAAAAGGAAAGGCCGCAAATTTTGCGGCCTTTCCTTTTTGCACGCAGGCAATTGCAGCATCAATGATGTTTTAACCCTAATCGTCGAGAAGTTCGGGCAGTTCATCTATTTTTTTAGGTGAAACCAGAAGGGTTCCTTAGCTTTATCCTATTGCTACTGCCTGTTCCAAGCTTATGAAGAAACTTATTGCTGCCCTGGGTCTGATACCCCTCCTCTCGCTCATTCCGGATGCAGAGGCAGGGCTTACGGTAAAACAACGCATAAACTGGTATAGATAAGCAAAACCTCACCCAGCTGAATAACAGAACTAGGTATTTGTTAAACCTGTTGAAACACAGTAATCCCTGTGCACCAGTTGTTCTGCCTGATATAAAATAAAAGGAGAATGCCTGTTCCATGCAGGAAAAGGGAAAGCGCAGCATTAACCAGTATTCCGGAGCGGGTCAGCCTCCTAGCCGATTAGCTAGGTAGCATTTAAAACGTTTAGTTTAGTATTTGATTGTTTGTTTATATCTTACTGAGGACCCTGCGCCAGAAGCGTGGGGTTTTCTTTTTCCTGCCAGGCATACAATACAGTAAGCTTTGATAAGTCTAAGCTGAACGTAGCTATAAAACTTATAACCGTATTGAACTGCTCATGCTTTTTGATTTTCAGTACAGCCAAAGGCGCGTGTGAGCACCTGCTAAAACAAAACGAGCTGCCGGAAACCAGGCAGCTCGTTTTAAAATTATCAACTTAATACAGATTTAGTTTTTCATGGAAGTAGGTGTAGTAGGAGCTGACTTCTGCTGCGCCTTATACTTGTTGTCAAACTTCTCATACAGGTACTTCTGCTTGTTGTTGAGGTCCACGTTGCGGCCCTGGATGTAGGCGTGCGTTACATTGCTGGTGCGCATATCCAGCAGGTCGCCGGCTGACACCACAATGGTTGCGTCTTTACCTACCTCCACAGAACCCACCTGCTTGTCTACACCAAGAATTTTAGCGGCGTTCAGGGTAACGGCAGCCAATGCCTGCTCTTTATCCAGGCCATAAGCGGCGGCAGTGCCTGCAATAAAGGGCAGGTTACGAATACCATGTATACTGGTGTTGTAATCCAGCGCAAAAGGAATACCCGCTTTGTGCAAAAGGTAAGGCGTTTTATAAGGCATATCCACATCTTCCCCGGCACGTGATGGCAGGGCGTGCACACCAGAATAAATTACTGATATGTTATTTGCCTTCAGGAAATCAGCCACGGCTATTGCATCTCCTCCACCAACAATCACAATGTCTTTCACACCGTGCTGTTTTGCAAAGTTTATAGATTCAATGATTTCCTTGCCATAGTCTGCATGAATGTACAGCTTCTTAGAACCATCAAACAGACCAGCCATAGACGCTAATTTCAGATTCTCATTGTCGTGCTCACCATTTTTGTACACCGCTGCATCGCGCATCAGCTTCGTCAGTTCTGTCAGGGTCTCCTCCCGGCTCTCAGCCATGCGCTTCAGCCTCTCATCGTTGTCGCTGTTACTTGTCTGGATGAGCATGTTTGGCCAGTTCAGGTGAATACCCTCATCGGCTTTCATAACAGCATCTTCCCAGTTCCATGCATCCAAATGGACAATGCTGGAAGAACCGGAAATGGTACCGCCCACCGGCGTCAGTTGCGTCATCAGCACACCATTCGTACGCACAGTAGGTATAATGTCTGAATCTGTATTATAGGCGATAATTGAGCGCACGTTTGGGTTAAAGTCCCCCACTTCGCGCCAATCGATGGTAGCACGCACACTCTCTACCTCATTCAAGCCCAGCGTGGAATTTGGGTGGATCAGCCCTGGGTAAATGTGCTGCCCCGTCACGTCCACCACCTCGTAACTACCCATACTCACACCATTCTGCGGTCCGGCATACGTAATCCTGCCGTTGTCAAACCCTACGGCAGCGTTTTCTATTACCTGGCCGTTGCCCACATGCAGTGTAGCGCCTTTTAGCAAGATCGGTTTGCTCTGCTTCAGAGCTGGAGCAGGCACCTGTGCCAAGGCTGGTATACTTAGTAAGGCTGTCAGTGCTGCAGTTATATATATGTTTCTGAATCTCATGATTTTAACTTTAATTGTTGAATTGCTGCATGGTTAAATTGCTGAACAGGTGTAAGAAAACGCACAACCATTTATCAATTTAGCCATGTAACCATTTGTTATTTAATGTGCGAGGTAAGACTCTTCCTCACTGAACTCCAC
This sequence comes from Pontibacter pamirensis, assembly GCF_010015475.1. Classification (GTDB taxonomy): domain Bacteria; phylum Bacteroidota; class Bacteroidia; order Cytophagales; family Hymenobacteraceae; genus Pontibacter; species Pontibacter pamirensis. Next base: position 43,340 of record NZ_SSNI01000018.1, read on the forward strand.
ATCTTCGCAGTGCACCACACGGGCTTTTCTAGTGACAGGGGCCTGTGTTTTAGCACCGCCTGACTTCTCGTTCAGCATTTTCTGCACCAGGCGCATCCGTTCTTTTTCCAAGTCCACACGCAACTGCTCGTCGCGCTCCAGGTCATAGTAGGCGATGCCGTCCACAAACGTGGTCAGCGGCTTGGCGTAGATAGAAAGCGGATGATCGTTCCAAAGCACTACGTCAGCGTCTTTGCCTTCCTTCAGGCTACCCATTCTGTCGTCGAGGTGCATGAGTTTGGCCGGGTTCAACGTCACCATTTTAAGGGCGTCTTCTTCGCTTACTCCGGCATACTTCACGCTCTTGGCGGCCTCCTGGTTCAGGCGGCGGGCCATTTCAGCGTCGTCAGAGTTAATGGCCGTCAGCACGCCCACGTTATTCATGATACCTGCATTGTACGGAATGGCATCTTTCACTTCCATTTTGTAAGCCCACCAGTCAGAGAATGTACCGGCACCGGCACCATGCTCCTGCATTTTGTCGGCTACTTTATAGCCCTCCAGAATGTGCGTGAACGTGTTCACTCTAAAGCCTATCTGCTCGGCTACCTTTATCATCATGTTGATTTCAGACTGCACGTAAGAGTGGCAGGTGATAAAGCGCTCGTCGTTCAGGATTTCTACCAACGCATCCAATTCCAGGTCGCGGCGTGGGGCCGGTGTTTTGGCTTTTTCGCGCTTACTCAGTTTGTTGTAGTTCTTCCAGGCCAGGTCATATTCTTTGGCACGTGTAAAGGCATCCACATACACCTGCTCCACCCCCATTCTCGACTGCGGGAAACGGATGCTGTGCAGGTTACTGCGGTTAGAGTGCTTCACGTTTTCACCCAAAGCAAACTTAATGAACTTGGCGTCTTTGATGAGCATTTCGTCGGCGCTCTTGCCCCAACGCAGCTTCACTACCGCCGACTGCCCACCAATCGGGTTAGCAGAACCGTGCAGCAACTGCGAGGTGGTGACACCACCAGCCAACTGGCGGTAAATGTTAATATCCTCCGGGTCCACCACATCGGCCATACGTACTTCAGCAGTAACAGACTGTGTGCCTTCGTTCACGCCATCCAGCGCAATGTGAGAGTGCTCGTCAATGATACCCGGCGTTACGTGCTTGCCTGTTCCGTCAATTACGCGAGCACCAGACTCGCTCAGGTTCTTGCCTACTTTGGCAATCTTGCCGTTCTTCAGCAGCACGTCTGCGTTCTCCAACTTCCCTTCTTTCTCGTTTGTCCAGACAGTGGCATTTTTGATTAATACCGTCTCCTGCTTCGGCAACTCAGCGACACCAAACGCCTGGAAAGGGTAAATCATATTGCCCAGTTCTACTGGCTGCGCTGTTTTGGTGCTGTCGCTTTTCGCTTTCTGGCTCATGGCCTCAGAAAAAGTAGCCATCCATTTCACGGACGTGGCATCAGGCAACTGTCCTTCGCCCTGCAGGTTTTTGTCATTTAACCAGCCACTCAGGCGGATGCTCTCTTTGCTCTTCTTGTCTTTGTTGAACGAGAGCGTCACCATTTTACCATAGAAGGAGATGTTACCTTTTACCGTATCCTGCGCCACCACCTTCAGTTCTGGCTTTTCTGGTGTACCTGCAATCAGCAACCTGCGCTCCGGCTGGTTTGCCATTTTCAGGGTATACACGCCGCGGTAATCAGAAGGCACTTCTGAAACTTTATATTGGTTGCCCTGCACCCAGTTCTCCAGAATCACGTTCTCTTTGTCGAACAAATCAGCGCTCGTGATGATGAAATTAGCTAAATAACCTTTGTTCAGGCTGCCCACTTTGTTGTCTGCATTCAGTAATTTAGCGGGTGTGGCGGTGAGGGCTTTCAGTGCCTCCTCTGCTGGCAGACCATATTCAATGGCCTTACGCAGGTTTGGCAGGAAATCTTTTTTATCCTTCATGTCAGAAGCAGTAAAAGCAATGGTAACACCAGCTTTCTGCAGCATCGCCGGGTTGGCAGCCGCCATCTCCCAATGCTTCATGTCTTCCAAAGACACGCGGCGCGCATCAAAAGGGTCTTCCACGTTATAGGCGTCCGGGAAATTCAGAGACAGGATAACCGGAGCGTTGGTCGCTTTCACCTGCGGCAGCATCTGATATTCATCGCCTGCTCCTTTCATAATGTATTGCTTGCCAAACTCGTCGCCTACCTTGTCGGCACGCATCAGGTTCAGTTTGTCTTCTACCTCAAAAATTTGAGGATACTTGTTGGCCGCTGTAAAAGCATTCAGGGAAAGGTTCTGCTCTTTCTCCGGGTTCTGTTCGTTCCACTGGGCATCCAGGTACGTCTGGCGCAACAGGGCAACCGCACCCATGAGCGAGTTAGGGTAATCCTGCTTCGAAGAACCACGGTCGAATGACAGTGTGCCGGCTGCTTTCTCCAATACAACCACCTGGTTTTCGCGCTCTTCAGCCAGTGTTACCAAAGCAGCCGTACCACGGGCAATGCCATCGCGGTGCACCGCCAGCACAGTACCGAAGCCAAGCTTGCGCAGCTCTTCAGCCTGCTTCTTATTAATTTTGAAAAGCTCCACCGCATTTGTTTCCGGGCGGATGGCCTGGTTCCAGTTAAAAGCGCCCTCTTTTTCTGTGTCTGGCTGCGGCGGTGAGCCATAGCCTCTGCGCTCGCTTTTTACCTCTGGCAAGCCGTAGCTGGTGAACATGTCTACCAGGCCCGGATAAATGTGCTTGCCTTTTGCATCTACCACTACAGCGCCTGCAGGCACTTTTACATTGCCCCCGACAGCCTCTACCTTTCCGTTTCGGATAACTAGTGTGGCATTCGGAAGCGTTGTTTTATAATCAGTATGAATGGTGGCATTTGTGAACGCTACCAGGCCGGAGCGTTCATCATATACCCCGTTGCGCGGAAAAGTCTCCTGCGCCATTACGTTGCCTGCACCAAGCGCCAGACAAACTGCAATGGTTAAGATTTTGTTCATCAAGTAGATTACTAAAGTTTTAAGGTTAGTTTAGATATACCAAATGTAACCAAGTCGCCACAAAGTTTTGACATCATACTTTATTTTATTGCCCAAAGTGCCAGATATAGTTTATGTCAGTAGAAGACAGTATATTTAGTTGGATGAAAGTAACATCACATATTACTTTCCGGATTTAAATTCCTTTCAATTTCTTCACTTTATCAGCAGTACGCGTATGAAAAAACACCTCTCTCTCCTGCTGCTGATAAGCTGCTGCTTATTGGGCAATACTGCCACTACGCTGGCTCAAACTGCTACTGACACCACTGCCGCTAGTAGCAAGGCCAGTGAAAGTGTGAAAGGCCTTATCCCGATACCAGTGGTGTACTATACCCCCGACACCCGCCTTGGCCTGGGCGCTGCCGTAATTGGATACCTGCGCCTGAAAAGCCACACCGACTCCACCTATACCCGCCTTTCCACAGCCCGGCTTTTAGCCGATTACACGCTGAACAAGCAGATGGACCAGCAGTTGTTGTGGGAAGTGTTTACGCGGGAGGAAAAATACCTTTTGCGGGGCGAGCTGCGGCACCGGGTGTACACGGACCGCTTTTATGGTATAGGCAACAACACTGTCATCGCAGACGAAGGTAAGTATGCTTTCAACTTTGTGAGTGCCCGGTTAGGCGGGTTAAAAAACATAGGCCATCGTGTGTTTGTAGGGCTCGACTTCCTGCTGACAAACTACTACAACCTGAGTTATGACTCGCTTAGTGAGGGGCGCGAAAGCCTACTGCAAGCGCAGCAGATACCTGGCTACAAAGGCGGCCTGAACAGCGGTGCTGGCCTGGTTTTTCTGTACGATACCCGCGACAACACAGCCTATGCCAGCAGCGGCATGCTCTTCGAAGCATCTTTTTATAATTTCGGCAAAATGCTTGGTGGTGATTTTGATTACCGGAACGTCAACCTCAACTTCGGCAAGTACCTTGAAGTGCGGCCGGGGCGGGTGCTGGCCTTTAACACAGTGCTCAACCTGAACAACGGCGAGGTGCCGGTAATGCGCATGGCCACTGCCGGCGGCGACCGTATATTGCGCGGCTATGCCCGCAACAGGTTCCTCGACGATAATTTTGCCGGCACGCAGGTAGAGTACCGCTTTCCCCTGTACCGCAGATTCGGTATGGCAGCCTTCGCGGGAATAGGCGATGTGTTCGACCAGACTTCCGATGTACAATTCTCTACACTTAAATATTCTATCGGCTCCGGCCTCCGCTATGCACTCAGCAAAGAGCAGCGGCTGAACATCCGCATCGATGTGGGCTACGGTCGCGAAGGCAGCAACTTTTATATTGTAATTGGGGAGGCTTTCTAAACTGAGAAGGAGGCGGCTTTCTCAGGTAGAATTCAGGCGAACCATCTGCTTTTTAGCATAAACATGAAACTTAAACTCCCTCAAGGTTATGTATACCCAACTAATTCAAGGTAAAATCTCCTTATTCATTAAAAAAAGTAGTCCTAAACAGCTTTAGCACCCCCTGCAGCAGCAGCTTTAACGTAAGAACTTCAAAACAACCATGTTTACACGTTAACACACATGCAAAGCACCAAACAGTATCTTCTTATTGTCTCCTGCCTTACTATTCTACTTATTGCGCAACCCGCCGCTGCGCAGCAAAAGCCGCTTGCAATAGAGCAAATCGAGGCAAACAAAACAAAAAGAGGCATCATACCGGCGCCGATAGCCTACTATACTCCAAACACGAAATTTGCTTTCGGGGCCTCTGTCATCGGCTATCTGAAATTGAGAAGCAAAACAGACACCGCCTCTACCAGGCTTTCCATAGCCCGGCTATTCACCGACTTTACAACAAACAGGCAAACGCACCAGTGGCTTTTCTGGAATATTTTTACCCGGGACGAAAAGTATTTTATACGCGGTGAAATGCGTCACCGCGTCTTCCGCGACCGCTTCTTTGGCATAGGCAATGAAACGCCAGACCAAGCCGAGGAAATATTCAGATACAGTTATATAGGCGGCAGGATAGCTCCTTTAAAGAACATCGGGAACCGTGTATTTATTGGGCCCGAATTGCAGGCAACGAACTACTATGAAACGAATTTAAACCCTGCTGAAGGAGAGTCGCAAAGCCAACTGCTGACAAATCAAATACCGGGTTACAGGGGAGGCATCAATACAGGCATAGGGGTTGCCATCATAAACGACAATAGGAACAACACAGCCTTCCCGAGCAGCGGTTATTACCTGGAAGCTTCTGCACACCGTTTCAGCGAGTCCTTTGGCGGCGATTTCAATTATAACAACTATAATTTTATTGCCAGCAAATACTGGAGCCTGAAGACAGACAATGTATTTGCCGTTAATGCTGTCCTAAACCTGAACGATGGGGAAGTTCCGGTGCAAAGGCTGGCTAGTGCCGGCGGCGAGCAGATTCTGCGCAGCTATAACCGCAACCGTTTTCTTGCCAATAATTTCGCGGGCGTACAGGCAGAGTACCGCTTTCCGCTTTTCTGGCGCCTGGGTATGGTTGCCTTTGCGGGAGCAGGAGATGTCTTCAATGAGTTTTCCGAAACAAGCTTATCCTCCCTGAAGTATTCTGTTGGTACCGGCTTCCGGTTAAGACTGCTCCCGGAAGAGAAACTCCACTCCCGGCTGGACATAGGCTATGGCCGGGCAGGGTTTGCTGTTCAGGTAGGTATAGGCGAAGCATTTTAATAGCGGATGTACGCGCTGCCGGCGTAAGGCCGGGCTTCGTCGTTTGTACATATCTGGTGGCATAAACAGGTTCAGCAGCGCCACTGGAATATTTTATTTAGCGCTTTTATTATAAAAGCCTAACAGGAACTTCCCGAACAGTTTCGACACCATCTATACTGATGAAACATACAAGGAGCCCGCTGAGAACCTTGGCCAGAACGTTATAGCTGACTGGTACGACCGCAATGGCGTAGGCGAAAACGACCACTATACGCAACTTGGAGACCTGTACCGGTTGATGTCTGTTGAGGAGAAGCAGAACACTAAAAGCAGTACTGGTATTGCCAGTGCTGCTTTTCTTTTTTTACCGTTGCTTTTCAAGGGAAACAAGTCACAAATGCAGGAAAAAATGAACTTCGATGGTGCTTTAGCTGTATGTTTTAATATATGAATACATGGCCATATATTTTGCCACCCAATTGCACCTCTGTATGGATAACCTAAGAGTCAGGATCGACAAAAAAAAATTGGAAAAGGCCGCTTACGTTCTCAAGTGCCTGGCCCACCCCATGCGCATAAGCATCATTGACTTGCTGGAGCAGCGCAACCGGCTCACTGTTACCCAACTGCAGGAAGTCCTGAAAATTGAGCAGTCTCTCCTCTCTCACCACCTCATTAACATGCGAGACAAAGGCATCGTCAGCACGCACCGGGAGGGCAAATACATCTACTACTCTCTCACCGATACAACACTTACAGAAATTATTGACCTTATTAACAGGGGCAAAGCATTTTAAAACGTGTCAATTCATTGAATTGAATTTAAAAGCCATACATGCATGATTCTGCTCTATAATTTCTAAATTTGATACGAGTTACATCTGAAGTATTTATACATATACCCATGAAAGCCATACTGTTAGTCTTTATCATTCTTGTCTCTTTCAGTTGTACCGGTCCACAGCATAGTACGCCGGTGGAGGTCCAGAACCTGAGCACTCAGGAGTTTAAAAGGCAGCGCATGAGTGGCAAAACCATGGTGGTGGATGTGCGCACGCCGGAAGAATTTACCGATGGCCACCTGACTGGCGCTATCAACTCAGATTACAGAGGCGGGGATTTTGCCGAAGAGATAAAAACTTGGAAGAAGGATAAAGTCTATTATCTATACTGTGCCTCCGGAAACCGCAGCGGCAAAGCTGCTGAACTAATGAAGGAAGCAGGGTTTCAGCACATCTATAACATTGGCGGCTTTCAAAGTTTAAAAGAAGCAGGTTTACCTACTGAACAAGGTGTGGATGAGTAAGTTGAATATGATAGGATTAAGGGCAGGAGTAGATGTATACTCCTGCCCTTGTTGTTTTAAGCAAACATTTTCTACTGCCCTCTACTGTTCTTCCGGATATCTGTATCTGTAAACCACCTGCCGGGGACATTGGTTTCCCCATACAACAATGCCTAGTTGAAAACCATAACAGCAAGAAAAACTTCTACCGGCTACAAATTATTCTAATTGTTAATAACCTGTTGATAAATGCTTTTCCCTCAACTTGTATTATGCCTGCCTCCTGCTGTATCTTAGAGCTGAATAGGAGACAAGAAAAGGGATATGCGCGTACTACACACTTCAGACTGGCACCTGGGCCAGCGCCTCGTTAACCTCGAACGGACAGAAGAACATCAGTATTTCCTGAACTGGCTGCTGCAAACCATTGAGCAGGAGCAGGTAGAGGTGCTTATTATGGCCGGCGATGTGTTCGACAACGGAGCCCCTTCCAACACCGCCCTGAAACTGTACTATGACTTTCTGCGGAGAGTATGCGCCACCTGCTGCCGCCATATCATCATTACGGGTGGTAACCACGATTCCGTTTCTACCCTGAACGCCCCACGGGAGCTGCTGGAATGCTTCAATATTTACGTGATTGGTGGTGCCACACCTGACCCGCTGGACGAGTTAATCGAATTGCGAAACACGCAGGGTCAGTTGGAATTGGTAGTGTGTGCTGTGCCCTTCCTCCGCGACCGCGACATCAGGCTATCTGTGGCCGGAGAAAGCTATGAGGAGCGGGAGCAGCGCATCAAAGAAGGTATAGCAGCGCATTACGAGGCTTTTGTGCCGCATCTGCACCAGTACAAGGAGCAAGGCATACCTGTGGTAGCAACAGGCCATTTGTTTGCTGCTGGCAGCACCGCCTGCGACAGTGAGAAAGAGATACATGTGGGCAACCTCGGGCAGATCGGCGCAGAACAGTTCCCGAAGGAGTTCGACTATGTGGCCCTCGGCCACTTGCACCGTCCGCAGCAGGTAAACAAGCGCCATCACATCCGCTACTCTGGTTCTCCCATTCCCCTTTCCTTCAGCGAGGTAACCGACAGGAAAGTCAATTACGTGCTGGATTTTGAAGGTGGCAAACTAGCCGACCTAAAGGAGTTGGAGATACCCTGCTGCCGTAAATTAGTGCGCTTCAAAGGTTCTTTGGAGAAGGTGAAGCAGCAACTGGCAGTGTATGATAACAGTGACTATACTTTAACCGCCTGGGCCGAGATACAGGTAGAACTCGACACGCCCCTCCCCGACCTGAACCAGCAACTGGAGGAGGTACTGTCACTAAAGCCGGAGATACAGTTGCTCATCCACCGCCCGCCCCTTATCAAGGCCGCAACGCAAACGCTGGAACAGCAGGTGCACGAAGAAATGGACCTGCACACCCTCCGCGAAAAAGACGTGTTCCTCAAACGCTGCGAAAGCGCCTATCCTGACAGTGACTATTCTGAACTGGTGGCTACCTTTTCTGAACTGCTGGAGCTAATGGAACAGGTGGAGGAGAGTTAAAGAAGTTAAAAGTTAGAAGGTTAAAGAGTTAGAAAGTTAACATAGACCTCGCAGCGTGCGCAGCTCCTGCGAGGTATAGCACACTACGCAGCAAAAGCCGAACTCTAAAGTCATGTTCGATTAGCACTTGCGCCAGATAAACAAAAGCAAACAAGTACACCCATGAAAATCCTTTCTGTCCGTTTCCAGAACCTGAACTCGCTGAAGGGTGAGCATGAAATCCGCTTTGACCAGAGCCCGCTGGCCGATGCAGGATTATTTGCCATCACAGGCCAGACCGGTGCCGGCAAAACCACCATACTGGATGCCATCACAGTGGGCTTGTATGGATTGGTGCATCGCCATAGTAGTGATAAGCCACTGGAGCTGATGACACGCCACACAGCAGAGGCCTTTTCGGAGGTGGAGTTTGAGGCGAACGGCCAGCGCTACCGCTCGCGCTGGCACATCCGCCGCAGCCGGGGCAAAGCAGACGGCAACATGCAGCCGGTGCACATGGAGCTGTGCGACCTGGAGGATGACAAACCATTTGATCTGAAGCCGAGCCAGGTGCCCGACAGAGTAGCTGAAGTCTGCGGACTGGATTACAACCAGTTCCTCCGCTCCGTCATGCTGTCGCAGGGAGACTTTGCGCGTTTTCTGAAGGCAAACCCGAATGAACGCAGCAACCTCTTAGAGAAAATCACTGACACTGGCATTTATTCCGAGATTTCTAAATCAGCCTTTGAAAAGGCAAAGACCGAGCGACAAAAGCGCGAAGCGTTGGAGCGCCGCCTGCAGGACAGCAAGCTACTACCCGAAGAACAGCGCCAGGCATATGAGCAAAGCGTTGCAGAGCTAAAGGAGCAGGAAGCAGTATTTCAGAAGGAAATCAACCTTGTGCAGGAACAGCTGCAGTGGCTGCAGCAGGTAAAGCAACTACAGTCCAGGAAACAGCAGCACGAGGCGGCCCTTCAGGTACAGGAGCAGAAGCTGCAACAACTGCAACCCGATTTCCGGAAGCTGCAGCAGCATGAACAGGCAAACCAGTATGTGGGCGAACTAACAGAGATTAAAGCTGCCAACAGCAAGGTGACAGAAGTACAGGAGCAGCTCCTGACACTGGAAAAGCAGTTACCAGTACTGGAGGCGGAGTTGGAGTTGGCCGGAAAGGTGGCCACGGATGCCGGTAAAGCTTATCTGCAGCAAGAGGAAAAGCTTCAAAAGCTGGAGCCACTCCTGGAGCAGGTTACCAGGCTGGACCACCAGCTAAACGCTGTTCGGGATAATTACACAAAAGATAAGTCAACTTATCAGCAATTTGAGGCAGCCCTGAAGCAGGAACAGGCGCTGTTGCCCGAAAAGCAACAGGAGCTGGAAAAGCTGACGCAGGAGGCCACCGCACTCAAAGGCTGGCTGGAGACCAACCAGCACCTGCAGGACTTGCGGGAAAATCTGCCTGAGTTCCGGCGGACCCTGAAAGACCTGCAGGAAGTGGAGCAAAAGTTAAATACCAACCAGAAAGAGCAGCAGGAGCTACAAAGCCAACGCGCGCAGGAGGCGCACCAGGTAAAGCAACTTATACAGGCACAGGAGCAACAGCAGGCACAACAAAAAGAGCTGGAAAAGCAAAAGAAGGAAAAGCTGACACAGCTGCAGGAAATTCTCTCCGACAAAAGCATGGAGGAACTGGAGCAGGCGGCACAGGCCCAGCCGGCAGTGCTGGCTCGGTACGAACGCCTGGCTGAATTAGCTCAACAGCATGCTGTGTTGCAGCAGAAACTGAAAAGCCTTCAGAACCAAATTGCAGAGCAGGAGCAGGAAACAGCTTCACACAAAACAAAATTAGAGGAAACGCAACGAAGCCACACAGCTGCCGCAGAACGGCTGGAAGACCTTCAGAAGCTGGTGGTTTTACAGCAGCGCATCCAGGAGTATGAGCAGGCGCGACATACCCTGAAACCGGAGGAGCCTTGTCCTTTGTGCGGCTCTGAACATCATCCTTTTGTAGAAGGTGCCTATAGCATCAACCTAACGGAAGAAGAGCAGAAAAGAGACAGTCAACAGGCCTTGGTAGCGAAACTTCAGCGCAACATCCACACACTGCAATTGCAAATCAGTGCGCTGCAGCCAAAACTACAGTTAGCTGCACAGGCGAAAGCAGAAGCTGCGTCAGAAGAGGAACGCCTGCAACTTAGCTTTATCCAGTTAGGAGAAGGCATTGCCTTAAACCTGACAATCGATGAAGCCGCTAAGCTTACAGAACTGCTACAGAATGAAAAGCAGGCGCTGGACCAGCTGCATAAGACATTGGCGCAGGCCCGCAACCTGAGCCGCGAAACCGAGGCTGTAAACCAGCAACTAATGCAGCTACGCGAGGCGCAGGTACAGGCGCAGGGCAAATACGCCCAGTTGCAACACTCTGATAAGCTGCTGCAAACGCAGCTGCAAAAGCTTCAGGATGCCTTACAGGAGTTTCAGGAGCAGCAACAGGCACATACAGAGATAACAGAGTCTTTTGCAGCCACATATCGCTTAGTCTACAAGCCGGAGGCAAAACAAGAGCTCCTTCAAACGCTGGAGCAGCAGGCAGCTGCGCACCAGCAGAAACAGCAGGCACTGGAGCAGATGCGTGAAAAGTATATTGAACTGAAAGAGCAGGTAAAAGCCCTGCAGACGAAGGTACAGGAGAAAGAGCAGGAGTTGAAAGAGCGCCAGGAAAACCTGAGGCTGGAACACGTGAAACTGACAAAGCTGAAGGAAACACGCACGCAGCTTTTCGGTGAAAAAGCTCCACAGCAGGAGCGGCAGATGGCCCAGCAGGAACTCCGCCATCTTTCTAATCAGGCAGAAGAAGCCCGTTCAAAATATCAAAAAAAACAACAGCAGCTGCAGGAGGCACGGCAACGACGAAAAGAGTGCACCTCCAAACATCAGCAAAATAAGTCTGTGCTCGACAGGCTGCGCGATGCCTTGCTGCAGGTGTTGCAGCAGAAAGGCATCGCGACCATTGAGGTCCTTAGCCAGATGTTGCTGGAACGGGACGAAGCAGACCGTTTGGCTAACCTGAAAGCCCAGACAGAGAAGCACCTGACAGAAATTCGTAAATCCCTGAGCGATGTGCGGCACGACCTGGAGATAACGCAGGCGAAACAGCTTACTTCAGAAAGCACGGAAATACTGCAAAAAACATCCGAAGACAAAAAGCAGCAACAACGGGAGTTGATTGAGCAGCGCGCCCGCTACCAGCAACTGTTAGAGCAGGACGCAGCGCAACGCGCCAAAAACAAAGAACTGGCCGAGCAGCTGCAAACACAGCAACTGGTATGCAACCGCTGGGACCAACTAGCCGAACTGATTGGCTCTGCAGATGGAAATAAATTCAGCCGTTTTGCCCAAGGCCTGACCCTGGCCAGGCTCGTTGAACTTGCCAACCGCCACCTGCAAAAGCTCAACGACCGCTACCGCATCCTCAAATCCTCAGACGAGGACCTGGAGCTGCTGATAGTGGACACGTACCAGGCCGAAGCCATCCGACCGATGAACACGCTGTCGGGCGGTGAGAGCTTTCTGGTTAGCCTGGCGCTGGCGCTGGGCCTCTCCGACCTCGCAGGTCGCCGTACTCAGATAAACTCGCTGTTTATTGACGAAGGGTTCGGCACACTGGACGCTGAGACACTGGATGCTGCCATATCTACCCTGGAAAATTTACAGGCTGGTGGCAAAATGATAGGCATCATCTCGCATGTCGAGGCGCTGAAAGAGCGCATCGGCACCCAGATACGCGTGCAAAAGAAAGCCGGAGGTGTGAGCAAGGTGGAAATTGTGGGGTGGTAAGCAGTATGTAGAAAGCTAATGAATATGGCAGAGAAATCGAGAAGAAGCCATTTGTAATATGGCTCATCCAAAAAAGATAAATAGCAGCATTATTTTTCTCCGTTGCACATGTGTATTTTTGTATAAGCCCATACATACGCATGAGAAAACATTTTCACTTCCTGCTTATTCTTGCGCTCTGTGCAACCATCTCCTGCAGGCAGAGCAGCCGGGACGAGGCCCAGGAGCAGTTCAGGCAGCGGCAACAGGCGATACTGGAGCGCAACGAAAATCTGCCTGATTCTTTACCTGCCGAAACTACTGCGGAAGAAACTACTACAACTGAGGAGACAGCCGATACAGCGCCTGACAGACCCTCCACAACTGCCGGAGATAAAGTGATTGGTATAAAAGACGGTGACACAATCGAGCTGCTGCGCAATGGTCAGTCGGAAACTGTGCGGCTATATGGCGTGGACACACCGGAGAAAAAGCAGGCCTATGGAGAAAGAGCAAGGCAATTCACCTCAGACCTGGCGTTTGGCAAAACAGTCCGCCTGATAGTGCATAACAAGGACAGGTATGGCCGCACCGTCGGGACTATTATGCTACCCGATGGGCGCAATCTAAACGAGGAACTGGTAAAAAGCGGCTATGCCTGGCACTATGCAGCTTACTCAAAGGACATGAACCTGGCAAATGCTGAGGTTGATGCCAGGCGGTTTAAGCGCGGCCTGTGGCAGGACCCAAACCCGGTAGCTCCCTGGGATTTCCGGAAAGAGAAGCGTAGCGGGAACAACAACACCTCCGAAGCTTCTGCCAGCACAGCACCTATACCGGCAGGTGCCACCAAACGCACCGTATACCTCTGTAACAGCAGCGGTTCCGCCGTATACCACCTCACCGAAACCTGCCACGTGCTGAAGCGTTGCAAGCAGGATATACTAGCTGTAACGGAGGCCGCCGCTATCAGGGAGTATGACCGTAGAGCCGACAAGGCCTGCAGCAAACTATAAAAATATTTACCTTTGGTAAACCGCCATCAAGTACAATGAACTTCACCCTACCAACCAAAGTAGCCAGCGCTTGTAGAAATGCACTCCTGCTGGCAGTAACGTGTATTTTTTTTGCATGCCAGGAAACAGTTGAGACTGATGACACCCCTCAATCAGAAGCTGCAACTTCCGTTGCTGGGGCAGATACCACAGAGACCAGACCAGCTCCTGATTTTTTTATTATTCCGCCGGATTTGGCAGAAAAGCGTGTCTGGATCTGTGAAAACGCATCGTCAGATATATTCCATGTGCAGCACGATTGTCCGCTGCTGGTGGAGTGCAAAGGCAATTTCCGAAATGTGATAATTCCCCGTGCCATTGAAACATACGGCCGCTACAATTGCCAGGTATGTAGCGAAGATTTAGATCATATCTTCGATGAAGATATGGTAAGATAGCATAAGCTAATAGAAACTTCGAAGCCCCTGCCCAGTTTGATGACAAGCTAGGCAGGGGCTTTCGCATAAATTGTCTTTAGCAACCGGCATTGCCCTTTTATCTGTTGAATCGGCAGGCTGCACTGTTGTAGAACAGGAGTGGAAGGTACCTTTTCTCTTCTATTTCCGGTCGCAGCCATTGCTATACCACAGCATGTATGATGGAGGGAAATATCAACCTTTCACCTGCAAGAAATCAGGCACTTATGAACAACACAATCAATTTCCCGTACATCATATTTCCTTTGCCCGAATAAGCGGGCATTGAACTTCCTTGTGAATCAAGGTGTTAGACACTGAACACTTCAATGTTCGTACATTTTATTGCTTATACGGAAGCTTTAATTTTAATTTGTAGCCCTGAAACTTAATGTGGCAGGTATTAATCAGTTTAGTCATGGAAAAGAAAATACAGCTAGAAATAACAGACCAGGAACTGTCTCGGCTTGAGGAGACGGTAAATGTGATGATATATAAGTTACAAAAAGATTGGTGTGAAGGTGAGGACGTGCTGCAGTACAAGAGTTTATTAGCCAAACTGCAGTCCGCTTTCAACCACGGAGAGGCTGTACGTTAATGCTGTTCTGCTCCAGGAACAGCATGCATATACTTCTATTCAAAGTTTAACAATACTAATTCTAACGGCAAAGGCTTCGCTGTAAAAGCGGGGCCTTTGCCGTTATGAACAAGATGTTATGCTTACTTTGTTTTCTGGCCATGCAGCACTAACAGGGGCACTTCTGCCTGGTATGTGAGCCGCTCCGCCAGACTCTGCGTGAACAGCTCCCGCAGAAACCCCTTTTTTCGTCTTACAATAGCCAGTACTTCACCGCCTGCTTTTTTGAAGTAGGCCTTCAGCCCCTCATCGCGGTGCTTGTTCGTGATTTCCTGAAAATTAAGCGGCACATTCGGAAACAGTTTCTGAAGCTCAGCCCAAAAATGCTCCGCCTCTTCGCTATGGGTCGCCTCCTGCGACTTCACTACGTGCACCACATCTATCTGAGATCCGAAAAAGCTGCCAAGATTCACAACCTGCTTTAAGGCGTTTCTGTCTTCTTCGCTATAGTCAGAGGCATATACTATTTTCTCGAAGCTGGGTGTCGGCGCCGTGGCAGGTATAGAGAGCACCGGGCTTTTCACTTCCTCAATCACCGCTTCGGTGTTACTTCCAATCAACAACTCCTCCATCGTATTGTCTAAACCGGTTGTGCCCATCACAATCAGTTCATAGCCCCCGGAGGCTGTTAGTTCGTTTGCTATGTCTGTTAGCAGCGCCTCTTTAAGAATATAGTCGCACGTGAACCCCCCATCACGGTTTGCGCCATATTTATTTTCCACTTCAAGAACCAAGGCGTCCAACTTTACAGCAGCATCGCGCTTCTGCTCCCCCAGCAGTTCGCTCGCTACCAAAGCTGTTTCAGATGTATCCACAATTGGCAGGTGCAGCACGTGTAGCAGCGACAAGTGCGCCCCCGCATGCTGCGCTATGTAAACAGCATATTCAATTGCCCTCCCTGAGGTTTCCGAGAAGTCAACGGGGCATAGAATTCTTTCCATATTGTACGTTGTGTTGTTAGGTTTAGCTTGTGAATATATCACTATTTTACGATGTATACGAAAAGAACTACAAGAGATAGCAGTTTTAAAATCAATCCTTTATGTACTGCCTTTAAACCCACATTTTTAGCTGAGTCCATGCACTTAGCAGGGCTTACCTGATGTAAAAATGCCTTTTAACCGGAAGCATTCTGGCTTCCGGTTAAAAGGCATGGGAGCAGGAACTATGGCAACCATGTATCTAAAATGAATAGGTGCTTGAGATGGGGCAGCTACAGACTATGCCTGCTTGTTCAGGTCCTTTACTTCTTTCCAGGTCCAGTTATACCGGGGCTGGATACTTTTGTAGTTTTCCTGATAGTAGCTTACAACTTCGTTCTTTAGCTGCGCTACAGGTATGGATGAAGTATAGATTTCACGTTCTGTCGGATTATCGTAGGATTCCGCACGGGTTAGCTTATCGCTACCCAGGCGCAACAAGGGGCCGGTTTCTGTGATGGCGTCGTGGGTCCAGCGACGGCCGGAAGTTTCCAATTGGTTCAGGCGCTCTGCCAGTAGCGCCATGTTCAGGCGGGGCAGCGTAGGCCGGGAGGTGATGTCAACCCAGGTGGTATATTTGTACTCCAGTTCATATTTATTCTGATCGTAGCAAGCCAAAACCATGTCAAAGCCCTGTGTGCGGCTGAAGAGGGCGTAGTAATGCACGGGGTGCGGCGTTTGGATGATGATCAGACCAATCTCAGGATGGCGCGTTATTTTGGTGTCTGGTTTATACATGTCGCGGTAACCCAGCAATACACTTCCCACTTCATCTTCCCAGGCGCCTCTCTCCCAGTCCGGGTCCTGCAGCACGCTGCCGAATTCCCGTAGAAAGTACGTGAACTTTTGCACACACTGTGCCGCTTCCTTTTCTTCTGCTTCGTCGGCGGCAAAAGGTTTGTAAAACAGCTCCCGCTCTTTGGCATTGATCCAGCACACCAGTTTCAGGGCCTCTCCTGCCAGTGGGTGGTTCAAGTCAAATTCCCTAAAATCCCCGATTACAGCCATTTGCCGCAGCAGTTCCTCGTGCTCCAATGCTTGCTCCGGGTTAAGCAGCGCCCACACCCCCACAAAACCATCTATATCGAAATGATTCGCTGACACAAAGGGCAAATCCAATGCGGGCATGTTCTGCCGCAGGGCATGCAAAACAATGGCAGCGCTGGTATCGTCCTGTACAGCAGCAGGTGTTGGCGCACCCTTCCAGTGCGACAGCATCACGCCGTTGGCATGGGTGCTGTCTACCACGATGGCTTTTTTATTTTTAACCTTTGAAAAAGGAATGAATTGTTTTTTCTGCATGACCTAAAATTGCATCCGTCAGCATTCAGACGCAAATTGTTGATTTGTTTAATTGCTGAATCACTAAATTGCCGGTCTGTAGAACAGAAATAAGCACTAAACTAATTCAAGCTGCTAAAGTAATGGCAGCAACTGCTTCTTCATCACTAATTCCCCGACATGTCTTTAAAAGATATTTACGCAACCTCCCTCACCCTGCTCACTGACTTTTACCAGCTTACCATGGCGTACGGCTACTGGAAAAAAGGTATGGCAGAGCAGGAAGCAGTTTTCCATTTATACTTCCGGAAGAACCCGTTCAAAGGAGGATATACCATTGCCGCTGGTTTAGAGCATGCGGTGCAGTATTTACAGGAGCTACAGTTTCGGGAGGAGGATTTGAAGTATTTATCCGGCCTGAAGGGAAACCAGGGGCAGCCGCTTTTTGAGCAGGATTTTATACAGTACCTGCAGGATCTCAAGTTCACCTGTAGTGTAGATGCCATTCCGGAAGGCACTGCCGTGTTTCCGAATGAGCCCCTGGTGCGGGTAAGAGGGCCGTTGCTGCAGGCGCAGCTCATCGAAACACCGCTGCTCACCCTCATCAACTTCGAAACCCTGATAGCGACCAAGGCTGCCCGCATTGCCGATGCCGCCAAAGGAGACGCAGTCATTGAGTTCGGCATGCGCCGCGCGCAGGGCATCGACGGCTCCCTATCCGCCTCAAGAGCAGCTTATATAGGCGGCACCAGCGCCACCTCTAACTTGCTGGCGGGCCAGCTATACGGTATACCCGTAAGGGGTACACATGCCCACAGCTGGGTGCAGGCTTTCGACTCGGAGGAGGAGGCTTTTGCCGCTTACGGAGAAGCGTTTCCGCAGGATTCTGTTTTCCTGGTGGATACTTACAATACCCTGCAAGGTGTAAAGAATGCCATTGAAACAGCCAGGAAGCTTCAGCCGAAAGGCTTCAAGTTTGGCGGCATCCGCCTTGACTCCGGCGACCTGACTTACCTGAGTATAGAAGCCCGTAAACTGCTGGACAGAGCTGGCTTCACAGACACCAACATTGTGGCCAGCAACGACCTGGATGAGCACATCATCACGAGCCTGAAGCACGAGGGCTCCAAAGTGAATGTATGGGGCATAGGCACCAAAATGGTAACCGCTTACGACCAGCCTGCCCTTGGTGGTGTGTACAAACTGGCAGCCCTAAAGCAACCGGACGGCAACTGGGAATATAAAGTGAAGCTGTCGGAGCAGCGGGCGAAAACGTCAAACCCGGGTATACTGCAGGTGCGCCGGTTTTATGATAAAAGCGGCAATATGGCAGATATGATTTACAACGAACTGCAGCCGCTGCCGGAGCAACTCCAGATTGTGGACCCGCTGGACAGCACCCGCCGCAAAACCATTTCACCGGGAACAGCTTCTGAAGTATTGCTAATACCCGTATTTAAAGAAGGGCAACTGATTTATACGCTGCCAGACCTGGCCACCATCAAAGCCCGGACAAAAGCACAACTGGACAGGCTGCACGAAAGTATACGCCGTTACCTGAACCCGCACAACTACCCGGCTGGTTTAGAGGAAAGCCTGCACCAATACAAAACAGATCTCATTTTAAAGCTGAGAAGCTAACTCACCGCCGCTTCTTGCCTCTCCTGTTAGAGATGCGCTGGATGCGTTTTCCCCGCACCCACTTCAGGTATTTCTGCAGCGGCTCCGCCTTTTGCAGGGCAGGTATACTATTGTATGCAGTTGCTAAGTCGCGGTTGGTGAAGGTAAGGTGAATGGTGCTGTGGCAGGGCTGGCAAAGCTCAGCGGTGGCACCATAACGGCCTCCCTCTTCCCGCGGAACGAGGTGGTGCCGAGACAGGTTTTGCACCTCTCTCTCACAAAGTTCACAAACCGTCTCATCCTGCTTCTTCGCCATAGTTTTGATTACGTGTACCAGATGTTTCTCTTTCAGAAAACAATCAAGCCACGATGATAGTTTAAAGAGGTTCTTCCTAAAAGAGCAGGTTTATGCTTACTTTTACGCTCTTCTATTGACTGTCAGAAATATGAAAGCCTCTCCACAAGAGCCTGCAGGTACAGATATTGCCGAATCCGATGCCGTTGTTCCGAAGAAGGTCATCCGGGAGGGGCTGTTAATCTTTTTACTGGCTGCCATCCAGTTCACGCACATGATCGACTTCGTGATCATGATGCCGCTGGGCCCGCAGTTGATGCGCGTGTTTGGTATCTCACCTCAGGAATTTGGCCTGCTGGTATCATCCTATACCTTTAGTGCGGCAGTGGCTGGGTTTATTAGCGCTCTTATCATTGATCGCTTTGATAGGAAGCATGCGCTGCTTGGTTTGTACCTAGGCTTTACATTAGGTACACTGGCCTGTGCCATGGCGCCGACCTATGGGCTGCTGCTGGCGGCGAGAATACTATCCGGGGCTTTTGGCGGTGTGCTGGGTGCTGTGTTGTTAGCCATCATCGGGGATGCTATACCGGAGCAGCGACGTGGTGCTGCCACGGGTAAGGTCATGGCTGCCTTTTCGGTAGCCTCTATTGCCGGTATTCCGATAGGTCTGTACCTGGCAAGCCAGACAAGCTGGCACGCCCCTTTTTACCTCGTGGCGGCTCTAAGCTTAGTGATTCTTCTGGTAGGTTTTTTCTTTCTGCCAACTATGCGGGGCCACCTGACAAATGCCATTAAAGAAAGCCCCTTCCTGGTAATCCGGAACATTCTGGGCAAGCGAAACTTGCAGTGGTCTATGGCCTTGACGGTAGCGCTTACAATGGCTGGCTTTTTTGTAGTGCCCTTCATTAGTCCGTATATGGTGGCTAATGTTGGATTTGAAGAGGCTGAGCTGAGCTATATCTATTTATTTGGTGGCCTGGCAACCGTTTTCACCTCGCAATGGGCCGGCCGCCTGGCTGACAAACACGGCAAGAAGCGTGTTTTCGCTATTTCTGCGCTACTTTCCATCCTGCCTATCCTGGTGATTACGAATCTGCCACCAGTGCCACACTATATCGCCCTGATCATCACAACGTTTTTCTTTGTCTTCTTTGGCGCCCGCTTTGTGCCTGCCATGGCCCTAATTACTTCCACTGTAGAGCCGAAGCTGAGAGGAAGCTTTATGAGCATCAATTCCTCTGTGCAGCAGCTAAGCGCCGGTTTGGGTTCGTTTGCAGCTGGCTATATCGTAAAAGAATCTGCTACAGGTACTTTGCTCCACTATTCCTGGGTTGGTTTTATAGCCTGTGCTATTACGCTGGTGTCCGTTTGGATAGTGCGGCACCTGAAGCCAATCTCTTAAAGAATGATACCCTGCTGTATACAGCCTTAAATTGTGTCATAAAAGGAAGTGTGTCTTTAAGTATTCCACTTTTGGTGGCGTTCATTTTGATATCTGTGAACAAAATGCACAGACCTATGCCTTTTTGTATCAAAACCGGAATATATAATTCTTCTGCCAGATAAGCTGTAAGACTTACTCATAGAGAGTTCAATTTCTTTATTTCAGGAGAAAAAAAATGAAATAAGTATTTTAACATATAGCTAGCTGCGAGTTGTTATCGCACCAGTTAACCCATCTTTCATAGATTGCATCATCTGGTGTTATCAGCCCTTCCTCATGTATCTTCAGCTTATCTTTGGTGATTTTTCCGGCTTTCTTATGTATAGACCATGACGGAAATATCCTTTTTAACGCTGCCACAAAGGCCGTATAAAAGCACTATTATAAAATTTAATAATAATTTTCTTAAAACTTATAACATTCCTATACCTCTTATGGTATAAACGGAAAGGAATATATATATTATGCCTGTATTGGAGCATCCGATTATTCCATTTTTAATATCATATTTTTTTCACCTAAATTTTTTCACCTAAATATTAACAGTTATGAGAAAACTTAAACTCATTTTAGCAGCAGCTTTAGTCACGCCAACACTTTGTATGGCCCAGAACGAGCTAACGATTGAACAGGTCGGAACTCAACTCGAGGCAGAAGTTAATCAGGTTGGCAATCGTAACCTGACTGAAATTTCACAGCGAGGTACCACACAAATGGTGCAGGTGATGCAATCGGGCCGTGACAACGGAAACTATCTGGACCAGGAAGGTGCTGCGAATGTAATTAATTTAGAACAGGCCGGTTCCGGCAACTACTCCATGCAGTTTCAAGGTGGTGAGTCCAACACCGCATCTATAGAGCAGGTAGGAAGAGATGGTTACGTTTATACCGAGCAATTCGGAACTTCCAACACTGCAGAAGCTTATCAACTTGGAGATACAAGGGCTGGTTCTCTTGAACAGTTTCAATGGGGTGATTTTAACGTGGCCAGAGTCGATCAGGTATCCGGCAGGAACAATGTTGCCTGGCAAGGCCAGTATGGCGACTTGAACGCTGCTGTGGCATATCAGATGGGTGACAGAATGTACGCTGTTTCATACCAAGAAGGTAGCTTGAACGCATCTGCCATCGTGCAGTATGGCGCAGATAACTATGCTGAAATGGAACAGTATGGTAGCTTGAACATAGGCGCTATATATCAGGCAGGCTCAGGTAATTTAGGTTATATTGGCCAGTGGGGTACCGGCAACGTTGCAGCAATCATTCAGAACGGCAACAACAGAAATGCCGTTGTTACCCAGGTAGGTAATTTCAATTCTATCATCGTAAATCAGTAATCACAAATTATCTATAAAAGAAAAGCGGCTGCCTCTTATGGCAGCCGCTTTTCTTTTATAGTCAGTTTTTAAAAACTTTCTGATTTTGTTCTCGCGCAAACTGTAAAGCAGGAATTTAAATCAGTACCGAAAACGATGTCCCCCTTTCGCCGCTACAAGTGTTGTGTCCATCTATTCACCTATTCCCAGTCAGGCATGGTGGCGTTGGAGAAGAGTTTTACTCTGTTTCTGCCATCAGAGGCATCCATTATGTAGATGTCGTGCGGACCGAGGTTATCATTCGGTGTGTTCACGAAAATAATTTTTGAGCCGTCTGGAGAATATCTCGGGTAAAGGTCGTTTGTTCCTTCGGGCTTGAATCGTGAAAGATCAATTAAACCCGAGCCATCTGTATTAATGCGGTAGATGTGTGCATTCAGCTGTCGCCCTTCCAGGTTTTCAAAACCGGAAGCATCGTGCGTATATAAAATGTTGTTGCCATCAATAGAAAAAGCAGGGCTTTCTACCCGGCCGGGGAGGTTGCCCACCAGCAATTCCATACCGGATCCATCGGCGTTCATGATGTATATTTCAGAGTCGTTGATGTTAGCGCCTATTGTTTGTGCTGCTATTTTATCTCCGCTTCCTGTCCAGTCCATCATCCGGAAATGCCGGTTGGCAGGCGCGGTGGCTATCAATGTGAGGCCAGAGCCATCACGCTCTATGCGGTAGAGGTTATTGTAGTTGGGGTAGAGCAGTTGCCCCCCGTCTGGCGACCAGACAAAGCCAATGCCTTGGTTATGGTATCCAGCAACGGGCACACTGGTGATTTGCCGTTTGTTGGATCCATCCCTGTTCATCGAGAAAATCTGTGGCTCTATACCAATATTGGAAGAGTAGGCAATTACATCGCGCTGCGGATTTAAAACTGGCCACCACTCACGGCTAAATTCAGAGGTCAGGCGAAAGGTATTTGCCTCTGTCCCGTCTGAGCTGTAAACATTATAGTCACCGTCCGTTGCACGGGCAAAAAGATACCGGGCTTCTGGTAACGCAACAGTCGTAAAGCTCCAAACTTCTCCATTGGTCAGCCTGCCGTTATTGTCTTTCACAACCACCTGCCAAAAATAAGTTGTGTTATACATCAGGTCGCGCACCGCCACACTTGTGTCTGAAACTGCTTCTGCAATTTTTCTCTTATCTGTGCTACCGGACTCATACAGGAACACATCATAGGTCAACGAATCGCTGTTAACAGTGTCCGGTGCCTGCCAACTAAGCGTAATGTCTATTGGCTGCCCGGTTGCATTTGCCTCAGGATCAGGATTACCCGGCAGCGCCGGAACAGAACCGCCAGCCTGGGTCTCCTCCAGCACCAGCGTTACATCACTCTGTTCTGCGTTTCTTACAGCAATGGTTGCCGTCTTGGTTTTATAGCCAAGCTTCTGGGCTGAGATGGTGTAATTCCCTCTTGCAATATTCGTGATAGAGAAAACGCCTTCTGCATCTGTGATAACGGCTGAAGTGGCAGGATTCGTTGTGATGCTCACTGCCTCAACCGGACGATTCGTTTCAGCGTCGATAACTACACCTCTGATGGATCCTTGTCCATTTGGCTCTATGGTGTCTTCGTTACACGCCACAATTCCTGTTAGGAGCAGTAAAAAGAGAATGAACTTAAGGGCAGATTTTTTTAAGTATATGTACACTTTCATGGAAAAAATTGATAGAAATTTACTGGGTTACTACCGCTAACAACCTTCAGAACATGGCATGAAGCGCCAGATCCGCACGTAGTGCTAAAAGGTAATAACTTATATGGTTCATCTACAAAGCTATCGCTTCAATCACTATAAGCTACTATATATAAT
Source organism: Pontibacter pamirensis (assembly GCF_010015475.1). Lineage (GTDB taxonomy): Bacteria > Bacteroidota > Bacteroidia > Cytophagales > Hymenobacteraceae > Pontibacter > Pontibacter pamirensis. The sequence continues at coordinate 66,572 of NZ_SSNI01000018.1, forward strand.
TCTGATAAACAAGATGATACAGCACTTTCAAAGGAACAAATCTGTACCTGCTGCTTATCACCTGTACAAGCCAAAGTAAAAGTTGATTCCTGCTTTCGCGGTCCAGAAGTAGTCATTAAACCTACCTTGCTCCACAGCGTCGAAGGTGTCGTTCAGCAGGTAAGAACTGGAGGCGTTTATATCTAGGCCGATGCGATTGGTTAAGAAGTATTCATAACCTACTCCCGCTTTTATGTAAGGATTAAGGCCCTCTGCCCCAAAATCAGTAAAAATATCGTCCGTTGTCAAAGCTCCTCCTCCTACCTGCAGATAAGGAGTATGTTTGAGTTTGGGAAAGAAATTGTAGTTCAGGTTCAGTTCAGCATAATTCACCGGAAGGTCAAATACTTCACGTGTTGCCAATCCTCCTCTACCAAACTTCAGGTCAATCCCCAGGTTGTTTCTGGTACTGATTTTTAAGCCTAGTTCCCCCATCGGTCTCACCACCGGGTTTGAGTAGTCGCCGCGATAGAGCATACCTCCGCCAGCAATACTTGCCCCTATGAGTCCCCGCCTCTCCTCCTGCAGTTGCCCCTGAATGTCAGAATGCTGTATATCCTCTTTTTCCTGAATATAATCCCGGATGATAGCCGATTCCATGGCAGCAGGGTTTTCCAGATCCCAGTATCCAGCCTGAATACCTTCAACAATTAAACTTTGAACGGCTTTGTTTATCGCTTCTTTTACAGCTATCTCGGTCGGTTCATTGTAAGTGAAACCGGTTTCAGCCTCTAAGAGACGCTTAAAGGTAACATACCGGAAAAGGCCAAAATCAACAGATTGTGAAAGGATGGTTTTTGAAGTGTAGACGGTCTTCAGGATTTCACCTGTACTCGATGATACGGCCCTTAAATAAATGGTGACCTTGTCTTCTCGGTACTGCCCTGATCCTCCTGCCCCAAAATAGCGAAGCCCGGCACCACCGGTTACGACGTTGGCGTCATAAGAGATAATACCGCCTTCCAATATAACCCCGGCAAAGAGAAGGCCGGGTAGAGCAGGTTGTTTCTTGCCTGTAATTGCTTCCGCTTCGGCACGGGTAGAACGGATAATCTTGCGCTCGTTTAGCAGGTTACCCAGGTTCTCCCGCTCAATCGGGATGAACCAGCCAGACTCTTCCAGTGCGTTTATCAAAATAGTGGTAGCCCCCTGCGTAACAGCCGTAGACCAGTTGGCACCGGTAACAGATGGCTTGTACTGCCCGGTCTGGTCTCTGAACTTGTAAACTGCTGCCACCACTTTTTGCTCTGGAGGCGGCAAGTTCACCATATCCCCGCTTTCAGGGGCCGGAACCCCTAGCATAGCTCTTGAAGTCTGAAATGGCTGATTGAAATAAGGCGCGCAGGCAGGTAAATAGAACAGTAGCAACAGTACGGTAAGGGCGCGTACGCGCCGAAACATATTAAGCAGCATAAGAAAGGGGGACGTAGGCATAAGGGCGTAAAGGTGTGGCAAGGAGCAGTTCGAAAGCAAAGGCTGGCACAGGCAAATTTAATTACAACCTATCAGAAATAAGGTATAGTAACTGTCGTCCTGTCTCCTGTACCAATGTCAACAATAACGATGTTGACGCCACTGCCTCCTTCTGTAACATCAATCTCATAACTACCTACTGTATAACTGCCTGGTTCTAGTCCATCTTCTCCAAACTGTGAGGCGACCAGTTGCCTGGATAGTTGGTTTAGAATTTGTCTGTTCAGGTTTTGCTCAAAATCATCTAGTGGGCTCCTGTTCAGCAAACTATTTACCTGGGCATTCGGGTCTGTTGTCTTGTCCTGTGCCTGTGCTGAACTTTGCAGCCACTGATAATTAAACGTTTCTCCTCCGAATGCAGGATTTTTAGGCTGATATATCAGGTCCTGCGCATGCAGGTTACTTGCTGCTAACAAACAAAGTAAGAATAATGGGTAAAACAGTTTTTTCATAGGGTTTTTTAATTGTGATGGTTGTATCGCTGCTAAAATCTGTACTAAAATACCTCGCGTTCCTTTTTACCCTCTGCTTCCAGTTGCTTGTTCAGCTGGTCTTTTACCAGGTACTCATAAACGACTCCCACCATGTACGTTGCCACCTCTTCTATAATGTCGTAGCGGGGTTGCAGGGGTTGTTCAAATAGTCTATCCTCATTCACAGACAAGGAAACAACCGTTATATTCCCACGGGCTGGCAACTCTTCTATCTCAATGGTGAAGTTCCGGGCCATAGGAGGAGCCTCCCACTGCCTTTGAAACACCTCATAAAAATCACGCCCTGCTTTTGTGATGGTATTGTCTACTATAAGCCCATCAATTTCAAGATCAGCAGAGCTCCGGATGTTCTGCTCGTATTGATGAAGCTGTTCTGAAGTGAGTGGCAGGCCTGTTGTGTCCTGCTTTAAGGAGTCCTGCAATACTGGCTGCTGTGGCTGTGTCTGGTATTGCTGCTGCGCATAGGCTTCCCCGGCTACTGCCGTAAGCAGAAGCAGGCAAATGAATTTTAGCACATATGTAACTATGTTACGCAAGTAGAATTCCGAAGATAAAACGGGTAATATTATAAAAACTTTATGTTTTAGCTTATACCTTAACTTTTCTCAAAAGTTTACCTAGTCGTATATAATGTATGCATTTTCTACCAATGAAGGAAGATACGCAAATTTTGCTGTGCGGCAAATGCCAATAATGACTTCCTGCATCCCCAAATTCGTTGTATGGTAGTCGAAGCTTATACCATTAGCTTAGCTGCGTGAGGTTTGATGCTGTCAATTGCTCCTGCTGCGGTAATTTGTGCGCGTTTTCTCTTTCTCTCGAAAAAGTGAGGCACTACTGCTACTGAAGTTATTAATTTTCCATAATTTACTGTTCAGGCGACAGCTATTACCCACTTGACAGCTTTGCCATCAGGTCCATCCTACTTGCCAATAGTTATATATTAGATTTTTCCCATAAGAATCAATGGACAACTACGAGAACTACTTCGAAAGCAACCGCCAGCTTTGGAACAAACGAACCCCGCTGCACCGGCAGTCAGACTTTTACAACGTGCCGGCTTTTTTAGAAGGCAGGACATCGCTAAACAAAATCGAGTTGGATGAACTCGGCGACGTAAGCGGCAAATCGCTGCTGCACCTGCAGTGTCACTTTGGGCAGGACACGCTGTCGTGGGCGAGGCTGGGCGCTAAAGCGACCGGTATCGACCTTTCTGATGCTTCTATTGAGGAGGCCAGCAGGTTAAACCAGCAACTGGGGCTGGATGTCACCTTTGTGCAGTCTAATGTATATGACCTGAAGGAAAACCTGCAGGGGCAGTTTGATGTGGTATTTACCTCCTACGGCACCATTGGCTGGTTACCGGACCTTGAGAAGTGGGCCGAAACCATACATCATTTCCTGAAGCCGGGCGGTATATTTTACATGGTGGAGTTTCATCCGGTGGCGTGGATGTTCGATGATGATTTCCAGCAGATTGTATACCCGTACCACAACACATTCGAACCCATAGTTACAGAAACAGAACAAAGCTACACCGACGGCAGCAACCATGAAAGGCTCAAAGAGTATGGCTGGAACCATGGATTAGGTGAGGTCATCTCATCCCTCACTACCAAAGGGCTCCGCCTTGAATTCCTGCACGAATTCCCGTATTCGCCTTACAATATCTTCCGGCATATGGTGCAGGGCGAAGACGGCTACTGGCGCATCCGGCACCTGGAAAACAAGATTCCCTTGCTTTACTCCATTAAAGCAACCAAGCCATAGTAGTAAATTTTAGATTACAGTAAGCAACTCTCTGCATTTAAACCACTGTATACTTGCTGGAATGATCAAAACTACACACCTGCAGTAGCCGTATTCTGGTTATATCTAACTGCTAAAGCCATGGCTAAAAAATCATTTCAGGAATTGATTAACAGCCCGGACACACCGGTGCTGGTCGATTTTCATGCCGAGTGGTGCGGCCCGTGCAAAACCATGTCGCCGGTTGTGAAGCAGGTAGCTAGCCAGTTTGAAGGAAAGCTGAAAGTAATTAAAGTGGACATAGACAAAAACCAGGCTACGGCGGCACAATACCGGGTGCAGGGCGTGCCTACGTTTATTCTCTTCAATAAAGGCCAGCAGGTATGGCGGCAGTCTGGTGCCATGCCAGCCCATGTGCTGTCGCAGGCAGTGCAGCAGGCGATATCTTAATGTTAAACTGGAAACCAGGCAACACGCCTTTGATGTGGCTTTTGAACAGCAAAATCAAGCAACTGCCGGATGCTCCGCTACAGTCCCGGCTGGACGATCTGTTGATAGTCTAATTTTTAAAAGCGATTTAGCTCCAGCGGAGCGGCCTGTTTAGGACAGGTTAACAGGCCGCTCCGCTGGAGCTAAAGAACAATAAGACTCTTTTTCTATTAACAGGTCGTCCCGCTGGGACTTAAAACTGAATATAATGAGATCCGTGTAACAGCGTTTACTATTTTGAAAATATGCTCATTCAACCATTGCTTTAAACTGCAGACTGAAAACTGTAGGGCCACCGGGTTGAGAATTCACACGGATGCTGCCGCCGTGCTGCCGGATAATTTGCTTTGATAAACTTAGCCCGATGCCGGAACCCTGCTTTTTGGTTGTATAAAATGGAATAAAGATTTTATCCCGCACATCCTCCGGTATGCCAGCGCCATTATCTGTTACATTAATCCGGACCCTGTTCTTTTCCTGTTCCGGAATATAAGCCAGCACTTCCACGCAGGGTTTTTCTACTGCCTCACAGGCCTCCATTCCATTTTTAATAAGGTTAATCAGCACCTGCTCCAACTGCTCTGCATCTGCCTGTACCGTCATGTTCTCATCGGGCAGGAACAACCTCAGGCTGATATGCTGAGTCTGCATGGTAGGCTGAAGCAGCCGACGCACATTCTGTAGCAGTTCCCTCACCTTAACCGGGCGAAGTTCTGAGGTGGGCAGGCGCATCAGGCGGCGGTAATCCTTTACAAAGTGCAGCATGCCGGCACTGCGGCGCTCTATTGTCTGTAGCCCAGCCTGCATATCTTCCAGCACTTCCTCCTCAATGGCCTCGCCTGCAGCCTGCTTTGCGATGACCTCGCTTTCCAGCAAACCAGCGACAGTAGAAGTGAGCGAAATAATGGGCGTCACGGAGTTCATGATTTCGTGCGTCAGCACCCGGATTACTTTCTGCCATGTCTGCAGTTCCTGTTCCTCCAGTTCTGATTGAATGTTCTGTAAAGTTACAATTCTGAGCAGCTGCCCCTGGGAGTAGAGCTCAGTTGCGTGCACATTGAGCAGCAGTTGGTCCTGTTCCTGCGTTACTGTTACCAATGATTTCTCATTATGCTTTGTGTGCCACAGCGCATGTACCAGCTCCGGACTTAGCCGCTCGAGGGCATGGATGTTTCGCAGGTGCGGCACGCGCAGCAGTTCTTTTACCACATGGTTTACCAGCTGCACCTCTCCTTTTTCATTAAACGTAAGTATACCAGTACCCACCTGATCAATAATGGTTTGCAGGTAGTGGTAATGGGCTTGCTTCTCCGTTTTCACCCGCTGAAAGGATTCCGAAATCTCATTAAAGCTACTGTAGAGGTCACGAAAAGAAGAATTAGCGCCCTCTGCGGCAAAACGTTGTGTAAAATCAGAGTGTTTTATTGCCTCTAAAAAGCTGCTAATGTCGCGATTGGTGCGCTCTACAAAGTAAAGCATGTCATAGAGTTGGAACAGCACCAGCAGAAAAAGGCAGAAAGCCGTCATGTACCAATCCGTGCGGTAGAGGACAAAGACGGTCACCACGATAATTGCCACTAAGAGCAATAACCGGAACAGCAGCTTTGCCTTAAAGCCGTTAAAGACCATGCTTCTCTATTCTTCGGTAGAGGGCGGTGCGGGTAATGCCCAGTTCTTTTGCCGCATGCGTTATGTTGCCTGAGTGTTTTACCAGCGCCTTCTGCACCATCATTTTCTCCAGTGTATCCAGCGTATAGTCGTTGTCGGCCAGGCTTTCTACCATCTGCCGCTGCTCCCGGGCAGCCGCGCCAGGGGCAAAGTAAAAGTCGTCGGCCTGCAGCTCGTCTCCGTCGCAGAGTATAACAGCGCGCTCCATGGCATGGTCCAGTTCGCGTATGTTGCCGGGCCAGTGGTACTCGTTCAGGCGGCGCAAGGTGTTCTGGTTCATGCGCAGGTTGGGGCGCTCGTATTTCTGGCTGTATATTCTCAGGAAATGCTCCGCCAGCAGTTTAATGTCTTCGCGGCGCTCCCGAAGCGGGGGCAGGTGTATTTCTACGGTATTGATGCGGTACAGTAAATCCTGCCGAAAGCTGCCTTCCCGCACCATCTCGTAAAGTGGCATGTTAGTAGCGCAAATCAACCTGATATTGATGGGCCGGGGCTTGTTAGTACCCAGCCGGATGACTTGGTGGCTTTGAAGCACCGTCAGCAGTTTGGCCTGCAGTGCCAGCGACAGATTGCCTATTTCATCCAGGAAAAGCGTTCCATCGGTGGCTGCCTCAAAACGGCCGGCGCGGTCTTCTTTGGCATCTGTAAAAGAACCTTTGGCGTGCCCAAAAAGCTCGCTCTCAAAAAGTGTGGTGCTCACGGCGCCTAAATCAACTTTTTCAAAAGCCTTGTTTGCCCGCTTGGATTTGCGGTGCAGCGCCCGGGCGGCTACTTCTTTACCTGTACCATTTTCGCCCAGTATCAGCACATTGGCATCTGTGCCTGCTACTTTGTCTATTGTCTGGTACACCCGCTGCATAGCAGGCGACACCCCGATAAACTCACCGTAGTGATATACCGTGTTATTTTGCTCCGCAGCCTCTGCCGTACGGTTTTCCTTGCTGCTGTTCTTCTGGGAGGCAGATTTCAGAATAGCTACCAGCTTCTCGTTCTGCCAGGGCTTCAGCACAAAGTCTGCCGCTCCCTCTTTTAAGGCACGCACTGCCAGCTCAATGTCGCCATAAGCGGTCATCAGAATCACAGAAGTGTTCGGGGACATCTGGCGGATCTGCTTCAGCCAATACAAGCCTTCTTTGCTGGAGGTGGCCCCGGTACTGTAATTCATATCCAGCAACACGACATCTACAGGCTGCTCCTGCAGCATAGAAGGGATTTTATAAGGATCCGAGGTAGTTTGTACGGATGTAAAATGCTGCTTTAAAAGCAGTCTGCCTGCCATTAGGATATCATCTTCGTCATCAACTATCAGTATGTTGCAGGCGATTTTACTCATGGTTCAGGTGTGGGTTTGCAGGATACAAGTATGTAAATTACGTTTATTTCATGCAATATGCCAAGTCAGCCGCTAAGTATACAAGGCTTGTCGCAATTCTACTCATCAAAAAATGACCTGACTTGCAACAGCTGTTCGGATGCAGACACCCGGGTGTTCGGAACCGGACACTCTAATCATAGCACAAAGGCTATACACAAGTTTAAAATACTAAAAATCAGAGCATTATGTTTTATGGCACATTTATTGGCAAATGCAAAACAGACTGGACGATAAGAACACAAGATCTAATATATAGCCTCGAAATGGACCGCGTAATTGAAAAGAAAACGAACACGCCAAAAAGGATAGCAATCGCAGCAGGTGCTGTAGTACTGCTTGTGCTTCTGATTTATAATCTGCTCTTCGCAGAACACACTTCTAAACTGAATGTAGACAGCGAACGTGTGACTCTGGGCAGCGTGCAGAACGGTGTGTTCCAGGAATTCATTGCGATTGATGGTTCTGTGGAGCCTCTTAAAACTTTTTACCTCGATATAGCAGAAGGTGGACGTGTAGAGCAGGTGTATGTGGAAGACGGACAGACGGTGCAGGAAGGTGATACCATTCTGAAGCTTTCAAACACGACGCTGCAGATTGACTTCATGACCCGCGAGTCGCAGTTGTATGACCTGATGAACGAGCGCCAGAATTCGGAGATTACCATGAAGCAGGACCTGATCCGCAAAGAAAACGACCTGGCGGAAATTGACTACAGCCTGGCACTGGCGCAACGCAAGTATGAGCGCAACAAGATGCTGATAGAGGAAAAAGTTATTCCACAGGAGGAATTTCAGGCATCGCAGGATGAATACAACTACCTGAACAAACGCAAAACCCTGGCCGAGCGCTCCGTAAAACAGGACGCCAAACTGATGGATGACCGCCTGCGCCAGTTGGACCTCTCCATCTCCCGCATGAGCGCCAACATTGACATGGCCCGCAAAACCCTGAACAACTTATATGTAGTTGCCCCTATCACTGGCCAGCTTTCCACGCTTAAGGCAGAGGTAGGAGAATCGAAGGGTGCAGGCGAGAACATAGGCCAGATAGATAACATGAGCGGTTATAAAGTATCAGCTAACATCGACCAGCATTACATATCGCGGGTATACGATGGCCTCACCGGCACCTTCGACTTTAACGGAAAAACACACCAAGTAGAAGTAGCCAAGGTGTTCCCGGATGTGCAGAACAACACCTTTAAAGTAGACATGCAGTTTACGAGCAACGCACCGGAAGGTATCCGCCGCGGCCAGACCCTGCAAATGAAGCTTAACCTGAACGATGGCGGCAGTGCCGTACTGGTGCCACGTGGCGGCTTCTACCAGAGCACAGGCGGCAACTGGATTTTTGTGGTAGACGAGTCAGGAGACTATGCTACGAAGCGCAACATCAAGTTAGGCCGGCAGAACCCGAACCACTACGAAGTGTTGGACGGACTGCAACCAGGCGACAAAGTAGTGCTCTCCTCCTACGACAGCTACGGCGAAATTGACAGATTAGAGCTTAAATAATAAACACTGCCACTAGTACAAAATAAAACTATAAAGAAAAGAAAACCTCAATCTAAGACATCGAAATATGAACAAGGAAGATTTGATTATCGAAACAAAAAACCTGCAGAAAAAATACGTGACGGACACAGTGGAGACCACTGCCCTCGCAGGTGTTGATTTGAAAATTGCAAAGGGCGAGTTTGTGGCTATCATGGGGCCTTCTGGTTGCGGTAAGTCTACGCTGCTCAACATCCTGGGTATGCTTGACAGCCCATCTTCCGGCACATTTACCTTCCTGGGTCAGGAAATCAGCAACGCTACGGAGCGCCAGCGCGCCAAGCTACGCAAAGAGAATCTTGGCTTTGTGTTCCAGAGCTTTAACCTGATTGACGAACTGACTGTGTCTGAAAACATCGGACTGCCACTCGCTTACCTGGGTGTGTCGAAAGACGAGACAAACAAACGTGTGCAGGCTGCCATGGAGCGCATGGGTATTGCCCACCGCCGCAACCATTTCCCGCAGCAGTTGTCTGGTGGTCAGCAGCAGCGTGTGGCTATTGCCCGCGCTACGGTATCTAATCCAAGCCTGATACTGGCGGATGAGCCGACCGGTAACCTCGACTCGGTGCATGGCCGCGAGGTGATGGCACTGCTTTCTGAGTTAAACGAGGCAGGCACGACGGTAGTAATGGTAACGCACTCCCCTTCTGACGCGGAGTACGCTCACCGCATCGTGAACCTGTTCGATGGCCAGATAGTAACCGAAAACCTGAACGTGAAGCGCCACGCGGCAGAGCTGCTTTAGGTGCTGCTTAAAGAAGAAAAGCTGTTTGTTAGATAAATTGTTTGTTTCAAATGAGACGGCGCGGATATTCCGCGCCTGCCTCTTCTAAATAGCTTCAGCAGGGCTTCTGTTTCTCTGATACTCCTGCAGCTCCCGGTAAAGTGCTATTATACTGAAACGCCACCTGGTTTCTGCTTCCATGTAGCCCTGTTCAAATGGTAGTATGGCGAGATTGAAATCAAAATTTCATGCTTCCCTATACCTGCGGCATAAGCTGAATTATTCATTGATTTTGCTATTGCCTTCAATAATGTTAGCTAGTATGTTAACGGGACGAGGTGCATACCGGCCCTTGAATTAAATACTATAGAACCATTCTAGAAGCTTAAATAGATTCAGATGCTGCACAACTACTTTAAAATAGCGTTTCGAAACATTGCCCGGAACAAAGTATACGCTGCCATAAACATCGGTGGTCTGGCAATAGGTATAGCCGCTTGCGTTCTGATATTTCTGTTTGTAAAAGATGAACTCAGCTACGACCGTTACCATTCCAAGGCCGACCGTGTGTACAGGGTTACCCGGGACTTCTTATCTAATGATGGTTCTGTAAGCTTGCACCTGGCCCGTGTGGCACCTCCCGTTGGACCTCTCCTAGAGCAGGATTTCCCCCAGATAGAAGCCGTGGCAAGAATGGTGACTTTCGGTGTTATGCTGGAAGACAAAGAAGCCCAGAAGACCTTCCGGGAAGATGACATGTTCTTTGCGGAGCCTGGAGTACTTGATATTTTCGACATTAACCTGGTGAGGGGAAATCCGGAGAAGGCGCTGAGCGAACCGTTTACCTTACTACTAAGTGAAAAAACAGCTGAAAAATACTTCCCCGGTGAAGATCCGATAGGCAAGGTGCTGCATTTTGGGGAAAACTCCAGTTTGCGGGTGGAGGGTGTTTACGAGTCTTTCCCTACCAACTCTCACTTTCACCCTGAATTTCTGGGTTCTTTTATTACCCTGAATGACTCTTCTGTTTATGGTGCCGAACAACTAAAAACAGAGTGGGGCAACAACTCCTTCCCTACTTACTTGCTGATGCCATCAGAGGAGGAAGCCAAAAAGGTACAGGCCCAGCTGCCTGCTTTCCTGGACAGGCATCTGGCAGGCACAGACGACGCCGACGGAGAGAAGCCGAGCGATTACACCAACCTATACCTGCAGAAGCTTACAGACATTCACCTGCGCTCCAACCTGGACTCAGAACTGGAAGCGAACAGTGACATAGACAGCATCACCATACTTTCAATCGTCGCCATCTTCATTCTCCTTGTTGCCTGTATCAACTATATCAACTTAAGCACCGCCCGCTCTACAAGCCGCGCAAAAGAAGTAGGCGTGCGTAAGGTGATCGGCGCAGCAAGGCATAACCTGGTTTTCCAGTTCTTGCTGGAATCAATACTGCTGGTGACCATTGCCACCATCCTTTCTTTAGGAATAGTTGAGATTTGCCTTCCTTGGCTGAACAACTTTACCGGTAAAGAAATTGATTCTAATCTGTTTACAGACCAATGGCTACTGCTACTCCTATTTTTATTGCCTGTGTTAGTGGGTGTTCTGGCTGGTTTATACCCTGCTTTATACTTATCTCATTTCCAGGCCGCCACCGTATTGAAAGGCACGTTAAGCAGTTCTTCCAAGAACCCGCTGCTTCGTAAGTCACTAGTGATTGTGCAGTTCTCTATATCTATTATTCTCATCATTGCCACTGGTATCATCTTTCAGCAGCTGATGTACATCCAGAACAAAGATCTGGGCTTTGATAAAGAACGGATAGTGATTCTGCCGGAGTTTACAACACTCACCCCGCAAATAGACGCTTTTAAAGCTGAGTTGACTAAGTCTTCTGCGATAGAGGGAGTAGGCAGATCTCAGCTAATTCCGACGGAGCAGCTTCTTAATTCTGCGGGTGCGCAGGTCGCCAAAGGAGACAGCCTGGCACCAACCGCTGCTACCATCAAATTTGTCACGGTTGATCATGATCTGCTAGATGTATATGACATGAAGATGGTGGCAGGCAGGAATTTCAGCCGCGAGTTCAAAAGCGATGACACAGCAGCTTACATTCTCAACGAGGCAGCCGTTCGCATGATAGGCTGGCAAGATCCACAGCAGGCCATTGACCAAGCCTTTACCTATGGCGGTAATAATGGGCGTATTGTGGGCGTGGTAAAAGACATCAACTTTGAGTCGCTGCATAAAGAGATTTCGCCGATGGTATTTATGATCACAGGATGGGGCAGGTACCAGAACATCTCTATTAAGATTAGCGGGGATACACAGCAGGCGCTGGCGCATATAGAGGATACGTGGAACAAATTCCTGCCCACCTATCCGTTCGAGTATGAATTTATGGACCAGCTGTATAAGAGGACGTATGAAGCGGAGCAAAAGAAAGCGCAGATTTTCAGCATCTTCTCCTGTATCGCCATTCTGATAGCGTGCCTTGGCTTATTTGGGCTTGCCTCATACACCACAGTGCAACGCAAGAAAGAAATTGGTATTCGGAAGGTGTTCGGCGCCCCGGTTGCCAGCATCGTTGCCCTTATCTCCAAAGACTTTATGAAACTGGTACTGATAGCCAACCTGCTTGCTTGGCCCATTGCCTGGTATGCCATGCATCAGTGGCTTAATGACTTTGCATATCGCATTGACATCAGCACTGACATTTTTATACTGGCTGCTACAGTGGCTTTTATTATCGCCATGGCTACCATCAGCTACCAGGCTATCAGGGCAGCCACATCAGACCCTGTAAAGTCACTTAGAACAGAGTAAAAGCCTATAAGGTAGCATGTATTCCTATGTTAGAGAAAATGGTATCGCGTCTGATTCTGCCCTAAGATAAACAGGTAAAACTATGTTCAGTAACTATTTTAAAATAGCCTTCCGTAACCTTTTCCGCAATAAGGTCTACTCCACCATCAACATTGCTGGTCTGGCTATTGGGGTAGCCTCCTGTGTGCTGATTTTTCTGTATGTGCAGGATGAGTTGAGTTACGAAAGCCACTTCTCAAAGGCAGACCGTATCGTGCGGCTGGCCGGCGAGATAAAATTTGACAGCCAGGAGCCAAATAAGTTCGCACTTACGCCCCCGCCTATATACCAAGCCCTTCGCCAGGATTTCCCGGAGGTGGAGCAAGTGATACAACTTCTGCCTACCAGCAACCAAACGGTATGGTACAAAGACAAAAGCTTCAATGAAGACGACATGTTTTTTACTGACAGTACTTTGTTCGAGGTGCTTGACTACAACCTTATTGCCGGTGACCCAAATACAGCCCTTGATGAGCCAAAGACCATTGTGATAAGTGAAGGCATGGCCGAAAAATATTTTGGAGATGCCGAAAGTGCCGTGGGTGAACTGCTGAAGTTCAGCAGAAACTCTTACAAAGTAACAGGTGTTTTCCGCGACCGGAAGCACTCCCACATAGTAGCCAACGCCTTCTTATCCCGAAGCACTATTGCTAACGAAGAGGCAATCACCGCAAACCAGTGGTTTAACATGAACCGCTATACCTACGTCCTCCTGCAAAACGAAGATCAGATACCTGCCTTCCAGGAAAAGCTGGATGCCTTTGCAGTGAACACCATCGTTCCCTGGATAAAGGAAAACGAGTTGAACGCCAGCCTAAGGTTTGTGCTGCAGCCGCTTAAGACAATTCATTTTGACACTGAATTCGGAGCCGACATTTCACCTGCCGGTAACATTTCATACGTGTACATCTTTGCGGCAGTAGCTATTTTTATTCTGCTGATTGCCTGCATCAACTATATGAACCTGGCCACCGCCCGCTCCTCCAAGCGCGCCAAAGAAGTTGGTTTACGCAAAGTGGTGGGAGCTTACCGCAGCCAGATCATCAGCCAGTTTATAGGCGAGTCGGTGCTGATGACTTTGATTGCGGTAATCTTGGCACTAGGCATCGTCCAGATGCTCATCCCGCTATTCAACGATCTCACAGATAAAAGCTTTTCCTCTAACTTCATTTTCCAGTGGGAGTTTTTGCTGATGGTACTGGCTATTGTTCTATTTGTGGGCGTGGTGGCAGGCAGCTACCCGGCCTTCTTCCTCTCCAATTTTAAGCCTGTGGATGTTCTGAAATCAGACAAAGTGCCGGGAGGAAGCAGCGCCTCGCTTAGAAAGGTACTGGTGGTGACACAATTCACGATTTCGCTTATCCTGATTATCGGCACCATTGTGGTGTTTACGCAGATGCACTTTTTGCGCAGCCGGGACCTGGGCTTTATCAAAGACCAGGTAATGGTTATCGATATCCCGAACGGCGACTCTACCCTGGTGCAGCGCCTGCCAACACTAAAGCAGCAACTGCTGCGCAACCCGAACGTGGAAATGGTTTCCAACTCCAACGATATACCGGCAGAAACAATGTCGAAGCTGATGACGCTGTCTGAAGTAGACGGTAAAATGGTGGAGCGAACACTGAATGTGATGTTCGTGGATTACGAGTTTATGGATGTGCTCGGTATCCAGCTGAAAGAAGGCCGCAACTACAGCCGTGACATGAAAACGGACCTGAAAGGGGGACTCATCATCAACGAGGCGGCAGCAAAATGGCTGGGCTGGTCCGACCCGGTTGGAAAGCGCATGCAGATGATAGATTGGGATGCTAAAATAATTGGCGTGGTAAAAGACTTCCACGTAAAGTCGCTGCACACCAACGTAGAGCCGCTGATACTGGCGCTCCGGCCTGAATCACCGGGGTACCTGCTGGCCCGCATCAAGGCACAGGACGTGGTGGCTACCATCGGCTTTGTGGAGAGCACATGGCGAAATTATGACTCTAGGTACCCGATGCAGTATTTTTTTATGGATGAGCATTTCGACGCGCAATACCGCGCCGAGGAAAAGATGTTGACGGTGTTCGGCTACTTCGCTGGCCTCACTATCCTGATTGCCTGCCTGGGCCTGTTTGGCCTGGCCTCTTTCACAGCAGAGCAGCGCACAAAGGAAATCGGCATTCGCAAAGTGCTCGGCTCCTCCACCGGCGGTATCGTGCTGCTACTATCAAAAGACTTTGCCCTACTGGTGCTTATAGCCATTGTGCTGGCAAGTCCGCTTGCCTGGTACGGCATGCACACCTGGCTGCAGGACTTTGCCTACCGTATGGAGCTGCACTGGTGGATATTTGCTCTCTCTGGTGCCGTAGCCATGCTTATTGCTTTGCTTACCGTGAGCCTGCAGGCTATGAAAGCGGCACTCAATGACCCTGTTCAGTCGCTGCGGGCGCATTAAGCCATCAGACACACTAATCTCACATAAAGACAACATATATGAAAAAGGCATTCCTCATTACAGCACTTCTTTTGCTCCCCATACAGGTACTGCTGGCGCAACAGGAATTCGAGTATAAGAAGACAGCCACTGCAAGCGGCGCAAGAAAAGGTACGGTAACACTGGAGGTGCCAGCCGGCGTTTTACAGGTAACCGCCAACGCTGCAACGCTGGTTGAAACGCAGGTGAAATACTCAAAAGCTGAGTGGCTGCCGGTGTTTACCAGCAACGACAGCAAAACAGCCCCTGAATACAGTTTCCGGCAAAAAGAGATGTCTGACAACAACAGCAAGAACACCAAGAACGAGTGGAATGTGAACCTCAGCAAAATAACGCCCCTCGACCTGCACATAAAATTGGGCGCAGGCGAAACGAAGCTGGACCTGCAGAACAGTAACATTAACAAGCTCACCCTGAATGCCGGTGCCGCCAGTTGTGACATTAATTTGCGTGGCAGCAAAATAAACGATTTGAACGTGAACGTTGGGGTGGGCGAACTCAACCTGGACCTGCGGGGCAACTGGGACCATGATGTGGACGTGGATGTTGCCGGAGGTATAGGTGATGTAACAATCAGAATCCCCAAAGGCACTGGCGCGCGCATAAAAAGCAGTGGCCTCGGAAGCAGAGAGATGGCTGGTCTGCAAAAAGAAGGCAATTCCTATGTTAATGCCGCGCTGGGCAAGAGCAGCCATACCATTAACATCTCTGTTGCCGGCGGTCTTGGGAGTGTTACCGTGCTGCAGGATTAGTAGCAACGGGGGCTTGAAGACAGCTGCTGCCATACAAGATAATAAGTACCTATAAGTTTAGATTTAGCATTATGCTCAAGAATTACTTTCTCATTTTCTTCCGGAACATGGCCCGCAACAAGCTGTATTCCGCCATCAATGTTATTGGTCTGGCTGTTGGCATTGCATCCTGTATCCTGATATACCTGTATGTGCAGCATGAGCTGAGTTACGATAAGTATTTCTCACAACATGACAGGATATTCCGCGTCGTCAACGACCTAATTGTGGAGGATGAAGTAGAGAAAGCCTCCGTAACACACGCGGCACTTGCCCCGGCGCTGGCAGCCGATTATCCTGATATAAAAGCCGCCACGCGCCTTATCAGCCGAGATAAGCAAGTGCTGCGGCTGGAAGAAAAAGCCATTGCCGTGGAGAATACCTTTTGGGCAGACAGTAACTACTTCTCTATCTTCGATTATAAAATGCTGGAGGGAGACCCTAAGACAGCTTTAATGGAGCCCAACACGATGGTGCTGTCAGAAAAAGCAGCGGCAATGATTTTCAGCGATCCGAAGAACGCTATGTTCAGCACCCTCCGCATCGGCAGCCAGTCTTATAAAGTAACCGGTATTTTCGAACCGGTGGAAGCTGCCCACATGCGGCCAAATGTACTTACCTCTTTCAGCACCATACCTGCAGCCATACGGCAGAACATGGCCTCCAACTGGGGGAATACCAACAGCTACACCTACGTGCTGCTCGGAAAACCTGAAGATGCCAAAGGGCTGCAAGCACAAATGCCTGATTTTGTGAAAAGGCGCGTGGCACCAGCCCGAGGAAACACGACCGAGCGGGTAAAACTGCATCTGCAGGCCTTACCTGATATACATTTAAACTCAGATTACCTGTGGGAGGCTTTTCCGGTGGGCAACAAGTCCTATATCTATATATTCTCTATTGTAGGCATCTTTATACTTCTGATTGCCTCCATCAATTATATGAACTTGGCCACAGCGCGCTCGGCCAAACGCGCCAAAGAGGTAGGCTTGCGCAAAGTAGTGGGTGCCAACCGCTCGCAGCTGGTGCTGCAGTTCCTGAGCGAGTCGGTGATGCTCACGCTCCTGGCTGTGGTGATATCCCTGGTGCTGGTGGAACTGATGCTGCCGACTTTTAACAGCCTTGCCGAAAAGAACATACCATCCACCTACTTCGCAGATCCTGCTTTTATGGGTATGCTGCTAGCTATCGGTATCTTCATTGGCCTGCTAGCAGGCAGCTACCCTGCTTTTGTGTTGTCTCATTTCAGGCCGGTTGACATCATCAAGTCAGGTAAAACACCTAAGGGAGGTGGTGCCGTTTTGCGTAAAAGCCTGGTGGTTGTTCAGTTCACCATTTCACTGGTTCTCATCATCGGAACAGTAGTTGTGTACAGCCAGATGCATTTCCTTAAAAACCAGGACCTCGGCTTTACAAAGGACCAGGTGTTGGTAATAGACATTCCGAGTGGCGACACCGCTATCGTAAACAAAATGCCGGTCATGAAGGCGGAGCTGCTGCAAAACCCACAAATTACCGGCGCTACCACTACCGTCATGATACCAGGTGAGTCAACAGGTGTGATCATCTTTGCGGTAGAGCGCAACAACGAAATGGCTGAGAAAACAATGAACAGCATCTGGGTTGATTATGAGTTCTTGGAGTTAATGGACATACAGCTTAAAGAAGGAAGAAACTTCTCGGAAGATATGCGCACGGACCTCGACAATGGCTTTATCTTAAATGAAGCGGCGGTGCAGGCGCTTGGCTGGACAGACCCGATTGGTAAAAGAATAGGGTTCAGTGACACTACATCTGGCAAAGTAGTGGGCGTTGTAAAAGATTTCAACTATAAGTCCCTACATAGCGAGATAGAGCCCCTTGTAATTATGCTGGCGCCACAGAATAACGGTTACCTGCTGGCACGCATGTCACCCGGTAACATTAGAGAGACATTGTCGCACATAGAGGGTACCTGGCAGCGCCTGGCCCCATCTCATCCGCTGGAGTACTTCTTTCTGGATGAAAGCTTTAATGAGCAGTACCGGGCTGAGGAGAAAATGCTGGCCATCTTTGGGTATTTTGCACTGCTCACTATCATCATCGCCTGCATGGGACTTTTTGGCCTTGCCTCTTTTATGGCAGAGCAGCGCACGCGAGAAATCGGTATCAGGAAAGTGCTGGGTTCATCTATTTCGCAAATAGTGGTGCTACTGACAAAGGATTTTGCCTTGCTGGTGCTGCTGTCTATTTTGCTGGCCTGCCCCATTGCCTGGTATGCGATGCAACAGTGGCTGCAGGACTTTGCCTACCGCACCCCCATCAGCATCTGGATTTTTGTTTTTTCCGGCTTGATCGCCCTGGCGCTGGCTATTTGTACAGTTAGTTTCAAGGCTGCCCGCGCCGCAATGTCAGACCCGGTACTGGCCCTGCGAACAGAATAGATGTCAGTTTTAATTGTTAGTTCTTTTTTAATTTGCCAATGTATTTTTTTGTTCTCCTGAAGCAACCTTCTCACCCTAGAGTACATCTTTAAAATAAAAAAGCTATGAAAAATACACCTGCCGTTTTCTTAACCTCGCTGGCTGTCAGTGCTATCAGCCTGACTGTTCCGATACCAGCGGCAAGTACTGTGATCAATCTTTTTGTAGGAGAAGAAATTGCAGTGCAGGACCAGACTCCAAGCAACTGCGAAACCCGCCAGCATACCATATCTGAAACTAAATTTGAGAGAAGCCAGCAGGAGCATAAGAGCTCATCGGAACGGGAGAGCGTCAAACTGCTGCGCAGGCTATCAGAGCAAACTAAGCTTATAAAAGCTGACTCTGAAGCCCCTTTCCCGCTTATCAGCAAATTTTCATTTTATTATGCAGATATCAAAAGGATGATGCACATGCCAGAAGGGAATCAACTCGCTATGAACCAGCACAAGAGCTTATCACATCTATAACAACCTGGTACTGATCATAAGAAGCAGCGTGCACTGATACGCTGTGGCAATCTTCATCTATAAAAACCGCCTGATAGTCGAAAAAAAGATTTATTGCTTTTTCGTTAAGCTATATTCACAGTAAAGCTAAACATGCAGCTGCAACAGCCATGGATACAGCTCTGAGATAAATACGACAAACATATTTATACCCGCGCCTATGGATGCAAGCGTTTTCTACTTCTTCCGACGCCACAGCGCCTATGGTGTGCTTTTCCTTCGGTTCGCGATCGGTGTGTTTATTATATATGGCGTGCAGGACAATGTTTTCAGTTGGGCCAGGATGCTGGAATTCAGGGATTTTCTGCAGCTGCGCGGCGTGCCTTACCCGCTGTTGGCTGCCCACCTCTCTGTTTATGTGCAGTTTAACTGTGGTATTTTGTTGCTGATAGGAGGCGCTGTCCGGCTTGTAGGTCTGTTCTTAGTCATCAATTTTACAGCAGCTATCTTTATTGCCCATCTAGGGCAGTCTTTCCCGCAGTACTACCCGGCGGCACAACTCATAGCCCTAGGCTTTTTCTTTTTGTTTAATGGGGCGGGCCCACTGTCACTGGATGCGTATATAGCACGTACAAGGAAAGAGCATCATACGAAGCTGCCTGTAAACGAATCATCTGTTTTTCGAAATTCTAACACATGACCCTAAAAACACCACTACTCTTCCTATTCATTTTAGGCCTTTTTTGTTCAGGATATGCCCAGCAGCAAGACACCATTACAAACAGGTACACTGTCAGAATAGATCTGACAGAAGTAAGAGACGACAAGGTGCCGGTGAGCCTGCAGGCCCCTCCCATCACCCAGAGCGAAATCACTTATATTATGCCGAAGATTGTACCGGGCACTTACTCTGTTTCGGACTTTGGCAGGTTTGTAACAGATTTTAAAGCTTATACTATAACCGGAGACACACTTGCTGTAACGCAACTGGACACAAACCGCTGGCAGATCAGCAATGCCTCATCCCTGGATCGCATCACTTATTGGGTAGACGATACTTTTGATGCACAGAGGCGCGAAGAAGTGCTTTTTGAGCCGGGCGGCACCAATATTGAAGAGAACCTGAATTTCCTGCTGAACCCGTTTGGGTTTATAGGCTATTTTGATGGCATGAAGCAGGTGCCTTACCAACTGAATATCACAAAGCCGGAAGGCTTCTATGGCTCTACCTCGCTGCAGGCAGTGGTCTCTACCGACACCTCTGATCATTACCTTTTGCCAAACTACATGGAACTGGCAGATTCGCCGCTGATGTATAACCGCCCGGATACGACGGTGCTGGAACTTGGTGATACAGAAGTACTGGTATCTGTCTATTCCCCTTCCGGCAGGGTAACATCCGGGCCCATCGCAGCCAATGTAAAGAGCATTCTGGAGGCACAGCGAAGCTATTTAGGGGGCACCCTGCCGGTAGAGAAATATGCTTTCCTGATTTACGTGCCCGAGCGTGTCGGGAAGTCCGGATCATATGGTGCACTGGAGCATTCTTATTCTTCAGTATATTTTCTGCCGGAGATGCCGGAGGAGCAGTTCAGCAGCACCATCCGGGATGTGGCCGCACATGAGTTCTTCCATATCGTGACACCCTTGAGCATCCATTCAGAGGAAATCGGCAATTTCGACTTCATCAACCCGCAAATGTCGAAGCACCTGTGGCTGTATGAGGGGGTAACAGAATACTTTGCCTCACATGTTCAGGTCTACGAAGACCTCATCGACCTAAACGAATACCTCCAGAAAGTGCGCGAGAACATTGTTACTTCCAGAGCTTATTATAACGACACCCTGCCTTTTACGGAGATGAGTGCAAACGTACTGGAGGAGTACGAGGACCAATATGGCAACGTATACCAGAAAGGAGCCCTGATTGGCCTGGTGCTGGATGTAAGACTGCGGGAACTGTCAGGAGGCACGTATGGCCTGCGCAACCTGATGCTGGACCTGGCCAAGACATATGGTAAAGAAAACGCCTTTAAAGATGAGGAGCTGTTTGACAAAATTGCAGCGCTCACATATCCGGAAATCAGGGCATTCTTCAGCAAGTATGTAGAAGGCGCTGAGTCCCTCCCCCTGGATGAAACGTTCCGTAAAGTAGGCATCCGGTATGAGCCAACAGCTACACAGCAGATCATCTCATACGGTGATTTCACCCCCGGCTTTGACGAGGAGGCAAATATAATAATAATAGCTGAGACAGATGAAATGGATGCTTTCGGAAAGGAAATGGGCTTCCGGGAAGGTGATCAGCTACTGGCACTGAACGGTACCGAAATAACCCCTCTTAACATACGGGAGGTAATAGGAGAGCAACTACAGCAGGTACAGCCCGGCGAAAGAATAACGATAACCGTTGGTCGTGAAAACGCCAGCGGTAAGATTAGGAAAAAGAAGCTGAGAGGCAGGGCTATTTCCCGCGAGCGCCAGTCGCTGCACGTGCTGGAGCCAGACCCCAACGCGACGCCGGAGCAAAAAGCACTGCTGGCAGCCTGGTTGAATAATGAAGCTTGAATCTGTTTGCTGCACAACAAACTATGCCATTAGTATAAAGTAAACCTATGAAAAAATTTGCTCCCAATGTACTCCTTGACAAGCCGGGCGGGTTGACCTAACTTTAGTATAGTGGCAGCCGCACATTACCAGTGTAAAAGATAAATTTCATCATTTCCCTGGGTTTTAAATACCCTACTGGTTTGTTATATTTCCAAAAGCCGCACCAATAGTGCGGCTTCTTTTATTTACCTTCAAAGTAATTGATTACTTAATCAAACCATTTGTAACTTTTATGAGTTAATCCTGTACTTAAATTAAAATTATTTATTCCGAATGCCGTTACTTAATATTACTGCTACATAAGTATAACCATCGCTTCCTGATGCGCTTTTATCACCTTTATAGTTTATTTTTCTTACTGCTTTTTACAGTACCGGCCCTCGCCCAGAACTTTCAGGTGCGTGGCTCTGTACGTGACGCCAACAACGGCGAGCCATTAATAGGCGCCACCGTTGCCGTCCCCGAAATTGGTCTCGGAACCAGCACAAACGAAGAGGGCTTCTATACCCTCAGTCTGCCTGAGGGCGAGTATACCTTACAGGCGAGTTATATTGGCTATAGCAGCTTTTCCCGTAGCACACGTGTTACAGGTGGGGCGCAACAACGCATAAACTTTACCTTAGACCCTGCTGAGACTGAACTGAAAGAAGTACAGATAGAAGCAAACAGCCTGCGCCAGAAGCTGAATGATACCCGCATGAGCGTAGAGTCTCTTTCCTCGCGCGAGGCTAAACTGCTGCCCGCACTTTTCGGGGAGGTAGACCTTGTAAAGACACTGCAACTGAAACCAGGCGTGCAATCCGGTGGTGAGGGCACTTCCGGCATGTATGTACGTGGCGGGGGACCAGACCAGAACCTGGTGCTGGTAGATGATGCCGTCATTTATAACCCTTCTCACCTTTTTGGCTTCTTCAGCGTGTTCAATCCTGATGCTGTAAAGAGTGTGGACCTTTACAAAGGCGGATTTCCCGCCCAATATGGAGGCCGGTTATCTTCTGTGCTCGATGTAAAGCTAAATGAGGGTAACAATGAACGTATTGGAGCAACAGGAGGCATTGGCTTGATCGCCTCGCGCCTAACAGTAGACGGGCCTATCGTAAAAGATAAGGTTAACTTTATAGTGTCAGCCCGGCGGACGTATGTGGATGTATTTACGCGGCAGATAAACCGATTGAGCGAAGGCAAACCGGATTACGACCCCATTCCAGACTACTATTTCTACGACCTGAACGGAAAATTAACCTATAAAGTAGGCAAAAACGATGAACTGACCCTGAGCGGCTACCTCGGCCGCGACATCTTCGGCTTTAACGACGACAGATTCAAATTTGACTTTAACTGGGGCAACACGATGGGCACCCTTCGCTGGAGGCATAAATTCAACAACAGCTTATATGCCACCACCTCCCTCTACACCACCGGTTACCGGTACAGCATTAACAATGCTATTGATGTTTTCAGCGCGAAACTAACTTCTGCTGTACAGGACTATACCTTTAAAACAGATTTTGACCTCTTTGTGAAGGGCGGGCACAGCATTAAATTCGGTGCAATGGCTACCCGCCACCATTTTACCATCGGCCGCCTTAACTTTGAGACAGGCGACAGCACCCAGTCTATCAGTACAGGCACTAACCTTGCAGGCACAGAATTCGGGGTATATGCCTCTGATGACTACCAGGTAAGCGCGCAGCTGTCGCTGAATTATGGGTTACGGTTTTCAGGCTTTAACAGCGGCGGCAAAACCTATACAGCCCTGGAGCCGCGTGCTGCCGCCAAATACAACTTAAGCGAAAGCACCTCCCTGAAAGCCAGCTTTGCCAGCATGAAGCAGTACGTACACCTTGTTTCCAACTCAGGAGCCTCTTTGCCTACAGACATCTGGTATCCGTCTACGGAGGGTGTAGAACCACAACGCTCCCAGCAGGTAGCGGTTGGCTTTAACAAGCTGTTCGGCAGGGGCAAGTATATGTTCACCAACGAGGTATACTACAAATGGATGACGAACCAGCTGGACTTCCGGGATGGTGCGAACCTTTTTGTGAACGATAACCTGCAGGATGAATTCCTTTTTGGGATAGGCAAGAGCTACGGCAACGAGATATACCTGGAGAAAATCAAAGGCAAAACAACCGGCTGGCTGGGATACACCCTCTCCTGGACCTACAGGAAGTTTGACAGCGAAAACGATTTGGATGACATCAATGAGGGCCGTTGGTTTCCAACCCGTTACGACCGCCGCCACGATATCAGCCTGGTGGTACTACACCAGCTCAACAAGCGCTTGAGCGTGACAGGAGCCTTTGTATTCGGCACAGGCAATGCCTATTCTATTCCGGTGGCACGTTTTGTTTTCCAGGATGTGGAAGGTGAAGATCCGAGTGTGATCCCAATTTACGAAGACCGGAATTCTTTCAGGCTGGCCCCTTACCACCGCCTGGATTTAAGCGCTGTATTAAAACTGAAACCGAAGCGTGGCGAATCAGACCTGACCTTTAGCGTGTACAATGTCTACAACCGCCGTAATCCATACTTTGTGTATTTTGAGCAGGTAAGAGACGAAGAAAGAAGAGAGACCTTAGGTTTCCAGGCAAAGCAGGTAGCGCTTTTCCCGCTTGTGCCGTCTATTACATATAATTTTAGATTTAAATGAAGTTAAAGCACACCCTGTTTTTCCTGCTGCCGTTCATCGCTGCTTTCTATGGCTGTGATATGGATAAAGATATAAGCATCGACCTGCCCTCTTATAACCCGCAACTGGTGGTGGAGGGATACCTGGAACCTGGAAAGCCTTTCCGCATAGCTGTGCAGGAGAGCGCCAGCTATTTCGATGCTCCAACTCCTCCCCTTGTACCAGACGCGGAGGTAGTTATCACCCACAATGGTCGTCGCATTGATCTCACCTATAAGCCGAGGCTGGATAATCGTACGGGGTTCCTGTACACGCATAGTTCAGAAGAAATTATGAATGGGAAACCAGGCGACATCTATGGCCTTGAAGTAACAGACGGAAAAGGTCGTAAAGTAACTGGTTTTACCACCATTTTACCGTCAGTGCCGATAGATACTGTAGAGTGGCGATTCAATGATGAAGATGAAGCACTGCTGCTGACATCTTTTCAGGATGACGCCAACACAGAAAACTATTACCGCTACATGACGCACCGCGACAGCCTGACCCATGACTCAGACAGAGAATTTTTCAGCTCTGACAAGTTGAATAATGGGAATGTGATAACATTTGGTTCTAATTATAGGTATGAGCGGGGCAGTAACCTTATTGTTACGCTGTTCAACATCGAAAAACAGTACTACGACTTCCTTTCTTCTTCGGACAACGCCAAAGATTCAAACGGCAATCCTTTTGCCCAGCCATCCAGAATCAGATCGTCGGTGCAGGGCGGCCTCGGCATCTTCACTAACCTGGCGTATGTACGCAAAACGATTGTCATAAAGTAAGACGTTAGAGAGTTAGAGAGTTAGAGAGTTAGAGAGTTAGAGAGTTAGAGAGTTAGAGAGTTAGAGAGTTAGAGAGTTAGAGAGTTAGAGAGTTAGAGAGTTAGAGAGTTAGAGAGTTAGAGAGTTAGAGAGTTAAGGGATACTGCTCTTGCCTGAAAGGGGGTTACAAAAATCCAGACTTTTTAACTGGCGCGGGAAGTCGTCCCGTGACGTACAGTGGGTAAGAGTCTCCAGACTCGCCGTTGCAATGATGCAAAAAGCCTAAAAGGGGTAGAAACAGCTGAACAACAGACTGCTTCTACCCCTTTTAACTTTCTAACTCCTAAACTTTTTAACTCCCAAACTCTCTAACTTCTTCTCACCAGTTCACGGATAAGCATAGTCATGCGGGGCTCGGCTATGGCAGCAGCCTCTAAAATATCGGCCAGCACCACCTTTTTTATTCTATCTGGTGTGCACATATCGGTGATTACGGAGAGAGCGAACACCGGCATGCCCATGTGGCGTGCCGCAATAACTTCGGGCACTGTAGACATTCCTACAGCATCAGCACCAATAATGCTCAGGTAACGGTATTCTGCTTTCGTCTCCAGCATAGGGCCCGGCGCACTTACGTATACCCCTTCGCTCAGGTCGAAGTCAGCATCTTCTGCAATCACCATGGCCTCACGTATCATATCTTCGTCATACACATCGCTCATGTCCGGGAAGCGGGGCCCAAGCTCATCTAAATTTTTGCCAATCAGTGGGTTACCTGGCAGTAGGTTAATGTGATCCGTAATCACCATCAGGTCGCTGGTGTTAAAGAGTGGGTTAAGGCCACCGGCGGCGTTAGACACTATTAGCTTCTTCACTCCCAGCAGCTTCATCACACGCACAGGAAAAACCAGCTGCTCCATAGTATACCCTTCATAGTAGTGAAAGCGCCCCTGCATCACCACCACCTTCTTTCCAGCCAGCAAACCTAAAATTAATTTACCTGAATGGCTCTCTACTGTAGACACCGGAAAATTAGGTATATCAGCATAAGATAAAGTATGGAATACCTCTACTTCGTTCACCAGTGCGCCTAAACCAGTGCCCAGTATAATCCCGAATTCAGGCACAAAGCCTTCTGATTTATTTTGTATATAAGAAGTTGATTCCTGTAAGAGCTGCATCATATAATTTTAATTTTGAAAGACTGAATAAAGAATAACTGAATCTGAGTAAATGTATGAACGGATTCAAAATCAATTTGCTGCACCCCAGTCAATAAAGGCGATTTGCGAAAGGCTGCTAATCGACAATAACTTTGCGGTAAAGTTGCGAAAAATAGGTGGCCTTTAAAACAAAAAGCCGCTACCAGCGGGAATCTGGCAGCGGCTTTTTGTTTTTGTAAAGGGTTTCTTCTGGTTATTGAATACTCAGGTCGTAAGGCATTCTGGCTTGTGCTCCCTGCATGTCACCTACTTTCTTGTAAAGTTTGTAGTACGGGTATAATTCGCCAAGCTCTGCTTTTATAGACTGCTCTTTTGTTTGCGCACCAAAGTCGCTGAAGAGGTTATTAAAGAAAGACTTACGCTCAGGCATTGCTTTGAGTCGGTAATCGTCTTCTATGTTTGCTTTTTTAGCAGCAATGGCAATGGCATCTTCCAGGCCGCCATACACATCTACAAGGTTGCGCTGCTCTGCCTCTACACCAGACCACACCCGACCAGAAGCATACTCTTTCAGCTGGTCCTGGCTCATGCCACGGCCTTCAGCGGCTTTGCTGGTAAAGGTCTCGTAAATCTGATCGATTTGGTTCTGCACAATCTCCTTCTCCTGCTCCGTCATCGGTCTTGTAATGGTTGGCTGTTCAGAGAACTTACCAGTACTCACATAGTCCACGGTAATACCTAGCTTCTCGTTCAGGAAGCCCTGTATGTTTGGTATCACACCAAATACGCCAATACTCCCTGTAATGGTGTTCGGGTGTGCCACAATGGTATCGCAACCCATGGCAAGGTAATAGCCACCTGAGGCAGCGTAATCAGACATAGAGGCTATCACCGGCTTCTCCTTTTTGGTAAGCTGTATCTCGCGCCAGATTACATCTGATGCCAGGGCACTACCACCCGGAGAACTGATGCGCAGCACAACTGCCTTCACGTTCTCATCCATCCGCGCCTTGCGCAGGGCATCAGTAAAGCGTCGGCTACCAATGTTGCCTTCATCTCCTTCGCCGTCCACAATGTCGCCTTCAGCATAGATAACTGCAATTCTGTTTTTGGAAGTACTTACCTCTATATTGTCTTTTACCTTTTTGTACTTAGACAGCTGCACCAGTTCCAGTTTGTCATCCTGCTCCATACCGATGCTTTCCTTCATATAGCCGATGGCCTCATCAAAGTAACCGATGTCGGTAATAAGCTTATATTGTTTGGCATCGGCAGGGTCACGCACCAGCAGGTTGTCCTGTACGTTCTTCAGCTCTGCTACCTCCACACTACGCGCCTCGGCTATGTTCTGAAGCTGATAATTGTTAATTGAGTTCAGGAAAGAGTTTAGCTGCTCCCGGTTGGCATCGCTGGCTTCCTCTAAAAAGAAAGGTTCTACAGCGCTTTTATAGGTACCTACCTTAAAAATCTGGGCCTCAATGTTCAGCTTGTCCAGCAGTCTTTTAAAGAAGAACATCTCCGAGCTCATGCCATTGAATTCAATCGTGCCCATTGGGTTCAGGTAGATTTTATCAGCCACGGAAGCTAAGTAGTATGCTTTCTCAGTTGAGATATCAGTATATGAGACCACAAATTTGCCGGACTCCTTGAAGTCAATCAACTCGTTTCGGATTTCCTCCACCTTTGCCAGGCCAGCATCCAAGAAAATCATGTTCAGGAAAATACCTTTCACATTATCGTCGGTTTTGGCACGGCGGATGGCGGCTTTAATCTGGTCCAGGCCATCTGAGCTGGAGAGAGAGCCGAAGGCGAAACCAAGTTCAGCAAATGGGTTCTCCGGGTCGCGCTCTGTTATAGGCTTGTCCAGCTTAAGCTCCAACACAGAATTTTCGGCTACCGTTACTTCATCAGAAGAGGCTGAAGCGGCGGCAATGGCAACCAGCAACAGAATGGAGACAAAAAAGAATACGAGCAAGCCAACAATGGTAGCCAGCACATATTTCAGGAAATTTAACATGTTGTATCTGAGTTAATAATAGTACGTATTCGATGGGCGGTTAAAGCCTCTCTATAGTTATATACAAAAATAGCGCAAATTGTTCATCTAGTGTTAACCTTCTCGACCAAACAGACATTTTTATAGACAAACGTTCTAAGTTAGAAAGTTAAAATTTCGATGAGGGAGAAAAGAATAATCAGACTTCATACATATCCTGTTATATAACAGTACAACTGCATACTTTCAACAAGTAAGTTAATCGATACCTTAACTCCAGATTTTCAATTTTCTAACCTTTTAACTTCAAAAATTTTCTAATTTTTTAACCCTCTAACTTTACAACTTTTTAACCCCCTAACTTTCTTACTCCCAATCTGTCTAACTCCCTAGTATCCATACTTCTTGCCCCACTGCGCCTGCAGTTGCTTGCGCATGTCATTTTCACGGCCGTTCTGGCCGGGTTGGTAGAAGGCGGTGCTGCTTAGCTCCTGCGGCATAAACTCCTGCTGCACAAAATTGCCTTCGTAATCATGCGCATACTTGTAGTTGTTGCCGTAGCCAATCTCCTTCATCAGTTTGGTAGGCGCGTTGCGGATGTGCAGCGGCACCGGCAAATTACCTGTTTGCTGTACCAGCGCCCGCGCATTCTTAATGGCCTTATACGATGCGTTACTCTTTGGGGAGGTAGCCAGGTAAACGGTGCACTGCGAAAGAATGATCTCTGCCTCCGGATAGCCAATCATCTGCACCGCCTGAAAACAGGAAGTAGCCATGAGCAGAGCGTTGGAGTTGGCCAGGCCAATGTCTTCAGAAGCGGCAATCAGCAGGCGGCGAGCGATGAACTTTGGGTCTTCGCCCCCTTCAATCATGCGGGCCAGCCAGTAAACAGCCGCGTTCGGGTCGGAGCCCCGGATAGATTTGATATAGGCTGAAACCAGGTCGTAGTGCATCTCCCCGGACTTGTCGTACATCACGATGTTCTGCTGCGCTACCTGCTTTACCAGTTCATTCCGCACCACCACTTCCTCGCCTTTCACTCCTTCAGCCACAATCTCCAGCAGGTTCAGCAGCTTTCGGGCATCACCGCCTGATATGGTCAGCAGGGCCTCGTACTCCTCTACCCGCACCATACGGTGGCGCAACCACTCGTCCTGCTCCAGTGCCTTGTCCACCAGTTCTATCAGCTCGTCCTTTGTCAGGTGCTTGAGGATGTATACCTGGCAGCGCGACAGCAAAGCCGAGATTACTTCGAAGGAAGGATTTTCGGTAGTAGCACCGACCAGGGTCACGGTGCCTTTCTCCACCGCTCCCAGCAACGCATCCTGCTGCGACTTATTGAAGCGGTGTATCTCGTCGATAAACAGCACGGTGCCCTGCCGCTTCTTGGCTTGTTCAATTACCTCCCGTATATCCTTCACTCCGGAGTTGATGGCACTGAGCGCCACAAACGGCACTTTCATCTGGTTGGCGATAATGTTGGCCAGGGTGGTTTTACCCACGCCGGGAGGTCCCCACAAAATTATGCTCGGAATAACGCCACCCTCTATATAGCGCCGCAGGATGCCATCAGGCCCTACCAGGTGCTTCTGCCCGTAGTACTGATCTAAATTGTGGGGCCGCATGCGTTCGGCCAAAGGTGTGTTCGGATGATTCATCTGCTCTGTTTCTATCTCCGGAATCGGTTAAAGACAAAACTACGAATTTGAGGGGAAAGAAGACACGGATTAGAGATTACCACCTCAGATGGTAGTCCCTCCTAAATCAGCGATCCAAACCAGTGACCATTGGTAAAATCCCAAAAAAGCAGTATGCAAGCATATAATATGGACTGAATTTTCTTAACTTACTCCTCAGATATAAATTTAAAACATCTATATGTTACACAAAACTACCTTTACATTTTTGCTTTACCTGTGCTTCAGCTTCACGTTTGCCCAGAAGTCTACGACAACTGTTCTACAGGAGGCTAAACCCGATAAAGCAGGAATGAGCGCTGAACGCCTGCAACGCCTGGATCGGGTACTACAAGAGTATGTAGACAAGAACTATATTCCGGGTGCTGTTGCTTTAATTGCCCGAAATGGAAAAGTTGTTTACTATAAAAGTGTGGGGCATAGCGACGTAGAGTCAAAAGACAACCTGAAGCGCGACGATATCTTCCGGATTGCATCACAGACTAAAGCGATAACCAGCGTAGGTGTTATGATGCTGTATGAAGAAGGGAAGTTCCTGCTCGACGACCCCATCTCCAAATACATTCCCGCCTTCCGGAACCCACAGGTATTTGACACCTTCAATAAGCAGGACACCACCTACACGACGGTACCGGCAAAACGGGAGGTTACCATCCGTGACCTGCTCACGCACACCTCCGGCATCAGCTACCCCTCCATCGGAGGGCCTGAGGCAACAGCCATTTATGCAAAATACAAGATACCGAGCGGCATAGGCACCCCTAACGACAAACTTGCAGACGCCATGACTGCACTTGCAAAGCAGCCACTTTTCCACCAGCCGGGAGAACGTTTCACCTATGGCTTAAATACCGACCTGCTGGGATATCTTATTGAAGTTGTTTCCGGGCAGCCACTGGATCAGTTCTTCAGAACACGTATTTTTGAGCCCTTGGATATGAAAGACACCTGGTTTTATTTGCCGGCAGCAAAACATGATCGCCTGGTAAAATTATACACCGAAGGAGAAAATAAAAAATTACAGCCTGTTGCTGCCAGAGGAGGACAAAACCCTGATTTTCCAAAAGTGGATGGCGCTTATTTCTCCGGGGGCGCTGGCCTGTCTTCTACCATTCATGATTATGCCGTGTTCTTACAGATGCTGTTAAATAATGGAGAGTACAACGGGCGCCGCCTGTTAAGCCCGGCTACCGTACGCCTGATGACTACCAACCAGATTGGAGAAGTAGATAGGGGAGACAATAAATTCGGGCTGGGATTTGGCATAGCCACCGAAAAAAGCGCCACCAGAATGCCTGTTTCCGAAGGCACTTATGATTGGGGAGGCATTTTCGGCACCACTTACTGGGTAGATCCGGAAGAAGGCATTGTAGCTTTGCTTTACACTAATAAGTTCCCGAACAGCTATGGCGACCTGGGCGATAAATTCCGGGTGCTGGTATATCAGGCTATTACAGACACACAGCTTTCGGAGAGGTAGTTTCCGCTGGAGTTCATTAAATAAGCGATGCTGGCATCTTATGTTACCAGCTTCGCTTTTTTAATGAACTTATCTTCCCCGCTTCCTCGTGGGTTCTATATCATTTTCCTCTTCCAGTTGCCGCTCCACACCCTCATTATCCTCGCGCAGCGCAGGTTCATGCATAGGACTTTCTGAAGGTCTTTCGTCGCCCAGCAATATTGCCCACTGCTTGAATTTACTTGTCCTGTCGAATATTACCTTAAGTACTGCGATGATTGGCAGCGAGAGGAACATACCGATGACGCCCGCAATCTCACCTCCCACTATTACGCCCACAATGGTTGCCAGTGCATTTATTTTGACTTTGGACCCTACAATGCGTGGCATCAGAATATTATTATCCAGGAACTGTACACCTGCTATCACACCCAACACCGTGAGAATGGGCCACAGTTCTGAGGAGGAAGCAAGCGTCAGTAGCACACCGATGATGTTACCGAGCAGCGCTCCTACGTAAGGAATCAGGTTCAGGAAAGCGAATATCACTCCAATCAGCAAGGCATGTTTGATGCCAATGATCATCAGAATACCGCCCAGCAGCACTGTCATATACGTTACCTGGATTAACAGGCCAAAGAGGTAGCTCTTAATAATAACTTCCATCTCCCGCATCGTCTCCTCCACGTTATCGTGTTGGTCTTCAGGGAACCAGAAAAACACAAAGCGCAGCAGGAGGTTCTTGTAGAAAAGCAACAGGAATATATAAATAGGCACTAAACCCAGGAAAACAAACATGCCTGTAATAGAAAGGGCAGCCCCGCTGAGCATATCGCCGAGATAGCCCAGAATCCTGCTACTTTGTTCGCTTATAAAGCTTGTCTGCTCTTCCGTTGACACCGGCGAGATTTCCTCTACCCAGGCACTGAGAGAAAGTAAGTGTTGCGTGACATTCGCCTGAATAACAGGGAAATCTGCTATCAAATTTCTGATTTGGAACGAGAAGAACCAGACTACAAGCCCCACCACCAGTACCAGTGCCAGCAGGGTGGTGCCGATTGCGACCGTCTCCGGAAACTTATTTTTCCTGAAAAACCGGTAGAGCGGCAGCAGCATGATACTCAGGAAAAATGCCATCAGCAGTGGGGCCAGCAAGTCTCTGCCCAGCACAATGATCCATCCCAGAAAAAACACACCCATGACTTCGATTGACCTCCTGACAGTAAGCGGCAAATCATTTTTATAATTCATAATTGGTAAGGTTAAGCGGTTGGTAATGCACCTATATACGGCACAAATGAAATAAGCACTTACCTTTGCGCTATGAGTAAGCAAGTGCAGGTGCATGCGGCGCTGTTTCTGGTGGCGCTTATCTATGGGAGCAACTACAGCATCGCCAAAGAAGTGATGCCTTTTTATGTTGGTCCTTTTGGGCTTATTGTCATCCGGGTAGTATCGGCAGCGCTTTTTTTCGGCATTTTCTCGAGGATGGTGGTGAAGGAGAAAATCGTGGGACGGGCCGATAACCTGCGTTCTGTTGCCTGTGGCGTAACGGGTATTGCCATAAACCAACTCTGCTTTTTTGCCGGTCTGAACTTAACAGTGCCTATAAATGCTGCCCTACTGATGGTAATAAGCCCGGTGGCGGTGCTCCTTTTTTCGGCCATACTACTGAGAGAGAGAGTAAGCTTCCGCAAAGTGAGCGGCATTGCACTGGCTTGCCTGGGCGCCCTGCTCCTCATTAACACCTCACGTGGCGAAAGCACTACCGGCAACATTTTCGGCGATTTACTGATCATCCTGAATGCTGTCTCTTTCGGTATGTACCTGGTGCTGGTAAAACCACTGATGCAGAAGTACAAGGCTGTTACCATTGTCAGCCGTATTTTTGCGGTGGGGGCTGTCATTGTGGTGCCTTTTGGCTGGCAACAGCTTCTTACACCGGACTATAGCTCTTTCCCCACCCCCATCTGGCTTGCTATTGCATTTATGGTGATAGCGGTTACCATACTCGCTTACCTCCTGAACACGTGGGCTCTGCGCTATGCTAACCCCTCACTGGTGGGTGCCTATATATACCTGCAGCCGGTGCTCGCTATTCTGATTGCCACAGGCTTTGGGAAAGATGAATTTACGCTACAGAAAGGCCTGTATGCGTTGCTTATTTTTGCTGGCGTATACCTTGTAAGCCGGACACGGCAGAACGTAGGTAAAAAAGAACCCATCCCTGAAACAAGTGAACAGCCATAGTATCCTGTAACTATTCGCCTGTCCCAGCAGCACACCAAAAGTCTATTGTCATGCTACGTGCTCTACCTCCCTTTCCACCAGACTCTGCTGATAAAGTTCTTCGTGTCGTTTACCCACTGCCCTACTTCCGGCACGAGAATGGGCACCCCCTGCAGCGCAGCCGCCTGGTGTAAGCGCTCTATCGGTTCTCCCCAACGGTGAATGGCCAGGTCGAAAGTGGCCCAGTGTACCGGCAACAGTCTTTTACCTTGCACCTGGTGGTGCGCCTGTACTGCCTCCTCAGAGTTCGTGTGGATGTCTGCCCAGTTAACATCATAGGCACCAATAGGCATAATGGCAAGGTCGAACGGGCCGTAAGCTGCCCCTATGGCTGTAAACTCCCGCATCGGTCCGGAGTCTCCGCTGTAAAACACACGCGCATTTTTACCGACAATGCACCACGATACCCACAGCGTACTGTTGCGGTCAAAGAGCCCCCTGCCGGAGAAGTGCCGGGCGGGTGTGGCGATCAATAAATTATCACCGTCCTGTACTTGCTGCCACCAGTCCAGTTCCACAACATTGAGCGGTGGCACTCCCCAATCTACCAACAATTTCTTCACTTTCAGCGGCACATAAAACAGCGGCACTTTGTCGCACAGCGCATGAATGGTGTGATAGTCGAGGTGGTCGTAATGGTCGTGGGAGATAATGACGGCGTCAACGTTGTGAATATCTCTTGCCTCTAAGGGTGCAGGATGGATGCGCTTCGGCCCGGCAAATGACACGGGAGAAGCTTTCTCGCTCAATACAGGGTCAATCAGGTAGCGGCGCTTGCCCAACTCCAGAATCAGAGAGGCGTGGCCCAGCCAGTTCACCCGCAGTTGTTCTGACGGCTCCTGCTCAAAATCAGCAGCCGAAAGATAATGTACAGGTACTTTAAAGGGAGGTTTAGCTGCACCTTTCGAGCGTTTGGCATACCGCTGCAGGGTATCCAGCATGTTTTCTTTCTGAAGTACTTTTGTGACGGAGGTATTCAGGAACTTGCCATTCTCATAGCGGGAGGCGGCTGCCTGTTGAGGTCTTCTCATGTTGTGTCCGGTTTTCTTATTTACCAGCACAATGTACTTGTTTTAGCTGCTTTCGGTTTTGCAACAAAAGTAACTTGGGTTGAGCGAATAGTAACTTCAGTTTCAACTAAGTTATGTAACAGTAAAGTTGCTTCCGCAAGACTTAATTAAACTACTGTAGCGACTACTGGTCTACTACCTTGTTCACCAAATGCAGCATATTAACCAGGTTATACCTGGAAATAACAACTCACCAATTTAGAAGTAAATGTATAATTTTATTTATGACAGGAAAACCATATTATACCATTTCTTTTCCATATATTTCTATCTATATTCAGGAGAACATATAGAAGCGTTTTGTTATTAGCCCTAACTAGTACTTTATGTCTTTATGTAAAAATAGTTTGATGACATGAGCTAGTTCAATAGTGCAGAACCCCTAAAAATTTACATTCGAACATATATGCCGATGCTATCCTTAGTCAGAAAGACGGAGTAGATAACTGCTGGTCAAACCAGGGAACAACAGAAGAGAACGGATCTTAAAATAATTAACCACACCAACCATCACCTAAACAGCGTGAAGCAATGAAAACAACACAACCTTCTTTAATTTCTATGAGCATGTTCGCCCTTGCGCTCCTGAGCTTTGGTTGTTCAAAATACGAAAAAGACGTTCCTGAACCTGAGATCAGTGTGATTTCAGAAAATACTACAGGTGGAGCGCCAACCATTGTTGGCAATATAATAGAAAACTACTACCCCTCAAGTTCTGCTGAAGGACACGAAGAATTTGATTGGGAAAATCTTGAAGGCGTACCTCTTCCTCCGGGTACTAAGTTTGTTCCTATGCCCTGGAGTGACAAAGCAAAGAGGCAGTTCAGCGATGACATACGCTTTGATTATAAGAAGTCAGATGGCTGGGAGTTATATTTTAGCACGTTTTCAACGCACTCCCACCCCGGAAACTTAATCTTCAACTTGTATAATAAATACAGAGGAATTTTAAGGTCCTATCATTTTGTAGGTTCAGGTACGGAAAATTTCCGTGACTATAAGATCCTGCAGAACTACGTGTTTTCTTCAGAAGGATCTCCCTTGTTGAACTTTACTAACCAATATATCATCGACGTAAATCAAAACACAACGTATTCTACTAGTTTTGAGCCACAAGCATTAGCTGATTCATCCTGGTACGCTGTTGAATATGAACTAGCCTTTGATAAGGACATTTACAATAAAAACGCTTATTTTCAGATGGGTTCTGATTTTTCAATGAAAAAGATAAACTCATTTATCATCAATGGAAAAGAAACAAATGAGCTCAATGCAAAAGTTCGTGTTACTGAATCACATGGAGACATAATTTCTGCTGATGCATATTACATATTATATGGTAAAAAAGACATCAGCCAAATGGCCAGTTCATTATCCGGGTCGGACTTAAATCATCTAACTAATCTGAATGAGGAGAATATTTTAAATGGTGTGTTACATACACCATCATCCATGCACATAAAATGGGGTACAAGATTGAATGTACAATTACCGCCTAACGGAGTTGGAATATTAAGATACTCACTCCCTATTAGCGGCTCTGACATTTCAAGCATCATGAGATCGACGCCTTTTTATGATAGAGCTTTAGGAATATTTTATTTAGACAGGAAACCTACTTACACAACTAGTACCAATACTGCACTGAGCCATCCCTACCAGTACACGCTGGATATAAGTTCAGTAGAATACCTGTTTAACCCTTCCGTGTTAGAAATAGCCGAGATAAAGAACCTGCGGCAAGAGTTAGTAGCTACCGAACAGGAGGCATTGATTCATGATAATAACAGAGCAAATCTCTTTACCGGGCATATTTTAAAAGCCAGTAAACCTTTACATATTCAAGGCGTGAGGGTAAGCTTTGATGTTGTCCCTAAAGATGGAGGAGAGAAAGTTCATATGATTAAAACGTTTAGGGCTGAAGAACAAAACTAAGCCAGAAACGGGTACATCACCTTATAAAAAGAAAAGCTGGCTTCTTAGGGCCAGCTTTTCTTTTTGCTTTATACTCTTTCTTTCGGCTTATTGCCCCAGCGTTTGTTACCGCCGCCATTGTTGCTGCCGGCTGGCCTTGGCGAACTAGCTCCGGCACTTCTGCCTGGGCTTGAGCTGCCAGTTCTTCTGCCTCCGTTACCACCACCACGCTTCTTCTGCGCTACTGTGCTGGCTGCCTCGGCAAAATCCTTCGCCGTCATCGGGTACGGGTGGTTATCAATCACCGGCACCGACTTAGAAATCAGCTTCTGGATGCTTACCAGGTAGGATGTTTCTTCGGCATCGCAGAACGACAGCGCCACACCACTTGCTCCAGCACGGCCTGTGCGGCCAATGCGGTGCACGTATGTTTCTGGTTCATTCGGCAATTCATAGTTAATTACGTGCGACAGATCGTCCACATCTATACCACGGGCTGCGATGTCTGTCGCCACCAATACACGTGTCTGGCTGCTCTTGAAATTATCCAGGGCACGAACACGCGCGTTCTGCGACTTATTTCCATGAATGGCCTCTGCCTGCACACCGGCTTTGCTCATGTCTTTGGCAACCCTGTCAGCACCATGCTTGGTGCGGGTAAACACAAGTGCACGGTCTATCTCACCATCCTTTAACAGGTGGAGTAATAAGTTTTTCTTGTCTGATTTCTTTACATAGTATACCGCCTGCTTAATAGTGTTGGCAGTAGACGACACCGGCGTTACCTCTACCTGCGCAGGGTTCACCAGAATAGTGTTCGCCAGCTTCAGGATTTCAGGCGCCATAGTAGCCGAGAAAAACAGCGACTGCTTTTTCTCCGGCAATACTTTCAGCACCTTCCTTACATCATTCACAAAGCCCATGTCGAGCATGCGGTCTGCCTCGTCGAGCACAAACATTTCAATGTTGTTCAGGTGCACGTACTTCTGCGCCATCAGGTCGAGTAACCGGCCTGGAGTAGCTACCAGTATATCAATACCGGCACGCAACGCATCTGTTTGCGAACGCTGCGACACACCACCGAAAACTACGGTATGCTTCAGGCCAGTATGTTTGCCATAAGAGGTCAGGCTGTCGGCAATCTGCAGGGCTAGTTCACGTGTTGGCGTCAAAATCATTGCTCTGATCTTGCGCGTGCCCCTGTCCTGCTGAGGTTTGTTCTCAGAAAGCAACTGCAAAATAGGTATAGAGAAGGCAGCCGTTTTACCGGTTCCTGTCTGGGCACATCCTAAAAGGTCTCTTTTCTGAAGTATAAGCGGAATTGCTTTTTCCTGAATGGGTGTTGGTTGGGTATATCCTTCTGTTTTAAGAGCTTTAAGGATAGGCTCTATCAAATTCAAATTCTCGAATGTCATTAATTGGTTTTTCAAAAGAAACCGCGCAGCACCATATGTGCTACCTTAGCGGTGAGATTGGCCGGAATCTGATTCATTTTGCGAGGCTGCTATAGCCTCTGGGCCATTCCCGACCTGTGTTGTTACCTCAACTCATAAAAGGACAATATAGTTCTAATATCGGCTGAAGATTTCAAAGGTACACCGATAAGGTGTCACTTCCTATATATCTTTTTCAGAGTGCATCCTAAACTGTGTCTTCCACTAATGAATGGCAGTATTAGCTCCAGTGGGGCCACCTGTGTGTAGCTAGATAGTTGTTAAAAAACTCAGCTCCAGCGGAGCGGCATGTTAATCTAATAAGGCCATTCCGCTGGAGCTTGTAAGGAAAGATTTTTATTCTATTAACATGTCGTCCCTCTGGGACTGTTAGCAATGTTTGTTTTTTTAGAAAACCTGCACTTGTACTGTTTCTGAGCAGCACCAAAACCTGCGGCAGTCCTAAAAGCAAATTTAATAGCCGATGGTGAAGCGTTGGCGGATAAACTGTGGGTCCTCCAGTTCATCTAACACGGCTACGGCAAAGTCCTGCCTCGAAATTCTGCTTTCGCCTTTTTCATTCACAACGGGATTTTCTGTATCGTACCGGAATTTACCAGTGCGCTCGCCAGGCTCAATTATAATGGCGGGGCTAAAGAAAGTCCAGTCCAGTTCCTGTTCTTCCTGGTATACTTTTAGGGAATCGCGCTGAGCCGATGCCCCTTCTTTCCAAGCCTCCGGAAAATCCGGCGTGTCTACCAGTTGTGTTCCACCCTCTGTGTTAAGGCTTCCTGCGCCACCTACGTTCAAAAGACGCTTCACGCCTGCCTTTTTTGCTGCCTCAAGCACCTTTCGGGCTATCTCCACATGTTTATGGTACTCGGTGTCCGGTCCCCACCCCGGGCTGTAGGAAACCACCACCGCATCATGGTCTTTTATCAGAGCAGCCGTCTGCTCTACATCCTCAACATCACCCCGCTGTACTTCGAGACTCACGCTTTCTTTGGACACCTTCTCCGGGTGTCTTACAATGGCTGTTACGTCATGGCCTCTAGTCAGTGCTTCCTGTGTAATCCTGGAGCCGATGTTGCCGCTGGCTCCTATGATGGCAATTTTCATATTGTACGCGTTATAAGGTAAATATCATAACTAAAATCACAGCATCGCCATAATTCTGCCTGCTGGTATTCTGGCAGATAGCATGCTATGCCGATGTCTATTTAAACTTATTACAGAGTACAAAGTTGCAACAGAAAGGAAGGTATTAAAACCTAATAGCTGTGAACCTCAACAAGCTATGCCTTCTCCACATCCTGCTCCCGGGCAATATGCTTCACAATTTTAATGGCATGCTCGCGCGAATTTTCAATAAACCATACGTGTGTATCCATTCCACCGCAAATTACACCGGCTAAATAAACGTTCGGCAGGTTCGTTTCCATTGTCTCGGTATCATACTGCGGGTAGCGCTTTTCATCTTCCGACAGCTTAATACCAATCTTTTGCAAAAAGCTGAAGTCTGGCTGATAGCCTGTCATGGCCAACACAAAATCATTTTCTATGGTGATATTTCCCTCCGGTGTCTGTATACCCACTTCCCGCTCTCTTATTTCGTTTAGACTGGAGGAAAAATAGCATTTAATAGAGCCTTCCTTTATACGGTTCTCCAGGTCGGGCTTTGTCCAGTATTTTATGCGTCCCAACTCCGACTGGCGTACCACCATCGTCACCTCAGCCCCCTTGCGCCAGGTTTCTAAAGCAGCATCTGCCGACGAATTGTTGGCTCCTACCACCACCACCTTCTGCCGGAAGTAATAGTGCGGGTCGAGGTAATAATGGCGTACCTTGGGCAGTTCTTCGCCCGGTATGTTCAACATATTCGGGATACCGTAAAAGCCCACCGCGATGATTACGTGCCGGGCCACATACTCCCCCTTGCTCGTCCTGACACGGTATACCTCCCCTTGCGGCTCCATATGTTCTACACCCTCGAAAAGGTGCACGTTCAGGTTTTGGGAGTCGGCTACACGGCGGTAATACTCCATCGCCTCCATCCGGTTGGGCTTCGGGTGAACAGAAACAAACGGAATTCCCCCAATCTCCAGCTTTTCAGAAGTGGAGAAAAAAGTCATGTTCAGCGGATAGTTGTAAAGCGAATTAACGAGGGTTCCCTTTTCGATTATCAGGTAGCTGAGCCCCG
Source organism: Pontibacter pamirensis (assembly GCF_010015475.1). GTDB lineage: Bacteria > Bacteroidota > Bacteroidia > Cytophagales > Hymenobacteraceae > Pontibacter > Pontibacter pamirensis. The sequence goes on from NZ_SSNI01000018.1 coordinate 106,451, forward strand.
TCTCTTGCGCTTCCAGTCCGCAAGCCAGTCCAATTGGGCCGGCTCCGATAATTAATATGTCTAGTGTTGATGTGTCCAATGCTGCTTGTGCTTAATAAGCTTGTGTTATACGTAAAGTTTACAACAGGATTAGCCTTGCATAGGTTTAAAGGACTGGCAGTGCTGGTTAAAGCTCCCGCTTCATGATATACATACCGCGGTATTCCGGCTTCATTTGAGAAAAGTCCAGCGTATAGGTGCCACACTTTTCAAAGCCGTTCTGCTCATAAAAATCCACTGATTTGCTGCTGTCCATCGCTTTCAGCCAGATAAGGCGCTTGTTTCTTTCACGGGCAAAAGCTACCGTAAAGTCCACCACCTGCCGGCCTATACCTCTCCCCGATGCGGCTTTGGTGAGGTAGATTCTCTCCAGCTCCAGGCTTTCCTTATCGCTTTCATCCTCTAAGGCTTTATCTATGTTCAGTTTCAGGAAACCGATAAGTTCCTCCCCGGAATAAATCAGGAAAAGAGCGACGTTGGGGTCTTCAAATTCTTTTTTGAGCGCCGTTTCGCCAAAGCTTTTGTCAATGTACCACATGCCTCCGTCATACCACAGGTAGAGGTAATGGTCGCCGTAGGCGTTGATGGCAATGTCTTGAAGCGTATGTAAATCTTCTGCTGTGCAGGGTGTGATTTTGAGGTTGGGCATATCGTTCTGCTGCTTTTCACAAAAATACTCAAAAGCACCTCATTGTCAGAATCAGGATTTACCGGATTATTTGGATAAACAGGATTTTCTAATGCTATAAAAAAAGCTCTGCCGCGATAGCGACAAAGAGTTAACTTTTAAGATGAGCAGGATTAGTGAAGTACCCTGCTCCAAAGACCTCGCAGCGTGTGCAGCTCCCGCAAGCGGCTTATAGAGAATTCAAAGCCAATCCTGTTCATTCAAACAATCCGGTAAATCCTGATTCTGACAAACAAAAACGGCGGAAAGTTATCCTTCCGCCGTTTCAGATAAAATTGGTATAATATTATCGCTTATGCCATCACCTCGTTTAGGTTAGGCAACTTCAACCTGCCAAAGCGATGCAAGGTGTTTACATGGGAGCGTATTGCCTTCGCGAGTGTTTCACTTTCCAGGTAAGGGATGCCATATTCAGCGGTAGTTTCTTTAACGATTTTTGCAATGGCAGGGTAATGCACATGGCAGATACGGGGGAACAGGTGGTGCTCCACCTGAAAATTCAGGCCGCCCACGTACCAGGAGAGCAATTTGCTTTTACGGGCGAAATTAGCCGTTGTGTTTAGCTGATGGATAGCCCAGTCATTTTCGATGACACCACTTTCGTTCGGCAATGGATAACTTGTGCCTTCCACCGTATGCGCCAGTTGAAACACAGTAGAAAGGATAACGCCAGCCACAAAGTGCATCAGCAGAAAACCCAGCAGCACCTCCAGGAAAGGAATTCCAAACAAAAGCGTCGGAGCCACCAGAATAGAAAAGAAATACAGCACCTTAAATGCTACAATCTTTGTGAAAGCCACTCTGTTCTGTGCTTTAGAGTTCGCGTTCACACCACTCCTTATAAACTGGAAGAACTGTACAAAGTCTTTCAGCACTACCCAATACAGAGTGAGCAAGCCATAAAACATAAAGGCATACACCCACTGCAGCTTATGATAGAACCTCATGTTAGTGTGCGGTGAGAAACGCATGAACACCATGTCGTCTATGTCTTCGTCCATCTCCACCACATTGGTGTAAGTATGGTGCAGAATGTTATGCTGCAGCCTCCAGTTAAAGGCAGAGCCACCTAACAGGTTCACAGAATGTGCCATCAGGTAGTTTATCGTCTTGCTTTTAGAAAAAGCGCCATGGTTAGCGTCGTGCATTACGCTCATTGCCACACCTGCTACCCCTAGTCCCATAACAAACCACAGTCCTAAACTAATACCCAGACCGGGTGTAAAGGCGAGCAGCAGTGCAAACGGCACCAGATAGACTAAGAGCAGTATAATACTCTTTATTAGTATGTTGTAATTACCTGACTTGGGTAAGTTATTTTCTTTGAAATAAGCGTCTACACGTTTGCGCAGCGTAGGAAAAAACAGGCTTTTGTCTTTGTTGACGAATTTAACTTTGCCTTTTAACTTCATTTGATATACTTGAAAATTGTAAGACGGATGCACCCTTAGAGAAGCAGGTTCTCCGGAGGACATACCCGGTATGCTGGTAATAAAATGCAGATGAAAAACCAGAAGACTTAGACATGCAGACAGCTTCCAACTCCATTTGTTTAGTTAAACGTTAAACAACGAAAAGCGGCTTCCTCTGTTCCCAAATATTTCATATCAGCCAATCGCCTCGTTCAAGTCAGGCAGCCTGCCGAAGCGGTGAAGCGTGGCGATGTGTGAGCGCACGGCCTGCCCAAATGTTTCATTCTCGAGATAAGGTATACCGAACTCCGTTGCTGTTTCTTTAACGATTTCTGCAATGGCCGGATAATGCACATGGCAGACACGCGGGAAAAGATGATGCTCTACCTGAAAGTTCAGGCCGCCTACATACCAAGACAACAATTTGTTGTGGCGCGAAAAATTGACGGTTGTATTCATCTGGTGTATAGCCCAGTCGTTCTCGATGTTACCATTCTCATCCGGCCTCGGGTGGCTGGTGCCCTCTACGGTATGCGCCAGTTGAAACACCACCGTGAGTATGATCCCCGCAACAAAGTGCATCAGCAGGAAGCCCAGCAGCACATGCATGAAAGGAATTCCGAAGAACAGCGTGGGCACCGCTAACATGACAAAGAAGTATAGCACCTTCATGGTGATAAGCTTCAGGAGCCATTTCATGTTTTCAGAGGCGGTATTTGCGTTCACACCATTCTTAATAAAAAGGCCATACTGCACAAAGTCTTTCGCGATTACCCAGTAAAGCGTTAAAAGCCCATAAAACACGAACGCGTACACCCACTGCAGTTGATGAAAGAACTTCACTTTTGTGTGCGGTGAAAAACGCAACACCAGCCTGTCCTGTATATCCTCGTCCATCTCCACCACATTGGTATAGGTATGATGCAGGATATTATGCTGCAATTTCCAGTTAAAGGCAGATCCGCCTACCAGGTTCAGGGTGTGCCCCATCAGAAAGTTCACTCTTTTGCTGCCCGAAAATGCACCGTGGTTGGCATCATGCATTACACTCATACCGATGCCTGCCACTCCTAAGCCCATCACAAACCAAAGCAGCAAGCTTACAGATAGTTCTGGCTTGAAAACAAGAATGGCGATAAAAGGCACTATATAGCAAAGTAGCAGCACCACGCTCTTCACCACCATTTCGGTGTTAGCAGTTTTAGAAATGTTGTTTTGGATAAAGTAAGCATCTACTCTTTTGCGTAAAGTAGCGAAAAAGAGATTTTTATCTTTGGCCACGAATTTTATTTTGCCTTTAAGCTTCATACAGGGAAATTGTGTGATAGAAAATGCACTCACACAGAGCTGAAAGAGCAAGAGAGTGAATCGCGGGTATCATATTAAAAGGAATACATCTAGTTATAAGTTCATATGCCGCCTGATTAGGAGTACAAAATTAGTAACTAATACCGAAAAAACTTACATACAGTTATTGTATATATGTATGAGGTGCACAAAATCTGTATAATGCTGGCATCATATAAATATCAGGACAGAATTGCACTGAATTAAACAAAGACACCTGTTCTGGAGCAATCTTCTGGTTTCTATAGAAATCCCAAACCTGAGACCCGGGTAAGGCAAAGTTTTTTCTTTACAAAACCAGTATAGAAAGGATAGACTGGAGAAGAAGGCAAAAACAAACTTCCCTGCGTTTGTCCCCAGTTTCACTTTATAACGCTTTACCACATTGAATGTAAACAGGCAACTGAACACATACAGGAGTGACTTCTTCATAGTATTCAGAAGGTTTGGTTGTGTGTTGAGTTGCTAACATGCCCCGTTGACGGGAAGATTGGTTACATCAGACTTAAACTACTGTAACAAAAAAGAGGCTGGCCGAAATACCGACCAACCTCTTTTGATACCTAATATTAGCTTTTATAAGTGTATTACCTCATCATAAGCTGCTGCTGCCGCTTCCATAATGGCCTCGCTCATAGTTGGGTGTGGGTGCACTGACTTAATTATTTCGTGCCCAGTCGTCTCCAGCTTGCGCGAAACAACTACCTCTGCAATCATTTCCGTCACGTTCGCGCCAATCATGTGAGCTCCTAAGAATTCACCGTATTTAGCATCGAAAATAACTTTGACAAAGCCATCTTTCACACCAGCTGCACTAGCTTTACCAGAAGCAGAGAACGGGAACTTCCCAACTTTTATATCCAGGCCTTGCTCACGTGCTGCTTTCTCCGTTAAACCAACAGAGGCGATTTCAGGAGAGCAGTACGTACAGCCTGGGATGTTACCATAGTTCAATGGCTCCGGGTGATGGCCCGCTAGTTTCTCCACGCAGATGATACCTTCTGCAGAAGCAACGTGCGCCAGTGCCGGACCAGGAACGATGTCACCAATCGCGTAAATACCATCAACTGACGTTTTGTAAAAATCATCTACTATTACGCGGCCTTTGTCTACCTTGATACCGAGCTCCTCTATGCCAATGTTCTCCAGGTTTGTCTGGATACCCACCGCCGAAAGCACTATTTCTGCTTCCAGCGTTTGTTCGCCTTTGGCCGTCTTCACTTGTACCTTGCACAGCTTGCCACTGGTGTCAACAGACGTTACCTGAGAATCCGTCATAATGTCAATACCGGACTTTCTGAAAGATTTTGAAAGCTGTCGGGATACTTCTTCGTCCTCTATAGGCACAATGTTCGGCAGGTACTCCACCACAGTTACTTTCGTGCCCATGGAGTTATAGAAGTAAGCGAATTCTACCCCGATAGCACCAGAACCAACCACTACAATAGACTCCGGAAGCTTCTCCAGCGACATCGCCTCACGATAACCGATGATCTTCTTACCGTCGATTGGCAGGTTTGGCAGCTCACGGGAACGTGCGCCTGTTGCCAGGATGATGTTTGTTGCTTCTATCGTTTCTTTTTTGCCCTCGGCATTGGTTACCTCTACTTTTCCTTTGCCCGTTACTTTACCGGTACCCATTATCGCATCAATCTTGTTTTTGCGGAACAGGAACTGGATGCCTTTGCTCATACCGTCGGCTACGCCGCGGCTTCGCTTTATAACAGCACCGAAGTCTACAGAAGCATCCCCCACCGTAATGCCGTAGTCAGCAGCATGGTTAATATATTCAAAAACGCTTGCGCTCTTTAGCAGTGCCTTGGTCGGGATACAACCCCAGTTCAAGCAGATACCACCCAGCGACTCGCGCTCGATAACACCTACTTTCATACCCAGTTGCGAGGCACGAATTGCTGCCACATAACCGCCCGGGCCACTACCAACCACTACTAAATCGTATTTTGATGCCATAGTCTCTTTTTATATAAGTTGATGAACAAAAATAATCTTAAATCCCCATACTGCAAAACCTGATGTCTTACCTGCTCCTGTTATGACATAATAGGAAGAACAGGATGGAAAGATACAGCGAAAGCAATACATAAGTGAACACTGCTATCAAAACCTGTCTTCAGGCTTCTTTGCCGTGCATTAGCCTCATTTAAAACAAGACAGGCGCTGGTGAAGCGCCTGTCTTGTTTTAAATGCTTTTTTCTAAAGGTTTTTATGCATCCTCCAGCTTTTTGGCCTTATTAGTTGCCAGCATATCTTGCTTCGCATTGGATAGTTCTATCGCTTCCATTCTTTTCACCGTTTCGTCTTTTATCTCCTCAAATTCAGGAAGGTGTCTCTTAGCAATAGGGTTTGCCAATGGTAATTTGGCGCTAAGGGCATCTACCTGCTGGCCATTTTTCCAGAAACGGTAACACAGATGCGGCCCTGTAGCCAGGCCAGTACTGCCTACATAACCAATGGTTTGCCCCTGCTTCACACGCGTCCCGGCACGCATGCCCTTTGCAAACTTGGACATATGGAGGTACTGTGTGGTATAGGTCTTGTTGTGTTTGATTTTCACATAGTAACCATTGCCACGTGTATAACGCGCTTCCAGCACCACACCATCGCCCACCGTGCGTATAGGAGTACCACGTGGCGCGGCGAAGTCTGTGCCTAAATGTGCTTTGTAGCGCTTCTGTACCGGGTGGAACCGGCGCTTTGAGAAACGGGAACTGATACGGCTATACTCCAGAGGCTCTTTCAAAAAAGCCTTTTTCATACTCTGCCCCTTCTCGTCGTAGTAACTCAGGCCATCGCCCTGGTCGAAGCCAATGGCATAAAGCGGCTCTCCTCTGTGTTCAAAAAAGGCTGCCTTCAGGTTGCTGAAGCCAATGGTGGTGCCGTTCACTACCTTCTCATCATAAATCAGCTTAAACTTGTCGCCCGGCTGAATGCGGTTGAGGTTAAGGCGCCAGGCATAAATATCAGCAAACTTGTTCACCAACTGTGGCGAACCTCCTGCTGCTACAATAGACTCAAAAAGTGAGCTTTTTATTTCGCCGGCCAGCGTTCGCTCCAGCACCTCCATCTCCCGCTCCACTTTGGTAACGGTCATTTCGCAGCGCAGGTCGTAAACGATGTATTCTATATTGTTTGGCTCATAGATGAAGTACTGCGCCGTTTGCGCAGAATCTAATCCGTGAAGCAGGGTATAACTACGGTTGGCGGCAATGCCACGCACATTGAAAATGTCTTTTGATTTTTTGGCTAGCTGGTCTACCTGGGCCGGTGTGATGTTATATTGTGAGAGAATCTCTGATAGGCTTTCCCCCCTTTTGATTTCCGCCTCTACAATTTCAAGTGAATCGGTCGGGATATCATACACAATAGGGGCAGGTCCTTTTACTTCTTCTTCCACTTCTTCTATAGCTTCTGGCTCAGGAATAACCTCTTGTGGTTGAGCCATCAGGCTTTCAGTACTGAATTGCAGCGCGTATTCCGCCGTAAAAAAAATCAATACCAATAAAGCGATGAGGGTGGCAAGCCCCTTGTTGCTATTGAACATCATGTAACACCTTTGGTTGAAAAATCGACACGAAAATAGGCTTAAACCATCACAAATAAAAACATAGCAGGAGGCAATATTCAGATTCTAAATATGTTACGCTATATTTTAATAAACTAATATAGCACTTCAGTACATTTAAAGCAACAGGCACACTAGCTTATTCTCTTCTCTATTTTCAGTTAAGAGTTTTAAAATCAGTTGCTTTATACCCGAGTACCCAAGTTTTTCCCATCGCCATCAGAATAATATTTTTTTTCTAACTTTGGCCCCTATGAAAGTACTAGAAGGAAAAGTAGCTCTGGTAACCGGAGCATCCAAAGGAATAGGGCGCGCCATTGCGCAGAAATTTGTAGAAATGGGCGCACAGGTAGCATTCACTTACCTGTCGAGTGTAGAAAAAGGCCAGGCTTTAGAGCAGGAGCTGTCCGCGAACGGAGGAAAGGCGAAAGGCTACCGCTCCGATGCGGCCGACACAGCCCAGGCAGAGCAACTGGTAGAGGACGTGGTAAAGGAGTTCGGCAAGCTGGACATTGTGGTGAACAACGCCGGCATTACGCGCGATGGTTTGCTCATGCGCATGAACGAAGAGCAGTGGGATGCGGTGATGAACACCAACCTGAAGTCTGTTTTCAATGTTACCAAAGCGGCCACCAAACATATGATGCGCGCCAAGAGCGGCTCCCTTATCAATATTACGTCTGTGGTAGGTATAAAAGGTAATGCTGGCCAGGCGAACTATGCCGCCTCTAAGGCAGGCATTATCGGCTTCACGAAATCGGTGGCGCTCGAACTGGGTTCCCGCAACATCCGCAGCAACGCCATCGCTCCGGGCTTTATCGAAACAGAGATGACAGGTGAACTGGACCAGAAGGTGGTAGACGAGTGGCGTAAGGCTATTCCGCTAAAGCGTGGCGGCTCGCCGGAAGATGTAGCCCATGCGGCCGTATTCTTAGCTTCCGACCAGTCTTCTTACATCAGCGGACAGGTGCTGCAGGTGGATGGCGGTATGTTAACTTAATGACGTACTCTGAAATACAAATCATGCCGTTTATGTAATTCAGAATTAATAATTCGTAATTCATAATTATCGGAAAGACCAATGCTACAACTTTTGCGTTAGTAGCATTGGTCTTTTTGTTTTATCTTTAGTAGCAGAACTTACTAAAATCTGCCTTGCTGCATTCTTTACCAGCTTTTAAATGTTGGCAAAAACCACAACAATGGCAATGGTGTTGTTCTTTAGTTAGTTTGACTCTAAAAACCGTAAGTACCTGAAACACCCATATATTATTCTTAATTTATAATTCGTCGAATTGAATTCATTCAGACTTGTTACCACTTATTCTCCCTGGTTGATACTGGCCTGCATAGCAGTGGGGCTGTTGTACGCCTGGTTGCTATACAGCAAGCGGACACCGTGGCCGAAGTCCATCAACTATATGCTGGCAGGCCTGCGCTTTGTGGTGGTGAGCTTCCTGTGCTTTCTGCTGTTGGGGCCGCTGGTGCGCTATGTAGCTAACACTACGGTGCCTCCTACTATCGTTTTTGCGGTAGATAACTCCCAGTCCGTCTCGCTTTTCTCTGACTCTGTGCAGCTGCAACAGGCCACGCAGGGCCTGCAGGCTATACGCGAGAAACTTCAGGACGAAGGCTACAACACGGAGGTACGCACGCTGGCTGCGGCAGAGCAAAGCACACAAAACATAGCAGAGGTAGATTATGGTGCCGAGACAACTAACCTGAGTCAACTGCTATCGGGGGTGCAGGAGGAGTACACCGGGCAGAACCTGGCGGGTGTGGTGCTGCTATCGGACGGAATTGTAAACCAGGGCATCTCCCCAGGCTACGCCAATTATAACTTTACACTGTATCCGGTGGCAGTAGGCGACACCATCCCAAAGAGGGACGTACTGATAGCCTCACTGCGCTACAACAAGGTAAACTACAGTGGCAACCGTTTTCCGCTGGAGGTAGAACTGCAACAGGAGGGTTTTGGTGGCACTGCGGCAACAGTTATCTTAAGCGAGAACGGCAAAACCATCGAGCGTAAAACTGTTACTCTGAAACCCGAGCAACCCATACAGCAGGTGCCGTTTCAGGTGCTGGCGGGAGGCTTGGGAAAGCGCCATTACGAGGTACAGGTACAGCCACTGCAAGAGGAATTCACTACTCTTAACAACACAAAGCACGCTTACATTGATGTGGTGAAGGGAAAGATAAAAGTACTCGTGGCCGCCGCCGCTCCGCACCCGGACATCAAAGCCATTCGGGCTGCCATTGAAACAAACCAGAACTATGAGACGGAGCTGTTTATACCCGGCCTCACAGAGTTAAAACAAGAGGACTATGATGTAGCCGTGCTGCACCAACTACCCGGACGCGTGCCAGGTGGCGAGGCCGTCCTTAACCTGGTGCGCCAGAAGAAGGTGCCTGCCCTCTACATCCTGGGCCCGCAAAGCGACCTGAACAACTATAACCGCCTGAACGCGGGTGTGAACATCAGCACCAGTGGGCAGTCGGATGAAGTAACGGCTGTGGCTAGCGGGAACTTTACTACCTTTAATTTACCGGAGGCTGCCGGCGAACGGCTGCAGCAGTACCCTCCTGCCAGTGTCCCTTTCGGGGATGTACGGCTGGCACCAAACACAGAGGTAGTGCTGTACCAACAGGTAGGCCGCGTGCGCACAGACAAGCCGCTACTGGCAGTGCAAACGGCAGGCGACAGCCGCAACGCCACCCTCCTCGCCTCCGGTACCTGGCAATGGCGAATCATGGAGTCAGCCAACAACGAGCAGCCGGATGTGTATGATAAGCTTATCACCAACCTGATACAGCTGTTGAGCGCCCCGCGCAACAAGAAGCGCCTGAACGTGTACCCGACGCAGGAAGAGTATACCAGTTCCGACGAAATCCGCTTTAATGCAGAGGCCTACAATGAGGCGCTGGAACCTATCTACGGCCAAAACATTACGCTCCGAATTACAGATGAGGACGACGAAACAAAAAGTTTTAACTTTGCCAATGGCGAGAACCAGGCGGGTGTGAACATTGGCACCCTGCAGGGTGGCCGCTATACCTATACTGCTTCGGCAAGTATAAACGGGCAGCAACAGCAGGACAAAGGAGAGTTTGTTGTGGAGGAGCTGCAACTGGAGGCACTCAATGCTGTGGCCGACCACAACCTGCTGTTCCAACTGGCCAGCAACACCAACTCCAAACTTTATTACCCAAGCCAGCTGCAGCAACTGGAGCAGGACATTCTCAGTTCCGACCATAAAGATGTTATTTACAGTTCCGAGGAATTGAGCGACCTGGTAGACCTGAAATGGCTGTTCTTCCTGCTGCTGGGCTTTGTTTGCATCGAGTGGTTCGTGCGGAAGTTCAATGGCAGTTACTAATGACGTTGGTTGCTTACTTATTAAATTGTTGTTTGTTTTGCTTGTCTGCACAGGGTTGATAAATTTTAATAAAGATGCTGACAACAGGCTTTTCCCCTACCATACTGGCAACAGAGCGACTGTACCTTCGGGAACTCACGCCTAAGATGCATGACCAGCTTTTCAGGTCTAATACTGAGCGGGAAATTAAAAGCTACTTCGGTTTGAGTTCTGATACAGAGTACAGAGAAGCAAAAAGAAGACACGACGAAGGAACAACAACCTATTACACTACATTTAAACATTTCCACCTGCTTTATAAATCAAACGGGCAGGTAATAGGCCGCTGCGACTTCCATACCTGGATTAGAGCCCATAGAAGAGCAGAAATAGGCTACACCATCACAAGCGATGAGCATAAAAACAAAGGGCTGATGACAGAAGCCTTAAGAGCGGTGCTTTCTTTTGGGTTTGAAAAGATGGACCTTTACAGGGTGGAGGCCCTGGTATCGCCCCATAATATACCATCGCTTCAGCTTCTAAAACGGTATGGCTTTAAAAAGGAAGGCCATCTCCGGAACCATTATATGGTAAATGGCGAATTACAGGACTCTCTTATGTTCTCCCTGCTGCTTCCGGAGTTCGAAGAACTCAAAGCCAACTGGGTACAAGAAGAGGCTTCAGGCGCAAAGGCTACATCCTAAACATACATCATTACTTAATTACTCCGATTTGAAATACATCATTCTAAATAAGCCGTTTGAAGTGCTAACGCAGTTCACAGACGAAGCAGACCGCGTGACACTGAAAGACTATGTGAAAGTAGCAGACATTTACCCTGTGGGGCGCCTGGATTATGACAGTGAGGGCCTGGTGTTGCTCACCGACGACAAATCGCTGCAGCACCGCCTCTCCGACCCTCAGTTTAAAGTAGAAAAAACATACCTGGTGCAGGTAGAGGGTGTTCCAACACAGGAAGCGCTGACAAGGCTGCGCCTTGGTGTGCGGATAAAGGAAGCTAAAACGGCGCCAGCCAAAGTACGGCATCTAGAGGAAGAGCCACTGGTATGGGAGCGCTCTAAACCGGTTCGCTTCCGGAAAAACATTCCCACCTCTTGGCTGGAAATAAAAATTTCGCAAGGCATGAACAGGCAGGTCCGCCGCATGACAGCCGCCGTAGATTTTCCTACGCTGCGCCTCATCCGTACTTCCATTGGCCCTTTGAACCTCAATGATTTGCAGCCCGGTGAGTACCGGGAGCTAACGCCGGAGGAAGTAACGCAGCTAAAAGCCGCCACCAAAGGCAGTCCACACAGCAGCAGTGGTGGCACCAGAGGCACTGGAAGTGGCAAAGGAAAGCGGGGCGGCCAAAGCGGCTTTAGAAAGCAGATAAACTGAGGTTTATGTTTGTCATCCCAACGGCAGGGGAGATCTATCAGGAACTCCCGTAAAACGCTCCTCTTGTCTGGATGGCCTGAAGATTATGATACTTAAAGTCAACACATAGCTACCATAACTTCCTCAGCAAAGTCAGCCCTTCCTCCCACTTTCCAAACCCGGAGTCGGTATTAATGTGCCCGACTTCCCCGATGCTTACAAACTCGCTACCCCAAGCCTTTGCCAGTTGCCGGGCTCGCGCTTCGGCTACATAAGGGTCGTTGGTACTAGCCACTACAATGCTCTGAAACGGAAGCGACTCCATTGGAATAGGTGCGAAACCCGTTGTTCCTTCCGGGAAATCTGCGGCTTCGGTGTCAGCGGGCGCCACCAGCAAGGCAGCTTTGAGGGGGCGCTTGTATTGCTTCGCCCAGATTGCTACCGTAGCGCAAGCCAGGCTGTGTGCGACGAGCACCATATGCGCTGGCTCGTGCTGCATCACGGCTTTATCCAGTGTAGCAACCCAGTCACTGCAAACAGGCGTATCCCAATCGCGCTGCGCTACCCGCTCAAATTCCGGGTGCTTCTGTCCCCACAGTGTCTGCCAATGCTCGGAACCGGAACCTCCCAGGCCGGGTACTATAAGTATGGTTGATGTCATTTACTTCTGTTAATTTTATAATGATTGGGTGATATTATACAGACCCATTGGTACTACGATAAAACTGAGAAAAGGCATGCTTGGCACCTGCCATTTTAATAGCCATATCTTTGAAGCAAGTAAAGCATTTGTCCTCCTGCGCGTATGCCTGATGAATCAAAAAAATTTGATGTGCACTAGCATCTTTTTAATCATATATAGCCTATTCTTTGCAAAACAGCTATTAAGACTGTTAATTAGGAGCTGATTTACTACCTGCCAATGAAAGTTAGTCCTCATACCACACACATACCCGTGGACACAGACCTATACCTGCGCCTGACCACCGTGGACGACGCCCCATATTTATATCACCTCATCGATGCAAACCGAGCTTACCTGCGGGAGTGGCTCCCCTTTATCGACTACAGCATGTCTGTGCTCGACACAAAGGCTTATCTGAGAGCGGTTACAGACATTAAGAACATTTCCGAGGAGGTATATGTTATCCTGTACCAGAAAAGCATAGCAGGCATCATCGGCTTCAAGGGAATAGATAACGTAAACCGCAAGGTAGAAATCGGCTACTGGCTCTCCGGCGCACTGCAGGGCAAAGGCATCATGCGCCGCTCCTGCAAAGCGCTGCTGCAATACGCTTTCGAGGAAATGAGGATGAATCGTATCCAAATAAAGGTAGGTGTTGGCAACACGAAGAGCAGCAAAATTCCACAGAAACTGGGCTTCCAGCTAGAAGGTGTGCAGCGGGACGGGGAATACCTGAACGGGCACTTCCATGACCTGGAGATATACAGCCTGCTGTTTCGTGAGTGGCAGCAACAAAGTTAATACCTACTTAAGCTCTTTTAAGTTATAAGGTGCAGCGGCACGAAAGTTGACAGCTTTAGTATTTTAACTGACACCGTATCTGTTCTGTGTCTCTATTTTCTATTTTATTCAGAAACATATAAAATGAACAATATAAAACTTACCCTGCTTTTGGTTGCCTGTGGTTTTACGGCGACAGTACAGGCACAGGAATTAGCTCCTATCACGCAAGCCGAGACCACCCGCATTGTCGGCACCCTGAGCGCCGACGACATGCAGGGCCGCGCTTCATTTACGCCTGGCATCGAAAAAGCAGCCGACTTTATTCAGAATGAATTCCAACGCATTGGCTTGAAGCCTTTACCGGGTGAGTCTGATTTTAAACAAACTTTCACCATGTACCGTGTTTCGCCAAAGGAAGTGGAGGTAAAACTAAACGGGAAAGCTGTAAAGCCGGAGCAGGTGTTCGCCATTACCGACAAAAAAGAATTGGAATGGACAAACAAGGGGAAGCAGAAGCTAATGACAGTTGGCGCGCAGGATGACTTTAGAGCTGTTCTAGGCGAGTTGAACGATGAAAAGCAGGACATGCTGGTGCTGGTGCACCCGAAGCACAAAGACCTCTTTAGCCGTTATCAGCATTATATGAGCAGCGGCAGCGTGAAAAAAGAACTTGGCCAGAGCGCCAGCAAGGTGTTTGTTTTAACAGACTACGTAAAAGTCTCGAAGTATGAGGTGGAGGTTGAAAATAAGATTGAGCAACTGCAACTCACCAATGTGGGCGGCATGATAGAGGGCAAACGCAAAGATGAGTATGTGGTGTTCTCGGGCCACTACGACCACATCGGTATTCAGGAACCTGTGGCCGGTGACAGCATTGCCAACGGTGCCGATGATGATGCGGCAGGTACAACCGCGATGATAATGCTGGCCGATTATTATAAACAGCAACCGCAACCGGAACGCAGTTTGCTATTCGTGGCTTTTACTGCAGAAGAGATGGGCGGCTTTGGCTCCAAGTACTTTACTGAGCAACTGAACCCGGATCAGATTGTGGCCATGTTCAACATTGAAATGGTAGGCAAGCCCTCAAAGTTCGGTGCGAATAGCGCCTACCTCACCGGCTTCGAACGCTCTGACCTGGGTAACCTGATGCAGCAGCGCCTGCAAGGCACCAATTACAGCATTCACCCGGACCCATACCCCGAGCAGAACCTCTTTTACCGCTCCGACAACGCCACCCTCGCCCGCCTAGGCGTTCCGGCGCACACCATCTCCTCTGTGCAGATTGATAAAGACAAAACCTATCATACTGTAAAAGACGAGGTGTCGCAGCTGGACATGGAACACCTCACCAACATGATCAAAGCCATTGCCCTCGCTTCAGAAGGAGTAGTGAGCGGTGAAGATACGCCAACGCGCGTGGATAAGTCGCAGGTGCGGTAATAGATTCGTGTTAAGGAGGTTAAGTTCACAAAACGAACAACTCTGTTCTTAAAGTGATAGATTTTTAGATTGCCAGAATTCTGTTAATAAGGAAGTAATTATGGAAAAGTGATAGAAGTAGCTGGACACTTTTTTCAAACATAAAGATGTCAATAAAGTATAATTAGAATAGCTAGCATCAAATTAAGAACAGGAGATTCATATTGAAAGCCATTGAGGTTACAGGGGAAATAGATAATAAAGGAGTCTTACGTTTGGACCATCCCCTAAAAATGAGGGACAAGAAAGTCAAAGTGATTATTCTCCTGTCTGAAGACGAAGAAGTGGAGGACAAGCAATGGTTGGCTACAATGACAACTAATCCGGCTTTTGACTTTTTGCATGAAGAACAAGAGAATATATATTCATTAACAGATGGCAAGCCATTTCATGACTAAGGGAAAGATTGTTCTGGTCCCTTTCCCATTCGATGATTTCAGCGGAACTAAAGTAAGGCCAGCCGTTTGCCTGACGGAAGCAATAGGGATTTATGAGCATTTCATCATAGCTTTCATAAGCAGCCAAATACAAAAGTCTCCTGAGGCATCAGACCTACTCATAAACAAAGAAGACAATGACCTTAATTTAACAGGACTGTCTGTCAGTTCAGTAATTAAATTGCACAGAATGGTAACCATACCAAAGAATATAATACAAAGGCAATTAGGTATTATACCTCAAAAATATCAGGCTGAAATCGAACACAAACTCAAAGCTCTGTTTGGATTACAGTAAGAGACAAATCACCCAAACCATTTTCGAATCCCCACCAGTTACATGAATTTTTTAGAAGTATCCGGCATATCTATACAGGAAAAAGGGGATTTCACTTTACAGGACATCAGCTTTAGCCAGGAAGAGTTCCAGAAAATAGCCATTGCAGGAGAAACAGGCGCCGGAAAAAGCACGCTGCTGAAAATTATAGCCGGGCTGGTGCAGCCAAACGCTGGCGAAGTGTTTTTTGAGAATGAAAAGGTAATTGGGCCAATGGATAAATTAGTGCCGGGCCACCCGGGTATCTCCTACTTATCGCAGCACTTTGAGCTGCCAAAGTCTTTAAGGGTGGAGCAAGTGCTAAAGTACGCCAACACCCTACCAGAGGAAGAAGCGGATACCTTGTACGGGATATGCCGAATCAACCACCTGCTATCGCGGCGAACAGACCATTTATCAGGAGGTGAGAAACAACGGATTGCCTTGGCGAAGTTGCTCATTTCTTCCCCCAAACTACTGCTACTGGACGAGCCCTACTCAAACCTGGATGTCGTACACAAGAACATCCTGAAATCTGTTATCCGCGAAATAGGAGAACGTCTTGAAATTACCTGCATCCTCACCTCACATGACCCTTTGGACACCCTCTCCTGGGCAGACGAAATACTGGTGATGAAGAATGGGCAGATGCTGCAGAGAGGAACACCGGAGCAAATTTACAGGAAACCAATAAATGAGTATGTAGCCGCCCTGTTCGGCAGCTACAACCTGATACCTCCCACACAGGCAGAAGCTTTTTCCAAATTGCTTGGTATAAAGCCAAACGGAAAACAGATACTTATCCGGCCTGAAAGCTTTAGGATAGGTTCAGAAGGAAACAGCGATCTTATTGGAAAAGTAAACAAAATAACCTTCTATGGCAGCTATTACGATATAGAAATCTTGTTTTCAGGAGATACGACGGTAACTGTTAAAACTGCAGAAGCCAATGTTGCAGAAGGCGACACAGTACATTTGTCTCTGTCAGCGGATAGTTTCTGGTATATTTAGCTGTTCTTTTTTTATTGAAATCTGGTGACATGTAATTCTGTCTAACCTGCCGTAGTGACAGTTTATCCAGCGGTATCAGACCTACTGTTCTATAGCTATTGCTCTGAGCTCTCAAGGCCGAGAGGCCTCGTCTTCGGGCATCGCGCTTGGAGTTTTTTGCGCCGGGGCGCTGCCGCGCGAGCGGCACCAAAAATCTCCAAAGGCGCTCAACCCAAAGACTAGAACCTTCACTTCGTGCCGGCAAATTGCATCAGTAAAGCCTTAACAATGGAAAAAGCCATTAGCATCCTTAAAAAACAGGCTCCCCTCCTTAGACAAGGCTACGATTAGGACACAAACTTTGAGGCGCATTTGTTCTCTGTTCTAAAAGGAGCAAATGAGCGGTGACATATTCAGCGACCGGCGTATCAGCCGTCGTGTAGAGGATTTGGCAACGAGGATACTAGA
>NZ_SSNI01000019.1 GCF_010015475.1 Pontibacter pamirensis
GCTTTCTCCAGCTGCTTGTTTCGCTGCTTGAGTGCTTCCAGGTTTTGCTTTTGCTTCTCATTCATGGGTGGTAAAGATATAAGTCCTTGCTCAATCTTACGCTGGTCGTCCGTAACCCAATGATGAATAGTTTTGACATTGTGTACGCCAAGCTCCTGCATCACTTGCTTGGCATCTTCGCCTCCAAAAAGCACGCGAAAGGCTGCTGCCTTCTTGACTTCCTCGCTATACTGATAGCGGTTAAGTAGTTCTTTGATGTGGTCTTCCATAGGGATAGTTTGTTTAAAAACTGTCAACCTATTTCAGGAGAAGACCGACGTCGCCTCCCGGTTTCTTCTTTACAATGTCTGTTTTACGTTCATACTGCTAGCTGATATGTTCCTGCTGACTGCCGTGTACCAGCTATCTGATCGGAAGAAGGACACCATCTATTTTGCGCTGCTTGTTCTGGTGGTGCTCAGCGTAATTTTTGTCATACCGCAGTATGGTTGGGGCTGGATAGTAGGAGGAGCTTTACTGGAAGTAGTCATCAAATTAAATATGCTACGCATTGCACTACAGTCTGCAAAAAAGGGGAAAAGAGGTGCCTGGTTTATTGCCTGGGGAGCAATATGCTGTCTTCTGTTCTTCGTTTTTTTTCTTTCAATGGGTGTGTTTTCAAGAGAATTCCTCCTAGGCTTGTCTCCCTTCAGGTCCATACTCTATATAATATCTGTTTTAAGCATTCCCATAGCCACCTCTGTATATCTGGGACTTGATTTCGCCTTTATCAACAGCACCCTCAATAGAAAGCTGGCGGAAGTTGAGGAACTATCACAGAAAGCCATCACTCAGGAAAAAGAGAAGCAGGAACTTTTAGCTTCACAAAACGAAACGCTTGAAAAGCAGGTAGCCGAACGCACGTATGAGCTGAGCCTGTCCTTAAAGGAGCTCAAGGCCACGCAGACCCAACTTATACAGAAGGAGAAAATGGCCTTCCTGGGTGAGTTGACAGCCGGGGTAGCCCATGAGATACAGAACCCTTTGAACTTTGTAACCAATTTCTCTGAGGTGTCCGTTGAACTGTGCTCTGAAATCGAGGATGAAGCAAAGGCAGGTGACCCTGAAATGGTTCTTTCCATCACAGCTGATCTAAAGCAGAACCTACAGAAAATTCACCACCATGGGAAACGGGCCGACGCTATTGTCAAGAACATGCTGCAGCACTCCCGCACAAGCGCAGGCGAAAAGCAGCTGACTAACCTCAGCGCCCTGGCAGAGGAGTACCTGCGCCTCTCCTACTCCGGCATTCGGGCTAAAGAAAAGAACTTTCAATGTACCCTCGACACCTCCTATGACCAGAGCTTGGATGATGTGGAGGTGGTGCCGCAGGAGCTGGGGCGGGTGCTGCTCAACCTCTTCAACAATGCCTTCTACGCCGTGCAGCAAAAACAGAAGCTGGGGCTGGTGGGGTATGAGCCGAAGGTGGCGGTCAGCACTGCAACCCGGAAGGGAAAAGTGGAGCTACAGGTGTGGGACAATGGTACTGGAATTGCCGAGAGCATTAAAGGCAAAATCTTCCAGCCTTTCTTCACAACCAAACCCACCGGGCAGGGTACTGGCTTAGGGCTTTCGCTCTCTTACGACATCATCACAAAAGGGCACGGAGGAGAACTGAGCATGGATACTGTGCAAGGAGAGTGGACGGAGTTTACTATCACGCTTCCTTATGTTCCTGTAGCCCAAGAGCCCACTCGACATGCAGTTCATTACTAAACATAATCAGCGTTATGAGGTGCCGATAAGCTATTTTCAGTAGGACCTCCTCCACAGCTATCTTTCATCTCAAAACCATACATTGTTTGATACAAGACAAATAGAGGCCATAGGCCTAGTGCAGTGCACAGCCTAATTGCGTCAGCGCAAAGGCTTCTATTTTCATTTCAGTAAATTGGTGATTTTCAGGACGAGCCTCGGGGAGTATGTATTGCCAATACTTAACAGCAGGAGCTAACCAGTTGAAAATGACAAAGATAAGCACTTATAGGCGCTAGCAATACCTGGTGTTCTCACTACCCCTGCTGTACATTAATCAAGCCGCCATATATCAGTTGCCAAGTAATCACCATTGTTATAGCCTAACCCTATAATTGCCCGGCCCTCCAGGGAGATAGCATTTATTTCGTATACTCCGTTTCCGGGATAACCCTCCTCAAGCCCATGCCACTGGTCTGCCGCGGGGTTATATCGCCACACTTTGATGGGCTGGTTAAAGTTGTAGGCGGCATTGTTCAAATCACCAAGCACATAGCCGTAGCCGTTTAATGAGAAGCCCCTCATGCTGATGATAGAGGGCGGCAGGCTGGCTTTCTGCTGCCAGCTATCCTTGACTGGGTCATACTCCCAGCTTGTGCCGTCTGCCTCCATGCACATGCCCTTCCCATTCACCACGAACCCCGCGGCAACATCTGTGCCCGGATAAGCAGCCAAGGCTGAATAGGTGTCTGTCGCCGGGACATAGCGCATGACTTGCCCGGTGAAGCCGACGAGGTAAATCTCATCCTCTATAACCAAAGGGACCTGGACATGCAGAAGGGCGTCGGGAACGTCGTTTTTCTGCTCCCAGGTGTTCTGCCCGGCATCGTACTGCCAGAGGCGCTTTCCTCCTAGGAAGTACCCTTTGTCACCGAGGCTAAAGACAAGGGGCGGCATGAGCATCTTCTCGGGAAAATTCCCCCTTTTGTCCCAGCTATTGTACCCAGACAACCGCCACACGCCCCCCTGTTGCTGACGGCAAACACCTGGTTGGCGATACCCAGCAGGAAATTTGAGCCATTAAACCAGGGCTCAGGGTCAACGATGGGCTCATATTGCGGCATGTCTGTGAGCAGGGTCCAATGGGCGGAGGCATCGTCAGCGGTATCAACCACCACCAGCACCATTGTGTCTGTTGCCGAAACACCCCCCTCAGCCGTCACTTTCAACACAAACAGGTACTCTCCCTCTGTCAACTCGCTTACCTGTGTTTGGGCAGCTGACGCATCCGCTATATGGAAAGAGAGTGGGCCGGCAATTTTGGACCAGCCGTAATTGGTTATATTCCCTTTCGTAGCAGAAGACTGGCTGCCATCTAAAAGCGCATTGTCCTGTGGCAAGGTGATGGACTGGTCAGGGCCGGCTTTGGCTTCCACTGTTGTTTGTAAGTCAGCGTCTAAGTCCTCTTGGCAGGAGAGGAGTGGCAGCTGCGCTAACAGCAGGATGAAAGTTAATCTGAGGTGTGGTTTCATAACAGATGCTTTAGGGACAGGCGATGAGTAGCAGGAAAACGAAAAGCACTTGGCTGCTTCAGGTACTGCTGAAAGGGCCAGCTATAGAGCGAGGGTGGAGTCAATAAGCAGGAGGTGTCAAAACGGGGAACGCAGTGCGGAGTCAGCAAGGGCACCAAAAGCAGTGTCGTGCTAGCGGCACTGCAGGCATGCCGACAAGGCGGCATGAGCCTATTCTTCTGCAAGTGGAAACACAGCTGTCAAAAATGTGGCTGCTACGTTAGAAGGAAAAACCTATTCAAGTTATACGTCTCACAAGAAAATCGGTAGAGCTGTAATTAAAATTTTTATTGATTAAATTGCAGTAACAGGTAAATACGGTAGAACTATTTGTAAACTATTTCAGGATTATACCATGACCTCTTTTTTGAGCAAAGTCTAAACAGCGCCTATACCAGCAATTATGCCACCTTTGCCTTAAATTTATGGCGATTAACTTACAATCCAATATAACGGCAATATAGTCATATAATAAACACGTATGTAATAGTGGCCATGCCTGCTACAGTAGCAGCTATTTTCCGGAACCCATACTTCTATCATCTAAGAGCGAGGCTCTTACTTTTACTTGAATACACCTCCTATACCGATAGCGCACCCCTGCAATTGGTATTCGTGATAACTCTAAGTTGAGCTATACCCCATGTGCTTAAATTCGGGCAGCTCGTCGAGAAACAAGCTCCTATTGTAGGCGAGGGAAATCTGCTGATTCGTCATCAGGAACAATAATTTCCCACAAATTCTACTCAGCCTTCCAAATGCGACGCCATCCCGGCCACATGGGCAAATACTTATGCCATGTTCTGAAGACAGTAAAAAATCCTGCATCACATCTAAAAAACTGTAGGAGAAAGCAACTAGTATCCGCAGCAATTTTACCTCTTCCATATTCCTTTATCATTTCACCAAACAAATAATTCGCTATGAAACCACTATTCAAGTCTTTGTTATCCATGCGCAACCGCCGGAAAGCATCTTGTCTGTTCGTGCTTTTCCTCTTCAGTTTTTTGTACAGTTGTGAGCAAATAGAAGACATCTTTGACGAGCCGCCAAAAGACAGCCAGGGGAATGCAACTCAGGAGAGTGCCACTGTGGTCTATGACTGGTACAAACTAATAGCCCGGACTCAACTGCGTGCAAACCCGCAACCCGTCACATTGCTGAATATCAGAAATTTTGCCTATATAGGAGTAGGCCTCTATGAAGCAGTACGCCCCGGCATAAAAGGCGCTGTGAGTTTATCTACCAAACTCTACCTAATGCCAGCCATGCCCAAGCCGGATTCACATCGGGAGTATTTGTGGGGCGCCGCTGCCAATGCTGCCTTGGCCAGTATGTTCAAGCAGCTTTTAGTGGGGCTGTCCGAAGCTAATATAGCCCGTATAGATTCAATGGAGAATGCCTATAACAACCGTTTCAGGCTAAGCACCTCCGATGCCGTGATTAGCCGTTCTCAAGCCTATGGCCGTGCGGTTGCCACAGCCATCTACAACTGGTCTACCACAGATGATTTTAACCTTTCTAGCCAAGGCTATGAATTACCCCAGGGTCCTGGTGCCTGGGTACCCAATCCTCCAGGCTTTGCCAATCCGGTAGGTCCTTTTTTAAAGGATTCAAGACCTTTCCTGGCCTATAGCCTAACCGCTACAACGCCTCCATTACCTTTTCCTTATTCAGAAGATGAGTCATCTCAGTTCTATGAAGCAGCAAAAGAAGTATATGATATCTCAAAAACGTTGACTGATGAGCAAAAGGCAATCGCCAGATGGTGGGCTGATGGGGGAGGAACAGGTGTAGGAGTTCCTCTACCCGGGCATATTCTTTCTATTATAACAGGAATACTGGAAAGCAGGAATGCGAAGCTTGGGAGAGCTGCCGAAATTTATGCCAAAACCGGTATAGCGATGAGAGACGGTCATTTTATTGTATTTCGGGATAAATATCATTATAACCTGCTTCAACCAGTGATCTACATTCGCCGGCACATTGATCCAACCTGGCTATCTTATTTGCCTTCCCCTCCTTATCCTGAGTATCCTTCCGGAAAATCCGGATATTATAGTCCTGTGATGCAGGTGCTAATACAAGAGTTTGGTGATATTCCGGTAACTGACAACGCGTATGCCTGGAGAGGCGATGAACCGCGGCATTATGCTTCCATTTCAGAATTGAACCAGGAGGTGGCTATGTCCAGGGTTTATGGCGGCATACACTACAAATTCACGATGGACACTACGCGGGAAATAGGCAGAGAATTAGGTAATTATATAGCTAACATTGATTTGACTCCCCACTAACTCATCCGGATATACAAGCCTCAGGTTTACAATGTTAAACCTGAGGCTTGTATGTACTTGATTCTTTCATCTGCCTGTTAGAAGACATACTTTACCTTGGTGTATCCATGAGGCCACCCAAGGTAAAGCTGTAGGATAAGGAAATGGACTACTACACCAGTTCCGGGAATTGAAAACACAGTGAGAAGAGCATCAAACGCACCTCTGACGCCTGACAAAGAACGTCAACAAGGTCAGAGCAATCGTTCTCAACGGCCAGGCACAAGAAGCAATGATCTGAAGACGGTAAAAAATCTGAACAACATCCAAACTCCTATGAGAAAACAATTCTTAACCGCAGCAACTATTCTTTCGGCAGCTATCGTTTTTCATTCATGTGAGCTGTTAGATGATGAGCTAAAGCCACACAAGGGACGGTATACAATTGAAAGGATCAATGAAAACAACTTCCATTCCAAGGGATGGAGAGAACAGCAGGTCAACAATGTCTCTGGCAATCAACTCTTTTCAGATGAGTCTGAACACGTGGAGATTGTTTGCGGGCCTGAAAACAACAGTAACCCGCGCTTGCTTGAAGGGAGTGTCAAGATGAACCTCCCCACCTCTGATGACCCGACACTGAGAAGGGTTCGCCTTCGCAGGGTCGGATACAACGGAACACGCTTAGCGGATTTAACAGAGCTAAAGTACAGTACCTACGTCATCAAGCAATCGCCAACCATCATGGTTTTACAGGTGGATTTGGACAACGATGGGGACAGGGATGGAAATATATTCTATAACCCCTTAGAGTATTTCCAGGGCAATGCCTACATCCCTGTCGTGTACAACACCTGGCAGCAATGGGATGCGCTGAAGGGGATATGGCATATTGAGCTTATGGAGCTACCGGAGTTTTCGGATAACATAGTTACCATAAAGGAATTAATCAGCATACCGGCATATGCCGATGCACGTATTATTGATACGCCGCCTATGGGACATAATGGAGAGGGTGTGCGCTTTACTATAGGAGGCAACCCACGGGAACTGTTTGATAATACCATAGGCTATTTTGATGCTTTGATTATCGGAACAAAGAATCAGAAACGTTCAACGCTTTTTGACTTTGCCTGTAACCCTTCGGATCAATGACAGGGTATATGATGCGTAGAGCAGGTTATTTTATTATTTTACGATCATAATTCCCCGCTTTCCTGGGTCACATGCTCTGACCGGCAACAGGAGAAAAACATTCGTTCCTGGGGAACATAATCGGCGTTATAGAACAGTGAAGGCTCCCCATTATGAGGAGCCTTTCTTGTAAACTTCTTGGCAAAGCCTTTAAAAAATTTGCTCGCCATATTGTACTACATTTACTACATTACGTACATGAAAGAAAACGAGAACAGGAAGGATGACAGAGCCACTCTCAAGGTTCCCCACTCCACCAGGCAGAAGGTGACTATGTTGGCCGCTGCCTTGAGTGTGCCGATGTATCAGGCGATAGATGACTTGGTATCACAAAAGCTTGCAGAAATGGGTGTAAACATCAAAGATAAAAATACTATGACACAGCGAGATGTAATAGATGCCATGGCGGCATTAGCAGAAGTAGTAAAGGTGAACAGGGAGATACCAGGCTCTGAGAGCATTATAGCAGAAGCCAATGAGAAGATAAAGGAGTTCATCCCTTTGTTAGGGGCTGAAGCAGTAGCAGGGGCTACTGATGTGTCTCATCGTGTGGGGGAGATAGTATCAAAAGAGGAATTGGCCGCTAAATACGGCTATAGTGTAAAGGAAATCGAACTTTTAATTCAGGACGCCCTTGCCATCCTGAAGGATGTTTATTCCGATGCACTGGTTATAGAGTTGCTTGATATGGTCAAGAAACACAAAATGAATTTAATCACGACGAAACACTTAATGCTTCGGGACCTGAGAAGGAGGGAAAGTCACGGCAGGGCATAATCAGTCCTGGTGACACTGCTTATAATCCTCAGCTGATAGGTGCCCCTTCATGTGAGCAGCTATGCCCACTGTACTTTCTTATAAGCCCATTTATGTTAAGCAAGACGAACGGTTTCGTGCATGAGACGGGCAAGGCCATCGGTCGACGCATGTCTTGTGCATAGTGTTGCTTGCAGGCACTTCTTCATTTATTTTCGGCAAATATTACCTTAATTCTGACTTTGCTTACTTCTTTTGCAATTGAGATAAAACTTGTCTGGCAGGAGACTTTCTATAAATGCTGCTACTAGATTACCGTACAAACTTTAGTTTTTAACTCTGGCATAGATGCCAACCAACTGAAGTTTTATCCAACTTGCGGTCCTAAAATCATAGTAGTTCTTACTTACCAATAGCTCAAGTGTATCCTTTTCAACTACCTTAATATCTTCAAGCTTGCCCCACAACTCCTCATTCTGCTGCTCCACGTTAGTGCGGTCAAGGTGAACAACTTTATTCTTTTCATCATAGCTATACCCATAACCAATGCCATTAAGACCGTTTCTGAGATAAGTTACTGCCCCATTGTCCCAGGTCATACGTGGATCTGGGAAAGGTACAGATAGGCGCTGTGTATTGTGTCTCATAGGCCTTATCTCCAAATAACTATGAGGATGATTAAAGTTATATTGAGTATTGATAGTAGATTGGCTGATCTGTTCCATTGCATTGGTAGAGACATTGCCGTCATTGTTCAGATCTACCTGCCTGTCCGCCTCCAGCGATTCCATCCTGTAATAGCCCGCAATGCTTGGCATTTTCTCATCCTTTTTACAAGCAGTTGCTAGCAGCATAGCAAGAAAAACAAGAGAATAGATCGGGAGTAAGATGTGGGGATGTAATTTGCTTATTTTCATACTATACTTTTTTAAATAATATTATCTTAACCCAATCTGATCTCATTCTTTCTCAAGGTGAATGTTTCAGCTTACAAGCAACGTTTAGTATGTATGGAATTCTATTCGGCTTATCTGTCGAAATCGACAAATAACCGGAACCGGACTGCCTAATATACTATATATTCCGGTCAATATAACATACACCTGCCTAGAGTCTCCGCTCCCGCGAAAGTACCAAAATCAGCGGGTGCGATTCCAGCCATTCAGGGCTGTTTCGCTTATAACTACTGTTATGTTAATTAGAAGCCGCTTCTAAACAACGTACAATTCCGGACGCACAAGGGGTAACACTTTTCAGGCAAAACCGGGATTCGCTTCCAACAATCTCCAACAATTCCACCCTAAACCAGAAAAGCCCGTGCATCACTGCAGGAGCTTTTCTGTGTTCAACTAATCAATACTAAATGAAAGAGCTATAAAAATAAAAAATCCTGATAATCTGTGATATGAAGGGCAAAAAAGCCACTCCTCACCGGATGTTTTTTTTGTCGTTACGATGAGCTGGCGATGTGACTTTTACCTTTCATCGTGATACGAACCATGGGAGGCATATTCATTTCTTCTACACCGGGAGGCCCTGCTGCTTCAACGTGGCCTTGCAAATTTAATCTGTGGTACACGCTCTCCGCGTTCTCTCCTTTTGTCAACTCGGCAAACCTTTGATGGTCTATTCTTTCTGCCGGCGCTTTTGCAATCTCTTGCAACACTTCAAAATCTGTCATTTTTTTATGGGTTAGGGTAAAAAATGAGTTATGTACAAAAATAACAATTATACCAATCAGTCATTGCATATTCTACCCCTTAAAAGTCTATTTCGAAACGGTGTATTCAAATACTGAAATTGCCTCCCTATACTTTGTAGAGTTCTATAAAAAAAGAAGCCTCTGCAGAACAGAGGCTTCATACCCACGATGTACCCAAATGGCCATAGCAGAGCCGTTAGAATAAACTCACTAGTAAGCCCAATTAGTCTATGCAGCTCGTATATAACATGCTGCAACCTGTTTCACTTCCAAACATTCACCCCTCCGGGAATTTGATTGCAAGTTGTGTTTTTGTGGCACAAAAACACAACTTGCCAGTGCCTCTGGCCTAGGGCTAAGTATTCGCAACTCATACTTACAAAAGGGAAGAAAATATCAGCCATGAATAGAGTGGAAGAGGGTACTTCGGTAGTGGCCACGGCAGATAGTTCAGGAGCGTCTACCCGCTTTCTTTAAACAACTTTTTCTATAGCTGCGCTTTAACAAGCTGAGCCGCCTTTGCGCGTAGTGTAGACGTACAGCAGCTCTACTGAACATAATGATACTTATCAGCCAAAGCTAAATTAGCAAAAGAGGAGCTATAGTCAATAAAACTATAGCTCCTCTTTTGCTAATTCCTCAGTCACTTGTTAACACAGTAAAAATCAGCGATGGCAGTTAAATCATCGAAAAGATTGTTCCAGAATTGAGAGCTTTGGTCGACCTCAGAAAAGGCCGATTAGCAGAATTGCTGTTCGGCCTTTTGTTTTTAGCTCTTTATGATGCCTAAAATGAGCTTTTTCTGTTCGCCCATCAACTCATGAACACTTGCGGCAACTAGAGAAGAAAGCTTGCACTTTGAGAACGTTGACAGCAGAAATGAGAAAATAAATCTTGGACAGATAGTGATGGCCATTCCCAAACTAATTTGCATCTGAATGCTGAGAACATCAAAGCAAATATCAATTTTACGCTACACTAGTCCGACTTCTGGGTTTGGTTACTCCATAAAATAATGACAATAGAAGACTTTTAGGGAAAGAGAAAATTTGTAGATTTATATGCTTCGTAGCATATTTAAACAAAATTTTCTCTTTTATCAATTTGTAAGTGAAGACGCGAATATCAGGATACTATCCATTTTTATTCTTTGTACTCTTTTTAGGCATTCAACACGTATGTTTTGCACAATCAAAAAAAGCAAATGTATGGGCTTTCGGGTATAATGCTGGTATAGATTTTAATCAAACTCCCCCGGTTCCCATACATACATCTGCTATACAGGTAAATGCTACTGCTACTATCTGTGATGAAGAAGGTAACTTGCTCTTTTACACTGACGGAAGGCGGGTATGGACTGCCCAGCATGAAATAATGGTAAACGGAACCGGATTAGATGCTCATGATGGAAACATTAGCCAGCAGGTCATCATTGTACCAAAACCAGGCTCAAGCACACAGTACTACATCTTCACAATCAGCGATGATTTTTGGGATCACAAAGTACTTTATCATGAAGTTGACTTCACCTCTAACCCTTCTGGTGAGGTAAGTTCAAAAAATAATAACCTAGGCAGTCATAAACTATTAGTAAAAATAACCGCTGTGTTGCATGCAGACAAAAAGCGTGTATGGGTGCTCGTTCAAGGTTCTTTAACTAATGAGATTTACACTTATCTAATAGATGAAAGAGGCATCAAGCCGGAACCAGTCATTTCTAAAGCGGGTACAGCTACAGGAGGTTTGGACTATGGTCAGGCAAAGTTCAGCCCAGACGGAACTAAAGTAGCTATTGCCAATGGCCTGGAGAGCCAAACAGTGAAGTTATTTCATTTCAACAATAAAACAGGGCAACTTGATAATGGTATTCAGCTAAAGTATGAGGGCAATACTGAAGGTTTAGAGTTTTCACCAAACAGCCAACTATTATACATATCTTCCAGATTAGGTTCCTGCTCCCCAGGAGCCAGTGTTCTGAAACAATATGATCTAACAAAATGGAATATAACTGCAATAACAAGTTCAGAAAAGATCATTGCCCAGGATGCGGACAATTTTGGCATGCTTCAGTTAGCCCCAGATGGCAAGATCTACATGGGCGGCAGAACCGGCAGATGCAGGGAGAATGAATACCTTGATGTTATTCATGCGCCAACACTACTGGGCAAAGCTTGTAATTTTGAACAGGATGGCCTTAGCCTTGGGGGTAACATGACGTGGCAAGGTCTTCCAAATTTTATTCAATCGTATTTATATGAAGATCCTTGTTTACTGGGAGCTAATCCTCCTGCTGTCTCTCTGTCTCAAGATACGCTCTATGTGATTAACAACAATTCGGAAAAGGTAACTGTAAATAGTTATGGAAATCACTTTACTTGGAGTGATGGTAACACAGATACCATCAGGTACTTTGCAGAAGCCGGCACGTATTCGGTAACAGCTTCTAATGGGTGCGGCCAGCAATCTGCCAGTTTAGTGATTATTAACCTTGAACTTTTTATTCCTAATATATTCACTCCCAATAGCGATGGCCTAAACGACACCTTCCATATCAGAGGATTAAACAAGGTGGAAGGCAGCAAACAGTTAACCATCTACAATCATCATGGACAAGAAATGTATAAAAATACTAACTACCGGAACGACTGGAGCGGGAAAGGCCTAACATCAGGGGTTTACTTTTATAGCCTTCAAGTGCCTAACTTGGGAAAGAGATACAAAGGTTGGGTTGAAGTAGCAAGATAGAAGGTAAATTAATATACCGACTACTACCATAAAAGCTTAATACATATCATGAGGTAAAGGAATCCAAGAGTCATCTATCTTGTATTCTAGAAAGCACTTAGCTATTAACTAGCTCGCTTTTACTAAGGTTAGGATTAGCGGTCATAATATATTAGGTGACGGGCTCTTAGAAAGTAGCTATAGCTGGATAAACTAATAGTTCTCTTAACCTGTTATTTATATAGCTAACAAGCGCGATAAAAATCAGCGATGGCAGTCAAATCAGCGAAGAGATTGTTCGATAATTGAGTGTCTTGGTCTACCACATAAAAAAGCCTGAATCGGAAACGATTCAGGCTTTTTTGATACAGACTCTATTTTTTCGGTTCGATATAGCCATAGTGATTATTTTGCAGGACCTTGTTTGCCTGCAGGAACACTTTTTCATTGACCGCTTTCTTCTATTTTTCCTGTACAAGTCTGTTAGTACGCTGTGGACAATAATTCTGCGGTTAAGGGTTCTTAAAGATTCTGGATAGGCGTTGCTTCTAAGCCTCAGTCCTATTATGTTTACTCCACATTCGGCAGGTGTTGTCTATTCTAATTATGATAACCTTCTTCAGTAGCCTGCCTGTCTCATACACTATGATTATAATTTCGCCTTTATCGTACCCGCTTGATGAGTACTAATTTAACTAAGGCAAGCGCTGTAGAAACAGGGAACACTGTTGCACCGCCACTTGGATGAACTGTATCGCACAACAAAGGCATTCTGATAAACAAAGCGCAATGATACTTTTCTTCGGGTTTCATAATTTTGGAAGCACTAAAACTACTTTAGGCTCCTTCAAGGTGTAAGCGTAACAGCAAAGCAACGAAAGGGTAAGTATCTGAAAATATAGCCTGATGATGAAAGACTAGTCAGTATATTTACGAACTATACTTAAATAATAAACTCCTATTATTTAGAGATCGGTTTGTTTTATAGGGTATTTTAAACGAAAACAGAGGGCATAAAAGGTTTTTATGATACTGTACATTAAATACATGGTGAGTTTGCGTTGTAAAATGATGGTGAAGGAAGAACTGAGCAAACTGGGCCTGCAGTATGTGGTGGTTGACTTAGGCACTGTTGAGATACTCGAAGACATAACACCGGAACAGCGCTCACTTCTGAAAAGCAATCTTCTTCTTTCTGGTCTTGAACTGCTGGATGATAAGAAAAGTATCCTGATAGAAAAGATTAAGAACGTCATCATCGAGATGATCCATTACTCTGATGAATTTCCTAAAGCAAATTATTCAGACTTTATCAGCGAGAAACTGGGCCACGACTATACGTACCTGGCCAACATTTTCTCCGAGGTGAAAGGCATCACCATACAGCATTTTATCATCTTCCATAAAATTGAAAAAGTAAAAGAGTTGCTGTTATACAAAGAGCTTAATCTTACAGAGATAGCCCACAGGCTACACTACAGTAGTGTCGCCCATTTATCTAATCAGTTTAAGAAAGTCACGGGCCTCTCCCCTTCCTTTTATAAGCAGCTAAAGCAAAAGCGAATGGCCAATTTGGAAAACATGTGATATATGTAACATACATTTCTTTATATGTAACAAATTTCTATCCAAACCGCCCCACCTTTGTAACATCAAAACAGGAGTGCTACAACAGGCACATCTTCCGCCAGTAACGGATATTAAAGCCCCACTGATTGTTATCAAATCTTAAAACACCCGCATTACCAGAAGCATCAACAACAGCACGCCAGCAAGGCATCAAAAAAGATGTTCAGCGTTAATGCAGCTTCTCCTTTCCTAAGGTCAAACATCTAGGATCAGGTTCCTGATCACCAACGCATACCACCATACCCATACAGTTAATTCATACAGGTCACGCTGCATTTCAACTCAAAATAAAAAGCAGGTTCTATAGTGCTGCGCGCTGAAATATAAACACACTACTTGACAAGCCTTGCTATAACCTACCCACATAATATAAAACCACCCTTAACAGAAATTAATAACATACTACATGAAAAGATTATTTACCATCGCATTAGCCATCCTGTTTATCAGCTTTTTCCAACCTGATGCAACTGCCCAGGAAAAACACGGCAGCACATTAAACTTAGGTGTAGGCATAGGCGGCTACGGCGGCTATTATAAATATACTAATCGTACCTTACCAGTCATCAATGTTAACTATGAGTTTGATGTGGCGAAGCGCTTTACGCTGGCACCTTTTATAAGCTTCTCCACTTTCTCGAACGACTACCGCGATAACAACAACTACTATACTTACCGCGAATCAGTGATTCCTGTCGGTGTGAAAGGCTCTTATTATTTTGATGATATACTGCGTGCTAATTCCAAATGGGATTTTTACCTGGCCGGATCATTGGGATTTGCCATTGTTAACGCACGTTGGGATGATCGTTACGATGGAGACAGAAATTATTACCGCAGAGGCAACCCCTTGTTCCTGGATCTGCACGTTGGCACAGAATACCACTTTAACAACAGGGTTGGAGCCTTCCTCGACCTCTCTACAGGTGTATCTACCATAGGTATTGCCATTCATTAATCAACTTTATCCAATTAGAATAAGCCTATCCTGTTACTAATGTGCCGGTTTAAAACTCCGGTTGTTGGTTTCAGGAAAGGTTATTTTTATTCTAACTAATTCATAGGGTTTCTTTTGACGCGGCAACGGCATCTTTCTAAATTTATACTTTAGAGGTTAATGAATTAATGTTGAGGCACAAACGTCATAAGTACAGATAACAGAACCAACCTGCTTTACATGTTTGTAAAGTCCTGTTACCATTGCTTACCATTTCGCTCCAGGTTCTAATCACTTTCCCAGTAGCAACACCGTACTATACTCCCGGATCTGAGTATGCACTTTACGAATACGAATGAAAATATATATTAAGTACATGGTGAGTAAGCGCTGCAAAGTGCTGGTGCAGGAAGAGCTCCTAAAGCTGGGCGTACAGTCAGAGTACGTGGTAGTTGACCTGGGCATGGTTGAGATACACAAAGATATTACCGACATACAGCTTGAGCAGTTAAAAGAAAACCTGAGTAAAGAAGGCCTGGAGATACTCGATGACAGCAAAAGTAAACTCATCGACAAGATAAAGTCGCTGATCACAGACTTGATTCATTCTTCAAAAGAACAGCCAAAGGTAAATTACTCCGTTTACATCAGTGAACAACTGGGGTATAACTATAACTACCTGGCCAACATCTTCTCCGAAGTGAAAGGCATTACCATTCAGCAATTCATCATTATCCATAAAATAGAGAAAGCAAAAGAACTGCTGTTTTATGATGAGCTCACCCTTACAGAAATTGCCCATCGCCTGCATTACAGCAGTGTCGCTCATTTATCCAGCCAGTTTAAAAAAGTGACTGGCCTTTCTCCTTCATTTTACAGGCACATAAAAAACAAACGCGAGGGCGTGCTCGAGAACCTGTAAAATTTGATACATACTTGAATAAGTATGTAAGATATTCCCTTGTATCTCTCTCACCTTTGTGCCTCCTATAGTATGTGTATTCATATAATAGGGTGCTTTTGCTATGGCTTCATTTTCAGGTATTTACCCATTAGCCTTACGAAAAGCATTGAGATTCTCAGGCTTGAATAGATTCACAATCGTCTGCCTGAACATTTCATAAAGCTTGTTTACAGAACCTGTTAGGGTAACACATCGACCTGTTAATCCAGAACAATACCTCAACTTCCAAAACCGCTTACGCTTGCCTATGAACCTTCAAAAACTAGAAACCGGAAACACTTCTTTCGATCATATTTCTCATGGCGGGTTGCCACTAGGCCGAACCACACTCGTGGCTGGTTCCTCCGGTAGCGCAAAAACGCTATTTGGTGCACAATTCCTGGCAATGGGTATTCAGTTGTTCGATCAACCGGGAGTTTTTGTCACGTTCGAAGAACAGATAGACGATATCCGGAACAACCTGAAAAGCTTTAACTGGGATATTGATACCTGGGAGAAAGAAGGGAAATGGATATTTGTGGATGCCGCCCCGAAAGAAGAGAATGTCGTAGCTGTTGGCGATTTTGACCTGAGCGCTTTCAGAGTCAGGTTAGAAAGGGCTGTTCAAAGATGCAAAGCCCAACGGGTAGTTATCGATTCTATAGGCAGCATTTTTACGCAATTTCACGAGGAGGTACATACCATCCGGCGGGAACTGATACAGGTAGCCCTTACCTTGTCGCGTTTAGGTGCAACGTCTATTATTACGGCCGAACGCCTGGAAGAATATGGTAAAATCACCCGCTTCGGAGTAGAAGAGTTTTTGACAGATAACGTGATTATTTTACGAAATGTGTTACAAAAAGAGAAGCGCAGAAGAACTATAGAGATCCTGAAGTTCAGGGGGAGCAACCATGAAAAAGGCGAAAACCCTTTCACTATAAACCCTGAAAAAGCTATCGTTATTATCCCGCTGTCGGCCATGAACCTGAAGCACACCTCTTCTGATGAACGGGTTACTTCTGGCATACCTGCACTGGACGACATGATAAACGGAGGTTTTTACAAAGGCTCTATTAACCTTGTTTCCGGGGCAATCGGGGCTGGTAAAACATTGCTGGTAGCCAACTTTGTGAAGGGAATCCGGGAGAAAAAAGAGCGCTGCCTGCTCATGGCTTTCGAAGAAAGCAGCGAGCAGCTTTACCGTAACGCAGCCGGCTGGGGCATCGACTTTAAGCAACTGGAAGAAGAAGGGCTCCTGAAAGTAATATGCGTTTATCCGGAGATCTCTTCCCTGGAAGATCATTTCATTAATATCCAGGAAGTTGTAGAGAGCTTTAAGCCAAACAGAATTGCGATCGACAGTTTATCTGCTTTATCGCGCACATCTACTGACAAAGGTTTCCGGGAGTTCATTATTGCCTTCACATCATACCTCAAGCACCAGGAAATAACAGGCATGTTTACGTCCAATACGCCCTTGCTGGCAGGTGGCACATCAGATACGGAAGGTAACATCTCTCCTATAACAGACTCTATTATTCTGTTGCGCTATGTTGAAATGTCCGGCGAAATGCAACGAAGTATAGCTGTCCTTAAAATGCGCGGCTCCAAGCACGATTCTTCTATCCGGAAGTTTTCTATTACAGATGAAGGGGCTAACATAGGAAAACACTTCGAAGGTTTAAGCGGCATTCTTACAGGTAACCCGATGCTTATTCAAGTTGAGTAGCAATTTTGAATCACACCCATGTTTGCCGGCATTTACCGGCACTTTTAGCCAATCTATTCAATTTATGAGCATGCATGTTTTTCAGCTCTTTATTAACGGACACAGTCCCAGTTCAATTGAGGCAGTCGACACACTTCTTAAAATCTGCAAGGAAAATTTAGATGGTAATTATCAGCTTGAAATAATTGATATACAGAAAGACCCTGATAAGGCAGAAGAAGCAGGTATTATAGCTATTCCTACCCTGATTAGAATGATGCCAACACCAGTTAACCGTATTATAGGAGCCCTTAACGTAAGAAGCCGCGTACTAGCCGGATTAGGGATTTCTAGTATGCACAAATAAAGTTCAAGCTTATGTGCAATGTAACTACAAGTTGAAAATTTAACATTGCCTGTAAGTATACATATAGCTTTTCCAATTTTTTCTCAATCACCAAAGATTTCATCTTCTTAGCTTATATTTTCAGCAATGTCGTTTTAAAATGGGTTTTGAGAATTTTTTACACTCTTATTTAATTAGTGATTCCAGTTTGAGAAACATTTTGTTTCAATTTTAAGGTAAAGCAGGCGTGGTGCGGTTGATACATGAATAATCGTTGAACCTATAGTCGTTTCAGAATTGCCTGCCACCGAACATTCAATCTTTAGTAACCCTTCATTGCATTGGCAAAGGTCACTGTTTTGACGCAATAGTAAAAAGATGAAAAAAAATATATTGCTGATAGATGATGATGCCACCTACATTTATCTCCTGAAGTACCAGCTGAGAAAGCATCGAATAGTCGGGGAGATTGTCACCGCATGTAATGGCTCAGAGGCGTTAGAGATCATCAAAAGAGGCCTTGAAAGTGGTGAACTGCCACAGGTCATTATCTCGGACATTGAGATGCCGCTTATGAGTGGCATCACGTTTTACAAGGAAATAGCAAGGCTCAAGCTGATTGACTATGCAGTCACAAGGGTAGTACTCAACAGCAGCAATTCTCAGTACAAAGTGCTGGACTGGTCAGTGGAAAGTCCCCATGTTGTCTACTTTTCAAAGCCATTGACGGAGGAACACCTGCTAACGATACTTGCCAACTAGTTTCAGACTATTTATTTGTACCAATAGACAATGGCTTGCACACTAATAAACTTTCCTTTCACTCAACCCTTATAGTGAAGTTCTGGTGCAGCAGCATGCTCAAATAACTTGTACCTAAAGGCGAGGTCAACTCTATTCTCCAGAATTCCCCTGCTTATATATTCATCTAAGACGCAGCGTTTCCTATGCTGCACCACGCATTTTCTGTTTCCAACCTAAACCTTGAAGCCAAATCGACTATCAATTTAAGTTATTTTCAAAACATGTGATTTATGTAATATATACGTATCAATATGTAACACATCACAATCTGATCAGCCCCATCTTTGTAATATCATAAAGCTGTGCGTAGTATAAGATGCACACACCCGCCAGTAACGGAACATTAATAATTTACCACATTGAATTTAAAAAGACTATTGACATCCCTTGCTATGGCATCGGTTGTTGTAATTGCCGGATGTAAGGAAGATACATTCATTGAAAGTTTTGGCGTCTGCCCTGTTGTTTTATCCACCAGCCCTGAAGATGGCGCCACGGAGGTATCCCGGGAAAAGACAGTAACGGTTACTTTCAACGAGAAAATCAATCCTGAAACAATCAACCAAACATCCTTCTCGTTAGTAGGCTCAGAGAATGTTCCCGGCACCATCACCTACAACACTGAAAACAACACGCTCTCTTTCGACCCAACCAACCGCCTTGAACCCGCTACTACCTACACAGGTAGGGTAACAACATCAGTGAAAGATTTGATGGGCAATGCCCTGCAAAGAGATCATGTATGGACATTCAGTACCGGTGCACTTGTATCGCCTGTTGTAGTTTCTACTGACCCGGCGAATACGGCAACGGGCATTATGCTAAATAAAGCAATAGCCGCTTCCTTTAGTGTTCCCATGGACCCTTCGACGCTGAACACGACTACATTCACCGTAAAGCAAGGTGCAACCGCAGTTGCAGGAACAGTTACCTATTCCAACACAACAGCTGTCTTTACGCCTGCCAGTAACCTGGAAGCAAATACAGTGTATACCGGAACCATAACAACTGGTGCCAAAAACACAGAAGGCACCCCTCTGGTAAGTAACTATGTATGGACTTTTACCACTAAACCTAACACCGTACCCACTGTTACCGCTACCGACCCTACTAACCAGGCTACTGGTGTTACTCTTAACAAAGTGATTACTGCCAATTTCAGCGAAGGTATGAATCCTTCAACACTCACGGCAACGTCCTTTACTTTGAAAACAGGAACAACAACAGTGGCTGGCGACATTATCTACACCGGCACAACGGCCAGTTTCACTCCTGCCAATAACCTGGCTGCTAACACTACCTATACTGCTACCATCACTACTGCAGCCAAGAGCACAAATGATATAGCCTTAGCCGACAACTATGAGTGGACATTTACGACGGTAGCCAATAATACCTCTCAACCAGGTACACCGGCAACACCACAAATGGGAGTCGATTTGAAAACTGCGGGCCGCTTCGGCATCTTTGCTGGTGTAGGCATCAGTAACAATGCAGGATTTAGTGAAATCAGAAACTTGGATGTGGGTATAACACCGGGTGTTCGCTCATCCGTAACTGGTTTTCCGCCGGCAATTGTTGTGAACGGCGCCATTTACGCATCCGATGACATTGCACCTCCGGGCACTGCCGCCATGCTGTTAGAGGCGAAGCAGGATCTGCTGGAAGCTTACCTCTTTGCTGAAGGCGCATCTTCTCCGGCACCAGCCACAGTAGCTGGCGACCAGGGTGGCAAAACACTTGCCCCGGGTATTTACAAATCTACTTCTACTTTATTAGTACAGGCCGGTGATTTAACACTGGATGCACAAGGCGACCCGAATGCAGTATGGATCTTCCAAATAGCTTCAGACTTTACCACTGTTGGTGGTGCAGGCGGTAACATTATACTTACTGGCGGCGCACAGGCTAAAAACATCTTCTGGCAAACAGGCAGCTCCGCCACCATCGGCGACGGCACATCCTTTAAAGGAAACGTGCTTGCCCTTACCTCTATCACCATGAACTCAGGTGCCAGAGCAGTAGGTAGAATGCTGGCGCTGAACGGCGCGGTAGTCATGACCAATACCAACATCATTGAGAAGCCTTAATCAACACGAAAATGACCATCAAAAATAACAATACCGGATCGCGCCAAGCGTGGTCTGCCTCTAAGCTTACGCTTACAAGTATAGCGCTAAGTACCTTACTCATCACCGGAATACAGGTACAAACACAGGCGCAGGATGCTCCGTTCACCAAACCATCGTGGTGGTTTGGCGCAGCAGCCGGTGCAAACTTTAACTTCTACCGCGGTTCTACCCAGAAGCTGAACGCGCAGTTGACTCCGCCAGTAGCATTCCATAACGGCAATGGCGTTGGTCTTTTCGCGGCACCACTTATAGAGTACCGTCGTCCGGAATCAAGATGGGGGCTTATGCTGCAAACAGGCTACGACAGCCGCAGAGGCACCTTCGATCAGCAAATTACCCCATGTGATTGCCCTGTGGATCTAAGCACTAAGCTTAGCTATATCACAGTGGAGCCAAGTCTTCGCTTCGCCCCTTTTAAAGCATCAGGTTTCTATTTAATGGGCGGCCCAAGATTAGCCTTCAATGTGAAAAAGGAGTTTAGGTACGAACTAGGCATTAACCCAGCTTACCCGGATCAGGAAAAGAACCCTGTTGTTAATGGTGACCTGAGTGATGTAAAACAAACGCTTCTTTCGATGCAGGTTGGGGCCGGATACGACATTCCGCTTAACTCACAGGATAATCGTAACCAGCTTATACTTTCTCCTTTCGTGACGTACCAGCCATACTTTGGCCAGTCGCCACGCAGTATTGAGACCATGACGGTAAATACCTTACGGGTAGGTGCCGCCCTTAAATTCGGACGTGGAAAAGCGAACACGCCTACAGTTGTAAACAATGTACAGTTCTCTGT
This sequence comes from Pontibacter pamirensis, assembly GCF_010015475.1. Taxonomy (GTDB): domain Bacteria; phylum Bacteroidota; class Bacteroidia; order Cytophagales; family Hymenobacteraceae; genus Pontibacter; species Pontibacter pamirensis. The sequence goes on from NZ_SSNI01000019.1 coordinate 21,253, forward strand.
TGATTCTCCTACCAACATCACGGCAGACCGAAGAGTAAGAGAAACATTCCCGCTTCGTAACTATGTGTTCTTTAACCAAGGTTCTACTGCCATTCCAGACCGGTATGTGCTATTAGAGAAAGACCAGGTAAAAGATTTTAAGGAAGATCAACTGGAAGTATTTACTCCTAAAACACTGTCTGGCCGTTCAGAGCGCGAAATGGCGGTATACTACAATGTACTCAACATTTTAGGTGACCGTATGGGCAAAAACCCAGCATCCACTATAACGTTGGTCGGCTCGTCTGAAAATGGCCCGCAGGAAGGCAAGGTAATGGCTGAAACGGTGAAAAGCTACCTTGTGAACACATTCAGTATCGACGCTTCGCGCATCAGCATTGAAGGACGTAACAAACCTAAACTGCCTTCTGAGCAACCAGGTGGTACAAAAGAACTGGAACTGCTCCGTGAAGGTGACCGTCGTGTGTCTATTGAAAGTAACTCACCCGCCTTATTGATGGAGTTCCAGAGTGGCCCGGAAGCTGCCCTGAAACCAGTGGAGATAATGGCTATACAGGAAGCCCCACTTGATTCCTATGTTACTTTTACTACAGCAGGTTCAGCCAAAGCATATACTTCATGGTCTATGGAGATAACAGATGACAAAGGCGTCGTTCAGAATTTAGGACCTTACATGCAGGAAACTGTAAGCATACCCGGCAAATCCATTTTAGGAAACCGCCCGAAAGGAACTTACCTTGTAACCATGCTGGGCACGAAAGAAGATGGCACCATCGAAAAGAAAGTGGCTACTGTAAACATGGTGCTATGGACCCCGGCAAAAGACGAAGAAGGCCAGCGTTACAGCGTGCTTTATGAGTTCAACGATTCAAAGGCTATAACCACCTATGAAAAATACCTGACCGAGATTGTGACGCCTAAAATACCCCAGGGTGGCAAGGTTATCATCCATGGCCACACAGACGTCATCGGAGATGAAGGGAAGAACAGGAACCTGTCTTTAGCTAGAGCCAATGATGTGAAAAGGATCATCGAAAACAGCTTGGCGAAAGCAGGTAGAAAAGATGTGAAGTTTGAAGTGCAGGGATTTGGCGAAGATAAAAATCTGTCACCATTCAATAACAAGTTTCCGGAAGAGCGTTTTTATAACAGAACAGTTATAATTGATATTGTCCCCGGGAAATAATCAACCAAGATATTCCAGTATTTATAAAAGCAAAAGCCGTCTGAATGGACGGCTTTTGCTTTTATAATAGTTTACCTACTAGTCAAGTGAATTTACGCAATCCTAAAAAGTACGATAATACCATTCCTAAAGACTAACCCGAGACATGAGAGCTTATATTGTGGCATAGCGCTCAACAGCAGCAAAGCCCACACTATCGAGCGGGCTTTGCCATCTCTACAGGGTTTTTAGGGCAAAATATTTCTCTACTTACCTAAATCCAGTCCTTTACTCTCCCTCGTAGGTCTTGCAACGCTACAGGATAAGCGCTTTACCTGTAGCCTCTTTAATTCTTGTTTTACTGATAAGTACAAAATTATGAAAGAACTACACGACAGTCCTGCTGGAAAAGACGGCAGCCTGAAAAACTCCCTTGTGGTACCCATGCAACGCAGGATGTTCTTCCGTTATGCAGGCGCAACCGCTGCAGCTACCACCCTTCTTTTTGCTACGTCCTGCGATGAAGATGATGACGTGATGCCGCCAACCGACCCAATGGCAGTTGATCTTGGTTCTGGCGATACAGGTATTCTAAACTACGCTTATGCCCTGGAGCAGCTGGAGGCGGCTTTTTATAACGAGGTTGTTGCAAAATCTTTAAGCATGTTCAACCAATCGGAACAGCAGATTATGCAGGACCTGAAAGGCCATGAGGCCATTCACCGGGATTTCCTACAGGCGGCCTTGGGCTCCTCCGCCATACCAGACCTGGAGGTAGATTTCAGCTCCGTCAACTTCAATGACAAAAACAGCATCTTAACTACCGCCCGGACTTTCGAAGACTTGGGGGTGGCCGCCTACAACGGTGCGGGAAAGTTTTTGGAAAATGCAGGCTTCCTTACACTGGCTGGTAAAATCGTGTCGGTGGAGGCACGCCATGCTGCCGTTATCCGCGATCTTATCTCAAACGGCACCTTCTCCGATTCGGCCGATGACAACGGCCTTGACCCTGCAATGATGCCTGCCGATGTACTGGCAGCAGCTTCCGCCTTTATAACCACAAAAATTTCTGCTAACAACTTACCAAAATAACAGCCATGAACATTTTCAGAATTATAGAAGACATAGAAAAGGTAGACTCTGAGGTATATAACAGACTTGACTCACGCCGGAATGCTTTTAAAAACCTTGGCACCTTTGGTAAAAAGGCCACACTGGCTGCAATTCCTCTGGCGCTCGGTTCTATTTTCCAGAAGGCTTATGGTCAAAGCAACGGCATGATCCTGGAGGTGCTTAATTTCGCCCTCAAGTTAGAGTACCTGGAGCGAAATTTCTATACACAGGCTTTAGCGGCTGATGGGTTAATAGCGGACGGCGCGGCGAGAACCGCTATACAAACAATCCAGATGCACGAGGCGGCGCATGTAGACCTGCTGATAGCGACCATCCAGAGCCTGAATGCTACTCCTATAAGCGAGCCTACTTTTAATTTCGGCAAGAACTTTCCGGACTGGAACACTAACTATCAGACTTTCCTGACTTTGGCACAGGCTTTTGAGGACACGGGTGTGCGTGCTTACAAGGGCCAGGCAGCTAACTTGATCAGCAACGACGCAGTGCTCACGGCTGCTCTACAGATTCATTCGGTAGAGGCACGCCATGCGGCCCATATCCGTCGCATGCGCAGTAACCCAGCCTGGATTATTAGTGCCGGGGAGAGCAGCAACGTACCTGCCGGTGCCCAACCAGTTTATGCCGGCGAAGACAACCTTTCACAAGGCAGTGTAAATGACATTACAACACTTGGCGGCGGCTATTCTGCAGAAATTGCCACCGCAGCGTTTGATGAGCCGCTGACCAAAGAGCAGGTTGTTGAAATTGTCTCACTGTTCGAATAATCAAAATCTGAAACAACTAATCAATTAGCTGTTTACCAACCGATGTAAAAGAGGGCTGCCTAGAGTGGCCCTTTTCCATGAGTTTATAGCTACACAAATGTTCAACCCAATTTTAATCCTTCAAATGGTACGATACTCTCACATATACATTTTAAAACTTTTTTACCTCCATTCAGTTTAGGGATTATCCAAAATAAGAACACACACTGTGTATACTTTACGATATACTTGTTACCTTACGTGTACCCTCATCATGGCATACTTATATAGGTAGACTCATTGGCTGATCAACAACCCATACCTAAACTAACTGAGGAGGACCTGGTGTCACGCTTGCGTGCCCGGGATACTTCAGCCATGTCGGTGCTGTACGACATGTACAGTGCCACTTTATATGGGGTTGTTTTGCAGATCGTCAAGGTAGAAGCGATAGCCGAGGATGTGCTGCAGGAAGCGTTCGTGAAGATATGGAACTCATTCGGCAGCTACGATGCTTCAAAGGGGCGGCTGTTTACCTGGATGATAAACATCTGCAGGAACCAAGCCATTGATGTAATCCGCTCGAAGCAGCACCGCGTGAACAACATGACGGAGGATATAGCGGGAAGCGTGCGCTCCGGGCTTTACTCAGATGAATTTAAGCCGGAGCATGTCGGTGTTCGTGAGATGCTGGAGCGCCTGAATCCTGAGCAGAGGCAAGTCATTGACCTGATGTACTTCGAGGGGCTGACACAAAGCGAGATTGCGGAGGAATACAACATCCCATTGGGAACAGTGAAGACCAGAGCCCGCAGCGCAGTGAAGTTTTTAGCAAAATTCTTTAAAGGCCGTGCATAACCAAGACTATATAGCGTCCGGGGTCCTGGAACTGTATGCTGCCGGGGGGCTGACCCAGGCAGAACGGGAGGAGGTGGAACGCCGTGCCGCCGCTTCTCCCGACATAAGGCTTGCCCTGGACGAGGCCTGTGCGGCCATGGAAGCTTATGCAGCGCTCTACGCTGCTCAACCGAGGCCTGAGCTAAAAGGGAGGGTTATGCAGGAAATTGAAAACCATGGGTTTGAAGAGCGTGCCCTGCCAGCCGAGGAACCGATTGTACAGCCACTGTATCCTGTAGATAGCGAAGCATCCTCTGCTTACAGGTGGATGTTTGCTGCAAGCATCGTTTTACTGTTGCTTTCCGGCGCGCTTAGCTTTCATTTCTATACAAAATGGCAGCATGCAGAGGAAAGATTGGCGGGTGTCATTGCCTCTGAGCAGTTACTTGCCCAAAATATCAGGAACACATCGCTTCAGTTGCAGAAACAGGCGGAGACGCTCTCGATTCTGCGGAACCCTGAATTCAAGCCTGTGAGGCTGCAGGGAGTGGAGGCGCACCCGGAGGCCAGCATGCTGGTATATTGGAACCCAAGCCGGCAACAGGTGTATGTGGATGCGGTTACCCTGCCGGCACCGCCTGCGGGCAAGCAGTACCAGTTGTGGGCGCTAAAAGATGGCGAACCTGTCGATGCTGGTCTGATTCAGGCTCCGGGAGGCAGGATGAGCCTGCAGCAGATGAAGAGCGTCAGTTCCGCTCAGGCTTTCGCCGTGACTCTTGAGCCGGCGGGCGGAAGCGAAGTGCCCACACTGGAGCAGCTTACTGTGATGGGAAATGTTGAGTCATAGCTCTATGCTTAGACTCGCATAAGTTCCTCGTCCTGTAACAAGCTGACACAAATCCAATCAAGGTAAAGTAGCGTTAAGGCCTCCACTTCTCTAGCTCAACACTGTTAAATGAATAGCAGGGTAAGGTGCAAGGTATAAACTTAATGCCTGCCAGCGCGTCAACATCCTGACCCGAGTTCACTTTGCTTCTCCTTACTGTTGTGCTTACTGGAAGAGGTGGTCCTGCGCACCCTTCCGCTCGATGCCTACTAAGTTGAGACCCTGTGGGGCGTAATACTCTCCGTCCGACTGGCCAGCACTTGCACAGGAGAAAAGGTAGCGGTTTTCTTTTAGAGGAGGAAAGTAACTGTCAGCCTGCATTGTATGAACATTGCCTCTCTGTTTCCAATAAAGTTGACTTTAGAATAAACTAGAAGCTGCCGATACGGTAAAAATCAGCAATGGCAGTTAAATCCCCGACGAAATTATTAGATATTTGAGAGCTTTAATCTGTTGTAGCTAACCGCCTAAATGTAATTAGCTGCCAATCTCCTTCTGAAAATAACTTCTCTATTTTCTGCACATACACAATATATTCTACAAATTCTGCGTATTAGTATTATACTTTCATAATTTAGAACTAAATTCCAAAAATTGTAGTATAATGCTCAGGTGTCAACTAGTTTAAACAGAGTGGATCCATGCAAGAGTTAGGGAAAGTGTTGCTTGTGGATGATGATTCGACGAGCAATTTCTTAAGCGCACGCACGCTTCGCCAGGCTAATGCGGCCGTGCAGTTGTTTGAGGCCCGGAACGGGAATGAGGCGCTGGAACTGATAAGAAAGGAACCGCTGGACTTCATCCTGCTGGATGTGAACATGCCCGTGATGGACGGTTTTGTATTTCTGGAGGCCTTGCAGCAGCTTCAGAAAACGCCTGAATTCAATGCTCCTATTGTCGTGCTGCTGACGACGTCGGAAAGCTACCTAGACAGCGACAAAGCGCTGCACTGCCCCATAGTAAAGGGCTTCCTGACAAAGCCTCTAACCCAGGACCATGTGAGCTACCTTTTAAGTCTTGCTTCAGACAAGAAGCGAGCCTGTACAGCTGCTTAATTAATCTCCTTTGTAGTTTCCCCGCTACGGCTTTATACTTCTGTATGAAGTATTCTTCTCCCCCCTTGATAAGCTAAATATGGTGGAAGGGCAACCAGCATTGACTTCAAGCCCCTGAATTACTTTGCAGGAAGGGCCACATAGCCCATTCTCCATGCTCTCCCACAGAGTACCGAATACAGATCAAAAGCCTCTCAATTAAAATCATTAACTTTAGAGGGCAATTCAGGAAAAATCTTCTTCACAGGAACTGACTACTTTAGCAGTGCTGCGAAAAGCTTACAGAATCAGCTTTGGCGATATTTTGGTGCGGCTGAATTTCAGACAGTGCAAAAGCTGTTTGTAGCGGAGAAAGCAAACCTTAGACCTGAAGGCGCGTGCTGCAATTCTGGCGGTACAGCACGCCTTTTTTATGTAAGGTTTTAATGCAATTTGCAAGCATTTAGAACGTTAGATATTTGTTCTGATAAAATATAAGCCGCTATGTAACCTTTTGTAGCTTTTGACAATAGAGGTATTGGGTACATTTGCCCTCAACCGTCGGTTCTCTTTCTGTAAGCCGGGATGCTGATCCCTTTAACCTGGCCCTTTTCACTTGGTTCATAGCTGGAGCCAGGCTACTAATTACTAACTTGATAGTATATTATAATTGTGATGCATACTCTGAAACAAACTAAGCCCATAGTTCACCCTTAACTTCGATCTAATGCATTTTCTTATACAAAAGCACTTTTACATCTGCTGGCTGCTGCTGTGCTTTCTGTTTGTGGGGCAATCTAAGGCCCAAACCACTGTTGCATGTACTGTATCCATCGTAACAGACCAATCTTCAAATATATGCCAGGGCGAGAACATTGAACTAAGAGCAAGACCAGGAAATAACTTCACGCCTGATGCTAATGGCTATCAATGGTACCTGGATGGAGAGGCCATAGATGGAGCCACAGGATCTTCGTACGAAACGAACGAAGGTGGTACATATAGAGTAGAGGCAACGGGGGCAAGTTGTACAGGGGTTATCTCTTCCGGAAATTTTGCTGTAACTGTTGATCCACAGCCCGCACGTCCTACTTTTAATATCTCCCCAACAGGCACTATCTGCTCCGGTACTGAACTTGAATTCAATATAACAAACCCAACTGAAGACGTTATCTATGTCTGGAGCTTTGGGGATGGCGATACAGAATCTACAAGAGGATCTACGCCTGTCACAAGAACGTTTGAGTCTATAGGAACAGGTACAGAATCCGTTGATGTGCAGGTGTATGGTGTAAATCCGCAAGGGTGCTCCTCTGATACGCTCTCCCAGTCCATCAGTATAAGGCAGGCGCCTGAGATCTCCTTCACAGAAGCCAATGATTTCCAAGTGTGTTTGCCTGATTCCGTTGAACCCGGAGACACCTCTATTGTTGCTACTATCACAAACACCACACAAGCCCCTTTTCTAGACGACATTTCCCGCTACTATGTAGATTGGGGAAAAGGAGAGGGCGAGGTAGAATACCTGCCCAACCAATTTCCAATCGAAACTCCGGAACCGTACGACACCATAGGAAGTTACCCCATCAGCATTCGGGCTGTAAACAGCAACGGCTGTGAAACTGTATTCACGCAGGAGTTTAATCTAAGTCAGGAGCCTAAAGCAGACTTCACGCTGGATAACAAGGAGCGGGTGGAGGAAGATCAGATACCCCCCTGCGTACCTGTGCGCGTAACGCCAACCGATAGTTCTTCGGGCGGCAACCTGTCCTATACCTGGGCGGTGCAGCCGGACCAGGGCTATACCTTAGAGTCAGGCACACTCACCTCTCCAGATCCTGTATTTATATTCGACGTATCAGGCGTTTACCAGATTGAGCTGATAGTGGAGAACGGCTGCGGCACGGACACCACCTCGCAAAGTATTGTAGTGGGCTGGCCACAGGTGCAAATTCCTTCCAGTGTTACCACTTGCGGCCCTACCACCATCGATTACAGTAGCAGTGGTCCTGGCGGAGGCGGAGGCGCTATTCCGGGAGCAGGCGGCTCAGGTGGCGGAGGTCTGATGATAGACAAGAACCTGGGCGAGGAAGTTACGGTCACCATTACCATTTCCGGCCCTACAAGCACCACGCGCACGTTCAACTCAGACACCTTTGATTTTGAATACGACTTTACCACGCCCGGTACTTATACTGTCTCTGTGGAGGCTGTAAACGAGTGTGGTAGCTCAAATGACATTTACCAGGGACAGGAGCCTCCAACACAGGAAGTGGTTGTGCTACAGCAGCCGGCAAGACCAACGATACAGGCACCGAGCACTGCCTGTGTCGGCGATACGGTAACGCTAACACCATCAGGCGGAGGACCTTTTTATGTATGGTTTAACTCTGACGCACCGGCAGCTATTCCTATTGAGGTGGGGCCATCTTTCACAACCCCTCCGCTTACTGCGGATATCACTTACTATGTGGCTGCGTTAGACACGGCGAATGGGATACAGTGTGTCGGCCCAAGAGCACCTGTCGCTATTAGTGTAGAGCCAGCTGTAACTAATAATACCATTGCTGTTGACGAAGAAGAAATTCAGAATGTGTGTGTGGGGGAAACACCCGCTGAACTCACTGGCAGCACGCCGTCAGGCGGCGATACCAGTGTGCCATACAGCTATACCTGGCAACTAAGCACCACAGGTCCTTCTTCAGGCTTCACAGCGGCGCCTGGTGTAAACAACAACATTAACTATACCCCAACTGTGCCGGTAACCACCGATACCTGGTTCAGGCGTCTTGTATTCTCCGGAAACTGTACAGCCGACACCAGTAATGTGGTAGTCGTTATTGCCGTTGACCCAGTGCCAGCCAGTGCCAATACCATAGGTCCTGCCCAGGAGATTTGCGAAGGCGATACACCGGCACCACTTATCGGGTCGCGTCCTACAGGCGGAGGAGGTGCTCCTTATACTTACATGTGGGAAATCAGCACCGACGGACCTGCTGAAGGGTTCGTAAGCGCTCCGGGCACAAATAACGGGGAAAACTATACTATTCCGGCTGGTGCTTTAAATCAGCAGGAGACGTGGATCAGGCGTGCTGTTACCTCAGGTGGCTGTACCGCTTACTCAGAGCCAATTAGTATCACCGTTTTCCCTGCCCTCGCGAACAATACCATCAGCGAAGACCAGGAGGTATGTACAGGCACTCCACCACAAGTACTGACAGGCTCTGCTCCGACAGGTGGTAACGGCAACTATACTTACCTGTGGGAAAGCAGCACCACTGGGTCAAACAGCGGATTTACACCTGCAGCCGGCACCAACACGGGCCAGAGCTATACACCGGGCAACATTTCTACAACCACTTACTATAGACGAGTGGTATCAGCGGGAGACTGTACTCCCAATACAAGTGATGTGGTCACCATTGAGGTAAATGAAGGTATCCTGAACAATACCATTACCGCTACGGAGTCTACAGTATGCGCAGAGCAGACTACGGTTGAGTTTAGAGGCAGCACGCCAACAGGCGGCACAGGCACCTACACTTACCTGTGGGAAAGCAGCACAAGCGGCCCGGATGTTGGCTTCAATCCAGCCCCAGGCGACAATGCTGCAATTAACTACACTTCGCCTACACTTAGCCAGACCACCTGGTTCAGGCGCACCGTCAGTTCTGAAGGCTGTACACGATCCTCAGAGCCAATCGAGATCAGCGTTACGCCGCTACCAGCAAACCCGGTGCTGACGGTGCAGAACGCCACTGCCTGCCCGAACGGTTCTGCTACGTTAGAGGTAGCCAACGCAAACGGCAACACCATTGAGTGGTATACTGCTCCTACAGGAGGGTCGCCGGTATTTGTAGGGCTAATATTTGAAACACCAAACCTGCAGCAGAACACGACTTATTATGTGCAGGCCGTTAATGCGACCAACTGTACCAGCGCCGCCCGCACGGAGGTGACGGTAACCATTGTGCCGCCTGTGGCCGATGCTGGCCCGGATGTAACCATTATACAAGGCAGAACAGCTGAGTTGCGGGGTAGTGGAGGCGTGTTATATAGATGGGAGCCAGCCGAGAGCCTAAACAACCCGGATATAGCTCGTCCGATTGCCACGCCAAACGAAACCACCACCTATATTCTGACCATCACAACGGCCGAAGGCTGCACCGCTACCGACGAAGTGACTGTGACGGTTATACCGGCCATTACTATACCAAACGCCTTCACGCCGAATAACGACAACGTAAACGAAATCTGGGAGATCGAGAACCACGAGGCCTATCCGGACATGCGGGTGGAGGTTTTCAACCGTTGGGGCAATATCATATTCAGCACTTCCGGCGGCTACAACGAGCCGTGGGATGGCACCCATAACGGCGAGGCCTTACCAGTGGCTACCTACTACTACATCATTTACCTCAACATTTCCGAAAAGCCTATTTCCGGAAATGTGACCATTATCCGCTAAACATGAAGAAGCAGCTTCTATTTATACTTGTTTTTATGGCACTGGCCATGCAGGGCATGGCACAGCAGCGCCCGCAGTACAGCCAATATATGCTTAACAATTTCCTGCTTAACCCTGCTATTACAGGCATCGAGGATTATGCAGACATCAGGGTCAGCAACAGGCGGCAGTGGGTTGGCATAGACGGCGCGCCTACCACCTACTATGTTACAGCGCATACGCCACTGAACAAAGGAGCATCCGGCAATAGGTACCACCGGGCCCTGGCACACCATGGTGTAGGAGTTTCGATGCATACCGATAAGACAGGGCCACTCCGCAGGACGGGTGTCAATTTCTCCTATGCCTACCATTTGCCGATCACGACGTCTATTAACGTTTCAGCGGGAGCAGCGGCAGGCTTAATCCGGAATTCCATAAACTCCGCGGAACTGCAGTTTACGAACCCAAATGATCCTTTGATTGGCGGGGGAGATATCAACAACAATGTATTTGATTTAAACCTGGGCCTTTGGGTATATTCCAGAAACTTTTCTGTAGGCGTGTCAGGGGCTCAGTTATTGGAAAACTCGGGCAGCTTTCAGCCGGAGGGAAGCCAAAATCCTGCCCTGGAATTGCAGCGGCATTACTTTTTAACGGGTAGCTATCGTTTTGAGCCACTGGAGCGTATCGATGTGATTCCTTCGGTGATGGTAAAACTGGCTGACCCAAGCCCTCTTTCTGTTGACGCCAGTGTGCGCGTTTTGTACGATGAGCGTTTCTGGGTGGGAGCTTCTTACCGCCATAATGATGCATTGGTAGGCATGCTGGGTGTTTATATAAGTCCCTTGCTTGATGTCTCCTACTCTTACGATGCCACCACCTCCAGCCTGAACAGAGTAAGCGCCGGCACGCACGAAGTTGTTATTGGATTTAAACTACTGAACGACCGCCGTATTATCTGCCCACAGTGGGTGTGGTAAACAAGGCATAGCAAGTAAACATAAAAAAACGGCAGCGGCACTTCTCTAGGAGGTGCCGCTGCCGTTTTTTTATGTTTATTCTGTCTGTGGTTAAACAATGTCTGGTAATCAAAAGCTTTCTTTCCTGCTTATACGCAGCACTGTATTGGCTAAGTTCTATTTTTAAACTCCCGTTTGCAATTTAATTTCTGGTTATATAAAATAATATCAAGCAAGTATATTTATTTATCGCTATAATTGCATAGTGATTTGATGCCTAGAAAAGTAAAATTTTAGGATCCTGTTTGTATTGTACTCTTGTTTTTAGATATTTAGCAAGACTAAAAGATATAACATCCAATAAAGTATTTAAACCACTTTTTTGTATAAATATTTCATTTGCTGATTGTGTTGCTTACGTGTGCTTATAAAAATAAATAGGTGTAAGTGATTGATATTATACAATATGCCAAAGAAATAAAATCGTTAAACATTTGTGAAGAGGATATTAGATTGAATAATATTTACGATAGGACTTAATGAGAAGCTTTTTAAGAAAAGTCATATTCCTGCTGCTTGGCTTTTGCATGTTCTCACTTGCTGCCTTTGCTCAAACTGCTCCTTCGCTTGGCGCCGTTTATGAATTTAATGCACTTGCATCGCAAAAAATAGTGAATGAGGGTGGTACTGTCGTGAATGCAAGTGTTGGTACTTCTGACGGGCCTATAGAGGGTTTTCCGCCGGGAGAAATTAAAAGAGAAAAACATGAGCAGAATCTGTATGCAGAACTGGCCTTGGCAGAGGCGCTCCTGGCACAAGCTTTCCTGGCCAGCCAGCTCCCGACTGCTACACTGAACGATGGAAACCTCGGAGGCAGGACGTTAACTCCAGGCGTGTACCGCGTTAACGGAGATGCCAGTCTCAACGGAAAGCTGACCTTTAACGGACAGGGTCAGGAAAATGCTGTGTTCATCATTCAGGTTGCGAATAAGCTTCAAATTCAAAGGGCAGAATATGAAATGCTGAACGGTGCGGGCAGCATCAATATTTACTGGGTAGTAGAAGAAGAGGTGACAGTGAGAAGAGGTGCTTCTGCCATCGGAAACATTTTCTCCAAAAGTAATATTACCCTAAATGAAGGGGCACAACTGCAGGGGCGCCTGATAGCCACACAAGGAGAAATCAGGCTGACGAACAACGTGCTTCATTTTCCTGCGGATTTAGGAGTAACGGTAAGCAAGACACCTGGCTCTAAAGGTGTGAACACGTATGAATTCGGTGAAACCGTGACTTACACCATCCGGATTAAGAACAATGGCCCTGTAAACGAAAACGGTGTTATGGTGCCGGTACAGTATAGTGGCAACCTGTTGAGCTACACCTCCTCTAAGGCGGGCACTTCTTTTGACGGCAACACCTGGACGGCAGGAAACCTGAACTACAAAGAGGAAGCCACGCTCACTATCACCGTTAGACTAAACATGGCAGGCTCCGGTTTCCTGATGGCAGATGTGTCTGGCTACGGGATTGATGAGATACGGAGCAACAACAACGCCAACCTCAGTTTCTGCGTGCTGCTGTCAGAAACAGGGGAGGTAACAGGCCCAAGCGAGGTATGCGTGGATGAAAGCTATGTCTACAGCATTGCACCGGTAGCGGGTGCTACGCGCTATACCTGGAGTGTGCCCTCAGGTTGGAGCTATACCTTACTCAGCCCTACCAGCATTCAGGTAAAAGCAGGCACAAATACTGGCTTTATAAAAGTTACAGCCAGTAACACCTGCGGAGAAGGCCCGGCCAGGCTCTTTGAAGTAATTCCTCTAAGTGGCCCGCCTGCAAAACCTGGTCTTATAGAGGGGCCCGGCAGTTTATGCCGCAACGCAGAAACACTTTCCTACAGCATTGCACCGGTAGCAAGTGCCACCAGCTACAGCTGGGCAGTACCTGGTGGCTGGACGATTGTAACCGGGCAGGGCACGACAGCGATTACCGTGACCCCCACCGGGAGCGGGGGCCAGGTGCGTGTGCAGCCTGTAAACCCTTGCGGTACTGGTGAGGTGCAGGCGCTGGATGTGCTGATATACGACGAAGCACCCGCAGCGCCAGCCGCCATACGCGGTACCACACAAGGTTGTGTGGGCGGTACAGCCGCTTATGAAGTAAGCCCTGTGGCAGGTGCAGAAAGCTATAGCTGGGAGGTGCCGGAGGGATGGGCCATACTCTCAGGGCAGGGCACGAACAGGATCAGCGTAAGAGTGGGGAGCAGTGCAGGAAACGTTTCGGTGCAGGTAGAGAATGCCTGCGACACCAGTCCTGCTACCGCTTTACCCGTGGCGCCTGTAACAGCTGCTCCAATCGCTCTGGGGCCTATTATGGGCGCACTACATACCTGTGCCGTTGAAGTAGGGCTTATTTATTCAGTTGATGCAGTTGCCACGGCTTTAAACTACGACTGGAAGTTGCCGGAAGGCTGGGTGATTACAGCAGGTCAGGGCACACGTCAGATTACGGTAAATGCCAGCAGTAATGGCGGAGAGATTTCAGTAGCGGCTGTGAATGATTGCGGCACCGGTGCCAGAAGTGCTATCACAGTAGCGTCCACACAGGGTGCACCCGCTACTCCAGGTCCAATTACCGGAACATCGCACGGCTGTATGAGCAGCACAAATAATACCTACAGCATTGCCGCTGTGAGCAGTGCCACTTCTTATGTATGGACAGTGCCCGGCGGGTGGAGCATCACTGCAGGCCAGGGCGGCACGAGCATTCAGGTTACTGTGGGCACAGGCCGCGGCAGGATTACAGTTAAAGCGGTAAGTGCCTGTGGCACAAGTCCTGAAAGTGCCTTGTCTGTAGCCCCTGTCGCTACTGCTCCTATAAATGTTCAGTTATCAGAGGGAAACAACGATGTTTGCGCGGGAGCTACCGTGGGTTTTGAGGTGCTGAATGCTGTAAACATTGGCACATTTGTGTGGGAAGTGCCTGCTGGATGGGAAATAGTATCCGGCCAGGGCACACCGCAGGTAAAGGTGAAAGCAGGAAGTACTGAGGGTATTATAAGCCTTACTGCCGGCAACGGTTGCGGAGAATCGAGGGTGGAGAAGAGTGTAACTGTCTCTACGCTGCCTCCAGATGTGCCAGGTGCTATCACTGGCACGCAGGCTGTTTGTGGAAGCAGCACTCAAAACTATAGTATAGCTGCTGTGAGCGGCGCAACTTCTTATGCCTGGACTGTGCCTGCTGGCTGGGTTATCCTGAATGGACAGGGCACTACTGCCATCGAGGTAAAGGCCGGCACTGCAGCAGGCGACATTACCGTGACAGCAGTAAACGGATGCGGGGACAGCAATCAAAATGCTACGCTGGCAGTAGTGCCAGCTGCAGCCGTACCGGCAGCCATAGCTGCCATCTATACCCCACAAGGCAGCTTTTGCCAGGGCACAGCGAATCTCACCTACAGTATTAACGCTCTGCCAGACGCATCTTCTTATACCTGGGAGGTGCCGGCAGGCTGGATAATTACCTCGGGGCAAGGCACTAGCAGCATTGTAGTAACAGCAGGCACAGAGGGAGGCCAGCTATCAGTAACCGCGGCTAATGCCTGCGGCACCGGTAGTACCAAAACTATAGCAGTAGCGCCACAGGAAATGCCGCTTACCCCACAGATAACTACGGGCTCTCAAAGCCCTTGTGTAGGCGTTACAACTACTTATAGTGTAACGGCCTCAGCAGGCATCGATTCATACGTGTGGGAGGTGCCGGCAGACTGGGTAATAGTGTCGGGGCAGGGTACTGCCACTATTCAGGTGGAGGCAACCTCTGCTGCAGGTAAAGTGAAGGTAACAGCAAGAAACAGCTGCGGCGGCAGCGGTGCTGCAGAACTGGAAATAACGCCATCAGAGGGGGTGCCTGCCGCACCAGCAGCTGTTGAAGGTCCCGCGAATGTTTGTATAGGCCGTTCGATCGTTTACAGGGTAGCTTCAGGGAGTGGGGGAGCTGCTTATAAATGGAGTGTGCCAGCAGGCTGGACCATTACCACTGGTCAGGGAACAGAGGAGATCACAGTCGTTACAGGAGAGGGCGCAGGCGCGGTAGCAGTCGTGGCCATCAGCGGGTGCGGCAGCAGCCAGGAAACTTCGCTGCAGGTGAATAGCGTGCCTATAGCGGCTCCGTCCACTATCTTTGACCGCAGCACCCCTTGCGAAGGACTGGTGTATGAAGTAGAGGTAGAAGCCGTTGCCGGTGCCACCACCTATACCTGGGGAGTGCCGACGGGCTGGACAATCATGTCAGGTCAGGGCACTCCCAGAATCACCGTTACACCCGGCGAAAGCACAGGGGTTATCTCCGTGACAGCCAGCAACGGAAGCTGCAGCAGTGACCCAATCAGCATTGTGCCCAACAACGACTTGGCAAAACCGGATGTGTCTTTTCCAAACGTGTTCTCACCGAACAACGATGGCAACAACGACACCTGGATTATCCAGAACCTGCAGAACTACCCGCAGCATGAGCTGGTTATTCTGAACCGCTGGGGCAATGAAGTATATAAGTCCAAATCATACAAAAATAACTGGAACGGCGACAACCTGAGTGAGGGCACCTACTTTTATGTGGCGCGCCTGAGAATGTGCGATGGCAGCGACAAAGCTTTTAAGGGATTTGTGACGATAGTAAGATAAGGAGATGGCAAAGCACATGAAATTACTCAGGCTACTACTGGTATTAACGGCCATAGCGGCTGCTCCGGCTGCCATGGCGCAGCAGGCGCCGCAGTATACCCAGTACATCTTTAACGAGCTGGTGATTAACCCGGCCTACGCCGGCAGCAAGCAAATCCTGAACATCAACACCACCTACCGCAACCAGTGGACAGGCTTTGAAGGCGCACCAACTACCCAAACCTTGAGCATTGACGGACCCACCGGTACCAAAAGCCTCGGTTGGGGGCTGCACCTACTGAACGATGAGATAGGGGTTCAGCGCCAGACAGCAGTGTATGCCAACGCTTCCACCCGCATCGACCTGGACCATTTCTCTACGCTGTCGTTGGGTGTGGCGGTAGGCGCCTCGCAGTACGCGTTTGATGGCACAAGACTGGACCCGGGTATGACAAGTGAAATACCAGACGTTGCCATACCTCAGGGGCGTGTGTCGCAGATACTGCCGGACCTGAAGGTGGGACTGTTCTTTAACACCGAGCGCTACTATGCGGGTTTGTCGGCGGCCAGCCTCATTCCTTTTAAGGATAGCGAAACAGAGATAGCCACCCCACGCCGCCATTACTTCCTGTCGACAGGTTATATGTTTGACTTAAGCCGGAACATGCGCCTGAAGCCAAGCATCCTGGTAAAAGAAGATTTTCGAAGTCCTACAGGTGTTGATCTGAACACGTTCCTGCTACTGTACAACCGTCTTTGGTTTGGTGCTTCTTACCGTACAGCCCTGCCTATGTTCACGAAACAGGAGATGAAACAGCTGGACAAGCGAAATGCCCTCGCGGTTATAGCGCAGGTATATGTCACACCAAAATTCCGGGTGGGTTACTCTTACGACATGAGCCTGACGGCATTAAGGAATTACGGTAGCCATGAGGTATCGCTTGGCTACACCTTCCTGCAAAAGAAGTATGGCCGCATCCTGACGCCACGAAACTTATAATATTTAGCGTATCCTTATGAGAACAAAGTTTACCCTGCTGCTCTTGCTGTGGCTGATAATTGGAGGGCCTGTGGCGCTAACGGCACAGGATATGAAGCAAGCAGACAAGTTCTTCCATAACTACGAGTTTAGTCTTGCGCTTGAAGCTTACAAAGGCATACTGGACAAAGGAGAACCTAACCTGACGGTGGTGCAGCGCATTGCCGACAGCTACCGCATCCTGAACAACAGCCGGGAGGCGGAGTTCTGGTATGCACAAGCCATTGCCTTTCCCGAGTCTGATCCGTCGAACATCTACCTTTACGCCGAGTCTGCGAAACGCAACGCCAATTATGCCAAAGCGAAAATGCTTTTCCTGGACTACGGCCGCAAAGTACCCGGACAGGCTGCCTTAGCCTTGAGAATGGCGGCCTCCTGCGACACGGCCCTGCAATGGATGCAGCGGCCGGAATCCTTTGATGTGCAGAAGCACGGAGGAGTAAACAGTGAAGGAGCAGATTTCAGTCCTGCTAAAACGAATGATGGCCTGCTGTTCGCCTCCGATAGGTTAGTAGTAGACAAAAAGCAGCAGACGGAGCGCAATAACTGGACAGGCAACGGCTACATACAGCTGTACCTTGCTAAAGCCACCTCCGACAGCACCTATGCCGCCCCTGTGCCACTGCCCGCCTCTGTAAACACTGCTTACCACAACGGCCCGGCTGTTTACCTGGCCAAAGAGAACACCCTGTACTTTACCCGCACGCATGTGGTTAAGCGCAGCGCCGGTCACACCAACCCTGATCCTACCAGTTGGTTTAAGGGCACCGACAACCGCACCCACACCAACCGCCACGGCATTTACACGGCAGAGCGCAAAGGGGAAAAATGGGAAAACGTAAAGCCTTTTAAATACAACAACACAAATGAGTTCTCCATCGGGCACCCGGCCATAACGCCTGACGGGCAGGTGCTGTACTTTGTATCGGATATGCCGGGAGGTTTGGGCGAGACGGACATCTATTACAGCGAGCGCCAGGCCGACGGCTCCTGGGGAAAACCTGTAAACGCAGGCAGCACCATTAACACCATCGGCCGCGAGAGCTTTGTTAGTTTAGGGGAAGATGGTAGTCTGTATTTTTCTTCAGATGGACATCTCGGTATGGGTGGTTTGGATATGTTTAAAGCCATTGGAACACACAAGGCTTGGACGATAATAAGGAACCTGAAGTACCCGCTCAACACAGCGCATGATGATTTCGGGATACTGACGGACAGCACCGGCAGCAAAGGCATGCTTTCCTCCGGCCGCCTGGCGCAGAACGGCTCCGACGACATTTTTACCTTTGAATCCTTTAAGATGCCATGCACCCTGATTGGCAGAACCATCGAGCATTTTGCCATTGCCGGCACCTCCAGAAAGGCAGAGGAACCAGTGGAAGAGGTGCTGTTGCAACTGACAGAAGAAGGAAGCACCACGCCACTGGAGGTATACTCCGATAATAAGGGCGGCTTTGTGTTCCCGGTAAAGGCAGGGATAAACTATACCATCAAAGGCACCAAGCCCGGATACCTGACGCAGACGCTGAGCATTACCCCGGACTGCCGCTACAATACCGATTCAGTGAAGGTGGAGATGATATTTAACCGCAGCATACCAGATAAGCCTATTGTGCTGGACAACATCTTCTACGACCTGGACAGGCACGAGATTCGGCCGGATGCCGCCAAGGAACTGGATAAGCTGGTGCAGACACTGAACGACAACCCGGACATCCGCATAGAACTGAGTTCACATACCGACAGCCGCCAGACCAACCGCTACAACGATATGCTGTCACAGCTAAGGGCACAGGCCGCCGTAGATTATATCATCTCCAGGGGCATCAACAGGGATCGGCTCAAGGCAAAAGGCTACGGCGAAACAAAACTGATTAACAGGTGTACTGACGGCGTGGTTTGCTCTGAGGTACAGCACCAGGAGAACCGGCGTACAGAATTCAAGATTCTGAAGTAACTTGATTTTACCATTAAAAAAGGAGGGGCTGCAGGAAATATACCTGCAGCCCCTCCTTTTTTCAATCGATGCAAGCCAAACACTCGCAGGAGCTGTGCGCACGCTGCGAGGTCTTTTAAGAACCATTACTGTGCAGACCAGCCGCCGTCAATGGGTAGGGAAGCGCCCGTCATCTGGGCGGCGGCGTCGGAGGCAAGAAAGAGCGCCAGCTTTGCGATGCCATCTATATCCACAAACTGCTTTACTGCCTGCTTCTTCAGCATTACGTTCTCTACTACCTCTTCCTCTGACATGCCGTGTGCCCTGGCCTGGTCAGCAATCTGCGCCTCTACGAGTGGCGTTCTCACATACCCGGGGCAGATAGCGTTGCAGGTAACATTATAGGACGCTCCCTCCAGCGCCAGCACCTTTGTAAGACCAACAATGCCGTGCTTGGCAGCTACATAAGCAGCTTTATACTCCGACGCCCGCAGCGCGTGGGCCGATGCGATGTTGATAATGCGACCGAACCTACGTTCCTTCATCCCTTGCCACACAGCTTTGGAAGCGTGAAAAGAAGAAGAGAGGTTCACGGACAGAATAGCATCCCATTTCTCCTTTGGGAATTCGTCTATAGGTGCTACAAACTGAATACCTGCATTATTAATTAACACATCCACCTGCCCAAGCTCCTGTTCTGCCTGCTGCACCATCTCCCGTATCTGTGCCGGGTGCATCAGGTTGGCTCCGGAGAAAACCACCTTCACCCCGTGCTCCTGCGCCAGTTTCTGCGCTATCCGTTCACCGTCTTTCTCCAGTCCGTTTATAAGCAAATTGTATCCCTGAGCGGCAAATGAGCGGGCAAGGCCCAAACCGATGCCGCTGGTGCCACCTGTGATGAGTACGTTCTTCATGTTAAGTTTTTTATATCGCCTGATTTCATTACAAAACCTAAAGCGCCCCTTTTGGGGCGCTCTGGCAATCAACCTATTTTCAATCTAAATTATTCTGTTCTCTTTTTTGTGAAGCTTGGTATATTAACCTTCATCTCAACCGAGTACAGCCGGCCGATAAAAGGTGACGCCACAAATTCTCTTACCTGCGCATCGAATACGTTCGTTACCTGTGCTGCGGCAGTGAAATAGTTGCTTATTCTAAAGCCTGCGCTCACATCCACATTAGTAAAACCACCTAAAGGACCATAATTCCAGGTTCTGCCAAAGCGGGCATTTTCTTTCAGCCCCAGTTCCTCGTCTGCCTCCGCAGCTACGTTAATGCCTGAGAAGAAATCGAACTCCTGCACCCAACGAGTAAATACCGAACCGAAAAATCTGCCCTGGCTATAATTGGCCGCAAGGCTAAAGCGATTGGCAGGAGCGTTTATAGATAAATCCAGCTGGTTTACTTTTCCGTCTTTATTACCATCGTTCGTCAGGTCGTCTTTATCAATTTTATAGCCGAAGTAGGAGTAGTTCGCCACGAAGTTCAGCGCCTGGGTAGGAGCAAATGTTAATCCTAAATCTGCGCCATAAGTGTCTACCTCTCCGAAGTTAACATAGGTAAGTAGAAAGCCTGCGCCCGCTTCAGGAGTTCCAGGTATTACCTCAGACATAGGTGTGCTGCCTCTGTGGGTAACAGTACGGCCTTGTGTGGCAATGTTAATGGCCGGGCTCAGAAAGTTCTTGGACATGCTATAGTAAGCATTGGCATCAAGGTAAAAGTGTTCTGAAAGCTTGCCTTTATAACCTGTTTCTATTGTGTTGATGGACTCTACCTGCAGCTTTTCTATTTTGGTGCCATCACTTAAGGTATAGCCTTCGCCGTTACCAATCAGCAAACCACCAAACAGGTAGCCTTCCAGGTTAAGTATGGTAGGCGCTGCGATGCCCCTGCCATACGTTAAGCGTACAGAATGGTCGTTCTGCGACCACACTAAGGCAGCCTTTGGTATAAAGTTGAAGCCGTAAAGCTCATGGTTGTCGGCACGGCCTGCTGCCACTACCTTAAAGCCCCCGCCAAGTTGCCTCTCCAGCTGTCCGTAGAAACCAACCTGATCTATCACTATCGGTCCACCCAGATCAAAAAGATACGTGTTACGGCTGTTTGCTATGTCACGCTGGTACTGCGCACCCACAATATAGTCGACCCCCACCAAGCGGTTATTATACTGCACCTCTCCATTTAAACGGCGGGAGGCGTCTTTAAATACAGATCCGCGGGCTAGTGCTACTCCCGCAGCTGGCGTAGCGCCAAACCACTGCTCGGTATAGGATCTACTCCGTGCTTCTTCCTCACTAAAGCCTGCATTTTTAAAACTCAGGTAGTTCTGCGTACGCTGGTTAATGGCATAGGTATCATCTGTGTTACTCCATGTATGGTATAACTGCGCGAATACCCTTGGAGAAACATAACGTGTCTGGAGGTAATGCACCTGCCAGTCTTTGATCTGGTTTCGCCCGGCATTTGTCTGCGCCAGGAAGTTAGAGTTGTTGCCACCATACGACACGATGATATCAGATTTGTTGTTTAAGCTGTAGTACACGGCGGCTTCACCCCGCAATGTATTAAACTTCCTGTCCAGGTCAATTTCTGTTGCCCGTTGCGTGGCACCGAAATACACGGTATCGTCATAGGCAAATTCCAGACCTTTGGTATACTCCCCGGTTACTTTAAAGGCAAACTTCGGGCTTAGCACCATGGCATGCCTGAACCTGCCTGAAAACACCTGCTGGTTACCTGCCGTGAGTGCCAAGGTGGTGCCCTCTGAACGACGAGGATCTTTTGTAAGGGTGTTCACCAGGCCGTTATGTGCATTAGGGCCATAAAGCGCTGCAACCGGGCCAAGCACTACCTCTACCCGCTCAATATCTTCTTTCACAACCGTAGACAGTGCTCCTAAAGGCAGACCTGTGGCAATAAGTGTAGATAGACGGCCGTCGTTCATCTGCAGGTTTTTAGGGTTAAAAGCACTGCTCATACCCCTCACGTTGATACCTAATACCCCCGTACGAATAAACTCCACCCCTTTTTGCCTGGCAAGCAGCTCTCCTACGTTAAAGGAAGGTAGTTCTTCAAGTTCGCGTGAGGTAATGACACTGATAGTGGCAGGAGCCTCGGTCAGCTTTTCTGGCCTGCGCGAAGCCGACACTACCACTTCCTGGCCTAGCATAGCAGAAGAATTCATCTCAACCGTTCCGAGATCAGTCGTGCCGCCGGCGCTTACAGTTACCGGAATGTCTGGATAGGAGTATCCTACGTAGGAGATGCGCAGGCTATGGGTTCCTGCAGGCACCTCCCGAATCAGGAATTCCCCGTTAGAGTCGGTGGTGGAGCCTTTGGTAGAGCCTTTTACCAGAACCGTGGCACCTATCAGTGCCTCTTTTGTATCGGTCCCGACCACTCTACCTGTGATGATACCACCACTTTGCGCCATCGTTGCCTGTACTATACAGAGCAGCGACAGCAGGATTAGGTAAATTTTTTTCATGGCATTAAGGTTAGATGAAATAGGTTAGGTATATGTTATTTTAGTTTAAGTCGATTTTAAAGCGTATTCATTTTAGGAAGTCCCGCACTGCTTCATTAAAAGCCTCTGGTTTCTCAAACTGCAGAAAATGTCCCGCATCGGGCACCATCACCACCTGGCTATTTCTGATGCGCTCTTTCCCAATGTCAGCCACTGCTTTAGATGTGAGGTTGGGGTTAAAATATTTGTTTGGGATCAGGGCATCGTTTTCTCCAAAAACCAGCAGCGTTGGCATCTGTAGTTGCGGCAACTTGTCATACACCGGTTCGTCTACCATCGCAGCCACGCTACCCGCCACCGCTTTGCTGTAGTTGCCGAAATCTGCGGATGTTGCCATCTTCAGGCGGTCATCTATCATCGGCTGCACATCGGCGGGCATCTGATAGAAGTTGACTTTGTAGCTAGCTAATACCTGCTCTGGTTTGGTGTTCTGTATGCTTTCCGGTGTCACGGTTTCTTTGAACTGCTGCTTCTGCTGGTTAGTAAAAGTCTCCAGGCCGGCAGGGGCCGCTAATATTAGTTTCTTCACCCGTTCAGGAGCCTGCAACGCTGCCGTAATGGCCACCTGTCCTCCCATGGAATGCCCCGCCAGCACCGCCTGCTTTATTTTCAGCTTGTCCATCAGGACCAACACCGTATTAGCGTAATGCGCCATACTTACCTGCACGCCTTCTTTGGTTGACTTCCCGTATCCCGGCAGGTCCAGGGCAATCGTCCTATAGTTCCTGCTCAGTTCTGCGATGTTCTTTTCCCAGGCAGGGAGGTAACTGCCTAGTCCATGTATAAAATATAAAAATGATAGTTTCCGGGCCTTTTCCTTCGTCCACATAAGCCACCGTTTCACCATTCAGCAGCATCGCTTTTTTCACCGGATACTTATAGCTGAGGCTCTCAAAAACAGGGTCTGCAGTGGCCGTAGCAGCACTGGTTGATTGAGCCACAGGGGCCTGGGACTGTCCGAAGAGGGGAAGCAGGCAAACCAACAACAGGAGCAGGAGCTGTTTATAGTTTTTTTTCATAAGCTGGTTTGATCAAGGGTTTAGCTGGAGCAGGAGCAGGTGCTTGATGCTGTACCGGGGCAGGTTCCCGGAAAGTGTAGTATAAGGCCAGGCCCACAATAACCGAAGCAATAATGGCCAGGGCGGCGGCAATGCCGGGGTTGCGCACTGGGGCATCCATGTAAGAGGTAAGGCCACCGTAGTACACTGCAAAATGCACCACCACTGAGGTGATAGAGGCCGCCACCGGCGCTACCAGCGGCACACGCTTCAGGAACATACCAAAAAGCACCGGCACAAAAGCTGCCGAGAAATAGGCGTATACCCCATTCTGCGCAAAGATGCCCACACTCAGGTTCGGGTTCAGGAGCTGGTCCCATGTCAGGAGCACTGAAACAATGGCCAGGGCCACAATCACCAGTCTGTTGATGAGAACGCTATGTGCCTCCACCCGTGGTCCAAAAGCAGGAGCAAGAATATCAGAGGTAATGGTAATGGACAGCGACTGAATCAGCCCTTCCAAAGTAGAGAGTCCTGCCGATATCAGCCCCAGCACCACCAGCAGCCCTATGTATACCGTAAATTCGCTCACCACATAAGCCGACATAATGCCGTCCAGCGGAATAGGCTGCCCATTTATCTGCAGGTTAGGGAAAGTGAGGCGGGCGTAGAGGCCGGCTATAACCACCAGGAAGAAAAGCGCCTCCGTCAACACCCCTACCAGCAGGTACAGGTTCACGTCTTTCTCGTTTTTGAGCAGCAGCGATTTAGTGATGATGTGCGGCTGGCAAACAATGGCCACACCGATGATGATTTGGCAGACGATGATCTCAAAGTAATCCCGGAACAGGAAGCTGGCCGGATTTGTCGGTTGCACCAGCAGCGGGTCAATGGCAGCCAATTTGTCTAGGAAGCCCTGTATGCCGTTGCTGAAATTTTCGTAGCCAGAACCTAGTAATATGAAGGCCACCACCACCATCAGGATAGCCTGGACCATGTTAGTATATACCATGGAATTGGCGCCCCCGAACATCATGTAACCAAACACGAACACCACGATGCCGACACATACATGCAGCTCATTCAGATTCAGTACACTAGCCAACACTTTCGTCAGCCCTACGCAAATCAAAACAATGAACGTAATCAGCAGCAGCGACAGAAACGCGAAGAAGATGGCGTAGCCGCGGCTTTTGTACACCGCTCCCATCCACTGCGCCATTGTCTGCGCCTTTACCGCGGTGCCCATCGCCCTGAATCCTTTTGTCAGCACCACCAGCGACAGCAGCGCAGCGGCAGGCAAGGCAATGGCCATGGAAATAAAACCGCTCACGCCATACAGCGCCACAAAGCCCGGATTGATGATGAAGGTAGCAGCACTTGTCATGGAAGCAGCCAGTGCCAAGCCAACAGCCACCGGAGAGAAAGCCACACTACCTAAGGCGTAATCCGCAATGGAACGGATGCGCAAAGCTCCCCGCACCACAAAAAAAAGAATGAGGGCAGCGTAAGCGGTAACAAGTATCCAACCAGCCGTTACAAGTTCAGAAGAGGCCAAGCTGTTCATAGGCAGCAGTGTTAATTAAAGCATTGTGCAATTAAAGTAGGAAATAATTAACATTGCTCTAAGCCTATACTTGCGAACGCAGTATCTTTTGAGGTGAAATCAGGAGAGGGTTAGGTGAAGCTTATTTGCTTGAAGTGAGTAATCATTCACTTGAATAAAAGTATTGATTTTATATCTTCTGTAGAAGAAAGCTGAAGGGTTATATAATCTGAAGCCGCTTCAGAAGCGCATCCTTGTGCGTGTTACCGATTGGAATGTGCTTGCCGCCCACCAAGATGTTGTTGTCTTCAATGGCCTCAATAGCCGTGAGCCGCACGATATAAGAGCGGTGCACCCGCATGAAATCCTTGGACGGGAGGCGCTGCTCCAGGTTCTTCAGGCTTTGGCTGACAAGGTAAACGTGCTGCGAGGTTTTGATGTTACTGTAAATATCCTGCGCCTCAGCCCATACAATATCCCCGAGTGCCACCTTTTCCAGGCGGTTGCGCACCTTCACAAACAGCGCGTCGTGCAGCAGGTAATTGCCTGTCTCCTCCGGGGTTGCCCCGTCTGGATTAGCAGCACCTACTGCCGGTTGTACTGCTGTGGCAGGCTGTTGCAACCGGGAACTGGCATTATGTATGGCCACCTCAATGCTGCTTTGTAGCGTGCGCACATCAAAGGGTTTTACGAGGTAAGCATGCGGCTTGGTGAGCTTGGCCCTGTCAATTGTCTCTTTGTCAGAGAGGGCTGTCATGAAGATGAAGGGTATATTGCTTGATTTAGAAAGTATGGCAGCCGTGTCGATCCCATCCAGTTTTCCTTCCAGCGTGATATCCAGTATCACCAGGTCCGGGTTGTGCTTATGCACCTCCAGCAGCAGTTCCTCTCCCGAACTTACCACCTGGCATACGGCATATCCCATATCCTCCAAAGAAAAGGATAAGTTGTGTGCAATCACCACATCATCTTCCGCAATCAGTAGCTTCACCTTGGCCATATCACTGTTTATGATTTTGTTTAGTTTGTCTAATCCTGTGAGGCCGATAGTCCCTAACAGCTTTTCAATATAGATAAAATAAGATAAAAGCGAAAGAAGAGAGTCTTCACTTTATGATTATCTGAAGAAGATTTTATAACTTGATATATGCTTTCCTCTGTTCCTTATTTGATGCGCCGCGTAAAACCATGGCTGCTTTGCCTGCTGCTGTTGATAGCAGCAGGCAAAGCAGCCATGGGCAGTACACAGGCGGCTGATACGGTTCGGCTACAGGATACGGGGCAGGAGGTGCTGCTACCTTTGCAGGTATACCACGACAGCGAGGGTAAACTGAAACTACCGGAGGTGCAACAAAAGGTTTTTTCCCGCCTTGATACTGCTGCCACCATGCAGGCCGGTAAAACAGTGCATTGGGTGCGCGTGGTCCTCCACAACCAAACAGAACACGAGCAGACGCGCTATCTCTATGCTGGCGACTGGAGCAGAATGCAACTGTTTGCGCAGCAGCCAGACGGACATTTTGAGGAACGACAGACGGGGCAACTGGTAGAGATGCAGGAGCGTGATGTGAAGCTGAACAAGCCTTTTGTGCGGGTGCAGGTCCTGCCACACAGCAATACCCTCTTATACCTCCGCTTGCAGGGCGACATCAACCTGTACAAGCCGCAGCGCCTGAGCCTGCAGCTGAAAACACCGGAGGAGGTGGTGCAGGCAAATAGCAACCGCCTCCTGATTCAGGGCATCTTTATCGGGATTATTATCGTGATGGCGCTTTACAACCTCGCCCTGTACATATCCGTGCGCGACCGCAGCTACCTGTACTATGTTCTGGCGCTGACAGGCACTGGCTTATACTTCATGTTTTACCACGGCTTTGCGATGGAGCTGCTATGGCCACAGAAACCGTATTGGAATGCCCATAGCTTCGCCTTCATTGTTACCTTTAACGGCCTGTTCCGGCTGCTCTTTACCCGCAGTTACCTTAACACCCGCCAAACCATGCCGCACTGGGACAAAGCCCTGACGCTGCTGGCGCTTTTATATGCACTTCCGGTGGCCATGGCCCTGCTCTCCTACTTTACGCCACTTGATTTACTGCAACCCTGCGTGGATTTAATAGGGCTGATAGGAGGAGGTGTGCTGGTGGTGATGCTGCTGGTAGGGGTGGCGGCGTTGCGGCAAGGGTACCGCCCGGCGCTGTACTTTCTTGTTGCAAATGTCTTTTTTGTAGTGGGTGCTTTACTTTTTATTTTGAAGGAAACGCACGTGCTGCCTAACACGCCGCTCACAGTATACTCTGCCCAGGTAGGCATGGTGGCGCAGGTAGTTCTGTTTTCGCTAGGTTTGGCTTACAGGTTGAATACGGTCACTAATGAGCTGGCTGCCGAGGTGCTGGAGAAAGAGCGGCTGGCACGCGAGAAGGAAACAGAGCGCAAGCGCCTGGCAGAAAAGCAGAAGAAAAAGCTGGAGGTGACGGTTGCGAAACGTACCGCCGCACTTGAGCACAAAACACAGGAGCTTAACCAAACGGTGGAGCAACTGAAGGAATCAGAGCACAAGCTGCTACGCCTTAACCAGCTCAAAGACCGCTTCTTCTCTATCATATCCCACGACCTGCGCACGCCGCTGGCCACGCTGGATTCGTTTCTGAACATCCTGCTTAACTTCTCTCATAAAATGCAGCCGGAGCAGATGCAGAAGCTGGCGAACCACACACAGCTGTCGGTGCACAACCTGCAGGCACTGCTGGAGAACCTGCTGCAGTGGGCTGCCTCCCAAACCAGCTCTGACCACAGCATGCGCTTTGAACCGCAGCTGCTGCAGGTGCAGGAACTGGTGCAGCGCAACCTCGACCTGTTGCAGGACACGGCCGACGCCAAAGGTGTTAGCTGGCAGGTGACGGTATCACCTCAGCTGTTGGTTTTCGCCGACGCCAACATGCTCGACTTCATCATCCGGAACCTGCTGCACAACGCTATCAAGTTTTCGAAGGATGGTGATATTGTGAAGTTGCAGGCGCAGATAAATGCGGAGGGAACGGCCGAGATAGCGGTAACAGATGAAGGGATAGGTATGGTAGCAGAAGTACTGGATTCTCTCTTTCATGCCGAGCACCCCGCCATCACAACCAAAGGAACCGATAATGAAAAGGGAACAGGCTTAGGGCTGCTGCTGTGCCGCTTGTTTGTGGAGCGCTGCGGCGGTGCCATAAACGTGCAAAGCGAGGAGGGGAAAGGCACCCGCTTCTGGTTTATCTTACCACTGGCGCAACAAAATCAACCCCAAAACGAAGATAGGCTGATGCAGGAAGAAATATGCTAAACCCGGCTTTTATGGTATGTTTATACCTATTGCTTTCTCTTTCTATCTTCTAGATTTGTCTTACACCTCATCCTAACAAAAAAAACTATGAGACACCGCTTGCCCGACGGATTGGAGCTACACTATGAAATACACGGCGACACCAACGCCTCGCAGACCATTGTTTTTCTGAACGGCCTTTCACAGTCAACGGCGGCGTGGGCGGGGCTGGTGCATACGCTGGGAAGAAAGTATAAACTGGTGCTGGTCGATTTGTTGTTCCAGGGGAAATCAGATGCAGCGCCGGCGCACAGGAGTTTTGAAGGGCACGCAGCTGACCTCGCCCACCTGCTGCAGGCGCTACAGCTGCCTGAAACTATACTTGTAGGCATTTCCTACGGTGGTGCGGTGGCGCAACGCTTCCTGGTAAACCACCCGGAGCTGGTGCAGGCATGTATGCTACTGTCTGCATTCCCGTACAAAGACGCCTATTTTGATGCCATCGGGTATAGTTGGGAAGCCGCTTTGAAAGTGGGAGGATACCCGCTGATGCTGGACGTAATGCTGCCAACGGTGCTGGGCCGCAGTTATTTCCTGAATCCTATCATCAGCATTGAGAACCTCAAAAACAGCAAAGCCAGCCAAAGCCCTACCTCCGAAAACATTCTGAAGCTGACGCAGGCCACCAAAGAGAGCGGCAATTACCTGGAGGAACTGAAAAAGGTGCAGGTGCCGGTGTTGGTAGTGCACGGCGAAGAAGACCTTCTATGCACAGTGGAAATGGGGCAGGCCATGTACCAGGCGCTGCCAAATGCCGAACTGGAGATATTGCCACACGTAGGCCACACCTTAAATCTGGAGTGCATCCCGGACCTCATCCAACTCATTGATTCCTTTGCGGCAAAAGTGAAGCAGGTGGTATAAAAAACGCTCACAGTGCCTCCCGGACCTGTGAGCGTTTTGCAAGGCATAAAGTTACTGCCACAGACATTCCTGCCGTAGATTAAAGAAAGTTCAATCTTTGTATTTTAAACCAGAAAGAAGAGCTTTATTTCTCAGCTTTAGCCGGGGCATAATCTACAACAAAGGCATCTTCCAGCACATTTAGCTGGCCCAGCAGTGCACCGAACTTCTTATGCTCAGGGTGCGGCAGGTACCTGTCCCGCGCTGCTGCATCTTCAAACGTCAACTGGTATACGTGGGTAAAGCCAAGGTTTTTGTTTTCCGGGCTGTCGTTAACGCCATGTTCATAGGCTGTAATTCCTGGAATTTTGTCTTTTAACTCACCAAAGGCCTGTGTCACTTGCTCTATTTGTGCAGGGGTTGCACTTGGCTTGTACTTAAAAACAACGATGTGTCGCATTGGTTCTTTTTCTGAACTTTGAAATCCTGAAAGAAATACAATGGCAGAGAATACCGCCAAAACTAAACTAATACCTGTTGATTTTTTCATGCTTTAATTTGCTATATGTGCCACCATAGTTAAAATTTATTCTAGTATAACTATAATTAACAGGATATACAAAATCATGAGCTGCATAAGCTGCCCTGGCCTGAAGTATTGTGGGGAGCTCCTGTGTGCCCCTGCACCAGAAGACAGTGTAATCTAGTCTGCAGAGGAGGCACCCGTCTCCATCGAACTTTCCTGTTCCAAGGGTTGCTTTAACCACTCCATAGCCTCCGCTTCATTATTGAAGTCGCGGAGGGAAATGTCGCCGAGGCCGCCACTGCGCTTCAGCATCTGCTCCACTGCCATGTTGTTGAAGATGTCTTCAGAAACAATAGTGGCCACGCGGCGGAGCGGACTCGCCAGTACTTTAGGTATAAACTCTTCCACTGTCCATTGCTGGTCCTGCTGCCGGATGGCTCTCATTTTTCTGCGGTCGGAGAGCCAGCGGGTAATTCCATGCGTATTGGCGAATTCCAGGGTGTGGAGTGCCATAGCCCGGAGTTCATTACTGCTCACAAAGCCCTTCCATTGGCCTATACCCAGCTGCAGTTCCTCATCATAGCGCAGGCATATGTGTTCGTTCTCGAAGTATACTTTTAACATGTCATCAAGGCTAGTGTCTTCACGTTACTGTAAAGGTAGTATGGGCTTAAGTGTTTATACGTGAAGTACGTATAAATCTACTTTTATGCGTCATAATAAAGCTTTTATGGCCTTAGGTGTAGTGTGTTTTGTAAGCGAAGCGAGGGCACTGAAGGATGTGAGGTCAAAGGAGATAAAGGCCGGGGAAGGCAAAACTGTTGAGATAAATGACGAAAAGTTGCCGGCATACATGGATGATACCGGGCAACTGCACGTATTGTCTTCTATCTGCACGCACATAGAATGCGTTGTGTATTTAATAATGCTGAGAAGATTTGAGACTGTCCCTGCCACGGTAGCCGTTTCTCGGTAGAGGTGCTGGAAGGCCCTGCTTACCACAACCTGGCAAAGCCAGATGATGCAAAGAAGGGGAAAAGAAGTATAAACAAGTTAAGAGCCAGGGGCGCTAATCAGAGTCCCTGGCTCTTTGTGCTTCAGGCATCTCCCTCAGCCATGCCTCTGCCTCTTCTTCGCTTATAAAACTGCGTACTGTTAGCTCCTTGTCTGGGATGTTGGTTTTGTCGTAGATGGTTTCCACTGCCTCCCGGTTTTGCTCATTCTCAGAGGGAAGGTTAGCCAGCCGCAGCAAGGAGCTCTCCAGCAGTTTCGGCAAAAACACCCTTACGCTCCACTCCAGGTCGTCAGGGCGTATAGAGTTCATCCTGCGGTTATCACCAAGCCAGCCAATCAGCTCATGCCTGTCTATCAGGTCCAGGCACAGCAGAACTGCTTCCCTGTATTCAGCTCCTATTAAATCACCTTTCCATTCAGCTTTGCCCAGACAAAGATCCTTGTCGTAGTAGATGTTTACAAAGTTGTTCCTGAAGTAGATTTGTTCCATAGGTAATACTATGCTTATAGGCCATATAAAAACAGGAGTATAGCAAATAAAATATTCATTTTAACAAATACAAATACACGAGTCATGAGATGCTATATAAAAGCAAAGGGGAGGCGCACGCGCCTCCCCTTTGCTTTTATAAATAGTTTTTGTTTGGACAATTCTTCATGTGCCAAAATTTACTTCAAGTTTTGCTGCTACTACTCTTCTTACGCATCAGGTAAGAAAAGTAGTAGCGGTCATAGCCGAATTCGGTTAAGGCTGCTGCGCAGGAGTGGCCTGTGCTTCATCTCCTGTAGCCACAGCTATTGCCACCCGCCGGTTAAGCTGACGGCCACGGGCTGTCTCGTTTGTGGCTCTTGGTTGCTCCTCTCCTACGGCATGTATGGTCATGCGGGCAGGGTCTATGTCGGTGTTGTTCGCTAACCAGTCCTTCACGGTGTTGGCGCGCTCCGCCGCAAGTTGCTCATTGTAAGCAGCACTGGCAAGGGAGTCAGTGTGCCCATAAATTCTGATCGGGCCGCTTGGGCTTACCTCGTTAATAGACTCCGCTACACTGCGCAGCTTATCATCGGCACCTGCGCGTAACTGTGCCTTATCAAGGTCAAAGAGCACGCGCTCGTCCATGGTGTAAAGGTCATAACCCTGGCCACGGCGTATCTCTACGTCAGTGTCCGTAATGAGAGGGCTGGTTACAACAGGTGCATTCACATCAATACCAGTCCAGAAGGGTTCACCCATATCCTTTACCTCAAGGCCATCGGCAGTAAGTCTTTCCCGTGCTGCCATGTCTTCATACATTAATGCGGTGTCTTCGGAGGCAATTTCTTGCACATCTCCGGTGTCTTCTACTTCCTGGTTTGTTTCACTGCAGCTAGCCAGAAGGCCCGCTGCCAGTAACAGTGTCATTATTCTTGTACGCATAGTTTTATTTGTTTTAGTTGCCTAATTGTATTGGGTGGATGTACGGGTGGTTTTAAGATGTTGTTCTGTGTTCTGGTTCTGTGCTTACACTGCAGGCAGCTGCCAGAAGCAGATTTCTACCTTCATTCTGAGCTTTTTCTTTAATAGTTTTATGCTGCTCAGGGACTGACTGAAGTGGGGGAGAAACAGGGGGTATGTTTTGTTAATGCGAATTTTTGTCTACCGCCACAATTTCTGTACAGCTATTCTGCTGGCAGCCTTCCAGGGCCAGGGTGGTAGCTCCAGAAATCTGTTGGCTGTAGCTACTACGCTCATGCAGAATGCTCCCTAAAGCAACCCTATGATTAGACAATCTTTGATTATAGTTTTTATACGCTGCTGCATGCATATTGTACTATACCCTTTAATATTATTTAAATAGTATGACAATTTGACCTTGGTTTTGTTGCCCTTTCTTAATTCCAAGGCCATTTTGGCACAATATAAATTGGATTGACTTCATAAGGTAATTGGCATTGCATTTGCAATATTCTCTTTGTAAACGAAAAGAGGAGAAAGAGATGAAATTGATAAAAGATAAAGAACTACTCAAGAACATAGCGCTGCAAATCGATTTGCTGAACACTTTGGGAGGCGGCGTGAGCGAGACGTATATTGATATAAAGAAATACAAAAAAGGAGCTGTTATCAATGTTTGGGCAGCCGGTGTAGACCCAGAGGCATTCAAAGTAGTGCTTCATGACAATAACCTGACTGTTTTTTCTGTGCTGCAAAGCAGGGAGAACTCGGAAATGGCCGCCCCTTTGTTTAACCGCATGTTTATGCTGCCTCCGCAGGTAGATTTAAGACGCGTTGAAGCGGTATACCAGAAAGGTCAACTGATGGTAAAGCTACCTTACCATGAAAGCACAGGCCAACCAAGAGAGATTGATATCAAACAACTATAAGAGACATTAAAACAAAGAAGGCTGCCGTAACAGGCAGCCTTCTTTGTTTTAGCCGATAGCTACAGCTACGATAAAAATTTAGCTTTGATAATGGAAGTCAGGAAATCATATACCTCCACTGTTTCTTTATCAAAGTCAAAGGTTTTATAAGCTTCGGCAGATGACTTTACTACACGGCAGCCATTCTCTATCATCATAAAGATGAGCTCACGAAGGCGGTACGGGTGACCAGCTATGTTTAGCATACACACCGCATCGCTACTTTCTACATGAAGGAACATGTGCTGCACCTGGCTTTCATCGGCCATTATACTTTCT
Source organism: Pontibacter pamirensis (assembly GCF_010015475.1). Taxonomy (GTDB): domain Bacteria; phylum Bacteroidota; class Bacteroidia; order Cytophagales; family Hymenobacteraceae; genus Pontibacter; species Pontibacter pamirensis. The sequence goes on from NZ_SSNI01000019.1 coordinate 54,590, forward strand.
TCAGACATAGGTACTATATTATAGTTGCGCGGGCTTTATCACTCAAGCAAATTCTATACACAAAAAGTGCCAGGTCAATCAGGTTACTAAGTTCCCGGTGTAAACTCTTTAATAAAGTAGGTTTCAATCTAGTATAGGCACAATACCTGCAGCCTTTCAGAAGGCAAGTGGAGCATTACGCAAAGCTTTGGCGGTATAACAGAACCTGACCATAATTGTTTGCGGCCTGTCGGGGTGAAGCTGTGACTTTAGCGACGTGGGTGTTCGTTCCGCCACCCCACTATAAACAGTATAAACCAGATAGAATACAGCGGAGACAAAATAGAAGCAAAATACGGGTCTACGGCAAAAAACAAAATCACCTGCAGCAATAGGTTCAGGACTAATCCAATTGCGGCGATTCTATAATAGCGATTTTCAATTTTCATGCTCAGGTATACGCCACCGCCTCTAAAAAGCTGAAGGTATTTCTCCCGCAGCAGCTCCTGCCTCAAGCTACCACACTTCATTTCTGAAATTAAAAGCTCTGTGCGAATAGCTCCTGCTCGTGTAGGAGGGCAGGATGTTGGCTTCTTAAGGTAAAATGTCAGACGGTTTTTAAAATAGCGCAAGGCAGAAAAGGTGCTCGGGGAGTAAACCATGTGAGTTCTGAAAAAGTGATTACGACTTTTTAGAAACACAATGCGGTAATAGGAAAGCAGATGGATCACAAATACCCACCCATTTCTTTATGGGCGGGTATTCATTAAACGAAAAGCCTGTGCTCTTGTAATGTCCTTTTCTATAACAACAGGAGGGTTGTCGTCTTTGGCCACTACCAGTTTATAAATGTTCTTGCCATCCTGGTAATAGATAAAAGCAGTGAGGTTTTCATAGCCTACACTAAATATCTTTCTGGCCTCCCCCTCGCTATACAATTTATAATTATCTAATCTTATGTTGCGTATTAACTTCATGTCCCAGCAGTCTCCTGGTATTTTAACGGTATATGCCCCTGCTTTGGTTACAAAAAAGCTTAAAATTTAGCGGGAGAATCAGTAATTCTGTACTATCCCACCAATGTCTATAAGTGTACTTATAAGAATGAGGACTGCTTTTTAGTTTCTGAGTCTTATATTTGTTCCCTTGTATACAAGTAGATACAGTGCAAAAAGACTGGGCTAGGCACAGCTCGAGGTGACTCTTTTATTTTTTCGATTTTGCCCACAGGTACTATGGCAACTTATATTGTACGCGAGGTAAAGGGTTTGCCTGAAATGCTGGCGCAGCATCCTCTCATCCTGCAGCTAAACCCACATATGGGCCTGCCCCGCTACGAGCAACTTCTGCGGCAGATGCTTCAAAATGGCTATCGCATGGTGGGCGCTTTTGATGAAGCAGGCAACTGCGTAGGCCTTTCGGGGTTCTGGATCAGTGCCAAGTTGTATAGCGGCAAATACCTGGAGGCGGATAACTTTGTGGTGGATGCAGCACACCGCTCAGGAGGAGTGGGCAAACTGCTGTCTGACTGGATGCTGGAGGAGGCGCAGCGCCACCATTGCGATACCTTAATGTTGGATGCTTACGTTACAAACAGTGCCGCTCACCGTTTCTACTTCCGGGAGGGTTTTCACGTAAAGAGTTTCCATTTTTTCAAAAGCCTTTAAACATGAATACTGGCAAATACAGCTGGGTACTCTGGTTATTTTACTTCCTTATATTTGAGACAGTCGTTTTCTTCGGGCTTCAGTGGCTCTTGTCCGGCATGGGGCTTAGCAACCAGTACCAGGCCGAAAATACAATTGTACCCAACTGGGTTAAGGCAGTAACGTTTATACTATTATACCTGCTTTGTCTTTTGTTTATGGTGATGCTGATAAGCAACATGGTGCCCAGCAAGCACCGCAGGAATTTAATGTTTTGGGTGTACCTGGCACTATTAGGTATGGTTGTGATGTTATTTGTACTCTTTTGAGGCAAAGCCACTACTAAAAGAGCACAATATTTTTAACTTTTTTGTGTTATTAAAATGATGAAACATAGCTATTTAATCCTGATACTCTGCCTTCTGACCGGCTATGCCAGCGTAGCACAGACGGAAAGTGACCGCCCGGGCAGACAGTTTATACAGCTCCAAAGTGGAGACGTTGTATATGGTAACAAAATTCAGTATAAATCCCCCATCTTCAAATCAAGCCATTTTCTGGTAGATGATTCGCTGAAGTACAACCCCAGCATGGTAAATGCTTTTCAGAACAACGAAGGCTTTTTTGCCCGTGTTGAGGCTGGCAACAGCCAAGACAGTTTTGCCAAGCGCATACTGGATGGCCCTCGAATTGATCGGTTTTACACCAGCCGCACGACCTATAACTATGGCTACTCTCCTTACGGCTATGGCTATTCTCCTTACGGCATGGGAGGACCACGCAGCAGCCGCAGGCGTATCTACTTCTTTTCAAAAGACAACGGGCCGCTTTACCTGGTAAACTATGAGAATCTGGAGCAGGTGCTTGCTGATAATGCGTCCAGTATGGCACTGCTTCGCAAACACAAAAAGGACAAGCTCATCAACACAGGAATTAGCATACTTGGCGGAGGTTTGCTGGCGGCCGGGGCTATATCCTCTTTCAGCAACTCGCAGGATATTACCAACGGTGGCAATGTGAGCATTTCCCCGCTGATGTATGCGGGAGCCGGTGTGCTGGGTGCCCAGTTCGTCATCAACCTCTTCCAGAAAGACAAACTGACACAGGCCATGGAGGTATACAATTATCAACTTAAGCAGCAATAAGCAAAGCTGAAAGAAAGACAAAAGCCGGAGTAGCCTGTAAAGCTGCTCCGGCTTTTTTTATCAGCCAATGCTGCTGAGCTTTACAGCTGCTGTAGTGCCTGCTGCATCTTTTTAGGTAGCTTAGCCGCTACCAACTTATATGCCTCCCGGGCATGCTGTATCCATTCCTGCTTCGTCAGGTGGTGTATGTTTTCTGCTAATACCCAATGGTTCCTCGCCAGGTAGGGTGCCGGGGCAAAGCCTGAGCGCTCGGTCATGGCAGCAAACCCTTCCGGTGTAGCCTTGAAGGAGGCTGTAGTGGGAGACTGGTTCAGACCCACGGCCAGAAACATTTTGCCCCCTACGCAAAAGCATAAGTCATTTTCCCATTTGATATCCTCTGTTACGCCGGGTAACTCCCGGCAAATGCCCTGTAGTTCTTCTATCAACATCGTATAATTTTCTGATGTAGGTATATTAGCATATTTTCGCTGCCAATTTAGGAGTTTTATAATTTTGCGACTGTAAAAGTTTAACTTTGGGCTTAGTCAAACCAGGCTGTTGCGTTACCTATGGAGAATTTACTGCTGCTGCATGGCGCCCTTAGCGCCGCCTCTACCATGGAACCTCTTGCGCATGCCCTGCAGAAACAGTTTCAGGTTCATACGCTGGATTTTACAGGCCATGGGGGGAGGACTCTCCCGCAGGAGCCCTTCAGCATGCAGTTGTTTGTGCAGGATATTCTCCAACTGCTGGAGGAAAAGGAAATCAGCAGTACGCATATCTTTGGCTATAGCATGGGCGGTTATGCCGCCTTATGCCTGGCGCAGCAGCACCCGCAGCGCGTGAAAAGCATTTTTACGCTGGCTACTAAGTTTGCCTGGTCCCCGGAAACGGCAGCAAAAGAGACGAAGCTACTGAACCCGGAAAAAATAGAGGAGAAGGTGCCTGCTTTTGCACAGGCGCTGGCTTTGCGGCACCATCCGGTGCACTGGAAGCAGGTAATGCATAAAACTGCTGAAATGATGCTGCACCTAGGGGAGCAGCCCGCCCTTACCTCCGATGTGCTGCCGCAGATACAGGTGCCCATACACGTAGCCGTGGGCGACCAGGACAACATGGTGAGCGTGGAGGAGACGCTCTGGGCGTACCGGCAGCTTCCAAAGGCACAACTGCAGGTGCTTCCGGCTACACGCCATCCCCTCGAAACTGTTTCTGTGGATAAGTTAAACCAGGAAATCAGGCAATTCATCAGTCAGGCAACCGTTTTAATATAAAAATATCAGCATAAATCTATGTTACAGTCCTTACGCCCCATTTCTACACCCTTACATGCTGCTGCTACCTGGGCAAAACACGCAATAGCCGCCGGCTGTGTGGCCGTTTGCCTTTCCTCCTGTGCCAGCTCGGAACCGGCTTTTGGGGAGCGTGGCTATACCGAGGAGGGAAAAGCTTCTTACTATGCCCGCAAGTTTCAGGGCCGTGACATGGCCAATGGCCAGCCATACCGCCGGGGAAAGATGACCGCCGCACACCGCACGCTGCCCCTGGGAACCAAGGTGAAGGTGACCAACGTTAAAACAAATAAGAGCGTGAAGGTGAAAATTACAGACAGAGGCCCCTTTATAAAAGGACGAATCGTTGATTTATCAGAAAAGGCGGCGAGGCGGCTGGACTTCATAAAAGCAGGTGTAGTGCCTGTAGAGTTAAAAGTAATTAAACCTGCCAAAGGCAAGTAAGGGTGAGGTTATTATTCGTGTATATAACGGTATGACAATAGTGGAGATATGTTTACTATAGTAAGAATTATATTCTCTAAATTATCCTACTGAATTATTGTTTGGTATAAATTTTATTTTTAGTTTTGAGCATGAAAAACCTGTGGCAGCAAATGCGTGAATATGTACCTGTGGCAGCAGTACTGCTGCTGTGTATGGTAGTTGTTCCTACTGCCCAGGCAAGTACGAATAATAATGGGGGAAGTAGTACTACAGCAGCTGCAACTACTGTTTCTGAGCATACGAACAGCCAGTCAACAGTTACAGCTGTTATCGGTGATACTAATTCTGCGAAGGCCAGGCAGAAAGTAAGCAACAAACCCCCTGAGAAATCTATGCTGGATACGGAAGTGCTGGCTAGTCCGGTGGCCTATTTCAAAAATGCTTTCTCTTCAGAGGAAGATAGCGCAGACGCTGCTTCTAGCCCAAATGTGGTGATGCATGCGGTAAAAGCATTGATAGCGATGATGCTTTCCACTATTATGTAATTATTTTTTCCCCGGGAGTTTTGCTACCAGCATTGTTACAATGCATTTTACCTGCAACTGGCTTCAAACCCCTGCCTGCCTGTCCCTCAAAATATCAAAGAAGAATTTGAAGTCTGACGCTAAGCTGTAGAACGGGTACTCGGATGTAGCCGGCTTATTGCGTTCAAAAAAAAGAAATGCCCACCCACGCAGAGCCTTAGCCGATAACAGGCACCAGCAGCAACCACAGAAACTTACCCAAAGCGATAGCCGCCACGGCAACCATAATTAATAAACCAGTGCCCGTAAAATGTAGCACACGGCTGGTGGTGTTCTGATGCTCCGATAGGGAGTAAGGGTAAAACTCTTTGAAGGAGGTATAGCGCTTTGAGGAGGCTAGCTGGTTTATGGCTTTTTGTTTCAATTGTTCTTCTGGAAGATACAGAAAATGCCTTTTCTGTTTAAGAAAAATTCTGATAAATAATGCTATGCCAGCCAAACAATCACAGCCTGAGTTGGTTCTTATCTTAGCAAAGCAAATAGCAATGCATTGAAGTTTTTTGTTTGTTTAAGGTGGTCAAGGCCGAAGGTTTCCCTCCTTCGGCCTTTCCTTTTACCGGCACTACAGGGGGATATTATACTAAAGAGCACTTGCACCAGCTGCTCCCTGAGAATATGCTCTGCTTTAGCCTGCAAGTACACGGTTGTAGGGGGTAAAGTATAAGGATAAGTGGATTATACTTTTTATCTTTACTTATACTTTATGAGCCGGGGACGCAGCCCCCGCTACCCTTGTACAACAAAAAACGTGCACATGAAATGCATCTCCCTCCTGGGCTCTCTGCTCCTGCTGTTATCTGTAGTGATGGCGCAACAAACTTATACTGTCTCCCTCGACCTGAAGAATGTTTCTAATGATAAAGTGAAGGTAGTGGTGAACACGCCGGAGGTGAAAGAAAACAAAATCACCTACATTATTCCAAGCGTAATTCCGGGCTCTTACTCACAGAAAGACTATGGCCGCTTCATCAGCAATTTTAAGGCTTATGATGCAAAAGGAAAGAAGCTCAAAACAAAGCGGCAGGGGAAGAACCTCTTCGTGATTGAGAAGGCAAAAAAGCTGGACCGCCTGGAGTACTTCGTGGATGACACCTGGGATGTAGAGAAAGAAGATAATTATATTTTCCAGCCGGGCGGCACCAACATTAATGCCAACAGCAACTTTGTAATCAACCATTTCGGCTTTTACGGCTATCTGGAAGGTTATAAGATGCTCCCTTACACGCTGAACGTGCAGAAGCCGACGCACCTGCTGGCTGCCACCTCTCTGCCGGTCACGCACCAGTCGCCGGAGCAGGATGTGGTGCAGGCCTCCGATTTTGTGCGCCTGGCCGATGCCCCCATCATGTACAGCCGCCCTGATACCGCCAGCTTCCGCACCGGCAACACCATAGTTTCGGTAGCAGTGCATTCTGAAACGGGCATGGTGCAGGCGGACAGCATCAATGAAATGATTAAACCGCTGGCCACGGCGCTCACCAACTTTTTCGGTGGCATGCCCGTGGACCGCTACCAGTTCATTATGTACTTCCCGAAGATGGGAAACACTACTGTTACCAGGTATGGCGGCTACGGCGCCTTAGAACACTCCTACAGTTCCATGTACTTTCTGCCCGAGCAAACCGGCGATGATTTAAAGAGCATGGTGCTGGACGTAGCCTCGCATGAGTTTCTGCACATCCTTACACCGCTTAATGTGCACAGCGAGGAAATAGAGTATTTCGATTTTAAAGATCCGAAGCTGTCGCAGCACCTGTGGCTGTATGAAGGGGTAACAGAATACTTCTCGCACCTCGTGCAGCTGCAGGAAGGCCTCAAAACCTATGAGGCGTTTCAGAAGGAGATGATGGACAAAATGCGCAGCGCGAGTGAGTATGAAGATGTGTCCTTTACGGAGATGAGCCGCCGCATTATTGAGCCGGAGTACCAGGAAATGTACAGCAACGTATACCAGAAAGGCGCACTTATCGGTTTCCTGCTCGATATCCGCCTGAAGGAGCTGAGCAATGGGCAGATGGGCCTGCGTGAACTGATGCTGAACCTCTCAAAGCAATACGGCCCTAATAAGCCCTTTAAGGATGATGAGTTAATTGATGTGATTGTAGCCAGCACCTATCCTGAAATCCGCCAGTTTTTCGATGACTATGTAATCGGCAACAAACCGTTGCCTTACGCGGAGTACTACAACAAGATTGGCTGGGCCTATGCAGACCAGAAGGAGGGCACGAAGCTAACCTTCGGGGAGTTCAGGCTGGGCTTTGAGAAAGAAAAGAAGTTCTTCTGGATAGCCGAGCCGATGGATAACAGATTCGGACTGGAGAAGTATGATATCCTGTATGCGGTAAACGGTGAGCCTTTAACAGAGGAAAACATTTACCAGCTTATAAAGCCGCTGATTGAGGTGGAGGGCAAGGATACCGTGGAGCTTGCCTATTTGCGGCAGAACGAGTTACACAAAAAGACATTTACGCCGGAAGAAGAGCGTGTGGAGCTTAAATTTGTAGTAGAAGATAACCCGGGTGCCCTGCCAATGCAACAGCAACTACGCCAGCGCCTGCTGCTTAAAGCACCTGGAGATTTGTAGTGGAAGCAGCTACAATACATTAATAGGAGCAGTTTCTTTAGAGGCTTCTCCCGGCGGCTAAAGTGTGAATTTGGATTTGAATGCAGGAACCAGGTAAGTTTGCCTCCTGCATTCGCTCTGTTAACATAAAACTATGACCGCTATGAACACTTTAGAGAGCTTAACCCAAATTACACACAGCCTGTCCCAAACCGTAAGCTCCGAGCTTGCGTCGCTGGACCTGAGTGCCCTCAACTTCAAAACTGCTACCGGCAGCTGGAGTATACTGGAGTGCCTGGAGCACCTGAACCGCTACAGCCGTTACTATAATCCTGCCCTCGCCAAGGCTATTGAAGCTAACGCTGCTGATGATGCTTCTGTACAAAGTATAAGCTATAGCTGGCTCGGAACGAAATCATTGGAAATGGTGCGGCCGCAGCATACAAAGAAGCATAAAACCGTGAAGCACATGAACCCTATCAACAGCACCCTCGGGCGTGCCACGGTAGAAGAGTTCCTGAAGCACCAGGAGGGGTTGCTGCACCTGCTAAAACGTGCCGGTAAGGCGAACCTGCATAAGAAAGCCGTGTCCGTGGAATTTTTCAAGCTACTGAAGCTGCGAATAGGGGAAGCACTGGAGTTTGTAGTGCTGCACGAGGAACGCCATATACAACAGGCCATGCGTGTTAAGGCCCAGCTTGCAAAGCAGGCCGCGGCGTAGGGCGTTTATCAATTATTATTTTTTCATGTAACAGGAAGGTGTAAGAGGCGACAAGCTCAGGTACAAGTGGCTTACATTTCTGCAACTTTGCCTATCTGTTGCCGCCGCTTTACCTTCTTTTTGAGTTGTTCCCGTATAAAATTGCTTTCTTGCGGCGCTTTTAGTGTTCATACACAGGAGCGGAGCAGCTAGCTATTGAGAAATGGGTGATCGGGTTATACAGTATACTTTCTTTTTTCTGGGGTTGATCTTATTTGGCTTTGGCAATGCCATTGCTGTTAAAGTGAAGTACCTGGGCCTGCACCCCTGGGAGGTGCTGAATGTGGCGCTGTACCAGAAGTTTGGCCTTACCATTGGTGCCTGGAGCGTTGTAGTGGGGCTGCTAGTGGTAGTGGTGTCATGGTTCATGAACAAGAAGTACATCAACATTGGTACTTTCCTGAACGCCTTGCTCATTGGTCCTATCATGGACTTTTTCCTGTGGGTGGGTATTCTGCCGGATGCCTCCCATACGCCCTGGGACTACCTGCAGCTTGCCTGCTCTATTATAATTGTAGGAATAGGAGCAGGTTTGTATGTTGCCGGAGGTGTAGGAGCAGGACCGAGAGACGGATTTATGCTTTCTATTGCTGAAAGAACCAAGCTGTCCGTGAGTCGTGCGCGTATTGTGGTGGAGTGTATAGTGCTTGGCATCGGCTGGCTTTTAGGCGGACCAGTATTTATCGTTACGTTCTTCTATACCTTTATCATCAGCCCAATTTTCCAGGTTACACTCGGCTTCTTCCAGAAGCTGCGCGCCTCCCTTACGTCAGAGCAGGCAGAGAACGTGAAGGCCTAATAAAGATACGTTGGCTCTTAAAGGGAACTTGTGCACGGGCTTTCTTACAGCTGTACCACCAGTTCCTCCTTTTCCCCGGTATGTGGCTCTACTTTGAAGATTTGGTGACTATTAGTGCTGGTTACCCACAGCTGCCCGTTCAAGAATAAAACATCATTGGGCTCGCTGAGTCCGTCTGTTACCGTGTGCACGCGCAGCCTGCTCATGTTCAGCATTTTTATTTTGCCATTGTAAGTGTCGGCTATGTATACGTTGCTGTCAATAATATCCAGGCCCACACAGTGCTGAAGCAGCGCATCGTCCACGTGGCCGTCCACATCCCCAAAACCAAACAGGCCCTTTCCCAGCGGCGTGAGCACCATGCCGGTGTTGGTGTGCACGGTCCGGATAGCGCTGGCCTCGGCATCGGCTACATACAGCACAGGGCCATTGTTAGCCAACCCGCTGGGCTGGTTAAAAGCTGCCTTGAGTAAATGCCCATCTGCCAGCGCTTCGTGTCCGTTGCCGGCGAAGCGGTACACTTCTTCAGTGCTGAGGTCCATGCGCAGAATCTGGTGGTTGCCGGCATTGGCGATATAGATATTGTCTTCCAGCAGCAGCAGGTCCCATGGACTGTTTGGATTGACCGGCACGTCCACCTTATTGTCCATAAAATAGTAATCCAGTTCCCCAGTGCCGGCGGCGGTGCTTACGTGCCGTTGCTCTAAGTCTACCTTTCGGATGGCGTTGTTCTTGGCATCGGCTACATACAGGAAGTGACCGTGCAGCGCCATGCCGTGTGGCTCGTAAAAACTTGCCTCTTTATAGCTGCCGTCGTCGAAGCCCTGCCTGCCGCTGCCGATTACCTCCAGCACCTGGCCTTCCTGGTTCAGTTTCAGGATGCGGTTGTGGCCGCTGTCGGAGAGATAGATATTGCCATCGCTATCGTTGATAAGCTTGGATGGGAATGACAGCACCGTCTCCTCTTCGCGCTGTTCTGCCTGAAAGTTGATTGGCTCCCGGTTTAGTTTGCCTTCAAACTCTTCCTTCAGTTTCTGAATATACGGCTGCACCGTCTGGTACACGCCTTCCCCGGCATGTTGTCCTATTACCTTCCCGTTCGGATCGATGAGTACAGTGGTCGGCCAGGCTCTTATGCCGTATTCGTTCCATAGTTTATAGTTTGCATCGTTCACAACGGGGTGCTCAATGCCAAACTTCCGGATAGCCTGCTGAATCGTTTCGCTCTGCTTTTCGGCATCAAATTTAGCAGAGTGCACGCCCACTACTACCAGCACATCAGCAAACTCCTCCTCCAGCCGCTTCAGGTCTGGAACAATATGCTGGCAGTTAATGCAGCCGAAGGTCCAGAAGTCGAGGAGCACGATTTTACCTCTGAAGTCTTTGATAGACCAGTCTCGGTTGGTGTTAAGCCAGCCGTATTCAGTTTGTATTTCAGGTGCGTTTACGCGTCCGGTTAGCATAAGCTTGATTTCATTTGCTGTACTAGCTTACTACGGGAAGAGGTAGTGCCGCGGTTGGCTGCAAAGAGCCGTCTATAAGAAAGGCGTGCTTTTTACAGCAGGCCTTTTTGATACTACTCCATAAGGCAAGGAAAACGCTTGTGTTCTTGTACGGTAGCTATACTATCGTTAAGGGATGTATGCAAAGCTATGGTTGCTGTGTGCTTAGTCCCAGCGGGACGTCCTGTTTATAGCCAGAGGTTTATCAGAAGTTTTGAGTTAATTTCTATAAACAGATCGTCCCGCCGGGACTAAAGGCGCAACTGCAGTTAATAGATTAAAATATAGCGGAAGTAAAAGGCTTGCGCGAGAAAACAGTTACTTCGTCTACGTCTTTTAGCCGGCATATAAAGCGGGTCATCCGTTCTACACCAAAGCCTCCACCTGCAGATTTAGGTAATCCACCTTCTTTCGCAACTTCTAAATAATGCCTGAAAATGTTTTCGTCCGTACCAACGTCTCCCATGCGTTTGCGAATCTGATTATACTCATTTTCGCGCTCCGCTCCGGATAGCCCTTCCCCGTAGCCTTCCGGCCATACCATGTCATAGTTCAGGTAGGTTCCCGGCTTCTTTGGGTCTTCCTTGTCGTAGAACTCGCGGCGGTGGTTCAGCAACCAGAAAGGGGCAGTGGCCTCTTTTGATTGAAGGTGCTCATAGTCAGGCCCCAAGCTAGCTTCCAGCTTTTCGGTGCGGAACACAGGCCATTGCTCATATTGTGGCAGCAGCTCGCCACGGAGTTCCAGCAGCACTTCCGGTATCTCTGAATTAAGGCGGGCAAAAACAAAGTTTACCAACTCTTCCATAAACTCCATCACAAAGAAGCGGTCTTTGCCCTTGAATTCGAAATCAATCTGCGTGAACTCGAACAGGTGCCGGCCCGTGTCGGCACGGTCTGCGAACTCGAGGCGCACGTTGGGTGATATGATGTAAAGGCTGTCCAGGTCTTCGTGCAGCAAGGCCAGTTGCTTATGAAAAATCATAGACTTGGTCAGGCTCCAGTGTTGCCCGGCGTACTGGATGGTGGCATCTACCACGCCATGGTTCAGCGGATCGGTAATGGGAGAGAGCATGAGCGGCATGAGCTGCGTCAGGCCTTTCTTAAACATGAATTCATGCGTGGCGCGAATAATGCCCTGCTGCACTTGCAAAACTTTTGGCAGAACAGTACGACTTAGGTGACTCAGTGTAGCATCCAGTGCTGTTGGTGTTCCAGTGGTTTGTTGCTCCATTATTTTGCGGATTTATTAAGATCTTCCAATTTTATACTTAACAAATATAACAACCCTAATGCTTAATTGACAATACCATAAATATATTTTTCACAATTGATATATTCATATGAAATAGATGCTATATTTGAAACATTGTAAAAAACAGCAAGGATAGGAGCTTATGAATTATGAAATCGATAATCTGGATAAGCAGATTTTGAGGCTGCTGATGCAGGATGTAACTCGTGCTTATACTGATATCGCCAAAGAGTTAGGCGTTTCGGGTGGTACTATTCACGTTCGGATGAAGAAGCTGAACGAGATGGGGGTGGTAAAAGGCTCTCAATTATTAGTGAATCCGGCGGCGGTAGGTTTTGATATCTGTGCCTTCATCGGAGTATTCCTGGAGAAAGGCTCAGAGTACAAAGATGCCGTGGAGCAGTTGAAAGCGATACCGGAAGTGGTGGAACTGCACTATACCACAGGTACTTATAGTATGTTTGCCAAGCTTATCTGCCGCGATACAAAACACCTGCGCGAAGTGCTGAACGAAAAACTGCAGGCAGTAGAGGGCGTACAGCGCACGGAAACCCTGATTTCGCTGGAAGAAAGTATAAGCCGGCAGATTCTGCTATAAGGCTAAAGCCACAACACCAAAAGCCGCTGCAGTATGATTTGCAGCGGCTTTTCCGCATTACAGCTTCTTTTTGTAAACAGCTTTACCTCAGTTTCTGCAATGCCTCCCGCAGCCTTCCTAAAGAGGCCTTAATATCCTCCAGAGAAGCCCCGCCCACAGACAGTCGGAACCAGTTCAGGCCGCGGTCAGAGCCAAAGGCGGAGAAGGGTACTACCGCCAGCTTTGCCTCGTGCAGCACATAAAAGGTAATGTCCTGGCTTGTCTCCAGCACCTTTCCATCAGCCGTAGTTTTGCCTGCTATGTCCAGCTTTGCGGAAAGGTAAATGGCCCCCATCGGCTCAATGGCATCTACGGCAAAGCCAGCCGCCTTCAGTTCCTGGAAACCGTTATACAGTTTATCCAGGCTTTCCTGCACACTAGGTTTAAATGCATTTAAAAAGCTGTCCACTTCCTGTGGCTGCTGCAGGAAACCGGCTGTCGCCATTGGCTCGGCTTTAGGTGCCCAGGCACCCACGTGGCCCAGGATAGACTTCATTTTATCCAGCACCACTGCCGGGCCGAAGGCGTACCCTACACGCACACCGGTAGCAGCAAAGCTTTTAGAGATGCCATCGATGTATACCACGTAGTCGCGTAGTTCAGGGCGCAGGCTTACCGGGTTGTAGTGCACGGCAGCGCCAAAAGTAAGCATCCAGTAAATCTGGTCGTACAGCACGTAAAGCGGCTTTTCCCCTTTGCTGCGGCTGAGGTTTTCTTCCAGCACCAAATCGCAGATCTCCTCCAGGTCCTTTTGTGTGAACATGGTGCCCGTCGGGTTGAGCGGCGAGCACAGCGCCAGCATTGTAGCGTCCTTCAAATGTGGTTTCACGTCGGCGGCCGTTGGCATAAAGTTGTTCTCCGGGCGTGTCTCTATCATCACAGGCGTAGCACCTGATAAATGGCAGTAGTGGTTATTGTTCCAGGAGGGTGTCGGGAAAATGACTTTATCACCCGGATCTACAATGGCCATGTAGGTGGCATAGATCAGTGGGCGGGAGCCGCCAGCCACCAGAATGTCATTCTCGGGGTAAGAGAGGCCCAGTTTTTCCTGTGTGAAAGCTGCCACGGCCTTCCGCAGCACCGCCACTCCGTTAGCAGGCGGGTAATTAGTATGCCCCTGCTCATAGGCTTTAGTGATGCCTTTGCGCAGTTGCTCCGGAATAGGGTATATAGCGGGATTAAAGTCGCCAATGGTCAGGTTACATATTGGGTTGCCTTTGGCTATCATTGCGTTCACCTCGCCAGCAATCCGTATAATTTCGGAGCCGATAAGGTTTTGTGCCATCTTAGAAACAGTCATGGGTGTGGGTATGTTTTGATTGCCTTACAAGTTACAACTTCTTCTAAAATTAGCTGAAAGCAGCTCCCGGATTTGTTTTGGACAATGCACCTGAGAAAGAGCAGGGCAGTGTTGCTTTGCGCCTGCCTTGCTTAACTTCTTTTACTTGAGCAAAATGCCTGAGTGATGAAAAGGTAAAATAATCGACATCAACACACGTTCAAACCAGTGGGTAGTAACTTTAAATCAGAATAATGTCAGAAGACAGCACGCACTTTTTTAGCAAGTTTAATAAGGTTATACTTGCTTTTGATGTGATTAATAGCTTACATTTATAAATGTAATAATAACATTTAAAAAATATCAGAGTCAAATACCCTATCCTTTTATGATTTACTCGAACACAAGCTACAATATGAAAAAAGTATTAACGGTATGCCTGGTGCTCATCTGCAGCCTTTCTGCTTACGCGCAGAACACCGGCGACCTTAATGTGCCAGTTAGCCCGGACAGAATAATTAGCCGCCATATTTACGGGCACTTTGCAGAGCACCTGGGGCGGTCTATCTACGGAGGGTTTTATGTGGGCGAAGGCAACACAAAAATCCCTAATACCGCTGGTGTGCGAAATGATGTTGTTGTGGCATTAAAGAAATTGAAGATTCCGAACCTTCGATGGCCCGGCGGTTGCTTTGCCGATACTTACCACTGGAAGCATGGCATTGGTCCGAAAGAAGATCGTCCTACTATCGTGAATGCCTGGTGGGGTGGGGTAACGGAGGATAACAGCTTCGGTACGCACGACTTCCTGAACATGTGCGAACTACTGGATACGGAGCCTTACCTGGCAGGTAACATGGCAACCGGTACCGTACAGGAACTGGCTGACTGGGTGCAGTACGTAAACTTTGCCGGTAAGAGCCCGATGTCGGATCTGCGCCGTGAGAACGGCCGTGAAGAGCCATGGAACGTGAAGTTCTGGGGTATCGGCAACGAAGCCTGGGGCTGTGGCGGTAACATGACGGCAGAGTATTATGCCAACGAGTACCGCAAATACGCCACTTTCCTGGCCGATTGGAATAACTCAGGCGGGCTCTTTCGTATTGCTTCCGGTGCCAATTCAGCGGATTACAACTGGACAGAAGTATTGATGAAGAACATACCTGAAAGCCTGATTGAAGGCGTGGCGTTGCACCATTACTCAGTTATAGATTGGGGTGCAAAAGGGCCTTCTACTACCTTCAATGAGCAGCAGTATTTTCAGACTATGAAGAGTGCCCTGTTTATGGAAGAACTGATCCAGAAGCATACCGCGATCATGGATAAATACGATCCGGAGAACAAGGTAGCACTCGTGGTGGATGAGTGGGGGGGCTGGTACGAGGTGGAGCCGGGTACTAATCCTGGCTTCCTGTATCAGCAGAACACTATGCGCGATGCCATGATTGCTGGAACTACCCTGAACATATTCAATAATTACAGTAACCGTGTGAAGATGGCGAACCTGGCGCAGTCCATTAACGTGCTGCAGGCTGTAATCCTGACGGACGAGGAGAAAATGATCCTGACGCCTACTTTCCACGTGATGGAGATGTACAATGTGCACCAGGATGCAACCTGGCTGCCGCTGACGATCAGGAGCGAAAGCTATGTAGTAGGCAACGAGAAGCTGCCAGCTGTTTCCGGGTCGGCCTCAAAGGACAAGAACGGGCTGACGCACATTTCGCTGACGAACATCGATGCCAAGCAAGCGCAGGAAATAGCCATCAACATTGAGGGGGCAAAATACAAAAACGTAACGGGCCGTGTGCTGACTTCTAAAAAGCTGCAGGATTACAACTCCTTCGATAACCCGAATGTTATTAAGCCGGAGAACTTTAAAGGTGCCAGATTAAAAGGTAATAACCTGATGGTGAAGCTGCCGCCGTTCTCTGTGGTAGTGCTGGAGTTAAAGTAAATTTAATAGTACCATATGCAAAAGCCTCTTTAATAAAACTGGAGAGGCTTTTGCTAATAAACCTGTCATAGCCTGAAGCTATCACTCAGGTTGCTGAAGAAAGACAAGTTTAATACAGGAAGTAAATAAGAATAATGAAGAAGATAGGTGAAAGATTTGTTGCGAAAAGCTTTTTTGCAGGTTTACTTGTTGCGGTCGGTGCCCTTGTGGCAACTGTTCCTGCCAACGCAATTGATCTTGGAAATCCTGCAGATACTACTTTCCGTGCTAAAGGCAATCCCATCATTACGCACAAGTATACAGCCGATCCGGCAGCCCTTGTGCACGATGGGAAAGTTTACCTTTATGCCGGGCGCGACGAAGCACCACTTGACTTTCATTTCTACAGAATGAATGAATGGCTGGTGTTTTCATCACCGGACATGGAAAACTGGACAGAGCACCCGGTGCCTCTAAAGCCATCTGACTTTAAATGGGCAAAGGGTGACGCCTGGGCTGCAGAGGTTGTAGAAAAGGATGGAAAGTTCTACTGGTATGTAACTGTTACCCACGACGATACCAAGCCAGGAAAGGCAATAGGCGTTGCCGTTGCCGATAGCCCGACAGGTCCTTTCAAAGATGCCCGAGGTTCAGCGCTTATTACGAACGAGATGACCACCGGCACTTCCATTGACTGGGATGATATTGACCCTACTGTTTTTATAGATGATGACGGCCAGGCGTATATGTTCTGGGGCAATACGAAAGCCTACTATGCCAAACTGAAGGATAACATGGTAGAGTTGGATGGCCCGATAAAAACCATCGATAACCTGCCGAACTTTACCGAAGCTCCTTATGTGCACAAGCACAAGGGCAACTACTACCTTTCCTATGCCTACCAGTTCCCTGAAAAAACCGCTTATGCCATGAGCAAAAGCATTGAGGGCCCATGGGAGTATAAAGGCATTCTGAATGAACTGGCAGGCAACTCCAACACCAATCACCAAGCCATCATCGACTTCAAAGGGAAAACATACTTCATATACCATACCGGTGGCATACAGCCGAACGGGGGTAGCTTCCGGCGCTCTGTAGCCATTGATGAAATCTTTTACAACCCTGATGGAACGATGAAGCGTGTTGTGATGACAACGGAAGGTGTGGCGCCAGCAAAAGAGGGCACGAAGGCCGCTGCAAAAAAGAAGAAAAGCAGGTAAAATTATATGGGCAACAAACCCTGCCCTAAAACAAAATCAGCTGATTGCTGTATATGTAATAGCTGAAAAGCAGGCAGGCAGTATAATAGTTGCCTGCTTTTTTTACTACATTTTAATAAATGTAAAAATTACATTAAAAAGTCAGGGCTAAGCTGGTACAGCATCGGGAAGAAGGGCGTTTGGATTGAAGCAAAGTCATATGAAGAAAAAACGAGGAAGTGTAATTGCAGTAGTAGCTGCCTGCCTGTTAAGTGTGGGGGTGTTTTCCTGCTCAAAGGATAAGGACGAACCGGCACCTACCGGCCCGGGTACAACACCTCCTGTAGTAAATGTCCCGGATTTTGATATAGACCAGCTAAACGACACTTACGCCAACATTGCGCCCTACGAGTTTCGCCACAGGTGGGGACCCTACAATACGCATGACCCGTCCATTATTAAGGCGGGGGAATACTACTACAGTTACAGTACAGATGTCGCATTTGGAGGTGGAGTACCGGCAGGCATACAGGTCCGAAGGTCAAAAGACCTGATAGACTGGCAGTATGTAGGGCTGGCCTTTGACGGCTTGCCTCAAAAAGGGCGCGAATTCATTACGCAGCGCGGAGGTACTCCTTTTAACTCTTTGTGGGCGCCTTATATTATGAAAGTAGGGAACGAGTACCGGCTGTACTACTCTTTGTCCTCGCCTGAACCCACTCCTCGTTTAAGTGTCATTGGTCTGGCTACGTCCTCAAGTCCGGAAGGGCCTTGGGTAGAGAAGGATCTGGTGGTTACCTCCCTTAACAACAACAGCACACAAACGAATGCCATCGACCCTGCAGTTGTAGTAGACAAGGCCGGAGACCATTGGTTTTATTATGGCTCCGCCTGGGATGGCATCTATGTGCTGAAACTGGACGCTGCCACAGGCTTGGCTGCAACGCCAGGTGACAAAGGCCGGAGAATCGCGCAAAGAGGCTCTACCGGGAACAGCATCAACGGTAACATAGAAGGGCCGGAGGTTATCTATAACCCGGAGTTGGACAAGTACTTCCTTTTCATCTCCTACGACTGGCTGGAGACAAAGTATAACGTGCGTGTTGGCCGCAGTGACTCCCCGGAAGGTCCTTTTTATGATTTCAATGGAAACGATTTAAACGAGGAAGAAGATAACCTGCCGATGATTCTGGCGCCTTACCAATTTATGGGCCACAGTGGCTGGCAGGGAACCTCGCACCCTGCCGTATTCAGGGCAGATGATGGGCAGTATTATATGGCGCACCAGGGCAGGCCCGGTGAGAACAAGTACTTTATGGTGCTGCACGTGCGTAAAATACACTGGACGGAAGGCGGCTGGCCTGTGGTGTCTCCGGAACGCTACGCGGGTGTAGAACAAACGGCAGTTGCTGCCGATGAACTCGTAGGGGACTGGGAGCGGATTGTGCTGAGGTACAACATAGTGCCCGGCTATGCCAACGAGCAGGTTTCTCCGGACTTTCAGGTGGCCACCAGCTTAATGTTGAATGCAGACGGCACACTTAACACTGACCCCGCCAGTACCTGGACATATGAGTCTCCTTGGCTGGAGTTGAAATGGAGCAATGGCCGAACCGAAAAGATGTATGTGGAACGCGGAAGAGACTGGGAAAATAAAGAGGCCAGCACGCTGCTTTTTACAGGATTGGATGAGCAAGGCACCGCTATATGGGGAAAGAAACGTTAGCAGTAGCAAGGGGTGTTTTGTTTGTTACGGTAAAGAGCAGGCACAGCGTTTTTCTCTCGCTGTTGTCTCTTGCTCCCGAAGGATGTTTTACAAATAAAAACCAGGTCTATGTTGTATAACCCGAAAAAAACAGGCTTGCTAAAGTTGGTAGTACTACTTACTTTCTTGCTGGCAGCTGTGCCTTCTGCGTTTGCTCAGACACAACAGAATAAACGGATTTCTGTGCATGATCCGGTGATGACTAAAGAGGGCGATACCTACTATCTTTTTGCCACGGGGAGAGGTATAGCAGTGTGGTCGTCGAAAGACATGATAAACTGGGAAAGAGAGAAGCCTGTTTTTGAAAAGGCTCCGGAATGGGTTAATAACGTAGTGCCGGGTTTCAGGAATCATATATGGGCTCCGGATATTGCTAAGCACAACGGTCAGTATTATCTCTACTACTCTGTCTCTGCATTTGGTAAAAACACTTCTGCCATCGGAGTGGCGACAAATACGACACTGAACTCCAACGATGCAAACTATAAATGGGTGGATCATGGCATTGTGGTGCAGTCGGTGCCGGGGCGGGACATGTGGAATGCCATTGACCCTAACCTGATTCTCGATGAGCAGGGCCAGCCGTGGCTGTCTTTTGGTTCTTTCTGGAACGGGCTAAAAATCGTGAAGCTAAAGAAAGACCTGCTTTCTGTTGCGGAAAATCCGCAGGAGTGGCATACCGTTGTGCAGCGGGAGCGTACTGACACATTAGATGAAAGATACGCAGGAAACGGTGCTGTTGAGGCGCCTTTTATCTATAAAAAGGGAAACTACTACTATCTCTTTGCCTCCTTTGACTATTGCTGCCGCGGCCCTAAAAGCACCTATAAAATGGTTGTTGGCCGCTCTGAGAAAGTGACCGGGCCTTATGTTGACAAAGAAGGGAAGAAGATGACGCAAGGGGGCGGCAGCCTGCTCCTGGAAGGCGATGATAACTGGCATGGCGTCGGGCATAACTCTGTGTATGATTTTGATGGGCAGGACTACCTAGTTTTTCATGCATATGACGCAGCAGACGAGGGCAAGCCAAAGCTTAGAATAGAAAAGTTAAGTTGGGATAAGAAAGGCTGGCCTGAGGTAACCGGAGTGTCAACTGCAGCAAGAAAGGAAAAGTAATCTTCAGTTCTTCTGGAGTACAATAAAATAAATGCATCGTATAACTCATAAGGATGTACTGGTGCTATATTTAGCACTAAATAAATCGCGTTTTACTAGGTCGTAAAGCTTATTTGATGTAAAAATTTTTTAATCGTCAAAAAGACGTTTATATTTGAGTGGTTACTCACAAATTTGCCTGGTAAGCAGATTTTTATTGATGCAGTTCTTTTCTTAGTTTGCTATTTTGAATTATACAAGAGAGTATGCTTTCACTAATAAGCTTTTACAAGTTACATAAACAATTAAACAATCAGCTCAGACGCCCCACTTACCTCGGTAGCAGACCAGGTACAGCAAAATAATGAGAATAGAAGGTCACCTTAACAAAGGCTAATGTTGCCACTATAAGGTCAGCGGCGCAGTAAATAAACTGCACTGCGTTAAAGATGCTGTTTCATCTTAAAACACTGAACAAGGGAAACAAATCAAAACCACTGAAGGCCCATGTAAACCAGCTACCCAGGTGGAATAAGATGGAAGTTATTTGAAACACTATACTACTCACAAACTAGAATACATGATGAAACCTTTCCGCAAATTTCCGCTACTGATGCCAGTAGTGCTGTGTGCCGGGCTACAATTTCCCGCCCATGCGCAGGCGCTCACGGCAATGTCAGGGCTGCTGCCTGACAAGAATTTATCTATTGAGAAGCTAAAGAATAATACACCTCTGCTTCCGTCTGCTACCCAGAATGAGAGCATCATGCTGGCTGTAAAATCGGCTGTTAAGTCAGAGAAAGCAGTTGCCATCACTGTGTCAGGTAGAGTGACAGGTGAGGAAGGTACTGGTTTACCCGGGGTAAGTGTGGCTTTAAAGGGGACATCTTTAGGCGCTATCACAGATATTGATGGTAACTATACACTGACGGTGCCTGATGGCCAGGAAAATGGCACATTAGTCTTCTCTTACATCGGTTACACAGCTCAGGAAGTGCCTATCAATAGCAGGAGCACTATTAATGTGGAGTTAGCACCCGATGTAACAGCACTCGAAGAGGTGGTGGTTATCGGTTACCAGACCATACAGAAGAAAGACCTGACAGGTGCGGCCTCTGTTGTAAGTCCGGAAGCAGCCAATAAAGTAACGGCCGCTACCGTAGCAGAATCCATTCAGGGTTTAGCCCCGGGAGTTACGGTGCGTAACTCAGGCCGGCCGGGAGCAGGCGCAGCGATTGATATACGAGGTGTTGCCAGCTTTTCGGGCACAAACCCCTTGTATGTTATTGACGGTATGATTGCGGATGCGACTCCTACCATCAATCCAAATGATATTGCATCCATCCAAATCCTGAAAGATGCTTCTGCGGCTGCTATTTATGGCTCAAGAGCAGGTAACGGGGTAATCATTATCACAACAAAGCAAGGAAAGGCAGGCCCGGCTAAAATTGCTGTCTCTGTAAAGCACGGTGTGCAGCAGCTGCCTAAGCTTTGGGATATGATGAATTCGGAGGAATTTGCGGCCACACAGCGCCAGCAGTATGAAAACTCCGGAGCCACACCGCCCGCCAGTGTTACGCTTACTCCCCCAGCTAATTATGATGATGTAAGGCACTGGACACGGACAGACACTGACTGGCAGGATGAGGCGACACAGTTAGGAACACTGGCAGACTATAACGTAACCTTATCAGGAGGCTCAGAAGCCGGCAATTACCTGCTTTCCGGGTCATATTTCACAAATGAGGGCGTTGTGGTTGGCAACACTTTTGATCGTGCCAGTCTACGCCTGAACACGCAGGGTAAAAAGGGCAGAGTAACCTTCGGCGAAAACCTTGTGTTGACGCACTCTTGGGAAGAGCGCCCTCTGCTGGCCAACCCTTTCTATGATATGCCGCAGTTGCTTCCTGTCATCCCTGTGCAGGATCCTAGTCTGGTCAGCCCAGGCAACCCAGGAGGCTGGGGCTTAGGTGACCAGACAGCAGCGCCTGTATACGCCTGGAACTATATTGCGATGACAGAACTGTTTAACACCACGCACAGATTTTCCAGGGCAGTAGGTAATGCTTACGCCGATGTTGAAATATTTGACTGGTTAAGCTACCGCTTCAACGCTGGTCTGGATGCAGGATTCGACTTCCATCAGAACGTGAGAACACCTGGTAACTGGGTGCTTGCGCAGGCATTTGAGCCAAGCCACGTGTACCAGAACCGGCAGAACTTCCATTCTTTGCTGTTTGAGAATACCCTTAATTTTAACAAGGAGTTTGGCCGCCATAGCATCAACGGTGTGTTGGGATATACACAACAGTGGAATAAAAGAGAGGTGATGGAAGCCAGACGCAATGAGCTGGTTAACTTTGGAGGGCGAACCTTCACGACCATCAGTTCTGCTATCGGGGAACAGTCTTCAGAAGGTGGTATACCAGTTGACTACCGTATTAACGGTACACTGGGTAGGCTAAATTATACCTTTGATGATAAGTACCTGCTAACCCTGACGGGTCGTTATGACCAAGACTCCCGCTTTGGTGAAGACAATCGTAATGGCTTCTTCCCTTCCGTAGCGCTGGGTTGGAGAATAAGTGATGAGGACTTCCTAAACATTGATTGGTTATCAGACCTGAAACTGCGTGCTTCCTATGGCGAGTTGGGCATTGTTCAGGTTAACTCCTGGGATGATGTTGGTGTAATTAACAACAACCCAAGGGTGGTTTTCGGTCCTAATAACGATATTATCGCTGTAGGTGCGTACCAAGCCCGCCTGGTGAACCCAGACTTGCGCTGGGAAGTCAGAACAATGCAGAACTATGGTTTTGACGCAGCATTCTTTAATAACAAGCTCCTGGTAACGGCGGAGTATTACAACTCCTTATCCGAAGACGTATTGGTTCAGCTAGAAATTCCTTTCTATACTGGTAATCTTGAAGGCGCTCCATTTGTGAACGCGGCTTCCATCAGTAACAGAGGCCTTGAGTTCTCTGCCACGTACCGCAGCTTTGAGAATGCCTTTAAGTGGGATGCCTCCGCTAACTTTACCACCATCAAAAACAGGGTAGAGGATGTTGGTAATCAGGGAGAAGGAATAGACTACATTATAGCTGGAAATACCCGCTCTCAAATAGGCCGTGGTGTAGGAGAGTGGTATGTAATACAAACAGATGGTATCTTCCAGAGCGAGGAGGAAGTACTAAATCATACAAATTCAGACGGTAACGTGATACAGCCTTTCTCTCAGCCGGGTGACATTCGCTTCGTGGACCTGAACGACGATGGAGAAATAAACGCCGATGACCGGACCTTTGCCGGCTCGCCATGGCCTACGCTGCAAACAGGAGCGCAATTTAATGCTTCTTATGGTGGCTTTACCTTTAACCTGCAACTGGTGGGAGTATTCGGGCATACAGTGTATAATGACGTGAGAAGAATACTCGATTCATACGTGAATACAAACTTCCGCAGCGATATTAGCCCATGGACTCCGACGAACACTAATACCTCTGATCCAAGACTGGCTCGGAATACAGAGCAGGGGATAATACTGAATAACCGTGCTGACAGTGATCGCTGGCTGGAAGATGCCTCTTATGTGCGGGTACGTAACTTAGAAATAGGCTACAATTTACCAGCAACGTTTCTGAGCAGGATTCATACGAACAATGCCCGTGTATTCATCAGTGGACAAAACCTGCTGACATTTACAGGGTACTCAGGTCTTGACCCTGATGTAACGGGTGCAAGCCTCTTACAAAGAGGATTGGATGCCGGAAACTGGCCAGCCAGCCGGGTATATTCACTTGGCCTGAATTTTGAGTTTTAATGCTTATCCAAAAGAAGAATCCATTTATGAAAAAGATACTATATGTAATGTTGGCAGCCGGGTTAACGATGACCAGTTGTGAAAACGACCTGGATATTGTAAACCCGAATGCGCCTACCACTGACGTTTTCTGGCAGGATGCCACGGATGCAGTGCAGGGGGTTAACGCTATTTACAGCACCTTGCACCGGGGGCCTATCGTGCTGTGGCAGTGGTTTTACTACACCGTACGCTCTGACGAGGCTTTTAGCCGAAGCCCTAGGGTAGACATCCCGAACAACATGGACAAGTTCCTGATCACGGACTATAACTTCGGTGAAACCAACTGGATTTATGGGGACAACTACATTGGTATTTTCCGTGCCAACCAGGTGCTCGCCAATGTTCCGGACATAGAAATGGACCCAGACCTAAAGGCCCGCATTATCGGAGAGGCTAAATTCCTCCGGGGCTTTTTCTACTATAACCTAGCCAGTTTATACGGAAATGTGCCGATTATCCTGGAGCCATCTACTCCCACTATTCTGCCGGCAAATGCTACCAGGGATGAAGTCTGGGCACAGGTGGCGCAAGACCTGACAGAGGCTGCAGAAGTATTACCTCTCAGTTATTCTGGTGCAAATGTAGGGCGCGTAACCAGAGGAGCTGCAAAGGCTTTACTTGCGAAGGTGTACATGCAGCAACGGAACTATGCTGCTGCCTTAGAGCCACTGCAGTGGCTTGTGGAAGGGCCGGGCAGTGAGGTTTACGACCTGGTGCCAAACTACCGTGACAACTTTCTGGCGTCCACTGAAAACAACGTGGAGTCAGTATTTGAATGGCAGTTTGCCACCAACGAGTCTGAGTTTACAGACAACGACGTGGCTACGCCAAATCAGAACTATGGTTCACCACTTGCTCAATTTATCGCACCGGCAAACGTTGGCTTCTCTGATGCGGAAGTACGCCGCTGGGTAGTCGATGAATTCTATGAAGAGGAAACTGTGAACGGAGAAAGAGATCCACGCTTGGAAGCGTCCATCTTCTTTGATTCTACTGATGTAAGAGGGCCTGAGTTCACCATGATATATGGACAGACCTTTGCGCAGCGGTATGGACTGGACGACGACAGAGCCTGGTTCAGGAAGTTTGCCAATGATGCCGAACCTGGCCGTACAGGAGAGGGATTCCGTTCTGCTAACAACTACCGCTTCATCCGTTATGCAGATGTGCTGCTGATGTATGCTGAAACACTGAACCAACTGGGAAGAACACAGGAGGCATACCAGTACGTAGACCGGGTGAGACAGAGAGTCAACCTTCCTCCTCTGTCAGAGGTTAGACCTAACATGACGCAGGAGCAGTTCCATGAGCAGATTAAGCATGAAAGAGTAACAGAGCTTTCTGGTGAAGGCCACCGTTGGAACGACTTAGACAGATGGGGTTACTTTGAAAGCCAGGAAAAACTGAATGAACTCATTGAACGAGACCCGGCTTTTGAAACCTTCATGCTTGACAGACACAGGCTGCTGCCTCTTCCACAGCGGGATGTTGACATTAACCCGAACTTAGTACAGAATCCAAATTACTAAGGCATATACTTTATCTCAGGGTCTTGGGAGTTGCTCCGGCAACTCCCAAGACCCTGAGATTTTTCATTACAGATGGTAGCTGATAAGTTGTACAGAAGAATAATCACCTGCCGGAGTAAAAATTAAATTACTCAAGCATGAAGTTTCTCAAAATCAAAGTTCTTGTACTTCTATTAGGGCAACTGTTTTTGGTTTCCTGCAAAGAGGACCCGAAGACTGACCCCATTACCCCAACTCCCGTCACGGCTGCGCCAGATGACCTGCCGCCAGTAGATACCTCTACGCCCAGCCTGACCATTACGTGGGAAGAGGATGCCATCAAAATGTCGCATGACGTATATTTTGCTGAGTACGGGCGGGCACACAGAGTAAAAGGAGATACTGTTTTATTTACCTATCATTTTGGTCCCTTTCAGAATGAATGGGACAACATTGCCATCAAAAGAAGTATTGACGGTGGCAACACCTGGTCTGAGGCAGAAACCATCGTGGCCGACGACAACCCCAACTACTACGGGTTCGCTAACCCGGAACTGATCACGCTCCAGAATGGGGATGTGATACTCGCCTACACCGGGCGGGGCAATCCGGATGATAACGCGCACGCTAATATTCAAATCCGTGTCAGCAAAGACAGAGGCTGGACATTTGGGCCGCCCCAGATAGTAGCTACCGGCCGCTCCTGGGAGCCTGCCATGATACAACTGCCGGATGGTGAAATAGAACTCTTTTATTCAAGTGAGGCCCGTTGGTGGGCCGGACCGGGCGCCACAGCCGAACAGCAGGAGATATTGATGGTGCGCTCCACGGATAACGGAGCTACTTGGTCTTATCCTGTTCAGGTGGCGTATACGCCGGGTATGCGCGATGGTATGGCGGTACCGCTTGTGCTGCAAAATGATAAAGGTATTGTTTTCCCCATTGAGTCTGTGAACAACACAGCCTCCCCCTGGATTCTGTGGTCATCGCTGGAGGCGAGGTGGGATTATGCTGGAGTCGGTGCGATACAAAACGAAAGGCGCTGGCTTGCCACAAGAGAATCTATATGGGGAGGCGCGCCTTACATTATACAGCTGCCGACAGGCGAAACAGTGCTGTCGGTGCAGGACAGAGGAGGCAGAGCAATTGGTTCTGACTGGAAAAAGAACACGATGCTGGTGTTGGTCGGCAACAGTGTTGCCAAAAACTTCACCAACATCAGCTATCCCTGGCCAGACCTGCCTCTGTATGAAGGCGCATACTATAGTTCACTCTTTCTAAAAGATCCGCAGACGCTGGTCATCATCACAACCCGAAACTTTGGGGATGGGCACAGTGAGGTATACTGGAAAGAGGGACGTATCCATTGATTTGTAACTTACCTGCAGCAGGTAGATACAGCGTACAGTCACCTGCTGCTGCGTAAGAACTAGCTTCAGCTCGCAACTAATCAGGATGTAAAGGGCGTGTAGAACTAGTAAAGAATGTTTATATTTAAATATGAAAAAAATACAGATATTCTTTCTGCTTGTCCTGTTGCTGCAGACAGCTATAGTAGACGCGCAAAATAATGACTGGAGCATCGTCAAAGGCAAAATCACTTCGCCCTGGGCAGAACAAGTAAATCCTTCTAATCCTTTGCCGGAGTACCCGCGCCCGCACCTGGTGCGCGAAAACTGGCAGAACCTGAACGGGCTTTGGGACTACGCCATTGTGCCGAAAGCGCAACAGGCAAACCTGCCAACTACTTCCCAGGGGAAAATTCTGGTGCCCTATGCCATTGAGTCTGCTTTATCCGGTGTAGGCAAAACCGTGGGCAAAGACAGTGTGCTGTGGTACAGGAGAAGCATCAATATACCTGCCAAATTGCGCAGGCAGAACGTGCTGCTGCACTTCGGCGCTGTGGATTGGCAAAGCGATGTATATGTAAACGGACGCAAAGCAGGCACCCACCAGGGCGGTTACGACCCTTTCTCTTTCGATATCACGCCTTACCTGAAAAACGGCAATCAGCAGGATATTGCTATCAGCGTATGGGACCCCAGTGATGACGGACCACAGCCGCGCGGTAAGCAGGTGAAGAAGCCGGAGTCAATCTGGTACACTCCCGTAACCGGTATCTGGCAGACAGTGTGGCTGGAGTCGATGCCTAAAACATACATCGCCTCTACCAGGCAAACCCCGGACATAGACAAAGGAATCGTTACAGTGTCGGCCGATGTACAGAACCTGCAGGCTAATGACCGGCTAAGAGTATCAGCCTGGGACGGTAAGAAGAAGGTAGCAGAGCAGGAGGTAAGTGCCAATAGCCCTGCTGTGCTGCAGGTAAACAACGCTAAATTATGGTCTCCGGAAAATCCCTTCCTGTACGATCTGCGGGTAGCTGTGGTGCGAAACGGCAAAGTACAGGATGAGGTAGAAAGCTACTTTGCCATGCGCAAAATAAGCATGGAACCTGATGTAAATGGTGTGCAGCGCATGCTGCTCAATAACGAGTTCGTGTTTCAGTACGGTCCACTGGACCAGGGCTGGTGGCCGGATGGCCTATACACAGCTCCCACTGAGGAAGCCCTTGTTTTTGATATCGACAAAACAAAGGAGATGGGATTTAACATGATACGCAAACACGTGAAGGTGGAGCCTGCCCGCTGGTACTACCACACAGACAAAACAGGTATGCTGGTGTGGCAGGATATGCCAAGCGGTGACATGGGCAACAGATGGGAGTCTCGCCCGGGTGTTACAGGACGCGGTACTGAAAAAGAACGGACTCCGGAGTCAGAGAAAATATTCCGCACCGAGTGGGCCGAAATAATGGATGATTTGCACAACTTCCCTAGCATCGTGGTGTGGGTGCCTTTCAACGAAGCTTGGGGGCAGTTCAAAACAGACGAAATAACGAACTGGACAATGGAGCGCGACCCGTCGCGGCTGGTAAACAGCGCCAGTGGTGGCAACTTCCACCCGGTGGGTCAGATAATCGACCTGCACAACTACCCTGACCCGGTTATGCCGCGTCCCGAACTGTTTGGAGAGAAGCAGGTGATTGTGCTGGGAGAGTTCGGAGGATTGGGTCTGCCAGTGGAAGGGCACACATGGCAGCAGAAAGACAACTGGGGCTACCAGAGCTTTAAAAACGCTGATGAGCTGTTTGAGCGGTACAAAGCCTTCACTGAAAAACTGGAAGACCTGATCCAGTTAGGGCTTTCGGCAGCAATATATACCCAGACCACAGACGTAGAAATCGAAACAAACGGCCTGATGACTTATGACCGGAAGGTAATCAAAGTGCCGGCTGAGAAGCTGCGGCAGGTTCATTCCAAGTTATATGATCCTTCTTTGGTTAAGATGAAGCAACAGGCTACAGGCAGTTTGAGGTAAAGTAAAGAAGCGACACAGGTTCTTTTACCTCTATACCAAAGCTGAACAGAATTAATGCGATTGGATGAATACTGCTGATTACAGATATATAAAAATGAAGAAGGCGCTGCTCGGGCTACTGCTGTTCCCGCTCTTTATACTTGGCTGCACCACGGCTGTGGCGCCAGTAAAAGAACAGGAGAGCAGCCAGCCGGTAGCAGAGGCATACTTTACCAACCCGATTGCCGATGGAGCTGACCCGTGGGTTTTTAAAAAAGGCGACACATACTATTTTTGCAGCTCCGGCAACGGAGGTATTCAAGTCTCCAAATCAGAGAAGCTGACAGAGCCCGGAGACAAAGTGGTCGTCTGGGAGACGCCTGATTCAGGATGGAACAAGAGCAATGTATGGGCACCGGAACTGCATTACTTCAACGGCAAGTGGTACATTTACTATGCCGCTGCCAAAAAAGGCGGAGGCCCCTTTATACACCAGCGGTCCGGTGTGCTGGAGTCGGTGGCAGACGACGTGTTTGGGCCTTATATAGACAAGGGTATGCTTTACACCGGCGACAGCATTCAATATGCTTCTTCTGAAGCCAAATGGGCCATAGACTTAACACCGCTGCAAATGAACGGGCAGTTGTATGCCATCTGGTCGGGTTGGGAAGACAATGCAGATACAGATAAAACAAAGCAGCATTTATACATGGCCACCATGAGTAACCCATGGACAATTAGTAGCAACAGAGTACTGATATCCTCTCCTGAGGAGCCTTGGGAGACTGGTGGCCCCCTTGATTTAAATGAAGGACCGCAGGTGCTGAAACATCAGGAGAAAGTTTTTATCATCTATTCTACGCGGGAGTCGTGGCTGAAGGAGTACCGTCTGGGGCAGCTGACGCTCTCTGATACCCTGCTCAACCCCATGCAAGCTTCGTGCTGGGAGAAATCAGGGCCTGTATTCGAGGGAACAGACGAAGTGCTGGGCGTAGGCCACAGCAGCTTCACTACATCTCCAGACGGTAGAGAGCACTGGATTCTGTATCATTCAAAAAAAAGTGAGGTGCCGGGCTGGGACCGGAATATACGGGCGCAGGAGTTTACCTGGACAGCGGACGGAACTCCTTTCTTCGGCGTACCTATACCTGTTGGCATACCCATACCGGTACCTTCTGGGCAGGAAGAGTAAGTACACCCGAACAAACATAAAGAACCGGCCCCGCATCCTGTAGCGTAATATCAAAATAAGCGAGGTCTTCACTAAAACACCAACTGTGAAAGAAATGAAAAAACAAACATGGCTCCTATACCTGGCGGGTTTGCTAGCCTTTTCCTGTACCAGCAACACGCCCATAAACCAAGAGGAAACTGCTGTCAGTGAGCCGGTCGCTACTCAAACAATATCTTACACCAATCCTGTGCTGCCCGGCGACTATGCCGACCCTTCGGTGGTGCGGGTCGGGGATGATTATTGGGCCACGGCCACTTCCTCTGAATGGGCTCCCTTATTCCCTATCCTGCATTCCAAAAACTTGGTGGATTGGGAAACGGTAGGGCATGTTTTTCCTGATAAACTTCCGGAGTGGGCGGAGGCACATTTCTGGGCCCCTGAGATTGCTCATGAAAACGGCCGATACTACATTTACTATACAGCAAAAAAGAAAGGCGGGAACCTCTGCGTAGGGGTAGCCAGTTCAGCGAGTGCTACTGGGCCTTATGTTGACCATGGGCCGCTGGTATGCCAGGAAGTAGGTTCTATAGACGGCTATGAGATAAGGGACAAGGATGGGCAGCTGTACCTGGTCTGGAAGGAAGACGGCAACAGCCAAGGACTGCCCACACCCATCTGGGCGCAGCGCATGAATGAGGAGCGGACCGCCCTGACAGGCGAGATGTTCGAAATGTTCCGCAACGACCCCGGTACATGGGAGGGAGGCCTGGTAGAAGGGCCTGCCATCGTGCGCCGCGGCGACTATTTCTATAACTTTTATGCGGGCGACAAGTGCTGCGGCCGGGAGTGCACCTATGGGGTGGGTGTGGCGCGGGCCACAAGCATCAAAGGGCCGTGGGAGAAGTATGAGCAGAACCCGATTATGAAGCAGAACGAGGAGTGGAAGTGCCCCGGTCACGGCACCGTAGTGTCTGACCCAAGCGGCCGCGACTATTTCCTGTACCATGCCTACAACACCGACAGCTTCGTGTACGCCGGCCGTCAGGGGCTGCTGGATGAAATAAAGTGGGGAGAAGATGGCTGGCCATACTTTGAGAATAACTCTCCAGCCACCACCGCGCAGATACCAGTTCCAGGGGGAGCTACTGCCTCCGAAGCAGAAGACCTGGATATCAGCGAAGAGTTTAATGACGGCAGCCTCTCTGATACCTGGCAGTGGCCGGTAGAGCAGAAGCCAGCTTATACTTTTGATGAAGGACTGCTGGTGCTGGAAGCCTCTCCAGGGAAAATAGGAACTGTGCTGGGGAAGCGTACTGTAGATGCTGACTATACGGCAACCACAGCCATTAGAAAAAGTGCGTTGCATGGCGGTATTATGGCGGGTCTTACGGCTATCGGCGACAACGATAATGCAGTGGGCATCGCCCTCAGCGACGAACAGATTGTGCTCTGGGCGATGAAAGGAGGCTCCCTCTCTACAATTGCCCGAACAGCCGCGCCCGCCGGGGAGGAGATGGTGCAGCTGCGGCTCACCACAGAGGAGGGCGACCAAATGCAGTTTGCCTGGAGCGCCGATGGCACCACCTGGCATCCCCTCAATGAGGGCGAAGCTGTAGACGCCTCTTACCTGCCGCCCTGGGACCGGGGCGTTCGCGTGGGACTGACAGCAAAAGGTCCGGAAAACGCCACCGCTGCCTTTGACTGGTTCCGGGTGGACAATTAGAAAAGAAAGAAAACGTTTCCCGTTTTAGAAAATGCAAAAAAACAATCACATACATATAACACCTAAATTCAACATGAAGAAGAGACACCTAAGTAAAAAGCTGTTAATGCTAACTTTGGCAGGTTGTATCGGAGCCACTGGCTTAAGCAGCTGCTCCAGCCAGGAGGGCAACGAGGAAAACACAGAGACGACAACAGCAAACAACGAAAATAACATGAATATCAAGCAAGAGCCATTCGGCACAACCAGCGAAGGAGAAGAAACCACCCTCTACACCCTCACCAACGCCAATGGCATGCAGGTGCAGATTACAAACTATGGGGCCACTATCACCTCGGTGCTTGTGCCTGACAGGGAAGGGGAACTGGGCGATGTGGTGCTGGGCTTCGACAGTATGGAAGGTTATCAGAGTCCGGAGTACGTAAAAAGCGGACCTTACTTCGGCGCCATTGTGGGGCGCTACGGCAACAGGATAGCCAAGGGTCAGTTCACCGTCAACGGGGAAGAGTATCAATTGGCTACCAACAACGGCGAGAACCACCTGCACGGGGGAGACAAGGGCTTTGATAAAGTGATGTGGCAGGCAGAGCCGGTGCAAGGAGAGAACGCCCTGCGACTGACTTATGTGAGCCCAGACGGGGAGGAGGGTTATCCCGGCACGCTCACCAGCACCGTCACCTACACCCTCACCAACGACAACGAGATTAGGATAGACTACCAAGCCACCACTGACAAGGCCACGCCAGTAAACCTGACCAATCACAGTTACTTTAACCTGGCCGCAGGAGAGGCTGAGGATGCGCTGGGCCACGTGGTGACGATAAACGCAGACAAGTACACAGTGGTGGACGAGTCGCTGATTCCAACTGGGGAGTTGCGCGATGTGGAGGGCACGGTGATGGACTTCACTTCGCCTCAGACCATAGGCGCCCGCGTGAAGCAGGTGGAGGGCGGCGGCTACGACCACAACTACGTGCTCAACAACACAGATGATTCACTTGAGAAGGCGGCCACGGTATACGAGCCGACCAGCGGCAGGGTGATGGAGGTCTTCACCACAGAGCCCGGCATCCAGTTCTACTCCGGCAACTTCCTGGACGGCACCATCACCGGAAGCGGGAACAAAGTCTATAAGCAGCACTACGGCTTTGCGCTGGAGACCCAGCACTTCCCTGACTCTCCAAACCAGCCGGAGTTCCCTTCCACCATTCTGGAGCCGGGAAACACTTACGAAACAACAACCGTCTATAAGTTCTCAACTAGAGAAGAAGGACAATAGGAAAACTTCATAATAAAAAAAGCCTGCGTGAAGCAGGCTTTTTTTATTATCTGTTGCGCTCTTTCCAGAGCTGGTTAAACGATTTAGCAGGCACCTGCAGCGGCTCACGGCGTTTGCTCCAAGTGTCTTTCAGCACCTGTTTCAGCACAAAGTTCTTGGCAAAGGCAGGAGCCAGGTTCAGCAGCGTGCGGCTCTTCATCGCTTTCAGCCAGAACTTAATAGCTGTTGCCTCCCCACTATCGGCCATTCCCTGATCCACGCTCTGTTTGCGGTTAAGCAGCAGCAGGTTGTGGATGTTAATTTTAACCGGGCATACGGAAGTACAGGCACCGCAAAGAGAGCTGGCAAAGCTCAGGTGCTTGTTTTCGGCCATCCCATTATAATGTGGCGTGATAACAGAACCAATCGGGCCGCTGTAGGTGCTCTCGTAGGTATGGCCGCCAATGTTTTTGTAAACCGGGCATACATTCAGGCAGGCCCCACAGCGGATGCAGTTCAGCGCCTCGCGTTTTTCCGGCAGTGCCAGCAGGTCGGTGCGGCCGTTGTCCAGCAGAATCACATACATCTCTTCCGGGCCGTCCTTTTCCTTTGGCTGGCGCGGGCCCGTCATAATAGTATTGTACACAGTTACGTCCTGACCCGTGCCGCTGGTGCTCAGTAGTGGCCAGAAGAGGTCCAGGTCCATGATAGACGGAATCATCTTCTCGATACCCACAATGGCAATGTGCGTTTTCGGGAAGGTGGTGGAAAGGCGAGCATTGCCTTCGTTCTCTGTCACGGCTACGCCACCTACGTCTGCTATCAGGTAGTTACCCCCTGTTATACCTACCTCGGCAGCGGTGTATTTCTCTCGCATCAGCTTGCGGGCTACGGCTACGAGTTCTTCGGCATTGTCAGTGGGCGCGATGCCCAGCTTGCGCACAAACAGCTCAGAGATGTCTTTCTTAGACATGTGCATGGCCGGTGTTACGATATGATAAGGTCGCTGCTCCGCCAGCTGCACAATATACTCCCCCAGGTCGGTTTCTACGGTTTCAATGCCGTTCTTCTCCAGGTACTCATTCAGGTGAATTTCCTCCGTCGTCATCGACTTAGATTTTACGACAGAGCGGGCGCGCTTCCGCTTCATGATTTCACCTATTTCCTTCAGTGCCTCCTGGGCGTCGCGGGCCCAGATTACCTTACCGCCCCGCGCCGTGAAATTGGATTCAAACTCCATCAGGTACTTGTCCAGGTTATTGATGGTGTTCGTTTTTATATAGGAGCCCCGCTCGCGGGCCAGTTCATGGTCGGAGTACTGGGTAAGGCCACGCTGCACAGCGGTATTATACTTGCCGATGTTAAACTTGATGGTCGCGCGGTGGCCCTGGTCAAATGCTTTTGTCTCCGCGTCCAGCAGAAACTGTTTCAGTTTACTCATAATTATTCTCCCCCTACGTTCTTTCTCTGTATATGGCTGCACCTTAGGCAGTCATAAAAAAGAAAAACACCCTTAAAGTTAGGGTGTTTTTCTGAAAGCTAATAAAGCTGTAAATATTTATACTTCTAACAGCTGTTCCGGCCGCTGTAGTGTACTATTTTTTGTTGCTGTCTACCACAATGCGGTTTTCGCGGTTCGCTAACTCCCATGTTACATGGAAGGCCAGCCTTGCTACTTTCTCGGCACTCTCGAAGATGATTTTGTCAACCTCGTCTGACGGCTGGTGATAGTCATCGTGTACGCCATTAAAATAAAACACGATTGGAATACCGTGTTTGGCGAAGTTATAGTGGTCTGAACGGTAGTAGAAGCGGTTTGGGTCGTTCTCATCGTTGTAAGTGTAATCCAGCTTCAGTTTCACATACTTCTGGTTCATCTCCTCGTTTATCTGGTGCAGTTCCGATGAAAGCTTGTCTGCCCCGATAGAGTAGATGTAGTTGCTGTCGTTCGTCTTCTCGTGCTCCTTGTCCATGCGGCCAATCATGTCGATATTCACGTTGGCGACAGTGTTTTCCAGCGGAAAGATGGGGTTCTCTGAGTAATATTCAGAACCTAGCAGGCCTTTCTCCTCAGCTGTTACCGTCATAAACAGGATGCTGCGGCGTGGGCCGAAGCCATCTTTCTTTGCCTGTGCGAATGCCTCGGCCAGTTCTATTACAGCCACTGTGCCTGAGCCGTCATCGTTGGCACCATTAAAAATTTGGTCGCCCTGCAGTGTGCTGTCTACGCCCACGTGGTCGTAATGTGCTGTTACTACTATTACTTCGTCTTTCTTGTCAGAGCCCTCCACAAAGCCCAGCACGTTTTCAGTTGGAAGCGGGGAAGCGTCGCGCGAAGTTTTGATATTCACATCTTTTACTGCCGTAAGATTGGCTGCCACTGGTCCGCCTGCCTGTACTACCTGATTGGTATAATCAAAGAGTTTATCAGTGGTGATGCCAAACAGGGCAGCACCTGCAATTGGAGAAATAAAAACAGTTGCCGCGTTTTCCTGGTTGCCACTGTTTCTTAAGCCAATAGACGGACGGCTGGCGTATGCTTTGTAACGCTGCGTCAGGCTGTTAAATTCTGACTCGTTGGTGCCCGTCACGATAAGTACCGCTTTGGCACCGTGCTTTGTGGCGGCATTGCGTTTGGTGCGGTAGTCGTTGCCCCAGTCAGAGGCTTTATCTGTGCCGCTGATAAGGAAGTTGCCATTACTGTCTCTTGGCTCGCCTGCTAATACAACTACTACTTTGCCGGTTACGTCCTTGTTCGTATAGTCGGAGTAATTCTCTGCATCAATACCGTATCCGGCAAACACTGCATCAACGGCTTGCTCTGTCTGAAACGGAGAACTGCCCAGTACAAAGAAGTCCTGCATCATCAGGTATTTCTCTTCGCCAATTGTCATATAGCCGTCTCCCCACTGGCTTCTTTCCAGGTCGAAAGTTTGGTAATAAGGGTTGCTGCCGCCTTGTACCGGTCCGGTCAAACCATCCTCCCGGAACTCACGGGCAATGTATTCGGCGGCCATTTTCTGGCCTTTTTCACCAGTATTGCGCCCTTCATACTCATCTGATGCCAGAATGGTCAGGTGCCTGGAGAGGTCAGCGGCGGTAACGGTGCTGGCATATTGTGGAGCAACTTCAGTTAGCTGGGCCACATCTGTAACAGGGCCCTGCGGAGTAGAAGTGGTAGGTGTTTGCGCGCAGCCAAACCCAAGGGCGGCTAGCAGCAAATACCCATAGGCATTGTGTTTCATATTGTAGATTTGTTAGTTTAGATAAAGGTGTGGTTATTTAGACAAATGATATTCTGACAAAGGATAAAAGACGAAGCAGGCAGCTTTTCCCTGTATGACAACGTTATAGCTTGTTCGCTTCTACGGTACATCAGGTACTTTCGCCTGTGTCCCTCTTTTACTGCTTCATAATCAGTACGGTTGCGTAGGCGGCTACGCCTTCTTTTTTTCCTACAAAGCCTAAATTCTCGGTGGTGGTGGCTTTAATGGAAATATCTGCCTCCGGAATGCCCATTACTTCCGCCAGGCAGGTTTTCATGGCTGGGATGTGCGGGTTTACCTTTGGCTCCTGCAGGCATACGGTAGAGTCGATGTTGCCGATTTCGTAGCCTTCCATGGCCAGCAGGTGCACCACCTCTTTCAGCAGAATTTTGCTGTCGATGCCTTTGTACTTAGGGTCTTTATCGGAAAAGTTAAAGCCGATGTCACGCATGTTTGCTGCACCCAGCAAGGCATCGCAGATAACGTGAATCAGTACATCGGCGTCAGAATGGCCCAGTGCTCCGTGTGTATGCGGTATTTTGATGCCGCCGAGCCAGAAGTCCAATCCCTCCTGCAACTGGTGCACATCGTAGCCAAAGCCGGTTCTTATTTTCAGTTTCATGTAATTATACTTGTGTCCGAGCCTGTTGCGCTTCCCTTTGGCAGCAGGTCCAAAACGTAAAAGTAGCTTAATTTGTGCTGAAGTGGGCAAAAAGCATTCCGGTTTTTGATGTTGAGACATAATGCAGGTATTCTTTTTTAGCCTTTGCCTTGTAGAAGCTATAGCACCAGAAAAGGGATTGCCGCTAAAAAAACAGCCAGTTACCTTGCGGTAGCTGGCTGTAAAAAGATATATGAAAAAGCGTCTTTGGCTTAGGCCTCTGCCTCCACTAACGAAGGGTAATCGATATAGCCTTTGGCACCAGGAGAGTAAAAGGTGTTCTGGTCTGGTTTCTGGAGATCTGCATTCTGAGCAAATCGCTCCGGCAGGTCTGGATTTGCAATGAAAGGTACGCCGAAAGCCACCATATCAGCATCGCCTTCTTCTATTACTTTGTTGCCTGTTTCCTGCGTAAAGCCAGCGTTGATGATAAGGTTGCCTTTATATACCGGGCGGTAGCGTTTTGCAATATCTGACTCTGCATGCGGCACATCACTTACGTCTGAGAATGGCTCTGACAGGTGTAGGTAAGCCAGTTTATAGTCATTCAGCTTTTCAATAATATAATCGTAGGTTGGAATGGTGTCTTCATTCACGGTGATGCCGAAGCCGTTGTGCAGGCTTGGGTTCAGACGCACGCCTATCTTCTCAATCGGAATTACTGCCTTGATGGCATCCAGTACTTCAAACAGCAATTTGGCACGGTTCTCTTTAGAACCGCCATACTCATCTGTGCGGTGGTTGGCGGTGGTCACAAAAAACTGGTGGAACAGGTAACCATTAGAAGCGTGAACCTCCACTCCGTCAAAACCTGCAGCTATCGCGTTTTTAGCTGCGTTTTTGAAGTCTTGCACAATTTGCTTGATCTCCGGCACAGTCAACTCACGTGGCGTAACGGTGTCTTTAAAACCTTCCGGTGTATAAGACTTATCATTCGGATTAATAGGGGAAGGCGCCACCGGTAGTTCACCGTTATGGAAGTCAGGGTGCGACATACGGCCAACGTGCCACAGCTGCAGGAAAATCTTGCCTCCTTCTGCATGCACGGCGTCTGTTACTCTTTTCCAGCCTTCTACCTGCTCCTGCGAGTAGATGCCGGGTGTGTTGATATAACCTACGGCCTGCTTTGAAACCTGGGAACCTTCCGAAATAATCAGGCCCGCTCCGGCGCGCTGCGTATAGTAAGTTACCATCAGATCGTTTGGTATATTGCCTTCATTGTCTGCGCGGCTGCGCGTCATTGGGGCCATCACTACCCGGTTTTTCAATTCCAGGCCGTTGATAATTATTGGTTTCAAAAGTGATTGAGACATGTTTTTCTAAGTTAGAAAGTTAAAAAGTTAGAGGGTTAAAAAGTTAAGAGTACTGTATAGCTTCTGTTCCCTCCACCTTCATTCATAATTTATAATTCGTAATTCATAATTAATTTAATCCCAGTCAGGTGCGAAACCGGGGTCGATGAGGCGGTTGTTTGCCTGTGTCAGTTTGTCTATTTGCTGCACTTCCTCCTTTGTCAGTTCAAAATCGAAAATGTTGAAGTTGGACTGCATATGATTTTCTTTCGAAGACCTTGGAATAGCCAGGACCCCATCCTGCTGGATGAGCCAGCGAAGCGTGATCTGTACCTCGTTTTTGTTATACTTTTCACCAATCTGCTTCAGTGTGTCGTTACTCATCACTTTACCGTGCGCAATCGGGCTGTAGGCGGTTAGTGTAAGATCGTGCTGGCGCATATAGTTGTACAGCTTATTCTGGTTGAGGAAAGGGTGGTACTCCACCTGATTGGTGATGATGTTAGCACCTGTGGCTAGCACTTTATTCAGAAGTGCAGTGGTGTGGTTACTAACACCAATATGCTTCGTGTAGCCTTTTTCCTGTGCCTTCACCAACTCCCCTATGTATTCCTCCACAGGTACCTCCGAGTTTGGCCAATGTATGAGCAACAGGTCTAAAGCATCTGTTTTCAGCTTCTGCAGGCTCTCCTCCACGGAGGGTAGGAAGTCTTTCCTGCTTAGGTTAGAAGGGAGCACTTTTGTGGTCAAAAATACCTCCTCACGGGCTATACCTGATTCCTTTATGGCACTGCCTACGGCCGCCTCATTGCCATACATCTGGGCTGTGTCGATGTGGCGGTAGCCTGTATCCAAGGCAGCTTTGACCAGTTTGTGTGCTGTATCGCCGGTTAACTGGAAGGTGCCAAACCCCAGTGCGGGTATTGTAGCGCCTTTTATTTTTATGTCTTTCATAATCTGTTTATTATCGGTTAGTACATTACTTGTATATACAAATATTCAAGTAAAAAAATAGGCTACCCGCGTAGCTTGTCTAAAAGGTTACTTACTAAAACAGCTTCCTCCTGCGTCAGGTTATGAAGCTTCGCGAACAGCTTGGGGAAATTCTCGTCCACCTGTCCTAATTTACGCATCCCTGGTTCTGTGATACGCACCTCAATCATACGTCGGTTCGTCTGGCAGATATCACGGGTCACATAACCTTTCTCAATCAGCTTATCAATGAGGCGCGTAACGTTTGAGTTCCGATCCACCATCCGGTTCTGAATATCGCCAAAACATACCGGGTCAGGTTGCTGCCCACGTAATATGGCCAGCACGTTGTGCTGCTGCAGGGTAAGACCTAAATCTTTAAAGAAAGGCATCAGTTGCTGGTTCAACCAGTTGTTCGTAAACAACAGGTTAGCCAGCAGGCGACGGTAGTCGTCCTTGAAATTCTTCTGATGTATTTCGTCTTCTATGCGCATAGCTCCTTTAATGGGAACAAAGGTACGAATGATATTTGTATATACAAAATTTGTAGGTGTAAGGTTACTGTCATAACAAAAGATGTGTTGGCAAAGGGGCTTCTGGAAGACTTGTCTAAAGGAAAAAGGCATTTGGACAAAAGATATAAAACGACAGGTAACAAAAGGCAGAGGTGGGGATAATAGCCAGAAAATTCTGTGTCAGAAAGCTTCCTCAGTAAGACGAAAAAGATCGCTACTCCATGATCGTTTACAACAAAAGTGAAGGTTAAGTGTGCTACATTTTTAATTACAAGTATAATAGAAGCAAAATTCCTTGCCTATTATAAATGTAGTTTATACATTTAATAAATGAATTTTAAATTACTAAACTGTATCTTTAAATATGCATAACCTTCATCTAAATATTAAACCACTCCTTTCCCTGATTCTGGCTTTGTTTCTGGGAAGCACTAACCTGCTGGCACAGTCGCGTGACGTTATTGTGCATGATCCGGTTATGATCAAGCAGAATGACACTTATTATGTTTTTCATACAGGGGAGGGTATTCATGTGAAATCATCGAAGGACTTAAAAAACTGGAAGCAAGAAAAGCCGGTTTTTGCAAGCACTCCAAGCTGGGTCACTGAGATGATTCCGAAATTCGATGGCAACATCTGGGCACCCGACATCATTCAGCACAACGGCACCTACTACCTGTATTATTCTGTGTCTTCTTTTGGTCGCAACAACTCAGCCATAGCAGTGGCCACCAACAAAACTCTGAATCCCAATGATCCAAATTTCAAGTGGGAAGACAAGGGTGTCGTTATCCAGTCTGTGCCGGGCCGCGATATGTGGAATGCCATTGATCCGAATGTCATATTTGATGACAAAGGCACACCCTGGATGACCTTTGGTTCCTTCTGGCAAGGCCTTAAATTAGTGAAGTTAAATCCTGACCTGACTTCTGTTGCCACTGGCCCTGACCAGAGCTGGCAAACTATTGCAGCCAGAGAACGAAACTGGCTGCTGGATGAGCGGGATGCAGGCGATGCCGCCAATCCTGAACTGGACTATGAAACGCTATATACGACGGAGATGCTGGAGCAGGCCAGGAACATGAAAAATGGCTCTATTGAAGCTCCGTTTCTATTTAAGAAGAACGGCTACTACTACCTGTTTATGTCCTGGGACCGCTGCTGCCGTGGTTTGGAAAGCACGTATAAAGTTCTGGTAGGCCGATCGAAAGACATAACCGGCCCTTACCTTGACAAGGAGGGTAAAAAGCTGGTTCATGGTGGAGGAACATTGGTTGCGCAGGGCAATGATGAGTGGGCGGCTGCAGGGCACCCGGCTGCCTATACCTTTGACGGGAAAGATTACCTGATTTTCCATGCTTACGACAAAAAGGACGAAGGCAAACCTAAACTAAGAATTAAAGAAATGAAGTGGGGCAAAGACAACTGGCCTTCCATCAACATGAAAGACTAAGTTTTAGCCTGCAGCATGGCACCGAGCGTTTGAGCAGGTGACCTAAGCGGGCTGAGCGAAAGTATTTAAAAAAGGAATGGCTGCCAAAGTATGGCAGCCATTCCTTTTTTGGTTGAAATATGGTGGTAAGGCTTACGCCTCTGCTTCTACTGGCTCTTGCACCTTGTCTTTCTTTTTCTCCGCTTTGTACAGTAGCGTGGAGCAGTTGTTCGGGTCCAGTACCTGCTTTGCGCACCGCAGAATGTCCTGTGGCGTCACAGCCTGTACTTTCTCTCCTTCCAGGTTAATGAGGTTCGCATCACCCATGAGTTTACTATAGGCCAGGTTCATGGCACGGTTCAGCAGCTCAATCTCAGAAAACACAATAGCCGTTTCCGCCTGATTTTTCACCTTGTTCAGCTCTTCCTCATCTACCATTTTATCCATCAGTTCCTGGTTGATAGCCTCAATGGCAGCGTTCGCTTCCTGCAGGTCCACACCCTCATTCAGTTTGCCCTGTATAATCAGCAGCCCCTGCTCCACAGAACCTGAAACTGAAGCCGTAATGGAATTGAACAGCTTCTGCTCTTTTACCAGTTGGTCATACAGCCTGCTCGACTTTCCACGGCCCAGTATGTCACTGATAAGGTCAACGGCATGATAGTCATCCTCAGTGCGGGCAGGCATGTGGTATGTCTTGTAGATGGCATTTAACGGTACATCGGCGCTTGTCTCCAGTACGCGCGGCTCTGTTTGCTTTGGCTCTCTGGGGGTGTTGCGGACATATCTCTCCCCGGCAGGTATCGGACCGAACCATTTTTCTGTCAGCTCTTTTGCGCGCTCGAACGTTACGTTGCCGGCCACTACCAGTATGGCATTGCTCGGGGAGTAATGCTTCCGGAAGAAAGCCTTTACAATATCCATCGTCGCCTCTTCTATATGAGAAATTTCTTTGCCGATGGTCGCCCATTTGTACGGATGCTCCTTGTAAGCCAGCGGACGCAGTTTGAGCCACACATCGCCGTAAGGCTGGTTCAGGTAGTTTTGCTTAAACTCCTCTACCACCACCTTGCGCTGCACCTCCAGGCCGTTCTCGCTAAAGGCCAGTTCCAGCATGCGGTCCGACTCCAGCCAAAAGCCGGTCTCAATGTTCTGTGCCGGAAGCGAGAGGTAATAGTTCGTGATGTCGGGGCTGGTGAAGGCGTTGTTCTCGCCGCCTACACGCTGTAAAGGCTCATCATAAACAGGTATGTTTTTCGAGCCGCTGAACATCAGGTGCTCAAAAAGATGGGCAAAACCAGTGTGGGCTTCTTCTTCATCTCTGGATCCTACATCATACAGCACGTTCAGCACGGCCATGGGGCTGGTGTGGTCTTCGTGCACAATCACACGGAGGCCATTATCAAGTGTAAATTCTCTAAATTCTATCATAGGTAGTTGTTACATTGTTGAATTGCTAAATTGTTGATTTAAGTTCTCGGTCATTCAATCTAAAAATCAATTTTCAAACCATTGAACAATTAAACTATTCAGCCATTCAGCTTTTGAAATAAGAACAAAATTAAAAAAGAGCGGCATAAATTTCAGGTCACCCGCCAATACATTAACTTGCCACCATATAACAAGGTTTCCTTTTTACAGATGAACTATAACATCCAAGACTATACCGAAGACGAACTCATCAGCCTTTACCGCGCTATCCTGAAGCCGCGCATGATTGAGGAGCGCATGCTGGTGCTGCTGCGGCAGGGCAAAGTGAGCAAGTGGTTCTCAGGTATCGGCCAGGAAGCTATTTCGGTAGGGTCGGCGCTGGCCTTAGAGAAAGATGAGTATATTCTGCCCCTGCACCGCAACCTGGGCGTGTTCACGAGCCGCGAAGTTCCATTAGATCGTTTGTTTGCCCAGTTCCAGGGTAAAACCACCGGCTTTACCAAAGGCCGCGACCGTTCTTTTCATTTCGGGAGCAACGAGCACCATATTGTCGGGATGATTTCGCACCTGGGGCCACAACTGGCGGTGGCAGATGGCATTGCCCTGGCTGATTTGCTGGAGAAGAAAGAGAAAGTAACACTGGTGTTTAGTGGCGATGGAGGGGCTTCAGAAGGAGATTTCCATGAGGCCCTGAACGTAGCAGCCGTGTGGGGCCTGCCCGTTATCTTCATGATTGAAAACAATGGCTACGGTTTATCCACACCGAATAACGAGCAATTCAAGTTCAGGCACTTTATAGACAAAGGTCCGGCTTACGGCATAGATGCCCTGCAGATTGACGGCAACAACGTGCTGGAAGTGTACGATACCGTGCGGCAGGCAGCCTCCAGCATCCGCAAAAATCCGCGCCCAATGCTGATAGAGGCCATTACGTTTCGGATGCGCGGCCACGAAGAGGCCAGCGGTACCAAATACGTGCCGCAGGAGCTGTTTGAGAAGTGGGCGAAAAAAGACCCTGTGGAAAACTTCGAGAAGTTCCTGCTGGAAGAGCTCATCCTGACGCAAAAGGTAATGGACAGTATAAGAGGAGAGATAGCGGCCGAGATAGAGGCTGGGCTTCAGGCGGCTTTTGCTACGCCAATGCCGGAAGCCAACAGGCAGGAGGAACTGGCGGATGTGTATAAGTCCTTTGACCAGGAGGTGATAAAGCCAGCTTCGGAAGGAAAAACAGAACGCCGCTTTGTGGATGCCGTTTCGGATGCCATACGCCAAAGCATGGAGCGTTACCCGGAACTGGTGCTGATGGGGCAGGACGTGGCGGAGTACGGCGGAGTGTTTAAAGTGACGGAGGGCTTTGTTGATAAGTTCGGCAAAGAACGCATTCGTAACACGCCATTGTGTGAGTCCGCTATACTTGGTGTAGGCCTCGGGATGTCGGTGCGCGGTAAAAAGAGCATTGTGGAAATGCAGTTTGCAGATTTTGTGAGCACAGGTTTCAGCCAGATTGTAAACAACTTGGCCAAAAGCCATTACCGCTGGGGCCAGGCTGCCGACGTGGTGGTGCGCATGCCTACAGGAGCGGGCGCAGCGGCAGGTCCATTTCATTCACAGAGCAATGAGGCGTGGTTTTTCCACACCCCTGGTCTGAAGGTGGTCTATCCCTCCACACCCTATGATGCCAAAGGCTTGCTGAATGCGGCCATAGAAGACCCGAACCCGGTGATGTATTTTGAGCACAAGCTGTTGTACCGCTCTATCTCGCAGGAGATACCAAATGACTATTATACCGTAGAAATTGGCAAAGCCAGAACAGTAGCTGAAGGCACAGACTTGACCATCATCACCTATGGTATGGGCGTGCACTGGGCCAGCCAGTTGCAGCAAGAGCTGACAGATGCAAGCCTTGAAATACTGGACCTGCGCTCGCTGCTGCCCTGGGATAAAGAAGCCGTGCAGCAGGCTGTTGCAAAAACAGGCCGTGTGCTTGTATTGCATGAGGACACCCTAACAGGAGGCATTGGCGGTGAGATTGCTGCCTGGATTGGAGAAAACTGCTTTGAACTGCTGGATGCTCCGGTAGCCCGTGTCGCCAGCCTGGATACGGCTGTTCCGTTTGCGCCACAGTTAGAGCAGGACTTCCTGCCAAAGCAGCGCCTTCGCCAG
The DNA here is from genome assembly GCF_010015475.1 of Pontibacter pamirensis. Classification (GTDB taxonomy): domain Bacteria; phylum Bacteroidota; class Bacteroidia; order Cytophagales; family Hymenobacteraceae; genus Pontibacter; species Pontibacter pamirensis. The sequence continues at coordinate 99,048 of NZ_SSNI01000019.1, forward strand.
AAAGTGGAAGCCATGTTGGCGTATTAAGTTATATTTGCTTATACTGTACAAGTACTATATCAAAACATAAAGCACCATGCCATGCGCATACTTCGGTCATTTCTTTTAGCCTCGCTTTGCATGGGGCTGCTGCTGGGTACCGGCTGCCAGCGTAAAGGTATTCCCTGCCCCAAGCCAACAGGCAATAAGAACCGTGTAAAAATGACCACACAAGCAGGACAGGGGTTTGAGGCCATCAAAGTACCCCGGGATAAGAATGGCAGAGTGAAGAAAGGAGGCTGGCGTATATGGTAAGCAACGGAAACTACTTTTGTGAAGAACAGTATAATCTCCTGAAAATATGAAAGAGATGATGGTGAGTACTGCAGTGAAAAAGGCTCTCAAAGTAATACTGCCCCTGGTGCTGTTGCTCCTTTTCGGAGCTCTGCCAGGCTATGCTCAGATTAGCTTTAAGGCGCATGAAAACCATGGGCGGGAGGTGCGCAAATCTCTGAAAGAGGCTGCCAAAGCGGACCTTGCCTACAAAGAAACTCATCTTAACACAAACACTTACACCTTCAGGAAGGGAACGGCTGCCCGCAAGCGGGCAAAAAAAGATGAGCTTGCCAGCTACCAGTTTAATGAGAGGGGCAAGCCCATAAGATGGTATCACTTCCTGAAGAAGAAAAGGAAGCAGGAGAGAAAGAAAGATTAATTTAACTAAAGAAGGAAAAGGAGAGACAGCTATGAACTGGCACCCGCTAACAAGCCCGGAGCAACTGGATGAAGTAATACAAGAGTCGAAAGAGACACCGGTGGTGATTTTTAAGCACAGCACCTCGTGTTCTATCAGCTCCACGGCTAAAAGCCGCATAGAGCGCCAGTGGGAAGGCGCTGGCTTAGACCATGTAAAAACCTATTACCTGGATTTACTGCGATACCGGCCAGTGTCGAACGAGGTAGCCGAGGCGCTGCAGGTTGAGCACCAGTCGCCGCAGCTGTTGCTGGTGCAGGATGGAGTTTGCACCTACAATGCCTCCCATATGAGTATTGGCGTAGATGCACTGAAGAAAAAAGTAACGGCGTAGCGATAATTATCAGGCTGCCACGCCGTTAATGCTTTAGTACTGAAAAGTTACCGACTGCTTGATGTCGGGGTGCAGGCTAAGTGCTACAGGGCAGGTGCGGGCAGCCTTTTCCAGCATCGCCTTCTCTTTCTCAGAATAGGTTTTGCCGACCGGCATAGTAAAGTGCAGTACCACCTCTGCAATGCGGCGTGGCTCAGCAGCCATAACCTTTGTGGTTTCTACCGCGATGCCGTCAATGTCGATACCGGCGCGGTTGGCGACAATACCCATGATGGTCATCATACAGGAGCCCAGCGCGGAAGCAACAAGGTCGGTTGGCGAGAAAGCCTCCCCTTTGCCGTTGTTGTCAACAGGGGCGTCGGTGATGATGGTATTGCCAGAGGCAAGGTGTTGAGCAGTAGTGCGCAAGCCTCCCTGGTAAGTGCTGCTTATAGTAGCCATAGGTATAAACTCTGTTTTGATATCAGCGTAAAGATACTTACTTTTATACAATCCAAAACTCAAAAATTACTTGGTGAGAACCCTTATACTCCTGTTTGCTTTCGCACTGTTGGCAGCCGCTCCGGCTAAAGCCCAGTCCGAGGAAGATGAAGGCTTTCAGAATGAGCTGAGCTATGGCGTTAATTTCAACTCCAATGGCGGCCTTATCGGAGGTGCTTTCATTCGCTCTACTTTTTTCATGAATGATAACATGTACCAGTTCGGTGCCATAGAGGTTGTAGAAGTAAAGCACCCGAAAGAAAACCGCTACTTCAGCCCTATTTCCGGTGAGTCCTTTGTGGATGGTAAACAGAACTACCTTTTTGTAGTGCGGCCACATTATGGCCGTGACCTGGTTTTGTTCAGGAAGGCGCCGGAGTCGGGGGTGCAGGTAAATGCCCTCGCAGCTGCAGGGCCGTCACTTGGCTTACTGGTGCCGTATTATATTGATTATAATTATGGTGGCCAGGGCACCGATATACGCACAGAGCAGTATGACCCGAGCCGCCACCAGGACAGAGACTATATTCTTGGCAGCGACAGTGTGCTCAGGGGGCTCGGAGAAGCTAGCCTGAACCCCGGCGTACATTTCAAAGCGGGTCTCACCTTTGAGTACGGCCGCTACCGCGAGAGCATTGCCGGCATAGAGGTAGGTTTTCTGGTAGAGCGCTTTCTCAACACACCCATCATTATCCCGGATGCTGACAATCACAAAACATTCACTTCCGTTTACCTGAACCTGTACTACGGCAGCCGTAATTAGAGCACGTTTACATCTGGTGCTGAATGCGTAAAGGAGTGTTGTCAGGTCCTGGAAACATCTATTTGCAACTCAAAAGAGAAAGTTTAAACACGCTCTGAAACCATCCCCGAACAAACAGAGCAGCTACTTTGTTACAGAGGCAAAACCTGTAAGGGTTACATTTTTAGCCCAAGGTTAACCTCTTAACCCATAACTTCCTATCTTTGCACCATGGATGAATTAATGACACTTCCGGTTATACAGCCTAATGCACAGCCCGAGGGGCTGAACGCGCTGGGCCAGCCACGCAAGCCAAACTGGCTGCGTGTAAAACTACCGGTTGGGAAGGAGTACGCCAAAGTAAGAAGCATTGTAGACGAATATAAACTGCACACCATCTGCGAAAGCGGCAACTGCCCTAACATGGGTGAGTGCTGGGGTGCAGGTACAGCCACCTTCATGATCTTAGGCAATGTATGTACCCGCAGTTGCTCATTCTGCGCTGTGGCTACCGGCCGCCCAAACGAGTACGACGAAGATGAGCCGCGCCGTGTGGCAGAGGCTATCAAACTAATGGGAGTAAAACATGCCGTGATTACTTCTGTGAACCGCGACGAACTGAAAGACCGTGGCGCTGCCGTCTGGCACGATACGGTGAAGCAAGTGAAGCTCATGTCGGCAAGCACTACCATTGAAACACTGATTCCGGATGTGAAAGCAAACTGGGATGCCTTGATCACGATGATTTCTCCAGGACAGGAGGTCGTATCGCATAATATGGAGACAGTAAAAGAGCTGTACCGCCGTGTACGCCCGCAGGCGAAGTATGACCGCAGCTTAGAGCAGATCCGTCGCACCAAGGAGTATGGCAAGCGAACCAAAACCGGTATCATGCTGGGCCTCGGCGAAACCCGGGAGCAGGTGTACCAGGCCATGGACGACCTTACAGCCAACGGTTGCGATATCCTGACCTTAGGGCAGTATCTGCAACCTACCAAGATGCACTTGGAGGTAGCAGAGTTTATTCACCCCGACCTGTTCGACCATTATCGTGAGGAAGGCTTGAAAAGAGGAATCAAGTATGTGGAGTCTGGCCCGTTGGTGCGGTCTTCTTATCACGCAGAGCGCCACGTAAACGTTTAATATAAGCTGTACATAAGCAAAGAATATAAAAAACCCGGCTACATAGGATGTAGCCGGGTTTTTTATTGCACAATTTTTCAGGAAATCATTTTTGAAGTTGAGCGAATTATAGTGCTGCATTTAACGCTATTGAGGTTTTTAGAATAAAGTGTATTTTATTTCTTATATATTTAAACATATAGTTTTATAATATATAAATATCATTACTTTTGCTTTCAGAAACCATGGAATGTCCCGATAGTTTTTTCTACAGGCACTGTAAAGCGGATGCTTTAAGTTCCTCTTGTATAAATTAGTCAGTATATATAGATCAATTTATATTTATTTACAATTTTTTCTTTGTTTCGGAAACTAAATAAAGAAAGGCAAGTATATACGGGGGAGTATATATATGTACTTATATCTATTTATATTTGAATTAATCTAAACAGGAACTACCATTTTGCTTTACTAACACTATATGAACCGAGCTTTACTTCTAGTCTTCTTCTTTCTGACACTGGGCGTTTCCCTTAGCCTTGCACAGTCAGACCCCGCGCTAAAGAGGGCAACCACCTTCACCGTGCTGGCTTCCACAGAAATCATCAACAACGCAGACCGGACAGGGGTGACAGGAAACGTGGGAGTACATCCGGGCAATTCTATTATCGGCGAGGATCGAATGAGCATTTTGCAGGGGCGAACCGAAAAAGGTACTGCCATCGCCGCAGCTGCTCAGGAAGATGCGCTAGCCGCGTATAATCATTTCTTAGCACAGAAGGACCACGACGAAACTAAAACGCTTTCTTCTATAATTGGAACCGGGACAACGTTAACACCTGGTGTTCATAAGATAAGTGGAGACCTCAGTTTGCAGGGCAGGTTAACGCTGGAAGGGTTGGGTGACGATAATTCTACTTTCATCATTATCGTGGATGGCAATCTCCTGTCTGAGTCCCCTAATGCCAGTATTATAGGACAGAATGGGGGCCACGTGAAAAACCTTTTTTGGATCATAAGCGGAGAAGTCAGATTAGGTAGTATATCTGCGATGAAAGGCAACATGCTGGCTAAAAGAGATATAACATTGGCTGGTGTAACTGTAGAAGGCCGGGCTATATCGCTGGAAGGTAAGGTAATATTCAATGGAGAAAGGAACAACCTGTTCCTGCCTTCAACCATAGACCCCAACTTGAGTGTTGTCAAAACAGCACCAGCTAGAGACTATCGTGTGGGTGACCAAATTACTTACACCATTTTAGTGCACAACGAAGGTCCGGGTACGGCTACGGTCGTGAATATGAAAGAGCGATTCCCGGCAAGCCTGCGCTATATACCTGGTTCTGCTGTTTATACTGACGGCGTATTCGATGAAAGCGACTATATCTGGTCATTAGACTTCCTGCAGTTCGGTGAGAGCCGGGAGATAGAGCTTACATTTGAAATTCTAAGCGCAGGCAGAATTGTCAATACGGTTATTGTTGAAAGTGAAGAAAAAGACCCTCAGATAGAAGACAATGAGGATGAAGTAATCATTGAAGTACCGGAAATAAGCTCAAACCTCAACGTTACGAAAGTAGCAGCAGGCGCACCTTATTATGTAGGTGGCAATGTAACCTACACCATCACGGTGAACAATATAGGCCCATACGATGCAAAAGCGGTAACACTGACAGAGGTGCTTCCGGAAGGCTTAGGGTTTGTTTCTGCCACTGCTAGCCAGGGTGCTTATGATAACATTACAGGGCTTTATACAATCGGCGACTTAGCAGTAGGTAGCCAGGCAACGCTTACACTGGTAGCAAAGATAAACGCACCGGGTAAAATTGTAAACACGGTTACTGTATCTCCTGGTGGTAATGTGCCGGACTTAACACCGGGTGACAACACAGGTGGAGAAGAAATTGAGGCAACCTGCGTACCGGTAGCAGCAGTTGAGATTACAGGTAACCTGAGCCTTTGCGAAGGAATCACGAATGCTGTGTTCGAGGCAACTCAAGTACCAGGTGCCACTTATACTTTCACCGTTACAGGCGGCCTGACAAAAGTTTCTCAGACTGGTAACAGCATAACAGTGAGTGCCGGTGCCGCTTCAGGTACAGTGGAAGTATCGGTGACAGACCTCTGCGGTAACACCTTTACCGCCTCAAAGGAAATCAAAGTTTTAAATAGACTGGCGAACCCGACTATTGAAGGACCAGCTAAAGTTTGCCAGAACAGTACAGGCAACGCGTATCGTGTGGCCGATTACGGCGATGATGCAACTTACACCTGGGTGGCAACAGGCGGCCTACAGATAACCGCTGGCGAAAACACACCTGCGGTGGAATTAAGCGCAGGCTTGGCAGGTGGCACCTTAACATTAGTTGTAAGCAACGGCTGCTTTACCACTACACTTGTTTCCAAAGCGATAACCACTACTACTTTACCAAATGCACCAACTGCTATAACCGGTAGCGCAACAGTATGTGTAGGTAACCAGGTAACGTACAGCACCGCAGCAGTAGCCAGAGCCGACAGTTATTTATGGACTGTGCCTGCTGGCTGGACGGTAGTTTCAGGGGAAGGTACCAGAACAATTACACTACAGGTTGGCAACACTCCGGGCAATGTAGACCTAAGCGTGGCAGCGGCCAATGCATGCGGTAACACAAGCGCTGCTACTATAGCGGTACAGGTAAATGAAACACCAGCAGCTCCTGCAGCCATCACCGGCGAAATAACTGCATGTGCAGGAACTGATGTAACCTATACTGTAGCTGCTGTTGCAGGAGCGACAGGCTATACCTGGACACCTCCAACTGGCTGGCGCATCGTTAGCGGGGGAGGCACTGCAAGCGTTACTTACAAAGTTGGCGCAGCAGGCGGAAACATCACCGTAACAGCAGACAATGGATGCGGTAGCAGCCCGGTTACAACACTAGCTGTAACAGTAAACGACAAACCGGCAACCCCGGGTGCCATCACAGGCCCATCTGCCGTGTGTGCCGAAGGAACAGGTAATGTGTATAGTGTAGCTGCCGTAGACGGTGCTACAGGATATGTATGGACGGTGCCTGATGGCTGGGCAGTCGAGAACGGGCAGAATACTACCAGCATTACCGTAACAGCAGGTGAAACGGCAGGTGCTATCAAAGTAAAAGCAACAAACGAATGCGGCGACAGCGGGGAGCGCACTTATAACAGCACCATCAGTCCAGTGCCGGCAGCTCCGGTGGCTATTACTGGCGCGGCAACTGTATGCGCCGGCACTGAAGCAACCTATGCGGTGGCTGCCGTAGCAGGTGCTACCGGTTATACCTGGACACTGCCTGCAGGCTGGAGTATCGTAAGTGGCGAAGGCACAGCACGGGTAACTGTGCAGGTTGGCACAGCAGCAGGTGCTATCAGTGTAACAGCAGACAACAACTGCGGTGGCAGCTCCGCAGCAACGCTGGCAGTAACGGTGAATGACAAACTTGCCGCTCCGGCTATAACAGGAGAGGTAGGTGCCTGTATCGGAGAAAGCCTAACTTATACCATTCCTGCTGTAACTGGCGCCACGGGTTATGCGTGGGCAGTGCCGGCTACCTGGACATTGGTTAGCGGCCAGAACACGACCAGCATTGTAGTGGAAGTAGGTGAAGAGGCAGGTCAGGTTACAGTAGGCGTGATAAATGGTTGTGGAACAGGCAATGCCGCTACTTTAAATGTGGCTCCAGTGCTGGCTCCGACCGAAACAAATGAGATAGTTGGTAACAGCGCCGTGTGTGAGTACGGGGAGACCGTAACGTATACGCTGGCTACTGTAGAAGATGGCGTAACATACACCTGGGCAGTGCCTGCCAACTGGGCACTAGTATCCGGCCAGGGAACAGGCACCATCACGGTGAACACGACAGCAACTGCAGGAACTGTCTCTGTTATTGCAACTAACACCTGCGGCACCGCTCAAAGCATCTCCAAAGATGTCAGCATCACAGTGCCGCCGGTTTCACCAGGTGTCATTACAGACAACAGTAATGTATGCGACGGCCTGACTTACACCATCAATGCTGTGACAGGAGCGACAGGTTATACCTGGACTGTTCCGTCAGGCTTCACCATCACTTCAGGTCAGGGCACAACCACCATCACCGTAACAGCGGATAGCCCGACTGCAGCGGGTCAGGTAACAGTGGCCGCCCTAAACGGTACTTGCAGCGGCATTGCCGCCAGCGCAACAATAGATATTTCACTTGCCGATGGCCAGCTTAACTTCCCGAAAGCCTTTAGCCCGAACGGAGACGGCAAGAATGATACCTGGGTTATAACGAATCTGGAGAAGTTCACAGCCAATGAGGTGACCATCTTTAACCGCTGGGGTTCTGAAGTATACAAAACAAGAAACTACCAGAGCAACTGGAGTGCAAGCAAACTGGAGCCGGGTACTTACTTCTATAAGGTAAGGGTAACATTATGTGAGGGCGTTGTAAAAGAGTTCACTGGCTATACAACCCTTTTCCGATAAGCAGTGGTTATGAAATCTGAAACTTCAATGAATATGAGAATACTTTATTTATTGCTGGCGCTGTTGTTCACAACAGCAGCCAGCGCACAGCAGAATCCGCAGTACTCCCAATACATTTTCAACAGCATGGGAATTAACCCGGCTTATACCGGAAGTAAAAACGTGCTGAACCTGAACGCTTTCCACCGTTCGCAGTGGACAGGAATTGACGGAGCGCCCACTACGCAGTCGCTGGCTGTGGATGGCGTGCTGGCAAACGACCGGGTGGGCGTGGGCCTGAACCTGACACGAGATGAAATAGGCGCGCAGAGCACGCTCAGCGCCTATGCTAACTTTGCAGTGAAGCTGCAGCTGAGTGAGAACTCTGTCATAAGTTTAGGTATAGCGCCTGGCCTGGTGCAGAACATGATAGACGGCACAGCACTCGGCAACTTTGAGGGTGACGACGCGATTCCTTCAGGCAAAGAAGTGTACATCAAGCCAGACGTTAAAATTGGTGCCTACTACCACACAAACCGTTTTTATGCTGGCCTGTCTGCTTCAGACCTGCTGCAGTACAAAGACATGCAGCAGATAGAGCCGCAGCGCCACTACTACTTCACGACAGGTTATGTGTTTGATGTAAGTCCTTTTGTGAAAGTAAAGCCAAGCGTGCTCATCAAAGAAGATTTCAACGCACCGGCTAACATCGACCTGAATGCCTTTGTGCTGCTGGGCGACCGCCTGTGGCTGGGCAGCTCTTACCGCACCAGCATGAACCTGATAGGCGAAGCGGAAGGAGAGGGTTTGAGCAGACCTACGGCAGTGGCGCTCATCGCGGAGCTGCAAGTGCTCAAGACACTTCGCCTCGGCTACTCTTACGATAAGATGCTGAACGGCCTGAGTGGCTACAACACGCACGAGGTATCCGTTGGATACTACTTCTTCAAAAAGAAGAAAGAGACAAAAATGCTCACACCGCAGTACTTTTAACCATTAGCGCTTACACCTATGAGATATAAATACACACCCTTATGTTTAGTTGTGGCGGCGATGTTAGGTTTTGGCCCTGTGGCGCATAGCCAGTCATCCCTTCGCAAGGCAAACAAACAATACGAGAATTACGAATTCGCTTTGGCGCTGGAAAACTACCAGGAGGCCATCCAGAAACGCACACCAGATTTAGAGACAGCCACACGCATCGCGGATGCATACCGCCTGACGCGCCAGACAGCGCAAGCCGAAAACTGGTACGGTAAAATAGTGAAGATGACCGGCCGCGAGCCGATAAACCTGTTCTACTTTGCGGATGCACTGCGCAGCAACGGCAAATATGCAGAGGCAAAAGAGCAGTACATGGCATGGGGCGAAGAAATGCCCGACAAAGCAGAGCAGGCCCAGGAGCTGATAGAGGCAACAGAAATGGCAGCAAGATGGATGCGTCAGCCTGCTGTGGCCAAAGTAGAGCCGCTGCAAGTGCTTAATTATGCTAACTACTCCGATTTCAGCCCGATGCAGTACGGCAACAAAGGCATTATCTTCACTTCTGACAGGGGAGTGAAGCCGGTCACCGGCGATAAAAAGAAAGACCAGGCGCTATTGCACGGCTGGACCGGCCGCCCTTATCTGCAGTTGTTTACCGCTGAGCAGGATGTGCAGGGTAACTGGGGCAACCCCATGCCACTGCAGGATGTCATCAACTCCGACTATCACAACGCTACTGCTTCTGCCGCTGAGGATGGTAAAACGCTTTACTTTACCCGCACGCAGGTAATGCAGAGAAAAATGCATGTAAATTCTGACCCAACCAGTTGGGTAAAAGCGGCCGAGCCAGAGGCGAAGGATTACGTGAACCGCCTAGAGATATTCACTGCTGAAAAGCAAGGCGGAAGCTGGAGCAACATTCAGCCTTTCGTATACAACAAGGTAGAGGAATATTCAGTAGGTCACCCCGCACTGTCACCCGATGGGCAGGTGCTGTACTTTGTGTCTGATATGCCGGGAGGTATGGGCGATACGGATGTATACTACTCCCTTCGCAAGGCCGACGGCAGCTGGGGTGAACCAATAAATGCAGGTACTGTTGTCAACACCCCGGGCCGTGAGAGTTTCCCTTATGTAGACGCCAAAGGTAAGCTGTTCTTTGCTTCTGATGGCCATGTAGGTATGGGTGGCCTTGATATCTTCTCTGCTGAGGGAACACAAGGCAACTGGCGTAAAGTTAAAAATATGGGTTACCCGGTTAACACGCCGAAGAACGACTACGGCATCATGTTTACAGAGCCGGGTAAGAAAGGGCTGCTGTCATCTAACCGCGATGCCAGCAATGGAACGGATGATATATTTACCTTCGATATCCTGAACAAGCCGGTAGTGCTTGCCATCACCACACTCGAGCGTAAGCAAGACAAGCAGAAGCGGACGGTGCAGGAGCTTCTTCCTGAAACAAGAATCGTAATGGCTCAGAAGAGTATAAAAGATTCTACTGTGTTTGTCACAGACGAGCGCGGTAAGCACTTCTTGGATGGCAGAGCAGGGGATGCTTATACCTTTATGGGTGAGAAGCACGGTTACCTGAAAATGCAAACCACTGCAGAGGTGCCAGCATCAGCCCCTGACACCGTAGAGGTGGTGTTGCTGTTTGACAAGAATGAACTGGAGAAAGCCATTGTGCTGGAGAATATCTACTACGACCTTGACAAGGCGGATATCCGTACGGATGCTGCAAGTGAGCTGAACAAGCTGGCCACGCTGCTGGAAAATAACCCGCAAATCGAGATTGAGCTGAGTGCCCACACCGATAGCCGCGAGAGTCAGGATTACAACCAAATCCTTTCAGAGCGAAGAGCTCAGTCCGCTGTAGATTACCTGGTATCCAGGGGTATAGACAGAAGCAGGCTGACTGCCAAAGGCTATGGTAAAACAAGGCTGGTGAATGGTTGTGGGGATGGCGTGATATGCTCTGAGGAAGATCATCAAAAGAATCGCCGTACAGAATTCGTCATCAAGAAAAATTAATACCACTATCGGCTGGGTTCATGCGCATTGCATTTTACTGTCTGCAGATTCCCCTCCTGGGGGTAGGGGCCCTCTTGGGAGGGGCAGGGGTGGGTTCTGCAGAACAGCTTCGTGCGCAGTATTTAGTGTGATAACGATATAATAAATCTAACAGACACCAATGAAAAAGAGGCTGGCCAAATCGGTCAGCCTCTTCTTGTTACTGGATATTTGTTTTAGTCTTTCTCTGAATCTAAAGCTTATTTCTTAGAAGCTACACGGTAAATAACACCATTATCATCATCTGCTATCAGCAGTGAGCCATCCCGGTGCTGTGCTATACCTACCGGCCGCCCAAAATGGGACTTGCCATCCTCCATTAAAAATCCGGTTACAAAATCCTCAATTTGCTTAGGCTGACCGTTTTCGAAACGCACCCGCACTACTTTATACCCAACAGGTTCACTCCGGTTCCAGGAGCCGTGCAAGGTTACAAGGGCATCTCCCCTGTACTCCTGCGGAAAGTGAGAGCCAGTGTAGAAAACGAGGTCCATAGGAGCGGAGTGTGCATCATACGTCAGTACAGGGAACTCTGTTTTCTTTGCATACTCTTCCCATGTCATGTTTTGTGGCGGCTCATCTGCCAGGTTGGCTTCGCCGTCTTCGTAAACATAAGGCCAGCCGTAGTTTCCACCATCAACTATCTTATTGAGTTCCTCCTTCTGTGTGGTGTCTCCCAGCCAGTCGATGCCGTGGTCAAAGCCGTATAGCTCTTTAGACTGTGGGTGCCAGTCGAAGCCAATCATATTGCGCAGGCCTTTGGCGTAAATGCGGCGGCCGGAGCCGTCGGGTTTCATCTGCACCAGCGTAGCGCTCTCTTCTCCTGTTTCTTTGCAGGCGTTGCAGGTGCTTCCTACAGATACATACAACATGCCGTCAGGCCCAAACTCAATCGTGCGGTTGGCATGCTGGCCCCCGGCAGGAAAATTTGTGGCAACGGTTTTCAACTCGCCCAATGTGCCGTCTTTGTTAATGTCGGCCGAGTAAATGTCATACACTGTCATCAGGTAAGCTTTACCATCGCGGATTGCAATGCCGTGCATCTGGTCTTTTGTCGCAACCACTTTCTGCTGGTCTGCTTTTCCGTCGTTGTTTGTGTCGCGGAGCATGGTCACAGTGCCTTTGTCGCGGTCAGTGGCGTATACTGTGCCGTCGGAGTTAACTGCCAGCATGCGCGGCTTGTTCAGGTTTTCAGCAAACTTAGTTATCGTAAAGCCGGCGGGTACCTTCAATTGGCGTACCCGTTCGTCGGTGGCGGGTACTTTAACAGGTTTATAAATATGCCCTTCCATGGAGGCAGTTATAGGCTGACCGCTGTTTTGTGCCGTGGCAGCCGAAAAAGTAAAGGCTAAGCCTATTGCCAAGGCGGTGTTAAATGTTTTCATAGTTTTACTTTGTGTCTTGTATCGTAGCGGCATCCTGGAACAAGATGCTTTATGGTTGATTCCTATCTATAACTTGAAGTCTGAAGAATTGTTACAGGCAGACATGAAGGGTACTTTTGCTACAGGTTGTAAAACAGTGCTCAAACTTTGAGTAGCTTCTTCCGTTTTGAGATTATTACTAAACATTATCTGATGAAGATTTCTTTACCTCTATTCTCCTTTTTCCTCTTTATTTTAATGGTTTTTCTACCGCAGGCGCTGCTGGCCCAGCGGCTTGTGAGTGGCCGGGTGCTGGACGCCCGAAGTGAATTACCACTGGAAGGTGTTACCGTTACGGCTAGTACCGGGGAGCAGGCTGTAACAAATGAGCTGGGTGACTTTGGCTTATCTGTGTCGGAAAGAGCAAGAAGGCTAGTCTTCAGTTACCTCGGCTACACAACACAGCGAACAACAATTCCCCCGGCCGGAGAGGAACTACGCGTGCTCCTGGAGCCTAGCGCTGCCAGTTTGCAGGAGGTAGTAATAACAGGGTATGAAAGCAACCGGCCCTTGCTGCAAACAGCCGGCGCCGTGAGTTTGATAGATCGGGAGGTGATAGAGCGCTTCGACGAGAGCTCCATTGTAAGAGCCGTGAACACAGTGCCGGGTGTGCGGATGGAGGAGCGGGCTCCCGCCAGTTACCGCCTTTCTATCCGGGGAAGTACCCTGCGTTCGCCCTATGGTATCCGGAATGTGAAGGTGTACTACGATGGTATACCCTTTACAGAAGCCAATGGCACGACAGCCCTGAACCTGATGGATGCTGCTAATATTGGAAGAATTGAAGTGCTGAAGGGGCCTGCAGGTAGTATTTACGGTGCCGGTACAGGCGGTACCGTGTTGTTGGAACCTAGACGTGCCGCTACCGGAGAAAGCGCTTTGAAGGTTGGTGCCACCACAGGCTCCTATGGTTTTAGGCGGTACTCGGCCACCGCTGGCTTCGGCACAGAGAAAGCTAATGTGCTGGTGCAGTATGCAAAACAGCAGTATGATGGCTATCGCCCGCAATCAGCCATTGACCGTGATGTGTTGTTGATCACCTCGGAATTTTACCCTTCCGAGAAAAGAACAGTCGGGGCAAATATCATTTACTCCAATCTATACTATGAACTTCCCGGTGGGCTGACGCAGGAGCAGTATGACGAAAACCCACGGCAGGCACGGGGCGGCATGTTTGGCAGCGAAGCACAGAATGCTTCCATGAACCAGGAGGGTATTAATGTAGGCGTAAAGCAGGAGTACAGGTTCAATGACCAGTTCCGGAACAACACCGTGTTGTATGGGCTGCACCGCTTCAGGAACCATCCTTTCAACACTGACTATGAGCGCAACGCCAGCCAGGAATTCGGTGGTCGCACCAGTTTTGTTTACGATATGAACCTCGGAAGTGTAGGAGCTGCTTTTACAGTAGGAGGCGAGTTCCAGCGGGGCTTTGAGGCATCCCGCACCTATGACAACAACGGCGGCGAACCCGGCGCCCTCCGCTCCGACGACGAAGTGGTGGCAAAGTCAGGTTTCCTGTTTGCCCAGGCTGAGTTTGAACTGCCTGCCGGTATCATTGCCACCGCAGCGCTTAGCTTGAACGACACCCGCTACGAAATAACCCGGCTGCAACAGGTAGCCACCGGCGATTACATATATACCCGTAACTTTGAGGCCGAACTTTCTCCAAGAATTGCCCTGCTGAAGCAGTTTTCTAATAATATATCGGTTCATGCCAGCGTAAGTTCAGGTTTTTCTCCACCCACAGAAGAGGAGATACTCACCTCTAACGGTATTTTAAACGAGGATTTAGAGGCAGAGCGAGGCACAAACTATGAAGTAGGCGTACGCGGGTTTGCTTTGGCAGACAAGCTGAGCTTTGATGTGGCAGCCTTTTATTTCCGGCTGAGTGAGACTATTGTGAGCCGACAGGATGTGTCGAGTGTGGCTGTGTTTCGGAATGTGGGTTCCACAAATCAGAAAGGAATCGAGACGAGTATAGGCTACACATTCATAGATAAGCCGGAGCAGACGCTAAGTTTACTCAAGGCTTGGACCAGCTATACCTATAACCATTTCCGTTTTGACGAATACCAACGGGACGAAGACAACTTCTCCGGCAACAGGCTGACCGGCACAGCGCCACACGCTGCCGTTGCAGGCCTCGACCTCAACACCAGCCTAGGGTTTTACTTAAATGCAACAGGCACTTACGTGGATGAAATTCCACTGAATGACGCCAACACGGTATACGCCGACAGCTATTTAGTATTGGGAGCACGGGCTGGCTTTAAGCGGCAACTCGGCTACCACATCGGGTTGGAGGTATTTGGAGGAGTGGACAACCTTACAGATGAAAAGTACAGCCTCGGGAATGACCTGAACGCCTTTGGCGGTCGCTATTTCCAGCCTGCCCCCGACCGCAACTACTATGGCGGTATCAATATCAGCTACAAGTTATAGGCCTGATAGCCTTAGGGGGCTATATCTGGTGTTGGCGGAAAGCGTGACATGATGTTTGCCACAACTACCGGAATATAAGAATTATCCAGAGCAGCAGGGTCTATGTCGGAGCCTACCCAGCCGCGCCAGATTAGTTGGTTTGTGGTTGGGTCGATAAGATCGATAACGAGTGTGCCGATGTCATACCTTCTTATATCCATATAGTTTGGCACACCTGCATAACTGTAACGGTAGCGGTACCCATACCAGTAGGCGTAGCCATAGCCTGGTGGCAGGTTATAATCCTGCACCAGAAGTGCAGTATCAACAGCAATATCGTAAGCCACCAGCAAGTCAGGAGTTCCCTCTACCATTAGGTTTAGCCCTTGTTTTACAAGCTCACTGGCCACGGCTCCCTTTACTCTATCATCTACAAGTGTACTGAATGCAGGACCTGAACCTCCTGCAACAGGAGTCGGCACCTCTGCTCTGTACCAGCCAAAGGTGCGGTACTTTCTGTAATTTACAGTTGGGTCATATGCATACTGTACATCTGCCAACGGAATGCGGGCACAGCCGGCCAAAGACAGCAGGGTGATAAGCAGCAGGAAAAAGGTGCCAGAGGGTGTGGCTTTTATCATTTCAGACTTCTATTTATTTTCTAAATGATATAACGAGGTATATGCTGTAGCTGTTGTAACCGCGCCAACAACAGTGCCTACAGCACCGGAATATACAAAATATTGAATGATTGTTCTAACTATTCCTGCTACACATGCTTTAGTCTAATTTTTATATAGGAGACGCTCTTTTGAGACAAGCACAAAAAAGCCCCGCAGCAGTTTTTGTTACGGGGCTTTCTATATTAACAGGAGTTTCGTATTGGCTTAGCCTACAGCTACCATCTCGTTTCCATTTTCATTATAAGCTTCAATTGGCGCGCAGGAGCAAATCAGGTTACGGTCGCCGTATGCGCTGTCGATGCGGCTAACCGTTGGCCATACTTTGTTGTCGCGCAGATAAGCCATCGGGAATACCGCCTTCTCACGGCTGTATGGTCTTTTCCAGTTCTCTGTCATTGCAACTTTCAGGGTGTGTGGCGCATGCTTCAGTACGTTCGCTTTCTGGTCTGCTTTGCCATCTTCAATCTCACGAATTTCCTCACGAATAGATATCATCACATCGCAGAACCTGTCCAGTTCTTCCTGTGCCTCAGACTCCGTTGGCTCCACCATCAGTGTGCCGGCAACCGGGAAAGATACGGTAGGCGCATGGAAGCCGTAGTCCATCAGGCGCTTTGCAATATCCTCTACCTCTACACCCACTTTTTTGAAGTTACGGCAATCGAGGATCATCTCGTGTGCGCAACGGCCTTTAGAACCTACATACAGCACAGGGTAATGCTTCTCTAGACGTGCCTTAATATAGTTAGCGTTCAGTATAGCCACTTTGGTTGCCTCTGTCAAACCTTCCCCGCCCATCATGGCAATGTAAGCGTAAGAGATTGGCAGGATAGAAGCAGAACCCCAAGGCGCTGCAGATACTGCGTTAATCGCCTCACTACGGCCTAGGTCTACCACGGCGTGGCCAGGCAGGAACGGAGCCAAGTCTTTCACCACACCGATAGGGCCCATGCCAGGGCCACCACCACCGTGAGGGATACAGAATGTCTTGTGTAGGTTCAGGTGGCAAACGTCGGCACCGATGGTAGCCGGAGACGTCAGGCCAACCTGGGCATTCATGTTGGCACCGTCCATGTACACGCGGCCCCCGTTGTCGTGGATGATTTGGCAGATCTCAATGATGCTCTCCTCATACACACCGTGTGTGGAAGGGTACGTCACCATCAGGCACGAAAGATCATTTTTATGCTGCTCTGCCTTTGCACGCAGGTCAGCCACATCAATATTTCCTTTCTCATCGCACTTCACAATCACCACTTTCATACCAGCCATTACTGCAGAAGCTGGATTCGTGCCGTGAGCAGAAGAAGGAATAAGCGAAACAGTACGATGGTGGTCGCCACGCGACTCGTGATAGGCACGAATTACCATCAGGCCAGCGTACTCGCCTTGTGCACCGGAGTTAGGCTGCAGCGACATCGCATCAAACTGTGTTACCTCGCACAGCCAGGCCTCCAGGTCCGCGAAAATCTGCTGATAGCCTTTTGTCTGGTCGGCCGGGGCAAAAGGGTGCAGCTGTCCTATTTCTGGCCAGGTTACCGGAATCATCTCGGCCGTGGCGTTCAGCTTCATGGTGCAGGAGCCAAGCGGAATCATGGAGTGAACCAGCGAAATATCTTTGTTCTCGAGGTGCTTCATGTAACGCGTCATCTCCAACTCTGAATGGTGCTTGTTAAACACCTCGTGCTGCAGGTATTCGCTCTTGCGGATCAGGTTGTCGGACCAGGTCACGTCTGTTTCAGCAGGAAGTTCGTCTATGTTCAACACATCCGCAGGTTTGCCAGCCACCTTCGCGAATACCGCTAAGATATCCTTCACATCCTGCAGTTCAGTGTTCTGGTTAATCGAAAGGCCAATGTTCTTTTCACCAAAATAGCGGAAGTTGATGCCAGCGGCTTCTGCTTCCTGGCGGATTGCCTGTTGCATGTCGGCACTCTCCACTGCTATTTTCAGCGTGTCGAAATACTGCTCGTTCTGCTGCTCAAAGCCCAAGGCTTTCAAACCATTCTCCAGTTGCTGCGTCAGGGCATAAGTATTCAGGCCGATGTACTTCAGACGGCGCGGGCCGTGGTAAACGGCATACATACCTGCCATCACGCCCAGCAATACCTGCGCTGTACAGATGTTAGAGGTGGCTTTCTCGCGGCGGATGTGCTGCTCGCGGGTCTGCAGAGCCATACGGTAAGCTTTGTCGCCGGCCGCATCCACAGAAATACCGATAATACGACCTGGAATAACACGCTTGAAGGCATCTTTTGTGGCAAAATAACCCGCATGCGGACCACCAAAGCCCATTGGCACGCCAAAGCGTTGCGTAGTGCCCACTACGGCATCAGCACCCATCTCTCCCGGAGGTGTTAATAAAGTAAGCGAAAGTATATCTGCTGCTACTGCTACCAGTATATCCTGGGCATGGGCGCGGCTGATGAAATCAGTATAATCAAATATAGCACCGTCGGCAGCAGGATACTGCAGAATAGCACCAAACAGCGTCTCGTCTTCCAAGTTCGCCTCGCGGTGGTCGCCTATCACCAGCTCAATGCCCAGCGGTGTGGCACGCGACAGCAGTACATCTACTGTTTGCGGCAGCACCTGCTCTGATACAAAGAAACGGGAGGCGATTTTGCGGGAGCCTTTGCGCTGCGAATAGAACATACCCATTGCCTCGGCAGCGGCAGTTCCCTCATCCAGCAAAGAGGCGTTGGCAATCTCCATTCCAGTCAGGTCCATCACCATCGTCTGGTAATTGATCAGCGCCTCCAGACGGCCCTGGGCAATTTCGGCCTGGTAAGGCGTGTAAGCTGTGTACCAGCCCGGGTTCTCCATAATGTTACGAAGTATAACCGGCGGCACCACCGTATCATTATAGCCAAGGCCAATGTACGACTTGAACACCTTGTTCTGCTTTGCAATCTGGCTGAACTTTTTCAGGAAATCTTTCTCAGAAAGTGCCTTTGGCAGGTTCAGTGGTTTTTTTAAGCGAATGGCGGCCGGAACAGTCTCCTCAATCAATTGGTCCAGCGAGTCTGCCCCAATAGTCTGAAGCATATGCTGCATCTGCTCCTTGTCGGGGCCGTTGTGGCGCTCCTTGAATACATCTGCAGGTTTGGTTTTAAAAATCATAACGGAATATAGATTGGGAATTATGGGTTGCAAATAGTAGAAAGCAGCGGACCTCCGCCATTCTCAGTAATTTTCTACAAAAGTAATAGTAATTGTTTATTATATTGAAGCATCAAAACTAAATAGTTAGGGCTTTCACCTGCTATCCGTTGCTACTTACAAGGTATTGCATCTATGTGCAATACAGCCTTTCAACTATAACAGGTAAAAGCGCTTTTTGCTTGCTTTAATCTAACAAATTTGTTTCATCAACAATTCAAAAGGGCATATCCATGGGCAAAACTAAAATTGGCGTTGTGAAGGAAGGGAAAACACCGACAGACAAGCGCGTACCGCTTACCCCAAAAAAGTGTGTGGAAGCGCTGGAGAAGTTTCCGGAGATGGAGATTGTGGTGCAGTCCAGTGATGTCCGAAGTTTTGCCGACGCTGAGTATGCCGAGTTGGGGATTCCGGTGCAGCAGGACCTGCACGACTGCGATATTCTGCTTGGTGTAAAAGAAGTGCCTATTGACCTGCTCATTCCCAACAAGACCTATTTCTTCTTCTCCCATACGATAAAGAAGCAACCGCAAAATGCCGGACTGCTGCGCGCCATCCTCGACAAGAACATTACGCTGATAGACTATGAAACCCTGAAAACCCCACAGGGGCAGCGGGTAGTAGCTTTTGGCCGTTACGCAGGTATAGTAGGAGCTTATAACGGTATGCTGATTTATGGCAAAAAGTGGAAACTGTTCAACCTGAAGCCCGCTTACCTGTGCCATGAGATGGAGGATATGCAGGAGGAGTTCTTTAAAGTGAAGTTGCCGCCGGTAAAAATTGCCATAACAGGAGGAGGGCGTGTGGCCAGCGGTGCGATGGAGGTGCTGGATAAAATGGGAATAAAAAAGGTGAGTGTGTTTGACTACCTGTACAAGCAATTCACCGAGCCGGTTTACGCCCAACTGCATTCCGGTGACTACAATATGCGCCCGGATGTGGAAGTGTGGGACTCACCTGACTTTTATACCAATCCACACTTATATAAGAGTACGTTCCGTAAATTCACCCGCGTGACCGACCTGCTGCTGGCCTGCGCTTACTGGCATCCAAATGCACCCAAATTGTTCACAGAAGAGGAGGCACGCCAGCCAGATTTCAGAATTAATACCATCGCAGACATTACCTGCGATGTCAACGGTTCTATTCCCACCACCAAGCGCTCCACTACCATACAGGACCCCGCTTTTGATTATAATCCTGATACAGGAGAACTGGAACCAGCCTACAGCCGCCCGGAAAACATTACCGTTATGGCCGTGGATAACCTGCCCTGTGAGTTACCGCGCAATGCCTCCCGCGACTTCGGCCGCCACCTGATTGACAATGTGTTTCCGCACCTCTTCAACGGAGATGCAGAAGGCATACTGGAGCGCGGCACCATTGCCAAAGACGGGAAACTTACGCCCCGTTATAGTTACTTGCAGGAGTATGCTGATAGCGCTACTACAGGTAAACAGAAGCAAGAGGTGGCATAGCCAAAACTCTAGAAACCTTCTGATGCACGGGAATCTCTGTGGCATACCTGACTGTTATTCCCCAGTGCCTGAGACGCAGGGCACCAAAGAGAAGTAGAATTCATCACTATAGTTAAACTCTGGCAGTAGAACTCCGGGCGACAGGGGAAGTGCTTATCCCCGATTGCCGGCCCTCAAGAGAGGCAGGAAGCAGCAAAGCAGCGCGGGGCAACCCAAAGGAAAGTGTACCAGGCCCGCCTCCTCGCGCAGATTCAGGGGGCCTCGTGCAGCCCGGGCAAGAAAAGCATTGAATTTCCTGTAAAAATTTCCCCCGCAGTATCAGTTAGTTGCGTTTCTGAGGCTATATAATGAGCGCTTTTCTTACATGCTCCGCTTGCGGATAGATGAAAGATTACTACTTTTGCATCCCCGTTCGGCAGGGACGGGACAAGAGAGGGTGAGAGGGCAGCGAGGAAATAAAACTTCCCCTGCTGCTTGCAAAGCGGGAAAAGCTTCCTACCTTTGCATCCCGTTTCGGCAGGAGGCGGTCAGGAAGTGGGGTTGTTAACACAGGCTCCCCGGACTAAAGAAGAAGGAGAGAAAGAGAAGAATATACTTCTCCTTGGGTATTGCGGAAAGGGAAACATTTCGTACCTTTGCAACCCGCTTCAGAAGGAAGGGGAAGAAAAGAGAGACAGGAAAATAAACTCCTTATTTTTTCATTGCGAATCGGGAAAAGGTTCTTACCTTTGCATCCGCTTCCGGAAACAAGGCGACAGGCCCTGCGGAACAACACTGAAAACACCGGCATCGTGAGATGCCCTACGGAAAAGAAAGATGTTCTTTTCGCTACGTTCTTTGAGAGATTGATTGAGACAGAAAATTTAAGGTAATCCGCGCGGGTGATTGTTGAAATCAGCTGCGTCAGCTCCTTCCCCTCACGGGGAAGGGGGTAATTTTAGGGAAGCCGGGGTCGGACGAACACATGAACAGCTTCGGCTGTTTGAAGTAATTCATTACAATGGAGAGTTTGATCCTGGCTCAGGATGAACGCTAGCGGCAGGCCTAATACATGCAAGTCGAACGGATTC